>NZ_BAAGUJ010000006.1:0-538815 GCF_054781455.1 Amycolatopsis stemonae | reverse complement strand
CTGACGGTCCGCCGATCCCGCTCCGGGCGGAGCGGCATCGGCGGCCGGTCATCCCCCGGGCGCCCGGCCCGCCGGCTCGCCCGGCACCGCGAACGCCCGGTCGAACTGCCAGAACGCCTGCGTCGGCGGCGCCGGAACGGGTTTGACCCGGCCCGCCGCGCGAAGCGGGTGCGTGACGGGATCGGGGTTCGTCCGCGGCGAGGGCGCTTTCTGCTCCTTCGTCGGGACGCCCGCGTAGCGCAGCCGGGGCCGCAGGTGCTCCTGCTTCATGATCACGCTGTGCGGTGCGACGTGGGTGTGTTCGCCGATTTCGGCGCCGTACAACGGAACCGTGCCGTGTGCGAGGGTCGAATGCGCGCCGACGTGCACGTGGTCGATCTTGAGCACGCGGTCCTCGAACGTGTGGGCCTGGAACATCGCGCTGACCGTGGCACCGTCGCCGAAGTGCAGCATGTCGGGGTCGACGACCTGCGCGAACCCCTCCCCCAGCACGACGCGCTTGCCGATGTCCATGCCCATCCGGCGCAGGTACAACGGCAGCAGCAACGTTCCTTCGAAGGCCGCCAGCACCCCGGAGGCGATGACTCCCCAAGCGACGTAAAGGAAGTCCCAGCGGCTGCACCAGCAGGACCACAGCGGGTGCACGCCGGGCTTGACCCGGCCCAGCAGGCCCCACTTCAGCGCGAGCACGATCAGGCACGGCAGGAGCGCCGTCGCCGCCGTCACCGCGGCCGCGCCCGGGAAGACGAGCGCGGCGAGCGGCAGAATCCTTGCGGCGTAGGCGATCCCGGTGAACCAGGCCGTCATGACGGCCAGGGGGACGACGGGGAGCGCGAAGCGCAGCCACTCCCAGAACACCCGGGTGACGACCCGCGCGAAGGACGGGTCGTGCGTGAGACTGCGGTCGGTGTCGACGATTTCCCGGCGCGGGAGCAGGATCGGCGGGTGACCGAACCACGAGGTCCCGGCCACCATGATGCGGTCGTCGGCGACCGTGCAGACGCCGATCAGGATGTCCGGGGGCAGCCGTTGCCCGGCCGGGACGACCGCGTGGTTGCCGAGGAACGTGTCGTGCCCGAGGCGGACCGGGGCGAGGGTGACCGTGCCCTGCTGGATGCGCGGGCCGCCGAGGTAGATGCCGTCGGCGAAGAAGGTGTCCGGGCCGATGTCGACCAGCTCCGGCACGACGTCGATGATCGTGCTGATCTCGCAGCCGCGCCCCACCTTCATCCCGGCCCAGCGCAGCCACACCGGCCAGAAGAGCCCGCCGGAGAGCCAGTTGCCCGCCGTGGTGACCAGGCCCGTCTTCAGCCCGACCCGGATGTAGGCGAGGCTCCACCGGCTGATCACGCCGCTGCCGACGCGGCCGAGCAGCCGCGCGCTGAGTGCCTCGAGCCACACCGAGACCAGCAGTGACAGGCAGCTCGCGCCGGCGAGGACGACCAGGAACCGCAGGTGCGCCCACGGCTGTGTGAGCGCACCGAGCACCGCCGGGTAGGTGACGTCGAACGCCAGGACCAGCGCGATCATCACGATCGAGAACGGCAGCGTGAACAGCCACGCGAAGGCCGCCCGGGCCGCGATGGTCGCGAGCCCGTGCGCGAACGGGGAGAGCATGCCCGAGACGACCGGGACCGGGGCGCGCGGTGCGGGTCCCGCGTCGTGCGCGGGGACGCCGTCCCAGCGGCGGCCGTCGGGAACGGCGGTTCCGGACGGCAGCGACGACAACGCGGCCAGCCACGCCCCGCGGCCGAGCCGGGTGTTGGGCGCCATGCCCGCGCGGACGTCCACGGTGGCGCCGCCCGCGACGGTGACCCGGCCGATCGTGAGGTGTCCCTCGCCCAGCTGCACCAGGCCGAGCGAGGCGTCCTGGGCGATGGTGGCGTCGTCGCCGATGTCGAGCAGGTCCCAGCCGCCCTGGGCGACGTCGACGCCCCGGTGGATGTGCACGCGCCGGCCGATCCGGGCCCCGAGCGAGCGCAGGGCCACGCACTGGAACTCGGTGCCGGCGATGGTCCCCCACGGCACGAACCGCAGCAGGTGCCGCACGATCCACAGGCGCAGGTGGAACCCGCTCCAGACGGGCACCCGCACCGGTTTGAACTTGCCGATGAGCACGCGTTTCGCCCGCACGGCCAGGAAAACGGCCACCGGCGTCCAGCCGAACCCGGCCACCAGCACCGCGACCGGGAGCAGGACGATCAGCGGGACGAGCCCGATCCGCTCGGCCAGCCACGGCAGCACGACGAAGACGGCGAAGTAGCCGATCGGCGCGGCGATCGCCAGCTCGGCGAACAGCCACGCCGCCTGCGCCAGGGTGATGGCGACCGCGCGGCGCGCCGGGGCCGCGACCGCGTCCAGCTCGTCGTGGGTCGCGGGGGCGGCCAGCTTCGCCAGCTCCGACACGGTGCGGGCGCGGTAGACGTCCCGGACGGCGATGGCCTCGGTGAGCGGGTTCCCCCGCAGTTTCGAGATCAGCATCGCCGCCTGCAGCGAGCTGCCGCCGAGGTCGTCGAAGAAGTCGTCGTCGGCGCCGATGTCGTCGGTCCCGAACACCGCGCGCAGCGCTTCGGCGATGAACGCCTCGACCCCGGTGCCGGCGGTCCGGGCCGCGTGGCGCCGCCCGCTCGCGAGGACCGGCAGGTCGGCCCGGCGCAGCTTGCCGCCGGCACTGCGCGGCAGCGTGCCGATCTCGCCGAAGACCGCCGGGATCATGTACGCGGGCAGGACTTCGCGCAGCCGGTCCTTCAGGACGGCCGGGTCCGGCATGGCGCCGTCGGGGACCAGGTGCGCGGCGATCACCTGGCCCGCGCCCTCGCCCTGGACCCGGCAGGCCGCTTCGCGCACGCCGGACAACCGGGCGAGGGACGCTTCGATCGCCTCCAGCTCGATCCGGTAGCCGCGCAGCTTGACCTGCGAGTCGATCCGGCCGTGGTAGAAGAGCGTCCCGTCCGGCCCGGCGTGCACGAGGTCGCCGGTGCGGTACAGCCGCCCGAGCCGCGGGTGGTGCGGGAACTTCTCCGCCGTCAGCTCCGGTTTGCCGTGGTAGCCGAGCGCCAGGCCGGCGCCGCTCATGCACAGCTCGCCCTGCTCCCCGGGCTTCACCGGCTCGAGCCGGTCGTCGAGCACCCAGGCCCGCATGCCCGGCACGGGCTTGCCGATGGCCACCGGCTTGCCGGGTTCGACGTCGGCACGCAGGCAGGTCACCGTGCATTCGGTCGGCCCGTAGCCGTTGACCATGCGGCGTCCCGGCGCCCAGCGCTCCGCGACGTCGTCGGGCAGGGCTTCCCCGCCGACGTAGAGCAGGCGCAGGTCGGGCAGCTCCCGCCGCGGGTCCTCGCACGCGGTCGCCCGCAGCAGCGTCGGCGGCGGGCAGAGCACGGTCACCCGCTCACGCCGCAGCCACGGCACGAGGTCCGGGCCGAGCCGGGCGGTGTCGTCGTCCATCACGACGACGGTGGCGCCGCACGCCCACGCCATCCACATTTCCTCGACCGAAGAGTCGTACGCGGGGGACGACCCCTGGGCCACGCGGTCCCCCGGCGCGAGCCCGAACTCCGCGACGTCCGACCGGATCAGGTTGACCACCCCGCGGTGCCCGACGAGCACGCCCTTCGGCTTTCCCGTCGTCCCGGAGGTGTAGATGACGTAAGCCAGTCCCGGCGGCGCCGCGGGGGCGATGACCGGCTGCGCGGCGGGCCCGGCCGGGCCGTCGACGCGCTGCACCGCTCCGGTGTAGCCGGCGCGACGGGCCCGTTCGTGCCCGGCCCGGTCGGTGATCAGCAGCGCCGGCGTGGCGTCCCCGAGGATGTGGCCGAGCTGCTCGTCCGGGAACGACGGGTCGACGCAGACGTAGGCCGACCCGGCGCGGAGCACGCCCAGCTGCGCGAGGTAGAGGTCCTCGCTCGTGCGGGGCACCAGGATCGCGACGATCCCCGGCCGCCGGACCGCCTGCTGCACAGCGCGGGCGACGACGCTGGACCGGCGGAGCAGGTCGCGGTAGGTGACGGTGCGCCGCGCCCGCCCGCCCGAGGGCGGGACGTCCAGCGCGACCGCGTCCGGCCGCCGGCGCGCCGACTGCTCGAAGAAGTGGTGCAGCAGCGCGGGTCCGGCGGTGGAGGGCTGGAGTGCCTCGCTCACCCCTCACACCCCGAGGGGTTCGGCGATCCGGCCGTCGAGCACGGCCAGCAGGTACGGCGAAAGCAGGCTGCGCAACGCTTCGCGCCGGTGCGGCGGCAGGTACCGGAAGCCTTGGACCACGCCGTCGCACCGGTCCGCGCCGCACCGGCACTCGAACGGCTCGGCCATGTCGTACTCGGTGCTGGCGTAGTGGAAGGTGATCTCCGCCCACGCCGGGATCGGGCGCAGGCTGAGCACCTCCCGGTCCCGGATCACCGCGACCGGCTCGCAGGCGTGGTTCATGAACCGCCAGTAGTACCGGTCCAGCACCTCCTCCAGCGGGCACCCGGCGGGCATGTCGACGTGCCGGCTCGCGTCGAGCTGCACCGTGTAGCGCGTCGGCGTCGCCGTGAGTTCACCCTCGAGGGTGAACAACACCGTGCGGGCCGGCACCGCCTGGTTCGTGACCAACCGGTACTCGCCGTCGTTGCGGACCACGGCCGCACGCCGCGCCTCGATGACCTCGGACATCCGTGACCTCCCGGGAGCTGATCGTCTACCGGGAGCACGAGAGCCGGTCCGGGAGAGTTCACCCCGGCGCGGACGTGTTCTCAGGATCCTCTCAACGCCCGGCTGCTAGCGAAGGCCGGCCCCGGAACCCGCGGTCCACCGGGCCGTCCGGCTCCGCACCGGCGGTCGCGTGCCGGAGGACCGGCTGGTCGCGACCGGCGGCTGAGCCAGGTTCCTAGTCGGCCGCCGGGAGTTCGGCGAGCCGTCGGCGTACCCCGGTGGCGTCCGGCATGCACAGGTCCTCGTAGATCCGGAGCGCCGCCACCCACCGGCGGCGGGCCTCGGCCGGTGCCCCCGATTGGGCTTGGGCGGCCGCCATCCCGTCCAGCGAGGCGGCTTCCTGCTCGCGATCCTCGATCGTCCGGGCGTGGTTCAGGGCCTGCTGGTGGTACCCCAGGGCTTCGCCACCCCGGCCGGCCGTGCACGCCACCCGGCCCTGGCCGTTGAGCGCCGTGCATTCGAGGCGCCGGTCGCCGAGTTTCGCGGCCAGCGTCTGGGCCTGCTGGTGCGCGTCGGCCGCGTCCGGGTGGCGGCCCATGCGCTCGTACGCGCTGCCGAGGTTGACCAGCACCTCCGCTTCGCCGACCGGGTCGCCGATCTCCCGGAACACGGCGATCGCGCCGAGGTGGTGCTCGAGGGCTTCGGTGTGCCGGCCCCAGCGTGAGCAGATCCGGCCGAGGTCGGTGTGCGCGATCGATTCGGCCGCGCGGTCGCCGATGTCGTGCAGGATCCGCAGGGCGCGCTGGTGGTGGTCGTAGGCCTCGGTCAGGCGCCCGTAGCTCTGCAGGGCGTTGCCGAGGTCGTTGAGGATCCGGCCCTGGCCGACGCGCTGCCCGGTCTCCTCGTAGATCGCCGCGGCCTGGCGGTAGCACGACACCGCCTCCTCGTGCCGGCCCAGGCTGTGCTGCACCTGGCCGATGCTGGCCAGCGCGACGGCTTCCTGGACGCGGTCGCCGATTTCGCGGCTGACCGCGAGCGCCCGGCCGTAGCCGTCGAGGGCGTCGTGGTAACGGCGGACCCGGCCTTCGTTGTGGCCCAACGCGATCAGCGCCCGTGCCTCACCGGCGCGGTCCCCGAGTTCGCGGAACAGCCCCAGCGCGCGCCGGTAGTGCTCGTCGGCGTCCCCGTAGGCGCCCGACCGGGCGTGCGACCGCCCGAGTTCCAGCAGCCCGCGCGCCTGCCCGGCCCGGTCCCCGAGCCGCTCGGCCGCCCAGAGCGCCCGCCGGTGCACGGAAAACGCGTCCGCGTTGTAGTAGCCGACGCTCAGGTACTGGTCGATCGCCCGCGCCAGCTTGACGGCGTACCCGGCCAGCTCGCCGCTCGCGGTGCGCGTGATCGCGACGAGGGTCAGCCGTTCGGTGTCCAGCCACGCCTTCGCGGCGACCGCCGGCATCGGCGCCGTCCGGCCCGGCTCGGCGTCTTCGCGGCGCCACGCCACGGTTTCCGGGAAGACGGCGTCCATCGCGGCCAGCGCGTGCGTCAGGTAGAACTCGTAGAGGTTCTCCAGCGCGCGGTGCCGGTCGGCCTCGTCGAGCTGCTGCTGCGCGCGCTCCCGGGCGAAGGCCCGCAGCAGGTCGTGCATCCGCCAGCGGTCCGTGCCGGTGGCCTCCACCAGGTGGGCGCCGGCGAGCACGTCGAGCAGCCGCCGCCCGCCGGCCCCGGCGAGGGCGGCGACGGCGTCGCTGCCGGCGTCCTGGCCGGGATGCAGGCCCAGCAACCAGAACAGGCGGTTCGCCTCGGGCGGCAGGTGCCGTTCCGACCACGAAAACACGGCCCGCACGGCGGTCGCGGCGTCGGCCCCGGCCTCCAGCAGGTCCAGCCGCTGCCGCTCGTCGGCGAGGTCCTCCAGCCCGACCCGGCCGCGGCGGACGACGAGCTCGGCCGCGACCCGCAGGGCCAGCGGGAGCCGGGCGCAGTGCGCGGCCAGGTCCTCGAGCTCCGCCGGCCCGGCGATCCGGTCGCCGATGAGCTGCCGCAGCAGCTCGACGGCTTCGTCGCGGGCCAGCACGTCCAGCCCGATCCGGCGGGCACCGTCGCGGGCCACCAGCCCGACCAGGCCGTCGCGGCTGGTGACGACCACCGCGCTGCCCGGTCCGGCCGGCAGCAGCGGGCGCACGTGCGCGGCGTCGCGCGCGTTGTCGAGCACCACCAGCACGCGCTTCCCGGCCGTCAGGCTCCGGTACAGCGCGACCTGCTCCGGCAATGTGCCGGGCTGGCGCTCGGTGACGCCGAACGCGGTCAGGAACCCGCGCAGGGCCTCTTCGACCGGCACCACGCCACCGGGGTCGAACCCCTGCAGGTCGACGTGGAGCTGCCCGTCCGGGAACCGGGCCGCGACGCGGTGCGCCCAGCGCACGGCCAGCGCCGTCTTGCCCACGCCGGCGGTGCCGCAGATCGCGAGGACGGCGACCGCGGCCGGGTCCGCCGCGGCGTCGAGGGCCGCCAGCTCGTCGTGCCGCCCGGTGAACCCCGCCACCGCGGGCGGCAGCTGAGCCGGCACGGGCGCCGGATCCGCGCGGGGCGTGGCCAGCAGCCGGGGATCGTGCGCGAGGATCCGGCGCTGGACGCCGGTCAGCTCGGGAGACGGTTCCACCCCGGTGTACTCGACGAGCTCGTGCCGGGCCCGCCGGAAGGCGGCCAGTGCGTCCGCCTGCCGCCCCGCGCGGTACAGGGCCGTCATCAGCTGGCCCCACAGCCGTTCGTGCCCGGAATGGGCCGCGGTCAGGTCCGTCAGCTCGGCGATGAGTTCCCCGCCGAGCCCGGCGGACAGATCGGCGTCGACGCGGTCCTGCACGGCGTCGAGGCGTTCGCGCGCGAGCCGCGTTCGGTCCATTTCCAGCGCGGCGATCCCGTCGAACTCGGCGTACGGCGTCCCGCGCCACAGCCCCAGCGCCGCGGTCAGCCGTTCGCGGGCGACCTCGGCCGGTGCCGCGTGCCCCTCCCGGGCCAGCCGGCGGAACCGCACGGCGTCCACGGTCTCCGGTTCGAGCAGGACGTACCCCGGTGCCCGGGTCCCGATGAGCCCGGCGACCGGCGGCAGCGCCCGGCGCAGCCGCGAGACGTAGGTGCGGACCGTCCGCCCGGCGTCCGGCGGCGGCTCGGGACCCCAGAGCTGGGACACGAACGCCGACACGCTCACGGGCCGGCCGGCGTGGGCCGCGAGCAGCGCGAGCACGGCCCGCAGCCGGGGCCCGCCGGGATCGAGCAGGGCACCGCCGGCCTCGACCTCGAACGGTCCCAGCACCCGAATATCGACCTCCGGCGCCCGCCGACCCGTCATCCGGCCCTCCGCACAGCCACGTTCCGCCGTGATGAGGAAGCATGGACCCGCCGCGGGGATACGTCACTGGCCCGAACAGAGCAGCGCCCCCCGACGTCCACGGTGGACTTTCGCGGTCACCCGCCCCGAGCGCAGCCGACCAGGCCGGACACCGCCTCGGCCGGGGACGGCATCGCGGCGATCTCCGCCGCCACCGCTCGGGCGGCCTCGCGGGCGGACTCGTCCTTCAGCAGCTCCCCCGCCCGCTGCGTGACCGCCTCCGCCGTCACCTCGGCACCCAGCAGCCGCGCCCCCGCGCCCGACGCCACCACCGCCTCGCTGTTGGCGAACTGGTCCCCGCCCTGTGGGAGGACCAGCTGGGGCACGCCCGCCGCGAACGAACCGAGCATCGTGCCGTTGCCGCCGTGGTGGACCACGAAGTCCACGCGGGGCAGCAGCCGCGACTGCGGGACCCACGCGACGCTCCGGACGTTCTCCGGCAGCTCGCCCAGCGCTTCCGGGGGCACCGTCGGGCCCGAGGCCACCAGCACGTCGACGTCGAGCACGCCCAAGCCGCCGAGCACCGTGCGCAGGACGTCCGCGCTGCCCATCACCGTGCCGAGCGTCAGGTAGACCAGGGGGCGGTCTCGGGCCGGCAGGGCGGGCAGCTCGCCCGCGCCGCTCCACCCCACCGGGCGCACCGGCAGCCGCGGCACCAGGTCGCGGAAACCGCGGTGCTGCACCGAGTCCGGGCAGATGTCGACGAACGGGTGGCCCAGTTCGGCGAGCCCGCGCCAGTCCAGCCCGAACTCGGCGGCGAGCCGCGCGAACGGGGCCACCTTCTCCGCGTCCACTTCCACGCGCATGACGTGCCCGAAGGTGTGCCCGACGGCCGGGATCCCGGCGGCCCGCGCGGCGAACGAACCCCCGATGTTCGAGGCCTCGTAGACGACCAGATCGGGCCGCCGCGTGGCGAACAGCCCGGTGAGCCCGGCGAAGTAGCTGCGCGGCAGCACCTCGCCGAAGACCCGGTCCATGACCTCGGTCATCCGCTCGAGGGGCATCTCCGCACCGGGCGTCTCACCGGCCTCGGCGAAGAGCCGGTCGAAGGCGACCCGTACGTCGACCCCGGCGGCGACGGCCTCGACCCCGGCCGCCCGCAGGTGCGGCAGAAAGCTTTCGGCGGTGGCGAAAAGGACCTCGTGCCCGGCCTCGCGCGCGGCGACGGTGAGCGGCAGCAGCGGGTAGACGTGACCATAGGCGGCCAGTGACGTGAACAGGATGCGCACCTGATCGACCGTAACCATCCCGCGGCGGCTGCCGGTGGCTTTCTCTCCGGCCGTGCGGCGTTTCCGGCGCCTTACCACGCCACCGGCAGCTCGTACGGCCCGAAGACCGCGGAGTCGTGCTTGAACGGCAGGTCCGCGACCGGCACCGCCAGCCGCAGTTCGGGGGCCCGGCGCAGCAGTGTCGTGAAGTAGGTCTCCAGCTCCAGCCGGGCCAGGTTCTGGCCGATGCACTGGTGCGGGCCGAACCCGAACGCGAGGTGGTGGTGGCGGTTGGGCCGGTCGAGGGCGAACTCGTCCGGGCGCTCGAACTGCGCCGGGTCGCGGTTGCCCGCGTGGCACAGGCCGATCACGCCCTCGCCCGCCCGGATCCGGACGCCGGCCAGGTCCGCGTCGGCCGTCGCGATGCGGGCCGTGGCCACCTCCGCCACCGACAGGTGCCGCAGCAGTTCCTCCACCGCCGCCGGCACCAGCGCCGGGTCCGCCGCCAGCTTCGCGCGGACGTCCGGGTTCTCCAGCAGGAACAACGTGCCGAGGGCGATCATGTTGGACGTCGTTTCGTGGCCGGCCACCACGAGCAGCACGGCGAGGCTCGCGAGCTCGGCCGCGTCCAGGTCCCCGGCCGCCCGGCGGCGCCGGACCTGGCGGCTCAGCAGGTCGTCGGCCGGTGCCACCGCCTTCGCCGCCACCAGGTCGCGGAAGTAGGCCTGCAGCTCGTCGACCGCCTGCTTCCGCTGGGCCAGCGGGGTTTGACGCCGCAGCAGGGCGAGGCTGCGCTCCTGGAAGAACCCGTGGTCGGCGTACGGGACACCGAGCTGGCCGCAGATCACCATCGACGGCACCGGCAAGGCCACTGTGGACACCAGGTCGGCCGGAGCCGGCCCGGCCAGCAGCACGTCGAAGCGCTCGTCGACGATCTCGCGGATGCGCGGCCGCAGCCGTTCCAGGCGCCGGATCGTGTACTCGCCGACGACCTCGTGCCGGGCCGCGGTGTGCGGGGGCGGGTCCAGGTTGATGATCGACGGCTTGAACGAGCGCGGCCCGGACAGCGGATTGCGCACCAGGAAAGGAAAACCCTGCCGCAGCCGGTCGGAGCTGAACCGCGGGTCGGTGAGCATCGCGCGGATGTCGTCGGCGGCGGTGAGCACCCAGGCCGGGCCGCCCCAGGGCAGCCGGACGCGGGTGGCCCGCCCCGACTCGCGCATCACGCGGTATTCGGGGGGCGGGTCGAAGGGGGTGACGCGGCGCATCGGGAACGCGGGGAGCTCTCCCGCCGTCGGTACCTCGGCTGGCTCGGACACGGCTCGGACGTCTCCCATCCTCCGGGTGCTTCCCACGGTAGGAGCCGGGTGGCGGCCGGTTCATCTCGTGGTGTGCTGCCTCGGGCCCGAGACCGTGCCCGCGCGGCGAACCCCGTGGTATCCCCGGAAGGTCACCCCCGGGAGAGCCACCAGCATCGAGGAGCACCCGTGTCGACGACCATCACCGAGGCCCCCGTCCCGGCTCCGCCGAAAACGCTTTCCCGCCCCCGGTGGCAGCCGTGGGCCCTGGCGGCGATCTGCGCGGTGGCGGCCGTGCTCTACTTCTGGAACCTCGCCGACGGCCGGATCGGCAACAGCTACTACTCGGCCGCGATCCGCTCGATGTCGCTGAATGTCCGGAACTTCCTGTTCGGGTCCTTCGACGGCCAGGGCGTCGTGACGCTCGACAAGCCGCCGCTCGGCCAGTGGCCGCAGGTCCTTTCGACCGCGTTGTTCGGCTACCACGGCTGGTCGTTGCTGCTCCCCCAGGCGGTCGAGGGCGTCGCCGCCGTGTTCCTGCTCCACCGCGCCGTGCGGCGGTGGGCCGGGGAGCACACCGCGCTGCTCGCCGCGGCGTTGTTCGCGCTCACGCCGGTGGTCGTCGCGGTGGACCGCGACAACAACCCGGACACGCTGCTGGTGCTCCTGCTCGTGGCCGCGGCGTACGCCCTCACGCGCGCCGTGTCCGCCGACCGGCCGCGGGCCGCGACGGCGTGGCTGCTGGCGTCGTCGGCGCTGCTCGGCTGCGGCTTCGTGACGAAGATGCTGCAGGCGTGGGTGGTGGTCCCGGCGTTCGCCGTCGCGTACCTCGCGGGGCCGGGCGCGGGCGTGCGCCGCAAGCTCGCGGACCTGCTCGGCGCGGCGGCCGTGCTGGTCGTGACGTCCGGGTGGTGGATCGCGGTGGTCGACCTGTGGCCGGGGACCAAGCCCTACATCGGCGGCAGCACCGACGGCACGGCGTGGCAGCTCCTGTGGGGCTACAACGGGTTCAGCCGCGTCGTCGGCGGGGACGCGACGCTGCCCGGGGGCGGCCTCCCGTCGGGGATGGTGCTGCCGCCGGGGGTGCACCTGCCGCCGGGTGGCCTGGTGACGATCTTCGGCGGCGAGCCCGGTTTCGGGCGGCTCTTCGGCGACCTGGCGGGCGGCCAGGTCTCGTGGCTGCTGCCGCTGACCCTGGTCGTCCTCGTGGCGGCGGTGCTGTTCCGCGCCCCGCGGGCGGACCGGGCCCGGACGGCGGGGTGGCTGCTGTGGGGCGGCTGGCTCGTGGTGACGGCCCTGCTGTTCAGCTTCGCGCACGGCACCTGGCACCCGTACTACACGGCCGCACTGGCCCCGGCGCTGGCGGCGGTCACGGCCGCCGGGGTGGCCCGGCTCCGGCGCACGACGCGGGCCGGCGTGCCCGCGCGCGTCGTGCTCGCCCTCGGGTTCGTGCTCGCCGGCGCCTGGGCGTACGTCCTCACCACCCGCACCCCGGACTACCACGCGTGGACCGGACCGGTGGCCCTGGCCGCCGCGGTCGTCGCGGCCGCGGCGCTGCTCGTCCCCCGCCTGACCGGGCCGGCGATCGGGCTCGGCCTCGCGGCCGTCGTGCTGACCCCGGCGGTCTGGTCGGCCTCGACCGCGTTCGCGGGCACCGACAACGGCCCGCTCCCGACGGCCGGCCCGGCCCTGGGCGGCGCGTCGGCCCCGGTCGCCCTCTCCCCCGACGAGCAGCGGATCCTGGCCTACGCGCGGCAGCACGCGGGCGGCACCGGGATCACCCTCCTCGTCGACGGCAGCGCCATGTTCACCGCGCCCTACCTCATCACGACGAACGAGCGGGTGGTCGGCGTCGGCGGCTTCCTCGGCACCGACGACGTCCCGGCCCCGGCCACCCTCGAGCGGTGGGCCACCGACGGCACTCTCGAGTACGTCCTGAGCTACACCGCCCCCGGCGATCCCGGCCCGACCGCCGTGCAGCGCGCCCGGTCGGCGTGGTTCGACCGCCACTGCACGACGATCGCCCCGGCCGAGTACGGCGTGACGGCGTCCCCCACGCAGGCGGCGTCGTCGTTCACGGGCCTGATCGGCGGGCAGCGGCTGCGGGAGTGCCACGCGTGACGGCCGGCAGCCCGAGCAAGAACATCCCGGCCGCGACGCCGAGCATCGTGAGCACCCCGCGGGGCCAGAAGATGTGACTGTCGAGAAAGGACACGCTCGCGACCAGCAGCACGACCGCTCCGGGCGCGGCTCGCCACCCCGCGCGCATCGCGGCGGCGACGGCGATCAGCACGGCGGCGGCCAGGAAGCACCCGGCACCGAGGTGGCCGAGCAGGTCCCCGATCCCGAACAGGGCACCGACGACCGGGGTGACGCCGTGCTGGGCCTCCGTGACGGTGCCCGCGGCGATGCCGGCGACCGCGTCGAGACCGCCGTAGAAGGCCGCGTAGCCGAACGCAGCCAGCCGCCCCGGCCAGCGGATCCACGGCGGCGCCGCGGCCAGCAGGAACCACTGCGCCACGGCCGGCAGCGGGAAGACCGGCAGCAGGAGCACGTGCAGCGTCGTCCACCGCGACGCGGTGGCGGCGTCCAGCACCGCGGGGTGCGCGGCCCCGAACCCGGCGAGCAGCAGGCCCGGCAGCGCGACCAGCACGGCTTGCGACCATCGAGAACCGGGCATCGGCCGAGGGTAACGGCGTGGGGCCGGGCCGGAGATCAGGAATCCCTTACGGCGCCGCCCGCGAGGTCGCGGCCGGCGCGGAAGAACCGCACGACCGCGTCCCCGTCGCCGAGGCCGGCCAGCGTGCGCGCGGCGCCGAAGGGCGCGTTCCAGAATTCACCCCGGCGGGGTTCGAACGGCCCGACGTAGGCGTACGGCTCGGCCGAGTACCGGTCCCCCGGCGAGACGCCGTAGTTCACCTCGTCGAGGACGATCGCGACGTCGAAGTGCTCCGGCCACAGGACCGGCGTCAGTCCGGGGGCGAACGCCCGCAGGGCCCGGTCCCCTTCGGCGAACGCCCGCACCAGCGTGGACACGGCGGCCGCGTCCAGCCTGAGCACCTCGTCGACCCCGACGCCCGGGCCGCCGCCGTACACCCCGGCGGGCTCCCCCGCTTCGAGTCCCGCGGCCGCGGCGACCTGCGCGTACGACCGGCCGTCCAGCGGGAACCGGCCGGACGGCGTGACGAGCTCGGCCCCTTCGACGCGCAGGGCGGGCTCGGTCACCGTGGCGAACCCGCCCTCGGTCACGCGCAGCTCGATGCGCCCGGTCGTGCGGTGCTGCGGCCCGGCGAGCAGCAGCTCCGCGGCCCCGTGCAGGAACCGCCGGGTGGTTTCGAGAACCTTCTCGGACATCACCGGACTCCTCGTGTAACGCCTGACCCCGACCGGGGCACTGAGTCTGCCGTCACCACTGTTTCGACGGCACAGTGTGCCCGAGCCTGGGAGGCGTTACATGACGGACAACGGCTGGCACCGGGTCGACCCGGCGGACGTGCCGGCGGACGGCCGGGTCCGCAGCGTCACGGTCGGCGGCCGCAGCGTCGCGCTGTCCCGCTGCGGTGAGCGGCTGGGCGCGCTGGAGAACCGCTGCCCGCACCAGGGCGGCCCGCTCGGCGAGGGGTCGATCGAGAAGGGCCTGCTGCGCTGCCCGTGGCACGGCTACGACTACGACCCGATCTCCGGGCTGCCACCGGAGGGGTTTTCCGACGGCGTCGCGACCTACTCGGTCGAGCAGCGCGAAGACGGCGTGTTCGTCCGGCTGCCGGAACCGGCGAAGGCCGTGCGCACGGTCGCGGACGTGCTGGTCGAGACGCTCGTGGCCTGGGGCGTGACCCACGTGTTCGGCATGGTCGGGCACTCGAACCTCGGGTTCGCCGAAGCGCTTCGCCGCGCCGAGGACCGCGGCGAGCTCGCCTACGTCGGCATCCGGCACGAGGGCGCGGCGGCGTTCGCGGCGAGCGCGTACGGCAAGCTGACCGGCCGGCCGGCGGCGTGCTTCGCGATCGCCGGTCCCGGCTCGACGAACCTGCTCACCGGGCTGTACGACGCGAAGCTGGACGGCGCGCCGGTGCTCGCGATCTCCGGTCAGGTGCCGTCGAAGGTGCTCGGCCGCGGCGCGTTCCAGGACGTCGACCTGTCCGCGGTGTTCCGCGATGTCGCCGTGTCGACCACGACCGTCCACAGTGGCAGCGACCACGCCGAACTCGCCGCGCTGGCGGTCAAGCACGCGGTCGACCGCCGCGGGGTCGCGCACCTCGTGCTGCCCGACGAAGTCCAGGTCCGGCCGAGCGACGCGCCCGCGTCCACTCCGGACGGTCGCACGGCCGGCCGCCGGATCCGGCCGGAGGACTCCGCCGTCGAGGCCGCCGCGGCGCTGGTCCGCGGCGCGCGCCGCCCGGTGGTGATCGCCGGGCACGGCGCGCGGGGCGCCGAAACCGAAGTCCGGTCCTTGGCCGAGGCGCTCACCGCGCCCGTGCTCACGACGTTCAAGGCGAAGGGCCTGGTCCCGGACACCCACCCGCTGGGCGCCGGGGTGCTCGGGCGCAGCGGCACACCGGTGGCGAGCTGGCTGATGAACGAGGCCGACCTGCTGATCGTCGTCGGCGCGTCCTTCTCCGACCACACCGGAATCGCCGCCTACAAGCCGATCCTGCAGATCGACGACGAGCCGGCCGCGATCGGCCGCTTCGACGCGGTCACGACGTCGTTGCTCGGGGACGCCCGGCTCACGCTGTCGGCGCTGAGCGCCGCGCTCGGCGAGACGAAGGCCGAGGACCAGCGCCCCGACGTCGCCGCGCGCTGGGAGATCTGGCGCGCGGAGAAGGCCCGCCGTGCGGCCGACGACCGGGGCCGTGGGGTGGCCGCGGCGGCGGTGTTCGACGCCCTGTCGCGGCACCTGCCCGCCGACGCCGTGGTGACCGTCGACGTCGGCAACCACGCCTACTCCCTCGGCCGCTACCTCGAGTCGCAGGGCCAGCCGGTGCTGATGTCGGGCTACCTCGGCTCGATCGGGTTCGGCTACCCGGCCGCGCTCGGCGCCTGGGCGGGCGCACCGGACCGCCCGATCGTCGCGGTCACCGGCGACGGCGGGTTCGGCCAGTACGCCACCGAGCTCACCACGGCCGTCAAGTACGGCATCCCGGTCAAGCACGTCCTGCTGAACAACAACGCGCTCGGCAAGATCAGCAAGGAACAGCTGGCCGGGGACTACCCGGTCTGGCAGACCTCGCTGCGCAACCCCGACTGGGCCGCCTACGCCGAACTGTGCGGCGCCACGGGCATCCGCGTCACCGCCCGCGACCAGCTCGAGGACGCCATGACCACGCTCTTCGCCACCGCCGGACCCGCCCTGCTCTGCGTCGAACAGGACGCCGAACTCCTCTGACCGGAAGGAAAACCATGCCGAAGTACGACGACCTGCGCGCGCTGTTCGTGAACTGCACGCTCAAGCGGTCCCCCGAGCGCAGCAACACCGAAGGGCTGATCGACGTCAGCCGCGGGATCATGGAAAAGAACGGCGTCGCCGTCGAAGTCGTCCGGGCGATCGACCACGACATCGCGATCGGCGTCTGGCCCGACATGACCGAGCACGGCTGGGAAACCGACGAGTGGCCCGCCCTCTACGCGAAGGTCATGGCCGCCGACATCCTCGTCATCGCGGGCCCGATCTGGCTGGGCGACAACAGTTCCGTCACCAAACAGGTCATCGAACGCCTCTACGCCTGCTCGCACCTGCTCAACGACGCCGGGCAGTACGCCTACTACGGCCGCGTCGGCGGTTGCCTGATCACCGGCAACGAAGACGGCGTCAAGCACTGCGCCATGAACGTCCTCTACAGCCTCCAGCACCTCGGCTACACCATCCCGCCGCAGGCCGACGCCGGCTGGATCGGCGAGGCCGGACCCGGACCGTCCTACCTGGACCCCGGCTCCGGCGGGCCGGAGAACGACTTCACCAACCGCAACACGACGTTCATGACCTGGAACCTGCTGCACCTGGCCCGGCTGCTCAAGGACGCGGGCGGCATCCCGGCGCACGGCAACCAGCGCAGCGAATGGGACGCCGGCTGCCGTTTCGACTTCGCCAACCCCGAATACCGCTGAGCCTGCCGTGCCCGGCGTCGAGTTCGTGAACCTGTTCGCGGTGGCCGCGATCGCGCTCGTCGCGCCCCTGGTGACGGCGCTCGTGCCGAAACCGCGCGTTCCGGCGGTCGTGCTGGAGATCGTGCTCGGGATCGTCGCCGGGCCGTCGGTGCTGGGCTGGGTCGACGCCGACGTGCCGGTGCGGATCGCCGCTCTGCTCGGCCTGGCGTTCCTGCTGTTCCTGGCCGGGCTCGAGATCGACGTGCACCGCCTGCGCGGGCGGGCGCTGCGGACGGCCCTGCTCGGCTACGGCGCCACCCTCGTGCTCGGCTTGGCCGCCGGATCCGCGTTCGGTGCGGCGGGCTGGGTGAAGAGCCCGCTCCTGATCGCCGTGGCGCTCTCGGCGACGTCGCTCGGCCTGGTCGTCCCGGTGCTCAAGGACGCCGGCCAGGCCGGGAGCGCACTCGGGCAGGCGGTCATCGCCGCCTGCTCGGTCGCCGACTTCGCCGCCGTCGTGCTGTTGTCACTGCTGTTCTCGGCGTCCGGGGGCAGCACCGGCGGGCGCGTCGTGCTGCTGGCGGCGTTCGCGCTGCTGGTCGCGGCGACGGCGGTCGTGGTGTCGCTGGCCGGGAAGTCGCGCCGGCTGGGCGCGACCCTGACCACGCTGCAGGACACCACGGCCGAGATCCGGGTCCGCGCCGCGGTGGTGCTGCTGGTCGCGTTCGTCGCGCTCGCGGAGGCGTTCGGGCTTGAAAGCATCCTCGGCGCGTTCCTGGCCGGCGCGGTGGTCGGGCTGCTCGACCGGGACACCGCCTCGCACCCGCGGTTCCGGGCGAAACTGGACGCCATCGGCTACGGCTTCCTGATCCCGGTCTTCTTCGTCGCCAGCGGGCTGCGGCTGGACCTCGCCGGGCTGCTGGCCGATCCCGCGGCGCTGGCGCGAGTCCCGCTGTTCCTCGTGGCGCTGCTGATCGCCCGTGGCGTCCCGGCATTGTCGTACGCCCGGGAGTTCGGCCGGCGCCCGGCGGCCGCGGCGGCCCTGCTGCAGGCGACGTCGTTGCCGTTCCTGGTCACCGTGTCCCAGATCGGCGTGCTGACCGGGTCGGTGTCCCCGGCGACCGCCGCCGGGCTCGTGTGCGCGGGCCTGCTGTCCGTGCTCGTCTTCCCGGCGGGCGCCCTGTCGCTGCTGCGCCGCCGGAAGGAGGCGGCCGTAAGGTGACGGTCATCCTTTTGCCCGCCTGCCGCGGATATATTCGCCTGGTGACGACCCTGCCGCCGGACGACGAGCTGGTCGCCGCCGTCCGGCGGGGCGACGACGCGACGTTCGCCGCGGTGCTCGACGCGTGGTCCGCGCCCATGCTCCGGCTGGCGCGCTCGTTCGTGTCGACCCACGCTTCCGCCGAAGAAGTCGTCCAGGAGACCTGGCTGGCCGTCCTCAAGGGTGTCGGCGGGTTCGAGGGCCGGTCGGCGTTCCGGACCTGGGTCTTCCGGATCCTGGTCAACACGGCCAAGAAACGGGGCGTCACCGAACGCCGGAGCGTGCCCTGGACCAGTGTCCTGCCCTCGGACGAGGACCACGGCCCGACCGTCGACCCCGCCCGGTTCCAGGACGCCGGCGGCCGCTACCCCGGCCACTGGCGCGAAGCCCCGGCCGCGTGGCCGTCGCCGGAAGACACCGCGCTCGACCTCGAGGTCCGCCAGGTGATCACCACCGTGCTCGACGAGCTCCCCGCCCGGCAGCGCGCGGTGCTGAGCCTGCGCGACATCGGGGACCACACCGCCGAAGAGGTCTGTGCGATGCTGCGGATCTCGGCGGCCAACCAGCGCGTCCTGCTGCACCGGGCCCGGGCCGCCGTGCGGGAGCGGCTGGCGGAGTACCTGGCGACGGGGGCGAAGACGTGAACTGCGACGAATTCGTCGAACTCGTCACGGCGTACCTCGACAACGCCCTCGATCCCGCCACCGAAGCCCGCTTCGCCGAGCACCTCGCGCTCTGCGAAGGCTGCGAACGCTACCTCGACCAGTTCCGCACGACTATCCGGGAACTCGGGCGCCTGCCACCGGAAACCCTCTCCCCCGAAACCCGTGACGCCGTGCTCGGCGCCTTCCGCGACTGGCACGGCGCGTGACGCGCGAGTGGACCGTGCGGACGGCGGTTCCGGCCGACCTGGCGGGCATCGCGCGCGTGGCGGACCGGAGCGGACTGGGCCCGCACGAGACCGGCGCCGATCCGGCCTACGTCCGGCACCTCGCGGCGCACGGGCGGGTCGTGGTGGCCGACGCCGCGGAGGTGCTCGGGTACGCCGCCACGATCCCGGTCGGCGGCCGCACCATGCTCACCGACGCGTTCGTCGTGCCCGGCGCGCAAGGCGAGGGCATCGGCGGTGCGCTGCTCGACGAGGTCTTCGCGCCCGGCGTGCCCCGGATGACGTTCAGCTCCCGGGATCCCCGGGCCATCGCGGCCTACAGCCGCCGCGGCCTGGCGGCCACCTGGCCGCTGCTCTTCCTCCACGGCGACCCGGCGGACCTCACGCCGCCGGCCGGGTGGCGCGTCGAGGCCACGGACCCCGGCCGGGCGGCGGCCGCCGAAACGCGGATCACCGGCATCGACCGCCGCGCCGGCTACGAGTACTGGACCGGCCGCCCGGGCGGTGCCGCGTTCGTCGTGCGAGCGGCCGGCGACGTCGTCGCGGCGGGCTGCCTCGGCGGTGGCGGCGACCAGTACGGATTGACCCGGCTGCGCGGCACACCCGGAGCCGACGCCGTCGCCGCGGTGGTGACGGCGCTGACGGCCTTGCGGCGAGCGGCGTCGGTGTGCTTGCCCGCCACGCACCCCGCGGTGTCCCGCCTGCTCGCGTCGGGCTTCACGATCACGGACTTCGACCTGTTCATGACCACCGAACCCGCTGCTCCTCCCGGCCACGACGTGTTTTCGCCCGGCCTGCACTGAGGGCCGGGGTGCGCGACGCCTTGCCGCTACCGGCCGTCACCCGGACGGTGCGTCAGCCCCCGAGCCGGTAGGGCACCGGCCGGCCGTCCGCGTCCCGCACCGGGAGCGGCCGGCCCTGCGCGTCCACGATCTTGCCGTCGACGACCTTGTCGCCGTTCTCGAGCTGGGACAGGACCTTCAGGTCGGAGTAGTCGATCACCCGGGTCGCGGTCGCGAACACCGACGGCTCGCTGCCCGCCTTGCCCGGCTTCAGGTGGTTGAACACCAGGTTCAGCACGACGGCCAGGAGCGCTGCGGCGCTGATCCCCGAGTGGAAGATCGTGCCGACCCACGCCGGGAAGCGATCGTAGAACCCCGGTACCGCGATCGGGACCATGCCCAGGCCGACGGAAGCCGCGACGATCACCAGGTTGAGGTTGCCGTTGTAGTCCACTTTGGACAATGTCTTGATGCCGGACGCCGCGACCGTGCCGAACAGCACCAGACCGGCGCCGCCCAGGACCGGGTACGGGATGGCGGCGACCACCCGGCCCAGGACCGGGAGCATCCCGAGGACCACCAGGACCCCGCCACCGGCGGTCACCACGAACCGGCTCCGGACCCCGGTGATCGCGACGAGGCCGACGTTCTGGGCGAACGCGCTCTGGATGAAGCCGTTGAAGATCGGCGCGATCGCCGAGGACGCCATGTCGGCGCGCAGGCCGTCACCGATCCGGCGCTTGCCGACCTTCGTGTCCACGATCTCGCCCACCGCGAGGATGTCGGCCGTGGTCTCGGTGAGGGTCACCAGGATGACGATGAACATCGACACGATCGCGGCGACGTCGAAGGTCGGCGCGCCGAAGCCGAACGGGGCCGGCACCGCGAAGATCGGCCCGTGCCCGACCTGGGAGAAGTCGGCCTTGCCGAGCACGGCGGCCAAGGCGGTACCGACCACGATCGACAGGAGGATCGACAGCCGGGAGATCGCGGGGACGGCGATCTTGCTCAGCAGCAGCACGATCGCCAGCGTCATCGCGGCCAGGCCGACGTTCGAGACCGAGCCGAAACCGGGGGCCTTGGCGTCGTTGCCCATCGCCCACTTGGCCGCGACCGGCATCAGGCTGAGCCCGATCACCGTGATCACCGTGCCGGTGACCACCGGCGGGAAGTACTTGACCAGCCGGGAAAACAGCGGCGTGATGAGCAGGCCGAGCACCGAGGACGCGATCACCGCACCGAACACCGCGGGGAGCCCGCCGTCGGCCACGATCGCGGTCATCGTCGCCACGCCGGCGAACGACGTGCCCTGCACCAGCGGCAGCCGGGAGCCGAAGAACGGCACGCCGTAGGACTGCAGGATCGTCGCCAGCCCGCCGATGAACAGGCACGACGCGACGAGCAACCCGATTTCGGTGGCCGGGACCCCGGCGGCGCCCCCGATGATCAGCGGGGGCGCGATGATCCCGCCGTACATCGTCAGGACGTGCTGGATGCCGTAGGCGAAACTCTTGCCGATCCCGAGCCGTTCGTCCTCGGGCCGGCCCGGGGTGGCCACCTCACCCGTGCTCTTCACCATTGGTTCCGCCTCTCGGTAGAAGCGAGCGATGCCGGGCCGCGAGGCTCGCCATCCACCTTCCCGCGTTTTCGTTCTGCGGAGGTTAACTTCCGCATGGCAGAACAGCAACCCTCAGCCGCCGGCTCGCGGGTGCGCAGCGGCCGGGAGAAGCTGAGGCTCTGCCGGTCGCCGGTCGCCGGTCGCCGGTCGCCGGTCGGCTGGCTGCCGGTCGCCGCCGTGACCGCCGTCGCCGAACTGGCCGCCGCCGTGCTCGTCCCCCTCTTCACCACCGCGGGGCAGTCCAGCGGGGACCCGTTCGGCACGGTGACCACGGCGCCATCCGCCCCGGGGAGGTTTCGCGCCTCGCCGAAACCACGCGAACCGGGTCAGCGGCGGATCAGGCCGAGGTCGGTGGCCGTCGCGACGGCCGCCGTGCGCGAGTCGACGCCCAGCTTCGTGTAGCAGCGGGCCAAATGGGACTTCACCGTGCCTTCGGTGAGGTGCAGGCGCTGCGCGATGGCCCGGTTGGACAGGCCGTCGGCGACCAGGGTGAGCACCTCGATCTCCCGCCGCGTCACCGCGACGGCGGGCCGGCGCATCCGGTCGAGGAGCCGGTCGGCGACCGTCGGCGCCAACGTGGTGCGCCCGGCCGCGGCGGTCCGCACCGCGGCGGCCAGGTCGTCGGGGTGGGCGTCCTTGAGCAGGTACCCGGTGGCGCCGGCTTCGATGGCGGGCAGGGTGTCGGCGTCGGTGTCGTAGGTGGTGACGACCAGGACGCGCGGCGCACCCGGCCGGGCGGTGATCGCCGCGGTGGCTTCGGCGCCGCCCATCCCGGCGCCGAACTGGAGGTCCATCAAGACGACGTCGATGTCCCCTTCGGCGGCCCGGGCCACGGCTTCTTCGGCTGTCGCGGCTTCGGCGGCCACGACGAGACCGGGTTCGGTCTCCAGCACGGCGCGCAGGCCCGCGCGCACCACGGGGTGGTCGTCGGCCAGGAGCAGGCGGATCGGGGTGCCGGTCACGGACGGGCCTCCCGTCGGTCGGCCAGGGGCAGCCTCGCGGCCAGGGAAGTACCTGCGCCGGGCACCGACTCGACGGCGAGAGAGCCGCCCAGCGCTCGCGTGCGGGCCCGCATCGCCGCCAGCCCGAAGCCGCCTTCGCCGGGGTCGGACGCCGGCAGGCTCCCGGGGTCGAAGCCGGCACCGTCGTCGACGACGTCCAGCGCGACCTCGTCCCCGAGGTAGCTCAAGGTCACCTCGGCCGCGGTGGCGCCGGCGTGGCGGACGGTGTTGGCGAGGGCGGCTTGGGCGATGCGCAGCAACGCGACTTCGTGCGCGGTCGGCAACGGCGTCACGTCGCCGGTGAGGTGGAAGCGCGCGGTGATCCGGTGACGCGTGCCGGTGGTGGCGCACAAGCGTTCCAGGGCGCCGGCGAGCGTGGTGTCGTCGAGCGCCGGCGGCGTCAGGGCGACGACGAACCGGCGTGCTTCGGCGAGGTTGTCCGCGGCGGCCTGCCGAGCCTGGTCGACGTAGCGGGCGGCGTTCCCCGCGGTCTCGGGCAGCGACCGGCCGGCCGCGGCCAGCAGCAGCTGGATGCTGGACAGGCCCTGGGCGAGGGTGTCGTGGATCTCGCGGGCCAGGCGTTCCCGTTCGGCCAGCACCCCGGCTTCGTGCTGGGCCTCGGCCAGGTCGGCCCGGGTCGCGGTGAGCTCGTCGATCAGGCGCCGCCGCCGCTCGCTTTCCCGGTACAGCGCCTGGTATCCCCACACCACGGCGACGGCGACGGCCGCACCGAGCGCCGGGCCGATCGCGGCGGCCGGGCTGAACGCGCCCTGGTGCGCGGCGAAGGCGGCGATCGCGGCCACCGCCGTCGCGCTCACCGCGGCCAGCCCGGCTCGGCGCGGCAAGAGGTGCAGCTGCAGGAAGTACAGCGGAAAGGCGACCCACACCCCGTCGGCGGTCAGCACCACCAGCACGAGCCACCCGGCGCTCAGCACGCCCAGCCACGCCGCGGCGGCCCGCCGGGACGCGCGGACCCGCGGCAGGAGGGGTCCGGCCGCATACACCAGCCCGCAGGCGAGCGCCACCGCGACGACCGCGCCCGCGCGGGGCTGTCCCCCGGCCACGGCCCGCACCGCCGCCAAGCCGAGCAGGGCGACGAGCAGCAGGTGCAGGCACCAGGTCAGCACCCGGCTGGTCGGGGTCAGGGCAGGAGCGGCGTTCACAGTGCGTTCCAGGCTACGGAGCCGCGACGAAAACCACCTCTATCGAAAGGTGGAACCGGCGCGCCGTCCTCCGGCCCGGGAAGTGCCATCCCCGGCCCGATGCCGCCCGGGCGGTTCGCGACGACGATCGAAGCCATGTTCGTCGCCTGGAGAGACCTGAAATTCGCCAAGGGGCGCTTCGCCCTGATGGGCACCGTCATCGTGCTGATCACCCTGCTGGTCGGCCTGCTGTCCGGGCTGACTGCCGGGCTGGGGCGCCAGAACGTCTCCGCCGTCACCGGCCTGCCCGCCGACAAGATCGCCTTCGCCGCCCCCAGCGGCGACCAGGCACTGTCCTATTCGGACTCCGCCGTCACCGGAACGCAGGTGCGGCAGTGGGCCGCCGCCCCCGGCGTCACCGGCGCCGAACCGCTGGGCATCACCACGACCAAGGCCACCGCCGGTGACCGGAGCGCCGGCGTCTCGGCCTTCGGCGTCCGTCCCGGGTCCGCGCTCGCCCCGGACGGCGGCAAGCTCAGCGGGGATTCCGTGGTCCTGTCCGGCACGGCCGCCGCCGACCTGGGCGTCCGGCCCGGAGACGACGTCACCCTGGCCGGACGGCGGCTGAGCGTGGCCGCCGTCGCCGGCGACGCTTCCTTCAGCCACACCCCCGTCGTCTGGACCACGCTCGAGACGTGGCGGGCGATCACCCCGCAGGCCGGCGGCGACGCGACCGTCATCGCCCTGAGCACCACGTCCGGCGCCGACATCGCGGCCACGGACCACGCGGCCGGGACCAAGACGGTCTCCCGGGAGGACTCGCTGTCCGCGATCGGCTCCTACCCGTCCGAAAACGGCTCGCTGCAGCTGATGCGGGGCTTCCTGTTCGCGATTTCCGCCTTGGTCATCGGCGCCTTCTTCACCGTCTGGACCATCCAGCGCAGCGCCGACGTCGCGATCCTCAAGGCCCTGGGCGCGACCACGGCGGGCCTGCTCAAGGACGCCCTGGGCCAGGCCGTCGTCCTGCTCGCGGGCGGCACCCTCGCCGGCACCGGGCTCGCCGCCGCGCTCGGCGCCGCCCTGTCCGGCTCCGCGATCCCCTTCGTCCTCACGCCCGCCACGGTGCTCGTCCCGGCCGCCGTGATGGTCGTGCTCGGCGCGCTGGGCGCCGCGCTCGCGATCCGCCGCATCACCGCCGTCGACCCGCTGACCGCACTGGGGAGCACCCGATGAGCCTCACCCTGACCGACGTCACCCTCACCTACCCCGACGGCGACACCCGCCTCACCGCGCTCGACCGCGTCACCCTGGACGTCCCGCGCGGCAGCCTGACCGCCGTCGTCGGGCCTTCGGGCTCGGGCAAGTCCAGCCTGCTGGCCGTCGCCGCCACGCTCGTCACGCCCGACTCCGGCACGGTCGTCATCGACGGCACCACGGCCACCGACCTGACTCGTCGCGAGCGCACCGACCTGCGCCGCCGCAAGATCGGGATCGTCTTCCAGCAGCCCAACCTGCTGCCCGCCCTCACGGCGGCCGAACAGCTCCAGGTCATGGCGGGCATCGACGGCCGGTCCCCGGCGAAAGCCCGCGCCCGCGCACTGGACCTGCTCGACGCCGTCGGCCTGGCACCCCAGGCCGGCCGCCGCCCGCACCAGCTCTCCGGCGGCCAGCGCCAGCGCGTTAACATCGCCCGCGCGCTGATGAACGACCCGACGGTCCTCCTGGTCGACGAACCCACCAGCGCCCTGGACCACGAACGCGGCGCGGCGGTCATCGAGCTCATCACGCACCTCACCCACCACCAGGCCACGGCGACGGTCCTGGTCACCCACGACCGCACCCACCTCACGGCGGTCGACCGGACCACGGAAGTCCGCGACGGACGCCTGGCCGGGCTCGTCACCGAACCCGGATGACCGTCTTTCCCGTGGCCCGCTCGGCCGGGTTGAAGGCGGCGACGGCGTCGTCGAGGGACGCGACGGTGCCGATGACCGTCCGGAGGCGCCCGTCGCGCACGCGCTGGGCGATCTCGCCCAGCTGAGCGCGGTCGGCCACGACGACGAAGTCGATGGCCCGGCCGTTCTCGGGGCGCACCTCCGGCGGCCCGGCGACGGACACCAGCGTTCCGCCCGCGCGAACCAGGCCCGCGGACCGCTTTCCGGCGTCTCCGCCGATGACGTCGAAGACCAGGTCGACCACGCCGACGTCGTCGAGGGCGTCGTTGTCGAGGTCGAGGAACTCCGCCGCGCCGAAGTCGTGGGCGGGCTGCCGGTCGGCGGCCCGTCCGGTGCCGATGACGTGGGCGCCGGCTTCGCGCGCGAGCTGCGTCACCATCGAGCCGACGCCGCCGGCCGCGCCGTGCACGAGGAGGCTCTGCCCCGCTTGGAGGCGGCCGTGGTCGAACAGCCCCTGCCACGCGGTCAGGCCCGAGATCGGCAGGCTCGCGCCCACGGTGAAGTCGATGTCGGCCGGCAGCGGCGCGAGGTTGCGTGCCTCGACGGCGGCGTACTCCGCCAGGGTGCCGTCGCGGGTCCAGTCCGTGAGGCCGAAGACGCGCTGGCCCACCGACAGGCCCGTCGTGCCGTAGCCGAGCGCGCTGACCACGCCGGCCAGCTCGTGCCCCGGGACCGACGGTGTCCGGTCCCGGCCGCGCCGATCGGTCCAGGTCGAGGGCCACGTCAGTTCGCCCGGCGTGAACCCCGACGCGTGCACCCGGACGAGAACGTCGTTCTCCGCGGCGTTCGGCTCGGGCCGCTCCGCCAAGGTCATCCCGGCCGTTCCCGCGGCCTGATCCGTCACCACGATCGCCTTCATCGGGCACCTTCCTCCATCCGTCCGCCGGTGATGCGTTCACCGTAGGACGAACTGGTCCACCGTATTGGTCCAGTAGAAGGACAGTTCTGTGGTCCAGTTTCCTCGCCGACGGGCCGCCGCAGACCGCGGAAGCGAGCCCGGACCGCGGCTGTCCGAGGCGGGCGAGTCGGCAGTTGGCCCTCCAGATACCGCCATTCGGCGGTAGATAGCGGTCCGACTTGTCTGCTTCGATTCTCCCGAAGCGTTTTACAACGTTGTAAAAATGAAGGGTCTCGCCGATGAGAAGAGCCGCTTCCGTACTCCTCGCCCTGCTCGTGGCGGTGGGCGTGGCGTCGGGAACGCCGCCGGCAGGTGCCGCCGAGCCCGTGCACGGCCTGAAGGCCGAGTACTTCACGCCGTCGACGCCGGACGCGCACGACTTCGCCACCCTGGCCGGGACCGCGCTCGATTCGGAGGTCAACCACCCGGACCTGACCTCGGTCTTCGGCCTGGTCACCGGGCGCACCGAGCACACGACCGCCCGGTGGTCCGGGCAGATCGCCGTGCCGCAGACCGGCGACTACACGTTCTACGCCGTCGGGGACAACGGGTTCCGGCTGTTCATCGACGGCGCGCCGGTGATCGACCACTGGGTCGGGGACTGGGACTCCGAGCAGACCAGCGCCCCGGTGACGCTGACCGCCGGCAAGCAGTACGACTTCAAGCTGGAGATGTTCCAGGACACCGGCGGCGCCAACATGTTCCTGCGCTGGTCGAGCGCGGGCATCGCGAAGCAGATCGTGCCGCTGTCGGCGTTCACGCCGCCGGCCGACTTCGCCGTCGTGCCGCGCACGGCCGACGTGGCCAAGGACGGGCGCACGCTCACGGCCGGCTTCGACGGCCGCGTCTCGGGGACGAACGACCTCAAGGATCACCTGCTGATCGAGGTCGACGCGACGCCGATGCCGATCGCGTCGATCACGGCCGGCCGCGACCGGGCCACGATCCAGCTGGCCGAGCGGGTGCTGAAGGGCCAGCGCGTCACCGTCTACTACGACGGGGCGGGCGCGCTCGCGGTGAACGGCACGAAGATCGGCAAGACCGGGCGCACCGTCACGAACGCGTCGACCGAACGGCTCAAGACGCCGTGGGGCGAGAACGTCGACCCGCGCAACCCGTTGCCGGAGTACCCGCGGCCGCAGCTCGAGCGCGAGAAGTGGGTCAACCTCAACGGCCCGTGGGAGTTCTCGGCCGCCCAGGAAGGCCAGCAGCCGACGTTCGGCAAGAAGCTGCCCGAGAAGGTCGTCGTGCCCTACCCGATCGAGTCGCAGCTCTCCGGGCTCGAACGGCACGAGGACCACATGTTCTACCGCCGCACGGTCACCGTCCCGCGGGACTGGAAGATCGGCGGCGGGCAGCGCCTCAAGCTCAACTTCGGCGCGGTCGACTACCAGGCCAAGGTCTGGGTGAACGGCCGCCTCGTCGCCGAGCACACCGGCGGCTACCTGGCGTTCAGCGCCGACATCACCGACGCGCTCAAGCGCGGTGACGAGCAGGAGATCGTCGTCGCCGTCACCGACACGACCGGCCCGTACCAGCCCAAGGGCAAGCAGTCCCCCAACCCCGGCGGCATCTTCTACACCCCGTCGTCGGGCATCTGGCAGACGGTGTGGATGGAACCGGTGGCGGACAAGGGCATCGACGAAATCAAGACGACGCCCGACCTCACCACGAACTCGCTGGCGCTGACGGTCAAGTCCGCGGGCAACGCCACCGTCACGGCGGTCGCCAAGGACGCGCGCGGCCGTCAGGTCGGCACGGTCAGCGGACCGGCGAACGCGAACCTGAAGCTGGCAGTGCCGAACCCGCACCTGTGGACACCGGACGACCCGTACCTGTACCAGCTGGAGATCAAGCTGGGCGGCGACCAGGTCAAGAGCTACTTCGGCATGCGCTCCACCGGCATCACGAACGTCAACGGCGTCCCCAAGCTGACGCTCAACGGCAAGCCGTTCTTCTCCCTGATGCAGCTGGACCAGGGCTTCTACCCGGACGGCCTGAACACCGCGCCGAGCGACGACGCCCTCGTCTTCGACCTGAAGGCGCAGAAGGACCTCGGCTTCAACGCCGTCCGCAAGCACATCAAGGTCGAGCCGGCCCGCTGGTACTACCACGCGGACCAGCTGGGCCTGCTGGTGTGGCAGGACTTCGTGTCCGTCGACGACGGCACCAACCCCGCGGCGCAGCAGGCGTGGCTCAGCCAGGGCCTCGAAGAGATGCACCAGCTGCAGAACAACCCGTCCGTCTACGCCTGGATCGTGTTCAACGAGGGCTGGGGCGAGTGGGACAAGGCCGCCACCGGCCGGATCACCGACCAGGTCAAGGCCGCGGACCCGAGCCGGATCGTCAACGCCCACAGCGGGGTGAACTGCTGCGCGTCCAAGGGTGACTCGGGCGCGGGCGACGTCATCGACCACCACGACTACAACAACACCGACCCCGCCCACTCCGACGGCAAGCGCGTCGCGATGGACGGCGAGCACGGCGGCTTCACGCTCCGCACGCCGGGTCACCAGTGGCCGGGTGCGCCGATCGCGATCTACAGCGGGGTGGCGGACAAGGCGGCGCTGACGGCGAAGTACGTCGACAACACCCGTACGTTCTACCTCGGGCAGGCCAGGGCCGAGCTGTCCGCGTCGGTCTACACGCAGGTCACCGACCTGGAAGGCGAGCTCAACGGGCTCTGGACGTACGACCGCAAGCGCATCAAGGTCGATCCCGGCCCGGTCCGCGAGATCAACCGGCGCGTGATCGAGGCCGGCGCCGACGCGGGCAAGCCCTACCCGTACGCGGGCAAGGGCGACTGGACCCTCGACGAGCGCGGGGGAACGACCGCGAAGGACTCGAGCGGCGGCAACAACCCGCTGACGCTCACCCCGGCCGGCGCGACCTTCAAGGACGGCGCGCTGCAGTTCTCCGGTGGCTCGGCCGACACCTACGGCCCGGTCGTCGACACCACCGGCGACTACACGGTGTCCGCGAAGGTGCGGCTCGACCAGCTGCCCGGCAACTACGCGACCGCGGTGAGCCAGGACGGCCGCGCCCAGGAAAGCCCGTTCTACCTGCAGTACGGGCAGGGCGCGTTCGCGTTCAGCACCCCGGGCGGCAACCGGGCCCGCCACGAGGTCGTGCCGGAGATCGGCCGCTGGTACCGGCTGACGGGTGTCCGAGCGGGCAACGAAATCCGGCTCTACGTGGACGGCGTGAAGGTCGCGACGGCCCCGGCCGGCCCGGCGCTGATCAGCACGGGCGCGTTCACGGTCGGCCGCGCCAAGTACGACGGCCGCAACGTCGACTTCTGGAGCGGCGCGGTCGACGACGTCCACGTCGCAGGGAAGGCCCTGACGGACGCGGAGGTGGCCCAGCTTCCTTGATCCCGGCGACGGCGACGGGGCGTGGATGCTCTCCACGCCCCGCCGCCGGGCTATTCGGCGAGCGCCCGATAGACCGGCCGCAGCACCTCGGCGACGTCGTCGCCGCCCACCGTGATCGCGAACGGCGGGGCCTGGTCCAGCACCGAGTCGACCGGCGTTCCCGGGCTGTGCAACGGTGCCGCGCCACCCAGACCGGGGGCCGCACCGGAGTCGAAGAAGGTGTCCATCACGTCGGTCAGGGCCGCGGACCCGTCGTCGGCGTCGAGCGGCTCGGCGGAGATGAGCCGGTTCTTCAGCTCCTCGAGCAACGCTTCCCGGCTCCGGCCGCGCAACGCGAGGATGGTGAACGGGTCCTCGGCGACCCGCGCCACGAGCGCGGAGAACACGGCGTTCAGGTGCCCGCACGGCACCTCGGCGTCCGCGCAGGTGCAGTCCAGCGACACCTCCCGCGCCGACGACGGGAACAAGGGCAGCCGGACCGCTTTGCAGGTCTGTTCCACGTCGCGGGGCAACTCTCCCCCGAGCAGCTGCACCGTCAGCGACGCCTTCGCGGCGAGGGCGTGCGTGATCACGGCCCAGTCCGTCTTCCCGAACGCCGTCAGCCCGATCCGCACCTCGTGCGGCCGGCCGTCCCGCACCACGGCGTCGACACGCCCGGCGCCGACCGCCAGGGACTCGACGCGCCCTCGGCCCTGCGCGGGCAGCAGGACGCCGATCGCCGTCGACGCCCGGATGAACCGGGTCGCCCACCACGGGAGTGGCTCATTCATCGATCGCATCCTCCCCCAGTGTGAAGACGCCGCGCAGCGCGTCCGTGGACAGTTCGGTGAGCCAGCTTTCGCCTTCGCCCACCACCATGCCCGCGAGCGCGCGTTTCCTGGTGATCAGGGTGTCGATGCGGTCCTCGATGGTGCCCGGGCACCGGAACTTCCGGACCTGGACGGTGCGGCCCTGCCCGATCCGGAACGCCCGGTCGGTGGCCTGGTTCTCCACGGCCGGGTTCCACCAGCGGTCCAGGTGCAGGACGTGGCCGGCGGCGGTCAGCGTGAGCCCCGAACCGCCGGCTTTGAGAGACAGCACCAGAATCCGCGGCCCGGCACCGGACTGGAAGCGCTCCACGAGGGCGTCGCGCGCCCCCTTCGCCAGTCCACCGTGCAGGAACGCGACTTCGGCACCGAGCCGGTCCGACAGGTGGGGTACGAGCAGGTGCCCGAATTCGGTGTACTGCGTGAAGCACAGCGCCCGATCGCCCGAGGCCAGGATTTCCGCCAGGATCTCTTCGAGGCGGCTGACCTTGCCGGAGCGGCGCCCGATCGGGGACCCGTCGTGCAGCAGGTGCGCGGGGTGGTTGCAGACCTGCTTGAGCTTCGTGATGGCGGCGAGGATGTGGCCGCGGCGCTTGATGCCCTGGCTGTCCTCGATCTTCTTCATCATCTCGTCGACGATCGCGCTGTAGAGCGTGCCCTGTTCGCGGGTGAGCCGGTACTCCTGCGTGATTTCGAGCTTTTCCGGGAGCTCGGGGACGATCGCGGGGTCCGTCTTGACGCGCCGCAGCAGGTACGGCTGCGTGAGCCGGCGCAGCGCGGCGGCCGTGGCGGTGTCGCCGCCGCGCTCGATCGGGGCCGCGAACCGGTGCCGGAACTCGTACCGGCTGCCGAGCAGCCCGGGGTTGAGCAGGTCCAGCACCGACCACAGGTCCGCCAGCCGGTTCTCGACCGGGGTGCCGGTCAGCGCGAGCCGGTGCCCGGCCGGGAACCGGCGCACCGCCCTGGCCGTCGCGGTGTCGGCGTTCTTGATCGCGTGCGCTTCGTCGAGCACGAGGCGTCGCCACGCGAACTTCTCGAGTTCGTCGGCGTCGCGGGTGGCGGTGGCGTAGGTCGTGACGACGAGGTCGGCCGCGGCGACCCGCTCGGCGAGCGCGTCCCCGTGCGCGCGGGCGCCGCCGTGGTGGGCGTGGACACGCAGGCCGGGCGCGAAGTTCGCCGCCTCCCGCTGCCACATGCCGACCAGGGACATCGGGCACAGCACCAACGTCGGACGGCGTTCACCGCCGGCCCGCTCGACGGCCTCGAGCGCCAGGGTCTGGACGGTCTTGCCGAGTCCCATGTCGTCGGCCAGGCACGCACCCAGCCCCAGCGCCGACATGAACGCCAGCCACGCGACACCCCGCTGCTGGTAGGGCCGCAGCGTGGCCCGGAACGACGGCGGCAGCTCGACCCGCTGCAGCGTCTGCTGGACGCGCCCGGCCAGGACGTCGCCGACCCAGCCGTCGGCGCTGACGTCGGTGACGGGAAGCGGTGTCTCCTGCCCACCGCGGACGAGTTCCAGCAGCTCGGCCGCCGTCGGCCGCCGGTTCCGCCGGTGCGGGTCGCGGCGCAGGAACTCGAGTCCGGCGCGGAGGCGGTCGGCGTCGACGCTGACCCACCTCCCCCGCAGCCGCACCAGCGGTGACTTCGCGGCGACGAGCCTGGCCAGCTCCTCCTCGCCGATCTCGGCGTCGCCCACGGCGATCGACCAGCGGAAGGCGGCCAGCTCGTCCCGGCCCACCCGGCTGCGGGCCACGACCTGCTCGGACGGCGTGCTGCGGACGGAAAGCCGCAGCGCGAGCCGTCGCCTCCCGTCCCAGGTGGCCGGGAGCTGCACTTCGAACCCGGCCTCGACCAGCCGGGTCGCGCCCTCGGCGAGAAACCGCTCGGCTTCCTCGACGGTCAGGTCGTACTCGGACGGCCGGGTCCGCCGCAACGCCGGCGCCAGCATCGGTTCCACGAGCGCCGCCCGCCCCAGCTCGGCGACGAGCAGCCCCTTCGGGTCCCGGACCAGCCCGTGCGCCTCGCCCGCCCAGATCTGCCCGGCGTCCAGCAGCAGGCTCGGATCGGCCGTCGAGCGCAGGAGGAACCGCAGCTGCCACTTGGTGCCGTCGCCGGTCTGGTCGTCGGGATCGTCCTCGTCGGCCCCGCGCAGCGTGGCGGTTTCGGCCAGCCGGAAACACGCTCGGCCGTCGACGACGTCGGTATCGGCGACCTCGTCCCACTTCGCGACGGCGTCAGCCACCACGCGAAGCTCGTCCAGCGGCAGCTCGACCCGGGCCGCACCACCCTGCAACGCGGCCAGCCACACCCCCGCCGCCCCCTGCCCCCGACCCAGGTCGACGGGCGGCTCCGCCCGCGCCAGCCGGTCCCGGACGGCCGCATCGACCAGGACGTGGAGGGCATCGGTGACGAGCGCGCGCGACGAGGCCCCGGCGACCTGCTCAGCCCGCCCCACCGGCGGCATGGCCGCCACCAGCGCGTCGAAGGCGACGAAGTCCACGCCCTGGAGCACCGGACGCCACCGGGCCTCCGCGACGTCTCCCCGCCGGACCAGGGTCGGCAGCACCCGCCCCCGCCGCACCAGATCCGCGGCCAGCCGGCTGACGGCCCGCAGGTAGGCGACGGAGGCCCCGTACGAGGCCGCGTCGTCGAGGTCCTCCAGCTCGGCGGCGTCCACCACCAAGGCGGGCACCGACCACGCCCGCAGGGACGGCGCCGAGCCACGCCGCCGGGCACCCGCCGTCGCCTCGGCGGAGGCAAGCGGCCGGTTCGCACGCGACGGCAGCAGCAAGGTCACGGATGTGGGCTTGCCGGGATGCAGCGCGGTCAGCTCGGCACTGGAAACGGCGAACGGATGCGACAACGCGACCATCGCCGACCGGCTCGAGGTACCCACCGGCCGGCGATCGCGCTCCGCCCAGAGCACCACTCCCCGCCCCGGCGACCACAACGCGTGCACCAAGGGCAAGGTCCAAGGCTCCTTCGTCGGATCGGGGTTCCCCCAGATCGTCGCACGGCGGCGGACGCCGTCGCCGAGGGAACCCACCGCGCGCCGGCTACGTCGTTATACGGTGTCCGAGGTATCAGGCCGTGGCCCGCTTGCTCTGCGGGAGGTGTTCACGGAAATCCTGCCGGTCCTCGGCGAGCAGCGCCGCGATGGCCGGCGAGGTGCGGACCCTGGCCAGGCACCGGGCCCTCGTCGGCCCGATCGAGCCGACCGGGATACCGAGCGTCGCGCTGATTTCCTGGTAGGACTTCGGCGGGTCGCCGAACAACAGCGCGAGCAGCCGCCGGTCCCGCCGCGGCAGCTGGGCGCACGCCCGGCGCGCGGCGACCAGGCGCTCGGCTCCGATCACCACCGCGTCGGGCGCGGGATCGGCCGACTCGGCGAACAGCCCGGCGTCGGCCGGGACGAGCCGGTTCCGGTGCCGCAGCAACCGCAGGCACTCGTGCCGGGTGGTCGTCTGCAGCCACCCGGGCAGCGCCTCCGGTTCGCGGATCCGCGCCAGGTTCGACACGAGGTGCAGCCACACCGCACCGCTGATGTCTTCGGTGTCCGCGTCGCCGATCCGGAACTGCCGGCACACCGAGTGGATCAGCGAAGAATAGCGCGCGACCAGGTCGCGCCAGGCCCATTCGGCACCCCGCGCGGCATTTTCCAGCAATGGTGCGATCGAGTCGTCCTGCATGGTCCCTCCCCGGACTCCCGTGTTCTCGGGTTCACGATTCCGCCACGCCCTGATCGCCGACCTTGCAGAGACCTTGCGGTGCGGGCAGCATCGACGAAGCCGGTTCGGACGGGTCGAGCACGAGGAGTCCGCCGCATGGAGGTTCTGCTGTCCGGGGAGGTGCAGATCCGCGTCGCGGATCAGCCCCTGGACGCCGGAACCCCACGTCAGCAGGCGATTCTCGCGGCGTTGGCCGTCGACGCCGGGCGCCCGGTTCCGGTCGGGACGCTCATCGACCGCGTTTGGGGTGACGAACCGCCCGGGGAAGCGCGCAATGTGGTGTATTCCCACCTGAGCCGAATACGGCGGCTCCTCGAGCGGGTCAACGAGCTCGATGGCACCACGGCCGGCGTCGTCCGGAAAAGCGCGGGTTACGTGCTGGAAATCGATCCCGGCTCGGTCGATCTGCACCGGTTCGCACAATTGGTCGAAGCCGGGAACGACCTCCGGGCCGCCGACGCCGACCGCGCCGTGGCGCTCGACGAGGCCCTGCGCGCCTGGCGGGGTGTGCCGCTGGCCGGCATCCCCGGCGACTGGGCCGAACGGGTCCGCACCGCGTGGCACCGGCGCCGCCTCGACGCGGCCGTGCGCTGGGGCGAGCTGGAACTGCGGCTCGGCAGGGCCGGCTCGGTCGTCGCCGCGATGCCCGAGCTGGCCGCGGAGTACCCGCTCGCGGAACCCCTCGAAGCGCTGCACATGCGCGCGCTGCACGCCGGCGGACGCGACGCGGAGGCCGTCGACCGCTACGCCGCGGTCCGGCAGCGGCTGGCCGACGCGCTCGGCACCGATCCGGGCCCCGAGCAGCGGGCGCTGCACGGCGCGCTCCTGCGGGGCGAGCTGCCGTCCACGCCGGACGCGCCGCCGCCCGCCGCCCCGGCCCAGCTGCCGCCCGACACCCCGGGTTTCGCCGGCCGCGAGAGCGCGCTGCGCCGCCTCGGCGAAATCAGGGGCGAGCCGTCGCGCGCCGCGCGGATCGTCGTGCTGTCGGGCACGGCCGGGGTGGGCAAGACCGCGCTCGCCGTCCACTGGGCCCACGCGGTCGCCGGCGAGTTCCCCGGCGGCCAGCTGTACGTGAACCTGCGCGGCTTCGATCCGACCGGTTCGCCCATGCCCCCGGCCGAGGCGGTCCGCGGCTTCCTCGAGGCGCTCGATGTCCCGGGGGACCGGATACCCCGTGCCCTGGAAGCGCAGGTCGGCCTGTACCGGACCCTGCTGGCGAACCGGCGCGTCCTGGTCGTGCTGGACAACGCCCGCGACGCCGAACAGGCGCGGCCGCTGCTGCCCGGGGCGCCGGGCAGCGTGGTGCTCGTGACCAGCCGTGACCAGCTCGCCGGCCTGGTCACGGCCGGGGCGCACCCCATCGCCGTCGACCTCCTCGCCACCGCCGAGGCGCGCACGCTGCTCCGCCGCCGGATCGGCGCGGCCCGGATGGCCGCCGAACCCGCCGCGGCCGACGAGATCATCGGCCTGTGCGCGCGTCTCCCGCTGGCACTGGCCGTGGTGGCGGCCCGCGCGGCGATCCACCCCGGGTTCGACCTGGCCTCGCTGGCCGGGCAGCTGCGGGACGCGCGGGGCCTGGACGAGTTCGCGGCCGCCGACCCGGCGACCGACCCCCGGGCCGTGTTCTCCTGGTCGTACCTCCGGCTGGACCCCGCGGCGGCCCGGCTGTTCCGGCTCTTCGGCCTGCACCCGGGCCCGGACGTCGGCACCCGCGCCGCGGCGAGCCTGGCCGGCCTGCCCGCCGGGCGCACGCGCGCGCTCCTGACCGAGCTCGCCCGCGCACACCTGATCGCCGAGCACTCCCCCGGCCGCTACACGCTGCACGACCTCCTGCGCGCCTACGCCGCCGAACTGGCCGGCGAAGCGGAGTCCCCCGCCGAGCGGACCGCCGCCGTCCACCGCATGCTCGGCCACTACGCCCACAGCGCCTACCACGCCGACGGCTTCATCGACCCCCGGCTCGAGGTGCCGCCCACGCTGGCCCCGTTGCCCGCGGGCGCCGAACCGGAACGGATCGTCGACGCCCGGCAGGCACTGGCGTGGTTCGAGGCCGAGCACCGGGTGCTGCTGCGGGCCGTCCACACCGGCGCCGAGTACGACGCGAGGGTCTGGGAACTCGCCTGGTCGATGCAGCGGTTCCTGGCGATGCGCGGGCAGTGGCACGACGAGAGCGAAGTGCTCACGGCGGCACTGGCCGCCGCGCACCGCCTCCGTGACCAGCGCAAGCAAGCCTTCGCGCACCTCCACCTGGGCGGCACGCACGTCCGCTTCGGCAGGCACACCGAAGCCGCCGCCGATTACGAAGCCGCGCTCGCCTTGTCCAGGGCGAGCGCCGACGTCGTCGGCCAGGCCTACGCGCACCGCCAGTTCGCCTGGCTGCTCGACCGGCAGGGCGCCGTCGCGGACGCGCTCGCCCACGCCGAACAGGCCCTGGACCTGTTCCGCGCGGCCGGGCACCAGGCAGGCCAGGCGACGGCGCTCAACGCCGTGGGCTGGTTCCACACCCTGCTCGGCGAGCACGACCTCGCCATCGAGTACTGCCGGCAGGCCCTCGACCTCCAGACCGCGCTCGGCGATCACCTGGGCGCCACCCAGAGCTGGCACAGCATCGGCCACGCCCACCAGCAGCTCGGCAACCACGCACGGGCGATCGTCTGCTACGAGAAGGCACTGGACCTCGTGCACCGCAACGGGAACCCGGTGATCGAGGCGCGGATGCTCATCGATCTCGCGAACCTCCGCCGCGACCTGGGCGACGTCGAGTCCGCCCGCGCCGGGTGGCAGCAGGCCTCCGACCTGCTCGCGCACCTCGCCCACCCGGAAGCCGACGAGGTGCGGACCAGGCTGGCCAAAGTACACAGTGGATAGTCACCGAACAGGAGGGGTTCCATGTCCGACGGCAAAGCTGCGGAGTTCGTCCACCTCTGGCAGAAGGTCAAGGCAGCCGAGATCGGCCTGACCGAGAAAGAAAAAGGCCTGGTGCTGGCCTGCCTCAAGAACGCCTGGGCCTCCATCGTGGAAGAGGAAGACCTCGAGAAGGGCTTTCAGGGGTCGTTCACGCCGGAACAGGCGGACCTGATCCTGCACTACGCTTCCGCGAGTGCATCGATCCGCTCGCTGACGCACCTCTACCCCGCCCACTCCATCCGGTCGTTCCACGCGAACTCCATCAGGTCGTGACCGCCGTTCTCGTGTCCATGCCGTTCCTGGAATCCGACCGGCCGTCCATCCAGCTCGGGCTGCTCAAGGCGATCGCGGACCAGCACGGGCTGCCGGTGCGGACGCTGCACCTGAACCTCGACTTCGCCGTGCGGATCGGCATGGACCGCTATCGGGCGCTCGCCGAGCACCGCGGACGGCAGCTGGGCGACTGGCTGTTCTCCGTCGAGGCGTTCCGGGACGCGGCGCCGGACCCGGACGGGAAGCTACTCGCGGAACTCGGCACCGAACTGTCCTATTTGGATGACTCGGTGCCGGCGCGGGACTGGCTGACGACCGTGCGGGAGCGGGACGTTCCCGCGTTCCTCGACACCGTGGCCGAGGAACTCGCCGGCACCCGCGTGGTCTGCTTCAGCTCGACGTTCCAGCAGAACACGGCGTCGTTCGCCCTCGCCCGCCTGCTCAAGGAGCGCGACGCGAACGTCGTCACCGTGTTCGGCGGGGCCAACTTCGAGGGCGAGATGGGCCTGGAGCTGGTCCGGTCGGTCGCGTGCGTCGACTTCGCCGTGCTGGGCGAGGGTGACGTCGCCTTCCCCCGCCTGCTGGCCGCGCTGGCGAACGGCGGCAACCCGGGCACGATCCCCGGCGTCGCCCGGCGGGTCGGCGGCGAGGTCGTCGCGACGCCGTCCGAAGCGCCGCACGACCGGCTCGACGACCTCCCGGTCCCGGACTACGACGAGTACTTCGAGCGGGCGGCGCGGCTCGGGCTGCCGACCGGGCACGTCGCGCTCCCCTTCGAGTCGGCGCGCGGGTGCTGGTGGGGCGCCAAGCACCACTGCACGTTCTGCGGGCTCAACGGAACCACCATGCGGTTCCGCGCGAAGTCGCCGTCCCGGGTGCTCGGCGAGCTGGACCACCAGGCGCGGCGGTACCGCACCTTCCGCTTCGACGCCGTCGACAACATCCTGGAGCCGGGCTACCTCAAGACGCTGGTGCCGGCGCTGGCCGAGGCCGGCCGGGAGTACCGGATCTTCTACGAGGTCAAGGCGAACCTGACCCGCGCCCAGCTGAGGCTCCTGGCCCAGGCGGGCGTCACCCAGCTGCAGCCGGGTCTGGAATCGCTCAGCTCCGAGGTGCTCCGGCTGATGGACAAGGGGGTCCGGGCCGCGCAGAACGTCAACTTCCTGCGCTGGGCGCGTTACTACGGGATCGCGGTCGCCTGGAACATCCTGTTCGGTTTTCCCGGTGAGCCGGCCGGGGAGTACGCCGCGCAGGCGGCCGTCGTCCCGCACCTGGTCCACCTCCAGCCGCCGTCCGGCGCGAACCGGCTGTGGCTGGAGCGGTTCAGCCCGCTGTTCACCCAGCCCGGCCGGTTCCCGCTGCACAGCAGGCGGCCCGAGCCGAGCTACCGGCACGTCTATCCCGCCACAGTGGACATCGACCGCATGGCCTACTTCTTCGGCTACGAGCCGGAAGGAGAACTGCCCCCGGCGGTCTACGCCCCGCTGGAGGACGCGGTTTCGGCGTGGTCGGCCGCCTGGGAGGCCGAGCCGCCCGTGCTGGTGTACCGCAGCGCCCCGGGATTCCTGCAGATCTACGACGGCAGGCACGCCGAGACCCGCGGCACCCACACGTTCCACGACACCCTCGCCGAGATCTACCTGGCCTGTGCGGACCGTCCCCGCACGGCCGCGGCGGTGCACCGCGAACTCGGCCTCACAGTCGGAGTTCCGGCGGTCGAAGGCGCGTTCCGGCGGTTCGGCGAACGCGGGCTGATGTTCCTCGACGGCACCCTGGCCCTCTCCCTCGCCCTGCCCGCGACTCCCGGCCGGTGACCCGTATCAAGCCGGTCGTCCGCACCCTCTGTTCGTCGGGACGAGCGGAAGGGCGCGGGACATGGACCCGTCGGTCATCGTGCAGGCGCCGAGCGCCTCGGCGGAACGGCTCACCGGCTGGACGCCGTGGAAGTTCACCTGGGGGACGATCCGGAAGGGCGGCTGCACGATGCTGGCGGGCGCCCGGTGGACCCTGTTCCCCGACGGAACGGCGACCTTCGACGGAACCGTGACCAGCCACGAGGACGACGACGTCTGGGTGCTGCGGCACGTCGACCTGCACGGCGCCACGGGCGCGATCCTGGGCTCGCTCACCTCCGAGCACCCGGTCGACGGGGACTGGCGCAAGTTCGTGCTGCCCCTGCCGAGCAGGGCGGAAGCGTACCGGTTCCGTGCTCGGGCGACGTTCGACGTCGCTCTGTGGGGGCAGATCGCGCACCTGAAGATGTATTCGAGCTGCTGAGCGGAGGAACCGGACGAGCCTCTCTCGCGAGCCGCCCCGTGTCCGGTTTTGGCCACTGACCGGAGCCCGAACCTGGCAACCCGGCTTCCGGCCGACTGTTACGTTGCCGACGGGGCCTGTCACTCGGGCGGCGGAGAGGGAGTTCCGGTGGGTTTCGAGGTCGACGTCGCGGACATCAACGCCGCGGCGGCCAAGCTCAGCGCGGGAACGTCGCCGACGTTGTCCATCGGCGGCTCGTCGAACGTCGGGAGCACGGAGCGCGCAGCCGCCTTCGCCGGGGACTACGACGTCTGGCTGGCGACGCGCACCGACGACTTGGAAGCCGCGCAGCAGCAGGTCGACAACCTGGTCGAAAGCATCCAGACGGCCGCGAAGAGCTATCACAGCACCGATTCCGGGGCCCGCGAAGCCTTCATGAGAGCGCTGGACAGCAGCTTCGAAAGGATCGATCGGTGACGTCGGTGTTCGACAAGATCCACGCGCTGGCCGACCAGGTGGAGAAGGGCAGCACCACCGAGCTGGACGACCGCGCCCGGGCCTGCCGGGCCACCAAGGAAACCGTCGCCGACACCAAGGCCCTGCTGGAGAGCGTGCGCGTCCAGCTGAGCGAGGCCTGGCAAGGCGGGGCCGGCGAAGCAGCGCTCGCGTCGCTGGAAGCGTTCAAGAAGAACCGCGACGACCAGGCCGAAGACCTCGAAGAGTCGGCCAAGTCGTTCGAGACGATCCGAGACGCGCTGGCGAAGGCCCAGCAGGAGGCCCGGAACAAGCGCGCGGACGCCCAGAGCCTCCAGAAGAAGCTCGATGACGGCTGGCACGGCTTCGGGATCCGCCAGGTGGACCTCGCCGTCGCGTGGGCGCAGGACAAGGCCGTGAAGGCCCAGGCCCTCGTCCTGCTGGCCGATCTGGAGCGGGTGACCACCACCTACGACGCGACCCTGCTCGTCGAGGGCCGGAAACTCCGGTTCAAGACGGGTCAGGTGTGGGAGCTGGCCGGCTCCGAGAAACGGAATCTCGCCGAGATCGGCGCGCTCCTGCTCCGTGAGATACCCGGACTCCTCGCGCTGCTGAAGAAGTACCCCGAACTACGGGAGGCCCTGCTCCACCAGGACTGGAACAAGATCATGCAGAATCCCGAGGTCGCGCAGAAGATCTACGACTACCTCGGCTTCCGGTACGACGAGGAAGGCGGCTTCTACACCACCGGCGAGCATTCGGTGCAGAGCTACCTGGGCTGGAAAGACCTCTACGACAAGGTCGGAGAGGCTTTCGGGATGAGGCTCGACGAAACCGGCGACGACGGCGACAACATGGAGTTCACCGACCCCGAGACCGGGAAGACGTACCGGCTGGAGGTGTGGAAGGGCAAGTACGCGAACCACGCGTTCGGCGGAGAAGTCGGGTTCTACACCAGCGACTCGCCGAACAACGGGCACTTCGACGCCGCCCAGGGTGACGACCAGATCAAGGTGACCCAGACGATCTACGACAAGGACACCGGCCAGGTCTACTTCACCAACGACGGCCAGGGCGCCGACGGCACGGACAAGAAGCACTTCTGGAACCTGGCGATCCGCACCGACCCGGACGTGAAAGCCGGCGAGCTGCACCTGGCCCAGCGCGCCACGATCGAGCTGCGGGACGTCGGCATGCGCGACCGCATGTACGACGAGATGGTCCGGTACGCCGCCGCGCACCCCAAGGACCAGCTCACCGTCACGAAGGGAACCGACCAGCCGCCCACACTGAGCTACGACTGGCGGAAGTAACCCCTACAACGACCCCACCGGCTTGAACTCGTACGGCTCGTCATCGTCCTCCCGACGAGCGGCGACCGGCTCGTTCAGGCCGGCGAACACACCGTCCACATCGACCAGTCCGGCGACCTCGTCGGCGACGTGCTGGCCGTACCGGTCTTCGACGTCTTCCAGCCCCTTGCGCAGCGCCAGCGTGGCGGCGCTCCTGGCCTGGTCCCGCACCGCGATCGCCAATTCCTCCGGCGTCTCACCGGAACCCCGCCTCGAGTCGGTCATACCCCCAGTTTAGGTGGCCGGGCTCGAAGACGAGGGCACTACCGTCCTATCGGCACTCACGGAATACGCGGACCCGACTCCGGCCTTTCGATTCCGCAATGTCCGTTTCCTGTCACTGGAACACCTTTGCTGCGCATCACCCGGAATGCGCGTCCGCATCCCTTCGACGACCCCGATAAGCGGCGAATGTCCGAGTCCCATGTTAAGTCGCCCTTAAGTATCGAATCGTTGCCACCACAGCGGTTTGGTTCGGCGCACGCGTGCGCCATAGTGCTCCGGAACGCCACCGGAGGATTTCCCGGATTTCGCAGACAGGAGTGTGCATGGCTACCTCGCGAACCGTCGTGACCTCGAACGACGGCAGCGGTCAGCTGAAACGAGCGGTCGGCTTCTACGGGTTGACGTTCATCTCCCTCGGCTCGATCATCGGCTCGGGCTGGCTGCTCGGTGCGCTCAAGGCGGCCAAGGTCGCCGGCCCGGCGTCGATCATCTCGTGGCTGCTCGCCGCCGCGATGCTCGCCGTGCTGGCGCTGATCCACGCCGAACTCGGTGCGGCCTACCCGGTCGCCGGCGGCACGGCGCGGTTCCCGCTGTTCGCCTACGGCACGGTCACCGGGTTCGTCGCCGGCTGGTCCGCGTGGCTGCAGGCCGTGGCCATCGCGCCGATCGAGGTCGAAGCGAGTCTGGAGTACCTGAACAACATCGCGTGGGTCAAGGACAACCTGAACCTCCTGCACCCCGACGACGGCACGCTCACCGCGAGCGGGTTCGGCTGGGCCAGCCTCCTGATGGTGGTCTTCACCCTGATCAACATCGTCGGGGTGAAGCTGATGTCGGAGAGCAACTCCTACGCGGTGTTGTGGAAGACCGCGGTCCCGCTGGTCACCGTGTTCGTGCTGATCCCGACGAGCTTCCACGCCGGCAACTTCACGGCGGGCGGCGGTTTCGCGCCGTACGGGGCGCACGGAATCTTCGCGGCGTTGCCGGTCGGTGTCGTGTTCGCCCTGCAGGGCTTCGAACAAGCCATCCAGCTCGGCGGCGAGGCGCGGAACCCGAAACGCGACCTCTCCCGCGCGGTGCTGACCGCGATGGCGGTCGGCGCGCTGGTCTACATCCTGCTGGAAATCGCTTTCATCGGCAGCATCGACCCGCACAACCTGATCCAGGGCTGGGCCAACCCGATCGAAAAGGGCGACTTCGGTCCGTACGCGACGCTCGCCTTCGCCGCCGGCGCCGGCTGGCTCGCCTACGTCCTGTACGCCGACGCGTTCGTCTCCCCCGCCGGCACCGGCCTGGTCTACGTGGCGACGTCGGCCCGCCTGACCTACGCGCTCGGCCGCGACCGGCTGCTGCCCGGCATCCTCGGCAAGGTCAACGTCCGCGGCATCCCGCTGTGGTCGATCATCCTCGCCTTCGTCGTCGGCGAGTTCTCCTTCCTGCCCTTCCCGAGCTGGCAGGAACTGGTCAACGTGGTCACCTCGGCGACGGCGGTGATGTACGCGTTCGCCCCGGTCTCCCTGGCCGCGCTCCGCAAGCGCGACCTCGGCCGCCCGCGCCCCTACCGCACGCCCTACGCGAAGGTGCTGGCCCCGATCGGGTTCGTCAGCGCCAACCTGATCATCTACTGGGGCGGCTACGACACGACGTGGAAGATCCTCGCCGCCATCGTCGTCGGTCTCCTGATCTTCGCGATCAGCTACGCCACCGCCCCGGCCGAGAAGCGGCGCCCGCTGGAGCTCAAGGCCGCCGTCTGGGTCATCCCCTGGCTCGTCGGTTCCGGGATCATCGGCTTCCTGGGGCGGTACGCGCAGAACGTGACCCCGCGCAACATCCTCCCGGAATGGTGGGACCTCGCCACGGTCGTCGTCTTCGCGCTCGTCATCTTCTACTGGGCGGTCAATTCGGCGCTCGCCCCGGAGAAGGTGCAGGCCACGGTCGCCGCGGAGGAAGCGGAGCTCCTGACGGCGGAGATCGAAGGGACCGCACCGGCAGTCTGAAGCCGGCCAAGGCCCGGCCGCCACCGGCGATCCGGTGCCCGCACACACGGCCGACGGGGTTCGGTCAGGGTGCGCAGAGGGACGAACGATCGACGGATCGCCTCGTGCAGGCCGAGGTTCTCTGTGCCGTCCACCCAGCGCTGGAACGCGACCTGGCCGCCGAGCCGACCTCGGCGGCCAGGTCGCGCTCGTCGTCACGGACACCTCGTGCCGCTGCCTGGCGTGGGTTCGAGAGGTCACGTCGGCCCGGTCAGTGATGTCAGTCGATGACATTGCCGTGGTACGGTGATGTCATCGACTGACATCAGAACCACGTCGTCACCGCCGCTCGCTCCTCGACGAAGGGAAGGCCATGTCACCAGCCCCGAACCCGCCCTCGCCGCAGACGTTCATGGTGGTCGCGTTCCTCCGTGAGGACACCGACCTCGAGGAATTCGCCGCGTTGAGAGAGGCCGAGCACGAGCAGCTCGAAGTGCTGCGCTCGGCCGGGAAGGTCGGCGCCCACTACGTTTCCCCCACCCGGCGGGCCACGTTCGTCGAGGTCGTCGCCGACAACGAGGACCAAGTCGCGGAAACGCTGGCCACGCTGCCGTTCGCCCGGTTCTTCGAAGCCGACGTCTACCCGACCCTTCCCCCGGACGCGGCAGAAGCCGCCCACCGCACCCGCCTGGCGGCCGCCCTTCCCTGACGCCATCCCCAGTTCCGCTGGTCTGGCCATGGCCGCGCGACTGATGCCGTCACAGACACCGCAAGTCCCCCGAAGCCACTCTTTCCGGCGAAACCGGGCGAAAGATATCCAACTTCCCGTATGATCTTCGCGACGGTGTAGCCAGCCATGGCCGCAAGGGGAGTCCCGGGCTTTGTATTCGTTGAGTCGCGTGTCCGCGAGAGCAACTTCGACCGGGGCAGTGAGGATCGTGGTCGGCGCTCGACGCCGGTTGCCCGACATCACCATCCGGCTCAAGTGGACAGCTCGGCCGTGAACGCACCACTCCCCCAGGGTTTCTCCCGGCATCACGGCGGAGGTCGGCCACCGAAACGACGCCTCGCGACCGGCTGGATCATCGCGCTCGTGGCCGTCGGCATCGTGGTCGTGGTCGGAGTCGCCGTCGGCGTGTTCGCCGCGCTGCGCGGCGGCAGCAGGTACGACGAGGTCGCCGGCAAGTACGGGACCACACGGTTGGCGAGCTGCGACGACGTCGCCGGGCGGGCGGGAAACCTGCCGCCGAAGACCTCCGACACGCGGCTGCAAGGCAGCGCGGGCTGGCTGTGCACGTTCACGAATCCGGCGGACGCGGCGACGGTTCACCTCGACCTCGAGGTGAACAACGTGCGGCGGCAGCGCACCGGGTTCGACGTCTACACCTCCTCCGGCGGCTATGTGCTCGACCCGACGGTGCACTTGGGCGAGAGCGCGGCATGGGGACCCGCCCCGCGGGGCACGATGTGCGACCTGGTCGTCCTGGACAGCAATGCGACGTTCAAGATCGGCGTCTCCGACGGGAAACTGCCCGCGGACGACAGGCAAGCCTGCAAGGACAAAGCGAAGACCATCGCCCAGGCGTTCTACGACGTCACGCAGCCGCACTGATCCCGTTCTGCGCGACGGCCTTCGACGAGCACCGTGGCGCGACAGGCAGCCGCCCTGTTCGGCATCCGTACGGGACGGTGCTGCGAACTCCGATCCGGCTCTACGGGACTATTCGGGCAACACCGTGGATCGGGCCCGCGCCGGTGACCCCCGCTGCTAGCGTGCCGACGTGAGCAACCCCTTGATCGCGCAGCCCCAGGACTCGACGAAGGCCTACTCCGGCATCTCGCTCCTGGAATCCGCCAACGACCTCTCGACCGCCATCAAGAGCGGCGACTGGGCCTCGGTGGCGATGGGCGCGGTCGGCACGGCCCTCGATGCCCTGTCGGTGGCCATGGACCCGTTCGGTGCCATCCTCGCCGCCGGTGTCAGCTGGTTGATGGAGCACGTCGGCCCGCTCAAGGACGCGCTCAACGCCCTCACCGGCAACGCCGACGAGATCCAGGCCCAGTCCGAGACCTGGGCCAACGTCGCCAAGGAACTCGGCAGCGTCTCCTCGGACCTGACCGACGCCATCAAAGCCGACCTCCAGTCGTGGTCCGGACCGGCCTCGGACACCTATCGCCAGCGCGGACAGGACGTGTCCACCACCCTGCAAGCGGCGCAGAAGGGCTGCGAGGGTGCCTCAAGCGGTGTCAAGACCGCCGGTGAGGTCGTGGCCGCGGTCCGCACGCTGGTGCGCGACATCATCTCCGAACTCGTCGGCCACCTGATCAGCTGGGCGCTGCAGGTCCTGTTCACCCTCGGCATCGGCCTCACCTGGGTCGTCCCCCAGGTCGTCGCCGCCGTCGCGAAAACCGCCTCGAAGATCACCGACCTGGTCACCAAGCTCGTCAAGGCGCTCAAGGCCCTGGTGCCACTGCTGAAGCGGGCAGGAACGCTTTTCGAGGACGCGGGCAAGGCGCTCAAGAACCTCAAGGCCGGCAAGGCCGCCCCGCCGCCCAAGGTCGGCGACATCGGCGGAACCCCCAAGGCGCCACCGGTGAAAACCCCCGGTGGCGGACACGAGGGCGCCCCGCTCCCGGGCAAGCCGGGCGGCAACGACAGCACGTCGACGTCGGGGTACCAAGGCCCGCCGAAGGACACCACTCCGCCGCCAGGCAAGACCGGGGGTAGCGACTCCGCGACCCCCTCGGGCGACCACAGCACCCCGCCACCCGCCCACGGCGGATCGCCGGGCAACGGCTCGCCCGGCGGTGGCGGTACCAGGGGACCGGCGCCCTCGCCCAAGCCGGACAACCCGCGCGACACCGCGGTCGGCAAGGACAACCTGGTCTGCAAGTCCGACCCGGTCGACGTGGTGCGCGGCGCCGTCGTGCTGGAGCAGGAGGACCTGCGCCTGCCCGACCCGCTCGTGCTGGAGCGGCTGCACCTCTCGACCTACCGCGCGGGGCGGTGGTTCGGTCCTACTTGGACGTCCACTGTGGACCAACGGCTCGAACTCGACGCGCGCAACGCGACCTTCTACTGCGCCGACGGCACGATCCTCGTCTACCCGCTCCCCACGGCCGGTTCCCCGGCACAGCCGGCGGAAGGTCCGCGTCGACCGCTGAGCATCGACGAAGACGGCACGTACTCGATCACGGACCCCCTACGGGGCACGGAATTGCTGTTCAGGCCGCTGCCAGGCCGGGGCGGCCAGCACCTTCCGGTGTCGGCGATGATCGGCGCCGGACGCGACCGGGTCGACGTCGAGTACGACCGGTTCGGCGCTCCGAGGCTCCTGAGGCACACGAGTGGCTACCTGGTCGAGCTCGACTCGGCCGCCGGGCGGATCACGGCGATCCGCGTGGTCGACCCGAAGAAGAACCTCACCGTGCTCGCCCGCACCTTCGGCTACGACGAGCTCGGCCGCTTGACCCGGGTGATCAACTCCTCGGGCCTGGCCGAGACCTACGACTACGACGTGGACGGCCGGATCACCGGCTGGCAGGACCGCAACGGCGTCTGGTACCGCTACGTCTACGACGCCGAAGGTCGCTGCGTGCGGACCGTCGGCGACCGCGGGTTCTACGACGGCCAGTTCGCCTACGACCGCGGAAACCGCGTCACCACCTACACCGACTCGCTCGGCCACCGCACCGAATTCCACGTCAACGAGGCCGACCAGGTCGTGCGCGAGGTCGGCCCGCTCGGCGGGACGACGGTGTCCACTTGGGACCGCTACGACCGCCTCCTGTCCCGCACCGACCCGCTGGGCCGCACCACGGCGTTCGAGTACACCACGGAAGGTCTGCTCACGGCGATCGTGCGCCCGGACGGGACGCGCGCCGGCGTCGAGTCCGGAGTGGACGGTTCACTGACGCTCACGGTCGCCGACGGCGCCCGGACCTACCGGCGGGTGTACCCGGCCGGGACCGCACCCGATCTGCTCGCGGTGCGCTCCGCGGCGGACGTCGAGTTCCGGCAGGACCGGCAGTGGGGCGCGGAGGTCGCGCCGGCCCCGGTCGCGGACCCGGTGGAGCGGGACCTGTTCGGCCGTCCGCGCGTGGTCACCGACGCCTCCGGGGCCCGGACCCGGCTCGACTGGACCGTCGAGGGCCGCCGCGCCCTCCGGATCGGGCCGACGGGCCGCCAGGACAGGTGGCGCTACGACCCCGAGGGCAACGTCGTCGAGCACGGCGGCGACCGCTACGAGTACGGTCCGTTCGACCTCACCGTCGCGACGATCGACGCCACCGGAGCCCGGACCGCCTACGAGTACGACACCGAGCTGCGCCTGACGCGCGTGACGAACCCCGCGGGCCTGAGCTGGTCCTACACCTACGACGCCGCCGGCCGCACGGTCTCCGAGACCGACTTCGACGGCCGCGTCCTGCACTTCGAATACGACAGCGCCGGCCAGCTCGTGAAGTCGGTCGACGGCCTCGGCGCGGCCACGACGTTCACCTACGACGTCCTGGGCAACGTGGTCGAGCGCCGCACCGGCGCGGGCGTGACCACTTACACCTACGATCCGGTCGGTTTTCTCGTGCGCGCCACCGAAGGCGACAGCGTGGCTGAGATCGAGCGTGACGAGTTCGGCCGCGTGGTGCGGGAAACCGTCGACGGCCGGGAGATCGCCTACTCCTACGACGGGACGAGCGTCCGGCGCCGCACTCCGTCCGGAGTGGACAGTGCGTGGACCTGCGACGCCGGCGGAACACCGGTGTCGTTGCTCGTCGCCGGGCAGGTGGTCTCGTTCCGCCACGACGAAGCCGGCCGGGAGATCGAGCGCACCACCGCCGGCGCCACGCTGACCCAGGCGTTCGACGCCGGGCACCAGCTGACCCAGCAGGCCGTGACCACGCGCGACACCGCCCGCGTGACCCAGCAGCGCGGCTACCTCTACCAGTCCGACGGCCGCCTCGCCGGCGTCGACGACGCCCTCTCCGGGCCGGCTCGGTTCCGGCTCGACCCGGCCGGTCGCGTCACCGACGTCGCCGCGCGCAGCGGTACCGAGAGCTACCGCTACGACGCGGCCGGAAACATCGTCGACGCACAGGAGCTCGGACCGCGCCACTACACCGGCAACACGCTGGTCGCCGCGGGCGCGGTCCGGTTCGGCTACGACGCGCAGGGCCGCCTGACCACCCGCAGCGACCCGGGCGGCACCTGGACGTACCGCTGGGGTCCGCTCGACCGCCTCGTCGGCGTCCGGACGCCCCAGGGCGCCGAGTGGCGCTACCGCTACGACCCGCTCGGCCGTCGCACCGCGAAGCAGCGCCTGGCACCGGACGGCGGCGTGGCCGAGGAAGTCACGTTCGCCTGGAGCGGCCAGCTGCTCGTGGAGCAGGTGCACCGCGACGCCCACGGCCGCGAGCTCGTGCTCACCTGGGACCACTACCCCGCCAGCACGCGCCCGGTCACGCAGACCGAGCACCTCGGCACCGGGGTGCGGTTCTTTTCGTTCGTCACCGACCAGATCGGCACGCCGGTCGACCTGATCGACGCCCACGGGGTCGTGGCCTGGCACGCCACCACGTCGCTGTGGGGCCGTGTGACGCCCGGCCGCCCGGGCAGCGTGTCGACGCCGCTGCGGTTCCCCGGCCAGTACGCCGACGACGAGACCGGCCTGCACTACAACGTCTTCCGCTACTACGACCCGGGTACCGGCCGCTACCTCAGCCAGGACCCGCTGGGGCTCACGCCGGCGCCGAACCCGATCACCTACGTGCCCAACCCGTTGCTCGAGGCCGACCCGCTCGGCCTCGGCTGCACCAGCAGCAAGCTGGCCGACGACACCGACACGCCCGCGCCGCAACCGCACCCGGCGCCACCGCCCCGTGCCAACGCCGGCAACGACGCCACCCACGTCCAAAGCTCCAACCCGTCCTCGCAGCCCGCACCGCCGCCGCCTCCCCCGCCGCCCCCAGGGCACGGCCAAACCAGCGCACCGCCGCCACCGCCTCCCCCACCGGGCCACGGCACCACCGGCGCACCACCTCCACCGCCGCCCCCGCCGGGCCACAGCGCGCCGCCACCGCCTCCGCCGCCCCCGGGCCACAGCGCGCCACCGCCACCGCCTCCCCCGCCGGGCCACGGCACGGGTACGCCCGGCGGCGGCCACACCGGCTCCGGCGGCGGTCAATCGCACGCCGGCGGCAGCCGGAACGACCACACGCCCATCGACTACCAGCCCGCGGGCCCCGACCACCCCGGGCACAACCGGCCGCCGAACGACAGCCGGCCGTTCGACCAGAAGTACGACGGCTACAAGAACGAGCTGGGTATCGACGGGCCGCAGAAGACCCTGAAGATCCCGGACGACCCGAACGTCAAGCTGAACACCAAGATCGAAGACCTGCCGCCCGGCGTGGCCCACGGTTTCGGCCCGGCCGACCACGGCAAGACGGTCGGCCACTACATGGGCTACGACGCGGACACCGTCGCCGGGGAGTTCGGGCACAACAAGGCCCACGACGCTCTCGACCTCCAGGGCGGCGGCGGGTACAACCACCACTCCGGCACGATCAACCTCGGTGCCGGCCAGCCCGACAAGACGCTGTACCACGAGATGGGCCACATCAAGCAGGACCAGCTCGGCTACAACGGGTCCAACACCAACCAGTCGGTCATCGAGTACCACAACGTGCTGCACCACGAAAACAAGTTCAACCTCAACGATCCGCCGCGGACCTCGTACACCCTCGACGACATCCCCGGCAGGGCGAACAAGACGAAGCACACCTGGGAGGACTTCCAGAACGACCTCGACAACCTGCCGCCCGAAAAGAAAACGCAGACCCAGAACGCGGTCAAGGACATCGAGAACGTCCTGAACACCGACCCGCGTTACGCCGGGCTCTCCGACCAGATCAAGAAGAACCTGGCCAACGAGTACTTCTGGGGCAAGAAGCAAGGGCGGTTCTGAGCGGCACGGCAGCCGAACGCGCCGGGCCCGGTTCCTCGGGCCCGGTGCACCATCCCGATCGAGTTGGCCAGGACTACCCGGTGATCCGGACGATGACCTGCTCGTTGGCGTAGGAGTATCCCTCGTAGGCGACGGACACGCCGGTCCGCTCGGCGTACTCCCGCAACGCCCGGTACTCGTGCTCTTGCCAGCCCGGGAAGTTGAAGAACTCGTCGAACACCAGCACGGCGCCCGGCCGCAGCCGGGGGCCGACCAGGTCCAGCACGGTCTTCGCGGAGCTGTACAGATCCGCGTCGATGTGGACGAAGTCGACCGGTTCCGGATGGCGGGCGAGGAAGCCGGGCAGGGTGTCGGCGAACCAGCCGACGACCAGCTCGGCTCCGGCGACCTCGGGCCGGCCGTCGACGCTGAACCTGCCCGCGGGGAAGTCGATGCGCCAGTCTTCGGGCAGGCCCTGAAAAGAGTCGAAGCCGTAGACGCCACCGAGGGGCCGCGCCGCGGCGATGATCTTCAACGTCGTGCCGGTGTAGACCCCGAATTCGAGCGCCATGCCACCCGTGGGGGCGAGCGAGAGCGCGTGTTCGAGTGTCCGGTGCGGATCGTCGAAGCGCGGCGCCGCGGGCATGTGGTCGCGGACGAATTCGGCCGATTCGAGGGTGGCTTGCCGATCGGCGGCGTAGACGATGTCGCGGCGCGTCCGGATTTCGAACTCGATGAGCCGATCGTAGATCCGCTTGTTCTCCGCCCGCAGTTCGGCGAGCTGCTGCTCCTGCCGCGCCAGCAGCGGAGCGACGGCGTCCGTCACCGTGTTGGCCAGCCGGACCTGGATCGGTCGGAGCAGCCGGTTCCGCCAGGACGCGCGCATCGCGGGTGGTTCCTCTCTTCATGGAGGGAGGCAGTGTAAACCGTGCCTCGGGCCGCACGGCCGTGATCGGCCAACGAGATTCTCGTTCGCTCTCAGGCTCCTCTCAGGACAGACAATTCCCTCACGACGGGCCCATTCCCGGCTCGGCGACCGCCTTCGCCGGGCATCAGTATTCTGTTCGCAAACGGAGGGAAGGAACCGGCAAGCATGGTCTGGGCTCGCGTGTCGGCGATGTTCGCGTTGCTCGCCACGGTTTCCTTCACTGCCACGGCGTCGGTGGCCTGCAACGAGACAGAGGACGCGGTCGCGGTGGCGCCGCGGGCTCCCGGATACGACCGGCCGAGCCCCAGGACTTCCGCTCCGGCCCCGGAACGAGTCGCCACGGCGATCCTGACCTCGCCGCCGGCCACCACCGGGCCTCCCCCGTCGTCGCCGGCCGACACACCCCGTCGCTCCGACGCACCGGCCCCGTCGGCCGACACCGGAGGCGCCCGCGCGCACGCGGTGGACGCCGGCAGCCGGCTCGCCGTAGGTGCGTTGTTCTCCGGCGACGGTCACTACTGTTCGGCCAGTGTCGTGGACAGCCCGCACGGGAACCTCGTCTTGACCGCGGCGCACTGCGTCCACGAAGGCGCAGGGGGCGGGCCCTACCCGAACGTGCTGTTCGAACCCGGCTACCACGACGGGATCGCGCCGTTCGGCGCGTGGGCCGTCACGGACATCTTCGTCGCTCCCGGCTGGGAAGCCACGTCCGACCCCGACCTCGACTTCGCCTTTCTCCTCGTTCACCAGGACGGCAACCCCGCCACGCTGCAAAGCCTCACCGGAGCCGACCGGCTGGGCACCGATCGTGGCTACGCCACCACGGTCGAGCTCACGGGATACCCCGACTCCGCCGAGCAACCGGTGACCTGCCAGAACGTCACGACCCGGCAAGGCGCGCACCAGATGCAGATCTCCTGTCCCGGTTTTCCGCAAGGAACCAGCGGCGCCCCATGGGTTCTCGACCCCGACCCGGCGACGAACCTCGGCACGGTCATCGGAGTCATCGGCGGTTTCGAGTCCGGCGGAGACGATGACGTGTCCTACAGCAGCTATTTCGACTCCGACATCGAGACTCTTTACCGGACCAGCGTCTCGGGCTAGGGCATCGGGGCGCGTCTCGTCGAAACGGGCGCGTCGCCGGGGGTTGACCCTGACCGTGCGTCAGGGTCGGAACCTGGTGGCATGACGAACAGCACCGTCCTCGTTCCGCCGGTCGGCGAGTTCCGGAAGATTCGCGGGCGCCGCGTTTTCGTGCACCGGTCGGGTGAGGGCGGGCCGGCCGTCGTCGTCCTGGCGGGCGCCGGCATGGTCGGCCTGGACTACTTCCTCGTCCAGCGGCAAGTAGCACGGTTCACCGCCGCCGTGGTGTACGACCGGGGCGGGACCGGCTACAGCGACCCGGTGCCGCTGCCGCGTACCGCCGCCGCGGTCGCCGCGGAACTGCACGAGGTGCTGCACGGCCAGGGCATCGACGGCCCGTACGTCCTGGTCGCGCACTCCCTCGGCGGCGCCTACGCGCATCGGTTCGCGCAGCTGTACCCGCCGGAAGTGGCCGGCCTGGTGTGGCTGGACGCCTTCCACCGGGACTGGGACGAGTTCATGCCCGCGGAGGCGGGCCTGTCCGCGGGCGAGCGGATGGCACCCGACCTGGCGCACGTCCGGCGCCCGGACCTCCGCCGGATGTACGCCGAACTCCTGGTCCAGTACCCGGAACACGTGCGGCAGTCGCTGATCGACGCCCATGTGAGCGATCACGGGCTCCGGAGCGGCTTCGCCGAGCGAAGCAACCTGGTCGCTCTCGCCGACGAGTTGCGGGCCGGGCCGGATCTTCCCGACGTCCCGCTGATCGCCCTCACCACGGAGGGGGTCGACCCGGCCCAGCAGGCGCTGACGTCGGAGCAGGCGCAGCAGGGCATCTCGGAGCGGACTCTGCGCGCGATCGCGGAAGGCCGGAGGAAGATGGTCGCGGCGGTGGTGAGCGCGGTCTCGCACGGGGAGCGGCGGGTCGTGCCCGGCGTCGGCCACAGCCAGCTGTGCTTCGAGCGGCCCGACGTCGTGGTCGAAGCGATCCGCGCCGTCGTGGAGCGGGTGGGTCGCACCTAGACTCGACGCGGCCACGCCTTTCCGAGGAGCGGAGGTAGCCGGTGCTCACGATCGGCCAGCTCGCGGCGACCGCCGGCGTGACCGTGCGCACCGTCCGCCACTACCACCACGTCGGCCTGTTGCCCGAGCCCGAACGCGACGCCTCCGGCTACCGCCGCTACCGCGCCCAGGCGGCGGTCGACCTGATCCGGATCCGGGCCCTCGCCGACGCCGGGGTGCCGCTGGCCCGCATCGACGCGGTGCTGCACGCCCAGCCGGCCGAGTTCGCGGCGGCCATCGCCGAGATCGACGCCGAACTGCGGCGCAAGGTCGACCAGCTCACCGAGCACCGGCGCCGGATCGCCGCGCTGGCCGGCGGCGAAGGGCTGGTGCTGCCGCCGGAGGTGGTCGCGATCCTGGACCGGATGCGCGCGCTCGGGGTCAGCGAGCGGACGGTACGCCTCGAGCGCGACACGTGGATCCTGATGCAGGCGCTGGACCCGTGCGCCATGCCGCAGTGGATCGAGGACCGGAACGCCAGGTTCGACGACCCGGCGAAGACGCACCAGTACCTCCTCTGCGACCAGTCGATCGACTGGGACCCGCGCGATCCGCGCGTGGACCGGCTCATCGACGAGCTGGATGCCTGGCAGATCGAGCAGGAAGGCGAGGGCGACGGGCCGGGGAGCATGACGCTGGTGTCCGTCCGGGTCGCCGAGGCGTCCCCGGCGTGGCAGCGGATCCTCGACGTGCTCACCGACCGGGCCCGGCAGCGCGCCCACCCGCCGAAACGGGCCGGCCGGACGTCCCGGGTCCGGCCGGCCTGATGCTCCGGCCGAAGATCGTGCTCACCGAGGGGAAGGTCAGGCCCGGGACGCTCCCAGGAAGCGCAGCACGGCCAGGACGCGGCGGTGGTCCGCGTCGACCACGGGCAGGTCAAGCTTGGCGAAGATGTTGTTGATGTGCTTCGCCACGGCGCTCTCGCTGACCACCAGCGCCTGCGCGATGCCGGCATTGGAGCGCCCTTCGGCCATCAGGCCGAGCACCTCCCGTTCGCGAGGGGTCAGCCGCGCGAGCGGGTCGCTGTCGCGCCGCAGCAGCAACTGGGCGACGACCTGCGGGTCCAGGGCCGTACCCCCGTCCGCCACCCGCCGGACCGCGGCCACGAAGTCGGCGACGTCGGCAACCCGCTGCTTGAGCAGGTAGCCCACACCGCTGGTGTTCGCCGAGAGCAGGTCAGCCGCGTACCGCTCCTCCACGTACTGCGAAAGCAGCACCACCGGCGTCCCCGGCCAGCGCCGGCGGATCTCCATCGCCGCCCGCACCCCCTCGTCGGTGAAGCCGGGCGGCATCCGGACGTCGATCAAGACGAGTTCGGGCCGGTGCTCCGCCACGGCCGCCAACAGCCCCTCCGCGTCGCCGGCTTCCGCGGCGACCTGGAACCCGCCCGTCTCCAGCACCTTGGTCAGGCCGACCCGCAACAAGACCGAATCCTCGGCGATCACCGCGCGCACGGCAGCTCCGCGGTGATGGTGGTGGGCCCGCCGGCGGGGCTGCTGACGTGGAAGGCCCCGTCGAGGGAGCCGACCCGCTTGGCCAGCCCGGTCAGCCCGGTGCCGGCGGCGGCGTCGGCACCGCCCAGCCCGTTGTCTGTCACGCGCACGCGCAGCACTTGGCCGACCTGGCGGACGATCACCTCTGCACGCATCGCGTTGGCGTGCTTCGTGGCATTGGTCAGCGCCTCGGAGATCACGAAGTACGCGACCGACTCCACGGTGGGCGCCACCCGCTCTTCCAGATCGACCCGCAGCCGCACCGGCAGGGGTGTACGGGCAGCCAGCCCGGACAACGCCGCGTCCAGACCTCGGTCTTCGAGCACGGCCGGGTGCAGCCCCCGCACCAGGTCGTCGAGTTCGGCGATCGCCTCCTTCGCCTCCGAGTGCGCTTTCGCGATCACCTCGCGGGCAGCACCCGGCAGGTCCGGGCGGGTGGCCATGGCCAGCCCCAGGTTGACCGCGAGGGACACCAGCCGCTGCTGGGTTCCGTCGTGCAGGTCGCGCTCGATCCGGCGGCGCTCCGCGTCGACGGCCTCGATCAAGTCGGTCCGGCTCACGGCCAGCTGATCGACCCGCTCCTGAAGTCGCTGTGCCCGGCTGGGCCCGAGCAGGCCCGACGCCAGCCGCGCCTCGGCCGAGGCCACCGCCCGCGCGGTCCAGGGCAGGGCGCACAGGAGGAGGAGTCCAGCCGCTGTGTAGACCGGCAGCTGGGTCAGGGAGCCGAACCAGTCCTGGCGGATGCCGGCCGGCAGCGCCCATGACCAGGCGTAGGCGGTGACGCCCGCCAGGCATGCCGCCGCCACCGCGAGCACCAGCAGCTCCAGCAGCGCGAGCGGCGGGCCCAGCAGGAGGTAGTAGCCGATCTTGCGCCAAGGCCGCGTCGCCGCGACCCTCCGGGCGGTCGAGGCCCACGTCCCTCGTTCCGGCGCGGCGCGGGTGAGCCGGGGGACGTCCACACCGATGAGCACCCGGTAGCGAGCCCGCTGAACGGCCGTCAGCACCGGGGTGCCGAGCAGGACCAGCGCGGCCGACACGGAAACCGTGAGGAGCCAGTCCCCCGTCCGGGCTGTGGTCGCCGCAGCCCAGGCCCACACGGGCACCAGCCCCAGGTGCGGCAGCACACCGGCGGCGAGGAAGCCGGTGTCCCGCCGTACCCGGAGGACCGTGCGTCTCAGTCCGGCTGGAATCGTCATGACACGACGCTAGGGCACGGCACGAGGGCCGTGCCATGAAGCCTGTACCCGCCCTCGTGGTGAACCTGGTACCAGCTCTGCCTCCGCGCCTACGGGTGATCGACAGGCCCTTCCGCGTTGCGCAGGGCAAGCCACGTACACAGCCCGGCCAGGGCCAGCTCCGGGACGGCGCAGGCAAGGGCCTGGGCAAATTCCGCACCGGCCTGGGCGGTGAGGACGTCGAACCAGGCGTCCATCACCATGAGCGCCGCGACCGCCGACGCCGACAACCGGGCGCGGTCGTCGCCGCGGTGGAACAGGCGCGCGGTGGTCGCGCAGCCGAGCGCCGCCGCCAGGTCGAGCCCGATCCACACGGCCGGCCAGTGCCGCACCTGCGTGGTCGCGGGCAGGGACCGCCCCAGCACGAACACCCACGGCACCAGCCCCGCGGCGACCGCGCCGAGCACCCTGGGCGCCCAGCTGCCCCGGGGCCGTGCCCGGACACCCGGCGAGCCGGCCGTGCGTGGCGCCCAGGGCATCGTCCGAACGGTCATGGGATTCCTCCACCGAAGTCGTGGTGACGCCGCCGGCCGCGGCCCTCCGGCGCAACCTTGCCGCCGCGGGCCGCCGAGATCAGTAGCCCGGGGTTCCGGCTTCGTGGTGGTGCCTGCTACCGCACCGACCGCGGACGTTCGCCGTCAGTCGTCCACGCCCTCCACGATGAAGTCCACCTCGTGCCCGGCGGTCAGGTGAAAACGCGATAGCCGGGACGCAGCCACTTCTCGGCCGCGGCGTCCCTTCAGAGCCGTCCGGTGGCGAACGGCCGTTTCACCGCCATCCGAGCTCGGCCAGCTGTTTCGCGGCTTTGCCCGTGGGCCAGAAGGTCACCTTGTCCAACCGGCCCGAATCGGTCCGGAACTTGAAGCCGCGACTGAACGGGCCACGCACCCGACGTACGCCGGTCACCTCGGCGCGGGCGATCCGGATCGGCACAAGAGCCCGAACGCGCAGTTCGATCTGGTTTCGGCTGACCAGCAATTCCGCGAACGGCCATGTCACGTTGACGCCGTTCACCCAGGCTCCGCCCCGCAGGACGAGGTCGTAGTCCTCGTCCCGCAGCGCGGCAATCTGGCGCGCGTGCTCAGGAACCGGCGGCGGGACCTGGCCGAGACCTCCGGTCTTCTCCCGCCGCCGATACACGACGAACACCGTCGTCACCAAAAGAACGCAGATCGCCAGCCAGACGATCCCCATCCCGGCTCCAGCGCTCATCGACGTTTCTTCCGCATCACGGGCGAAGGATCTCGGTCGAACGGATTCGTCAGCCCGACGCCCGTCGCGTGTATTCGGCCAGCAGCGCTTCGAGCTGTTCGGTCATGAACACGTAGTAGTCGCGCATCTGCCGCAGCCGGCCGCGCTGCTCGGGCGGGAGGTGCTTTCCCTGGTCCTGTGCGGTTTCGGCCAGTTCCAGCAGCTCGCGGTTCATCGTCACCTGGTGCTGCAGGCAGCCGATCCACGCGTCGTCGCGCCAGCGGTGGACGAAGTGGCGGCTGCCGGGCTCCTTGTACCGCTCGACGACGCCGTTGACCATGAGCAGCCGCGTCATCTCCGACACCGACCCCTTGCTCGCGCCGAGGGCGTCCTGGAGTTCGTCCAGCGTAAGGGGTTTCTCGCTGAGCATCAGCACGCCGCTGGTGCGCCCGGCCATCGGCGGCCACCCCATGGCACGGCCGATGCGCAGGCCGAAGTCCTCGATGAGCGCGCGCTCGCCGCCCGCGGACAAGGTCATCGGCACCTCTCACTATAGCTCAGGAAAAACTGAATATTCACTCTTGACTGAACATACGGCTGGGGCACATTCTAGCCACGACGGCGACCCGGCGAAGGAGCAGGCAGATGACGAACAGCGGCTGGGACCTCATCGTGGTCGGCGCGGGATCCTCCGGCTCGGCGCTCGCGGTGCGGTCGGCGGAGCGGGGCAAGCGCGTCCTGTTGCTGGAGGCCGGCCGCGACTACCGCTCGGCCGAGATGCCCGAGGCGTGGCGCTCGCCCAACCCGATCGTCGCGCTGCTGCACCCGACGGCGGCCGAAGGCATGGTGTGGCCCGGTCTGGATTCGACGCGGACCGAGAAGCAGCCGCCGGCGCCGTACTGGCGCGGCCGCGGGGTCGGCGGCAGCTCGTCGATCAACGGGCAGATCGCGATCCGCCCGCCGATGGCCGACTTCGAAGACTGGGCCCTGCCCGGCTGGGCGCCCGAAGACGTGCTCCCGTACTTCGCGAAGCTGGAGGACGACGAGGCGTTCGGCGAGGCCCCCTACCACGGCCGCGGCGGCCCGACGCCGATCCACCGGACGCCGCAGGAGGAATGGGGCGCCGTCGACGCCGCACTGCACCGCGCGGCCCTCGCGGCCGACTACGGCTGGGCACCCGACGTGAACGCCCCGGGCGCGACCGGCGTCTCGCCGTACCCGATCAACTCCCGGGGCGGCCGGCGGGTGTCGGTCAACGACGCCTACCTCGAACCCGGCCGCGAGCTGGCGAACCTGACGATCCGCGGCGACGCGCTGGTGGACCGGGTGCTCTTCGAGGGCGGCCGGGCGGTCGGCGTCCGCGTCGTCACCGGCGGGACGGCGACGACCGAGCTCGCCGGCACCGTGGTGCTGAGCGCCGGCGCGATCCACTCGCCGGCGATCCTGCTGCGCTCCGGCATCGGCCCGGCCGGGCACCTGCGTTCGCTCGGCATCGACGTGCGCGCCGACCTCCCGGTCGGGCTCGGCCTGCAGGACCACCCGATCGCGATGATCCAGCTGCCGCTGACCGCGGCGGTCGCGATCAAGACGCCGGACGACCGGCACACCAACGTCTGCGTCCGCTTCACCAGCGGGCCCGGCGCGCCCGAGGGCGACCTGATGTTCGTCTCGATGAACCAGAGCGTGCTCGCCATGGCCTTCGCCAACACCGGTGCCGGGGCCGGCGCGTACGGGGTTTGGCTCAACCACGCGCATTCCCGCGGCGAAGTCGGCCTGACCTCGCCCGACCCGGACGTCCAGCCGCTGGTGCACCAGCGGATGCTGTCCGACGAACTCGACCTCCCGCGGCTGCGGGCCGGCGTGCGTGCGCTGGCCGAGCTCGCCCGCGCCGAGGAGACCGCCCCGATCCTGGGTGGCTCCGTCGAGAGCGCGAACGAAGCGCTCTTCGCCGTGCTGGACAACGACAGTGAGCTCGACGACCACCTGCTGGCCACGGTCGGCGACTCGCAGCACGCCACCAGCACGTGCCGGATGGGCGACCCCGGGCTGGCGAGCACGGTGGTCGACCCCGCCTGCCGCGTGCTCGGCGTCGAGGGCCTGCGCGTGGTCGACGCGTCGATCTTCCCCTTCGTCCCCCGCGCCAACACCAACCTCGCCGCGATCATGGCCGGCGAGCTCATGGCCGACCGGCTCGACTGAAAGCTGAGGAAACCCTTGAGGACACTGCAGAACCTGATCGGCGGCCGGTGGACGGACTCCCGCGGCGAGGACTTCCTGGACCTGGTGAACCCGGCGACCGAGGAGGTCATCGCCCGGCACCCCGCGGGCTCGGCCGAGGACGTCGAGCGCGCGGTGGCCGCGGCGGCCGGAGCGCAGCCGGCCTGGGCGGCGACCCCCGTCGCCGAGCGCGTCGCGCGGATTTCGGCGTGGGCCGAAGCCGTCGCCGCCCACGCCGACGAGCTCGTAGAGCTGGAATGCCGCGAGATGGGCAAGCCGCTGGGGATCGGGCAGACCTTCCTCGCGGGTGTGGTGGCCGGGCTGCGCGCCGCCGCGGAGGAAGCGCTTTCCTACGACTTCGAGCAGCTCGTCGAACACCCCGACGGCAGCCGGACGCGGATCCTGCGCCACCCGCTCGGCGTGACCGCCCTGATCACGCCGTGGAACTTCCCGGTGACCGCGGTGCTCGCGGGCATCGGCCCGCTGCTGGCGGCGGGGAACACGGTGGTCGTCAAGCCGTCGGAACGCGGGCCGCTGTCGGTGGCGCGGCTGGCCGAGCTGGCCGGGCTGCCGCCGGGCGTGGTGAACCTCGTGCTCGGGGACGCCAGGGCCGGGGTCCCGCTCGCCGGGCACGAGCGGATCGGGCTGGTGCACTTCACCGGCTCGGTCGCCACCGGCAAGCGCGTCGGCGCGGCGGCCGGACAACGGCTGTGCCGCGCGGTGCTCGAACTGGGCGGCAAGGACCCGGTGGTGGTCGACGCGGGGACCGACCCGGTCGCGACCGCCGGCGCCGTGGCGTTCGGCGCGTTCGTCAACACCGGCCAGATCTGCACGTCGATGGAACGGATCTACGTCCACCGCGACGTCGCCGAGCCGTTCGTCGAGGCGCTGGTCGCCGCGGCCGAAGCCTTCCCGGTCGGCAACGGCCTCGACGACGGGGTCGTGCTCGGCCCGCTGGTCGACCGGCGGCAGCGGGACGTCGTCGCGCGGCACGTCGAAGACGCCGTGGCGAAGGGCGCGAAGGTCCGCACCGGCGGTGTCGTCCCGGACGGGAAGGGCTTCTTCTACCCGCCGACCGTGCTCACCGGCGTCGACGATTCGATGCTGGTCATGACCGAGGAGACGTTCGGCCCGGTCGCCCCGGTCGTCGTCGTGGACTCGTTCGAGGAAGGGCTGGAGCGGGCTTCGCGGTCGCGGTACGGCCTCGCGGCGACCGTCTACACCGCCGACCCGGGCCACGCCGAGGCCGCCGCCCGGATCCCGGCCGGCGTCACCTGGGTCAACCAGTGGCAGGGCGGTGGTCCCGAGCGGCTGTACGAGCCTGCCGGCGAAAGCGGCATGGGCGCCACCGGGGCACGGGCGGCCTTCGACGCCGCGACGCGGCCGGCGTCGGTGCACCTCGCGGCGGCCGGCTCGTGAAGGACGTGATCGAGCGGCGGGTGCGGGCGGCGGGCGACGGCCTCGTCGGCCTGTCGCACCGGATCCACGCGCACCCGGAGCTCGCGTTCGAGGAGGTGCGGGCCAGCGCGTGGGTGGCCGAGGCGCTGGGCGACGCGGGATTCGCCGTCGAGCACGGCTGCTACGACCTGCCCACCGCGGTCCGCGCGACGGTGGGCTCGGGACCGGTGCACGTCGTGCTCTGCGCCGAGTACGACGCCCTGCCGGACATCGGGCACGCGTGCGGGCACAACGTGATCGCCGCGGCCGCGGTCGGCGCCGGACTCGGCCTGGCGGGCGTGGCCGACGCCCTCGGGCTGACCGTCACCGTGCTCGGCACACCGGCCGAGGAAGGCGGCGGGGGCAAGGTGCTGCTGCTCGACCGCGGCGCGTTCGACGGCGTCACCGCGGCCATGATGGTGCACCCGGCCGCCGTCGAGATGGCGGCGATGCCGGGCTCGGCCGTCGCGCAGTTCGAAGTGGCCTACCGCGGAAAACCGGCCCACGCGGGCGCCTACCCGCAGCTCGGGGTCAACGCCGCCGACGCGATGACCGTCGCGCAGGTGGCCGTCGGCCTGCTGCGCCAGCAGACCGCGGCCGGCGACCGGATCCAGGGCATCGTCACCGAGGCCGGCTCCGCGGCCAACGTCATCCCGGACGCCAGCCGGGGCAGCTGGATCGTCCGGACCGAAAACCTGGACGAGCTCGCCGCGCTGAAGGAGCGCGTGACGCGGTGCTTCGAGGCCGGCGCGCTGGCGACCGGCTGCACCGTGTCGATCACCCCGGTTTCCCCCGACTACGCGGACTTGCGGCCCGACGCCGCATTGCTGGCGGCGTACCGGGCCAACGCCGAGGCACTGGGCCGGGTCTTCCCCGACCTGCCGCGCGGGGTGACCGGTGCCGCGACCGACATGGGCAACGTCTCGCACGTCGTCCGCACGATCCACCCCATGCTGGGCCTCGGCTGCGCGCCCGCGGTCAACCACCAGCCGGAGTTCGCGGCCGCCTGCGTCACCCCGGCCGCCGACCGCGCGGTGCTCGACGGCGCGATCGCCCTGGCCTGGACCGCGGCCGACCTCGCCACGGGAACGGCGTGAGAGCGACACCCCGCGCGCCAACGCTGCGCGACCTCGTCGTCGGCTGCTTCGCGGGCAACGACGCCGAGTACGAACTCCGCGGCCAGCTGTGCACCGACCTCGACACGATGCCCGTCGAGAACGCATCCGCGGTGGCCGGACGATCTGTCGCCGCACCGGGTCGTCGCGACGCCACGCCGACGACGTCCCGTCGTTCGACCCGTGGCACGCCGTGGCGAGCAGCACAAGCGGGCGACCATCGCCGAACTGCCCGCCTGGCCGGTGTCGTGCCGGTCGTCAGACCTGGTCGACGGGCGGCAGCGGCGCCGTCGCGATCTCGCGCGCTTCCTCGGGCGGGACGCCGAGCATCCGCAGCAGCTGCTCGGCCGCCTCGTCGCACGTCGCGTCGGTGACGCCGTGCGGATTCACCAGCGACACGTGCACCACGGCCAGCAGCGCGCCGGCGGTGGTCGCCAGGGCGATCCGGGGGTCACCGACGCGACGCCGCACCGGCCTCGATGTCGCGCAGGGCACGCGGAGCGAGACCTTCGTCGGCGTCGATGTAGGCCATCCCGTGCCGCACCAGCACCTGGGCCATCTCCGGCCGCGCCACCGCCAGGCGCACGGTCAACCGCACCGACTGCGCGAACGCCATCGCCGGATCGCCGACCCTGCCGGCCAGCTCGTCCAGCAGCAGGCCGAGTTCCTCCAGCACCTCCGGCACGGCCGCCTCGAACAACTCCGTCTTGCTGGAGAAGTGGTTGTAGAGGGACCCGAAACCCACGTCCGCGGCGTCGATCAGCTTCTGCCGCGTGTGCGCCTTGCGCCGTTCCGCGCGAGTGCCGGGCTCGGTGCGGCCGGGTCGAGCTGCTGCGAATCAATCAGCAGGTGCGGTGAGCCGCGGCAGGATCCGGGAAAGGTTGCCGGCCGCGCTCAGCACCGTGCCGTCCGGGCGAACGAGAGCGGCTCCGGCGCGACCGTCCCGGAGCCAGCGGTGCAGCTCGCCGCACGGCCGGGCGGTGACGAGGACCGCACCGCAGTCCTGGAGGACCGCGCGTTCGGCCTCCGACGGACGGTTCGCGGTGACGACCGAGAACCGGCCGCCGGCCACGTCGTCGAAGCGGCTGCCGTCGCCGAGCACGGCGTTGGGGCACAGCCGCCCCGCCAAGGTGCGCCGCAGGCGGGGCCGCACGAGCAGGTTCGACCGGCGCAGCGCGGGCGTCTCGCTGTCGAGGACGTGCCGGGCGACGGTGGGGACGACGGCCAGGCGCGGCGCGACCACCCGGCGGATCAGGTCGCCGAACCGGCCGCCCTCGGTCATGGCCTTGCCGATCAGCACGGCTCGCCGGACCATGGCGCGGGCGTGCGGCTTGCGTTCCGCCTCGTAGGAGTCGAGCGCGCCCACGGGCAGCGTCCCGTCGAGGACGCCCGCGAGTTTCCAGGCGAGGTTGACCGCGTCGCGCAGCCCCGCTCCCATGCCCTGGCCGATGAACGGCGGGGTCAGGTGGGCGGCGTCGCCGAGCAGGAACACCCTCTGCTCGCGCCACCGGTCCGCGACCTGCGCACGAAACGTGTATTCGGCGACGCGGACGATCTCCAGTTCGTCGGCGGGGATGTCCTTGGTCCACGGCGCGATCAGCGGGTGCAGCCGGTCCGGGTGGTGGAAGCCGTCGCCGGTTTCCCCGGGCAGCAGCCGGAATTCCCAGCGGTAGCGGGTTTTTCCGATGCGCATGTAGGTCGCGGCGCGGGCCGGGTCGCAGACCTGGTGCACGCCCTCCCATTCGCCGAGGTCGGCGGTGGTGGCGATGTCGACCACGAGCCAGCGCTGGTCGAACCGGAAGTCGGTCATCCGGGCACCGATCGAGGCCCGGGCGAGACTGTTGGCGCCGTCGCAGCCCAGGACGTAGTCCGCGTGGATCGTCTCGTGCTCGCCGCTGACGCGGTCGGTCACCTCGACCCGCGCGCCGGCCCCGTCCTGCACGATGCCGGTGACGTCGACGTTGCCGCGCAGGGTGACGTGGCCGAGCCCGTCCAGGCCGGTGCGGAGCAGCTGTTCCAGCTCGGGCTGGTCGAACATGTTCGCCTCCGGGTAGCCGTGGCGGCCGGCGCCCGGGGACCGGCGGAACTCCGCCAGCACCCGCCGGTCCGGGCCGAGCAGCCGCAGCCCGTGACCGGGCCGGGAGATGGCGGCGAACTCCCCGGCCAGCCCGAGGGAACCGAGGATGCGGTGCACCTCGTCGTCGAGGTGCACGGCACGGGGCCGGGGGTAGACCGAGTCCCATCGCTCCAGCACCAGGCATTCGACGCCGTACCGGCCGAGCAGCGCCGCCGCGGTCAGCCCGGTCGGGCCCGCCCCGACGATGACGACCGGCACGGTCAGCCCGATCGGGGCGGTCATGAGGTTCCCCGGAACGTCAGACGGCTGGGAACGGTGTAGCGGGCGAGCGTTGCGGCCACCTTCGGTTCGTCCACTTCGGACGGAAGGGTGACGGCGGCGATCACGGTGCCGTCCTCGATCACCGCTTCGACGGTCACTTCGTCGAACGCCACCAGTGCTTCGGTGATCGCGCGGCGGGTGGCGTCGGCGCGCAGGGCGAGTTTGTCCGGCTTGCCGACGTCGGTCACGGGCAGGGTGTCGAGCACGGTGACGGCCTTCGGCGTGGCGGCGCGCTCGGGCACGCGGCCGGTCGCCCAGGCCAGCAGGCCGTCCTCGGTGACGGTGGCGCCGGGCGTGAGGGTCACGTAGGCGACGGGCACTTCCCCGGCGTGGTCGTCGGGACGGCCGACCGCGCCGGCCGCGGTGACGTCGGGGTGGCTCAGGAGGGCGTCCTCGATCATCGCGGGGTCGATGTTGTGGCCGCCGCGGATGATGAGGTCCTTGGCCCGCCCGGTCAGGTGCACGAACCCGTCGCCGTCGAGCCGGGCCAGGTCGCCGGTGTCCAGCCAGCCGTCACGCAGTTTGCCCAGCCCGTCCAGCAGGTACCCGCTCTCGTCCCGGCCGACGACGTAACCGGGGAACACGGTCGGGCCGCTGATGGCCAGCACCCCGGTTTCCCCGTGGCGCAGTTCCTCCCCCGTGCTCGGGTCGGTGACCTTCATCTGCTGGTAGGGCAGGCGTTGGCCGACGGTGCCGGGGCGCGCGGTGCCGGGGAAGCTGCGGGCGCTGGCACAGGTGGCTTCGGTCAGCCCGTAGCCTTCGACCAGGGTGACGCCGGTGTGGGCCTGGAAGCCCGCACGCACGGCGGCGGGCAGCGGTGACGCGCCGACCATGGCGTAGCGGAGGCTGGCGATGTCGGCGTCGACCGGGCACTGCGCGAGCACCGCGTACACGGTCGGTACCGCGCTCATCGCCGCGATCCGGTGGTGTTCGACGATCTTCCAGAACTGCCCGTACAGCGCGGGTTCCCGGTAACCCAGCGGGCCGGCCCACACCGCGTGCTGGCCCTTGAACAGCGGCGCGAGGACACTGACCAGCAGCGCGTTGACGTGGAACAGCGGCAAGGCGGCGAAGATGACCGAGCCGGCGTCGAGCAGTGAGTTGGCGGCGATCATCCACGCGTCGGCGACCTCGTTGGCCTGGGTGTGCGCGGCCAGCTTCGGCGCTCCCGTGGTGCCGCCGGTGTGGAAGAACGCGGCGAGGTCGGCCGCCGAGGGCGGTTCACCGTCGAAACCGGACGCGTCGAACCCGGCCGCGAGGTCGGCGAGGTAGCCCACGCGCACGCCGTCGATGGCCGGCAACGGGGCGGGTTCGCCGGCTGCGCCGGTCGGGCGCAGCACGAGGATCGCGTCCAGCTCCGGCGCGAGCGTCCGTGCGGTGCTCCAGGATTCCGGCGCGAGCTCGGGGCCGGCCGTGATCAGGACGCGGGCGCCGGACAGGCGGAGCAGTTCGGTGAGGTGGGTGCGGGCCAGGCCGCCGTTGAGCGGCGCGGCGATCCCGGCGAGCTGGGCGGCCAGGACCGCCGGGATGAGGTCGGCGCAGTTGGGGGCCATCAGGGCCACCGCGTCCTCGCGCCGGACACCGAGTGCCCGCAGCAGGTTCGCGTAGCGGTGGACGTCGGCGAGCAGCTCGGCGAAACCGCGCCGGACCGGTTCGCGCCACCGGGCGGCTTCGGGCAGCACGGTGGTCGCCGGTCGATCCGGCCACCGCCGGGCGGCCCGCAGGAGCAGCGCGTAGGTCGACTCCGGCAGACCTCGGTCGGCGAGCGGGACGGCCTCGATCGCGGCCAGGTCGGCGGGCTCGGCGTAGCGGGGCCACCAGGGGGCGGTGGTGGTCATCGCTTGTCCCTCACGATCGTGCGCTGGGTGCCCAGGTCGATCGTGCCGTCGTCGGTGGCGACCGTCGCCTCGACGACGTCGCCGTCGGCCAGGTACTTCGGATTTTTGGCCTGGCCGGTGAAGAACAGCTTCCACTTGAGCGCCGGCGGCAGCAGCGCGGCGATCTTCTCCACGATCTTCGGCGGCGCGGACAGGGCGGTTCCGGCGGGGGTGCCGGTCAGCACCAGATCGCCCGGATCGAGCCGCTGGAACCGGGTCAACGCCCGGAGGGCTTCGAGCGGCGGGTAGATCATGTCGCCGCCGACGAGCGCGTCCTGGCGGCGCACACCGTTGACCCACAGGGTCAATCGCAGGTCGGGGAACCGCTCCAGTTCGCCCGCGTCCAGCAGCACCAGCGCGGGCCCGACGGGGGTGAAGGTCGGGTAGGACTTGGCCTCGTAGAACTGGGTCTTGGGGAGCTGGATGTCGCGGGCGGAGACGTCATCGGTGACCACGAGGCCCGCGACGTACTCGTGCAGGGTGTCGGCGCTGATCTCGCTGCCGACCGGGATCTCGCGGCCGATGACCAGCCCGATCTCGACTTCGTGGTCGAGCAGGTTCACGTGCGCCGGTTTCACGACGTCGTCGAACGGGCCGCTGATCGATCCGGACGTCTTGCGGAAGAACGTCAGGGGCACGGTTTCCGGGTCCATTCCGGCGTCCGTGACGTGGGAGGCGAAGTTGGTCATCTGGGCGACGACGCGGCAGGGCGCGGTGACCGGCGAGACCAGGACGAGGTCCTCGACCCGGTCCGTGGCCGGGCCCGCGGCGGCGGCCGTGACCGCCGCCCGGTCGGCGAGCAGTTCGCCGGTGGTCGTGGCCCGGGTGCCGACCTTCGTGGCGTCAGCGCCGTCGGCGACGTACCAGGCGTCGGCGGTGCGCAGGATGGCTGTGCTCACAGGGTTCTCCGTGGGAGGCGTGGTGGGCTGGGTTGTCGTCCGCTCAGGAGCGGGCGACCTTGAGCAGGCCGAGGAAGCGCTGGGCGTCGAATTCGTTGTCTTCGCGCAGCGCCGAGAACACCGCGCGCAGTTCACGCAGCGATTCCTTGCCGGGCTTGACGCCGAGGAAGTCGGCCGTGGCGGGCGGCCCCCACTGGGCCAGGCCGGAGGCGGTCATCGGAGCCCACCCGGGTTCGAGGGTGCTGTCGAACAGGTCGCCGTCGCTGTAGTGCTCGACCATGAAGCCGTCCGGGTCGCGCCAGTAGTCGAAGAGCTGGCTGCCCTGGATGTGCCGTCCGATGCCCCACGAGTGGTGGTAGCCGTGGTCGCGCAGGTATTCCCCGCCGGCGGCCAGCGCGTCGAGGTCGGCGACCTGGTAGGCGGAATGCACGTAGCGGTTCGCCGGGCCGAGGGTGAGCGCCAGCGTGTGGTGGTCGGCCGGGGTGGCGCCGCGGTCGCAGCGGACGAAACTCATCACCGGCCCGCGCCCGCGACGGCCCGGGTGGTACAGGAAGTCGCTGACGATCATCCCCAGGTGCCGCAGGTACCAGTCCAGCGTCTGCCGGTACTTCGTCGTCTGCAGCACGACGTGCCCCAGCCGCTGCACCCGCGCCGGCGCCGAGGGCGGCCGCTGCGTGGCGTTGACCCGCCGGACCTCGTGCCCGAAGTTGAGCACGTGCGGCTCCTGCGGCGAAAGCGCGGGCAGCTCGTGCGTGTCCGAGACGATCCGGACGCGCAGGCCGTTCGGGTCGTCGAGGTCGACGGCGATCCCGCCCAGCGTGTCCGGCAGCGGGGTGACCGGCCGGCCGGTGGATCCGGCGAGCCTCGGCAGGTCGCTGCCGGCGGCAGCGCGGAACGCCGGCCCGACGAACCGCGACCGGGCGCCCTTGCGGACGAGCACGCAGGGCGCACCGGGGTCGGTGCCCCGCAGGTGCAGCTCCTGGGCGCTGCTGAGCGTCGGAACGAACCCGAAGGCGCGGGCGAACACCTCCGCGCGCTCGAGGTTCGGCTTTTCGAACTCCAGCCACGCCACGTCGTGCACCTTGATCACCGGGTTGCGCGCCCGGCCGGGGTGCTCGCCCGCCAGCGCACCGTGCTCGCTGTGCAGACCGGCGTGCGGGTCGTCCAGATCCGGCACGGCTGCTCCCTCCACCTCAGTTGATGACGACATCGTCAGCTACGAGGATCTCATCAGTCAAGAGTTTCTGATGATTTCATCATTTTTGACGAGGCGAGGTACGATGCGATGCCACCGCCAGCGGAAGACAGGAACCCGGATGCCCGACCACGCCCCGAGCCGGCTGGAGCGGCGCAAGGCCCGCACCCGTGCGGCCCTCGTCCGGGCTGCCCAAGCCCTCATCGCCGACGGCAGGACCACCGTGTCGGTATTGGAGATCACCCAAGCCGCGGACGTGGGGCTGGGGTCGTTCTACAACCACTTCGAGACCAAGGAACAGCTGTACCGAGCGGCCGTCGAAGCCGCACTCGAAGCCCACGGCGCCCTGCTCGACGAGCTGACCACGGACCTGGCCGATCCGGCCCGGGTGTTCGCGCAGAGCTTCCGGCTCACCGGACGCCTGCACCGTCGCCACCCCGAACTCAGCAAGGTGCTCCTGCACCACGGGCTCGAACTGGCCACGGCGGACCACGGACTCGCCCCCCGCGCGCGCCGCGACATCGAAGCCGCCGCGCAAGCCGGCCGCTTCACGGTCCGCGACCCCGAACTGACCATGCTGACGGTGGCCGGCGCGGCTCTCGGCCTCGGCCGCCTGCTCCACCACCAGCCCGGCCGCGACGACGCCGAGGCCACCGATCAGGTGACCGAGGACGTGCTGCGGATGCTGGGACTCCCGGCTGCCGAAGCCCGCGAAATGTGCGAACTGCCCCTCCCCGACCTCGACGCATTCGCCGGTTCTCGCACCGCGAGCTGAGCGCGACTCCTCCGCGCTCGGGCGTGACCGGGCTCGTCAGTCCGGCTCGGAGTGATCCAGCCTTCACGACGGCTGCCGGTGCTCGCGCTGGAACCGGTTCAGCTCCGGCGTCACCTTCCCGGCCGCGTGCACGGCCAGAAAATCTATGCTGACTGGAGTAGACATTCGACGGCAGGTGCGTGTAATCTTCTGGTCGTAGCGAGAGAGACAACGTCAAGCAGGCGCGGGAGAGGACGTAACTACCCGCGAGATCAGCAGTGCCAGTAGTTGTTTTCACAAGTGCAGTAGGCAGGACCGGTCAGGTGGCCGGAGCCGATCAGTGAACGGGGCTCCGGGCAGTGACTAGCGGCGTCATCGTGCTGGGACCGATCAGGAGAAGGGTTCCCGCAGTGGCGTTCGCGGCAAGTGAAGTAGCAGTACCCAGTAAGAGAAAACCGGAAAGAAGGGAAAGGGCACATCATTGGATCGCCCGCAGCGGCCAGGTAGCGCCGCGCGGGTGCCGCAGTCCCATCGAGTTCGGAGGTGGTGCTCGGTCACGAATGAGCGATCCCCGCACGGTCCGGTTTCACGCCGGGCGCGGGTGCAGTACACCGGCGGTCGCGCCGGTGGACAATGGTGAAAATTCCCTACCCTTGAGGACCCCGGGTGCCGTGCGCGGCACCCGGGGTCCTTCGTGCCGCGGAGGCCACATGATCCCTGACCAAGAAGGACCGGCCACGCCCAGCGCGGCCGACAAGTTCGACGACGAGCACTACCCCGCCTACACCATGGGCCGGGCCGCCGACCTGCTCGGCGCCACGCAAGGATTTCTGCGCAGCCTCGACGAAGCCGGGCTGATCACCCCGCAACGGTCCGCCGGCGGGCACCGCCGCTACTCCCGCCACCAGCTGCGCATCGCGGCGCGAGTACGGGAACTGGTCGACCAAGGCACCGCCATCGACGCCGCGTGCCGCATCATTTCCCTCGAAGACCAGCTGCACGAAGCCCGGCAACAGAATTCCCGTCCCCACCACGCAGACTGACACCATGGGTGTACCGCTCTCACCGGCGGTACACCCATGAACAGCGTCGACGTCCACCGGCTCGGCTACGGCGCCGGCTCCCGTCGGCTCGGAGGCGGTGTCGGCGCGACAACTGGGCGCCTGCCTGGAGGAGGTCGCCGTTCGTGGAACGGCATGCCGACGTAGCGCGTGTCGCGGCTGACCGCCTGGTTCGGCCCAGCGTCGGCCCAGGCATCAGGCCGCCGGCGCGCCGATGAGCTGGCCGACGCCGAAGGTGACCGCGACCGCCAGCCCGCCGAGCACGAGCTGGCGAAGCCCGGACCGCAGGAGCGGCCGGCCGGTGAGCTTGCCGACCGTCATCCCACCGGCCAGCAACCCGGACGGCAGGTCGTGGGGATCGACGCCGAGCTCTTCGCGCGCGTGTGCAGGCGCAGGGCCTGTTCCGGGTCGCGGGCGACCGCTTCGGCCATGGTCGAAGCGGTCCGCCGGTCAGCACGATCGTGTGCGACGCAACCCCGCCACCGCCGACCCCGGCGATCAGGGAGGCATTGGTGACCAGCCCGCCCCGGTCCCCGGCCTCGAGGAGCGTGAGGCCGGGTCACGTTGAGACATCACAGGCCGATTCTTGCCGAGGGCGCCGTGTGTCTCGCGCGCCGGGCGGGCCGCTCAGTTCGCCTGAGCGTCTCAGTGTCCACACTGGCCTTGGCCTGGCTGTAGACGACGAACAACAGGCTCACCGGCATCTGCGGGAGTGCGGTGAGCAGCGCCGGCGGCAGCGCGTCGCGCAACTCCTGCAGGAACGTGCGCCCGGCTTCTTCGTCGCTCGGCGTGTCTGCGGCCCCGGCGTCGTGCGGCTCGGTGGCGGTCGCGACGGTGGTCGCCCGGACATGGCTCGGAAGGGGTGTTCGGCTCCTGTCAGCGGCCGGCCGCGCCGGCGGTTTCCGAGCTGACGGACGGGCGCTCACCGTCCTCGCGGCCGTCGGGTGTGCGGCGGAAGGGCGCTGCCAGCGTCGGCAGGATGTGGCGTCGATTGCGCAGCAGAGCGGCCAGCGCGATCGCCGCGTAGATCGCGGACAGGACGTATCGGGCAGTTTGCCCGGGAAACGCGAACTGCACCGCGAACAAACCGAGCAACGTCCACGCGGCCCAGCGGGGGAACCGCAGAGCCAGCAGCGCCGCGACGCCGAGCAGGGTTTGCGCAGCGGTGAGGAGGAACTCCTCGACCTGGCGCCCGTCCAGGTGCAGGGCGGCGCCTCCGCCGCCGGCCAGGTAGGCGATCGGGAGACTGCCGACGAGCAGGGTCCACTGGTTGACCTTGCTGGAGATCAGGGTGCCGATGGCGTCGTCGCCCTTGCCGCGGAGTGCGAACAGGATCGCCACGATGAACTCGGGTGCTTCCGAGGCCAGCGGAGCCAGCCACTGCACCAGCAGGAACCGGTCGATGCCCAGCTGGGTGCCGGCGGCGATCAGGTTGTGCGCGAACGGCTCGGCGCAGGCGAGGATGACCGCCGCGGCGAACACGAACAGTGTCACGACCAGGATCCGGCGGGACCGCTGGGGCAGGGCACCGATCGTCGCGGCTGGGCCGACCAGGTGCGGCTCCTCCGCCTCGGCGCGGGAGACCTTCCACAGGTAGAACGCGAAGAACCCGAGTAGCGCGAAGCCCAGCAGCAGCGGGATCTGCCCGATCGCGGGAATCACGAAGGCGACAACCGAAGCGATGGCGAGGAAGCCGAGTTCGACGCGGTAGGGCGAGTCCAGGGTCAGCTCGCGCACCGTCCTGCCGGTGCGCTTCTTCGCGATCGCCAGGCCGACGAGCACCACCAGCGACCAGCCCAGGCCGAGCAGCAACCGGTTGGAGCCGGTCATGTTGGCCGCGGCGTAGGCGACGTACTCGGGGTTCGACCCGGCGGTGTAAGCGAAGTACAGGTCCACCGCGTACTCGGGCAGCACGGCGATGACGGCGAGGATCGCGATCGCCAGCCCGCCGGAGATGTCGACCTGCGCGGCCTCGGCGGCCCAGGCCAGGACGAACGACGCGGCCACCACGGCCATGCCGAACAGCAGCAACCCGAGCACCGGGCTCAGCTCGGCTCCGGTGACCCGGAGCGCGACAGCCGGGACGACGAGGGCCACGCAGAGCCCGATCGGGCGCAGCAACTTGGCGAGCACGGAGTGGTTCCTTCCTGGACGCGCGCACGCCCCGCCGCGACGTCCAGGAGCCCCGGCCAGGCATGATCAACCGGCCGAAGGTCTTGCCCACCCACGTGGAGTGGGTGCCACCGCCGGAGAGCCGGGCTCTCGGTGTGTCGACAGTGGACTCGCGGGCTACTCCCCTTCGGAACAACCACACCGTGACCGCCGAGATCGAGTTACCGCAACCGTTGATCAAGATCTTCGAATCCCGAATGTCCGTTTTCGGCGGATCCACGGCGCGGTTTCGGCAGGGCGAACCGTCAACGCCCGCGAACCTCAATCCCGCACCCTGCCGGGCGAGTTCCCGGGCGGCGATCCACAGAATCGCTTCGATGCCGTGCTCGGACTACGGTGCGGGTAGTCGCCGCGGCCTTGCGTGGCTGTATGGCAGATCACTCGACTGGGTGCCGACGCTCGAAGCCGAAGCCAACTCCGCTGCCCTCGCCCCAGGCACTACGCCCCCTACCTTCGCATTACTACTAGACACAATCGCCGACGCGCTCCCCGCGCCCTGAGCAATCACTTGACCTGCCCTTATCGACCTGCCGGGTGACCGCGAAACGTTGAGACGGCCCGCTGGAGACCCGTAGTGTGACTCGGCGACTACGGGGACGGAACATGGGATTCCGGACAGTGCCGGACGCGGTCGATTCCCGCGACTACGGCACCGGCGCCCGGATCCTCCTCAAAGCGCGAACGGCTGGCCACTCGGGCCCACCGGAACTCCACGCACTCTGTGACGTCTCACCGTCCGGCCAGCTCGGCGACCACCGGTGCGAGAGCGCCGGCGACGTGCGCGCCGAACACGAAGTAGGAGAACCCGATCTCCTCGCGCCGTCGCAGGATCTCCTCGGCAGCGGCAGCAGGATCGGTGGGCAGGTAGGCCAGTGAGTCCGCCGCTCGGACCGCGGCGGGGTCGGTGTCGGGTCCGGCCATGAACGCGGCGACCGAGTCGCCGATCACGGGGACGTGCGACGCCAGTTCCGCACCGCGGGGGTTGTCGAAGCGCTGGACCCGTTGCGTCGTCGCGGCCCGCGTCTCGATCTGCGGCGTCACGAAGGTCACCGTGTCGGCGACTTCGGCGGCCAGCGCCTGCGCCTTCGGGCCGGCCACGGCCATGACGACCGGAGTGTGCCGGTCCGGGCCGTCGAGCTCGCGCAGGGCCGCGACGACCTCGCGCACCTGGCTCGGCCGCCGGTCCGCCGGGATGACCGGCAGGCCCAGTTCCCGGAGCTGGCCGGCGAGCCCGGGCCGGCCGGTGCCGATGCCCATCTCGAACCGGCCGTCGGTCAGCACGGACAGCGAGTGCGCCTCCCACGCGGTGATCCACGCGGGCCGGACCGGGGACGCGTACACCCAGGTGCCCACCCGCAGGCCGGTGATCGTCGCCGCCACGGCGAGCGCCGGGCCCGGCGCCGGCTGCCACTGCGGCACATCGGGCAGCAAGATCGTCGAGTACCCACTGTCAGCGAGCCCACGCAACTGGTCGCGCCAGGCAGGCAGGTCGGCGGTGATCGGCGCGACGGCCCCGAACCGCAACGGCCTGTTCCGGCGTGTCGAGTTTCCCGTCATGGTGAGGCCCCTTCCCCGCGGTCCGGCCTGGCGCCGGGCTTCACATCATCTACGAACGGGCCGCGGGGGATCCGACAGACCACGACGAGCAATCCGGCGCGCTGTCTGCGTCACCGCCGACGCCGGTGGACCGGGGTGCCGACCGGGCACGCCGTGAGAACGGCCGCCGGCGTTCAGCGTGAGTGGCAGGTCTTCAGGTAACTCAGGAACGAGGCCTGAAGCCCGGTCAGGTGTGTCTCGTGCATCATCGCGCTCGAGACGTCTCGCGACCGTCCTTTGCCGTGCAGGTGCTCCACGACCGCAAGTGCGTTGCGGGCCAGTTCGCGGTAGACCGGGACGGCTCCCAATAGTTCGGCTTCGTTCAGCGTGACGTGCAGCCGGCGCGCGGGCGAGTCTTCGCGGGGCGCCGGCAGGGTTTCTACCAGGCCGAAAACCTGGCTGTCCGCAACCACGACACCGGGACTCCCGGCACCGAAGGTCGCGAACGGAACCGCTTCGCGCAGCCATGCGTAGAGGGCGAAAAGACCGCCGTAGGAGTAGCCGAAGAGGCCGTGCCCGGACTCGCTGATCCGGAAGCGTGACCGCAGGTGCGGGTGCAGCTCGTCGGTCAGGAAGCCGAGGAAGGTGTCCGCGTGGGTGTCCGCCAGCTCGGCGAGGTAGGCGTCCATGTACTCCTGGGTCATCACGCCCGATTCGCGTGCCGCCGCGAGGGTCGCCACCATCTGGTCGCTGACCGGCTCCCCCGGCGGCACGAGATCGCGGTTGCGGAGCCGAGCCCAGTCGGCGGCCTCCTCACCGGCGTAGCCGACGCTCACCTGGATGTACGGGGCGATGCTCAGGTAGGGGTCCGCCTGGGTGACGATGAGGGGCGCGGTGAGGCCGACGGCCCAGTTGCCGTCCACCACGTAGATCAGCGGCAACGGGTCCGCGGATTCCGCGTAGCCAGGGGGTGTGGTGACCCAGGCGCCGTAGCGGTGTCCCGACCGCGCCGTGATTTCGAGGTACTCCGTGTCCGCGAAGCAGCCGTGCAGCATTCCGCTCATCGAGCTTTTCCTTTCACGATCCGGCCGTCCTTCACCACGAGGACGGCCATCTCCGGATCTGCGAACACCTTCGCGTCCCGCAGGGGATCCCGTTGCCACGCGACCAGATCGGCCCGCTTCCCGACGTCGATCGTCCCGGTGGTCTCGCCCAGACCGACGATGTCGGCGTTGACACTGGTGGCCGACACCAGCGCTTGCATGGGTGACTCCAGTTCGGCGCGAAGGCGAAGCTCGTCACCTCGGCGCCGCTGGTCCGGCCCGATGAGGTCCGAGCCCAGGCCGATTCTCACCCCCGCGGCCCGGGCGAACCCGAGCGCCGAGGCCATGCGCTGCCGGACGCCGGCGACGCGGTTCCGCGTCGCCGGATCCAAGTCCATGCTCTCGGTGTCCATGAGCTGCTCGACCACGGCGAAGGTGGGCACCAGCGCCACGTCGTGCTCCCGCATCAACCGGGCCGTCGGCTCGTCGATCCCGGTGCCGTGCTCCACGCAGCGGACGCCGGCCAGCACCGCGTTGCGGATGCCCGCGTCGTTGTGCGCGTGCACCGTGACGTAGGTGCCGCGCGCCGCCGCTTCTTCCACCGCCACGGCGATCTCTTCGGGGGTGAACTGGGTGTCGGCGAGGCGGTCGTGTCCCCCGACGACACCGCCGGTGACGCACAGCTTCACGAACGTCGCGCCCCGGCGGAACGACTCGCGGACGTTGCGCCGCAGCTCGTCGGCGTTGCCCGACATCAGCGACAAGGCGCAGAGCCCGGGGATGTGGTGCGTGGTCCACAGCTCGGTCGGTTCCCACGCGGCGCCGTAGTAGCCGTGGCCGCCGGTCTGGCACTGCACGGGTCCGCACGCAAGGACCCGCGGCCCCCGCACCTTGCCGTGCGCGATGACGTCGACGACTCCGGCGTCGATGCCGCCGGTGTCGCGCACCGTCGTGAAACCCGCGTCGAGCGTGTGGCCCGCGGTGGCGAAGATGTCGGCCGCGAGTTCGGCGGCCGAGAGCTGGAACCCGAACTGCGCTCGGATCGGGCTCGAGAGGCCCAGGTGGACGTGGGCGTCGATCAGTCCCGGGGTGAGGAGCATGCCGTCGAGGTCGACCGTCGTCGCCCCGGGCGGCGCCGGTCCGATCGCGGTGATGATGCCGTCCGTCACGCACACGTCGGCCGCGGACGGGTCGCCACCCGATCCGTCCGCGACCACGCCGCCGGCGAACCAAATGTCGGTCAACAAGCCTCCCGCCGCGTCCTAAACACTGGTGAATTCGATGTGCGGTAACGTACTCAACAGTGGTGAACTCGTCAAGGGAGGCAGCGTGAGATCGCCGGTCGGAGAAGGACGAGAACGCCTGCTGCAGGCCTTGTTCGACGAATTCGGCGAGGGCGGCCCCGCCCCGAACCTGTCGATGCGCCAGGTCGCGGAGCGGCTCGGCGTGCACCACACGCTGCTGACCTACCATTTCGGATCACGGCCGGGTCTCCTGGGCGCCGTGCTTTCGGAAGCCCGCCGCCGCGACAACCGTGTCATCGCCGCGGCCGACGACGAACCCGGGTTCGTGCCCCTGTGCCGGATCATCTGGAACTTCTATGCGAACGCCGCACACGACGACCGAACCCGGGCCTTTTTCCGCCTGGCCGGACTCGCCGTCTACGAACCGGACGCGTTTCAGGAATTCATCGCCGACCTCGACGATCTGGCACGCCTCCTCGAAGCGGCGGCTCTGCGCGAGGGGGCCACGACGGCGGACGCGAAGCAGCGAAGCGTCATCGCTGTCGCAGGCATGCGAGGACTGCTGCTGCAGCGGTTGCTGACCCCGGCCGCCGAGGTCGACGCGGCGGCCGAACACTTCTTCACCTCCTTGGCGGCGCCTCCCGCGCGAGGCCGGTGACCGCTCGCCCCCTCCGACGAAAGGAGCCCCGCCATGGCCGCCGAGCCGTTCGAGGTCAGCGTCACCGAAGCGGAGATCGCGGACCTGCGTGACCGGTTGCGACGGACGCGGTGGCCCGAGCCCGAGCCGGTGGACGACTGGTCGCAGGGCATTCCGCTGGCCTACACGCAGGAGCTCTGCCGCAGCTGGGCCGAGGACTACGACTTCGGGTTCGCCGGCCGGCTGAACGCCTTCCCGCAGTACCGGGACGTGATCGACGGGCTGGGCATCCACTTCCTGCACGTCCGCTCGCCCGAGCCGGACGCGTTCCCGCTCGTGCTCACGCACGGGTGGCCGGGCTCGGTCCTCGAGTTCCTGGACGTCCTCGGCCCGCTGACCGACCCGCGCGCGCACGACGGGGACCCGGCGGACGCGTTCCACGTCGTCGCGCCGTCGTTGCCCGGGTACGGCTGGAGTGACAAGCCGTCGACGACCGGGTGGGGCCTCCGGCGCATCGCGCGGGCCTGGGACACGTTGATGGTCTCGCTGGGATACCACCGGTACGGCGCGCAGGGCGGCGACTGGGGTTCGGCCGTGTCCGGCACGCTGGGCGAGGTGGCGCCCGAGCGCGTCGCTGCCGTGCACCTGAACCTGGCGTCCGTGGCGGCGGGCACGTTCGACGACCCGACACCCGCGGAGCTGGCGAACCTCGAGGCCGAGAAGGAGATGCGACGCACCGGCCGGGGGTACTCGGCCATCCAGTCGAGCCGGCCGCAGACGCTCGGCTACGGCCTCACCGACTCCCCGGCGGGCCAGGCGGCCTGGATCGCCGAGAAGTTCTGGGCCTGGACCGACAACACCGGCCACCCCGAGGACGCGTTGACACGACAGAAGATCCTCGACGAGATCTCGGTCTACTGGTTCACCGCGTCGGCCACGTCATCGGCGCGCCTGTACTGGGAGAGCTTCGCGAACTTCCGGGACAAGGTCACCGCACCGGCCGGCCTGTCGATCTACCCCCGCGACATCACCCGCCCCTCGCGTCGCGAGGCCGAGCTGCGGTTCAGCGACCTGCGCTGGTTCGAAGAAATGCCCCGGGGCGGCCATTTCGCCGCACTGGAGCAGCCGGATTCATTGGCGGAGCAGGTACGCGGGTTCTTCCGCCTCTTCCGCTGACCGCCCGCCACCACCGGGGAGCCGCGGACCGGTCAGGACCGGTCGCCCACGAGAGCGATTGCGCGCGCCTCGGGAACGCCCAGCATCAGCAGGGTCGTGATCGTCGCCGCCCGCGCACCGGGTGACACGTCGCTGTCCGCGATGGCGAACACGACGCCGTAGGCGATCTGGCTCAGCACGCCCGCCGGCAGGTGCCGCGCGAACACGCCGTCGTCCTGGCCGCGGTGCACGAGGTCGGCGAGGAGGTCATCGACCGGCCCGAGCAGGCCGTGGATCTCCTCGCCGTACTCGCCGCGCCGCAGCGCCAGCAGCACCCGGTACCGGTGCGCCACCGGCCAGACGCGGGCGATGAACTCGACCCACGCCGTGTCCGCGTCCGCGCCGGAGGCGGAGATCTCGGTGAGCACCGCGGTCATCTCGGCGACGGCCCGTTCCGTGAGGGTCCGGATCAGCTCGAGGCGTGCGGGGAAATGGCCGTAGACCGTGCGGCGGACGACCCCGGCGGCGACGGCGATGTCACCCATCCCGGCGTCGGGGTTCTCCCCCAGCACGTCGAGGGCGACGTCGAGGATGCGGTCGCGTGTCTCGTTCATCGAGCGCACGCGGGACGACTCGGCAGGCACCGCTTCATTGTTGCACACGGGTGTGCAACGACGTAGGCTGCACACCAGTGTGCAACGAAGGCGCGAAACCGGGGAAAGAGAGAAAGCCATGACCACACCGACCGACACCCTCGTCCGCCCGTTTACCGTCTCGATCCCGGACGCGGAGATCGACGACCTGAAGCAGCGGCTGGCCAGAACCCGGTGGCCGGACCCGGAAACGGTGGGCGACTGGTCGCAAGGAGTGCGCGTGGCGAACGCCCGAGCTCTCGTCGGCTACTGGGAGCGCGGCTACGACTGGCGGCGCTTCGAGTCCGAACTCAACCGCTTCCCCCAGTTCCTGACCGAGATCGACGGGCTGGACATCCACTTCCTGCACGTCAGGTCCGAGAACCCCGGCGCGATGCCGCTGCTGCTCACCCACGGCTGGCCCGGCTCGAACGCCGACTTCCTGAAGCTGGTCGGCCCGCTGACCGACCCCGTTCCGTTCGGGGGAGACGCCGCCGACTCGTTCGACGTCGTCGTCCCGTCGCTGCCCGGGTTCGGGTTCTCCGACAAGCCCGCGAAAACCGGCTGGGACGTATCGCGCATCGCGAGCGCGTGGGTGGAGCTGATGACGCGTCTCGGCTACCCGAGCTGGGCCGCCCAGGGCGGCGACTGGGGTGCCGTCGTCACCACCGCCCTCGGTGCCATGCGCCCCGAGGGCCTTCTCGGAATCCACCTGAACACCCAGTACGCCTTTCCCGCGCAGATACCCGACACGGTGTCACCCGAACAGCGCCACGCCGTCGAGACCCTCGCCCGCTACACCGGCGATCTCGGAGGGTCGAACCACCTTCAGGGCACGAAGCCGGAGACTGTCGGATTCGCCCTGGCGGACTCCCCCGCCGGTCAGGCGGCCTGGATCTACGAGAAGTTCCAGTCCAAGACCGACAACCGCGGGCTCGCCGAGGACGCCCTCGCCGTGGACGACATGCTCGACGTGATATCCCTCTTCTGGTTCACCAACAGCGCGGCGTCGTCCGGCCGCATCTACTGGGAGAACAAAGGGGCCACGTTCGCCGGCCCGAAGCTGGCGCTTCCGGTCGCGGTGACCACCTTCCCGCGGGACATCCCGCGCCTGCCCCGAAGCTGGATCGAAGATACCTACAGCACGCTCATCCACTTCGGCGAAGCCGACGAAGGCGGGCACTTCGCGGCCCTGGAACAGCCCGGGATCCTGGTCCGCGAAATCCGCACCGGCCTGCGCCCCCTCCGGCGCCGCGCGGCCGGGTGACGGATTTCTCGACCCCCCTATACGTGGTTTCCCCGACGCGGGATCGCCGACGCCGTCGCTATACCTGGGTCCTCCCGTGCTCGGCGGGAGATTCCCGAGAGGACATTCGCGATGACGCGGAAACCACGATGGGCACCACTGATCGCCGGCGCCCTGACCGCTGTTCTCCTCGCCGCTTCGGGCCCGAGCCCGGCGTCGGCGTCGGCGGCTTTCACCGGAGACAACCCGTACGCGCGAGGACCGGCCCCGACCCGGGCCTCCGTCGAAGCCGAGCGCGGCCCCTTCGCGATCAGCACGGAAAAGGTCGGCGCCGGGCAGGGGTTCGGCGGCGGCACGATCTCCTACCCGACCGACACCGGCCAGGGCACGTTCGGTGCCGTGGCGGTCGCGCCGGGGTTCCTCGAGTCCGAAGCCGCGGTCGCCTGGTACGGCCCGCGGCTCGCCTCGCAGGGCTTCGTCGTCATCACGATCGCCACCACCAGCGTGTGGGACACGCCGGACGCGCGCTCCGAAGAACTGCTCGCGGCCCTGCGCTACGTCACGGATTCGAGCCAGGTCAAGGACCGGGTCGACCGCACCCGGCTGGCCGTGATGGGCCATTCGATGGGCGGCGGCGGAACCCTGATCGCCGCGCGGAAGGCGCCCACGCTCAAGGCCGCGATCCCGCTGGCCGGCTGGAGCCCGAACACGACGTTCTCCGACCTGAGCGTGCCGACGTTCGTCGTGAGCGCCCAGAACGACCTCATCGCCCCGGACGGGACGTTCTCGCGGCCGTTCTACCAAAGCCTGCCGTCCTCTTTGGACAAAGCGTACCTGCTGCTCGCCGGCGTCGGGCACCTGGCGCCGACCAAGCCGAACCCGACGATCGCGGAGTACAGCATCTCCTGGCTGAAGCGGTTCGTCGACGAGGACACCCGGTACGAGCAGTTCCTCTGCCCGCTGCCCACGGGCGATCCGGCCATCGCGGCCTACCGGGGCACCTGCCCGCTGGGCTGATCACCGCCGGCCGGATCCGGGTCCCGTCCGGGCGACGAGCTGCTCGTTGACCCACACGGCGACCTGGGTCCGGTTCCCCAGGTCCAGCTTGGTGAGGATGTGCTGGAGGTGGGTTTCCGCGGTCCGCTGGGCGATGACCAGGCGGACGGCGATCTCCCGGTTGCTCAGCCCGGTCGCGACCAGCCGGGCGATCTCCGACTCGCGCCGGGTCAGCGGCGGCAGCACCGCGCAGCCGGTGGCTTCCTCGGGCTCCGCCGCTCCCGGGGCCGCCGCGGGGGCCAGGATGTCGTGCGGGTTCCACCGCCGTCCCTCGGTGAACGCGTGCTCGAACCGCGCTTCGCCGAGCGCGGCGCGGGTGGCCGCGAGCAGCTGCCGGTGCGCCAGCGACACGGCGATGTCCGGCTCCGCGCCGCACCGGTCCCACAACGTCGCCGCCGCGCCGAACAACCTCGCCGCGGCCGCCCAGTCCTCCCGGCGGGCCGACGCCCACGCCAGCCCGTCCACCCGGTACGCCGCCGACAGCACGTCGGGGCCCCGCAGGTCGATCTCCAGCGCGTCGCGCATCGCCCGTTCGCCGGCGTCGAGGTCACCGCCGAAGAAGATCTCGACCGTGCCCAGCCCGAACAGGGCCATGGACCGGTAGGACTCGTCCATCGCCGACGCACACCGCCGCAACATCTCCTCGAGCAGGTGCCGGGCGCCGGGCAGATCGCCGCGGTAGGCCGTGGCCACCGCCTGGATGAACATCGGGTGCAGGGTCTGCCGGAGCGCACCGCGCTCGTCGAAGATCCGCACGGCTTCGGCGGCGTTCTCCAGCGCGTGCGGCTCGACCGCGAGCAACGCCACGAACGCCCGTGCGTGGCGGATGTAGGGCACGGCGTGCTCGTCGCCGGCGGCTTCGGCGAGCTCCAGCCGCTGCCTGGCTCCGTCCAGATCCGCGTGCAGGGCGGCACACAGGGCCGCCCGCGCCTGCGCCGTCGCCCGCCCCGGGGCGTCCTCGGCGGCGACGGCGAGCGCGCGGTCGAGCCACTCCCGGACCTCCCACGCGGCGCCGCGGGCCAGCCAGTACTCGATCACGCCGCCCGCCATCCGCAGCGCCACCGCGGCCTCGCCGGGGTCGCGCACTGACCACGACAGCGCCGCCCGGACGTCCGCGTGCCGTTCGGTCAGCCGGGCGAACCAGTCGTCGCGCCGGGGACCGAACCAGTCGGCGTCGGCTTGCTCGAGCAGCCGTGCGTGGTGGTCGCGATGCCTCCGGGCGACCGCCTCGGCGGTCCCGGTGGCGGCCAGCCGCTCCTGACCGAATTCGCGCAGCGCCTCCAGCATCCGGTAGCGGACACCGGCCTGCCCTTCGACGCGCAGCAGCACGGACTTGTCGACCAGGCCGTCCACCGCGTCCAGCACCGCGAAGCCGCCGAGCCCCGGGATCGCGCAGACCTCCTCCGCGGCAGGCAGGTCGAAGGCGCCCGCGAACACCGAACAGCAGTCCCAGACCGCACGCTCGGCGTCCGTGCACAGCGCGTGGCTCCACTCGATCGTGGCCCGCAAGCTGCGGTGGCGCTCCGGCAGCGACCTCGCCCCGGTGGTCAGCAGCGCCAGGCTGCGGCTCGTCCGGTCGGCGATCTGCCCGGGTGAGAGCGCGCGGATGCGGGCGGCGGCCAGCTCCACGGCCAGCGGCAGGCCGTCCAGCTGCCGGCACAACCCCACCACGGCCGCCACGTCGTCCTCGGCGAACCGGAACGACGGCAGCACTTCCGCCGCCCGGTCGACGAAGAGCCGCACCGCGTCGTAGCCGATCGCGGCGTCGACGGTCCTGACGTTCTCCGGCGGAACGGCCAGGGGCGCGACCGGCGTGATCCGCTCCCCCGCCACCCCCAGCGAACACCGGCTGGTCGCCAGGACCACCAGGTCCGGGCACTGCCGCAGCAGGACGTCGGCCAGCTCGGCGCAGTCGGCGACGAGGTGTTCGCAGTTGTCCAGCACCAGGAGGGCCCGCCGGTCGCGCAGGTGGGCCAGGAGGGTGTCCAGCCCGGTCCGGGCGGCCGTGTCGTGCAGCCCGAGGCAGTCGGCCAGGGTGCGGGTCACCAGGCTGCCGTCGCGCAGCCCGGCCAGGCCGGCCGTGGCCACGCCGCCGGGGAAAGCCCTGGTCACCGAGCTGGCCACCCGGCCGGCGAGCCGGGTTTTGCCCACGCCGCCGGGTCCGGTCAGCGTGACCAGCCGGGCCTCGCCGAGCAGGCGCCGCACCCGGGCTTCGTCCTCGATGCGGCCCACGTAACTCGTCAGGTCCCGTCGCGTGGCCGCGCCGCCGTCATCCCTCACCTGCCGTGCCTCCGGCCCCATCTTGATCGGTCGCGGCGCCGGTGTCCATGTGGCCCAGCGCCGGTGCGCCGACCGGACGGCGGCTACGTAGCCCGGATACGTCTTTTCATCGACGCGGACTGCGGACCCGGCCGACCAGACTCGACGCGCCAGCGATGCCCGCCCGCTCCGGAGGTCGACGATGACCGTCCCCCAGCCCCTCGCCGACGGCGCCGCGGCCGTGATCGCCCGCGCGGTCGTCGCCGGTGTCCGGCACGCGGTTCCCGAGCACGCCGCGTTCTTCGACGCGAGCGCCACGGATTTCGTGGCCGCGCTGCTGAGCGGCTGCCGGCCGGTCCCGCTCGGCATCGCCACCGGCGCGGACGCCTTCCGCCGCGCCGGCGTCGCGGAGCACGCGGCCGGCGGCGAGCCCGACCGCCTCGCCCGCGCGTACCAGGCCGGCGGCCGGTGCGCGCTGCCGATCCTGGCCGAGCTGGGCCGCCGGGGGCAGCCCGGTGTCGTCGCCACCGGGGTGGACGCGGTGCTGCGGTGCGTCGAGGTCCTGATCCGCCTCTCCACCGAGGCGTTCCGGGCCGCGCACCCGCCGTCGGTCGCCGAGCTGCGCCGGGAGCTGCTGCACGAGCTGGTGGCCGGGCGGCCGTGGACCGGGCTGGCGACGCGCGCGAGGTGGCACCCACCGGATCGTGTGGTGGCCGTCGTCGTGGCGCCCGGCACCCGCGTCGCGCAGCCGGATTCCGCGGTGCTCGCCGACCTCGTCGCCGAGCAGCCGTACCTGCTGGTGCCGGAGAAGACCGACCTGGCGCGGCTGCTGGGCCGCGGTCCGGCCGCGACCGGACCGGCCGTCACCCCCGCCGAAGCGGCCACTTCACTGCATTGGGCCCGGCGAGCGTGGGACCTGCGCGGCGGCGGCCTGCTCCCCCGCGACGGCCTCATCCGCTGGTCCGATCACCTGGTCACCCACTGGCTGCTCGCCGACGAGCTGCTGACCGGCGTGCTCGCCGCGCGGAGTCTGGAGCCGCTGTCCACCGTGTCCGGCACCCAGCGCGGCAAGCTCGCCGAAACCCTCGACGCGGTGCTCGACGCCCGCGGCGGCGCCCCCGAAGTCGCGGCGCGGCTGGGCATCCACCCGCAGACCGCGCGCAATCGCCTCCACCGGCTGCGCGCCCTGTTCGGACCGCGCCTGGACGAGCCCGGAGAACGCCTCAACCTCCGCATCGCCTTGCGCGCCGAGCGGGTCATGGCCGGTCGTGGCGCGCGAACCCCTTGACCTGGGTTTCCCGGTTGGGTTCGCCGTTCAGGTCGGGTCCACGGTGTGGTGTGCGCCCAGCGGTCTCGGCCTCGACGGACCTTTGCCGATCCGTGCTGCCGGGTCAGCCGCGTCCGATTCCAGGGGGCGCCTTCGAAGTAGCCGAGGTAGCGGGTGGCGGTCTCGGTGCCGGCCCAGTGGATCCGGACGACGGGCTCACGGGATGGCGTCGCCGCATCCGGTGACCACCCCGCAACGGGCGCACTTGCGGTGGTTTGCGGCGCGCAGGCTGACAGTCAGGCCCTCATCTTCGCCCAGCCGGCTGTTCATCCGAGCTCCGGTGACGCCGGTTGGCCGAGATCGTGCACCACCTCAGCCGGCCACTCGCGCCGGCGCGGGTCGACGCGCAGGACGGGACAGCGGATGCAGGCGTGTTCGTGTTCGGCATGGACCGGGCACGGGCCGAAGAGCCGTGGACCCGCCGCCGGCCATCGTGCCGCCGCGACGGAGTCACGACCGGGTGAACTCCGGCGCGCGTTCGAGGGACGACGCTGCTGGGCGTTGCGGATGCGTTGCCGGTCAACGGTAGAAGAGGCCGGTCGGTGCCCGGGGCGGCTCGGCAGGGTCGGGGGGCCGGCGTCCCGCCGACCTCCCGGGCACCGGCGTCACCCATCTCGGTGATCTGCGGTCCGGGCCGTCATTTCGAGCGCGGCCCCACCTCTTGTCCAAGTGCTGAGGTGATTGGTCCGGCACGCCCCCCGACCGTCCTGATCACGGCAGCGTGGCTAGGCGGCAGAACGCCCCCCGTTTGCCGCCTAGCCCTGCATTCCTGGCCAGACGCTCCCGGCCTCGCCGCGGCCAAGGCCGAAAACCATCGGGCAGGGAGCGGCGCCGGGGTATCGCCGAGCGGGGCGAGCAGGCCGCCGTCACCCGATGCCCGTGGATGCGTGTACCTGACGGCAGGAGACAAGCTCTACGGTCTGCAGGACCGATCCGGGCTGGGTCGTGTCCGGCGACCTCACTGTCGATTGAGTCCTGTCGTGGTGGCGCACGGCGTGGGTGAGCGATGTGCCGGTGGGCTGACGTTCTCCACGGACGTCGCTCGATACTCCGGCGAGGTGAGGGTCGGTCGGAACCGGGTTTCGACGGAGCCGGCTTGCAGGGCCAGTGCGGCGAAGGCGAGGTCCTGCAGAGCGATACCGATCGAGTTGAACAACGTGATCTGGTCGCGTTCGGTCCGGCCGGGCGTCAGCCCGGCCAGCACCGCCCCCAGCTCCTGCCGGAAATCGTCTTCTGTCGTCGTGCCGTCCTGCACCGACAGCACGGCTTCGCCCGACTTCTGCAGCTGGACGGCGGCGCTGTCGGCGAAGACCGTCGCGCGGGCCATTCCCGCGGAGTCGATCTCGCGGTGGTCGGGCCGGGGTGGCGCGCCGACGGCGTTGACGTGCAGCCCCGGCCGGAACCACGCGCCCTCGACAACGGGCACGCGTGACGGTGTCAGGGTGCAGAGCACGTCGGCCGCTTCGACCACCCGGCGCGGTTCAAGGGCGGTGGTCACGTCGAGGGCCGGCACGCCGTCAGCGTGTTCCCGGCGCCGCAGCGCGCGACGGAACTCGGCGACGCGGGCGGCCGAGCGAGACCACACGACGACTTCGCCGATCGCCCGAACGGCGCGGATCGCGGCGACGTGCTCGACGGCGAGCGGTCCGGCGCCGACGAGACCGAGGACCCGCGAATCGGTGCGGGACAGGGCATCCGTGGCCACGGCGCTGGCGGCGGCCGTCCGCATCCGGGTGCCGGTCCCGCCGTTCATGACGGCCAGCCGGGTGCCGGTCCGGGCGTCCAGCACGACCAGGGTGGACTGCTGGACGGGGACGTCGGAGTTGCCGGGCGCGTCGGTGAGGACCTTGACGACGGTCAGCCCGAGGCGGTGGGAGGTCGCCACCATCGGCAGCACGATGGTGGCGCCCGCCGTGGGGCTGATCGCCGGGACCGGCTGTTCGGCCCGCCCGAGGGCGAGGTCGGTGTGCGCGGCGCGGACGGCGTCGATCAGGTCGCCGAGGTCGACGAGTTCGGCCAGGGCGTCGTCGCGGAGCACAAAGGTCACCGGTAGGCCTTCGTGAAGCTGTCGTCGGCCAGTTCGTCGTAGGCGGGGATTCGCGTGAGCATGGCGCTTTCGGCGAGCATCCGCATCCAGCGGTCGCTGCCCGCGGGGTCGATCGCGACGGTCTCCCAGACCGCGCTGTCGGTCATCTGCCGGGTGGCCTCGCGCAGGATCCCGAGGTCCTTGCCCGGCCAGCGCGCGGCGAGGATCCCGTCGATCGTCGCGGCCGGGGTGGCGGGAAGGCGCGTCATCGCCGCGTCGATGCAGGCGACGAAACGGGTGAAGCGATCGCGCAGCTCTTCGACTCGGTCGGTACGGCAGTAGTAGACGCTGTTGGGCATGACCCCGCCCTCGTCGAGATTGCGGAACACGATCCGCCCCTGGCCGGTGGCTTCGAGTTCGAGCGCCGAGACCAGGTCCAGGATGATCGCGTCGCCGAGCCCGCTGCCGAACAGCTCGACCAGCATCGGGGTCGAGAGGTCCCGGACGAACGTGACGTCGCCGGGGTCGGCGCCCGCCTCCCGGATCAGCCCGGCGGTGACCGCGTAAGGCGCGCTGCCCCCGATGCCGGGTGCGAGGACCACCTTTCCGGCGAGGTCGCCCAGGGCGAAGGTATCCGGGGCGCCGCGGTGCACGATCGCTTTGGGCGCTTGGTGGTTGAGCTGGCAGACCACGGTCAGCGCGCGGGTGCTGCCGGCGTACATGCCGGGCACCCAGAGCCCGCCGAGCGCTAGGTCGGCGTCGCCGGAGGCGAGGTCGTCCAGGACACCGGTCCACGGGTCGCACGCGCGGGCAGTCACCGACAGACCCGCGTCGTGAAACAGGCCGGTCGTGTCGGCGAGGTACTCGGGCAGGTAGTTGAGACCGTTGGCGGTCGCGGAGATGCGCAGGGTTTCCAAGGGATCCTCCGGTTCGTGGTCAGGCGTCTTCGTTGATCTGTTCCAACGTCCGGGCACGGGTCTCGGGAGCGAACCGCGAGGCCAGGACGAGCAGGGCGTACATGGCCGCGGCCATGCCGAACACTCCGGCGAGGCCGAACGCGGCGAAGAGGGCGACAGCGAGGAACGGCATGACCGCGCCGGCGATGTTGCCGATGCCGTTGACGATCGAGGTGCCGGTCGCGCGGATCGACGTCGGGTACAGCTCCGGCGACCAGACCGCCAGCGTCGTGTTGGTGATCATCGTGAAGAACTGGAAGAGCGCGCCGAGGACGAGGATCAACGCCGTCGAGTCCCCGAAGGCCGCGAACGCGGCCGCGGTGACGCAGCCGAGCGCGCCCGCGCCGCCCACCACGCCGCGCCTGCCGACCCGGCCGGCCAGCCACGCCGCGGCGCAGGCGCCGAGCAGCGAGCCGACGTTCATGATCATGGTGAACAGCAGACTGTCCGAAATGGAGTAACCACGCTCCACGAGCAGGGTCGGCATCAGGAAGTTGAGCGTGACCTGCGCGCCGAACGCCATCCAGGACGCGGCGCCGATCGAGAGCGTGCGGGGCAGGACGGCGCGGGCGAACACGGCCGCCGGGGAGGACTTGAGCTGACGGGCGGGGATGTCCGCCGCCGTCAGCGGCCCGCCGGTCGCGGTCGCCGGCGACGACTTGAGGGAACCCGACGCCAGGATGGCCAGTGACCGGTTGGCGTCCTCGACGCGGCCCCGGGAGAGCAGGAACCGCGGGGTCTCCGGGAGTCGGCGCCGGTAGAGGATGACCAGCAACGCCGGCAGCGCGAGGAACAGGAACGTCCAGCGCCACACGAGGTGGTCGCCGCCGAGTGCCGGGGCGAGCGGGCCGAGGAGCAGGAAGAACAGGCCGTAGGACAGGAAGTTGCCGACGCCGCCGGAGCCGATGTTGAGTGTCGCGACGAGCGCGCCGCGGTGGCGGGTGGCAACCATCTCGGCGAGCATGGCGATGCCGATGGTGAACTCGCCGCCCAGCCCGATGCCGACGACGAACCGGCTGGCCAGCATCATGTCGTAGTCCACGGCGAGGGCGCTGAGCAGCCCGCCGAGGGTGTAGAGCAGCAGGTTCAGCGACAGCGCCGCGCGGCGGCCGTACCGGTCGGCGAGCCACCCGCCGGCGAGCCTGCCGACGAGCCCGCCGAGCACGGTGGCCGTGTTGATCGCGGTCAGCTGGGTGTCCGTGATCGCGAGCGCGGCCTTGAGGTTCGCGCCCATCGCGCCGACGGAGTTCTGTTCGAGGGTGTCGAAGAACATCCCGGCGAGGATGAGCATCAGCACCCAGAACTGGGCACGGGTGAAGCCGATGCGGTCGAGGTGGAGGGCGAGCGTGCCGGACGCGGTGCGCTCGGGGGTGGGGGTCGAGGTCATGGGCTGGGCTCCCATCGGGAGAAACGGCCAAGCAACGAACCCCTGTTTTGTATACGAGAAGTGTTGCTCGGACGTTACAGACCATGCCAATCACGTGAACAGCGTCAACAATGTCGATCTTTTGTATACGAATCAGTGTGCTGCATAGGCCCGGCGCCGGTAGATCAGCTCATCTTTGAGGATGTGCTCGCCCATCAGGTAGCCCGCCTGCACCGGGGAGCCGCCGAGGATCGCGGTGGCGATCGCGGCGTGGTCGGCCCACGAGGTGTCGATGCGGTCCTCGATCTCGAGCTCGAAGCCCCACGAGATCCGCCGCAGCAGCGCGTCGAGCATGCGGGCGAGCTCGGTGTTGCCCGACGCGCGGGCGACCACCTCGTGGAACTCCATGATCAGCGGCGGCAGGTCGGCCACGGCGCCGTCCTCGCCGGCCTGGCGGCCGCGCGCCACGACCGCCCGCAGCGCCTCGGCCTGATCACCCCCGTGTGCCTCGGCCGCGAGCGAAGCGGCGAGGACCTCCAGGCCGCGCCGGATCTGCATCAGCTCGACGACGTCGTGCTGCGAGCGGGCGGAGACGGTCGCGCCTTTGTACTTCTCGGTGGTGACGAAGCCTTCGCTCTCCAGCTGTAGCAGGGCTTCGCGGATGGGCACCCGGGAGACCCCGAAGCGGGTGGCGATGGCCTCTTCCTTCAGGCGCGTTCCGGCCGGGATCGTGCCGGCGATGATCTCCGCGCGCAGCTCCGTCACGACCGAGTTCGACTTGGCAACCACGACGCGAGGATATGGCAACCGCCCAGCGCTCGCGCCCGAGCAGCACGGCTTCACCAGCCCTCCGGATGTCCGCGGCTGCGCCCGTCCGTGAATACGCTCTCCTGTGTCCTGCCCCGCACGCCTGGCGGCGGGCGCCAGTGGTACCGCGGTACTACTCGCCGCCGCCGATGGGCTCCCCCGGTACGACGTTCCGGCGCTGCTTCCTTCCTACCGTTGACGACGAACGGGCCGGGGTGACCGGTCCGCGGATCCAGGGGATGAGCGATGATCGAAGCACACCAGCTGACCAAGCGGTACGGGGAAAAGACGGCGGTCGACCACCTGGACTTCACCGTCCGGCCGGGTACGGTCACCGGGTTCCTGGGGCCCAACGGTGCCGGCAAGTCCACCACCATGCGGATGATCGTCGGGTTGGACGCGCCGACCAGCGGGTCGGTCAAGGTCAACGGCCGCCGCTACGCCGAGCACGCTTCGCCGCTGCAGGAGGTCGGGGTCCTCCTCGAGGCGAAGTCCGTCCACGGCGGACGGTCGGCGTTCGACCACCTGCTCGCGCAGGCCCAGACGCACGGCATCCCACGGCGGCGGGTCGACGAGGTGATCGAGCTGACCGGGCTGCAGTCGGTGGCGAAGAAGCGCGCGGGGAGCTTCTCCCTCGGCATGGGCCAGCGGCTGGGGATCGCCGCGGCGCTGCTCGGCGACCCGGCCACGGTCATGCTCGACGAGCCGGTCAACGGCCTGGACCCCGAGGGCGTCCTCTGGATCCGCAACCTGCTCAGCGGGCTCGCGGCCGACGGGCGCACCGTGTTCGTCTCGTCGCACCTGATGAGCGAGGTGGCGCTGGTCGCGGAGCACCTCATCGTCGTCGGCCGCGGTCGCCTGCTCGCCGACACCACCGTGCACGACCTCGTCCGCGAGGCCGGCGGCGACACCGTCCACGTGGCCACCGCGGATCCCGCGCGCCTGCGTGAGGTCCTGGCCGGTCCCGGCGTCGAGATCGCCGGCCGCTCCGGATCCGAGGAACTGCAGGTCAAGGGACTCTCCGCGCGTGCGATCGGCACCAAGGCCGCCGAGCACGGCATCGCCCTGTTCGAGCTGTCCGCCCGGACCGTCTCCCTGGAAGAGGCCTTCATGGACCTGACCCGCGACGCCGTCGAGTACCACGGCGTCACCACCGGCATCGACGCGCTCGGGAGGGCGGCATGACCACCTTGACCCCGGACGCCCCCGCCCGCACCGGCCGGCCCGTCTACCGGGTGACCGGACGTCACGTCCTGCGCTCGGAGTGGACCAAGCTCTGGTCCTTGCGCTCCACTTGGATCACCCTGGTCCTCGGTCTGGTGTTCCTGGTCGCGTTCGGGCTGATCTCCGCCGCGCGGTACAAGTCGAACATCAGCTCCGGCCAGCCGCTCGACCCGGACTTCGCGCACGCGACCGCCCTGAGCCTCTCGTTGTTCGGCACGAACTTCGCGCAGCTGGCGCTGGGCGTGCTCGGCGTGCTCGTGACCGCCGGCGAGTACTCCACCGGCATGATCCGCTCGACGCTGACCGGGGTCCCGCGCCGGCTGCCGGTGCTGTGGTCCAAGTCGGCCGTGTTCGGGGTCGTCGCGCTGCTCGTCGGCACGGTCGGCGCGTTCCTCGCCTTCGTCTTCGGCAACGCCATCGTGGCCGGGACGCCCGCGGCGATGTCGCTGTCGGACCCGGGGGTCGTGCGCAGCCTGCTCGGCACGGGGCTCTACCTGGGGCTGGTCGGCGTGATCGGGGTCGCGCTCGGCGCGCTCCTGCGCTCGGTCGCCGGCGGCATCTCGGTCCTCGTCGCCGTGCTCATGCTGATCCCGGGCCTGGTCTCCCTGCTGCCGACGTCGTGGCAGGGCGACATCAGCCCGTACCTGCCCAGCAACGCGGGGCAAGCGATGTTCGCCCTGACCCACGACGCCACCACACTGGCACCGACGGCCGGGATGCTGGTCTTCGTCGGCTGGACGGTCCTGGCGCTGGGCGGCGCCGCGTACCGGCTCGTGCGTTCCGACGCCTGACACCGCCGCCGGCGCGGCCCTGGTGCCGCGCCGGCGGTTTTCCGCGACGATGAGCAGGTGACGCCCGTGCCCGACGACTTCCCCGCCGCGGCGCCGTCGTGGACCGGATCTCCACTGGTCGCACGCTTGACGGCGTACGGCCAGCGGCTGCGGCAGTGGGACCGGCGCCACCCGTGGGCGCTGGACCTCGCGGTGATCGCCGCGTTGTTCCTGCTGTTCTGCGTGCCCGACCTGGTCCCGCACGACGACGGGCGCGGGCCCGAGGAGCTGCAGCTCGCGTTCGTCCGCCTGCCGGCGGCCGGCACGCTCGCGCTGCAGGCCGGGCTGCTGCTGCCGCTGTTCTGGCGGCGCCGGGCGCCTTCGGCCGCACTGGCCCTGACCGCGGTGGTGTTCGTCGTCCAGTGGTCGCTCGGGGTGTTCCTGCGCGCCGACGTCGCGCTGCTCGTCGCGCTGTACAGCGTCACCCTGCACGGCCGGTTGCGGCACCTGCCGTGGGCGGGTGCCGGGGTGGTCGCGCTCCTGCTGCCGGTGGCGGCCCGGGTTTCGCGCGCGGTGTCGTTCTGGGAGGCGCTGTTCTTCCTGCTCACGGCCGTGACCGCGGCCGTCGCGCTCGGACTGGCCGTCCGGATCCGCCGGGCCCAGCTGGTGAGCCTGCGCGAGCGCGCGCGGCAGCTGGAGATCGAACGGGACCAACGCAGCCGGCTGGCCGCTGCCACCGAACGCACCCGCATGGCGCGCGAGATGCACGACATCATCGGCCACAACCTGTCGGTCATCATCACGCTGGCCGACGGCGGCGCCTACGCGGCCGACGTCACCCCCGAACGCAGCAAGCAAGCGCTCGAGCTGGTCGGCGACGCCGGCCGGCAGGCGCTGGGCGAACTGCGGCGCATGCTGGGTGTCCTGCGGGAGAAAACCGACGCACCCGAGCTGAACCCGCAACCGGGGATCGGCGACCTCGACGCGTTGTGCACGAGGATCCGCGCCGCCGGACCGGAGATCCTCCTCCGCTCCGCCGGCGAGCTGGACACCCTCGATCGCGGAGTGCAGCTGATGACCTACCGGATCGTCCAGGAGGCGCTCACCAACACGCTCAAGCACGCCGGCCCGCGCACCCGGGCCGACGTCCTGATCGCCGTCGAGGGGCCGGCGCTGCGCATCCGCGTCCAGGACACCGGACCGCCCGACGCCGCCACGCCGCGCGAGCCACCGGCCGCGGAAGGGCACGGGATCGCCGGGATGCGCGAACGCGCGGCCCTCTACGGCGGCACGCTCACCGTCGGCCCCACCTCCGGCGGCGGGTGGGCCGTACAGGCCGTCCTGGACCTCACGCCGATGCCCGTCCCGCCCGGCGGCGCGCTGTGACGACCGTCCTCATCGTCGACGACCAGCCCATGCAGCGGTTCGGCTTCCGGATGCTGCTCGACGCCACGCCGGACACCGAAGTCGTCGGCGAAGCCGCCCACGGGGCCGAAGCCGTGCGCCGGACCGCGGAACTGCGACCGGACGTCGTCCTCATGGACATCCGCATGCCCGGCATGGACGGCATCGAAGCCACCCGGCGGATCCTCGCTGCCGGAGGCCGGTCCCGCGTCCTCGTCCTGACGACGTTCGACCTGGACGAGTACGCCTACGCCGCATTGCGCGCCGGAGCGAGCGGGTTCCTCCTCAAAGACGCCCATCCCGAAGAGCTGCTCGCCGGCATCAGGGCAGTCGCGAGCGGCGACGCCGTCATCGCCCCGGCGCTGACCCGGCGGCTCCTCGACACCTACGCCCAGCGGCTTCCGGCCGGCAGTGCCGATCCGCCGTCCCGGACCGATCCCCGCTGGCTGTCGTTGACCGAACGCGAACAGGAGATCCTGCTCGCCATCGGCAACGGGTGGACCAACGGCGAGATCGCCGAACGTCTGGTGCTCTCGGAATCCACGGTCAAGACCCACGTCGGCCGGGTGCTGGCGAAGCTGGGGGCCCGCGACCGCGTCCAGGCGGTGATCTTCGCCTACGACCTCGAGTTGATCCGGCCGAATCCGCCGAGCTGATCTCCTCCTTCGCACGGAGCCGCGAGCACAGAGGAGCGGGAGCCCGGGTTCAGCGTGCCCTGAAGGTCGATGACCCTCCGTGGTGAGCTGAACAGGCGACGACGGCCGCAGTCCCGTCGCGCACCGTATCCGCCGTCTAGCGGCGTCCCGCCGGGCGGAAACGGTTCCGTGTCGGCGGTCCCCCAAGCCGCTTGTCCGCGGACAAGTCTCGTCGCGGCACGTCACACCAGCGGCCAGGAATCGGGAACATCAACACCGAAATGCACGTGATCAAAGAACGTCGATCGAATTCGCCCGTTTCGAGATCCACTATGTTTCACTCTATCGTGTGATGCTCGGAACTGACTAGACGCCTTGATTGTCCCTAACCAATGACGCCAGTAAGGTCGGACTCCGAAAGTGATCCTGAAATGATTGATTAATTCATGGAGTGCCGGAGAGTATCGGACTTCGCAAATTGAGGGGAAGGGAAGAAATCATCATGATGAGCATCGAGACCGCGCTGAAAGAAGCCATGATGATCACCGGCGCCGTCGGCGTCGCACTGGTCGACTACGAGAGCGGGATGTCGCTCGGCACCAGCGGGGGTGGCGACTGGCTGAACCTGGAAGTCGCCGCCGCCGGCAACACCGAGGTCGTACGGTCGAAACTGCGGGTCATGTCGTCGCTGTCGCTCAACGAGACCATCGAGGACTTCCTGATCACGCTGCACCGCCAGTACCACCTGATCCGGTTGCTGAACTCCTCGAGGAATTCGTTGTTCCTCTACCTGGTACTGAACCGGGAACGGGCCAATCTCGCGCTGGCCCGCCACGAGCTCAGACGCATCGAAGCTGATCTGCAGGTGTAGCAAGCTGCGCTCACGTTCGCTGGTGCCCGCGTGCTCCAGGGCGTGGTGCAGTGCGAACTGTCCCGAACGGCCACTGTTCTCGCGGCTCAGGTGAAGAGCCCGGCCAGTTGTTCGCATGCGGCCACCAGTTTCGGGGCGAAATCGCGCATCCGTTGCTCGGTCCAGCGTTCCGCGGGGCCGGCCACCGCGACGGACATGCCGTGGGCGCCACCGGTGACCGGAGCCGCGATGCCGGCCACGCCCGGGTGGTTGGCACCGAACGACAGCACGAAGCCGTCCTGACGGATTTCGTCCAATCCGCTCAGGACACTCGTCGCGTCGGTGAGGTGGGCCGTGGCCGAAGCGGCCTCGGCCGCGGAGAGGCTTGCGAGGATCGCCCGGCCCGCCGCGCCACGGGTGAGTGGTGTGGTTTCACCGATCGTCGCCGCGCGGCGCAGGACCTGGGCTGTGCTTTCCGCGCCCAGCACGAGGACCGCGTGATGGCCACTGCGGACGTGCAGGGTCGAGGTCTCGCCGGCGCTGTCGGCGAGCGCGCGCAGCACCGGGCGTGCTGCCTGGTACAGCGCCGCTTGCGGGAGCACCGCGGCGGCGACCCCGACCAGGCGGCTGCCGACGGTGTAGCCGCCGGCCTCGCCCCGGTCGAGGTACCGCTCCTCTTGCAGCACGCGCAGCAGGCGGTAGCAGGTGCTCTTGGACAGCCCGATCCGGTCCACCAGGTCGTTGAGGCCGATCGGCTCGCCGGCGGTGACCACGGCGTCGATCAGCCGCAGTGCCCGGCGCGCGGTCTCCCCGCCTTCGGTGTGCCCCGGCGTTTCGTCCTCCACCCACTGCTCCCTTTTGGTAAGTCGCGGTCCGGATTATGCCGGAGCCGTGGCCGCGACCCAGCGCTGGTAGGTCTCGACCCCCGCACCCGACAGCGGGCTGCCGTGCGCGAACCCGACCGCCGCCACGTCGGTCGGCAACCGGCGCAGACTCGCGTCGCGCGCCCCGGCGTCCGCCGACAGCGCGGCTGGTCCCTGCGCCGGCTCCGCACCGCGATGGAACACGGCGTCGCCGACGAACAGCGTCCGCGTCACCTCGTGCCGCAGCACGATGTGGCCGGGGCTGTGGCCCGGGGTGTGGATCACTTCCAGGCCGTCGACGACCTCGCCGTCGGCCAGCGTGCGGTCCGCGGTGAACGGACGCCAGTGCAGCTTGGGCAGCTTGTCGATCAGCTTGCCCAGCGTGCCCTGCCGCCCGGAAGGCGGCACCCGGCCGGCCTTGAGCCACTCGGCGTCCGCGGCGTGGATCAGCAGCTCGGCGCCGGTGCGTTCGCGCAGTTCGGCCGCGCCCTGGACGTGATCCGGGTGGGCGTGGGTCAGTACGACGCGCCGGATGTCGTGCGGCTTGCGGCCGAGTTCCTCGAACGCGGTGAGGATCGCCGCCGGCGCCTTGGCCCAGCCGACGTCGACGAGCGTGTAGCCGCCATCGCCTTCGACGAGGAACGCGTTGTCGCGGGCCGTGGTCGGGATCCGCCACACTCCTTCGGCCAACCGCTCGATGCTCATGCGCCTGCCTCCGTCGGGATCGCGCCGGCCTTGAGCACGTCCAGCAGTTCGATGGGCAGGTACCCCTGCTCGGCCAGGCGCGGCAGCACCCCGCCGCTGGCCAGGATTTCCCGCACCAGCTCGGGCAGGGGCGCGAAGTCGCCCTTGGTGCCCTTCGTCTCGTTCGCCCAGTGTCCACCGGCGAAGTCGAACCGGCCGGTGTCGCCGTCCTCGAACGCCTCCGTCACGCCGGGGACGGTGATCGCGGGCAGGCCCGCGTTGACCGCGTTGCGCAGGAACAGCGAGTTGAACTCCTCGGCGACGAGCGCGGCCACACGGAGGTGGCGGAACAGTGCGGCGACCGGCCGCGACGACCCGACGCCGAAGTTGCGGCCCGCGACCACGACGTCGCCGGCCCGCACCTGCTTCGTCCACTCCGGGCGGACGTCGTAGAAGACGTGCTGCGACGCTTCGGGGATGTCCATCTTCATCGCGAAGGCGGGGTACATCGCGTCGGTGTTCAGCGAGTCGCCGAACACCCAGACGCGGCCGGAAACCGTGCTCACGCGGTCACCTTCCTCGGGTCGGAGATGACGCCCGCGATCGCGGACGCGGCAACGGTCGCGGGCGAGGCCATGTAGATCTCGGCCTCGGTGCTGCCCATGCGGCCGGTGAAGTTGCGGGTCGAGGACGTCAGGCACACTTCGCCCGGGCCGACGACACCCATGTGGTAGCCGAAGCAGGCGCCGCACGTGGAGTTGGTGACCACGCCCCCGGCATCGGCGATGTCCTGCAGGTAGCCCAGCCGCATCGCGTCGCGGTACACCTGCTGCGACGCGGGCGTGACCAGCAGCCGCACGCCGGGCGCGACGGTCCGGCCGCGCAGGATCTCCGCGGCGACGCGCAGGTCTTCGAGCTGGCCGTTGGCGCACGAGCCGATGAACGCCTGGTCGATCCGGCGGTTCTCGATGCCCGACACCGGGACGCCGTTGTGGCTGACCGTCCCCGGCCGCGCGACGTAGGGCTCCAGCTCCGACAGGTTCACCTCGCGCACGGCGTGGTACGACGCGTCAGGATCGGCGTCGGCGGCCTCGTAGCCCTCGACCCCGCGCTCGGCGAGGAACTCGCGAAGCACGTCGTCGACGCCGAAGGTGCTGAAGTCGGCGGAGACCTCGGCGCCTTGGGTGGCGAGGGTGCGGCGGTCGTTCATCGGGACGCTCGCGAGCCCGGGGCCGCCGTACTCGAGGTTCATGTTGGTGGCGTCGCCGTATCTGTCGGCGATGTAGAGGAAGATGTCCTTGCCGCCGACGGCGTCGGGTTTGCCGCCGGTGAGCTCGTAGCGGATGGTCGGTGCGACCTGGAACCAGGTCTTGCCGGTGCACATGATCGAGTACACCTCGGCCGGGCCGAGGCCGCGCGCGGCGGTGTTGTACGCGCCGGCCGCGCACGTGTGCGAGTCGGTGCACGCGAGCACTTCGCCGGGGCGGGCGAGGCCGTTCTCCGCGATCACCTGGTGGCAGATGCCGTGCCGGCCGACGTCGTAGAACCGCTCGATCCCGAAGTCGCGGGCGAACTTCCGGGCACGAGGACCGCCCTCGGCGTCCTTGAGCGACGGCGCGGGAACGGCGTGGTCCATGACCACGGCGACCTTGTCCGGGTCGTGGATCCGCGACGGGGGAAGCCACAGCGTGGCGAACTGCAGGTCGATCAGGACGCACATGTCGACGTCCACGGTGACCGTGTCGCCCGCTTTCACCTGCGTCAGCCCGGCTTTGCGGGCGAGCAGTTTCTCGATCATCGTCATGCCCATGGTTCAGGCTCCTTCCGCGACGCGGTGGCGGTCGCCGATCTCGGACCACTCGGCGAGGCCGACGAGGTTGAAGAATTCCGCAGGTTTTCCGGGAATCAGCGTCTTCGGATCTTCACCCGCCAAGTCGGCGAGGCCGTGGAGCATCGCGAAAGCCGCGGCCCCGAGGGCGACCGACGGGTGGATCGCGATCGCGAAACCCAGTTCCCGCAGGCGTTCCGAGGATTGCACGGGGGTCAGGCCGCCGATCACGAGGTTGAGCAGCAGCGGCGCCTCGACCTCGCGGGCGATGCGTTCGATCTCGTCTTCCCCCTGCGGCGCTTCGACGAAGATGACGTCCGCGCCCGCGGCCGCGTAGGCGTTGGCGCGCTCGATCGCGGCGTCGATGCCGAGCGGACCGCGGGCGTCGGTGCGCGCGACGAGCACGAGGTCGGGGTCCGTGCGGGCGTCGAGTGCCGCGCCGAGCCGGCGGGTGAAGTCCCCGGCCGGGATCAGCTCCTTGTCCGGCAGGTGCCCGCACTTCTTCGGGAACGCCTGGTCCTCCAGCTGGATCGCGGCGACGCCGGCGGCTTCGTACTCCCGGACCGTGCGCACGACGTTCAGCTCGGCGCCATAACCGGTGTCGGCGTCGGCGATCAGCGGAATGTCGCCGAGCACGCGGGCGACCATCCGGGCGCGTTCGGTCATCTCGGTCTGGGTGACGAGACCGATGTCGGGCAGCCCGAAGCCGGACGCCGCGACACCCGCACCCGTCAGGTACCCAGCCGCGAACCCGAGACGGGCCACCAGGTGTGCGGAGATCCCGTCGTACACCCCGGGTGCCACGATCAGCTCCCCGGAATCGAGCCTGCGGCGCAGGGCTTTACGTGCCGTGGTCATGGTTCTCGCAATCGGGATCAGTCGAGGACGCTCTGGACAGGCGCCGCGAGGAGGTCGAGCAGCTCGGTGAGATCGGCGGCTTCGTCGAGGCCCAGCACAGCGGCCTCGATGGCGGTGCGTCGCGCGGGTCGACCGCGCGCTCGGTGAGGTGGTGGAACTTCGCGACGATCTCCTCGGCGGTGACCGGGTCGAACGGCGAGCCGTGCGGCATCGCGACGTGCCGCTCGAGGACGGTGCCGTCGGTCAGCGTCAGGCGCAGGTCGGTGGCGCCGCGCCTGGCCGGATCGTCGAACGCCGTCTCGTGCCGCACCCGGGTCTTGGCGACCAGGGCCCAGATGTCGTCGGCGTCGAGCCGCTCGGTCGTGAACTGCGGGGGCAGCACCTGCCCATCGCACAGCGCGGCGGCGACGGCGTAGCCGATGTTCATCTGCGCGCCGATCGGCGTCAGCGGGCGCTCGGGCTCCCACCAGCCGTGGTGGTACACGGTGTGGCCGACGGCGACCTCGATCTCCGCGACCTCCGCCGGGTCGACGCCGTGGTCCGCGCGGAGCTTCAGCGCGGCCTCGATGGCGCCGTGCAGCCCGCCCATCGCGGCGAACGACTTGACCATGATGAGCTCGGTGTCCCAGCGCTGCCCGAGTTCCGCGGTGATCTCTGCCGGGACCGGGTCGTGGCCTTCGCCGAACACGGCGAGGAAGCCGCCGTACTCCCGCTCGAAAACCGCCTTGATCCCCGTGTAGCCGCCGGCGGCGAGGTGCGCGGCGTAGTAGCCGTTGCGCGCGGCGAACCCGTGCTGCATGCGCTTGGACATGGCCTCGTACTGCGCGGCCATCAGCCCTCCGGACTGTGTACCCGCCATGCCGAGCGCGTCCTCCAGCTCGGCCGCGGTCAGGCCGCACAGCTTGCCCGTGGTCATGGCCGTGGCGTGCGTACCGAAGACCGGCCCGGAGTGCCAGCCGCGCGAGAGCATCTGGGCGCCGTGCAGCGCGCGGCCGACGCGCGGGCCGACCTCGAACCCCGCGACCGCGGCGGTCACCGCGTCGATCCCGGTCACGACCTGGCCGCTCTGCGCGGTGGCGAGGATCGCCGGGATGATCAGCGAGGTGCTGTGCAGCGGCGCGATCGGGTGGAAGTCGTCGAGCTCGAAACCCTGGATGAAGGTGCTGTTCAGCAGTACGGCGGCGGGTGCGGCAGTGGTCTTGCCGGTGCCGACGACAACCGAGTCACCGCGGCCTTCGAAGGCCAGCACGGCATCGGTCGCGACGCGGGACCACGGCAGCCGGGCACCGACGAGCGCGGCCCCGAACCCGTCGAGCAGCAGGTGCTTCGCGCGGGCGCGTACCCGCTCGGGGACATCCTCGGCCCGCAGAACCCGCACCCACTCCGCCAAGGCGGCCGTTGGTTTCACTATATGACTCCTCGATTCCATTATCTATCGAAGATAGTCACCAGCGCTCACCACGGTCAATGCCCGTGAGGCCATTCTTGTCACATCGTGGTTCCTGGGATTCACATAGTGAAACCAAGGGCAGTAGACGACGAAGACGTCGTCCTCCGAGCCGGACGGCCCACGCGGAAGTCGCCGGCCGACTCGGCCGTCGTCGACGGGGTCAGCACCAGGCGGCTGCCTGCCAGCGCTCCGCAGCCGCGGCGCACCGGAGCCGGGAGCGCGACGTCGGGTTTGCGGGGCATGAGGCCGGCGGATCACCACCGAGGTCCGGATCAGCGTGACCAGCAGGCGGCCGCCCGCGTTCCAGCCGAGGGCCGCGATCCTGCAGCCGCCCTCCCCCCGTCCATCAGCGCGATCGACAGCCGCGGACCATCCGACGCATGGAGGTCACTCAGCGGCGGCAATCCCATTGGGACAGAAAGCGGAGTCACGCGTGCCGGATCCGGCGAACTGATCCTCCCGGGACCTGTTCCCCGCGTCCACAGCCGGGAACAGGCGTCAGTAGTAGTCGATGTGCGCGACGAGCAGGTTCGGGTCGAGGTGACTGAGCACCGCCCCGTCGCACACATACAAGGTGCCGTTCCGCACTTTGACCGCGGTCGGACCGGAAAGGCCGTCGGCGGCGGTCAGCAGCGTGCGGACCCGGCCGTCCGGGTGGACGAGAACGACCTGATCAGCGAGGGGCAGCGCCATCAGCACGAGGTCGGTGCCGGGCACGAAGGTGAAGCTGTCGACGGCACCCAGCCCGCTTGCGACGGTCTGCACGGCTCCGGCACCGCCGTCGGGCCGCACCGGGATCCTCAGGATCGTGCCGTGGTCGGTGTTGCCGACCCACACGGCGCCACCGTGCAGGCTGATGCCGTTAGCGCCCAGGAACGAGGTTCTCGCCAGCGCCGGGTCGGTCGCCCAGGCCACGGGCGTTCCGCCGCCGATCGGGACACGCCACACGGTCGCCAGCGTGGAGTCGGCGATGTACAACTGCCCGCGGAGCTGATCGAGGACCATGCCGTTCGGGAACCCGCTCGGCGGCAGCGCAGCGAGCTGGACGGGCGCCCGGCCGCGGCTGATCCGCCAGACGCCGGTGTTCGCGTCACCGGTGCAGTCGAGCACGTAGAGCACGCCGTCCGACGAGCGCGCGAGCCCCATGCTGCTGGGGGCGCCGGCCACCGGGCAGTTGCCCGTGCGCGGGAGCCGGCCCAGCACCTGGACCTGGCCGCCGAGCGTCACCCGGGCGACCTGGCCGGCAGCCGAGAACGAGACGTCCGCCGAGCCGTCGGGTTCGACCTCGACGGCTTCCGGCGTCTGCCCGGCGCCCTCGTCGAGGTGCGCCACTACGTGGGGGTTGGACACCGTCACATCACAGGCGGTGGCGGCGGTCGTACTGATGACGACGCCGGCCACGGCCGCGACGATGGCCATCGTGTGGAGTCGCATGATCCGAGTCCCTCCTCGTGCCTCTGGTCATTCACCTAGTGGACGAACGGAGAGAGCCGAGAAGGACAGCCGGATCGGCGGCATAACTCCTGCCATGACATCGGCATGCAAAAATCACCCGAACACGCGCCCTGACCAGGCATGACGTGGCCGTTGCTCTCGGCAGGAAATTGATGGGAACGGCGCTGAGCCCGGCGGCCGGTGCGGCGACGGTGAACGGTGACGGCGCTCCGTGCCGAACGGCCTGACGCTGACGCACCTGAACTACAGCCAGCAGGTCCAGCAGAACGACGAATGGTGCCGGCCGCGGACGGCGCGTCAACGGGTTCCACGGCACCGGTTTCTCCGCCGACAGCGCCGCCGGTGTCCCGGCGCTGCGGCGATGATCGCCCGACGCCGCCACCGTGGCCGGAATTCCCTCGGCTGAACACTCGAAGCAGCCTGGTGATCCGGCACGTGCTCCCCGGATCGCAACGCGAGCCCAAGCCTCAGCAAGGGCCGTTGACACCCCAGACCGTAGCCGACGGGTGACGTGGTCCGGGGGGCGTCACTGCTGTTGCTGCTGTGGTTCCCTCCACCACTTGTCCGGGTCACCGAGCAGGGTGCCGGGCGGGGGCACCGCGGTGAAGCCGTTGTTGGCGGCGGCGGTCACCGTCACGCCCTGCGCCTTGTACACGCCGATCTGCTTCACCGCGTCCGCGACGAAACCGGCCACCGCGGTCACGAACGTGTCCAGCGCGCTGGACACCTTGTCGACCGCGTCGGCGTCGGCGATCTCGCCGATGATCGGCACGGGGGTCAGCATCAGGTCGGTCGCGATCCCGGCGAGCGCGCCGGCGCACTGGCCGATCGCGTTGATGGCGTTGCCATAGGTTTCGTACACCGCCGCCGCGCAGTTGCCCAGGGTGGTGCCGATGTCGGTCATGGCCGAGCCGTTGCTCTCGAACACCGACAACACGCCTCCGCCGTTCGAGCCGACCCAGGTGTTGAACGATTCCGCGGCCGGTCCCTGCCAGTAACCGGCGAGGTTGACCGTCGCGGTGGTGATGCTCTGCTTGTCCGCGGACATCACCGGGTTGGCCACCCACTGTTCGGCCAGGGCGTAGACCTGATCCGCGTTGCCGAACATTTCGTCGCGAATCCGGTCGAGCGTGCTGACCGCGTCGTCGTTGCCGATGAACCACATCTGTGCCCAGTTCCGGACGAGCTTGTCGTTGTCCACCGGGTATGGCTGCCGGACGAGCGCCGACGGCTGCAGACCGCTGGTCATCTCCGTCCCCGCCCCTCGGGAATCGTGGTTCCCACCCGGGTGAGTTCCTCCCGCATCGAGCTTTCCGCCGCGGTGTACTTCCGGGCCGAGTGGAGCAGTTCGTCGGCGGCCTGGCGCAGGCCGGCCACGCCGTTCGCGGTCTTGCCCTGAACCACTGACAGCGCGGCGTTGTACTCCTGGACCACGCCCGCCTGCCGGCCGAGGAAGCCCAGCGCGTCGTCCGCCAATGCCCAGCCCGACATGTCGATGTGCAACCGTCCCCAGTCGGCCGCCGCGTCCTCGAACGCGACCGCCGCGTTCTCCAGCTGATTGGCGGTGACCTCGAATCCGCCACCCGGCGCCTCGTGCATGCGCTGCTCCCTTCGGTCAGATGAACGTGTTTCCCCGCGCCCGTGCGAGTGCTTCGGCCCGATGATCCTTGCTGTCCTTTTCGGCCTGCCGGATGGCCGCGAGCACGGCCTCGCCGAGCGCGGCGGCGGTGGTGTAACGCACCGCGGCCGGGTCGAGATCCACGGCCAGCAACCGGCTTTCGCCGGACATGACGACCGTGCCCAGGTCCCGGCCGATCGGCGTGGTGAGCCGGACATCGGCGAAACCAGTGATCGTGGCGCGGCTGCGCGCCAACCCGTTCTCCAGCTCGGCCACCCGCGCGTACAACCGGTCGTACGGATTCACCACGCCTCCTCGTCGTGCAGGCCGGCGAACACGTCCGCGGCCGGCTCGGTCCGGGCGACCAGCCCGGCGGCGTGCTCGGCGGCGACCGCGCGGGCTCGCCCGACCGCCTCGACCACGCCCGGGCCGATCAGCTGCGGTTTCGGTCCCCGCACCGCGTCCGCCGAGATGCGCACGTCCAGGAGCGTGCCGCGCCCGTCCACCACCGCGGTCACGCCCGCCTCGTCGGCACGCCCGGTGTACCGGGCCTGGGCCAGCAGCGCCCCCAGCTCGATGGCGCGTGCCCGGTACCGGGCACGCACGTCCGTTCCGTCGGTTTCTCCGGTCATGAGGCAACAGCCTGGGCCACGCCGGTATCTCGCCGGTTCTCGCACGGTTCTTTCCGCGCAACAGCTTCCCGTTCGGCTTACGGCGCCCGGCCCAGGAGGGTTTCCAAGGTGGCGTTGGGAACGGTCGCCGACGCGCCGAGCAGCGCGGCGGCCGTGTGGTGGTGGGTCCCGGCCGCCGGCGAACCGAGCAGGTGCAGGGCCCTGGCGAGCTGGCGATGCGCCGCGCCGCGGCCGTAGGCGTCGCCGTGGTCGCCGAGGATTTCCAAGGCGCGGCGGGCGTCTTCGGCGGCGCCGTCCGGGTTTCCCCGCCGCAGCCGCACCTGGGCACGCGACAGGCGCGCCTCCCATTCATCGCTTCGCTCGTGCGCTTGCAGGCAGACCGCGATGCACTCGCCGAGCGCGTTCTCGGCCGCCGCCAGGTCACCGAGGCCGTACTGGGCCTGGCCGAGCACCGCCAGGCCGTACGCCGCTCCGGTGACGTCGTCGTGGGCCCGGGAGCGCGCCAGGCTCTGCCCCGCGTAGCGGCTTGCCTCGGCGTAGCGGCCGGCTTGCAGGTGGACCTCCGCCATGCAGCACAGCGCGACCCGGGACGCGCCGGCCGGGCCGTGCCGTTCGACGAGCTCGATCGAGTCCGCCAGGCAGGCCACCGCCTCGTCCAGCCGGCCGAGCTCCTTCAGCACGATGCCGACGTTCGTCAGACCGCGGCCTTCGCCGAACAGGTCGCCGCGCCGGCGCCGGCTCTCGACCACGGCGAGGAACTCGGCGTGCGCCTGGTCGAGCCGGCCCACCCGGCGGTGGGCCGCGGCGCGGATGCCGGTCGCCCGCTCCGTCGCCTGGTCGGTGCCGACGTGGCGGGCGGCCGCGGTCGCGATGCGGCCCACTTCGAGCAGGTCGGCGCGCGCGTCCTGCTTCCACAGGTACGAATAGAGGCGCTCGGTGATGTCAAGGGCGTACGGGGCGAACTCGGGTGCATCGGCGGCCGAGCGCGCCGCGGCGATGAGGTTGTCGGTTTCGTCGTCCATCCACTGGACGCAGGCGGCGATGTCGGCGAACTCCCCGCTCGGCTCTTCCCGGTCCGTCAGCGCGGAGTACGCGTGGGGACGCAGCCGGGCGTGCACCGCGGCCAGCCGCGCCCGGTAGTGCTCGTACGCGGCCCTCAGCGCCGCCTCCCGCGCGGCCGGCGATTCCTCGCGGGCGGCCTGTTCGGCGGCGAACAACCGGACGAGGTCGTGCAGCTGGTAACGACCGGGCTCCGGCACGTCGAGAAGCGTGGCGCGCACCAGCCGGTCCAGGGCGTCGTCGGCGCCGGCCGCGTCGGTGCCCAGCAGCGCCGCCACCACCGGCCCGCCCAGCCACGGCAGGTGGAGCAGGCCCAGCAGGCGGAACGCGCGGGCGGTCGGCGGATCGAGGTCCCGGTAGCCCAGTTCCACGCTCGAGCGCACGGCGAGATCGTCGAAGTGCAGCTCGTCGAGGCGATGCCGTTCGTCGGCCAGCCGCGCGGCGAGCGTCGCCGGAGTCCAGTCGGGACGGCTGGCCAGCCGCGCCGCGGCGATGCGCAGCGCCAGCGGCTGGTGGTCGCACGCCCGGGCGATCGCGGCCACGCTTTCCTTGTCGCCGTCCCGGATGTCGTCGACCGGACGGCCGGAGTAGCGGGCCAGCAGGTCGACGGCGTTCTCCTCGGGCAGCGGCTCCAGCGCGACGTGGCGGGCCTCCACGGTGGCCAGCAGCCGCCGGCTGGTCACCAGCGCGGCGGCACCCGGGGTGGCCGGCAGCAGGGGCCGGACCTGCCCGCTGTCGACCGCGTTGTCCAGCACGACCAGGACGCGGCGCCCGGCCAGCGCCGACCGGTAGACCGCGGCCGCCTCGGCCGGATCGTCCGGGATCGCGGGCAGCGGCAGGCCCAGCGCCCGCAGGAAGCGGCGCAGCACGTCCGCCGCGGTCGGCGGCACGGCGCCCGCGGTCCCGCCGAGCAGGTCCGCGTAGAGCTGCCCGTCCGGGAATTCTCCGGCCAGCCGGTGTGCGACGCGGACGACGAGCGCGGACTTGCCCTGCCCGCCGGGGCCGTGCACGACCACCGTCGCGGGCTCGTCGGCCGCCGGGTGCGCGATCGTCGTCAGCGCCGCGATCTCCGCTTCGCGGCCGACAAACCGGGTCAGCGGTGCGGGCAGCTGCCGGGGAACGGCGGGCGCGGGCGGCTCCGGCGGAGTCCCGGCGAGCACGGCGGCGTGCGCGGCGCACAACTCCGCACCCGGGTCGACGCCCAGCTCGTCGGCCAGGAGCCGCCGGCCCTCGTCGAACACCGCCAGTGCCTCGGCCTGCCGCCCCGCGGTGGACAGGGCCGACATCACCCGGGCGCGCAAGCTTTCCCGCAAGGGATGCGCGGCCAGGGTGTCCACGGCCCGGTCGATCGCCTCCTGCTGGCGCCCCGCGGCCACCGCGGCGTCGACGTGCGCCTCGACGGCCGCCAGTCGTTCGCCTTCGAGCGAAGCCGCAATCCGTTGCCCGGCAAGGGTTTCGCCGAACCAGCCGGACGGCGGTTCGCGCCACAGGTCCAGCGCCGAGCCGAGCAGGCCGAGCGCGTCCGCGGGCGGTGCGCTGCGCGCGGCGGAGACGCGGGCGCGGAACTCGGCCACGTCGACCGCGTCCGCCCGGACGTCGAGCCGGTACCCGGCGCGGCCGCCGATGATCGCGGCCGGGGTGCCCGCCAGCAGCGCCCGGAGCCGCGACAGCCGGACCTGCACCATCTTGCGCCCGGTCGCCGGAGCTTCGTCCGGCCACAGCACCGCCATCAGGGTGTCGACCGGCACCAGCCGGTTCGCGTTGACCAGCAGGACCCCGAGGAGCTGGGCCACCTGCCCCTCGGGCAGGGGCACCGGCACCCCGGCCCGCCGGACCTCGACCGGGCCGAGCACCCGGAACGCCATCGCCGCATCGGCCGCCATTTCATCCCCCCGTGACTCAGCCCGCCGAAAGTGATTCTAAAGCGCCCGGGCGTGCGGGGTTACCGAAAAGGAAACAGCCGGATACCGGCCACCGGCAAGCTTCCGGACCAAGCACCCAGCCGTACGAACCCGAGGAGTTCCGCCATGTCTCGCCGGATGCAGTCCTACACCGCGGCCGCAGCGGGCTTGCTGTTGCTGACCGCCTGCTCCAGCACCACCCAGGGGGCCGCGACCCCCGCAGCGCAGCCGCTTCCCCCGTCGACCGCACCGGTCCCCACGTCGAGCACCGCGGCGCCGGCCACGACCGGCAGCACCGCCTCCGTCGGTTACGCACAGCCGGGCGCCAAGTTCCATTTCGGGCAAAAGGCCGATGTGCCGTTCAAGTCCGAAAACGTCACCGGCACCCTCGGCCTCGCGGTGACGGGGATCGACAAGGGCGCACCCTCCGACCTCGCGCCGCTCAGACTCGGCGACAAGGCGAACGGCCTGACGCCGTACTACCTGCGGGTCACCGTGACGGACGACTCCGGCGGCAACTTCGCCTACACCGCCGCGCCACCGCTGCGCGGCCTCCTCCCCGACGGTTCCGACGCCCAAGAGGTGGCGGTGTTCACCCATTTCGACAAATGCGACAACGCGGGCGCCGGACGGGACTTCACCACAACCGGCGCCGGCTACCAAACCTGCGTCCTGGTGCTCGCTCCCGGCACGACCCCGGTCAGCGGCGCCGGCTATGACAACAGCGAGTACACCAGCGTCGCCCCCAACACCGACTACGGCGGCGCGCCACTCACCTGGCAGCCCTGACTCGCCACGCCGGCCCTGGCCCCGTGATGGAGATGGAGCGACCAGCGGTGGAGCACGTGCAGTACAAAATGGACCTACAACCCGTACGGCGGCCAGGCTCTCCATGGACCGGCTTTTGCGCCGAATCCCGTCGAACTCGCATCGGCCGCTCCCCTCGTGACTTCCCCTGACCGGTACTTGCCCGCAGACGCCGGCCCGCGCGAGTCGTCGTGACCCGGATTCCCGAACACCGGTAACCGCACGGTAAGGATCACCGGTCGCGGTGCGTGTGAGACTGGAGTGACCCGACGAGGAGGACACCATGACCCGCAGTCAGTCACACCCGGCCTCGACCGGCAGCGTTGCCAAGAACCGGTGGACCCGCGCGGGAATCTCGATCGTCTTTGCCCTGATCGTCGCCGGTGGCGCTAAAGCCGCTTTCGACCTCAGCACCACCATGATGACGCACCTCGCCTTCGTCGGCGCCTGGATGATGTTCGTGCTGGGCCTGGCTTACGGGGGCGTCCGGATTCGCCCCGGCCTGGGCGGCGCGCTCTTGACAGGCTTCGGAATCGGGGCGCTTCTGGTGCTGTTCTTCGGCGGCATGCAGATGTTCGCGTGACTGCCATCCCCGTACGGGCACGGGGAATCCACCGGCAGCGACACCTCGATGGCGAGGATGGACTCCAACGACGCGACCAGACCTGACGTGACGCTGGGCCGCCTGCGCTAATCTCGGCGGAGACGCGTACGCGGCGGAAGGGCTGGCACAAGAGCCCGTCGCACCAATGACGGACGCGCGCGCTCAGCACGGGTAGCGCGACGGCCCTGCGCTGGGCGGCATGCCTCAGGCGGCCAGTCCCCGGATCAGGCGACGGCGGCGGGGTTGTCGGCGTGCCCCAGCCGACGGCTGACGCCCGGCAGCAGCCGCAAGGCCGTGGACCGCCCGACCCGGGCGCCGAGTTCGACGCCCAGAAGCTTGACCGGGTCGTGCTCGCCGGGCTCCGGGATGTCGAACACATCGTGCGAGTACGGCCAGTCCGTACCGAACAGCATCCGGTCGGCCCCGACGGCATCGACCATGGTGTTCACCATGACCGGGGCATCGGCCACGGCGATGTCGTAGTAGACCGAACGCAGGTACTCCGACATCGGACGCTTCCCGGCCGCGCGGTACTGCTCGTTGACCCGCGGCGCCGTCGCGAGCCGGCCACTGATGTAAGGCACGGTCCCGCCTCCGTGGGACATGATCCAGTTGATCCCCGGATAGCGGTCGAGCACCCCGTTGAAGACCAGGGTCATGAACACCCGTGTCGTGTCGAAGACGTACTCGCCGATCCAGTGCTGCCACGGCAGGTCCGGGGTCTCCCGCGGCTCGACGGGATGCACGAGCACGGTTGCGTGACGGCGGTCGAGTTCGGCGTACAGCGGTTCCCACGCCGGGTCGCCCACGTAAGTACCCGCCACATTGGACACGAGGTAGACGCCGTCGAGACCGAGCCCGTCGTAGATGTGGTCGACCTCGGCCAGGACGGCGTCGACGCTCGGCAACGGCAGGGCGCCGAAGATGCCGAAGCGCGTGGGGTGCGCGCGGACGATCTGCGCGCCGTAGTCGTTGACGTTGCGCGCCAGCTCGTTCGCTTCCTGCTGGTCGCCGAAGTACATCCCCGTCTCGGCCAGGCAGGACAGTACCCCGACTTCGATCCTCCACTCGTCCATGAACGCCAGATGCTTCTCCGGGGTCCAGGCACTCATCCCGACGCCGCCGGTCCAGTTGATGCCGTGGCGCTTGAGCGTCTCGACGTAGGAGTCCGGGAGGAAGTGGGTGTGGACGTCGATCTTCGTCATGAGGTCTCTCCTTCCGCGCCTTTCTGGAGCGCTCTCTCCAAACTACGCCCCGGTAGAATGGAGACGCAACTCCAAAGTTGGCGGCAGGTCATCGACGACGAAGAAGGAAGCACCATGGAGACAGGGGCGTGGACGTCGAAGGGCGCGGCGACCCGGGCACGGATCATCGACGCCGCGGCGGCGCTGCTGTACGAGCGTGGCATCGATCAGGTGGGGATCAACGACATCCGCGAGGCCACCTCGACCAGCCACGGGCAGGTCTTCCACTACTTCCCCGGCGGACGCGCGCAGCTCCTGCAGGCAGTCGTCGAACGGCAGGCCCGGCAGGCGCTCGAGGACCAGCAGCCGCCGCTCGAAGAACTGGACACGTGGGAGTCCTGGCTCGCTTGGAAGGACCGGCTCCTCACGGTGCACACCGAGCGCGGCGCGAGGGGCGGGTGCCCGCTCGGGTCACTGACCGCTCAGCTCGCCGAGGAAGATCCCGAAGCACGTCGCCTCATCGACGCCGGGTTCCACGAGTGGACCGGGTACCTCGCACGCGGCTTGAGCCGCATGCGGGAAAACGGGCACCTGCTGCCCGACACGGATCCCACCGCCCTTGCCGAGAACATCCTCACCATCGTCCAGGGCGGATTCGTCCTCATGCAGGCCTCGCGCTCAATCCGGCGGCTGTCCGACGCACTCGATCTGGCCCTGCGGGTGCTGGCCGCCGCCATGCCACCGTCCTGACCGCCGGCCGGCGCCGCACCCGGGCCTCGTGGCACCCGGAGGAGTTCGGCCGGCGGCTATCCGCGGACAAAGGGCGGCCACTTACAGCCCAACATGGGTGATACGGGCGGCAATGCGGCCGTTCGGGTGCAGGTCAACCCCGGTCTCGTCATCTGTTCAGGGCGACCGCGGTCCGCCCTCGACACCATGACACGCGCAGTCTCCCCGCGCCGAGCAGATACCACGGGCGCGGCGTGATCGTGGCGGAGTACTTCGACTACGGATGCTCACGCCGACCGCCCTGGCGCGAACGCCCGGCCGCAGCCCAGCTGATCGCGGCCGCGAAACAGCCGAACGGTCCGTTCGACGCGGTCGTGATTGGAGAGTACGAGCGAGCGTTCCGCGGAGACCAGTTCGACGCCGTGCTGAGCACGCGGGCCGCATGCGGCCAATGGCCTCGAGTCAGGTCTGCTTGCGGCTCGCGATCTCGTCGGCGAGCTGCCGGACACGGGCCGGGTCTGCGTCCCGGGCAAGAGCGACGTAGTGGTCCATGACGGCCGGTCGGTAGCGCACGGGCAACGTCTGTCCCGGGACGAGTCGGGTGAGCTCGGTGAGCGTGAGGTCTTCGTCTGCGATACCTCGGAACGTGCTGCCGTCGGAGGTCTCCACGTCGAACATCAGGACCACGCGCGGATTGCTGTTGATCTCCCGCCAATCGACGAGAACGCCGAGCGCAAGCTCCCCGGTACGCAGTTCCGCGTTCCGCTTGCCTGCGTCGCGGCTCAGGAACGGGTTCGGGGTGACGCCTGGGAATTCGGGCCCGACGCCGAGCGATTCCCGAGTCAGGTCGGGCCCGAGCTGCGCCATCAGATCGTTCAGACCGTTGACCTTCCTCTTCCGACCGAACACCCTGCCCCCTCTTCCGCCCGCCAGTGCTGCGACCTCGTCGTGGCGCTTCGTCCTTCTCGTGATCATACGTCGCGGTCATCCCCGACGTCCGCCGCTTCGCCCCGTCCCGATGGGTCGCCTCTGCGATAGCGGACAGGCTCGATCAGCACACCTGTCCGCCCGACCAGGTCGCGGCGCGTTCATCACACCTGCCACCTGCACTATCCGCTGCCCGGCCGATTCGGTGCGCCGCGGCGCCTCGGTGGAGCCGGATGACTGGTAACTGATTTCCGGCGGCAGTGGTCGATGGTCGTTGTAGTGACTGTTCCCGGTGCCCAGGACTGCGGTGCGGTGGGGCGTGATCCGCTTGTGCCGGCCCCCGCAGGACGGTGGCGAAGTCCGGTCGCGGTCCAGGCTTTCTCATCAGGCAGGGATTCGGTGTACGCCAGGCGTGAGTAGCCGCGGATCCGTCAGCCCGGGCCACGGACCACAACGCGCCGAAATCACGGCGTGGAGGGATCACCGGTCAGGAAGCAGGCGAGGCGGCGATGCCGCCGAGCGGAGGCGCGGTGAGCTTGGCGGTGTCCCAGCCATCCCAGTGGATGACCTCATCCGCTTCCGGCCGCGCGGCGGGACCGAACTTCTCCCCTCGGGTGAACGCGAGCGGGGTCAGGCAGACTTGCTGGACCCGCTCGTACGGAATGCCCAGCACGTCGGCGACGTCCTTCTCCCGGGCCAGGTGCATCGTCGTCCAGCAGGTTCCGAGCCCGCGCGCCCGGGCGGCGAGCATGAAACTCCACGTCGCCGGCAGCACACCGCCGAGCATCGACGCGCTGGTGAACGCGGAACTGCCGTCCAGCCGCACGCCGTCGAGGCACGCGATCACGATCGTTCCGACTTCGTGCAACGCCCGCTCCAGGGCGTCCGCCGACCGTGCCGTTCGCTGTTGTGCGCCGGCGGCCTCGTCGCCCATCACCTCGACCCGGCCGATGTAGCCGGCCGAAGCACGGTAGGAGCCGAGGTAGATCTCGGAATAGATCTCCGCCACCGCCGCCCGCCGGCCCGGATCGCGGATCACCACGAACCTCGTCCGGGGCAGGTTGGACCCGGCCGGCGCTTGAAGAGCGAGGGCGACACACTCGCGGATGAGGCTCTCGGGGACGTCGCGGCCCGGGTCGAGCCGCTTGCGCACGGCGCGGGTGGTGGCCAGCATCTCGTCGGCATCCATGAACTGAACCAAACTCAGTTTGGTGGGAATGTCAAGCGCCGACCAGCCGTGACGCGAACTCGACGTACTCCCAGACCACTTCGTTTTCGGTGAGCTCGCCGTCTTCCCGATACCAGGTCGCCACGCCCATCCCCAGGTCGAGCAGCGCGTACGAAGCCAGCTTCACCGACCGCACGTGGAACCGGCCGGCCGTCACGCCGGCCTCGACCAGGCGCCGGAACGCCGACTCGTAGGCCGACCTGCGCGCGAGGATCTCGGTTCGGTGCGGCTCCTCCAGGCTGCGCAGCTCGCGGTTGCCGACGAAGGCTTCGAGACGGTGCCGCGCGTGGTACCGCACATGGGCCTCGACCGCCCGGCGCAGGCTCGCGCCGACATCGGTGATCCCGGCCGTCGCCCGCGCGTGCTCCGCCAGCAGCGCGTCCATCGTCCCCGCCATGATGCCCGCCAGCAGCTCCTGTTTGGACCCGACGTGCTTGTAGAGACTCGGGCCGCGGATGCCCACCCGCGCTCCGATGTCGGCCATCGTCGTCGCTTCGTACCCGAGTCGCGTGAACAGCTCCAGCGCCGCTTCGCGAATCTCCGCCTGACGCGCCGTCATGCCGTCGGCCACGGCACCCCCTCAGCTGGCTAGCGACTTGTACCCGAATCGGTCACATCGTACTTGACATGGCTGGCGGCAAACAGTTCCATTAGGCTAATGCCTATTAGCCACTGGAGTCCTGATGGCCATTGATCTCTCCCCCGAGCCGGCCGTCGCGGCCCTCGCCGAGCGCACCGCGGCGCTGGTGCGCGACGTCGTCATCCCGATCGAGGAGCGCGACGGCGGGGTCGTGCGCAGCGAGTCCACCCGGCTGGAACTTCAGCGGGCGGCCAAGGACGCCGCGGTCTTCGCCCCGCACGTCGGCGAGGAGTACGGCGGGCACGGGCTCGACATGCGATCGCGGGCGGTCGTCTTCGAAGAAGCCGGGTACTCCCTGCTCGGCCCGCTGGCGCTGAACATCGCGGCGCCCGACGAGGGCAACATGCACCTGCTCGAACGCATCGCGACACCCGAGCAGAAGCAGCACTACCTCGCTCCGCTCGCGGCCGGCGAGATCCGCTCGTGTTTCGCGATGACCGAGCCCGCACCCGGTGCGGGCTCGGATCCCGCCGCGCTGACCACCTCGGCGACCAGGACCGAAGGCGGCTGGAAGATCAGCGGCCGCAAGTGGTTCATCACCGGCGCCGACGGCGCGGGGTTCGCCATCTGCATGGCCCGTACGTCGGGCTCCCCCGGCGACCAGAACGGCGCCACGATGTTCCTCGTCGACGCCGGCAACGCCGGCATGAAGCTGGTCCGGCACATCGAAACTCTTGACGAAAGCCTTTACGGCGGCCACATGGAGATCCTGTTCGACGACTGCTTCGTGCCGGACGACGCGGTTCTCGGCGAGGTCGACGAGGGGTTCCGCTACGCACAGGTGCGGCTCGGGCCGGCGCGGATGACCCACTGCATGCGCTGGCTCGGCATCGCCCGCCGGGCACAGGACATCGCGCTGCGGCGCGCCGGGGAACGCCGCCTCTTCGGCTCCCGGCTCGGCGATCTCGGCATGGTCCAGCAGATGATCGCCGACAGCGAGATCGACATCGCCGCCGCCCGGGGACTCGTGCTGCGAGCCTGCTGGGAGATCGACCAAGGACGGTCGGGCAGCCAGGCGACCTCGATCGCCAAGACCTTCACCGCGGAAGCCGTGTGGCGCACCGTCGACCGGGCGCTGCAGATCTGCGGCGCGCTCGGCGTGTCCGGCGACGTCCTGCTGAGCCGGTTCCTCCGCGAGGTGCGCCCCTTCCGGATCTACGACGGATCCTCGGAAACGCACCGCTGGTCCATCGCCCGCCGGGCCCTGCGGCACAGCGAAGCCGGCCGATGACCGGCCCGGCGGACCTCGACCTGACCGCCCTGCACCGGTATTTCGCGCGGCTGGTCCCCGAGGCGGGCGAACTCACCGCGACCCTGATCCAAGGCGGCCGGTCCAACCTGACCTACCGGCTCACCGACGGAGACCGCTCCTGGGTGCTGCGCCGCCCACCGCTCGGCGGGCTGACCCCGTCCGCGCACGACGTGGCCCGCGAGTACCGCGTCGTCGCGGCCCTGTCCGGAACCGGCGTGCCCGTGCCCGCGGCGGTCGCGCTCGAAGAAAGCACCGAGGTACTGGGATTCCCGTTCTCCATCGTGGAGTTCGTGCCCGGGCCGGTCATCCGGTCGCAGGACCAGCTGCACGAACTCGCGGATGCGGACATCCGGCGGTGCGCGTCCGGGCTGATCGACGTTCTCGGCCGCCTCCACGCCGTCGACGTCGACGACGTCGGGCTCGGGCGGTTCGGCAAGCCGCGGGGCTACCTCGCCCGGCAGCTGCGCCGGTGGCGGGATCAGTGGCAGCACGTGGCGACCAGGGACCTGCCGGACCTCGCCACGCTGCACCGCCGGCTCGAGGACCGTTGCCCGGCCGAGAGCGGGGCTTCGATCGTGCACGGCGACTACCGCATCGACAACGCGATCCTCGCCGAGGGGAATCCCGGCGTCGTCAGGGCACTGGTCGACTGGGAGATGGCGACGATCGGTGATCCGCTCGCCGATCTGGGGCTGCACGTCGCGTACTCGAACCCCGCGTTCGATCCCGTGCTCGGCGGGGCGGCGGCATCGACGAGCCCTCGGCTACCTGACGCCGTCGCCACCGTCGAACGCTACGCGAAGACGACCGGGCGCGAGGTTCCCACCATGGCGTTCTACCTGGGCTTGGGCTACTTCAAGGCCGCAGTGATCGCGGAGGGCATCCACGCCCGGCACCGCGGCGGGCTCACGGTGGGAACCGGGTTCGACAGCGTCGGCGACGCCGTACCGCGCCTCCTGGCCGCCGGGATCGGTGCGCTGTCGGATCCGGCCTGGTCCTGACCGCGCGGACCGGCCCGGGGTGCTCGCTCCGCACCCCGGGCCGGTCAACCGAGACGCGGATCGAGCACCGCGCGACCGACCACCGCTCCTGCGGCCAGCAGGTCGAACACCCGGGGTGCCTCCGACAGCGCGAACTCCTCCGTGCGCACCGGGAGCGCCCCTTGGCGAGCGAGGTCGAGGACCTCGGCCAGCTCGTCTTTCGATCCCCAGTACGGCAGGCGTATCCGGGTGCCGGAGGGCAGCGGGCCCGGCTTGGTCACGGGCAGCACGCCTCCCCCGCTGCCCACGATCACGAGGTCTCCGGCCTTGCGCAGCAGCGACGGCGCCACTTCCGCGGTGCTGGGCGCCGCGGCGAAATCGAACACGACGTCCGCGCCGCGCCCGCCGGTGACGGCCCGGACCACCTCGGCACAGCGGTCGATGGTCGCGGTGTGGTCGGCGCCCAGCGCGCGAGCCAGTTCCAGCGCCGGCTCACGGATGTCCACCGCCACCACGGTCGCCGCGGTCCGGGCGCGCAGGATGCTCAAGGCGATGTGCCCCAGGCCGCCGACACCGATCACGACGGCCACCGCGTCCGGGTCGGACAAGCGCGAGAGCGACCCGGCGACCGCGTGGTAGGACGTCAGCCCGGCGTCGGCCAGGACAGCGGCGTGCGCGGGAGCAAGGCCCGCACTCGGCACCAGCCGGGCGGCATCGACCACGACGGCGTCCGCCATTCCACCGTCCAGGCCCAGGCCGAAACCGGCGACCCCGCTCTCGTGCCCGGTGTCGCAGTACTGGGTTTCGCCGCGGTCGCACCGACGGCAGCGGCCGCAGCCGACCGGCGCGTGCACCACCACCTCCGTGCCGACCTCGACCCCATCCACGCCGGGACCGAGGGCGGCCACCCGGCCGCAGATCTCGTGGCCGAACGTGAACGGGACGGGATACCCGAGCGCCTGCACCCGATCGAGGACCGCCAGATCGGATCGGCACACCCCGGCCGCCAGGACGTCGAGCAGCACCTGCCCGGGCCCGGGCGCCGGGGTCTCGACCTCTTCCATCCGCGCGGATTTCGGTCCGGTCAACCGGAACGCCCGCATCACGGCCTCCCGGTGAACCGGGGCGGCCGGTGCGCGCGGAAGGCGGCCGCGCCTTCGCGATGGTCGCCGGTGGCGAAGAGCGCGGATTGCCCGGCCGCTTCCCGCTCCAGCGCGTCGTCGAGCCGGTCGAGCACGGCCGCGTTCATCGCCTTCTTCGCCTGCGCGTGGGCAAGCGCCGGGCCGTTCGCGAACCGCTCGGCGAACTCATCGACGAAGCCGGCGAACTGGTCGTCCGGGACCGCGCGGGCGATCATGCCCCACTCTTCGGCCAGGCGTGCGGGGATCCGGTCCTGGAGGAACATCATGCGTCCCGCTCTCGCGCGCCCGACCGCCGCCGGGAGCAGGGCCGTGGCCCCGCCGTCGGGCATGAGGCCGACGGTCGCGAACCCGAGCAGGAAGTACGCCGACGACGCCGCGACCGCGACATCGGCCGCCAGCGCGAACGAGCAGGCGACGCCGACGGCAGGGCCGTTGACCGCGGCGACCACGATCTTCGGGCTGTGCACGATTGCCGACGTCAGCCGGTTCGCGGCCGCGATCGTGCGTTCGCCGGGTTCGGCGGCGAGATCCGCGCCGGCGCTGAACGCCCGTCCGGCGCCGGTGAGCACGATGACCCGGGTGCCGCTCGCGGCGGTTTCGACGGCGTCCGCGGCGTGGTCGAGCATCGACGTGGTCAGGGCGTTGAGCGCCTTCGGCCGGGAAAACGCGATCGTCGTCTTCGGACCGTCGACGACCACGGATACCTCATCCATCACGGTCCTCCGCACCACGCAGGCGATCCGCGATCGCCGCGGCCTCGCGTCGCGCCAATTTGCCGACCCGGTTCTGCGGCAGCGCGTCGACGCGGAAGACGTACTCGGGCCACTTTCCCTTCGCGAGTCCCTCGCCGTCGAGGTGCCGCTGGAGCGCCGGCACGTCGAGGTCCTCGCGCGCGGTGACCAGCAAGGCCGCGACGCGCTCGCCCAGCACGGCGTCGGGGACCGGGACCACGCACACCTGGTCGATCTCCGGGTGCCGGGCGATCGCGCTCTCGACTTCGGTGATGTCGATGTTGCGACCGCCGCGGATGACGATGTCCTTCTCGCGCCCCTTCACGCTCACCGAGCCGTCAGGCGCGATTTCCATCAGGTCACCGGTGGCCAGGAACCCGTCCTCGGTCAGCGGCGGGCGCTCGACCGTCCCTTGGCGTGCGTAGCCCAGGAACAGCGACGGACCCCGGACCTGGGCATGGCCCGTCACGCCGGTCCCCAGCGGTGCGCCCAGCTCGTCCACGACGCGCAGTTCGGTCCCGGGGAAGGGCCGGCCATCGGTGCCGAGCCGATGATCCGCCGCGTCCGACGGCGACGACGTGGTGTGCCCCAGGCACTCGGACATGCCGAACACGCGCAGGAGACGCGTGCCCAGCCGTCGTTCGGCGCGCCCGAGCGCGCCGGCGTCCATCGGACCGCCACCCACCGTCATCGCCGTCATCGCGGTCAGCGCGCCGTCGGCGCCTTCCGCCGAGCCCATCTGCAGGGCCATGGTGGGCACGCACATCGTCCACCGCGCCGCGTGCTCGGCCATGAGCCGGACCGCCGCGCCCGGTTCCCACTTCGGCAGCAGGAGCATCGGCCCGCCCAGCATCAGGGGCAGGTAGAGGCCGAAACAGATCGCCGCGGCGGAAGACAGGGGCACCAGCGCGCCGACCGGGTCGCCGGGCCGCAGCCCCACCGCCTCGATCGTGCGGCGGCTCGCGTACCGGAGGGCGGCCTCGCTCTGCACCACTCCCTTGGCGCGGCCGGTCGAACCGGAGGTGAGCCCAATGACGACCCCGCCCGCCCAGCGGTCCGGCGCGGACCGCCCCGCGGCGGCGAGCCCCCAGCCTTCGAGGACCGGGCCGCCAGCAGGCTCGGTGTCCCAAGAGGACAGCACCTCCGCGGCCGCCACGACGGCATCGGGAGCGATGTCCTCGTGGGCGGCGGCGAACTCCTCGCGGGTGCTGTGCCGGCTGATCAGCGCGAGGGTTCCGCCCAGCCGGCCGACCGCCAGCGCGGCGACGACCGTGCGCCAGGTGTTGTCGGCCTGGACGAGCAGCGTGCTCCCCGGACCCGCCACCTCGGCCAGTACCTTCGCGAAGTCGTCGGCGGCGCTCAGGACGGCCGACAAGGTGTGCGCGCCATCGGCGTCGATCGCCACGACCGCGCCGGGTTCGGTGACCACGCGTGCGTCGAGCTCCGCGACCAGTTCCCTCATCGCGGGCTCCTCATGCCGGGAACATCTCGCGTTCGTCGCCGAGCAGCGCGATCCGCTTGCCGCGCATGTCGCCGACGTGGCGGACCGCGGCGTCCCACTCGGGGCTGGCGAGCGCGGCACGGGCCGCGGCTTCGTCGTCGAAGCTCAGCACGGACAGTCCGTCCCAGCCTTCCGAGCGGGGTTCGAGCGCGCTGGACACGGCGGTGTGCCGCCAGGCGCGCAGGCCGGGCAGCGGGTAGGTCAGTTCGGCGTGCTCGCCGCGCCACCACTCGATGAACCGGTCGTGGGTCCACTCGGGCGGGCGAGCGGCGAGCAGAACAAGGTTGAACATCACAGCCTCCTGCGGGTGCGGGTGGGTCAGACCGCGTCGAGCTCCAGCTCCGGCGAGCGCCCGATCATCAGTGAGACGACGTTGCCGTCTTCGTCGAGCCTGGCGGCGGCGACGAAGGTGGACTCGAACTCGGCTCCGCGGCGGGTCAGCCCCAGGACGAGTTCGTCGCGGCCGCACGTCGAGCCGGTCAGGACGTGGTGGGTGAGCACGCCTTTTTCCCGCTGAGCGAGGTATTCCTCCATGGCCGCGCGGCCGCCGGCGAAGTCGGTCGCCCGGCCGCCGCCGGTGCCGAACACGATCGAAAACCGGAACGCGGGAGCGATCAGGTCCAGGATGCCTTCGGGGCGGTCCGAGTCGATCGCGGTGAACCAGCGATCCAGCGTCGGGGCGTCACTCACGCGACACCTCCTTGCGGCAGGGGGAACAAGCTGAATTCGGGGTGGAAGAAAACCTGGTAGCGCCGCACCCGTCCGGCGGGGGAAACCTCGGCGGCCGCGGAGAACGAGCCGGTTCCCCGGCCGTCGCCTTCGGTGATGATCCCGTAGACCAGCTCCAGGTCGCCGTCCACGCCGCGGCGCCGGACGTGGTGCCGGCGCCCGACATCGGGCCGGGCCGCGATGTAGTCCTTCAGATCGGCCGGACCGCTGCCACGGATCTCCTTCCCAGGCAAGGCGATCAGGAACTCGACCTCCGGTTCGACCAGGTCGAGCGCGCTCAGCGGCTCGGGGCCGTCGAGCCGGGCGTAGTAGTCCTCGATGATCACTGCACCGTCCTCCTTGACGGACTCCAAACTGACATGAAGTCAGTTCGTCTTCATGGACTCTAAGCAGCCTCGAAGCGAAGAGCAAGACTTTGTGGCGTCCCCCGCGGGGCCGGGCTCAGGGGGCCGGATCGGTCCCGGCGACCATGCGCACGCAGCACCCTTCGACGAACCCGGCGATGGCGTCGAGGTCCAGCGTTCCGCCGGGCCGGTACCACCGCCACACCCCGACGATCATCCCGAGGATGCTGCGCGCCATCAGCAGCGGATCACGGTCCGGGAACTCGCCGGTGGCGATCCCCCGCTCGAGCAGTTCCGCCCAGTTGTGTTCGATCTTCACGACCAGGGCGCGGCACGCCAGCCGCTCGGTCTCTTCGCGTTCCGACGCCCGCTCGTTGGCCAGCAACGCGATATTGGCCTGCAGAATGCGGTTCTGCTGCACTTCCCACGGCGGGATCGCGCAGGCGGCGGCCACGGCCGCGCGCAGGGCCGCCACCGCGGTGGGGGTCTCCTTCGTCGCCTCGTGGAACGCGGTGTCGGAGTTGCGCAGCCCGAGCCGCATGATCGTGAGCAGGCAGTGCGCTTTGGACTCGAAGTAGTGGTACAGCGCGGTGTGCCCGATGCCGACCCGTTCGGCGATCTCCGACCACTTGGTGGCCTCGTAGCCGACCTCCCCGAAACGCTCGACGGCCACGGCCAGGATCGCCGGCCGCTTGGACCGCGGGCCGTCGTCGGACTCGGTCAATGACTCAATGCTCACGCTGGGCTCCCTGGGCTGGTGACCACCACACTCTAAAGGTCACCTGAACCGGCTTCAGGTCATTCGCCGAACCGCGTGTTCCGCGACCGCCGGCCCGGGGTCGCCGCCGGCGTCAGACCCCGATGGCGTCGAGGAGGGCATCACGACGACTCCCTTCGAAGAGGACCGCACTGCTGAGCGCGCGCCGGACGTGCAGGTGGGCGGAATGTTCCCAGGTAAAGCCGATTCCGCCGTGGACCTGGACGTTCTCGTCGGCGACCCAGCGGTAGGCGTCCCCGCACACCAGCGCCGCCGTCGCGGTCGCGCGGGCCGCCTCGGCCGTGTCCCCGGCGATCTCGGCGGCCGCCCACAGCGACGCCGACCGGGCCGCCTCCACCTGGACGGCCATGTCGGCGCAGCGGTGCTTGATCGCCTGGAACGTGGCGATCGGCCGGCCGAACTGCAGCCGGTTCGCCGCGTGGTCCACGGCGAGCTCCATGGCCGCGGCGGCCCCGCCGGTCTGTTCGGCGGCGAGCGCGGCGGAGGCACGCAGCAGCACCCGTTCGAGCACCGGCGCGGCCTCGCCGGTGGCGCCCAGCAGGACGGCCGGCGCGCCGTCGAAGGCCACGCTCGCCGGCTGCCGGTTCGGATCGATGGCCCGGACCGGACGACGGCTGACTTCCGGACGCGCGCCTTCAACGGCGAACAGCGACGGGCCCTCGGTGGTTTCCGCCGTGACGAACAGCAGATCCGCGGTCGCCCCTTCGAGCACCAGGACCTTCTCGCCGGAGACGAACCACTCCCCCCGCGCGTCCGGGACCGCACGGGTCTGGCTGTGCTCACGGTAGGCGAGGGTGGCCGTGACCGTGCCGTCGAGCAGTGCCGGGAGGAAGTCGTGCCGCCGGGCGCCGCTCGTGTGCAGCAGCACCCCGACCCCGAGCACGGCGGTGGTGAACCAGGGCAGCCTCGCCAGGGAACGGCCCAGCTCCTCCGCCACGACCGCGACCTCACGGAAACCGGCGCCGGCGCCGCCGTGCTCCTCCGGCACATCGAGTCCGGCCACGCCGAGTTCCGCGGCGAACCGCCGCCAGATCGCGGGATCCCAGCCCTGGTCCGGATCACGCGCCGGTTCGGCGTGCTTGGCCAAGAACTCGCGCACGACCGCCCGCAGCTCTTCGGCCTCGGCGTCGGGGGTGATGCGCGGGCTCATGCTCCGGCCTCCAGGACGTCGGCGAACCGCAGCCGCGCCTCGGCCCGCAGGTTCGGCCGGGTGTAGGGCGGGAAGAGCCCGTCGTCGGGTTCGGTGCCGCGCAGCAGGGCCTGGGCCAGGTTGACCTTGTGGACCTCGGTGGCGCCGTCGGCCAGTCCCATGTGGAAGGACTCCATGACCCACTTGCCGAACGGCAGCTCCTGGGAGATCCCGAGCGAGCCGTGGATCTGGATCGCGCGGCCGGCGATGTCGGCCAGCACCTTCGGCATCGCGGCCTTCACCGCGGAGATGTCGGCACGGACCTTCTTGTAGTCGTTGAACCGGTCGATCCGCCACGCGGTGCGCAGCACGAGCAGCCGGAACTGTTCCAGCTGGATCCAGGAGTCGGCGATCATTTCCTGCACCAGCTGCTTGTCGGCGAGCTTGCCGCCCTTGGTGGTCCGGGAGACCGCGCGGCGCTTCATCATCTCGAAGGCGGTCTGCACCAGCCCGACGGTCCGCATGGCGTGGTGGATGCGGCCGCCGCCCAAGCGGGTCTGCGCGACCGCGAAGGCCTCACCGCGGCCGCCGAGCAGGTTCTCCGCGGGGACGCGGACGTCGGTGTAGCGCAGGTACTGGTGGGTGCCGACCGGCTCCTCGTGGCCCCACACCGAGACGTCGCGGACGCGCTCGACCCCCGGCGTACCGGCCGGGACGACGAACATCGACATCGACTTGTGCGCCGGCGCCTCCGGTTCGGTGACCGCCATGACGATGAGGAACTCGGCGAACAGGGCGTGGCTGGAAAACCACTTCTCGCCGTTGATCACCCAGGTGTCGCCGTCGAGGTGCGCGGTGGTGCGGAAGCCGGTCGGATCGGACCCGCCGTGCGGCTCGGTCATCGAGAAACACGACACGATCTCGCCGTCGACGAGCGGTTTCAGGTACGTGGCCTTCAGGTGCTCGCTGCCGTAGTGGGCCAGGATCTCGGCGTTGCCCGAGTCGGGTGCCTGGCAGCCGAACACCACCGGGCCGGAGTGGGTCCGGCCGAGCTTCTCGTTCAGCAACGCGAGCCGGAGCTGGCCGAAACCCTTGCCGCCGAGCTCCGGACCGAGGTGGGCCGCCCACAGGTTCCGCTCCCGCACCCGCTGCTGCAACGGCTTGATGAGCGCGTTGCGCACCGGGTCGCGCGGGTTCCAGGCGTGCGCGATGACCTGGTCGACCGGCTCGACCTCGGACCGGACGAAGTCCTCGACCCAGTCCAGCTCTTCCTGGATCTCGGGATCGTTCTCGAATCCCCAGCTCATGAACCGCTCCTAACGCGTCAGCACCGTGCAGGCGGAGATGCCCGGTGCGCCGTAGACGTGGGTGAACCCGACTCGCGGGTCGCCCGGGACCTGGTGCTCCCCGGCGTCGCCGCGCAGCTGGAGCACGTTCTCGAAGACCTGCCGCAGCCCCGAGGCGCCGATCGGCTCGCCGTTGGCGATGCACCCGCCGTCGGTGTTCACCGGCAACCGGCCGCCGATCTCGGTGACCCCGTCCCGGATCAGCGCCTCCTGCTCACCGTCGGCGCACAGCCCGGTTTCGGCCAGGTGCATCAGCTCCGCGCCGGCCTCGGTGTCCTGGATCTGCGCGATGTCCACATTGGACGGTGCGATCCCGGCGCTCCCGAACGCCGCGGCCGACGCCTCGACCGTCGGTGACGAGGCACGCTCGGCGGCGATCCACGGAGCGAACACCTCGAACGAGCCGTACTTCCGGCTGCGGAACTCCGCGGCGGCCAGGAAGACCGGGCGGGCGGTGTGGCTCCGGGCCCGGTCCGCCCGACACAGCACCAGCGCCACCGCGCCTTCCCCGGGCGAGCAGTACATGTACTGCGTGAGCGGGTGCGAGATCATCGGCGCGGCCGCGATCTCCTCGGCGCTGATCTCCTTGCGGCGCCAGGCCATCGGGTTGCGCGCGCCGTTGCGGAAGGACTTCTCGGCGACCAACGCGAGCACCGCCGGGTCGATGTCGTGGTCGTGCAGGTAGCGCTGGATCTTCATGCCGAAGAACTGGGTGGTGACCATCAGCCCGGTCTCGCCGTACCAGGCGCCGATCCCGTGTTCGGCCGGGTCGGTGGTGAACGCGCCGCGGGGATGCTTGTCGAAGCCGATCACGATCCCGACGTCGTGCTTCCCGGACCGGATGGCGGCGTCGGCGGCGATCAGCGCGCTGCCGCCGGTCGCGCACCCGTTGGCGACGTTGACGAACGGCAACCCCGTCAGGCCGAGCTCGGAGACCAGCGTGTCCGCGTCTCCCGCGGAGTGCGAGCCGCCGAACCCGAACTGCATGTCGGAGAACTTCAGTCCGGCGTCCCGCAGTGCTTCACGCGCCGCGTGCACCGCTTGCGCCCGGCCGGACACCCCGTCCGTGCGGCCGAACCGGTGCATGCCGATCCCGACGATCGCGACCTCAGGCATGGTCCACCGCCACGAAACCGAACGTGTGGACGGGACGCCCTTCGGCGTCGTCGCGGAAGGGCACGAACATCAGCTCCATTTCGGTACCGATCGCGAGCTTCGCCGGGTCGGACTCGGCCAGCCGGGCCTCGACGATCAGCTGCCCGGGCAGGGCGATGTAGCCGATCCCGTAGGGTTCGTAGGCCGCGGACCCGGTGTACGGCGGTTTCGGGCGGAACCCCTGGACGGTCCACGACCAGAGCGTGCCCCGGCGGGCCAGCGCGACCTCGCGCATCGCCGTTCCCGTGCACCGGGGACAGCCGTCCTGCCGGGGGAACGTGTGGGCGCCGCAGTCCCCGCACTCGCTTCCCCGCAACGCGGGCCCTTCGGGGGTGTCGATCACGAGGGTGTCGTCGACGAAGTTCACGGCGCGGCCAGCCTTCCGCCGTCGACCGTCAGCAGCGAACCGGTCGTGTAGCTCGCGTGCGGCCCGCACAGGTAGAGGGCCGCGCCCACGATCTCGCCCGGTTCGCCGATCCGGCGCGACGGCCAGCTCCGGGCCATCTCGTCGACGGCGGCCATGTCCCACGCCTTGCTGATGTCGGTGCGGAAAGGTCCGGCGACGATGGTGTTGACCCGGACCGACGGGCCGTACTCCTGGGCGAAGCCGGCCGTGAGCGTGTTGAGCGCCGCTTTCGCGGCGGCGTAGGGAAGATCCCCTGCGGTCGGACGTCCCGAGGCCATCGAGGAGATGTTCAGCATCACCCCGCCGCCGCGTTCCGCCATGCGCGCGCCCGCCAGGGCCATCAGGCGGAACGGCCCTTTGAGGTTCACGGCGATGACCTTGTCGAACAAGGTTTCGCCGACTTCGGCCAGGCTCGGGTAGAGCGGCGCCATCCCGGCGTTGTTGACCAGGACGTCGACGGGGGCCAGCGCCGCCTCGACCTCGTCGAGCAGGCCGCCGAGCCGGTCCCAGTCACCGACGTGCGCCGCGTGCGCGGTGACTTTCCGCCCGGTCTCCGCGGCGAGTTCGTCGGCGAGGGCGGCGCAGCTGTCGAGTTTGCGGGAAACCACCGCGACGTCGGCACCGGCCGCCGCGAAGGCGATGGCGATCTCGCGGCCGAGGCCCCGCGAGCCACCGGTGACCAGTGCGGTCCGCCCGTCAAGGGGCTGCCCGTTTTCCCGCACCCGGGCTACGGCTTCCTTGATGCTCGTGGTCATTTCGGGATGTCCTTCCAGGCGATGCCGCGATCGGCTCGGGGTTCCGGTGGCAGACCGAGCAGGCGCTCCGCGATGATCGTGCGCTGCACTTCGTCCGTGCCGCCGGCGATGCGGTAGCCGGGTGCGCCCAGCACGTGCTCGGTCCAGCGGTAGCTGCCGTCGCCGAAATCGGCGACGAGCCGGGGCCCCAGCACCGCCGCCGCGGCTTCGGAAACCAGCTTGAGCCGTTGCGCCCAGGCCAGTTTCCGCAGCGAGCCGAGTGGCCCCGGGTCACGGCCGGCCTGTCGCGACTCGCGATCGCGCTGGGCGGACACCGCGGCCACCTGCTCGGCCGCCCACACCTCGGCCAGCAGCCGGCGCACCTCCGGGTTGTGCACCCGGCCGAGCCGGCGCGCGTCGTCGAGCAGCTCGGCGAACCCGCCGCCGAGATCCGCGTTGGCCCCGGAGTGGCCACGCTCGAACCCGAGGGTCGCGAGGGTCACCGCCCAGCCGCCGCCGACGTCGCCGAGGCGCAGTGCGTCGGGGATCCGCACCCGGTCGAGGAAGACTTCGCAGAAGGACGAGCCGCCCGACATCTGCCGCAGCGGTCGCACCTCCACCCCGGGCGTGTCCACCGGCAGCAGGAACGCCGTCATGCCCCGGTGTTTCGGCGCCTCGGGATCGGTGCGGGTGATCAATTCTCCCCAGCCGGCGAACTGGGCGCCCGAACTCCAGACCTTCTGCCCGGTCACGACCCACTCGTCGCCCTCGCGCACCGCGCGGGTGCCCAGCCCGGCCAGATCGGAGCCGGCGGCGGGCTCGGAGAACAGCTGACAGGCCAGGGTGTCCCCCCGCAACAGCGGCCGCACGAGGCGCGCTTTCTGGTCCGCGGTGCCGAACATCCGCACGGTGGGGGCGATCAGCGCGGTGCTCACCGAAGTCAGCTCGTGCTGCCCCGGTGTCTCGAATTCCCGCTCCACATCGGCGAAGGCTTCTTCGTGCAGCGGCGTCAACCCGGCTCCGCCGTCTTCAACGGCCCACGACAGGGCGCCGTACCCGGCGTCGAACTTCGTGCGCTGCCAGTCTCGGATGCGGTCGATGAGGGCGCGCTCGTCGTCGTGGGCGAGGTCGTGGAACACCGCGACCGAACGGCGTGGCGCACCGTCCCGGCGTGGCAGCCGTCCGGACAACCAGACGCGCGCATTCTCGGCGAACTCTTCCAGTTCTCCGGTCATCGTGCGGTCCACCCCCCGTCGACGGCCAGCACCTGTCCGGTGCAGTACGTGGACGCCGCCGAAGCGAGGAACAGCAGGGCACCGTCGAGCTCGTCCGGTCCGCCCGGCCGGCGCACCATGGTGTTCCGCTCGATCCAGCGCAGAGACGCCTCGTCCTCGAACATCGCGTCGTTTATCTCCGTGCGGAACCACCCCGGCGCCAGGGCGTTGACCCGGACGCCATTGCGGCCCCAATGCCCCGCGAGCTGCCGGGTCAGGCCGATGAGCCCGGCTTTGCCGGCCGCGTAGCTCGCGCCGCCCCGCGGCGCGGTCGAGACCACGCCGACGATGGAGCTCACGTTGACGACCGACACCGGCCGCCCGGCCGCCGCCGCGGCGACGAGCTGGGCCAGGTGGAAGGGCGCGACGAGATTCGTTTCGAGCACGTCGGCGAACGCCTCCGGCGTCTCCTCGTGCGGACGTGCTTTGCTGCCGGTACCGGCGTTGTTGACCAGGATGTCGACGCGGCCGTTTTCGGCCACGGCGCCTTGGACCAGCGCCGCACGGTCGGTCGCCAGCGACACGTCGCACGGCACCGCCCGCACGCCGGGCACGTCGGCGGCCAGCCGGTCGAGCCGATCCTTGCGACGGGCGGACGCCCACACCGTCGCCCCCGCCGCGGCGAGTACGCGGGCGAACCGCTCCCCCAGCCCGGAGGACGCGCCCGTGACGATCGCGGTGCGTCCCGTCAAGTCGAAGAGCTCAGCCGGAGCGCGGACGGTCATCGCTCGCCTCCGGCCAGCAGACCCCGGGCATCCGAGATCATCTTGGCGATCGTCGGCGGCAGTTGTTCTTGGACCGGATCGTGATGGGCTCCGGTGCGGTGCCGGACCAGGTTGTGCGCCATGATCGCCGCCATCTTCATCCGGCCGAACGCCGCGAACCACTCCGTCGCAGCAAGCACGTCGCCGCGGTGCCCGCACGCTTCGCGATACGTTTCGGCCAGCAGGTCTCCGGTCGGCAGCCCGTCGACCGCGTGCCCGGCGCCGGGGAACAGCGTGCCGTCGGTGAACACCCCGAACCAGCCCAGGTCGACCCGCGGGTCGCCGATGCTCCAGATCTCCCAGTCGATCAGCGCGGTCGGCACGAGACCGTCGAACACCACGTTCCCGAGGCGGAAGTCACCGTGCACGAGCACGGGCTCGATCGCGTCCGGGATGTCGTCCGCCAGCACGCTGACCAGGTCGGCTCCGCCCGGCCGGAGGTCGTCCGGCACCGCGTGCATGGTCCGCGCCCACTTTTCGACCTCCGCGTCCAGCGGGGTCGGGTCCGGTGCCGCCGCGGCCAGCGATCGGCCGATGCTCGCCACAGGGATGGTGTGGAGGGCACCGAGCATCCGGGCGGCGGTGATCATGCGCGCGTGCGCCAGTCCGGGATCGACCGCCCGGCCTGGTTCCAGCACCGGCTCCACGGCCTCGCCGTCGGCGAGGTCCATCGCGAACCACGCCGGTTCTCCCCCGTCCACGGCTCGCACGGCGGGGACGGGCACCCCCGTCCCCGCCACCGCTTCGAGGATCGCGGCCTGGCGCAGCACGTCATGGCGCCCGGCGGCCCGCCGGCCCGGCGGCACCGCTTTGACGACGTACCCGGCTTCCGGGCCCCGGATGGCGTAGGTCAGGCCCGAGCGCCCGCCGTCCAGGACGGTCAACGGCCCGGTGAGCCCGAGCGCCGTGCGCACGCGCGCGCCGAGCTGCGGGTCGGCGTCCGTCTCCACTGTCGAGGTGCTCATCTCGTCTTCTCCGCGTCAGCGGCCGGTCCACTTCGGTTCGCGCTTTTCCAGGAACGCGGCGACACCCTCGGCGGCGTCCTGCGAGTTCAGCGTGACGCCGACGGCGAGGTGCTCGAGGACCATGAGGGACGCGATGTCGGCGTCCAGGCCGCGGTCGACGGCCATCTTGGTCAGCTTGAGCTGGAACGGGCTCTTGTCCGTGAGGTGGCTGATGAACTCGTCGACCGTCGCGTCGAGCTCCGCGGCCGGCGCGCTGGCGTTGACCAGGTCGAACTCGTCCGCCTCTTTACCCGAGAGGAGCTTGCCGGTGAGCATGAGCTCCTTCGTCTTGCGGATGCCCAGCATCCGCGGGAGCCGGTAGATCGGGCCCGCGCCGCCGAACAGCGCGCGGCGGATGTGGAAGTCGCCGATCTTCGCGTCCTCGTCGGCGATCGCGAAGTCGCACGAAATCATGACTTCGAACCCGCCCGCGGTGACGTACCCCTCGAGCACCGCCACCGACGGCTTCGACATGTTGTAGAGCCGGTCGCAGACCTTCGCCGAGACGACCGCGACGTCCATCGCGGTGCTCGAGCCGATGAAGTCGGCCTGCAGGCTGTCGAGGTCGAACCCCGAAGAGAAGGTGTTCTCGCGCCCGCGCACGACCACGACGCGCAGTTCCGGGTCGGCTTCGATCTCGGTGATGATCTCGTCGAGGCGGTGGAGCATCGGGACGGTGATGCAGTTGCGCTTGTGCGGCCGGTTGAACCAGATCCGCGCGATGTGCCCGTCACGCTCGAACTGGATGTCGTCCTCGACTGCCATGAAATCCTCCCAAACTGAACTGACTTCAGGTCACCTTGACACGCGAGCTCAGCGTAAGTCAAGAAATGGCTTCGCCTACTTGAACTGACCTCAGTTCATGCTTACTGTGAGCCCCGTCGCGGCGGCTGACCCCGCGGCAGCCGAGCTGCGAAAGCGCAAAGGAGCGCCGATGCCGACACCATCGCTTCCCGATCAGGATCGAGTCGCCAGACGAGCGGGCGTGGCCGCCGCCGTCGGGACCGCCATCGAGTACTACGACTTCGCGATCTACGGCTACCTGGCCGTCGTGCTGGCCCCGCTGTTCTTCCCCGGCCAGAACGGACTGCTCGGGGTGCTCAGCACCCTCGGGGTCGTCTCCAGCGGTTTCCTGGCCCGGCCGATCGGCGGGCTGATCTTCGGCCGGCTCGGCGACCGCCGCGGCCGCAAGACCGTCCTGATGACGACCGTGACCCTGATGGGCGTCGCCACCACGCTCACCGGGCTGCTCCCGACCTACGGCAGCGCCGGCATCGCGGCCCCCGTCCTGCTGACCGCGCTCCGCATCCTGCAGGGGCTCTCCGCCGGCGGCGAAATCGGCGGCGCCGCCTCACTGTCCACGGAGTCGGCCCCCGCGCGCAGCCGGGGGCTGTTCGGCTCGGCCACCGCCATCGGCATCTCCCTCGGCCTCGCCACGGCCGCCGCGTCGGTGGGCACGCTGAGCGCGTTCACCTCGGCGCAACAGCTGAGCAGTTGGGGCTGGCGCATCCCCTTCCTCATCGCCGCGCCGCTGCTGGTGCTGGCCGTGCTCTACCGCATGCGGGTGGAGGACTCGCCGCTCTTCCTGCAGATGGTGCGGGAACAGGCGCCTCCGAAGGCCCCGGTCACCGAAGTGCTGCGCCAGCACAAAGCCGGCCTCCTGCGCCTGGTCGGCATCGCCTACTCGACGCAGACGACCGGCGGCATCGCCTCGGTCTACCTCCTGGTCCACCTCTCCGCGGTGCTGCACTACCCGCTGACCGGCGCCCTGTGGCTGATCGTCCTCATCGTCCTGATGCCCTTGGCGATCATCCCGTGGGCGGGTTCGCTGAGCGACCGCTTCGGCCGCCGTCGCGTGCTGACCGCCGCCATGGCGGGCTTCGTGGTGCTCGCCGTCCCCTGTTTCTGGGTGATGCAGCAGGGATCCCTGCCGCTGGCGATCGTCGCCGCACTGATCCTGAACGTGCCGTTCAGCGTCCAGCAGGGTGTCGTCTACGCCCAGTACGCCGAATTCTTCCCGACCCGCGTGCGCTACACGGGCGTGTCCCTCGGCTTCAACATCGGTGGTGTGCTGGGCACCGGGATCGTGTCGCTGGTGACGACCTGGCTCGTCTCCACGACCGGGATCACCATCGCCCCGGCGTTCTACATCATCTTCGCCGCTCTTGTCGGCCTGCTCGTGGTCGCGACCATGAAGGAGACCGCGTCCTCGAAACTGTCGGGCCGCCCCCGGGACGACAGCCCCGCGGAGAAGTCGGGGTCGCCGTCATGACCGGCGGAAACCACTTCACCACCGAGGAGACCGCGTGCGACGCTTCGACAACCGCCGGGTGCTGATCACCGGCGCCACCGGCGGGCTGGGCACGGCCATCGCCACCCGCCTCGCCGGCGAAGGCGCATCCCTCGCACTCAGCGACGTCGACAAGGACGCCTGCGCGGAACTGGCGGCCCGCCTCGACGCCGACACGCTGACGGTCACGCTCGACGTCGCCGACGAATCCGCTTGGCGGACCGCGGTGCTCGCGGTGCAGGAGCGCTGGGGAGCTCTCCACGTCCTCGTGAACAACGCCGGCATCGGCAGCACCGGCACGGTCGAAACCGAAGGGAAGGACCGCTGGGACCAGGTCGTGTCCGTCGACCAGGCGGGCACCTGGCTCGGCATGAAGCACGCCGGCCCCGCCATCGCCCGCGCGGGCGGCGGAGCGATCGTCAACGTCGGTTCGATCCTCGGGCACACCGGCGGCCTCGCGAACAGTTTTTCCTACGCCGCGGCGAAAGGCGCGGTGCGCTCGATGACCATGAACGCCGCCCTGCACTGGGCCACCGCCGGAGTCCGCGTCAACACCGTCGTCCCCGGCTTCATCGGCACCCGGCACCTGCTGGAGCGCTTCGAGAACACCGAGCGCCACGCCGCGATGCTGGCCAACACCCCGATGGGCCGGCTCGGGCGGCCGGAAGAAGTCGCCGCGGCCGTGGCCCACCTCGCGAGCGACGACTCCGGCTACACCACCGGATCCGACCTGTACGTCGACGGCGGATGGAGCGCCCGATGAGCACCCGCGCACCGACGCCGGACGGTGAGAATCCCGACTGGAGCGCCCCGGGCATCTACGAGGTGGCCGACGGCGTGTACCGGATTCCGCTGCCCCTGCCGGGCGACGGGCTCCGCGCGGTCAACGTCTACGCCGTCACCGACGGCAGCGAACTGGTCCTGATCGACTCCGGCTGGGCGCTGCCGGAGTCACGGAAACTGCTCGCCGACGCACTGGGCGCCCTCGGCGCGGGACTGGGCGACGTCCGGGAGTTCCTCGTCACCCACATCCACCGCGACCACTACACCCAGGCGGTCGCGCTCCGGCGCGAGTTCGGCACCAAGGTCTCCCTCGGGTCGGGCGAACGCCCCAGCCTGCGGATCGTCGCGGACGCCGCCAAGGATCCGATTCGCACCCAGCTCGACCTGCTCCGCCTCGGCGGCGCCGAACACCTCATCCCCAGCCTGACGGCGGTCATGGACGACGAGGAGGCGGAAATCTGGGAACAGCCCGACGAATGGCTCAATCCCGGCCACCGCCGCGTCCTCCCGAACCGGGAGTTCGCCGTCGTCGCCACCCCCGGCCACACCGAGGGCCACGTCGTCTTCGTCGACAGCACCGCCGATCTCCTGTTCTCCGGCGACCACATCCTGCCCCACATCACCCCGTCCATCGGGTTTCAGGCGGCCCCTCCCGACCTGCCGTTGAAGGACTACCTGGAGTCCCTGCGCGTGGTCCGCGCCATGCCCGACCGGCGCCTGCTACCAGCCCACGGCCCCGTTTCCGCCAGCGGCCACGCCCGGATCGACGAACTCCTGGCCCACCACCGGCAACGGCTCGACCTGATGCTCGCTCAGGTCCAGGCCGGAGCCGGCACGGCCTTCGAAGCGGCGACCCGCATGAGCTGGACCAAACGGAACCGCCGGCTCGCCACATTGGACCCGTTCAACCAGATGCTGGCCGTCCTGGAAACCGGCGCGCACCTGGACTTGCTCGCACAACAGGAAAAGCTCAAGTTCGGCGATACCGGTGGCGTGCGCCGTTACGAGAGCACCTGACCCGGCTTTGGCCGGCCATCTTCGGGCCGGTCCGCGTCGCCACCGGCCCATCGGCCACGACCAGCGCCACCTCAGCTATGCCGCTGCCGGGACCCCGCGCGCCGTGTCGTAGAGCCAGCTCCGGAAGTCCGGTGAGCTGGTGTAGACGGTCGGGGCCTCGCCGGGGTCTGCGCCGCCGCCCGACTGCACGTACCGACGAGCTGCGGCACGGTGTCCGTCATCTTAACGGCCGGGCCGCCGGAGTCACCTCCGCCGGGACCGTCCGTGCCGTACGGGTTGTCGGTGCAGATCTTCCCGGCGGACTGCTGCGCGTCGGCGCACCTGGCCGCCGGAAGCACCTGCGTGTTGAGCTGCTGCAGCCGGGTCGGCAGGTTCGAGGTGTCACCGCCGTTTGCTGTGCCCGATCTGATCGGCCGGCTCGGGGATCACTGCGGTGACGTCGCGGTCATGCAGATGCCGACGGATCGCACGCAACGAATACGCCTTGTCGCCTCGAAGCCGATCAGGCCGGGTGCGGGCGCGACCACGCCCCGCCCGACGGATCGCCAGGTGCCGCACCAGGTGCGGGAACATCGGTGCGTCCCCGGCCTGGCCAGGCCCGACCAACGTCACCAGCGGCCGGCCGTTCCCGTCGACGATGTGGTGCACCTTGGTGCTCCAGTCGCCGATCGCATGATCAGGCGGCTCGGCACGCAGATCTTGTAGTTCGACCCAGCCCCCTGTGGGGCGGGTGATGTTGGTGGCGTGCGATGCGCCCGCGCAATCGTGGCATCCACCGACACCGACCAATCCACCAAGCCCGCTGCATCCGCCTCGGCGTGCAAGCGCTGCAGGACGGTGTCCCAGGTGCCGTCGCCGGCCATCCGGCGGTGCCAGGTCCAGATCGTCCGCCACGGACCGAACACCTCCGGCACGTCCCGCCAGGCAATCCCGCACCGATACCCGGCAGATGATCCCTTCGACCATCGAGCGGGCATCGGAGAACGGTCGTCCTTGTTTCTCAGCCACCAGACAAAACCTTACGCCAGCCCACCTGCAGAAGTCGGTAGTTATCGGCGCGGACCGGCGGCGCATGGGGGCGCCGGATATCCCCCAGTCGGGTGTTCATGATCTGCAATCTCGTCACGGACCGCCGTCGTGCAGGTTTCACCGGCGCGTGCGGTTGTCGGGACCGCGCGGGGACCGGAGTCCTCACCGACGGCTGGGGAGCCGGAGGGCACCACCAGGGGATGCGGCGTGCCGGGCTCGCGTAGGGGGCGAGCCCGGCCCACCGCCTGGCGTGACGGCGACGAGCGCTCAGCACCGAGGATCTTGGGCGCCCCGAGCGGGCACTCCCAGCATTGACCCGAGGTCGTAACAACCGGCAGCGCTCGGTCGACATCGGCTCTGCGGCCTCCGCCGCGGGCCTGGGACCGGCGGCAGCTTTCCTCCCCCGAGACCGCCGCCGCCCCAGGCTCTTTCCGCAACCTCACCCCGACATCGCAGCGTGCCCGCGCGTGGGTACGACGCGAACGCGGGCTTCCAGGCACCGGGAAGTCCTGCGCGGCCGCCGTCCCCACTCGACAGCGGCGGCCGGCGAGCAAGGCAACAGCCGGCGACGAGCGCGAGGGCAAGGACACGCGCGAACCGCGTTCGGAGCGATCAGTTGACGCAGGGAATGCCGCTGCCGTCGACCGTGCCTCCCTGCGGCCCGGCGGCCGGGGGCGGCGCGGCCGGGGACGTCGGCACGGCTGCCGTCGCGGTGGCTGCGGGAGCGCCGGCTCCGTGCGGGCCGAGGGCTGCTGGCAAGCTGAACCCAGTGCCGAGGATGATCCGGAGGCGGCCCTGGGGAAGGTGGGAGTCGGCGGTGACCGGCAGACCGCCCAGCAGTGACGCCGCGGTGGCCGCATCGTCCTTCGCTCCCGCGCCGTACGCGACCGACGATGCGGCGGCGGCGGAATTGGCCAGCTGTCCGGTGTGGAACCCGTACGGTGCCAGCGCCGTCGCGACGGTCGAGGCCAGCCCGGGCTTACCGGTGGTGTTGCGGACGTCGATCGTGGCCGATGCCTTGGGCTGCGGGGTCGCCGGCGGCGGCGCCGCGATGCCGAACGCGGCCCGGACCGCGGCGCGGACCTGCCCGGTGTCGACCCTGTTCACGTCCTGGCCGTCGACCTTGTCGTACCCGGCGATCGGCAGGGTGGTGAACTCGAGGTTGCCGCCGGTGAGGTTCTGCGCCTGCTGCGCGAACGCCAGAATGTCCCACCCCGACGAAATCACCACGTCCTTCTTCGCGGTGTCGATGAGGTCCTGCAGCTTGCCGAGGTCGGTGAACGTGCCGGCGCTGCGCAGCTTGTGCGCGGCCGAGGCGATGAACGCCTGCTGCCGGTGCGTGCGGTCCAGGTCCCCGTTGTCCAGACCGTGCCGCTGCCGCACGAACGACAGCGCCTGTGACCCGTTCAACGTCTGGTGGCCGGCCGGGAAGTCCGCGCCCGAGTAGCTGTCCTTCACCGGGTGGTTCAGGCACACTTCCACGCCGCCCAGGGCGGTGGCGAGGTCGTAGAAGCCGGCCAGATTGATTTCGGCGAACCGGTCGATCGGCACGTCCAGGAAGTTCCGGACCGTTTCGAGGGTTTTCTTGCGGCCGGCTTCGCGGCCCTTGTGCTCGAGGTCGGCGCCGGAGACGCCCTGCTTGGCCAGATTCTGTTCGGCGTAGAACTTCGCCAGCCCGTACGCCTCTTTGATCTTGGCGTGGGTGTAGCCGGGAATGCCGGACACGGGCACGTAGTCGTCGCGCGGGATCGACACGGCGGAGACCTTGCCGCCGTCGCCGGGGATGTGCACGAGGATCAGCGTGTTGGTGTTGTAGCCGCCCTCGGCGCCGTCCCCGGCGTGGAGCTGGTCGAGGATGTCCTTGGGCAGCTGGTTGCCGTCCTGGTCCTTGCGGGAATCCAGACCGATCAACAGGATGTTCTGGTCGCTGCCGATGGACTTCGGGCCGTTGGCGTCGAGCGCGTCGGAGGTGTTGAGGCCGTTGACGAGGCTGGTCAGCATGGTCGAGGCCACCCCGGTGCCGGTCAGCACCAGCACCGACGCCAGCCCGACCGCGACCCGGCCCACGACCAGGGCCGGACGCCGCCGGCGACGTGCCGCGGCCGTGGACACGGCAGCAACGCGTACCGTGCGGGCCTCCCGGGCCACGGGACGATCAGCCGCTGTGGGACGGGCGGTCACCGATCGCTGCGGGGTGGGCCGGCGACGGGCGGACGGCGTCGATCGCTGCTCGTGATCCACCTGTCAACCCCCGTCGCCGCGCTCGGAGCTGACCTCCGGTCCTGTTGGGACACTCCAGTACGCCGCGCGCGGCGCCCCTGCCCGGGACCTGTGCCGCGCGCGGCGCTTCGCGACCGTACCCGGAACGTGCTGAGGGTTTGATGAGTGAACGCCCTGTGAATTCCGCGCTGTCTCGCAACCGATCCGGGCAAACCGGAGCGTCTCAACGTCCTCTCAACGACTCGGTCGCACACTCGGTTCGAACACTCGCCCGCAGCGGACAGGAAACCTCCCGATGGTCGAACGCGACAGTCACGGGCCGGCCGAGGGCGGAAGGGCCTGTGGTGAATGAGTTCCGCCGATGCGCGGCGCTGTTGGTGGCCCCTGGGATCACGATCAGCCTGCTCACCGGATGCGGTGCGACGCCCGGCACGGGCTCGGCCATCGTCCGCCGCGACTGCGGCGCCGACCAGCATCCGGCTCCGGTCGTCGTGCGGGTCGATCCTCCCCGGCCCGACCTGTGTTTCGCGGGCGGCGTCGGTGCCGTGGTCATTCCGGCCACCGTGGTCACGGTGTTCGAGTCCGGTGCCTACACCGCGTGCGTCGGCCGGGAATCCTGGAGTACCTGCCTGGACCCCGGGCACCGCGTCACGCTCGACACGACGATCACCGATGTCGGGATCTGCCCGGCCGGGGACTGGTCCGGCTGTCTTGACCGACTGCCCCCGGCCGGACGGTGAGCTCGCCGCCCTGGGGCAAGGCGCGACCGCGCTGCCGTGCGTGGGCGGTCACGGCCCGGGCGTCCCGTCCTCGGCGCGGCCGGACCAGGAGCCCGGTGGGGCGCTGACCAGCACGGTGTGCGCGTCGGCCAGCGGGGCCTGGCGTGGCCGGGACGCCGCCGGGACGGCCGCGGGCCGGCGGGCCGTGTCGGAAATCCGCATCAGCAGGGCCACGAGGATGTAGTTCGCCAGCAGCGACGAGCCGCCCTTGGACAGGAACGGCGCGGTGATCCCCGTTTCCGGGATCAGCTTCGTGACCCCGCCAACGACGACGAAGATCTGCATCACGACGGCGAAGGACAAGCCGACACCGAGCAGCTTGCCGAACGTGTCCCGCACCGACAGGGCCGCCCGCACGCCACGCATCGCCAGAATCAAGTAGATCATCAGGATCGCCGCGAGACCGACGAACCCGAGTTCCTCGCCGATCGCGGCGGTGATGAAGTCGGTACTGGCCTCGGGCACCATGTCCGGCCGGCCCGCGCCGAGGCCGGTGCCGCCGACCCCGCCGGTCGCGATCCCGAACAGCCCCTGGGCCAGCTGGTAACCCCCGCCGGGCTGGTCGTAGGTGGCCAGCGGATCGATCCAGTTCATCACGCGCTGGCGGACGTGGTTGAACAGCAGGTACGCGAGCACGCAGCCGGCCGCGAACACGACGAGCCCGAGCCCGACCCAGATCCCGCGCTCGGTGGCGACGTAGATCAGCACGAGCACGATCCCGAAGAACAGCAGCGCGGCCCCGAGCTCCTTCTCGAACGCCAGGATCGCCATGCAGCCCAGCGCGGCGATCAGGATCGGGCCGAGGTCGCGGGCGCGCGGCAGTTCGACGCCGAACACCTTCTTGCCCGCCGACATGAACAGCTCGCGCTTCGTGACGAGGAACGACGCGAAGAACACCAGCAGCAGAATTTTGGCGAACTCGCCGGGCTGGATCGACAACGGGCCGAGCTTGATCCACACCTTCGCCCCGTTCACCTCCGAGATCGAGCTGGGCAGTACCGCCGGCAGCGCGACGGCGACGATCCCGGCCAGTCCGGCCGTATACCCGAACCGGGCCAGCCGCCGATGGTCCTTGACCACGATCAGCACGAGCAGGAACAGCGCCAGCGCGAGGACGGTCCACAGGACCTGCTTCGGTGCCTCGGCCGCGACGGTGTCGTTGTTCTGGGCGGCTTTCGCGGCCTGCGCCAGATCGATCCGGTAGATCATCACCAGCCCGATCCCGTTGAGCAGGGCCGTGCACGGCAGGATGAGCGGGTCCGCGTGGGGTGCCCACCGGCGGGCGGCGAAGTGGGCGATCGCGAAGATCGCGAAGTACCCGAGCCCGTACCACGCCACGGCCGCGGTGAGCTCGTGGTCCTGGTTGCTTTCCACGAGAACGAAAGCGCACACCACGATGACGGCGGCGAAGACGAGCATCAGCAGCTCGGTACCACGACGCGTCATGGACTGCCGGGACGGCGCTACGGGCGGGCTGCCCGTCACCGTCCTTTTCGGACGGGGAATCATCGATCCCGAGAACCTCACCGGAGCCAGCGGACGTGGTGTCCTGTGTGGACATACCTGAACGGCCCGGGCGCACCTGCATCGTCACGAAGAACACGGACAGCCGGAGCCGAGCTGGTTCCCGATCCTAGGCACCGTTCGCTGGCAAATCGCTGAGAAGCCGAGCGACGCCGCCGGATCAGATCTGCCTGCACGGGATGTCGGAGTTTCGCCGAGGTGATGAGAGGCGGTGATAGCCGTCGGCGGTCTCCCAGCCCGGCTGGCCGTGTCCGTGCACGAGCAGGACCGGCGAGAGGGCCTTGCGTCCAGCAGCTCCAGGCGGCCGGCCCGCAGGATGTCCGCGGCCTTGCGGCACGTGACTGCCGGCAACCGGCATGACGAGCGCGAAGCCCGGCCCGGTGCGAGTCCGGCCAGCAGGACCAGCGCCAGTGTGGACAGGTTCATCGGCGCGCTCTCTCCGGAGTGTCGTCACACGGGGCCGGAATCGCCAGTTCAAGCAGGAAGAAGGATCGAGCGGATGCGGGCGGTGGTTCCGAGGCGCAGCGCGGTCAGCTCGGCGCGCCGACGCGTCGCGGTTCGGGGCACGGCGGGCCGGACACCGGCTGGACAGTGCCGGTCATGCCGCGACGCACTCGGCGAACATCGGCGGAGCCCCCGTGAGCGGCGCCGAGCACGAGCAATCCGAATACGCCGAGCACGACGTGGTCCGAGGCGAGGCAAGTGACGCACAGCACCGCCCACACGACAAGCCTCATGCCCTGCGGTCCACTTCGGACATAACGCGCTCCTCACGGTGATCCCCGGGAACAACATCCGCGCGTGGGGGCGTCAGCGGTCCCGAGACGCGCGATCGTATCCGCTTGGTGCTGGCAAAACGCTGAGAACCCGAGCCGGCATCCCCCGGTCGGTGCGCACTACCTGGGCGGCCGCCCGCTGCCACGCTCGCCGGTCGGCACGACCGGACGACGATCGGTTCGCCCACGCCGCCGTTCGCTTCGTGGCGGGTTGCGTGGTGCCGAGAGCCCCGGGGCGGGCAGGCGCAGGAGCCGGCCCCGAGGAGCAATGCCGCGAACAGCCGCTTCGGCGCGCCGGCGAACCACAGCAGGGCCATCAGGACGATCCCGAGCGTGATCGTGCCGCCGAAGTTCGGCTGGGCCATCACCAGCGCGAACATCAGCAGGGCCGAGGACGCCGACAGCACCATCACCGCGCCGAGCAACGTCAACAGCCCGCACAGGCACAACACCAGGTGGAACGACGTCGGCGGACGAGAAAGCCACCCGAACACAGCCGTGCACCCGGCCACCGCTCCCCTCGGCCACCACGTCCGCCGCCCGGCTGTCGATCGGTTCCCGTCGGACCGGCGTCGGGAGACGCTCAGATGTGTCCTGATAGGACACTGAGAGACCTCAGGCGCCCCGGGTACGGCGCGTCCGGGGTGAACCGGCGCGGAGTTCCTGCTGGTGCCGGACGGCGAGCTGGACGATGTCGGCGACCTGGGGGTCGTCGATGGAATGGATCTGGTGCTTGCCGTGGCGGCGGGCGCGGACGAGGCCGGCGAGCTTGAGCTTCCCGAGGTGGTGGCTGACGGTGGCGACGCTCTGGCCGGTTTCCTCGGCGAGGGTGCCGACGTCGCGTTCGCCGTGGGCGAGCAGCCACAGCAGGTGCAGCCGGACGGTGGCCGACAGCAGGCCGAAGGTGACGGCGGCGTCCTGCAGGAGGTCCGGCGGCAGGGGGGCGGGTGGCGGGGGGTCGGCTGGCGCGGGCACGGGGTCATCCTTCCGGGTCTGCCCCGAGTCTGACGTAAGACCCGTCACTTCGACAAGTGTTTGACTGTTGTGGGCGGGTGCGGTGTACTGGGTCCGGCCGTCGCCCGCCGGGCGATGTGGTCTGTCCAGGTGGAGGGGAGGTGAGCCGGGTGACCGGCGAAGGAAGTAGTCGCCGCGACCGCGGGGACGTCCGGCCCGCCCCGGCCACGCTGGGGTAGGACCTGGTCCGCGTGGTCGTGCCGCTGTCGTCTCGCACAGCTGTGACCTCGATGGACAGGACCTCCCCATGACCCCTTTCCCCGGCGTGCCGCCCGAGCTGGGCGACGCACCCGTCATCACGGTCTTCCGCCGGCTCGAGAGCTCGCCGAAAGGCCTCACCGAAGCCGAGGCCGCGGACCGGCTCGGCCGCTACGGCGACAACCACCTCGATCCGGTCGTCCCGGCCGGGGCGGTGCGGCGTGCGTGGACCGCCGCACGCAGCCCGTTCGTGGCGCTGCTGGCCGGTCTCGGCGTGGTCTTCGCAGTGGTCGGCGACGGGCGTGGCGCGGTGACCGTGGCGGTCATGGTGGCGCTGAACGTGCTGCTGCGGTTCTGGCAGCAGGCGCGCTCCGAGCGGGCGGTCGGTGCGGTGCGGGCCCGGGTCACCACGACGGTCACCGTCCGGCGCCGGGCCGGCGCCGGGTTCCCCGGCACCGAGCGCGAGGTGCCGACGGCCGATCTCGTCCCCGGCGACGTCGTGCTGCTCGGCCCGGGCGACGTCGTGGCCGCGGACGTCCGGGTGGTCGCGGCCGCCGACCTGGTGGTGGACCAGTCGGCGTTGTCCGGCGAGGCGCTGCCGGTCGCGAAGCGGCTGCCCGCACCGCGTCGAGGACGACCGGCCTCGTCGCCGGATCTCGTGGACGCGCCGGCGGTCGTGTTCGCCGGCACGTCGGTGGTCGGCGGCACCGCGACCGCGGTCGTGGTCGCCACCGGCGCCGGGACCTGCTTCGGTTCCCTGGCCACGCAGGCCGCGGCCCCGCGCACGGAGTCCAGCTTCGACGCCGGGGTCCGCCGGGTGGGCTGGACACTGGTGCGGTTCATGCTGGTGATGGTGCCGATCGTGCTGGTGGTCAACGGCACGGTGACCGGGAACTGGGCGCAGGCGGCTATGTTCGCGGTCGCCGTGGCGGTCGGGCTGACGCCGGAGATGCTGCCGGTGATCGTCACGACCAACCTGGCCCGCGGCGCGGCCGCGTTGTCGCGGCGGCAGGTGATCGTCAAGCGGCTCAACGCGATCCAGGACCTCGCCGCGATGGACGTGCTGTGCGTGGACAAGACCGGGACCCTCACCGAGGACCGGGTGGCCTTCGCGCACAGCATCGACCCCGACGGCCGCCCGGACGGCGAAGCCGCCGAGTACGCCGGTCTCGCCGTGCACTTCCAGGCCGACCAGCACGACCGGCTGGACGAAGCGATCGTCGCGCAGCTGGCCGAGCCGGACGACGACCTGGTGACCGAAGCGCTGTTCACCAAGGTCGGCGAGCTCGGTTTCGACCACGCGCGCCGCCGCGCCACCGTGGTCGTCCGCCGCGCGGAGACCCACCTCCTGGTCACCAAGGGGGATCCGGACGAGGTCCTGCCCCGCTGCGGCCACGCCCGCCGCGCCGGCGACGTCGTCGAGCTGACCGGCGCCGCCCGCGCCGAGCTGGCGGATCTGGTCCGGGCCCACACCCAGCACGGCATGCGGCTGCTGGCCGTCGCGGCCCGCGAAACGCCGGCCCGGCCCGGCCGCTACACCGAGGACGACGAGACCGGGCTGGTCCTGGTCGGGTTCGTCGGGTTCGTCGACCCGGTGCGCGAGGACGCGGGCGAGGCCGTGGCGAGGCTGTCCGGGCACGGGATCGCGGTGAAGATCCTGACCGGCGACAACCGGCATGCCGCGGCGCGCGTGGCGGAGCAGGCCGGGGTCCCGGTCGGGGAGGTCGTGCTCGGCGGCGACGTCGAGTCGGCCGACGACGCCGATCTGCGCGCGCTCGCCGAGCGCACGACGGTGTTCGCCAAGCTCACCCCCGCGCACAAGGCGCGGATCGTGGCGGCGCTGCGGGCGAACGGCCACGCGGTCGGGTTCATCGGCGACGGCGTCAACGACGTCAGCGCGTTGCGGACCGCCGACGTCGGCATCGCCCCGGACACCGCGACCGACGCGGCGAAGGACGCCGCCGACCTGGTGCTGCTGGAACGCGACCTCGGCGTGCTCGCCTGCGGTGTCGCCGAGGGCCGGCGGACGCTGGGCAACACGCTGAAGTACGTCTACATCACCGCCGCCTCCAACTTCGGCAACGTGCTGACCGTGCTCGCGGCGAGCGCGTTCCTGCCCTTCCTCCCGATCCTGCCGATCCAGCTGGTGGTCGCGAACCTGCTCTACGACCTCGCCCAGCTCGCGCTGGCCTGGGACCGCGTCGACGAGGAGTACCTGAGCGCGCCGCGCCGGTGGGACGCGCGCGGGCTGACCCGCTTCATGCTCGTGTTCGGCCCGCTGTCCTCGGTGTTCGACCTGTCGACGTTCGCGGTGCTGTGGCAGGTGTTCGGCGCCGGCACCGACCCGTTGCTGTTCCAGACCGGCTGGTTCGTCGAAGGCCTGCTCTCGCAGCTGCTCGTCGTGCTGGTCCTGCGCGGCCGGGGCGCGCGCCCGGCACGTGTGGTCGTGGCCGCGGCGGCGGCCGCCGGGTTGATCGGTCTGCTGCTGCCGATGTCCCCGCTGTCCGGGCCGCTGCTGATGCGTCCGCTGCCGGGCGGCTACGGGCTGTGGCTGGTGCTCGTGCTCGCGACCTACGCCCTCGCCGCGCAGCTGGTCAAAAGGCGCTGTGCCCGCCGCCGCCCCGCCTGGTGACGAACCCCTTTCCTGCTTGACCAGAACGAGAGTGAGCGCAGATGACGACTGCGGAGATGCTGCTGCGCCTGGGAGCCGGTGTCGGCCTGGGCACGGTGATCGGGTTCGAGCGCCAGTACCGGGCCCGGATGGCCGGGTTGCGCACGAACGCGCTGGTCGCGGCCGGGGCGACGTTGTTCGTTCTGCTGTCCGCGCACGGGTTCACCGGCGCCGGCGCCGATCCGACGCGGGTGGCGGCGCAGATCGTGTCCGGGATCGGGTTCCTCGGCGCCGGGGTGATCCTGCGCGAGGGCCTGACCGTGCGGGGCCTGAACACCGCGGCCACCCTGTGGTGCTCGGCGGCGGTGGGATCACTCGCCGGCGCCGGGCTGTATGCCGCCGCACTGGCGGGCACGGCGGTGGTGGTGACGGTGAACGTGGCACTGCGCCCGCTCGGGCGCGTGGTCGACCGGCGCCCCGACACCCGCACCGAAACTCCCGCCACGTACACCTTCCGCGCGGTGACCCGCGACGACGCCGAGGCACACGTGCGCAACCTGCTCGTGCAGTCGTTGTCCCGCACGGACTTCGCGTTGCAGTCCATCGAGAGCCTCAACGCCGCCACCGACGGCCAGGTGGAGGTGCGGGCCGCGCTGTCGGCCGAGCAGCGCGACGACAAGCAGATGGAGTCCGCGGTCAGCCGGCTTTCCCTGGAGCCCTCGGTGACCAGCGTCCGCTGGCAGGTCACCACCCCCGACCACGACGACACCGAGGACAGGTGAACCGATGACCCTGCTCCGCACCTTCCCGACCGAAGGCGTGCTCGCGCGGCCGCGGCGCACGCTCGCCGACGTCGCCGTGTTCCTCGGCGCGGCCGCGTTGCTGTGGCTGATCGTGCGGCTGGCCCACGGGACGGCGGTTCCGTGGACACCGGCGACCGCACCGTCCACAGTGTCCACGGATCCAGCCGAACTCCCCTACTACGCCGGGCGTTCGCTGCTGCGGATGTTCGCCGCGCTGGTCTTGTCGATCCTCTTCACGTTCGCCTACGCCACCGCCGCGGCGCGGCTGCGGCGCGCGGAGAAGGTCCTGCTGCCGGTGCTGGACATCCTGCAGTCGGTGCCGATCCTCGGGTTCCTGTCGGTGACGATCACCGGGTTCATCGCCCTGTTCCCCGGCTCGGAACTCGGGCTGGAATGCGCGTCGGTCTTCGCGATCTTCACGTCCCAGGCCTGGAACATGACCTTCGCGTTCCACCACTCGCTCGTGTCGCAGCCCCGCGAACTGGACGAGGCCGCCCGCGACCTGCGCCTGTCCCGCTGGCAGCGGTTCTGGCGGGTGGACGTGCCGAGCGGGATGATCCCGCTGGTCTGGAACGGGATGATGAGCTTCGGCGGCGGCTGGTTCTTCCTCACCGCCTCCGAAGCCCTCAGCGTCAACAACCGCTCCTACGCGCTGCCCGGCATCGGTGCCTACGTCGCCGCCGCCTCCGACGAGGGGAACCTCGGCAGGGTCCTGCTCGCCATCGCCGTCATGATCGTCATGGTGGTCGGGGTGAACGCCCTGTTCTGGCGCCCGCTCACCGCCTGGTCCGAACGATTCCGCATCGAGCAGTCCGAAGCCGCGCACGCGCCCCGCAGCGTCACCCTCGACCTGCTGCGCCGCTCCCGCATCCCGGCACTGCTCGGCCGGGCCTTCGGGCCGCTGGTGGCTCCGCTCGACCGCATGATGGCCGTGTTCGGCCTGGCCGAACACCCGCTGCGGGTCTCCCCCGTGCGCCGCCGTACCGGCGACGTCGTCTTCGCCGTCGCGATCCTCGCCTTGATCACCTACGGCCTGATCCAGGCCGTCACCTTCGTCGTGCACACCGCCGGATTCGGTGAGGTCGCGCACGCGTTGTTCCTCGGGCTGATCACCTTCGGCCGGGTGCTCGTGCTGGTGGCGGTCGCGACGGTGGTGTGGGTGCCGGTCGGGGTGTGGATCGGGCTCAACCCGAAGGTGTCCCGGCTCGCGCAGCCGGTGGTGCAGGTGCTCGCGAGCTTTCCGGCGAACTTCCTGTTCCCGCTCATCACCGCGGTGCTGGTGGCCACCGGGATTTCCCTGGACTGGGGCGGCATCCTGCTGATGGCGCTGGGCGCGCAGTGGTACATCCTGTTCAACGTCATCGCCGGGGCGTCGGCGATTCCGAACGATCTGCGCGAAGCCGCCGCCAACCTGCGGCTCCCGCGGAAGCTGTGGTGGCGCCGGCTGGTCCTGCCCGCGATCTTCCCCAGCTACGTCACCGGCGGCATCACCGCCGCCGGCGGGGCGTGGAACGCCTCCATCGTCGCCGAGATCGTCTCCTACGACGGGCTCACCCTCACCGCGACCGGGCTGGGCGCGTACATCAAGGATGCCACCAGCGCCGGGAACGCCGGACAGATCCTGATCGGTGTCGCCGTGATGAGCCTGTACGTCGTCGGCGTCAACCGGCTGTTCTGGCGGCGCCTGTATGCCCTGGCCGAACGCCGCTTCTCCCTGTCCTGAAACGAGGTTCCCCGTGTCCCGCTCCGAAGTTCTCGTCGCCGTCGAGAAGGTCAGCAAGAGTTTCACCGGCCCGGCCGGCGATGAGCTGCGCGTGCTCGACGACATCACCCTCGACCTGCGCGCCGGTGAGATCGTCGCGTTGCTCGGCCGCTCCGGCTCCGGCAAGTCCACGCTGCTGCGGACCATCGCCGGGCTGATCGGCCCCACCACCGGCAGCGTCCGCTACCGCGGCACCGAGCTCAACGGCGCCAACCCCGGCACCGCCATGGTCTTCCAGACCTTCGCGCTCATGCCCTGGCTGACCGTCCAGGACAACGTCGAACTCGGCCTGACGGCCCAGGGGATCCCCCCGGCCCGACGCCGGGAACGCGCGCTCAAAGCCATCGACATGATCGGCCTCGACGGGTTCGAATCCGCCTACCCCAAGGAACTCTCCGGGGGCATGCGCCAACGGGTCGGCTTCGCCCGCGCCCTCGTGCTCGAACCGGACCTGCTGCTCATGGACGAGCCGTTCTCCGCCCTCGACGTCCTCACCGCCGAAAACCTCCGCACCGAGCTCATGACGCTCTGGGCGCAGGACGGCTTCCCCACGAAGGCGATCTGCATCGTCACGCACAACATCGAAGAAGCCGTCCAGCTGGCCGACCGCGTCCTGGTCCTCGGCGCCAACCCCGGGCACCTCCGCGCCGAGGTCACCGTCGGCCTCGCCCGCCCCCGCGACCGCAAGGCCCCCGCGTTCGCCGCGCTCGTCGACCGGCTCTACGACCTGCTCACCGGCCGCGAGCCCGGCGAGACCGTGCCCGAGCCCACCCAGGCCACCCCCACCGCGCGCCCCCTGCCGGCCGCGTCCGTCGGCGGGCTCGCCGGGCTCGTCGAGATCGTCTACGCCCGCGGGGGCCGCGCGGACCTGCCCGACATCGCCGCCGAAATCGGCTTCGAAGTCGACGACCTGCTTCCCCTGGTCGACGCCGCGGCCATGCTCGACTTCCTGTTCGTCGCCGGCGGCGACCTGCACCTCACCCCTACCGGGGAAACGTTCACCACCGCCGACATCCAGGACAGCAAGAAGATCTTCGCCGAGCAGGCCCGCGATCGTGCTCCCCTGGTGCGCACCATCTACAAGGCACTGGCCGCCAGCGCCGACGGGAACCTGCGGGCCGGGTTCTTCCTCGACCTGCTCCGCCGCGGCTTCTCGCCCGAGGACGCCCAGCAGCAGCTCAACACCGCCATCGACTGGGGCCGCTACGCCGAGCTGTTCGACTACGACACCGACTCCGGGCAGATCACCCTCGACCCGGCCCACTGGGCGGCTCCGGCCGCACGTCGGGCGTCTGCGTGAGAACCGGACGGGGCGCCCGGAACCGGCACCGGGCGCCCCGCCGCCGTGCCATCCTGGATCCCGGACGTCGAGAGGAGACCGCCGTGCGGATCGTCACGACCACGCTCACCGCGGGCGTCCTGCTGGCCGCCGTCGCGGCCTGCACCCCGGCTCCGTCCGGCCCGCAGCGCCTGTCCTGTCCCCGGAGATCGTCGCCGACCCGGCACTCAGCGCCCACACCGACCCCTGCGCCGAGGCCGACCGCTTCGCCGGGACTGTCGTCGGCTACCAGGGGCACCGCGCGCCCTGACCGCTGGGATCGGGGCCGACGTCAGGCCGCCGGGGCGCCGATGAGCTGGCCGATGCCGAAGGTGACCGCGACGGCCAGCCCGCCGAGGACGAGCTGGCGAAGCCCGGACCGCAGGAGCGGCCGGCCCGTGAGCTTGCCGACCGTCATCCCGCCGGCCAGGAGCGCGACCGCGGTGATGACCAGCGACGCGACGAGGGTCCGGCCGCCGACGAGGTAGGGCAGCAGCGGCAGCAGCGCCCCGACCGAGAACGCGACGAACGACGCTCCGCCGGCCAGCAACCCGGACGGCAGGTCGTGGGGATCGACGCCGAGCTCTTCGCGCGTGTGCAGGCGCAGGGCCTGTTCCGGGTCGCGGGCGACCGCTTCGGCCATGGTCGAAGCGGTCCGGCGGTCGGCGCCGTAGGAGACGAAGCGGTCGACGAGCTCGTCGTGCTCCTGCTGCGGGAACCGGGCGTGCATGTCGGCCTCGAGGGCGACCTCGGCGTGCACGAGCTCGTTCTGGTTGGTGACCGAGACGTACTCACCGGCACCCATGGAGAACGCCCCGGCGACCAGCCCGGCCAGGCCGGTGAGCACGATCGTGTGCGGCGCGACCCCGCCGCCGCCGACGCCGGCGATCAGGGAGGCGTTGGTGACCAGCCCGTCCACCGCCCCGAACACAGTCGGCCGCAGCCAGCCGCCGGAGACGTCCCGGTGGCGGTGCGCCCAGCCCGATCCGGCCCCCGGCCTCGACGAGCGTGAGGCCGGGTCACGTTGAGTCATCACACCCGCGATTCTTGCCGAGCCCGCCGTGCCTCGCGCGCCGAGCCGCGGGCGCGAGGTTCCCGACAGTGAGCATTAAGACGACACGGACGATTCACCCACAAATTTCCTTCATATTTCCGTGCCTGTCACTTACGTCTCATAACCACAACTCTCTCAGTGTCCTCACAGCAGCTGATCCATAACCTACCGTCGCCGCTGGCACCGCAGGAAAAATCAGACCGAGGAGCAGGAAGCTTTGCCGCCCCACCAGTCCGGAAACGTCACGTGACGAGACCTTCTCGACCAACGGGAAATCTCACGCTGAAGCGCCGGCAGATCATCGCGGTCGCTTGCGCGCTGGGCGGGCTCCCCGCGGTGACCGGGTGCACCACGCCCGACGCCGAGCCGAAAACCCTTTCCACCAATGCGGAATCGGGCGCGCTAGCACTGGTCTACCGCGGCCCCGCGACCGACGCGGACTGCGCCGACGCACTGGCCGGCCTCCTCCGCGATTCCCCGGTCGGACTCGACGTTCACTTCGCCGGTCCGGGGGAACGAATTCGCCTCTCCGAGGAAACTCTCGGCAAAGCCGGGCTCTACGCACAGCCCGGGGGCGGTGACCTCGACGACGGTTACCGGCACATGCGGGTTTACCGCGACCTGATCCGCGCTTATGTCGAGGGCGGCGGGACATATCTCGGGATTTGCCTCGGCGGTTACCTCGCCGGCGCCGACCCCGGATTCGACCTGTTGCCGGTCCCGGTCGACCAGTACGTCACCTCCGAGGCGGCCACGGTGCACACCGAAGAGGACACCGTCGTGCAGGTCGACTGGAACGGCCGGCGGCAGTGCCTGTACTTCCAGGACGGACCGGCGTTCCTCCCCGGCGCCCCCGCGACGTCCGAGATCGTCGCCACGTACCCGAACGGCCTCGCCGCCGCGCTGATCGCGCGCTTCGGCCGCGGGCTGGTCGCCGTGTCCGGTCCGCACGTGGAGGCGACCGCCGACTGGTACCGGGCGTACGACCTCGACCAGCCCGACGGTGCGCTCCGAGCGCTCGGCTTCGACTTCGTGCGACGGCTGGTGCGGACCTGACCGCACGGGCCGTATCGCCCTTTCCCGACAGTTGCACCACCGCCACACAGAACGGAACCCAGTGAGCGAGGACCTCTCGATCTCCCTCGAGGACACCGCGCGCTTCGGCACGGTCCCCCTCGGCAGGCCACGACCGGGACGGCTGCACGAGTTCTTCGAGCGCGCGTGCGACGAAACACCGGACGCCGTCGCCCTGGAGTGCGGCACGCACCGGCTCACCTACCGCGAACTGGACGCGCACGCCAACCGGATGGCCCACGTGCTGATCCGCCGCGGCATCGGCCCCCACGCGCGAGTGGGCATCCTGGTACCCCGCTCGGTCCCGATGTACGTGACGCTGCTCGCGGCCCTGAAGACCGGCGCCACGTTCGTCCCGATCGATCCGGCGGCCCCCGCGGACCGCGTCGCCTACGTCGCGGCGGACGCGGCGCTCGACCTGCTGGTGGTCACCCCCGAGCTGGAAGCCGCCGCGCGCGGCGCCGGTTGCCCGGTGCTGCGGCCCGGCGACCTCGCCGCCGCCCTGCGCCAGGCCAGTGCCGCCCGGCCGAGGCTGTGGCCGGCCGGCGACGAGCCGTGCTACGTCATCTACACCTCCGGCTCCACCGGCCGCCCCAAGGGCGTCGCGGTCGGCCAGGCGAGCATCTGCAACTTCATCGATGTCGTCGCCGGTATCTACGGGGTTCGGCGGACCGACCGCGTGTACCAGGGCATGACGATCGCGTTCGACTTCTCGATCGAGGAGATCTGGCCGACCTGGGCCGCGGGGGCCACGCTGGTCGCCGGGCCGACGGGGGCCGACCGCATCGGCACCGGCCTCGCCACTTTCCTGGCCCGCGCCCGCATCACGGTCCTGTACTGCGTCCCCACGGTGCTGGCCACCGTCGATGCCGAGTTGCCCGGTATCCGCACCCTGCTGGTCGGCGGCGAAGCCTGCCCGGCCGAGCTGGTCCAGCGCTGGAGCCGGCCAGGCCGGCGGATGCTGAACACCTACGGACCCACCGAGGCCACCGTCACCGCGACCTGGTGCGAGCTGCGGCCCGGTCGCGCCGTGACGATCGGCCGGGCCCTCCCGACGTACCGGATCGTGCTGCTGGACGAGGACCTGCACCGGGTCCCCGACGGCACGGTCGGCGAGATCTGCATCGGCGGCCCCGGCGTCGCGGCCGGCTACCTGAACCGGCCGGAGCTGACCGCCGAGCGGTTCCTCGACGACCCGCGGATCACCGGCGGCGGCCGGCTCTACCGCACCGGCGACCTCGGGCGGGTGCTCGCCGACGGCGAGATCGAGTACCTCGGCCGCGCCGACAGCGAGGTGAAGATCCGCGGCCACCGCATCGATCTGCAGGAGATCGAAAGCGTCCTGATGGAACACCCGCGGGTGGCGGTCGCGGCCGTCGCCCCGCATCCGGACGCGCCGACCGAAGACCTCGTGGCGTACCTGGGTCTCCCCCGCGCCGGACACGACCGCGACGCGATCATCGGCCGGCTGGGCGACACCCTGCGGCAGCGGCTGCCGCCGGCGATGGTGCCCGCCTACGTCGACACCCTCGACGAGCTCCCGATGATGCCCAGCGGCAAGGTCGACCGCGCCCGGCTGCCCCGCCCGTCCGGCGCCCGTTTCCACCGCGGCCGCGCACCGTCGGTGGCCGCGGCCACCCACGCCGAACGGGCTCTCGCCACGGTGTGGGCCGAGCTGTTCGGCACCACCGACGTCTCGGTCACCGCCGACTTCTTCCTCGACCTGGGCGGGCATTCGCTGCTGGCCGCGCGGGCGGTGTCGATGCTGCGCGACCGTGGCGTGGCTCCCGGCGTGTCCGTGGCCGACATCTACGCACACCCCACCATCCGCACCCTCGCTCCCACCCTGCCCGAGCGGACGGCCCGGGCGCCGCGTGATCCCGCGCCTCGCGTGGACCGGCGAACGACCACGACCCGCCTGTTCGGGTGCGGCGCGGCGCAGGTCGGCGCGCTCGGCGCGCTGCTCCTGCTGCTCGGTGCCCCGGTCGCGGTGGTGCTCGGGTCGTCGGCCGGGGTGCTGTCCCTCGGCACCATCTGGACCACGATCGCGGCCGCGGCCACGACCTACGTCGTCGGGCGGTTCGGGCTCCCGGTGGTCGGAGTACGCCTGCTGTCACGCCGGGTGCGCCCGGGTGACTATCCACTGTGGAGCGCCGCCTACCTCCGGGTGTGGCTCATCCAGACGCTCCTCGCGCTGGCCCCGCTCACCACGATGAGCGGGAGTCCACTGCTGCCGTGGTACCTGCGGCTGCTCGGCGCCCGAGTGGGGCACGGCTGCCAGCTCATGAGCGCGAACCTGTCACTGCCGTCGATGCTGACGATCGGGGACGACGTCAGCGTCGGCTACGGCGCGCACCTGCAGACGTACCGGGTGCTGGACAACCGGCTGCACATCGCGCCCGTGGTGCTCGAAGATCACGTCTTCGTCGGAGCGAACGCGGTCGCCGGGCCGGGCGCGGTGCTCGGCGCCGGCGCGGGTTTGGCCGAGATGTCCGCCGCCGCGGCCGGGCAGCGCATCCCGCCGGGGCAGTACTGGTCCGGTTCGCCCGCGCAACGCCGCGCGCAGGCCGACCCGCTGGTCGCCGCGTTGCGCTCACGCGTGAGCCGCGCCCCGTCCCGGCCGTTGCTGGCCGGATACGGCGCGGCGTGGCTGCTGGTCGAGCTGGTGCCGCTGCTCTTCCTCGCGCCGTCCGTCGCGCTCGGCAGCTGGGCCTACCTGACGGACGGCGTCGCGGGTGGCTGGTGGGCGTGCCTGCTGGCCGGCCCGGTGTCGGTGGGCACCACGTGCCTGGTGGTGTTCACCGGCAAGCGGCTGGTGCTGCCGACGACCCCGCCCGGCATCCACCCGGTGGCCTCGTCGTTCGGGGTGCGCAAGTGGATCGCGGACAAACTCCTGCAGGCGAGCCTCGCCGCGACGAACTCGCTCTACTCGACGCTGTACACACCGGGATGGCTGCGAGCGCTCGGGGCCCGCATCGGCCCGCGCGCGGAAGTCTCGACCGCCTCCCAGCTCGACCCCGGCCTGCTCACCCTCGGCGCAGAAAGCTTCGTCGCCGACATGGCCGCCGTCGGCTCCGCCACCTACTGCCACGGGCACGTGGCGCTGGCCGGCACCACCGTCGGCCGTCGCTCGTTCATCGGCAACGCCGCGTTCCTGCGTTCGGGCGCCGCCGTCGGGGACGGTTGCCTGATCGGCGTGCACACCCGCGCGCCGGAGGACGGCAGCCCGGACGGCACTTCCTGGCTGGGCACCCCGCCGATCCGGCTGCCCCGCCGCCAGGACAGCGGCTCGTTCGCCGACGAGCTCACCTTCCGGCCCACCCGGCTGCGCGTGCTCGAACGACTGGTGATCGAGTTCTTCCGCATCGTCGTGCCGGGCAGCCTGCTGGCCGCGGCGGGTTATCTCGTGCTGCTCGTGCAGCTGTGGGCGGCCCGCGTGGCGGGACCGGTCGCGGCGGTCGGCGCCACCCCCGTCGCGAGCCTGCTCGGCGGCATCGGGGTGGTTCTCGCGGTCGTCGCCGTCAAATGGCTCGTCGTCGGTCGTTACCGGCCTCGGGTCGAGCCGCTGTGGAGCCGGTTCGTGAGACGCACCGAGTTCGTGACCGCGCTCTACGAGACGGCCGCCGTGCCCGCGCTGCTCTCGTCGCTGGCCGGTACGCCGCTGCTCGGCCCGGCGCTTCGGCTGTTCGGTGCCAAGATCGGCCAGCGGTGCTGGATCGCGACGACGTTCCTGACGGAGTTCGACCTCGTCCGGCTCGGAGCCGGTTCTTGTGTCGGTGCCGCGACGTCGTTGCAGACGCACCTCTTCGAAGACCGCGTGATGAAGATGTCCACTGTGGACGTGGGCGCCGGGGCGAGCATCGGCGCGCGCACAGTCGTGCTCTACGACAGCGAGGTCGGCAGCGACACCACCGTTGACGCGATGTCCTTGGTGATGAAGGGAGAAATGCTCCCGGCGAGCACGGCCTGGCGGGGCATTCCCGCCCGCGCGGACGCCGTGACGGGCAGGGAGGAAGTAGTCCACGAAATCTGACTGCCGGTCCGAGTGACGCCGTGGGTCCGCCATCGGCGAGGCCCGCACGCCCTCCTCCAGTCGAGTACTCCGGCCCGGCACTGGGGCAAACCGGCCGAGTGGATGCTGCCCGGGTTGGCGTCCCGGGCCGGCCGACTCGCCGGTGAACTGCGGTCACGTCTGCCGGTGCGGACCGGAGGCAGGTCCTCGATCAGGGCCCACTGATCGTTCCGGTCCGGTGGACGGGCGATCCACTCCGGCCACGACACTGTGATCACCTGCACCACAACAACATCGACTACCGGCCCGATGCGTCCCAGGCGGCCCGGATCGCTGCCGCCTCGCGTTCGGCTTGGCGCTTGCCGATGCCGAGAGCCTGGGCGGCGATCTGAAATTCACCCAGGACTGCGCTACCGGAGTTGAGGTCGCCGTCGACCCCGCCGGCTCGGCAGTGCTCGTTCGGCAGGCGGCCTCGCGCGATCAGCGCATCGCCGCGGCTCAGGTGCAGATCCTCAAGACTCCCACGACTTTGCGCCTCACCCGACCGGACGGGACCGTGAGCACGGTCGCCGTCCGGCCGGGCGCCTGAACGGCTGATTACCGGCTGTTCAGCCGGTCGACATCGCCTGGCCACCGCGTTCGTCGAGTACCAGCTGACGTCGGGTCAATGAGACGGTGCCGAACTTGGCCGCCATGCCGGCTGACGCCTCCGGGGAGCATCCGAACAGAAGCCGCCCCGGGGACGCGGGTCCCCGGGGCGGCCGGTCTGCTTCCGCTCAGCTCACGGTGATCGCGGTGTCGTCGAGGACGAAGGACGTTTGTCTCGTGTAGTCCTCGGCTCCCGTGAACTTGAGGGTGATCTGCTGGCCCGCGTAGGGGGCCAGATCGAAGGTTTTCTGGCTGTAGCCGGTGTTGTGATCCAGGTTGGAGTACGTCGCCAGTGTCGCCGCGACAGTTCCCGCGCTGGTGAGCACCTGCACCTTGAGCGTGTCGTACTTGGTGGTCGTCGTGGTTTCGGCTGTGTCGACGTGCTGCCAGTAGCTCAGCTGGTACGTGGAGCACCCGGACGGCAGGGTGACGGGCTGGGACAGCGTGTCGGTGTGCGCCGAGCCGTAACCGTCGAGCCAGGCGTCCCAGTTGCCGGTGTGGGCGGGTTCGGCGGTCTTGCTGGCGATCACGCCGGACGTGGTCGTCCACGGCGCCGCGCTTCCGGTTTCGAAGCCCGGGTTGCCGAGCAGCTGCCTGGATGTGCAGCCGCTGGGGGTGGCCGGCGCCTCGGCGCTCTGTGCGCCCTCGCCGATCGAGTTCACGGCGCTGACCCGGTAGTAGTAGGGCTGTCCGTTGGTGAGACCGCCGTCGGTGCACGAAAGCACGGCGCCGAGGCTGCCGCAGCCGCCAGTGGTCAGCAAGGTTTCGCCGCCGCTCGCGGTACCGCGGTACACACGGTAGGACGTGATGTTGACGCCTCCGTTGCTCGCGGGCGCCGTCCAGTTCAGCGTCACCTGGCCGTTGCCCGGGGCGGCGGTGAGACCGGTGGGTGCGCCGGGTGGGGCCCCGGCGATGGGCGACGCGGTGACCTGCACGGTCGAGGTGGCGGTCTTCGCGGGCGACGCGCTGTCGGTCACGGTGAGCGTCGCCGTGTACGTGCCGGCGTTGTCGTAGGTGTGGGCGGGGTTCTGCGCCGTGCTCGCCGCACTGCCGTCACCGAAGTTCCAGCTGTAGGAGTACGCCGGTGTCCCGCCGGTGGCAGTTCCGCTGAACGCGACGGTCAGCGGAACCTGGCCGGACGTCGGTGCGGCGGACGCGGAGGCCGCGAGCGGCTGTCCGACCGCGCCGACTGCCACGGCGACGCTCGACGTGGCCGTGTGCGGCGGCGAAGCGCTGTCGGTCACGGTGAGCGTCGCCGTGTAGTTACCGGCCGCGTTGTAGGTGTGACTGGGATTCTGCGCCGTACTGGCCGCCGACCCGTCGCCGAAGTTCCAGCTGTAGGCGTACGGCGCCGAGCCGCCGGTCGCCGAGCCCGTGAACGACACGGTCAGCGGCGCGTTCCCGGTCGTCGGCGACGCGCCGGCCGTGGCCGACAACGGGGTGGCGCCTTGGATCCACAGGTCCTCCAGCGGGTCCCCGAGCGCGGCCTGGTCCGCGGAGGTCATGGGGAAGGTGGTCAGGCCGAGGTTGCCGTTCGGGTCGATGGCGCCGGGCGAGACGTTCTGCAGGGTGCGCTCCATCGCGGCCAGCACGTTGTTGGTGCTGTAGGCGACGTGCGAGACGTAGCCCTGCTTCATGTACTTCGGCGAAGCGACCACGACCGTCGGCACGCGGTAGGTGTTGCTGATGTGGTCGGGGCCGTTGCTGCCGTTCTGGGTGTCGTCCTCGGTCACCACGATCACCGTGTTGTCCTTGTACGACGTGTTGTTCATGAGCGAGTCGACGACCTGTTTGGTGACGGCGTCGTTCTTCGGGATGTCCTGGTAGGTCCCGGGGTGGTCGTTGAACAGCTCGACGTAGGAGTAGGCGGGCAGGCCGTTCGTGGAGACGTAGTTCAGGAAGCCGTCGCCGATGACCTGGTCGTCGTCGTTCTGCGCCTTGCAGGTGTAGTTGTTGTAGTTCAGCAACTCCGGCACGGACGTGCCCGGCCGGTTGACCGGGAGCACCTCGGGCTTGCCGGTACCCGGGTTCTTCCACTCGCCGCTGCCGCTGCTCAGCATCCAGTAGAAGTCACCGTTCATGACGTACGGGTACGGGCCCGTGCCCGTCGTCGTGCCGGTCTGCGTCGCGCACGGGTCCGTGCCGAGGCCGCCCGGACTCGAGACGCCTTTGAGGAAGCGGTCGAACTGCGTCCCGGTGGTGGCCGGGTAGGGCTGCTGCTGGGAGCTGGACTGGGACTGGGCGGAGAAGAGCCACCAGTGGTTCGGGCCGCTCGGCGGCTGCGTGCCGGTGCTGTAGGCGTCCATCAGCGCGTTGTTCTTGGCGAGTGTGTGCAGGTTCGGGACCGAGCTGATGTGGTTCGTGCTCTGCACCGCGCCGTGGCAGCCGGCCTGCACGGTGGTGGCGCAGTCACCGAGGTAGTCGTCGAAGGTGTGGTTCTCCCGGACCAGCACGACGAAATGGGTGAACGGCGGGAAGTAGGGCGCCAGAGGATTCGACGCGGTCGTGGCCAGCGGCTGCACGAGGCCCGACCGGTTCGCGAAATTCTTCGGTTGCGGGAACTGCGTGAATTCGACGCCGGGTGCCGCGAAGGTCGCGCCGCTGCAGTCGTAGTCGTCCCCTTTGTAGGACTGTGGCCGATTTCCTTCCGGAAGGTCTTTGGCGTCGTCCGGGTCGCCGCCCGGCTGCCAGTTCTTGAGCGTGCACGAGCCGACGCCCGTGTGCGGCCGGGCTCCCGCGCTGACCGGGCCCAGTCCGAGCCCGCCCAGCAAGAGCACGACACCTGCGATGATCGCCAACCGCGACTTCCGTCTGTTCATGGGTTCTCCCCGGCAGAGTCCTCGGCGAAACGGCGGTCGACGGCCGCCGAAATGGCATGGTCCGGACCGGACCTGCCCACCACAACCACCCTCAGTCTGGAATTCCTGCCGTGGCCGCTATTTTTAGCGTCCGCTAACTTTCGGAGCGCTCTGGCTTTGATTCGGAAACGTCGTATCGGCCGCTTCGACCCCGGAGATTTCCGCGTACGTCACCCTGGAGACGTTGCGCGCTCGCCAGCGGCCGTGCTTGAACCTTCGTCGGCGACAGCGTGAACACGCGCCGCGCGATGGTGGCGCACGTAAACCCGGTGACGCTTTGAACAACGTGGTCGGTTCGGCCCGCGAAGTCGCCCTTCAGGACACCCCCTGCCAACCCATTTCCACCGGAGTTCGGTAGCCGTTCGATGGCCTCCGGCCGTCCGGTCACTTCAACCGGCAAGGACAGTCTTGCCCGCAAGACGTTTACCTGCCGTGAGCAATTCTCTTGCCTCGTTCTCACTTTCGTCCATTCCGGACAGACAAGGTTTGCCTCACCTCTTTGAGGACAGGCTTTCCTGAGTTACGGTCATCGAGCCAGCCCGTTTCGACACCTTCAGGAGCTCGCATGTCGCCCGCCCAGATCGCCCTCCTCGGCGCCGTCTCGGGGTTGACCATCTTCCTCGGCCTCCCGCTCGGCCGGCTGCGGGCGGAGCTGCCGCGCACGAAGACGCTCCTCAACGGCACGGCCACCGGCATCCTGATCTTCCTGCTCTGGGACGTCCTCGCTCACGCGTGGGAACCGATCGACACCGGGCTGAGCAAGGGTGAAGTCGGCTCCGTGCTCGGGAACGGCGCGGTGCTGGCGGTCACGTTCGGCGCCGGGCTGCTCGGCCTGGTCCATTTCGATCAGGCCGCCGGCCGCACCGCGTCCCGACGGCGGGCCTTCGGTCCCGGCGCCGCGGCGGTCGGCGAGCTCAGCGCGCCGGCCGTGCGCGACCCGGGCGCCCGGCTGGCCATGACGATCGCCGCCGGCATCGGGCTGCACAACTTCGCCGAAGGCCTCGCCATCGGCAGTTCGGCCGCCGCGGGCGAACTGAGCTTGGCCGTGCTGCTGGTGATCGGGTTCGGCCTGCACAACGCCACGGAAGGCTTCGGCATCGTGGCCCCGCTGACCGGCAGTCGACCTTCCTGGGGCCACCTCGCGTTGCTCGGCCTCATCGGCGGCGGCCCCACGTTCCTGGGCACTCTTGTCGGGCAGGCCTTCGTCAACGACACCCTCTCGATCGCGTTCCTCGGCCTGGCCGCCGGATCGATCCTCTACGTCGTGACCGAACTGCTCTCGGTGGCACGCAAGGCAAATCTCAAGACCACCACCACGTGGGGCCTGTTTCTCGGCCTGTTCCTGGGTTTCGCCACGGACGCGGTCATCACCGCCGCTGGGGCGTGAACTCCGTCTCATGCAGATGGCCAGACTTGTGAAAGTCCCTTGAGGACAAGTCGAGCGATCACTCTGCACCGGCCGGGGAGCAGGGCAGGATCGGTGGCCGAGCGCACATAGGTTCTCCCTGCGGTCGCGGATGCGCGCACGGCGAGGAGATGGCCATACTGGCGGCATGCGGATCTTGATCACCGGGGGAACCAGCGGTCTCGGATGGGCGATGGCGAAGGCGCTTCGGGTCGACGGGCACCACGTCGTGCTCACCGGGCGTGACGCGGATCGCGCGGCGACGACCGCCGCCGAGATCGGTGCGAACGGGATCGCGATGGATGTGCGCGACGCGGTCTCGGTGCGGGCCGGGCGTGACCGGGTCCTCGACCTGTTCGGCGGGCTGGACGTGCTGATCAACAACGCCGGAATCGGGATGCGCACGGTCAACCCGCGGTTCCTGACCGAGCCGCAGCCGTTCTGGGAGGTCTCCGAGGCCGGGTTCGACGAAGTGGTCAAGACGAACCTGACCGGCTACTTCCTCGTCGCGAAGGCTTTCGTGCCCGACCTGCTCGCTTCGCCGGACGGCCGGATCATCAACGTCACGATGAACCACGAGACCATGCGCCGCGCCGGGTTCGTCCCTTATGGCCCGTCCCGTGCCGGTGCCGAATCACTCTCCCGGATCATGGCCGCCGATCTCGCAGGCACCTCCGTCCGGGTGAATCTGCTGCTCCCCGGCGGCGCCACGGTCACCGGGATGATCCCGGACGGCTCGGTCGACACCTCGAAGCTGCTCCCGGCGGACGTAATGGCCGCGCCGGTGCGCTGGCTGTGCTCGCCCGCAGCCGACCAGGTGCACGATGAACGCATCGTCGCCACCGAGTTCGACGACTGGCTCCGCCACCGGCGAAGCTGACCTGCCGGCCCCACCCGGGCGGCGGGTGCCAGCACGCAGCGGTAGCCGCGTCGGCGGCGCTGATCACGGTCTGGCTGGTCGTCAGAAGGCCGTCGCCGCGGCGTCGGCCACGGTCTGGTCCTGCTCGCCGCTGCCGCCGCTGACGCCCACGGCGCCGACGATCCGGTCCCCGTGCCGCAGCGGGACCCCGCCCGCGAAGATCATGACGCGTCCGCTGTTGGAGGCGTTGATCCCGAAGAACTGCTCACCGGGACCCGCGCTGGCGGCCAGGTCGGCGGTACTGATGTCGAAGGCCCGGGACGTGAAGGCCTTGTTGATGGAGATGTCGACGCTCCCGATCCAAGCCTCGTCCATCCGGATGTGCGCGACGAGGTTGCCGCCGGCGTCGACGACGGCGATGTTGCTGGGCGAGCCGATCTCAGCGGCCTTGGCCTCCCCCACGGCGATGACTCGCCGGGCGTCCTCCAAGGACACGGACTCCGTCTTGATGGTCATGACCAGGGCCTTCCTGCTGTGCGTACCGGTGGCGAACCCACAGCTTGGTGTCGTCCGACCCCGCGCGCCTCCGCCCGGCAGGTCGACAACCACGCTCAATATCGGGCCCGGCGGGCTGATGCGCCGTCCGCCCACACCACCCGATGCTGAATCCGGTCCGGAGATCGAACGCACCGCAGGAGGTCGACATGTCCGTCACAAAGGGGCTGCTGGTGACGCTGGAAGCGCAGCCGGGCAAGGAAGCCGACGTCGAGGAATTCCTCAACACCGGCCGCTCGCTGGTCGAGGACGAGCCGGCCACCTACCCCTGGTTCGCCGTCAAACTCGGACCGACGACCTACGCGATCGTGGACTTCTTCCCCGACGACGCCGGCCGGACGGCCCATCTGGAGGGCAAGGTCGGCCAAGCACTCGGGGCGAGGGCCGCCGAGCTGTTCGCGAAGCCGCCGGACATCGCGCAGCTCGACGTGCTGGCTTCGAAGCTGACGTGAAGGGGACCGAGGACAGCCCCGAGGCGCCTTCAGGAGCCGACGGTCGCGAAGGTGTCGGTGACCCAGTCGGCGATGAAGGTGCTGACATGGGGCAGGTGGTCGAGTCCGATGTGCTCGGTCGCGCCCTCCTCCGCGGTGAACACCCGCAGTTCCCGCCGGGGTGAGTTGACGGCTTGGTCGTAGGAGCGGTGGGCGTACTCCAGCGGGATCTGCCGGTCGTTCTCGCCGTGGGCGACCAGGAAGGGGACGGTGATCTTCTCGACCACGCCGTCGAGGTGCACGCCGTCGGCGAAGGTGATGAACGTGTCCAGGTCGTCGTGGCCCCACACCCACAGCACGTGCTCCCAGTAGTGCGGGACCGGTCGTTCACCTTCGCGTTCGAGGCGGCGGCGCTGGACCGCGCCCCAGTTGTGGTTGGCGCCCCAGGCGACGCAGAGCGCGAACCGCTTCTCGAACGCCGCGGCGCGGGGTGCGTAGTAGCCGCCGAGGGACCAGCCGACGATCCCGATCCGGGCTTTGTCCACTTCGGACCGCGTCTCGAGCCAGTCCACGGCCGCGCCCGCCCAGGCTTCGGCGTCGATGCGGGCGGTGAGTCCCTGCAGGCGCAGGGCTTCACCAGTGCCGGGCTGGTCGAGCATGAGGCACGTGATCCCCCGGTCGGCGAGTTCGCGCCAGTGCGCCGAGGTGTACATGTGTTCCTTGGTCGAGTCCAGGCCGTTGACCAGGACGATCACCGGCGCCGGCCCGGCATCGGTGGCCGGGGCGAGGGAAAGGTAGGCCGGCAGCGTCGTGCCTTCGTACGGGATCGCCACCCGGGAGATCCGCCGGTCGCGCAGGTCGAAGGCCTTCTGCGCGAGTTCGAGGACCCGGCGGTAGGTGGGCAGCCGGTTCGGGTCGGAGTGGGCGAGCATGCGCTCGGCCTGGCAGAGGTAGTTGGTGGCCCGGAAGTACAGGTCGCCCGCCGTGCGGGTGTGCCCGGCCTGCTCGGCCTGCCCGGCCTGGGCCACGAGCTGGTCGGTGAGCGCGGTCCAGGCCCGCAGGAAGTCCGGCGTTCCGGCATCCGAGCCCCGGGCCGCGGCTTCGCGGAGGGGCCGGCAGGCGCGGTCGACCTCGTCGATCAGGCCGCCGCTGTTGAGCGCGGCCACCACGCCGAGGTTCCACACGTAGTTGCCGGGGAAGTATTCGAACACGGGGTTCCCTTCAGGTTCGGGCGGCTTCGCTGATCGACTTGACGCCGCCGTGCGCGGTCATGCCGCCGTCGACGGGGATCTCGGCGCCGGAGATGTAGGAGGCCGCGTCACTGATCAAGAACGCGGCGAGCGCGGCGACGTCCTCGGGGGTGCCGGTGCGGCCGAGCGGGGTCTCGGCGACGTTCGCGGCCCGGAACCCGGGTGGCGCCGAGGCGGTCATCGGGGTGTCGATGTACCCGGGGTGCACGGCGTTGACGCGGATGCCCCGGCCACCGAGCTCGAGGCAGGCGGCCTTGACGAAGCCGCGCAGCGCCCACTTGCTCGCGGTGTAGGCGAGCGGGTAATGCCCGGTCAGCGCCGCGGCCGAACCGGTCACGACGATCGACCCGCCGGACGGCATCAGCGGCACCACCGCCTGCACCGCCCGCAGGACGCCGCCGACGTTGACGTCGTGCACGTGCGCCAGGTCCGCGGGGTCCAGTTCGCCGAGCCGCGCCCGCCAGGTGACCCCGGCCGCCGCGACGAGCCCGTCGACTCGCTCGAGGCCCGCGGTGAGCCCGGCCCAGCCGGCGGCGTCGGTGACGTCGAGCCGGCGGATGTCGACGCCGGGCAGACCGGGGTCTTCGGCGCGGTCGATCCCGATCACCCGGACGCCGTCCGCGGCCAGCAGCCGCGCGGTCGCCGCGCCGATGCCCTGGCCCGCACCGGTGACGACCACGACCTTGCCGGTCACCTCGACCGCTTCCGCGGCCGGGGCCGGGCCGGGCGGACCGGCGGCAGGTCGAGGCCGGGAACGACGGTGTTGCGGATCGTCCCGATGCCTTCGACCGTCATCTCCACGACGTCACCGGGCCACAAGGGCTCCTGCGTGCCACCGCGGCCCCACAGCTCCGCCAGGCAGCCGCCGTTGCCGCAGGTCCCGGAGCCCAGGACGTCGCCGGCGCGCAGCCGCGTGCCCCGGCCGGCGTAGGCGGCCAGTTCCTCGAACGGCCAGCCCATGTTGGACAGCAGGTCCTGTCCCGCTTCGACGCCGTTGACCGTCACCCGCATGTCCAGCGCCAGGAAGCCGTCCGCATCGCGGTACGGCTCGAGTTCGTCGGCCGTGACGAGCCACGGCCCGAGCGTCGTCGCCGAGTCCTTGCCCTTCGCGGGGCCGAGGTTGACCTTCATCTCGCGGCGCTGGAGGTCGCGGGCGGACCAGTCGTTGAGGATCGTGTAGCCGAAGATCCCGTCGGGGCCCAGGACGGCGGCGACCTCCAGTTCGAAGTCGAACAGTCGCGAGCCGGGCGGAACCGGAACGTCGTCGTGCGCGCCGATCAGGGCGGCGGGGTTGGTGAAGTAGAATGTCGGCGCCTCGTACCACTCCGGGGGCACGGGACCCGGCGCGACCATGCCCTCGACGTGCTCCTCGAAGGCGACGAAGTCCCGGACGCTCGGCGGGTCGAGCGGCGGCAGCAACCGCACTTCGGCCAGCGGCACGGACGGCCCACCGGCGACAGGCCGGGCGCCGCGGACCACGTCCAGCACGGTCACCCCGGCCGGGAACTCGTGGACGCCGTCGCCGGCCACGACGCCCGCGTGCACGGTTCCGCCGTGCTCGTAGGTGGCGAAGCGCATCAGACCGGGGGCGCCACGAACAGGCCCTTGTCGGGGTCGTTGAACGACTTCCGGGCGACGAACTCGTTCATCGCGTTCGCCGTGCCCCACTGGTCGGACACCTCGGGGTCGCTGAAGTCGTGGACGTGCGGGTGCCAGGTGTCCTCGTCGACCAGCTCCAGCTCGGTGGTGTACTCCATCGTGTTGCCGTGCGGGTCGAGGAAGTAGCTGAACGTGTTGTTGCCCGCGAGGTGCCGGCCGGGTCCCCAGATCTTCTCGATGCCCGCGCGCAGGAGCCGTCCGGTGCCGCGCATGTACTCGTCGAGCCCGCGCATCTCGAACGACACGTGGTGCAGCGACGGGTGCGGGCAGCGGGCGATGGCCATGCTGTGGTGCCACGAGTTCACCCGCAGGAACCACATCATCTCCCCCATGCGCGGGTGCATGAGGACGTCGGACAGCCGGAAACCGAGGTGCTTTTCGTAGAACGCCCGGGTGGCCTCCGGGTTCGCCGAGTTGATCACCACGTGCGACAGGCGGACCGGGATCGGCTCGCCGGCCTCGATCCTGCGGTGGGCGCGGACGGCGACGTCGGCACTGATCTCGATGGTGCGGCCCTCGTTGTCGAAGAACCGGAACCCGTGGCCCCCGCCCGGGGTGTGCAGTGTCCGTGGCTCGTGGACGAGGGTCACCCCGGCAGTGGCCAGGCGGGCAGCGAGACTGTCCACATCGGATGGTGTGGCGACACCGAAGGCGATCAGGTCGATCCGCTTGTCGTCGGCCTGGCGCAGCCGCACCACGTACTGCTCGGGCGAGCCTTCCGCGGCGAGGAACGCGACGCCGGTGTCGGTGTGCTCGGTCTTCAGGCCCCAGGCGCCGGTGTAGAAGTCCTGCTGGCGGGACAGGTCCGGCACGGCGAGGTCGACGTGCCGCAGGTGCGTGATCATCTCGTTCTCCTCCGGAAGGGGTTCAGGCGGGCTCGACGACGAGAGCGGAGATCCGCGCGATCAGCCCGGGAACGTCGCCTTGCTCCCGGTCCAGGAGCCACTGTCCGAGTTGGACGGACGCCTCGACCACCGTGGCCGCTCGCGCACAGCGACGTTCGGCGAACCGGGCCCAAACGCGGTCGTCGAGGGTTTCCGACGCCAGCAGCAGTTCGGTCAGCACCGCGGCGTCTTCGAGCGCTTGGGCACCGCCCTGGGCCAGGGTGGGCGGGCAGGAGTGGGCGGCGTCGCCGATCAGCACCACCCGTCCCCGGTTCCAGGGTGCCGGGAGGACGTGGGTCTCGAACAGGGTGTAGTTGACCCGCGACGCATCGGTGAGCGTGGCCCGGACGTCGTCCCACGGACCGTGGTACGGCGAAGCAAGCTCGCGCATGGTCGCCAGTTGTTCCGCCGGGGACAGGCCGCTGCGGTCCTGCGCGGCCTCGACCACGTAGGCGTAGAGCGTGTCCTCGCTGGTCGGGCAGTACCCGGCGATGTAGGACGGCCCGCCGTAGAACAGATCCGTCCGGGTCACCGAAGCCGGACGCGGTCCGAACGCGCGCCAGATGCCCATGCCCGTCGGCCGGATCGCCGGGTCGATGCCCAGCAACCGGCGGACCGTCGACCGGATGCCGTCGGCGCCCACGACGAGGTCGTAGCGGCCGGCCGAGCCGTCGGAGAACGTGACGTCGACCCCGCCGGCGTCCGGCACCAAAGCGGTGACCGTGCACCCGAAGCGGATCTTGACCCCGGCCGAACCGGCGCGCTCGTGCAGGATCCGCGCCAGGTCCGGCCGGGGCATCCCCACCGTGGCCGGCAGGTCGGGGCCGCCGGTCCGGACGTCGGGGAGCTCGGCGAGCAGCGTCCCGGCGGGGTCCGGGGCACGCAGGCCAAGACTGTCGAAGCCGTATCCGTGCGCCTGCACGGCGTCCCAGACGCCGAGCTTGCGCAGCTCGCGCAAGGCGTTGCCCTGCAGGGTGATTCCGGAGCCGATGGCCGCGGTGTCCGGCTTGATCTCGATCAGGTCGACGGCGACGCCGTGGTCGGCGAGGTGGATCGCGGCGGCCGTGCCGGCGAGGCCGCTGCCGACGACGAGGACGGTGTGCACGGCGGGCATGGGACTCCTTCGTCCGGTCCGGGAGCTACTTGACGGCGATCGGGGCGACCGGCGCGCCGACCGCCCCGGTCACCGGCAGCGGGTCGGCGGTCAGCCAGAACTCGTACCGGCCGTCGGCGGCGCAGTCCGCGGCCAGGGCGTCGAGGTCCCACATCTCGCCGAGGAACAACCCGATGTGCGGGATGGCGACCTGGTGCAGCGGCTGGAAGGCGTCGTCGAACTCGTTGGGCCGGACCTCGAACCCCCAGGTGTCGGTGGCGATCGCGGCGATCTCGTTGTCGTGCAACCATTCCGCGGTGGTGAACGACAGTCCGGGCGCGGGCCCGCCGGCGTAGTCGCCCCAGCCTTCGCGCCGGGCCCGGGCGAGCCGTCCGGTCCGCACCAGGAGCAGGTCGCCGCGGCCGACGTGCGCGGTTTCGCCGTGCGCGGCCATGGTTTCCTCGAGGTGCGCCACGGTGATCGCGAACCCGTCCGGCAACTCGCCGTCCGTGCCGAGCGCGCGGCCGACGTCGAGCAGGACGCCGCGCCCGGCGATCCGGCCGGACGCGGTCTCGATCCCGGTGACGCGATCCCCTTCGCTGGTCACGACGTCCCCGGCCCGGCGGCCGTTCCACGCCACGCCGTGGTCGAAGATGTGCCCGAGCCCGTCCCACTGCGTCGACGCCTGCAGCGGCATGAACACGACGTCGTCGGCCCCGCCGTTCCCGTGCGGGAAGCCCTGGGTTCCGCGCTCGGCGTCCAGGCCGGTGTCCAGCATCGTGTGCACCGGGTTCGTGCGGCGGCGCCAGCCCTTCTGCGGGCCGTCGGCCTCGAACCGCTGCGCCAGCGAGAAGCTGACGCCGCGCCTGGCCAGGGCGGCCCCTTCGCGGCGCTTGGCGTCGTCGAGGAAGTTCAGGGTGCCGAGGACGTCGTCGGCGCCCCAGCGGCCCCAGTTCGAACAGCGCTTGGCGGCGGCGGCGATCGCGGCTTCGGGATCGGTGCGGTCCATGCCACTCACGGTGCGGCATGTCACAGCATCAGGGAAGACGAAATAGCTAATGCGGACTATCAGTCCGGTGGATAACCTCAGGTGGTGAACCTCGCGAGCCTGGACCTGAACCTGCTGGTGACGCTGGACGCGTTGCTGGAGCACCGCAGCGTGAGCCGGGCCGCCAAGCAGGTCGGCCTCAGCCAGCCCGCGGTCTCCGCGCAGCTGGCCAGGCTGCGCCGGCACTTCGGCGACGAACTGCTGGCCCGCTACGGCAACCAGTACCGCCTCACCCCGCTGGCCGTCCAGCTGCGTGGCCGCGTGCAAACGGCGATCAACGGCGTCGAGCGGGTCTTCGCCGCCGAGCCGGACTTCGACCCGGCGACCACCTCCCGTGAGTTCTCGCTCGCCATGACCGACTACGGCGTCGCAGTCCTCGGCTCCCCGCTCGCCGCTGCCTTGGCACGGGAGGCACCCGGCGCGCGCGTGCGGTTCATCGCCAACACCCCGGCCGTCGTCGACAACGCCCGCCAGGTACTCACCGGCGTCGACCTGCTGGTCCTGCCGCACGGCTTCCTCGAGGGCCTCCCGCACCAGGATCTCCACCGCGACGACTGGGTCTGCCTGGTGGACGCCGGGCACCCCGTGGTGGCGCACGGGCTGACGGTGGAGCAGCTGCGGACCATGCCGTGGGTGGTCACCTACCACAGCCCGACCGCGTCGACCCCGGTCGTGCGGCAGATGCGGATGCTCGGCATCGAACCGCACGTCCAGGTCGTCACGGAGAACTTCCTGACGGTGCCGGGCCTCGTCGCCGGCACCGGCCGGGTCGCGCTGCTGCAGCGACGGCTCGCCGAGCGCATCCCGGCCGACACGAACGTGCGGGCGCTGGCCTGTCCCTTCGACGCCGGGCCGCTGCTCGAGGCGGTCTGGTGGCACCCGATGTACGAGCACGATCCCGAGCACCGCTACCTCCGCGAACTGCTGACGCGGATCGCCGCCGGCGTCGCCGGGCATCCACTGCGCTGATACCGCGGTTCGCCAGAAGTGATTTCCGCTTGCCCGCCGCGGAATTCACACTTTCGGCACCTTCCCTGGACCAACGACGGAATTCAGGTGCCGAAATGCCCGAAAGCCCAGCCGTGAACCTGTCACCGGCAGCCTCTGCCACCGGCCAAGGAGCGACCGCCGGCCCGGTCCAGCTGCTCCTGCTGCTGGCCGGGAGCTGCCTGTCGGTGCTCGGTGCCGTCCTCATCGCGCCCGTCCTGCCGCAGCTGTCCCGGGCATTCGCGGACACGCCCGGCGTCGCGGTCATCGTCCCGATCGTGCTGACCGCGCCCGCCCTGCTGATCGGGCTGACAGCGCCGTTCGCCGGCGTCGTCGCCGACCGGATCGACCGGAAACGGTTGCTGCTCGTGGCCATGCTGGCCTACGCCGGGTTCGGAACCGCGCCCCTCTACCTGGACTCCCTCGGGGCGATTCTCACGAGCCGGGTGCTCGTCGGGCTGTGCGAGGGCGCGATCATGACCTGCTGCACCACCCTCATCGGCGACTACTGGTCCGGCGCACGCCGGGCGCGTTACCTGGGCCTGCAGACCCTGGTCGCCACGTTGTCAGCCACCGCGTTCCTGGCGCTCGGCGGTGTTCTCGGCGCGTCCGGCTGGCGCACGCCGTTCTGGCTGTACGCCCTCGCCGCCCCGCTCGCGATCCCCATGGCGCTCAAGCTTTGGCAGCCCACGCCGCCCGGCGAGCCGGGCGGACACCCGGCGAAGCTGCCCTGGCGGCAGCTGGCCGCGCCTTGCCTCGTCACCCTGTTCGGCGGCGTCGTCTTCTACGCTCTGATCGTCGAACTGTCCTTTGTGCTCACCGGCGTCGGCGTGACCGCCACCGGGACCATCGGCGCGATCTCCGCGGTCATGTCCCTGGCGACCGCCGCGGGAGCGATCGCGTTCGCCCGGATGTCCGGTAAAACACCCCGGACCCTGCTGCCCGCCGAGTTCGGTCTCGCCGCCGCGGGTCTCCTCCTCGTGTTCGCCACCGCCTCACCGGTCGTCATCACGATCGGCTCGGTCTTCACCGGCTTCGGCACCGGCATGCTGCTGCCCACCCTGCTGACGTGGGCGGTCAACCGGCTCACCTTCGACCAGCGAGGCCGCGGTACCGGCCTGTGGACCGGCACGCTGTTCGTCGGCGAGTTCGCGTGCCCGCTCGCGCTGGCCGCGATCGGTGCCGGCACCGGCGGACTCCAGGGCGCGCTCGCCGTCCTCGGCATCGCGTCCACCATCGCCGCGGTCCTGACCGCGTTCCTGCTGCGACACGACAACCAGCCGCTGAACGGCTGACCGGATTTGCGCAGCACAACCGTTCGGACCGCGGCCGCTCCGCCACTCGCGCAACGTCATCGCTCGCGCACTCACCCGCGGAACGAGCTGAGCCGCGGGGCCCGAACCGAGAACGGACCGGGCGACGACGAGCCAACCGACGTCGCCCGGCGCCCTGGCGGCTTCCGCCGAGGAAACCCGGCCTGGCTGGCAGGTCAGCCGGGTAGCCGGAGAACGCCGTCCACCCGCCGGGGCACCGGCCGGGCGGGCGTGTCGCGCAGCTCGTCCGGCAACGCCTGCCCGGGCGCGTCCTGCCACGTCACCGGCCGCAGGAAGCGGCGGACCGCGGTCGCGCCCACCGAGGTGAACAGGCTGTTCGTGGCGGGCCACGGTCCGCCGTGATGCTGGGCCCAGCTGACCGCGACACCCGTCGGGTAGCCGTTGAACACCAGCCGCCCGGCCGTGTCCCGCAGGGCGCCGATCCACCGTGGCGGGGCTTCCCGCGCACCGAGGTGCACCGATGCGGTCAGCGACGCCGGCAGGCGCCCGATCACGGCCGTGAGTTCCTCCTCGGTGCGGTAGCGCACGAGCACCGTCGCCGGGCCGAAATACTCCGCGAGTGCCGGCTCGGGCAGGGCGCTCGCCTCGACCGACACCAGCAGCGGAGCCACCCGGAAGCCACCTTTCCCGGCCTCGCCTTCGGCCACTGTGGACACCTCCGGCGCAGCGCGGAGCCGGTCGGTGTCGGCGAGGTAGGAGGCGTGGATCCGCTCGTTGAGCAGGGGCGCGACGTCGGTGTCCTCGAGCCCCTGCGCCGCGGCGGCGACCACGGCGTCCCCGGTGGCGCCGGCCGGGATCAGGACGAGCCCCGGCTTGGTGCACAACTGGCCCGCGGACCCGGTCACCGAGGCAGCCAGCCCGGCACCGATCTCGGCCGCCCGCTCGGCCGCGGCGGCCTCGGTGACGACCAGGGCGTTGAGGCTGGACAGCTCGCCGTAGAAGGGGATCGGGTCGTCGCGGCCGTTGACCGCGTCCAGCAGGGCCCGGCCGCCGCTGAGCGAGCCGGTGAAGCCCACCGCCCGCACCGCCGGGTGGCGGACCAGGGCTTTGCCGGCCGTCAGGCCGAACACGATGCCGATCGTGCCCTCGGGCGCGCCGGCTTCGGCGGCGGCGTCCCGCAGGATGTCGTGGACCAGCCGGGAGGTGGCCTGGTGCGAGCCGTGGGCCTTGACCACGACCGGGTTGCCCGCGGCGAGCGCCGACGCGGTGTCCCCGCCGGGCACGGAAAACGCGAGCGGGAAGTTGCTCGCACCGAACACCGCGACCGGCCCGATCGGCACCAGCATGCGACGCAGGTCGGGCCTCGGGCCCATCGGCGTCGGGCCGCTGTGGTCGATGGTCGCCTCGAGGTAGCTGCCCTCCTCCAGGACGTCGGCGAAGAAGGCGAACTGGTAGATCGTCCGGGTGAGCTCTCCGCCGAGCCGGGCCGCGCCGAGTGCGGTCTCCTGGTCGGCGATCGCCACGACGTCGTCGCGGCGGCTCTCCAGGGCGTGGCCGAACGCGCGCAGCAGCGTGGCCCGGCCGCTGCGGCCGAGCGCGTCGAGGGCGGGCGCGGCGGCCTCCGCCGCGGCGACGATCCGCTCGACGGCGGCGGCGTCGCTCGGCGGTTCCGCACCGGGCAGTGCGGCGCCGGTGCGCGGGTCTCGTCCGGTGGTCAGGGTGGCGGTCACGATACTCCTTCAGTGATCAGGGGCTCCGGCTCAGGTGGTGGTCCAGCCACCGTCGACGAGCAGGATCTGGCCGGTCACGTAGTCCGACGCCGGGGCGGCGAGGAACACGAACGTGCCGGCCAGGTCCGCGGGCGTGGCGAACTGCCCGAGCGGGATCCGGGCCCGGAGCCGTTCGGTGCGGTCGGCGTCGCCGTAGATCCACGGCGACGCCATGTCCGTGGCGACGTAGCCGGGGGCCACCACGTTCGCCCTGATCCCGTAGGCACCGGCCTCGCTGGCGAGGCTGATCGTGTACTGCGCTACCGCGCCCTTCGTGGTCGCGTACCCTGTCCGCCGTTCCAGGCCGCGGACCGAACCCAGCGAGCCGACGTTGACGATCTTGCCGTAGCCCCGCTCGATCAGCTGGGGCAGCAGGGCCTGCGTGACCTCCACGGTGCCCCGCACGTTCACCCGCCACAGGGTGTCCAGTTCGGCCGCGGTCAGCTCGGTGATCGCGGACCGCACCATCACCCCGGCGGCGTTGACCACCACCGTGACCGGCCCGGCGGCGGTCGCCGCGGCGCGGACCCGTTCGACGATGTCGTCCGCGGTGACGTGGGCGAGCAGGGTGTCCACCGCGGCGCCCGCCTCGGCCAGCTCGGCCGCCGTCGAAGCCAGCTCCGCCTCGAGCCGGTCGACCAGCAGCACCCCGGCCCCCTGCCGGGCGAGCGCCCGCGCCGCCGCCTTCCCGATTCCGCGCGCGCCACCGGTCACGACGGCGACGCTGCCCCGCAGGGAAAACAGGCCCTCAGACAACGCCGGCCTCCCGGAGCCCGGTGATCTCCTCGGCCGAATAGCCGAGCTCGCTCAGCACCGCATCGGTGTGCTCACCCAAATCGGGCGGCGGGGTCCGCAGTTCCGGTTCGCCCGAGCTGAACCGCACGGGATGTTTGAGCATCTTCACCTTCCCCGCCCGGGGGTGCTCGAACTCCAGCACTGGATCCAGGTGCGTCACCACCGGGTCGGCGAAGACGGCGTCGTAGTCGTTGACGGGCGCGCACCAGATCCCGTGCTCGCGGAACAACGCGAGCAGCTCCTTCGCGGAGCGGTCGCGCAGCACCGGGCCGAGCGCACGCCGGATCTGTTCGCGCCGGCTGAACTTCACCGCCGGGTCCAGGAACTCCCGCAGTTCGGCGGGATCACCGAGCGCCACGCTGATCTTGGCGACGGGGCTGAGCGACAGCGCGATGTGATCGTCGGCGGTCTCGTACACCCCGTAGGGCGCCTCGTGGAAACTGGAGCCGAGCGGCTCGGCCGGGCGTTCCACGAGGCCGCCGTTGAGGTGGTACACCACGGGCTCCAGCTGCAGGTCGAGCGCCGCCTGCACCATCGTCGCCTCCACCCGCTGGCCCTCGCCGGTGCGCTGCCGGTGGTGCAGCGCGGCGAGGATGCCCATGGCCAGCAGCGCCGCGGCGTGCTGGTCGACGACGGCCGCGCCCGCCGGGGTCGGCGGGTCACCGGCCCGGCCGGTCGCCGCGGCCAGCCCGGTCATCGCCTGCAGGAGCAGGTCCTGCCCGGGCAGGTCGCGGTAAGGGCTGTCGGAGCCGTAGCCAGACCCGCAGGCGTAGATCAGGTCAGGGCGCAGCTCCGACAGCTTTTCGTAACCGACGCCGAGGCGGTCGAGCACGCCCGGCCGGAAGTTGTCCACCACGACGTCGGCGCTCGACGCGAGCTTAAGCGCGGCTCGCTGCCCTTCCGGCGACTTCAGGTCGATCGTCACGCTTCGCACGTTCCTGTGCGACAACAGGAAGAAAGCGCTTACCCCCTCGACGTAGGTGTTGCCGCCGGACCAGGACCGCTCGTACGCGCCGCGCCCGGGTTGCTCCACCTTGACCACGTCCGCGCCGAGGTCGCTGAGGTACTGCACGCTCGCCGGGCCCAGGAGGAACTGGGTGAACGCGACGATCTTGACGTCACGCAGGATCTGCAGGGGTTTCATGGTTTCTCCTTCAGGAAGCCGCGCACGGCCTGCTGCGCGCGCTCGGTCGCGAAAAGCGGGCCGCCGAGACGCCGCTCGGCGGCCAGCCCCGCGTCGACGCCTTCGGTCAGGCTCGTCCGGACCGCGGCCTTGATGGCACGGGTGGTGGCGCCGGGTGCGGCGGCGATCGACGCCGCCAGCCCGGCCACCGTCTCGCGCAGCCGGCCCGCCGGCGCCACCTTGTCCACGAGCCCGTACGCCAGCGCCTGGCCGGCGGTGATCCGCTCGGTGGACAGCAACAGCAGCTGCGCCCTGGCCGCGCCGACGAGGTGCGGCAGCCGGGCGGTGCCACCACCACAGGGGACCAGCCCGAGCCCCGCCTCCGGGAAGCCCAGGTGCGCTCCTTCGTCGGCCACCCGGATGTCGCAGGTCAACGCGAGTTCCAGGCCGCCGCCGAGGGTGTGGCCGTGCACGGCGGCGATGGTCGGCTGCGGAAGGTCGGCGAGCGCGGCGAACCAGCCGTGTTCGAGATCGGCGCGTTCGAAGCCGCCCGCCTCGTCCGAGGGGAACTCCCGGACGTCGGACCCGGCCGAGAAGGCCCGGTCCCCCGCCCCGCGCACCACGACCACCCGGCAGGACTCCTCCCCCGCCAGCCGGCGGGCGTGCGCCGCGAGCTCGGCGCGGACGGCGAGCGTGAGCAGGTTGAGCGGTGGGTTGTCCACCACCAGCTCGGCCACGCCGCCTGCCAGTCCGCAGTGGACGGTCACTTCCCGCCGGCCTTAGGCAGCAGGTGCCGGGCGATGATGACCCGCTGGATCTGGTTGGTGCCCTCGTAGATCTGGGTGAGCTTCGCGTCCCGGTAGATCCGCTCCACCACGGCGTCCTTGGTGTAGCCGTACCCGCCGTGGATCTGCACGGCGTTGGTCGCGACCCGCACCGCGACGTCGGAGGCGAACAGTTTCGCCTGGGACGCCTGCAGGGCGAACGGCGCGCCCGCGTCCTTGAGCTGGGCCGCCCGGCGGACGAGCAGCCGCGCCGCGTCGATCTCGACGCAGGCGTCGGCGAGCATGAACTGCACCGCCTGGAAGTCGCCGATGCGCTGGGAGAACGCCTCACGGTCCTGCGCATACCGCAGAGAGGCGTCGTGCGCTCCCGCGGCGAGGCCGAGAGCCAGCGAGGCGATCACGATGCGGCCGTTGTTGAACGAGCCCAGCGCGTTGCCCAGCCCGCGGCCGGGTTCCCCGAGCACGTGCTCGTCGGAGACGAGCGTGTCCTGCAGCGTGATCCCGGCCGTGGCCAGGCCGCGCATGCCCATCAGCTGTTCCTTGTGGTCGGCCAGGAAGCCCTTGGCCGGGTCGCCGTCGGGGCTCTTGGGCACGAGGAACGTGGTGAGTCCCTTGCTGCCCGCGGCCGGATCGGTGCGGGCCAGCACGACGGCCAGCTCGCCCACCGCGCCGGCGGTCATGAACGCCTTGGTGCCGTTGAGCTTCCACCCCGACTCGGTGCGCTTCGCCGTGGTCTTGACGTTGGCGACGTCGGACCCGGTGCCGGGCTCGGTGACCGCGATCAGGCAGATCAGCTCGCCGGCGGCGATCCGGGGCACGTAGGTGCGGATCTGCTCGGGCGTGCCGCGTTTGACGATGAGCTCGGACTGCAGCTTCGCCAGCAGGCAGGCGTTGGCGACCGTGCCGGAGACCCTGGCGAGCTCCTCCAGGGTGATCGACATGCTCAGCTCGTCGGCTCCGCTGCCCCCGTGCTCCTCGGGCACGTTGAGGCCGAGGAAGCCCAGTTCGCCCACCCGCCGGTACAGGTCGTGCGGGAACTCGTCCTCGCGGTCGATCTCGAACGCCCGTGGCGCGACTTCGGATTCGGCGAACCTGCGCACGGTCTGCCGCAGCAGCTCGTGTTCCCCGCTCAGCTCGCCGAGGGGGATGGCGGTGGTGGCAGTCATGGTTCAGACCCTCCGCAGGATGTGGGTGGCGACCGCGACGACGTCGCCGTGCTGGTTCTTCGCGGTCACCTGGGACCGGATCTCACCGCGTTCGTCGTCGCGTTCGGCGACGGTGTAGGTCACCGTCACGGTGTCGCCGATGAACACGGGCTTGACGAACCGGACCCGGTCGTAGCCGTAGGACACGGCGGGTTCGTTGCCCGCTTCCTCAATGAGCTTCGTCGAACAGGTCGACATGTAGGAAACGATGAGCACGCCGTGCGCGATCCGGTGCCCGTACCGGGTCTTGCTCATGTACTCCTCGTCCACGTGGTTCGGGCCGAGATCGCCGGAAACACCGGCGAAGAGGTAGATGTCGCTCTCGCCGACGGTCTTGGTGAAGGTGGTCGTGCGGCCGATCGCGAAGGCGCCTTCGGCGAGTTCGGCCGAGATGGGAACCAGTTTGGTAGCGGTGCCGTCAGTCATGGTGAGCCTCCGTCTTGGTTGTGGTGGAAGGGATTCCTGCCAGGTCGCCGCGCTTGACGTGCCCGCGCCACAACGGCGCCAGCGCCAGTGCGGTGACCACGAGGAAGCCGGCCAGCAGGAAGAAGCCGAGGTTGTAGGAGCCGGAGCTGTCCACCAGCGCGCCGACCAGTGCCGGGCCGAAGGCCGAGGCGATGTAGGAAACGCCGTTGGCGATGCCGGTGCCCAGGCCGGTGGTGCCGCGCGGGGTGAGCTCCTGGATGACCGACCACATCGGCGCCAGCGTGAAGCCGAGGAAGCCGACCGCCGCGGAGATGAACACCACCGACATGCCGACCGTCCCGGTGGCCACGCCGAGGTAGGACAGCAGCGCGCCGAGGACGTAGCCGCCGGACCACAGCAGCACCCGGCTGCGGGGCATCCGGTCACCGATCATCCCGCCGACCAGGTTCAGCACGGCGGCGGTCAGCCAGGGGATCACGGCGAAGGTGCCGGACGAGGTGAAGCCCAGGTGGCGTTCGTGCTCCAGGTAGGACGGCACGAACGTGCTGATGCCCCAGAACCCGAGGCCGTAGCCCATGTAGGAGAACACACAGATCCAGTACCGGTAGTTCGAGACCAGCCGGCGCAGGCTGGCCCGGATCGGCTCGGGGTCGGCCGGTTTCGCCTGGCCGTCCCGGATGTGGCGCAGTTCCGCCGGGGACACCCCGGCCATCTCCTCGGGGCGGTTGGCGGTCCAGCGCCACATCATCGGCAGGGCGACGAAGACGCCGACCGCCGCCAGCACGAAGAAGCTCTCCCGCCAGCCGAACACGTTGACGATCCACACGATGACCGGGAAGGAGACGGCGGGCGCCAGGAACAGGCCGCCCAGCCAGGCCGAGTTCGCCCGGGCGCGTTCCCGGTCCGGGAACCATTCGGCGACGATCATGTTGCAGGACGGGGTCATGATGGACTCGCCCAGCCCGAGCACGACGCGCAGGACGAGCATCACGACGAAGTTCGAGACCAGTCCCATCGCGCACATCAGGACGGTCCAGGCGATGATCGACCAGATCACCCCGCGCCGGCCGCCGATCTTGTCGCCGAGCGGTCCGGTGAAGAAGTTGCACAGGCCGTAGGGGAACAGGAACCCGGTGATCAGGAGGCCCTGGGCGAATTTGTTGCCGGTGATGCCGAGGGTGTCGGTGAACTCCTTGTTCGCGATGAGGACCGACACGTTGGTCCGGTCGAAGTAGGCGACGAAGAACGCGAAAGAGATCGCGATGGCCACCCGGTAACGGCGGTTGGACATGGCTGTCTGCAAGGACATGAGGGCGTGCTCCTTCCACACTGAAGGGCAGTGTCGGTGTGGATCGGGGGTCGGCGGTGAGCGGAGCGGTCCGAAAAGGACCGTCAGCGACGGGCGGTGCTGTGCCGCCGCAGGAGTTCGTGCGGGAACGTGATGCGCTGGCCCGCCGGGAGCGGGTCCGAGCCCAGGATCATCTCCGCGGCGTTGCGGCCGAATTCGTACTGGGAGAAGCTGACGCTGGTCAGCGCCGGGTGCACCATCCGGGCCACCGGGATGTCGTCGCAGCCGATCACGGCGACGTCGTCGGGCACCCGGACCCCGGCCGACGCCAGCGCGTGCATCGCGCCGATGGCGGCGTAGTCGTTGAACGCGATGACGCCGTCGAACGAACCGGTGGCGAGCGCCTTGGCGGTGAGCTCTTCGCCGGCCGACTCGGTGAAGTCGCCGTACACGACGAGCTCCGGGTCGGCGTCGAGGCCCAGTTCCGCGACCGCCTGCCGGTAGCCCGCGAGCCGCCGCTGGGTGACCAGCCAGTTGGGCTGCCCGGCGAGGCACAGGACGCGGCGGCACGAGATCTCCGCCAGGTGGTGCACGGCGTCGGAGATCGCGGCGGAGTCGTCCACGGTGATCGACGGGAAGGGCAGCTGGTGCGGTCCGATCGTGACCACCCTGGTCGAGCTCCAGTCGAAGCCGTCGAGGTGGGTGTCGTCGTCGATCCCGCCGCCGGCGAACACGATGCCGTCGACCCGCTTGTCCAGCAGCAGGTTCACGCAGGCTTCCTCGCGGGCGGGCACGCGATCGGTGTTGGTCAGGATGACCACGCAGCCCGCGGCCTGCGCGACGTCCTCGACCCCGCGGGCCACCTGGTGGAAGTAGGCGTCGGAGATGTCCGGCACGATCAGGCCGATGCTTTGCGTCGTACCCTTGCGCAGGGCCCGCGCCAGGGAGTTCGGCCGGTAGCGGAGCTGGCGCGCGGCGGCGAACACCCGGTCCTGCGTCTCCTGCGGGATCGCCGAGGCCTGACCGCTGAGTACCCGGGAAACGGTGGTCACCGAGACCCCGGCCAGCTCGGCGACCGCCTTGGCGGTGCCCGGTCGAGCGCCTGCGGTCATCGTGCGCCCGTCGGCAGCAGCCCGGCCTCGGCGAGCGCCTGCCGCAGTTGCCCGCGTTCGGCCTCGCTCACCCGTTCCAGCGGCGGACGCACCGCGGGGGTGAGCTCGTGCCCGAGCATGATCAGGTGCTCCTTCATCCTGGCGTACATGTTCGCCATCGGCGCCCGGTAGACCACCCTGGTGAGCGCCTGGATGCGGGCGTACTGCCGCTCGGCCTCGGCGAGGTCGTGCGCCCGGACCGCGGCCAGCAGGCGGACCTGCAGGTCGGCGATCACGCTACCGTGCCCGGACAGGATACCGTCCGCGCCCGATGCCAGCGCTGGTAGCAGGTTCGTGCTGAAGCTGGTGAGCAGCGAGACCGGACGTCCCAGCCCCTGCAGCACGCGGCGGGTCTCCTCGTGCTTGCGCAGGTCGAGGCTCCACTCCTTCACCGCGACGACCTGCTCGAGCGAGCAGAGTCGCGCCAGGGTGTCCAGGTCGTAGTGCATCCCGGTGAACTCGGGGTAGGAGAACAGCACGAGCGGCAGGCCGGCCGCGGCGGCAAGCTCGGCGACGTGCCGGTAGGCCATCTCCTGACTGCCGCCCAGCGCCAGCGCCGGCAGCGGGAAGACGACCAGCGCGTCCGCGCCCTCGTCTTTCGCGTCCCGGGCGTACTCGACCGCTTGGATGTGATTGTCCGCGTGGACGCCGGAAATCAGCGGCACTTTCCCGTTGATTGTCTCCGCGGCGAGCGCGACGGCTTTTCGCCGTTCCGCCCGGTCCAGACTGCTCACTTCGGCGGCGTGCCCGTTGCAGGTGATCGCCACGACGCCGTCGACGTCGGACAGGTGCCGCAGGTGCCTGCGGTAGGCCTCGACGTCGATCGAGAGGTCGTCGTCGAGGGGGAGGATGTTGGCCGGAATTACTCCGTTGAGGTCCACTGACTCTCTCCGCAATCGGTTGCGCAATGGATTGCGTGGACCATACCCTGACGAACACCGACGTTGTCAAGAGGAAGTTCGACCTTCGCTCGGCGGCCGCTGACCGGGTTGACTCGGCCGTGGCGGTTGCCTAGCCTTCGGTCATCACGACCGAATTGCGTTCAGTATTGCTGAACGACTCTGTCTACGGTCGCCCTTTTCCCGGAAAGCGACATCCGTCGCGTCGTCGACCTCGCTTCAGCCACAGGAGAGTCATGGACAGTCACAGCACCGGCGATTTCCTGCCGACCACGGAAGAAATCGAAGAAATGGGCCGGCGGGTGACCGGCGCGGTGCTCGGCGGTGGCGCCGACCGGGCCGCGCACTACGCCGAGCACGGCCGCTGGGTCTACCGCCCCATCGACGAGGCCAGCCGGTGGGTCGGCGCGGACTACGACCACGGCAACTGGACGACCGGGTTCTGGGCGGGGGCGATGCTGCACCTCGCCCAGCTCGGCTGCGCCGACGACGGCCTCGTCGAGCGGGCCCGGACGCTGGCGGCCAAGCTGGACTGCCGCGTGGACGACCACGGCACGCACGACATCGGGTTCATCTTCTGGCCGAGCGCGGCGCTGGTCGCCCGGCTGTTCGGCGATCCGGCCGCGGCGTCCTCGGCGTTGCGGGCCGCCGAGGTCCTGGCGGAGCGACGGGTCCCCGGTTCCGGTCACCTGCAGGCGTTCGGCGCGGTCGGCGAGGACCGGTCCCGGCCCACCAGCACGATCGACACGATGATGAACCTGCCGCTGCTGTGGTGGGCGCACCACCACACCGGGGCACCGGAATGGGCCGAGATCGCCCGCGCGCACGCCGACCGGACCGCCCGGAGCCTGCTGCGCCCGGACGGCTCCACCTACCACCTGGCACGGATCGGCGACGACGGCGAGGCGTTCTGGCAGGGCACGTTCCAGGGCGCGGCCGACGACTCCTGCTGGGCCCGCGGTCAGGCGTGGGGAATCGCCGGCTACCTCACCATGGCCTGCGAAACCGGTTCGGCCGAGTACGGCCGGATCGCGGCGCGGCTGCTCGGCTACTACTGCGGGAGCCACGACATCGACGCGCTGACCCCGTACGACCTGGTCGTGGACACCGGCATCCAGGACTCGTCGGCCGCCGCGATCGTCTGCTACGGCCTCGCGCTCACGCTGCGGCAGGACCCGGACCTGGCTCGCCTGGTGGGAGCGGAAGAACGGCTGACCCGCATCTTGCGCGCGCTACGGCGCGACGCGCTTTTCCAGGACGAGGTCGGCGTGCTCGCCCACGCCTGCTATTCGGCGCCCCACCGGCTCGGGATGGACGGACCCCTGCCGTACGGCGACTACTACTACCTCGCCGCGCTGGCGCTGATGCTCGGGGTCGCCGACCTCGTCCCGGAGCGGACGATCACTCCCGGCTGAGCTTGCCCGCGCCTCGGACCACCGGGGTGCGCAGGGTGCCCACCTGCCCGATCTCGATCTCGACCACGTCGCCTTCGGCCAGGCCGAGATCGAGTTCGGGCACGATCGAGGTGCCGGTGGAGAGCACCGCCCCGTCCGGGTGGACGTTGTCCCGCAAGAGGTACTCGACCAGCTCGGCCGGCTTGCGGTTCATCTCGGCGGTGTTCGCGTGCCCGCTGAACACCTCCCGCCCGTCGCGCAGGATCCGCATGCGCAGGTCCAGCTTCAGCGGGTCGTCGATCTCCCAGGCCGGCCGCACGCCGGCCGACACCGCGCAGGAGCCCTGGTAGATCTTCGCCTGCGGCAGGTACAGCGGGTTCTCGCCCTCGATGCTGCGCGAGCTGACGTCGTCTACGACCAGGTAGCCCGCGATCTCACCGCGGCTCGTCAGCAGCAGGCCGAGTTCGGGCTCCGGCACGTTGTTGGGCGAGTCGGCCCGGATGACGATCGGCTGGCCTTCGGTGACCACCCGCCAGGCCGCGGACTTGAAGAACAGCTCGGGCCGCGGGGCGTGGTAGACGCGGGCATAGATGTCCGCGTCCGCGCTTTCCTCGCGGCGGGCCTCCTCCGACCGGCGGTAGGTCACGCCGGCCGCCCACACTTCCATTCGCCCGTCGAGGGGCGGCAGCAGCCGCGCATCGGACGCGGGCACGGCCGGTGCGCCGGCGGCCGCGGCGACCAGCTCCCGGATTTCCGCCAGCGGACGGCCAAGGAGCTCGCCCATGCTGCCCACGGGAACGGCGCGCAGGTGCTCACCTTCGTCGTCCAGCACCCCGACGCGGATGTCCGCCGGCCGCTCGGGCCCGGCGAATCGAACAAGATGGGTCACGCTTTTCCCCTTATGCCTCAGCAACTTCGGAGTTCAGCGATACTGAACGCCGTTCAGTATCAGTCAGACACTACGGGCCCACGAGCAGCCCGTCAACGCGGGGGCGCGAGTCAGCGGGGCCGGGCACCCACCGGGCGCGGCGGGAGCTGGAGCGGCGGCACGAGGTACTGCGCCGCGAGCGCGTGCAACCGCTCCACGTAGCCCGCGAAGGTGTCGGGACCGGTCTCCCCGGCGAGCGTGGAGACCGAGATCGCGCAGCACGGAACTCCGTTGAGCAGCACCGGAACCGCGACGCAGGCGATCCCGGGCTCGTTCTCCTCGAGGTCGAGCGCGTAGCCGCGAGCCCGCGCCTGCGCCAGCGCGTCCTGCAGGTGGGTCCAGCCGAGCCCGGGCAGCGGCCCGGCCTTCGTGCCCCCCAACTGGGCGCGCAACGCCCCGTTGTCCCACTCGTGGCAGGCGAGCACCGCGCGGCCGAGCGCGGTGCTCGCCGCCGGGTTGCGCCCGCCGATCTTCGAGCCCACCGTCACCGACCGGTCGGCGTCGACCTTCTCCAGGTAGATGATGTCCGCGCCGTCCAGGATGCCGACGTGGCACACCTGCCGGATCTCCTCGGACAACCGCCTGATCAAGGGCAGCAGGCTGGCGCGGAAGCTCAGCTTCTCCTCATAGGACGCCGCGACCCGCAACGCCTCGCCACCGAGCCGGTACCGGCCGCTTTCCCGGTCCTGCGTGACGAAACCGCGGTGCCGCAGGGCGGACAGGGTGAGGTGGGCCCCGCTCTTGGGACTGCCGAGCGCCTGCGCGATGTCCACAAGGGACAGGCCGTCCGGCCCCTTCTCGCCGAGCAGCTGCAGTACCGCGAGCGCCTTGTCCACGCTGCGCACCGGTGATTCCGCCACGTCCGGCCCTTTCTGCCCTGCTGAATGGCATTCAGTATAGCTGAAAGGGCCGAAACGGCGGATTGGTGCTCAGCCGTTGCCCAGGGTGCGGTCGAGGAGGGCGAGCAGGCGGTCCCAGTGGCGCCGCACCGCAGCGGGGTTGAAGGCGTCGGTGTCGGCCATGGTGAAGCCGTGGACGGTGCCGGGGTAGATCTCGGAGGTGTAATCGACGCCGGCGGCGTCCAGTCCCTGGTTGAACTCGTCGAGAGCCTCGGGTGTGATGTCGGTTGCGGCGTGGCCGAAGTGGACTGGGGCGGTGACGTTGGAGAAGCTGCCGGGCCCGTCGGCGCCCACCGGGCCGTGGAATCCGGCGACGGCAGCCACCTGGTCGGGGTGGGCCGCGGCGGTGCGCGTCGCCAGGAGGCCACCGATGCAGTAGCCGGTCACCGCGACCGGCCCGGCGCCGACCTCGGGCTGGGTGGTGAGGAACCTGAGGTAGGCCTCGGCGTCGCTCCGGACGCGTTCGGCAGTGTGCGCCTGGATCAGGGGCATCAGCCGGGCGATGACTGCGGGCCGGATCTCTTCGCCGATGTGCGCCGGAAGTTCGATCACCGGTGCCGGGCCGTGCCGGTAGAAGAAGTTGGGGACGAGCACGTAGTAGCCGTGCCCGGCCAGTTCGAGGGCCATCTCCCGCAGCACGGGCCGGATGCCGAACGCGTCCCCGTACATCAGCACCCCGGGGTGCTGCTCACTCTGGTCGGGGAAGGCGGCGAAGGCGTCGGCTTGGCCGTCGGTCGTGGGGATTGTCAGAGTCTTGATGGGCATGGCTTCTCCTGTCGTGGTTGATCTGCTGAGCTTGGGATCAACATGACGGAGGCGGAGCCCTCGCAGCAGCGCGAGACCCTCGATCGAACAGCGGGCCCGCGCAGGCCCGTTCGGCGCTCAGAAGAGCACCGGGTCGCCAATCCGTGTGTGGCGCAACGCCGTCCCGGTGATCATCGCTGCACAGCGTAGCCCACCGGACCGGAACCGCGCCCACGTGAACGGGCCGCGGGTCCAGCTCTGCGGCTTGCGTCCGAGGACCCGAGTTGAGCTGCCTCCCTGCGGGAAATCTCCCACGGTTGCGCGTTCAGAGCGGGCACTGCTTGTGCGTCGACGCGGCGGCCGCCCCTCACCGAGGCACCCTGGATCGAGCACGTTCGGCGACCCGTGACCGCACCCCTCGATATGGTGCCCACGACCATGTCCGAGGCGCGCGGGACGTAGCCGGCGCACATTGCCCCGGCTCGTCCGGTGGCCGATAGTTGCGGAGTTCTCCCGATGTCGTGAGGAGCCCGTCGTGCGCCTGCTCAGCCTGGTGGTCGCTGCGGCCATCGTCGCCGGTGTGGAGGTCGCCGCGCCTGCCTTGCCGGTTGCCGCCGCCGATCCCGCCTACCTGACCAAGGAGGCGACGTTCGGCACCGTCGCCAACGGGTGGGACAAGGTGGAGCGCTACCGCGACACCACACCGGGGTTCGCCGACGAGCAGTACCCGCCGGACGGACGGGGCAACCAGGACGGGCAGCGGCTGACCTTCTTCGGCGGGGTGCCGCAGCCGTCCTCGTCGCGGTTCCTCCTCTACTCCGCACCCGGCTGGTCGACCGGCGCGAAGGCCACGCCGGTGCTGCTGGTCCACGGCGCCAACGACAACCCCGACCGGGCCTGGGCCAATCCGAACGAATCCGGCGGCTTCGGATGCGGCTCGGCGACCTGCCCGTCGACCGGGCTGATGCAGTACCTCAGCTCGCGCGGGTACCGGGTGTTCGCCATCGGCTTCGCGCACAAGCAGGGCGAGAACCGCCAGCAGGCGCAGCAGGTCGGCGACGCGATCGCGCTGATCAAGTCACGGCTGGGCGTGAGCCAGGTCGACCTGGTCGGCTGGAGCAAGGGCGAGCTGTCCACCCGGATGTACGTCTCCTCGGTGAAGCCCCCGTGGGGACGCTCCTACGCCGGTGACGTGCGCAAGCTGATCACCCTCGGCGGACCGAACGGTGGCTACGACTACCCGTTCGCGCACGGCTACGCGCACGACCTGTCGATCTGGCCGGAGTGCGGCGTCGGCATCAACGCGCCGAGCCCGCACACCAGGATGACCTGCTACGGCGCGTACACCTACCACCCGGAACTGTCGATCACCCCCACAGCCGGCTGGGACACCTACCCCGGGCAGCGGCAGATGCTGGCCCGCTTCGACAGCGCGTTCGGCGTGGACGGCTCGCAGCAGGACTGGTACACGACCTACTACGGCGGCCAGGGTTTCTACACCGACGGGACGGGCATCCAGGCCGCGATCGACGCCGGGTCGATGATCTCCACCATCCAGTCCGCCGGCACCCCGGCAAGCGTCTCGGTGTACCTGCTGGCCGGCGGCTCGCCGAGCATCGTCGGCGTGTTCAACGAGAACCGCGGCCCGAGCGACGGCATCGTCTTCGTGGCCAGCGCGTTGGACAGCACGGGCATCGGCCACCTCGCCGCGACCGCGCTGGTCGGTTCGGTGAACCACCTGCAGCTGGGCTGGGCGTCGGCGTCGATGTCCCAGGTGACCAGCTGGCTGGCGTGAAAGGAACGGCAGTGACCACACTCCTCGACGGAATCACCTCGGCGAAGGTGCCGACCGACCGGCTGACCGCGCACGTACTGGAGGTGGCAGGCCGCGAGCACGGCGAACCGGTCGTGTTCGTCCACGGCAACGTCTCGTCCGCCGCCTTCTGGCAGGAGGCGATGCTCGACCTGCCGCCGCGGTACCGTCCGATCGCGGTGGACCTGCGCGGCTTCGGCGGCACCGACCCGTTGCCGGTGGACGCGACGCGGGGCGTGCGCGACTACGCCGACGACGTGGCCGCCACGCTGGCCGCGCTGGGCATCGACGCCGCGCACCTGGTCGGCTGGAGCATGGGCGGCGGCGTGGTCCTGCAGCTGCTGCGCGAGCACCCCGCACTCGCGCGCACCGTGACGCTGGTCAACCCCGTCTCGCCCTACGGCTTCGGCGGCACCAAGGGCGCGGACGGCGAGCTGGTCGACGCGGCGGGCGCCGGCTCGGGCGGCGGTGGCGCCAACCCGGACTTTGTCGCCCGGCTCAAGGCCGGCGACACCTCGGACGAGTCGCCGTTCTCCCCGCGACAGGTGCTGCTGGCCTTCTACGTCGAACCGCCGTTCCACCCCGCCCGCCTCGACGACCTCGTCGAGTCGATGCTCACCACCCGGGTCGGCGACGACCACTACCCCGGCGACTCCACCACGACCGACGCGTGGCCGGGCGTCGCGCCGGGCACCCGTGGCGTGCTCAACACCCTGGCGCCCGGCAACTTCCGCCTCGACGACCTCGACGCGATCGAGCCCAAGCCCCCGATCCTCTGGGTGCGGGGAGCCGACGACCAGATCGTCTCCGACACCTCCCTGTTCGACCTCGCCCACCTCGGCCGGCTCGGCGCGGTGCCCGGCTGGCCGGGCGAGGACACCCACCCCGCGCAGCCGATGGTCACCCAGACCAGAGCCGTCCTCGACCGCTACGCCGCGGCGGGCGGCCACTACCGCGAGGTGGTCATCGCAGACACCGGGCACAGCCCGCACATCGAGAAGCCGAAGGAGTTCTCAGCGGCACTGCTCGAGGGGTTGGCCAAGGGCTGATCCGACACCGGCGAAGGACTCGGCAGATCCCGGGGCGGGCTGAGCACAAAGATCCATCTCGCTGCAGCCCGGAGGTGGCGCGAGGTTACCTGTCGGTTCAGCCGAGCAGTTCGTCGACGACCGCCCAGCGCGGCACCGGGTTCATCCCGGAAGGAAGCCGCACTGTCTTGCTGTAGCCGAACTCGCGCAGTGTCTCGGCGGCGTGTTCGCGACCGTAACCACTGTGCTTCGTTCCGCCGAACGGGGTGCCGATGACCGCGCGGTTGTAGTTGTTCACGAACACGATGCCCGCTTCGATACCGCGGCTGACCCGCAGCGCGCGCATTGTCCGCGGTGAACACCCCGGCCAACAGGCCGAAATCGGTGTTGTTGGCGATGGCCACGGCCTCGGCCTCGTCGTCGAAGGGGATGACGCACACGACGGGGCCGAAGATCTCCTCCTTGGCCACGCGCATGTCCGGGGTAACCGCGGTGAACAGCGTCGGCGCGACGTAGAACCCCTCGGCCAGCTCGGGATCCACCGGCAACGGGGCCTGCGCGGCGATGACGGCACCTTCCCGGACGCCGATGTCGACGTAGTCGAGCACGCGTCGCTGCTGGGCCGCCGTGACGAGCGGGCCGACGTGCGTGGTTTCGTCGAGGCCGCGCCCGACCCGCAGCCCGGCCACAGCCCGGCTCAGCCGTCCGACCACCTCGTCGTGCACCGAGCGGTGCACCAGCAACCGCGAGGCTGCCGTGCAAGCTTCGCCCTGGTTGAAGTACCCGCCTTCGAGGGCAGCGGCCACGGCGTCGTCGAGATCGGCGTCTTCGAAGACCACGAGCGGGTTCTTGCCCCCGAGTTCCATCAGGGTGGGGGTGAGGTTGTCCGCGGCCGTCTTCGAGACCGCGACACCAGTCGTGGGAGCCCCGGTGAACGACAGCTTCCGGACCAGCGGGTGCCCCGCGAGCGCCGCGCCCACGGACCCCTTGCCCGCGACGACGTGGACGACGTCGTCGGGCAGCACGGACTGGATGATCTCGGCCAGCCGCAAGATGGTGAGCGGTGCCTGCTCCGGGGGCTTCAGCACGACGGCGTTGCCCGCCGCGAGCGCCGGTGCGGTCTTCCCGGCGGTGTGGATCGGGGGCCAGTTGAACGGGATGATCGCGCCGATCACGCCGAAGGGCTGCAGCGTCGTGACGTCCAGCGAATAGCCGGTATCCCGGACCGCTCCGGGCATCTCGTGCGTGAGACTGCCGAAAAGCTCGAACACGGCGATGCAGGATTCGAGGTCGAAAGCCCGCGCCTGACTCCGCGGCTTGCCGTTCTCCCGGGATTCCAGTTCGGCCAGTTCGTCGGCGTGCAGGCGGATCTGGCGAGCGACCTCCACCAGCAACCGGCCGCGCTCCACCGCGGGCCGGCGGCTCCAAGCGAGAAACCCATCGTGGGCGGCACGGACCGCCGCTTCGACCTCTGCCACTCCCCCGCCCTGAACCGTGGCGAGGTGGTGGCCGGTGGCGGGGTCTTCGACGACGAATCGGTCTTCCTCGCGTGGAGAGGACCAACGGCTTGTGACGATGGTTTCGAGATTCATCGTGCTCCTTCAAACTCCAACAGTCGTGTTGGCTTCTGTTTTGAACGTACGCCTACCGCCGACGTTCTGCAACGCAAGTGTTGGAGTTGGCTGCGAGACCGCGGTCATTGCTGGGTGAGCGGGCTGCGCCGTCGTGTGAGGGGGTGAAACGGAGCCGCTTGAGTGATCGAAGCGCGGATCTCACCGAGGTTCTCGACACTCAAGGTGACCTGGTCGCCGGCGTCGAGCCAGGGATACTCCGCTCCACTGTGGACTTTGGCGAGTTCCAGGATGCAACCGGTACCGACGGTGCCGGAGCCGATGACGTCCCCGGTCTGCAGGGTCGTCCCCCGGGATGCGTAGGAGAGCAGGTCGGCGAAGGACCAGAACTGGTCGGCCCAGTTCCCTTCGCTGTAGAGGACGCCGTTCACCGAGGCGGTCATCTTCAGGTCGAACCCTTCGCCGCTGCGCTTTCCCTCGATTTCGTCGGGGGTGACCAGGAAGGGCCCGAGGCTGGTGGCCGTGTCCTTGGCTTTGCCGGGGCCGATCGCCATGGTCATCTCCGCCGCCTGGAGGTCCCGGGCGCTCCAGTCGCAGAAGATCGTGTATCCGGCGATGTGGGCGGGGGCTTCGGCCGGGCTGACGTTGGTGGCCGGGGCACCGACGATCGCCGCCACTTCGAGTTCGTAGTCGAACTGCCGGCTCCCGGGCGCGATCGGCACCGTCTCGTGCGGCCCGCGGAGCGCGGCCGGGTTCTGGAAGTAGAAAACCGGTTGCTGGTAATAGACCGGGTTCGTGGGGAGCCCCATCGCGGTCATCGAGGTGACGTAGTGGTTCTCGAACGCCATGAAATCCCGGATCGACGGTGGGCGCGGTATCGGTGGCAGCAGCTGTGCGACACCGGCGGGGACGACCTCGAAAGGGTCGTCTCCGGCTTCGCGGGCGGCTTCCGCCAGGACCGCGGGAGATCCGATGAGGTCGATCAGCTGCCGGTCGCCGCGGAGGCCGTGGAGTGTTCCGCCCTCGAACAGAGCTGCGTGTTCCTTGTCGTCCGCCGGTGAGCGGTAAGTGGCCCACTTCACTTTCATTGCTCCCCTTCGGTGATGGTGATTCCGGGTTCGGCCTTGTCCGGCATTTTCGGCTCCCTTTGCTGCTTGAGACCGAGCAGTGCGGCCGCATTGAGCCCGGCGATGCGCCGCGACTCGGCCATCGGCAGACCGGTCTGCTCAAGCCGGGTGAGCGGGTCGCTCACCGCCATGTCGAACGGGTAGTCCGTTCCCAGCAGGACCCGGTCGGCTCCCATCGCTCGCGTCAGCGCCGCCAGCTCCGACGGCCGGTAGACGAGACTGTCGACATAGAGCTGGGACAGGTACTCACTGGGTCGCTTGGCCATCGAGCGGCTCTCCGGGCGCACCTCGTAGGCGTGCTCGGCCCGGCCGAGGTAGACCGGCAGGAAACCGCCGCCGTGCGCTCCGCAGATCCGCAACCGGGGGAACCGGTCGAGCACACCGGCGAAGACGAGCCGGCACAGGGCGATCGTGGTTTCCAGTGGCTGACCGATGACGTTGCCCAGGTAGTACGACGATAGCCGTTGCTCCACAGTGCATCCCCACGGGTGCACGAAGACGAGCACCCCGAGGTCCTCCGCCGTGGCCCAGAAGACGTCCAGGGCGGGGTCGGAGAACTCGCGCTCACCGGAGCGGGTCGGGATCTGCACGGACTTCATCCCGTACCGCTCCACCGCGTCACGCAGCTGAACGGCCGCCCGGTCGGGGTGCTGGAAAGCGACGTGCGCCATGGCGGTCAGCCGGCCGGGCGACTTCGCCGCCAGGTCGGCCAGGTGCTCGTTCACCAGGTACGTCAGTTCGTCGGCGAGGACCTCCTCCGCCCACGAGTGGTACTGCGTGGGTGCGACGCTGACGGCCTGCATGTCCACGCCCGCCCGGTCCATCGCACTCAGGCGGACGTCCAGTTCGGTGAGCGCCGGGTACCACTCGTCCCGGAACAGACGGTGGTTGACCGCGACGGAGTCCGGCCCGAAGACCGCCAGCTGGGCGCGCTCCTGCGCGACACGCTCTTCTCGACCGGCCACCAGTTCATCGACCGGCGCGTGGGCGTGGATGTCCACCACCAGCGGGAAAGCGTCGGCCGTCAGCATGCTTCGCGCTCCGAGCCGATGAGGTTGTCGTACAGCGCCCCCGCGTTCGCCGACTGGATGTAGTCCATCAGGTGATCCAGGCCGACGTCGGTCCGGCACGCTTCGGCGAAGTTGACGCGCTGAACCGTTTCTTCGCGGGACCACCCCTTGGCCACGGCGTCCGCGACGGCGCTCTGCCAGCCCAGCAGCACGGCCCGCTGCTCCCGAACGGCGTCGAGGGTGGTGATCGCACCGTGGCCGGGCACGACGTGGTCGACGTCGAGCTGGGCGATCCGGTCGAGCGAGCGCAGCCACTGGTCGACGTCGGACGTCATCAGCCAGGTCTGGCACCCGGAGAAGAGGGTGTCACCGGTGAAAACCGTGCGCTCCTGGGGAACGTGCACGGCGATCTGGCCCGGCGTGTGCCCGGGGGTGTGCAGCAGCTCGAAGGTGTGTTCGCCCAGCCTGAGCGTCAGGTCACCCGTGAACACGATGTCGCCCTTGTTGGGGTCGCCGTAGTACTCGCCGCGTTCGGGAATCAGCTTCGCCCCCTCGGGATCGTCGTCCTCGGCGGCGTTGACCGCGAAGGCGAACGGATCCAGGTCGTAGACGGTCATGAAGTTGTCGAACACCTCTTGGTGGTGGACCACCAGACCGGCACCGGCGAAGAAGTAGTTGCCGAAGATGTGGTCGACGTGGTGCTCGGTGTTGACGACGTAGCGGATGGGACCGTGGCCTTCCGCCTGCTGGCGCATGGCGAGCGCGTGCGTCGGCAGCTGAGGGGTGTCGATGACGACCACCCCGTCCGACGTCACGACGAAGCCGGGGTCGCATCCGCGAGTCCCGGTTTCCACGTACACGTTCGGCGTCAGCTGCCCGAGCGGCCGGGGGCGCCCTTCACCTTTCTCCATCGAGGAGAACCTCCCTGTTCTCGGCACCGGTCGAATGTGGACAGTCGCGATCGACAACGGGAACACCATGCGCCGCACGGAGCGGACCGGGGAAGCTCGATCTGCCGATGGGCGGTATCGACCCGCTCTATCCCGGGCCCGCTTGCCGTCGCCGGGCCGGGTGTGTAGTCATGGCGCTGTGAACGAACCCACGACGGCGGGCCACCCGTGAAGGAGCTGAAGCACCTCAACCTGAACCTGCTCGTGCACCTGGACGCACTGCTCGCCCAGCGCAGCGTCTCCGGGGCGGCCCAGCAGCTCGGGTTGAGCCAGCCGACGGTGTCGTCCGCGCTGGCCAGGCTCCGCCGGCACTTCGGTGACGAGCTGCTGGCGCGTCAGGGAAGCAGGTACGTGCTCACCCCGCTGGCCGCGTCCCTGCAACCCCTCGTCACTGACGCGGTCACCACCAGCGAGCGGGTCTTCCTCGGCCGCGCGGGGTTCGACCCGGCACGCACCCGTCGCCAGTTCGTCATCCTGACGAGTGATTTCTGGCTCGAGGCCGTCGGCCCGGCCGTCAGCCGGCTCCTCAGCGAGGCCGCGCCGGCGTCATCGGCCCGGTTCGACCAGCTGCGCATCGCCGACCTCGACGATCCCCTGGAAACCCTGCGCACCCTCGACGGCATCCTGCTGCCGCACGGAGCCATGCCGGAGGCACCGCACGTGGATCTGCTGACCACCGAATGGCGGGCGCTGGTCGACGCGCGCAACGACCGGGTCGGAACGGTCCTCGACCGGGACACGCTCGCGGCACTCCCGTGGGTGCTCTACGCCGACCGGTCCACGGCGACCGCGGCGCTCGTCACCTCCACGATCATGCGCCAGCTGGTACTGGCCGGGCTCGACCCGCGCGTCGAGGTCACGGTCGGGACGTTCTCCGCAGTGCCGTCCTTCGTCCGCGGCACCGATCGCGTCGCGGTCGTCCACAAATCCCTCGCGCTGCGCGCCGAACTGACCTCGGGCCTGCGCTCGTTGCCGCTTCCGATGGCTTTCGACGCACTCACGCTGGCGTTCTGGTGGCACCCGCGCCACACCCACGACCACGCCCACCGGTGGTTCAGGTCGTTGACGAGGTCCGCAGCCGCGCTGGTCGCCGCCGACGTCCCGGGCTTCGAACTCGCCCCCGCCACGGAGGAGCCACCCCGCAACGGTAAGTAGGCCGGGGCTGTGGTGCTCGACCCACCGCACATCACCTGCCGACGGCCGCGATACGCCGTGCCGCCTGCACGACGGCCTCCCGGCGCCGAGCCGGGGAGTCGTCTTCCTGCCCGGTCGCGAGCATGCGAGCCATCTGCGGCGTCGCCCACCACTGGACGGCCAGCGCGATGAGCAGGAAGACGAGGTGAGCGGGGTCGATCGACGAGTCGATCAGCCCCGACCGCTGGGCCTCGGCCACCGCACGCGCCTTGCCCACGTACAGCCCGGTTCGTGCGGTTTCGTCCTGGACAGCGCCCGAATCGGCGAGGCCCTCCCACAGGACGAGCCGAGCAACATCCGGGTGTTCCCGCAAGTAGTCGAACGAGAGTCCGGCGAAGTCCGCCAGGTCGTCCGGGCCCGTCACCTGGCGCAGAGGCACGTCTGCGGCGAGCTTGTCGAGTTCGTCCCGGACCACGTTCGAAAACAGCGCCGCCTTGTCGCCGTAGTACTTGTAGACCCGTTCCCGGTTCACCCCGGCGCGCTTGGCGATCCTGTCGATCGTCGTCCCGGCCGCACCGAACCGCGAAAACTCGGCGAGCGCAGCTTCCTGGATCCTCCGCTTCGTACCCTCGACGTCCCAGGCCATGGCGCAACCATACTCCAACACCAGTGTTGCCGATCCGGCGTTCAGGGCGTACGGTGACCGAACTTCCAACATGAGCGTTGGAGTTTTCACGGGGGCATCGGGTAATAAATTGAAACTTCAAGTTCACTCGTTCGAAGCAGGAGGAGACGTTGGACGTCGCCCCGAGCCAGGCCACCCAGCAAGGCCGCTACCTAGGCGGCCGACCACCCTACGGCTACCAACTCGTCGGCGCCGGGCTGGACTTCAGAAAATCCTCCAGAGTTTCGTGTACTGAACAACCGTTCTTGTTCGACGCCGCTTGCTTCCTCGACTCCGCAGCAATGTCGGTTTACGACCAGTCGGGGAAACGGTATTCGGCTGCCGGAAGCGCACGCATACGAGTTCGACTGTTGACGATCACCGGACCATGTACCGTGCTCGGCCTACGACACTCACCCTACGGTTCCGGCCAGTGGTCGTTTGAAGGCATGCCTTGATCGGGAGCGTCCCTAGCGACTCTTGCCGCTCACAGCAGCATACGGATCCGACCGACGTGGAAGTGCCGATCCAGCGCACTCGCGGCAGCCCACCTGCGCTGAGATGCAGCTGCAAATCACAGCACGTCCCAGCGAAATCATCCGCTCGGGCCGCGATATCCACCTGAACAGCCGACATCGGTCACTTGCAGTGCGTGACCAATCAGCTATCGTGGGTTGCTCATGATCCGTACGAGGGTGGGGAGGCCCCGTGGGGAATGGCTTCAAAGTTGCGCTCGACGAGCTGCAACGCGTCGGCGACAGCGCCCTTCCGGCACTGCGGGACATCATGGGGACCCAGCTCCCGGTCCTGAATGCGCACGAAGGCCTGGCCGGCCCTGGACATCTGGACGCGGTCAACGACTACCAGTTGGCTTACGCTCGCTTCACCGACGAGATCGCTGCCCGGCAGAAGCACGGCACCGAGGTCGTCGACGCGACGGCGGAGGTCGCCAAGGCGATCGTCACGCTGTACCGCCGCGCGGACGGACAGGGCTAGCACTGGGTGACTGGAAGAGCGAAGACGAGGTTCGGTCGGCCGCCGACCGGGCTGCCCGCCGGCTTATCGACCTCTTCGACGAGGAGCAGCCGGACGGCAAGTGGCTCGGCTCACCGGAGGCCTATCCAGACGGCGGCGGCGCAGTGCTGCTACGCAGCTTGCTCGAGGATGCCGACAACGTGCTCAGCCTCGACCCGCAGAAGATCACCGACGAGTTCAAGCGCATGAAAAGGTCGGACGCGCCCTGGACCAGGACACCTCGTCCGACATCATCGACGCGTTCCGGAAAATCGACTACTCGGTGCAGGACTGGGAAGGCGGCGGAGCCGACGCGTTCCGCCACCAGATTTCGATGATCCAGGCCTTCATCGGTCAGCAGGCCGGCTGCCTGGTCAAGACGGTCGAATCGCCGGCGATCCTCCTGGCAGCCTCTGTCCAGGCGCGGCGGGACTACGTCGCGGTCGCCGACGCCACCAGCACCGCCGTCGCCAAGGCCCTCAAGCAGCACGACGACGCCGACACGAAGATCGCGATCTCGATCGGCGCGAGCGTCGTCTCCGCCGTCCTCGGCGTCGCGACTGGTGGGGCCTGGTTCACCGCCAGCGCCGGCGTCATCATCGGCGCCGCCTCCGCCGGCCTGCAGCTCGCGGTGGACGGCGACAAGTTCGCCGAGGTCGCCTCCGGCTACAAGACCGGCAAGGACCAGGTCCTGACCAGCTACCAGGACATCGTCCACAGCGCCCTCGCCAAGATCCAGGATGCGGAGCGGGACCTGCTCGGCGAGAAGAACGAACTGTTCGCCCCGATGCCACCGAGCATCGACGTCAAGTCCCCGAGCTTTCACTACGAGGACTTCTCCTCCGTCGACCGCCCGGTCACCGAGTTCGACCCCAAAGTGGATCAAGAGCACCGGAAACTGGTCGAGGAGCACGCTCCGACCGGTATCACGGGCCCCGACACACCGATTCAGAGGCGCCTCGATGGCTGACACGATCCGCCTGGCCGCACTGGGCGTCCTCGCGGTCGCCTTGACCGCCGCAGCCTGCACCGACCCCGACGAACCGCCCGCACCCAGCAGCTCGATTTCGCCCGCACCGATCACCGCGACGCCACTCGATGTCTCGCGCTACCTGACCATGCCGTGCTCGGGAGTGCCGACCGAGCTGACCACACGACTCGGGTTGCCCAAACGAGAAGACGCCCGCGAACCCGTCCTTGTCAGCGCCGGAGCCCAGGCCCAATGCCGCCTCTCAAGCGGCCCGCCCCTGTCCGCCGCCGCGGAAGTCCGCTTCTACCCGAAAGCCCGGCCGCTCCCCCTCGTCACCGGTCCCGGCAGCCAGGTGAAGCCCACCTCCCTCAACGGGTATCCCGCCGGCGAATGGGCGCTCAGCACCGGCACGGACGGCAGCTTCACCTCCTGCCAGATGATCGTCGACATCGCACAGAGCCAGGGAGTCGGTATCCTCTTCAACGGCCCGACCGGCGAATCGGTCACCGCCTCATGTGCGAAGGCGCGACAACTTGCCGAGGGCGTCGTGGCCGCACTGCCGCACTAATTCGCAGGGCAGGATTTGTCTTCGCCGCTTCCCTGGTCCTCACGGAACGATTCCTGCCTCATGCAGGCGGATGACCGCCGCAGTCAGGCCTGTGGCACCGGTGACACTCAACCACAGGAGCTGAGGTCTGCGCGAGGATTGATCAGCTCGGCGACGTCTGCGGAACGCTGGCCGATGGAACCACCGCCGGCCTGAGCCGCCTGTACCGCGGCGCTAAACCCGAAGCTACGTCGGGATGGCGGTAGTGGGCGCCGTTTCGGAGTATGGCGTAGAGGACGTCGGAGCGGCAGGCCAGGCACATCAGGGCGGCGTTGTGCTCCTTGCCCTCGGCTCGCTTGCGGTCGCTGTGCGACCCGGCTGGCCGGGTCGGACAGCGCGCGAACGCGGCCAGGAAGAACGCGCGTTTGAGCTGACGGTTGCCTCCGAGCGGGATTCTCGCCCTTGATCGACGGCGTCGAACTGGCCGCGCACTCCGACGTCGAGGCAGCGCTCGCGACGTACGAAGAGCGGCTCTTCCCCGCAGTCGCGAAGTCGCCGAACGCTCAGCACCAGCCTCGAGGTCTTCTTCGGCGAAGAGGCTCCGCAGAGCGTCGTCGCGTGGTTCGACCATTCGTGAGCCGGCCTGGTCCCGACGAACAGCCCGGCGCAGTCGTCGTGGCGGTGGCCCGATTCACAGCCACTGTCAAGGGCACCACCACTGAACGGGTTCTGCGGTAGGCGGCGCACTGTGACTCGCCTTCATTCCTCCGGTGCCCACAGCGACGAACCATGTCGGCGTCGGCCACGCTGCCCAGGATCCGACAGGCGGCGCTGGAATCCCGCTAATGTTCGGCGTGGCTGGTGGTGATGGTCATCGCGACCAAGGCGCCGAGCAACGCGATGAACGCCGCGACGGTGAATGCGACGTGATACGGATACACGTCACCCGGCACACTGTGCCGCCCTCCGGCCAAGGTCAGCGCCGTCGTGATCGCGGCCACGCCGAGAGCGCTGCCGAGCTGGCGTAGTGCGTTGAACAACGTCGAGGCCGCCCCCGTGTCGCGTCCGGTGATGTCGGTGAACGCGGTGGCCTGGGCCGGCACGAAGATGTGCGCGATGCCGATGCCCAGCACGAACAGGATGATCCGCATCGGCCACAGCCCGGCGGTGCTGGTGATCAACGTCAGCGATCCGATCGACAGCGCCACCAGCACCAGCGCGCACACGCTCGTCCAGCGCGGCCCGAGCCGCGGGTGGACGAACCGGCCGGCGAAGGTCGAGCCGACCATGATTCCCAGCGCTTCCGGGAACGTGGACAGGCCGCTGGCCAGCGGGCTGACGCCGAGGCAGTCCTGGAGGAACAGGGCGGCCAGGTAGATCACGCCGAAGAACGACGCCATGGTCAGCACCATCACGCCGGTCATCGACCGGAACAGGCGATCGCCGAACAGCCGCAGAGCCAGCAGCGGCTCGCGGGTACGCCGCTGCGTGCTCACCAACGCGACCAGCAGCACCACGCCGACCGCGAGCGTGGCCAGGATCAGCGGATCGCCCCAGCCGAGTGCCGGTCCGGCGCTGACGCCGTACATCAGCGCGGCGAACCCCAGGCCGGACAACAGGAAGCCGCGCAGGTCGAAGCGACCGGCGATCGGCTCGTCGGCGTCACGCAGGAAGAGCAGGCCGTAGACCAGGGCGATGACGCCGAACGGGATGTTGACCAGGAACACCCAGCGCCAGTTCGCCGCGTCGACCAGCACGCCGCCCAGCAGCGGGCCGGTGGCCGGGGCCAGCGTGGTCGGGACGGTGAGAACGGCCGAGGCGCGCATCCGCTCGGCCGGTGGGAAGGCCTGGAACAGCATCGCCATGCCGACCGGCATCAGCATGCCGCCGCTGATGCCCTGCACCACCCGGAAACCGACCAGCTGCGGGAACGAGCCGGCCGCCCCGCACAGCGCGGACGCCACCGTGAAGACCACGATCGCGCCCAGCAGCACGCGTTTGCGGCCGAGCCGGTCGCCAGCTGCTGGCCGGGATGACCACGGCCAGGCTGACCAGGTAACCGACCGAGACCGCGCCGACCGAGGTCGGCGGGACCTGAAACTCGCTGCCGATACTGGGCAGCGCCACGTTCACGATGGCCGTGTCCATGATGGACATGAACAGCGCCAGCACGAAGACCACGCTGACCGCGATCTTCGGGCGGGCGAGGACCTTCGTCACGATGACTCCCGCGCGTGCGGGACGAGCACGACGCCACCGCGCAGTCCGCCCTTGGCCAGCAGCGCGTGCGCGTCCGCCGCCTGCTCGAACGGGAAGGTCCTGGCCACGCGCAGCGTCAGCCGGCCGCTCTCGACCAGGCGGGACAGCTCGGTGAGCTCCGCGCCGTCGGCCACGGCCTGCACGAGGCCGACGGTGATGCCGGGCTCGCCGGCCGGCCGGGCCGGCGGCGTGACGGCGACGAAGGAGCCGCCGTCACGCACGGCCCCGATCACCCCGGAGCCGATCCCGGCGGTGTCGAGGACGCCGTCGACACCCTCCGGGGCGATCGCACGCACCGCCTCGGCTGAATTCCCGCCCCGGGCAACAAAAGTCGCGCCGATACCGGTGACGAACGGCTCGTCCTCCGGTGCGGCGATGGCGATCACGCGCAGGCCCTGGTGCAGGGCCAGCTGGACCGCGAAGGCGCCGATGGCGCCGGCCGCGCCGGTGATCACGATCCGGTCGCCGCCCTTACGCCCCAGGATCTTCAGCGCCTGCGCGGCGGTGTGGCCGTTGAGCGGCAACGTGGACGCCGCCTCGAAGTCCACGCCGGCCGGAGCCGGGGCGAGGAAGCCGGCCGGCAGCACCACGTACTCGGCCTGGCAGCCGATCTTCGTTTGCGGCCAGTTCGACATGGCCAGCACGGCATCCCCGACGGCGAAGCCGGTCACCCCGGAGCCGACCTCGTCGACGGTGCCGGCGGCGTCGACCCCGAGCACGTACGTCGGGCCGGCCGGCACCATCGGACCCAGCCGGCCCGCGCGGGCAACCGTGTCCAGCGGGTGCACGGCGGCGGCCCGCACCTGGACCCGGACGTGGCCGGCCGGGACCTCGGGGATCGGACGCTCATCGACAGCGAGGACTTCCGGGCCGCCGAAATCGGTGAAAGTTACTGCACGCATGGGATTTTCTCCTGGTTCAGTGACGCGCCCACGGCGCGGCGGCCTCGGCGCTGCCGACCGCGTTCAGCGCGGCGACGGCCTCGGCCGGTAGTTCGATGTCGGCGGCGGCGACGTTCTCCCGCAGGTGCTCGACCGAGGACGTGCCCGGGATCAGCAGCATCGTGGGGGAACGCTGCAGCAGCCACGCCTGGGCCACCTGCAGCGGCGTGTGCCCGAGGCCGTCGGCGACCTGCTGCAACGTGTCGGACTGCAGCGGCCGGAACCCGCCGAGCGGGAAGAAGGGCACGAAGGCGATGCCCTCCTCGGCGCAGAGGTCGACCAGCGGGTCGTCCTTGCGCACGGCCAGGTTGTAGAAGTTCTGCACGGTGCGTACCGGCGCGATCCGCCGGGCCGCGAGCACCTGCTCGGTGCTGACGTTGCTGACGCCGAGGTGCCGGATCAGGCCCTGCTCCTGGAGCTCCGCCAGCACGGTGAACGGCTCGGCGATGTCGGTCGCCGCGGTGGTGTCGGTCATTCTCAAATTCACCAGATCCAGTGACGACAGGCCCAGGTGCGCCAGGTTGTCCTCCACCGCCGCGACCAGCTCACCCCGCGAGAGCGCCGCCGGCCACGACTTGTCCGGCCCGCGCCGCGCGCCGACCTTCGTGACGATGTGCAGGCCCTCCGGGTAGGGGTGCAGCGTCTCGCGGATCAGCTCGTTGACCGTGTGCGGGCCGTAGTAGTCGCTGGTGTCGATGTGCGTGATGCCCTGGGCGACGACCTCGCGCAGCACCGCGGCCGCCTGGGCGCGGTCCTTCGGCGGCCCCCAGGCCATCGGACCGGCCAGCTGGATGGCCCCGTACCCCATCCGGGTCAGGCTCAGGTCGTCGGCCAGGTCGATCTTGTCGTTCATGGTTCCAGGATCATCCGGCAAGCGGACAGACCACGCATCAAGAGCGCCATCCGCCGCCAAGCCTCCACGCGAGGCTCATCCGAGCGAGTAATCTTCCACCGTGGAGCTCATCGACCGACGGATCGTGCAATGCCTGCAACGGGACGGCCGGGCCCCGTTCCGCCGCATCGCCGAGGCCCTCGGCGTGTCCGAGCAGACCGTCGCCCGGCGGTATCGCGCCCTGCACAACGACGGCGCGTTGCGCGTGCGGGCCTACCTCGGCGACCGCGTCACCCGGACCCAGCGCTGGTTCGTCCGGGTGCAGAGCCGGCCCGACGCCGCCGACGGCCTCGCCGGCGCGATCGCCGCCCGTGACGACGTGTCGTGGGTCAGCGTCACCTCCGGCGGCTCCGAGATCGTCTGCGTCGCGTTCACCGACCCCGACGCCACCCGCGGCTCCGTGCTGGCCCGCCTGCCGCGCACCAGCCAGGTGCTGAGCTTCACCGCGTTCGCCGTGCTGCACATGCACGTCGGCAGCGACACCAAATGGTTCGCCTACGACGATCCGCTCACCCCCTCCCAGGTCGCCGTGCTGCGCCCACGCCGGCCGGCACCGGGCCCGACGGCCGACCCCACCCTGCGCCCCGATGACGCGCCGCTGCTCGCCGAACTCAACCGTGACGGCCGGCTCGGCGTCGTCGCGCTGGCCAAAGCCACCGGCCGGCCCCAGTCCCGCGTGTCCACCCGCCTCGACGAGCTGCTCTCCTCCGGCGCCCTGCACATCGCCGTCGACCTCGCCCCTCCCCTGTTCGGCTTCCACGCCAGCGCCTACCTCTGGCTCACCGTCACCCCCGGCGAGCTCGACGCCACCGGCCAGGCCCTGTCCCTGCACCCGGAGACGACGTTCTCCGCCGCCGTCACCGGCGCGGCCAACCTCCTGGTCACCGTCACCTGCCGCACCACCGAGGACCTGTACCTGTACGTCACCGGCAAGATCGGCGCGCTGCCGGCCGTGCACCAAGTCGAGACCGTGCCCGTGCTGCACCAGCTCAAGCAGTCCGGCACCCTCATGCGCAACGGCCGCTTGGTGCTGGACCAGCTGTGACGCCTCCGGAGGCCTTCGTGCCCCATCGGCCACGGCACGCGCTTTCGGTTGCACCGGCGCTCGGTCCGGCCTGCGGGGATCCAAGGGTGCGGCGACACGGGCGCCACCGCGGCGCACTTCTGTCGCGGCGATCAGCAAGGCAGCCGCGGCGCCGCCGAAAGCCGCGTGGTCGCCCGCGAACTCGCCACTGTCCTTTGTGGCCGACAGCGACAGGCCGGCCAGCACGGCGATCCCCACGGGTCCCCGACCTGCTGAGCGGTGTTCACCGTGGCCGACGCGGCGCCCGAGCGCGCGCCGGTGCGACGCCCGCGGCCGCCGAGCCGAAACACCACGCCCGGCCCGGGCAGCACGGCGCCCGCGCGCCCGCCACCGTCGACACCGGTGAGGCCGCCGGCAGCGACCCCGCCGCGGATGCCCTTCCAGCGCGCGAAGCACGAACGGCTGCCGGTGGCCGCCCATCGGCTCCTCGCGGAGCACCGCGATCCGGCGGCACGGCCGGGAACCTCTTACCCACTTAGTTTGGAAAGTAACTTTACTAACACAGAGACAGCCTGTAGCGTCTCCTTCACCGCCGCCTTCACGCAGTCCTGGTGAAAACCAGCAAGCCATGGAGGAGCCTTGAGCAGACCGGCCTTCGCCCTCGCACTCGCCGCGGTCGGGAAATCCCTCAGCCGCTGACGTCAAGCCCGCTCGTCGCCCACGACCCGGGCAGCACTGGCCACCCGTGCGGTGGCCGCTTTCCCCCACTCTTCCGGAGGTCTCTTTGTCACGCCGAAAAACAGCCGCATCCCTCGCGGTTCTCCTGTGCGCCACCATCGGCGTCACCAGGCCGTCGTGGTCCGCCGCCGCCACGCCCGGTCCGGGTGCGCTGACCACCCTCGACACCTCGGCGAGCAACCGCGCGGCGCCGGTGCCGGGGCTCTACGACTGGAGCAAAGCCGGTTTCCGCGGCGGGCAGGACCTGCCCGGTGCCGACGCGGTGAACCCGAGCGCGAGCTGCCGGATCACCGCCGCCCAGCTGGCCACCTCCTACCAGGTCAAACCGGACGACGGCGTCGACGACACGGCCGGCATCCAGGCGGCCGTCGACAAGATCCACTCGTCGTGCTCGCCCTCGGCGAGCTACACCAAGCTGAGCCTGATCACCTTTCCGGCCGGCACGCTGAACGTCAGCCGCGAAATCCACGTCGACGCGAACTACCTGATCCTGCGCGGCGCGGGCATGGACAAGACGAAGTTCGTCTACGCCCCGGACAGGAACACCGAGTACGACGTGCTCACGCCGGACGGCGACCAGTGGGACCAGAAGAACATGAACTACGGGGACGCGTCCGGCGGCTGGCTGTGGCCGGGCCGTGGCCTCTTCCGCGTGCAGTCGCGCGGCGTCGACCCGAGCTACGCCAGTGACTACAAGTCCGCCCCGGCCAACCGGAAGGACATCTTCGAGGGCACGATCAACGTGCACTGGAAGGCCGGCGCGAAGCTGCGCGAGAAGCCCGGCGACAAGGGCTTCGCGGCGCGGACCGGTGACAAGACCGTTTACCTGGCCACCAGCGCGAAAACGACGAACATGAAGGTCGGCGGCTTCATCAACATCCGGGCGGCGAACTCGATCAACTTCTACAAGTCGATGAGCGCGTACCCGACGACGTGGCCGCTGGAGAACCTGCACATGCGCCAGCAGTGGTTCACCATCACCGCGATCGACACCACGAACCACACGGTGTCGATCGACAAGCCGCTCGAATACGACATCCCGGTCGACTCCACTTCGGACGGTTCGCCCGCGATCGACGGCAGCGTCTACGCGTCGAAGGCGGCGCCGATCGTCGATCCGGTGGTCGGGGTCGGCTTCGAGGACTTCACGTTCGGCCAGGTGGCCCCGCCGGGCATCACCGAGGCGCAGGCCAAGGACAACTACGGCAACCTGGCGCCGTCGCTGGCCATGCAGGGCATCGTGTTCAAGTGGGCGGCGAACTCCTGGGTGCGCAACACGCACGCGACGATGACCGGCTCGCACCCGATCGTCACCGAGGAGGCCAAGAACCTCCAGATCGTGAACAACGAGCTGGACGGCTCGTGGAACAAGGGCAAGGGCGGCAACGGCTACTTCCGCGGCTCCCGCGTCTGGGACTCGCTCTACGCCGGCAACACGACCCGCGACCTGCGGCACTTCACGTTCCAGTGGTCGGCGTCGGGCAACGTCGTGATCGGCAACGACATCGACTCCGACTTCAACATCCACGGCGGCTACGAACGCAACAACCTGTTCGAGAACAACACGAACAAGGTCTCCTACGCCCACCGATCGGGCAACTGCACCGCACACTGCGGCGACGAAGGCGGCGACGCCCCGGACGACTCGAGCTGGTTCCCGATCTACTGGTCGACCGGGCAGAAGGCGGTCAAGTGGTCCGGGTCTTCCGGGCCCCGCAACGTCTTCTTCGACAACACCATGACCAAGCAGATCACCGCGGGTGCGGCGTTCACGCCGTACTACCCGGACCACACGAAGATCTACCAGTTCGGCTGGGACGGCGCCGCGTTCCACCACCTCGACGCCGGCGGCAAGCCGATCACGGACTGGGCCCACAACGAACAACGCGACTACACCCACGGCCACGGCGTCGACGACACGAAGACCAGCACGGCGAAGTCCCTGTTCCTGAAGAACATCGGCTGAAAGGACCCACCGATGATCAAGCTTCTCACGGCGCTGGCCCTGGCCGGGCCGCTCGTGCACCCCGCGGCCACCACGATCACCGTCTCGACGGCGGCGCAGCTGACCTCGGCGCTGTCCGCGGCGAAGCCGGGCGACACGATCGTGCTGGCCGACGGCGACTACAGCGGCGCGTTCGTGGCGAGCAAGCCCGGCACGGCCTCGGCGCCGATCACGCTCACCGGCAGCGCGAAGGCCGTGCTGCACGATCCGCTGTTCAACCCCGGTGACACCGACTGCCCCTCCGGGCAGACCGGCTACGGTCTCTGGCTGCAGGGTGCGAGCTACTGGAACCTCAAGGGCTTCACCGTCAAGGACTCGAAGAAGGGCATCGTCCTCGACGGCGCCTCGCACGTCACCATCGACGGCGTCACCGTGCACGACATCGGCTACGAAGGCGTGCACTTCCGCAAGAGCAGCGCCTACGGCGTCATCAAGAACTCGACGATCTCCACCACCGGCAAAGAGCAGCCCGGCTACGGCGAAGGCGTCTACCTCGGCTCGGCCAACAGCAACTGGGAATGCTACGGCACCGGCGGCGGCACCGGGCCCGACGCGAGCGACTACGTCCAGGTGCTGGACAACACGATCGGCCCCGGCGTCGCGGCCGAGGGCATCGACATCAAGGAAGGCACCCACGACGGCGTCGTCTCGGGCAACACCCTCGACGGCACGGGCGAGAAGAACCAGAACTCCGGCGACTCCACCATCGACGTCAAGGGTGACGGCTACCGGATCACCGGCAACAAGGTGACCCACCCGTACCTCGACGGCTTCCAAACGCACAACGTCTGGGGCAGCACCGGCTGCGGCAACACCTTCACCGGCAACACCTTCACCCTGACCAACGCCCAGGGCTACGGCATCAACTCCACCAACCAGAGCAGCTGCGTCTCCCGGAAGACCCCGAACGTGATCGGCGCGTCCAACACCGCCACCGGCGGCAAGGGAGTGTCGAAAACGCCCGTGACCCCGGGCAGCTGACCAGCGCCTCGCCGCCCTCCGAGGAGGGCGGCGAGGTTTTCAGGAGACGACGTCGTCGCTGCGGAAGGTGCGCCGGTACGCCTTCGGGGAGACACCCAGCTCGGCATTGAGGTGCTGGCGCAGTGACGTGGCCGTCGCGAAACCGACATCGGCGGCAATCTGATCGATCGAGAGATCGCTGGACTCCAGCAGGTGCCGCGCCCGGTGCAGGCGCTGCCTTGTGATCCAGCGGTGCGGCGGCACGCCGGTCTCGTCCCGGAACCGGCGAGCGAACGTGCGCGGGCTCATGTGCACGAGCTCGGCCAAGGCGGGCACGCTCAGCGGCGCGCCCAGGTGCTCGATCGCCCACTGGCGGGCCGGGCCCGTCGAGGACGCGACGTCGTCCGGGACCGGGCGTTCGATGTACTGCGCCTGGCCGCCGTCCCGGAACGGGGGCACCACGCAGCGGCGCGCGGCGCGGTTGGCCACCTCGCTGCCGAGGTCACGGCGGATCAGGTGCAGGCACAGGTCGACCCCCGACGCGGCCCCGGCGGAAGTCAGGACGTCGCCGTCGTCGACGAAGAGGACGTCCTCGTCGAGCCGGATGTGCGGGAACCACGCGCGGAACTGCTCCGTCGCCTCCCAGTGCGTCGTCGCCGGACGACGGTCGAGCAGCCCCGCGGCCGCGAGCACGAACGCCCCGGTGCAGATCGACGCGATCCGGGTGCCCGGGCGCACCTGCCGCAGCGCGGCGGCGACCGGCTCGGCCGGCAGCGGCCCCAGCCGCGCCGGGTGGGTCGGCGCGACGATGACCGTGTCCGCCGTCGCCAGGATCTCCGGGCCGTGCTCGGGTGTGATGGCGAAACCGGCGTTCGTGTCCACCGGGCCGCCGTCCACCGTGCAGGTCCGCACGTCGTAAGCGGCACCGGCCGCGCCGAAGACCCGGGCCGGGATGCCCAGCTCGAAGGGGAAGACGCCGTCAAGAGCGAGCACGGCGACGCGGTGCGGCGCGAACGACATGGCAGAATTCTATCGGAAACTGACGTTTCTGCCATGGCCGCCGGAGCGGTGCTGGTCAGAGCATGGTCGTCATGACCGACACCATGAACGTGATCAGCCAAGACCGCCTCGGCGGACCCGAGGTCCTCCAGCTCACCACCGCCCCCGTCCCGGCCCCCGGGATCGGCCAGATCCTCATCCGGGTGCACGCGGCCGGGGTGAACCCGATCGACGCGGCCCACCGCCGAACCGGGATGTTCCTCGGCGCACCGCCGTTCGTGCTCGGCTGGGACGTTTCCGGCACCGTGGCGGCCGTCGGCCTCGGGGTCTCGGTTCACCAGTCCGGCGACGAAGTCTTCGGCATGCTGCCCTTCCCCGCGGGGCACGGCGCCTACGCCGAGTACGTCGTGGCACCCGCACGGGCCTTCGTGCCCAAGCCCGCCGCCCTCACCCACGAAGAGGCGGCTTCGCTGCCGCTGGCCGGGCTGACCGCCTGGCAGGCGCTGGCCGAGACCGCGCACGTCACCACCGGCACGCGGGTCCTGGTCGACGGCGCCGCCGGCGGCGTCGGCCACCTCGCCGTGCAGATCGCCAAAGCCCTCGGCGCGCACGTCACCGCCGTCGTCTCCGGCCCCAACACCGGCTTCGCGCGCTCGCTGGGCGCCGACGACGTCCTCGACCGCACGAGCGGCGACTACACCGCCGGAGTCCGGGATCTCGACGTCGTGCTGGACACCACCGGAGGCAACCCCGTGGCCGCCTTCGCCACGCTCAAGCCCGGCGGTGTCTTCCTCACCCTCGCGCCCCGCACGCTGCCCCCGGCGCAGGCCGAGGCCGAGCGGCTCGGCATCCGGACGGCGACCCTGCTCGTCGAAGCCGACCGGACCGGCCTGAACGCGCTCGTCGGCCTCGTCGCCGACAAGCGGCTGACCCCGGTCGTCGATGCGACCTTCCCGCTCTCGGAGGCGGGCAAGGCCCAGGAAACCAGGCCCAGCCGGGGAAAGAACGTCCTGACGCTCGCCTGACCGGAAAGCGGACATCCAGCGGAGACCGTGCCCTCGACCGGCGAACGAGTCAGACCGGCAGGTCGACCACGACCAGCGCGCCCCGCCCGTCCGGTGGGTCGTCGAACCGTGCGGCGCCGCCGTGGACCGCCGCCGTGTCCGCGACGATCGCCAAGCCCAGCCCCGATCCCGGCAGCGACCGGGCCTCGGGGGCACGCCAGAACCGCTCGAACGCCGAAACCCGGTCGGCCGGCGCGACCCCGGGACCTTCGTCGGCCACGGCGATCCGACCGGGGGTCGAGCGGACCGTGATCACCGACCCGGCGGGCGAGAACTTGATCGCGTTGTCGAGCAGGTTGAGCACCATCCGCTCGAGCGCGGCCGCGTCGCCGCGCACCCGCCAGTCGGCGTTTTCGACGTCGATCTCGTGGTCCTGGGCCCGGCTGGATGCCCGCCGGACGGCCTGCCGGACCACAGCGGCCATCGCGACATCGGCGTGCTCCAACTCGCGTTCGTCGCGGGCGAGGACGACCAGCTCGGTGACGAGGTCGCCCAGTTCCTCCGCCTGCACCTGCAGCCGGTCCAGTGTCCGGGCGCGCCGCCCGTCCCCGAGCGGGCGGCCGGTGTGCTCGCTGCGGGCGAGCAAATCGATGTTGGTTCGGAGGCTGGTCAACGGCGTGCGCAGCTCATGGGCCGCGTCCGCCACCAGCGCCTGCTGACGCCGCCGGGACTCGGCGAGCGCACCGGTCATCGCCGCGAACGCCCGCCCCAGCCGGCCCACCTCGTCCCGGCCGGACACCGCCACCGGGAGGTCGAGGTCCTGGGTGCGGGCGATCTCCTCGGCCGCGCCGGTCAGCCGCGCCATCGGTTCGAGGGTCCGGCGGGTCAGCAGCAGCCCGGCGGCGGCCGCGAGTGCCGCCCCGAAGAACGACACGATGATCAGGACATTGGCCAGCCCGTTGAGCGTGTTCTCGACCTCGGCCAGACTGCGCGAGATGACCAGCACGTTCCCGTCACCGACCGGGCCCAGCAGAACCCGGACCGGCGTGCCGGACTGCGTGTAGCCGTCTCGCAACGTCACCGCACCCACGGTCCGATCGGTGTCTTGGAGCACGACCGAGTCCACGCCCGCTGGCGAGCACGTCGTCCCGTCGGCCTTGAGCAGCTGCACGCCTTCGAGGAACCGCTGCAGCGGACGGCCCCGGTTCACCGCCCGGCACAGGTCGGCCCAGTCGGGTTTCGGCGCCGCGGGGTCCTGCGCGCCGGGTGGCGGCCAGCCGCCGAGCAGCGTCTCGTCCAGCTGCGCACGCAGGTTGTGCTGGGTCGACACGTAGGTCACGGTGCTGATCGACGCGATCGCGAACGCGACGATGGCCGCGGTGATCAACGCGACGCGGCTGCGCAGCATCCTCGGCCTCACGGTGCCCGCAACACGAACCCGACACCGCGGACGGTGTGCAGCAACCGGCTCGCCCCGCCTGCCTCCGTCTTGCGCCGCAGGTAACCGACGTAGACGTCGAGGTTGTTGGTGCGGCTCGGTTCCCGGCCCCACACGGCCTGCCGCAGCTGGTGCTTGGTCAGCACCTTGTCCGGCGCGTCGAGGAACGCGGTCAGCAGGTCGAACTCGGTCGGGGTGAGGTCCAGGCGCCGCCCGCCGCGGGTGACTTCGCGAGTGCTCGGGTCGAGCGCCAGGTCACCGAAGCGGCGGATCTCGGGGACACCCCGGCGGCGGCGGTTCTGCTTGAGCAGCGCGCGGACGCGGGCGAGCAGCTCCTCCAGCGCGAACGGCTTGACGAGGTAGTCGTCCGCGCCGGAGTCGAGGCCGGTGACGCGGTCACCGAGCGCGTCGCGCGCGGTGAGCATCAGCACCGGCAGCCGCTCCCCCGCCGCCCGGATCCGGCGGCAGGTCTCCAGGCCGTCGATGTCGGGCATCATCACGTCGAGGATCACCAGGTCGGGCTTCGCGTCGCCGGCGACAGCCGCCAGCGCCGTCCTTCCGCAGGTCGCCGTGCCGACGTCGTAGCCCTCGAACTCCAGGCTCCGCTGCAGGCTTTCCCGCACGTCGGGGTCGTCGTCCACCACCAGCAATCGCACCGGCCAGAGGTTACGCGGCGATTCTGTGCGCGAGCTGTTGATCTCACCGGGTGAGGTGAAAGATCCACCTCTCATGATTCTCTCAGGTTAATTCCAGGCCATTCTCACGACCGGTAGCCCACCGTGAGAGCCACGTAACCGGTCACACAGCGTCGTGCTCGGCCGCAGGAGACCCAGAACGGAGGAAGCATGTCGGTCGGCGCGACCGGAGGCCTCACGACCTCCCCCGGACCCCGTGCGACCACGGCCACGGTGGACATAGTCGTCCCGGTCTACAACGAGGAACGGGCCCTCCCGGGCTGCGTGCGCGTGCTGCGCGACTTCCTCCACGACCAGTTCCCCTTCGACTGGACCATCGTGATCGCGGACAACGCCAGCACCGATCGGACTCTCGAAGTTGCCGAGGCCCTGGCCCGCGACGACGAGTCCGTCCGCGTGCGCCACCTCGACCGCAAGGGCCGCGGCCTGGCCCTGCGCGAAACCTGGCGGGCCAGCACCGCCGACGTCGTCGTCTACATGGACGTCGACCTCTCCACCGGGCTCGACGCGCTGCTGCCGCTGGTCGCCCCGCTGGTCAACGGCCACTCCGACGTCGCCATCGGCTCGCGGCTCGCCCCGGGCGCGCGCACGGTCCGCGGGCCCAAGCGCGAGTTCGTCTCCCGCTGCTACAACGGCCTGATCCGGCTGAGCCACGGCGCCCGGTTCTCCGACGCGCAGTGCGGCTTCAAGGCCGCGCGCACCGACGTCGTCCGCCCGCTGCTCGACCACGTCGAGGACGACGCCTGGTTCTTCGACACCGAGCTGCTGCTTCTGGCCGAGCACAACGGCCTGCGCGTGCACGAAGTTCCGGTCGACTGGGTCGAGGACACCGACAGCCGCGTCGAGGTCGCCAAGACCGCGCTCGACGACATCCGCGGGCTGATCCGCGTCGCCCGCGCCAAAGCCGCGGGCACCGCACGGGTGCCCGATCTGCCTCGCCGTCCGGCACCCCGCGCGGCCCACCCGGACGCGGTGCTGGGCCCGCCGACCGGCGGGCGGCTGTGGGAGATCCTGTCGTTCGCGGTGATCGGTGTGCTCTCCACGGTCGCGAACCTCGTGCTGTACGGGCTGTTCCGGCTGTGGTGGCCGGTCCTGGTCGCCAACCTCGTCGCGCTCGTGGTCACCACGCTGTTCAACACCGAAGCCAACCGGCGCTTCACCTTCGCCGGCGCCCGCACGTCACGCGGCAAGGCGCACCTGCAGGGGCTCGTGGTCTTCGGGCTCTACTACGCGTTCACCTCCGCCGCACTGCTCGCCCTGCACGGATTCGCCCCCTCGCCGAGTCGTGTACTCGAGCTGACCGTGCTGTTCGCGGCCTCGGTGCTGGGTACCGCGGGTCGGTTCGTGCTGCTGCGCGGCTGGGTCTTCCGCACATCCCGAGGAAAGGACGAAGAATGACAGTCGCCGCCGACCAAGCGGCACCGGCCGGCCGCGTCGCCGCCCCGCGCCGGATCCGGTGGCAGGGCTGGGCGCTCGCCGGGATCTGCGTCGCCGCCACCGTGCTCTACGCGTGGCGCATCGGCGCGGGCCAGCTGGGCAACACGTACTACTCGGCCGCCGTGAAGTCCATGACGGCCAGCTTCACGAACTTCCTGTTCGGCTCGTTCGACCCGTACGGCGTGTTCACCGTGGACAAACCGCCGATGTCGTTGTGGCCGCAGGCGCTTTCGGTGCTGGTGTTCGGCTTCCACGGCTGGGCTCTGCTGCTGCCGCAGGTGATCGAGGGAGTCGCCGCGGTGTTCCTGCTGCACCGCACGGTCCGGCACTGGGCGGGCGGGAACGTCGCCCTGCTGGCCGCGCTGATCCTCACGCTCACGCCGATCACCGTGGCGATCAACCGGGACAACAACCCGGACACGCTGCTGGTGCTGCTGCTCATCGCTGCGGCGTACGCGTTCACACGCTCGGTGCAGGCGGACGCGAGCCGCGCCCGGACGCGCTGGCTGCTGTGGTGCGCGTTCTTCGTCGGGTGCGGGTTCGTCACGAAGATGATGCAGGCGTGGATCGTCGTGCCCGGCTTCGCGCTGGCGTACCTGGTCGGGACGAGCGCGCCGGTCAAGCGGCGGATCTTCGACCTGCTCGGGGCGGGAATCGTGCTGTTCGCGTCGTCGTTCTGGTGGGCGGCGCTGCACGACTGGTGGCCGGGATCGAAGCCGTACATGGGTGGCAGCACCGACGGCACCGCGTGGAACCTCATCTTCGGCTACAACGGCTTCGGCCGGATCTTCGGCGACGAAGGCAACTCGGGCCCCGGTGGTGGCGGCGCGCGGCCGGATCTGCCCGAAGGGATGAGCCCGCCGTCCGGGATGGGCGGCGGCATGTTCGGCGGTGACACGGGTCTCGGCCGGATGTTCGGTCAGTCGGTCGGAGGGCAGATCTCGTGGCTGCTGCCGTTGTCGTTGTTCGTGCTGGTGGTCGTCGCGGTCCAGGGCGTGCGGGCGAAGGGACCGGGCGACCCGGCTTCGCGCGCCGGCTGGTTCGCGTGGGGCGGCTGGCTTCTCGTGACGGGGGTTGTCTTCAGCTACGCACAAGGCATCTGGCACCCGTACTACACGACCATGCTCGCCCCGGCGATCGCGGCGATCTCCGCGGCCGGGCTCGCGCGGTTCTGGCGCGCCTACCGCGGCGACGGGGCGTCCTCGTGGCTGCTGCTGCCCGCCGCCGTCGCGCTCACCACGGTGTGGGCGTTCGTGCTCGCGGGCCGCGATCCGTCGTGGCACGGCTGGACCCGCTGGGCGGTCCTCGTCGCGGGCGTGGTCACCGTGGCCGCGCTGCTCGGTGCCCGGCTCGTCGAGACACGCCGGCCGGCGGTCTCGCGCGTGTCGCTGGTGTTCGGGCTGGTGACGGTGCTGCTCGTACCCGCCGTGTGGTCCACCGCCACCGCGGCGACCGGCGAGAACCTCGGCGTGATGCCCGCCGCGGGACCGAGCGGCGGCGGCTTCGGCGGCATGCGCCCGGGCGGGTTCCCCGGCGGTTCCGGAGACCTGCCGCAGATGCCCGGCGGCACCCGCGGGTTCCCGGGCGGCACGCCGCAGATGCCCGGCGGCACCGGCGGCTTCCCCGGCGGCGGCGACCTCCCCGAGCTGTCGGGCGGCCCGGGCCGCGGCCGCGCGGGCGGCGGCTTCGGCGGCATGGACGGCAAGCTCACCGACGAACAACGCCGCGTCCTCGACTACGCCCGGCAGCACAAGGGAAACGCGGAGATCACCCTGGCCGTCGACGGCTCGGCGACCATGGCGGCGGGCTTCATCATCGGCTCCGACGAGACGGTCATCGGCATGGGCGGCTTCCTGGGCAGCGACGACTCGCCCTCGGTCGAACAGCTGCAGCAGTGGACCGCCCAAGGCAAGCTGAAGTTCGTTCTCGGCACCGGGTCCGGTGGACGCGGCGGCGGCATGCCGGGCATGAACGGCGGGGCCGGACAGCGGCGGCAGCAATGGATCGCGCAGCACTGCACCGAGGTCGACCCGGCTGCCTACGGCGGGCAAGCCCAGCAGCAGGGGGGACCGATGGGCGAACAAACCCTCTACGAGTGCCACGCCTGAGCGCCGGGTGCCGGGCGGCGCGGCCGCGCCGCCCGGCGAGTGCGCATCGGCGGTCGTCGAGCCGGTCCGCGATCACCTGACTCCCGGCGCTGCCGGTACCCGATCCACACTCGGTCTAGCTGGGGCTCGCCGCTCCGGAGCACCGGAAAACCGCGGCCCGCCCGCCAACGGTCCCTACTTGACCAGCACGACCACGGCCCTCGTCTTCCTCGGCGCCCTCATCGGCGCGCCGGCCCGCTACCTCACCGACCAGCTCGTGCGAAGGCGCCACGACAGCCTGTTCCCGTGGGACACCTTCACCGTCGACCTGGCCGGCACGGGTTCTGCGGCGCGCTCACCACTTACAGCACCTTCAGCTACGAAACGCTGCGGCCGGCCGGCTCCGGTCCGGGCGGCGCCGCCCGGAAACCGGTGCGCAGCGCACCCAGGCCGTCGATGCGGCTGGTCAGCACATCGTCCGCGGTGAGATAGCGCGGCGGCGTGCGGCGGTTGCCGACCCCGGCCGGGGTGCCGGTGAAGATCAGGTCCCCCGGCAGGAGCGGGCACACCGCCGACAGCCGGGCGACCAGCTCCGGGACGCCGAAGATCATGTCCGCGAGCGAGGCCTGCTGGACCACCTCGTCGTTGAGCAGGCACGTGATCGCGGCATCGGGGTCGACCTCGGTGACCAGGTACGGACCGATCGGGCCGAAGCCGGGAAACGACTTGGCCAGCGAGAACTGCGGCGGCTTCCCGAGCGCCTGGATCCGCCGCTCCGACAGGTCCTGACCCACCATGTAGCCGGCGACGTGGTCGAGCGCGCGTGTCTCGGCGATCCGGTGTCCGCCCCGGCCGATCACCGCGACCAGCTCGACTTCCCAGTCGACGCGGTCGCCGGGCAGCTCGACCGTCTCCTGGGGACCGGCGATGCAGGTCGGGAACTTGGTGAACACCACCGGGTCGGCCGGTGCCTCGAAACCGGCTTCGGCCGCGTGCGGCGGGTAGTTGAGTGCCACGGCGAAGACCTGACGGGGCCGCGGGACCGGCGGGCCCAGCGACGCGGGGTCGAACGCGCTCCCGGCCGGCGCGGACCGCGCCCACGCCGTGAAGGCCGCCCAGTTCTCCAGGACGGCCATCGGGTCCGGGCCGAAGCCACCGGCGTCGAAGACGTCCAGCGCCCGGTCGCCGGTGACCAGGACGGCGCGGCCGCCGAGGTTGGCCAGGCGCATCACTGCGCCCACGGCGTGCCGTAGGCGTCTTCCCACGAGACGACCCGGTTGCGCAGCACACCGAGCTTCTCGATCTCGGCCTCGACGACGTCGCCCGGCTTGAGGTAGTTCGCGAACGGGTCCTCGGTGCTCGCGGCGACCCCGGCGACCGTGCCGGTCGTGATCAGGTCGCCCGCGCTGTAGACCTGCGGCGAGTGGTGCGCGACCAGCTCCGGGATCGTGAGGGACATCCGGCCGGTGTTCGACTTCTGGCGGACCTGGCCGTTCACGCGCAGCTCCATGTCCAGGTCGTGCGGGTCGCCGACCTCGTCGGCGGTGACGATGTACGGGCCGATCGGGCAGAACGTGTCGATCGCCTTGGAGAAGGAGAAGACGCCCGACTCCATCTCGCGGCGCTGGATGTCACGGGCGGTGATGTCGTTGAAGACCAGGTACCCGGCGATGTGCTCGGCGGCCTGCTCGGCGGTGAAGAACTTGCCGGGCTTCCCGATCACCACGGCCATTTCCAGCTCGTAGTCCAGCTCGTTCGTCAGGTGCGACGGGTACACGACCGGATCACCGGGGCCGATGATCGCGTCGACGTTCTGGAAGAACACGATGCCCTTGTTGACCGGGTGCGACCAGTTGACCCGGGCGAGGTCGTCGTGGTGCTCGCGGAAGTTCCCGGCCGTGTGGAAGAACTTCTTCGGCACGATCGGGGCGCGCAGGCGCACCTCGGACGTGCGGAAGCGGCGCCCGGTCTCGGGCACGCTCCCGCCGCGTTCGAAGTACTCGCGCGCCGAAGCGGTGTCGAGTTCCAGGACGAGGTCGTCGGCGAGACGGCCGACCAGGCCGTCGTCGAAGGTCACGAGCTTCACGGCTGCTCCACGGGGACGGTGACTCGGAAGACGCGCAGCTGAAGCGCCAGCGTCGCGTAGTAGCCCACCAGCGTGGTCAGCTCGACGGCCACGCGGTTGCCAATGGTCGGCACAGTCTCGGCGTAGGTCACGTCGTCGACGTCGCCGTCCAGCAGCGCCAGTACGAACCGCAGGGCCGCCGTCTCGACGGGATCGAGCCCGTCGAGCCCGTCGAGGTGGGCCTCGGTGACCCCGGCGGCGCGGGCGGCGGGCTCGTGCGCGTACCGCTCGAACGCGCAGTCCCAGCGCGCCGCGACGGCCAGGATCGCCAGCTCACGCACCCGGTCGGTCAGCGCGGTTTCGTACCGCACGGCCGCGCCCAGCCGCTGGAGCGCCTCGCCGACCGGCGGGGAGAACAGCATGGCGTTGAACGGCCCGGTCAGCGAACCGTCGGCGTCGATGAGCGGGAACGGGCCGCCCGCCCGGGGGCCACCGGCGATGGCCTCGTACAGCTCGCGCTGGTCGGCGGACAGGTCGGCCGGGTTCAGCCGGGGCAGTCGTGTCATACCCCATTGCAGCAGCGCGGCCCGCAAGCGAGCGTGGACCTGCCATTGAATGGAACATCCGTTCCTGATCGGCAGCGGACGCGCTTAGCGTCGCCGCCAGGTCGAGAGCGAGGAGCGGGAGTGGACTGGCTGGGTCTGCGGGGCAAGCGTGCGCTGGTGGCCGGTGCGGGCGGGATCGGCGCATCGGCGGCCCGCGCGCTGGCCGAAGCCGGGGCCGACGTGGCCGTCGCCGACCGCGACCCCCGGCGGCTCGGCGAACTGGGCCTGCGCACCCTCGAAGCCGACTTGACCGACGCCGACGGCGCCCGGGACTGCGTCACCCGCGCCGACGCACTGCTCGGCGGCCTCGACGTGTTCGTCCACGCGGTCGGCGTCAACGACCGGCGCCCGGTCCTCGACACCCCCGACGACGTCTGGCGCGCCATCACCTCGGTCAACCTCGACAGCGCGTTCTGGACCGGCCGGGCCGCGGGCGAACTGATGGTCGCCCGCGGGTACGGCCGGATCGTCTACCTGTCCTCGGTGTCCGGCCTGCTCGCCCACCCGCACCACGCGCCCTACGCGGCCACGAAGGGCGCAGTCAACCAGCTCGCCCGGGTGATGGCGCGCGAATGGGCCGCGTCCGGCGTCACGGTCAACGCCGTCGCGCCCGGCTACACCGAGACCGGCCTGACCCACGACCACCTCGAAAAGCCCGGCGTCCGCGACGGCCTCACCACGTTGGTGCCGGCCGGGCGGCTGGGCACCCCGGCCGACCTGACCGGCCCGATCCTGTTCCTCTGCTCCGACCAAGCCGCCTTCGTCACCGGGCACGTCCTGTACGCCGACGGCGGCCGCACCCTCGTCTGAAGGAGAACTTCGTGCGCTTCACCGGCAAGACCGTCCTCGTCACCGGCGCCGGCACCGGATTCGGTGCCGAGATCGCCGTGCGCGCCGCCGCCGAGGGCGCCGACGTCGCCGTGCACTACCGCGGCTCGCGCGCGGGTGCCGAACGCACCGCGGCGCGCGTCGAAGAACTGGGCCGCAAGGCGTTCCTCGTCCAGGCCGACATCTCGGAACACGCGCAGATCCGGCGGCTGGCCGACGAGACGTGGAGCCACTTCGGCCGGGTCGACGTCGCGATCAACAACGTCGGCGACGTCGCCCGCGAGCAGATGTCGTGGCGGGACCTCACCGAGGAGTCCGTCGACCACGTCCTGGCCGTCGACATCAAGGGCACGCTGCTGTGCACGCACGAGTTCGGCGACCGCATGCTGGCCCAGGGCGGCGGCGCGATCGTGAACATCGGCTCGACCGTGGTCGCCCGGGGCAGCGCCCGTGCCCCGCAGTACGCGGCGGCGAAGGCCGGGATCATCGGCCTGACCAAGTCCTACGCGCACGCTTTCGCCCCGACCGTCCGGGTGAACGTCTTCGCCCCCGGCTTCATCGAAACCGAAGCCACGCTCGGCCGGGAGGACTGGCGCACCGGCCGCGCGGAGAAGCTGCGCGACGCGACCCCGATGGGGCGGATCCCGAAACCCGAAGAGCTCGCCGGAGCCGCGTTGTTCCTGGCCACCGCGGACGCCGGGCACATCACCGGCGGTTTCCTGGTCGCCGACGGCGGCTACACCATGCTGGGGGCATGATGACTTCCCGAGTGGTCTTCACGGGCGGCCGCGTCTTCGACGGCAGCGGTTCCCCGGCGCTCCCCGCCGACGTCGTCGTCCGCGGCGACCGGATCGAGCACGTGGGCCCCCGCGCCGAACCGGCGCCGGACGACCGCGTGGTCGACTGCCGAGGAGCGACGGTCATGCCGGGCCTGGTCGAGTCGCACTGCCACCTGACGTTCCCGTCGGCGGTCGGGCACCTCGACCGGTCGTTCAACCCGCCGGTCGACGTCAGCTTCTTCCACCACCTGCCGACCCCGGACGAGCACCTGGCGCTCGCCGAACGCAACGCCCGGATCCTCCTCGACCACGGGTTCACCAGCGTCTACTCGGCGGGGTCGTTGACGCCGGTGCCCACCGAAGTCCGGCTGCGCGACCGGATCGCCGCCGGGCTGGCGGCCGGGCCGCGGATGCGGGCGGCGTCCTTCGAACGCGACAACAACCCCGTCCGGATGGGCCCGGACGGGCCCACCCCGCAGGAAACCGGGCCCGACGCCGTCCGCGCGTTCATCAGGGAACAGGCCGAACTCGGCTTCGACAGCGTGAAGCTGCTGATGAGCAACGACGACGTCTTCTTCGAAGGCGGCTCGATGGTCACCCAGTACAGCGCGGAAGAAGCGAACGCGGCCGGCGAGCAGGCGCGCGAGTCCGGCGTGTGGCTCAACTGCCACGCCCAGGCACCCGAGTCGATCAAGCTGGCCGTGCGGGCCGGGTTCCGCTCGATCTACCACTGCTCCTACGCCGACTCCGAAGCCATCGATCTCCTGGAAGAGCACAAGGACTCGATCTTCCTCTCCCCCGCCGTCGGCATCATGTGGGCCAACGTCCACGAAGGCGCCGAATTCGGCATCGACGCCGAGAAGACCGGCTCGGCGAAGTCCCTGGCGGCGATGGAGCAGCTGTACCCTGAACTGCGTAAACGCGGTCTGCGGGTGCTGCCCGGCGGCGACTACGGTTTCCCGAACAACCCCATCGGCCGCAACGCCCGCGACCTGGACCTGTTCGTCCGGCTCTTCGGCTACTCCCCCGCCGAAGCGTTGCGAGCCACCACTTTCCACGGCGGCCAGGTGATGGACCTGCCGGTGGGGCTGCTGACCGAGGGCTACCTCGCCGACGTCCTCGTGGTCCGCGGCGACCCGACGTCGGACGTCACGCTGCTGCAGGACCCGGCCAACCTCGAAGTGATCATGCAGGGCGGTCGCTTCCACAAGGCCGCCGCGTGATCTACCGCGAAGTCCCGGGCTTCTGGCCGCTGGAACTGGACGTGTCCGAGCCGGACGACCCGGTCGCGACGATCCTCTCCTTGCACGGCGGCGGCTGGCGGCGTGGGTCCCGGCTGACCCCGCTGCCCGGGTTCGAGCATCTCACCGAGGAGCTGGTGCACCAGGGCTTCCGGGTCGCCGCGGCCGACTACCGGCTCAGCGGAGAAGCGACCTTCCCCGCGCCGCTGGAGGACGTGCGGGCAGCCATCGAGTTCGTCCGTGACGAAAAGCCGCTGTTCGTCTGGGGCGAGTCGGCGGGCGCGCACCTCGGTCTGCTCGCGGCCCTCACCGGGTCCACAGTGGACGCTGTGGTGGCGTGGTTCCCGCCGACCGACCTGCTCGGCCTGACCGGTGACGTCTCCCGCGAAGCGGCCCTGCTGGGGGCGCTGCCGGAGTCGGTGCCGGAGCTGGCGCGCGCGGCGAGCCCGCTGACGCACGCCCACGCCGGGGCGCCGCCGATCCTGCTCATGCACGGCGAGGACGACGACCTCGTGCCCGCCTCGCAGAGCATCCGGCTCGCGGAAGCCCTGCGCGAGGCGGGCGCGCCGGTCGAGCTGCACCTGGTGCCCGGCGCCCGCCACCGCTGGGCGGGCGCCGATCCCGCGGCCGTCGTGGCCACGTCGGTCAAGTTCCTGCGGAACGCACCGACTCGATGATCAGGTCCACTGCCCGCCCCACCTCGTCGATCGCGGGCGGCAGGTTGAGGAACCCGTGCAGCATCGACGGCACCACGACGTGCCGCACGTCCACCCCGGCTTCGGCCAGCTGCCCGGCGAACACCTGCCCGGAGACACGCAGGTCGTCGTACTCCGCGGTCAGCACCAGTGTCGGGCACAGGCCCTCCAGCATCGCCAGCCCCGGCATCGCGTAACCGTCCGCGCGGCTCACGGGTCCACCCAGGTAGTTCTCGGTCGTGGCCCGCACTTCGGCCGGCGGGAAGTGCAGGATCGAGGGCACCTCCGCCATCCGCGCGACCAGCGACGCCGGCAGTGGCGGCAGCTGCGGGTGCAGCACCGGGTAGACCAGTGCGAGCGCCGCGGGTACCCAGCCGTCGTCGTCACGCAGGCGCAGCGCCGCACCGGCCGACAGGTTGCCGCCCGCGCTCGCGCCGCCCGCACTGATCCGGCCGACACCCAGGTCGCCGGCGTGATCGCGCACCCACCGCAGGGCCGCGACGACGTCGTCGTGCGGCACCGGGTAGCAGACTCCGCGGACCGCCAGCCGGTAGTCGACGCTGACCACCACGATCCCGGCGCGGTGGGCGAGTTCGCGGGCCACCCGGTCGGCTTCCGGCATGTCCAGGTCGCCCATCCGGAACGCGCCGCCGTGCAGCCACACCAGGCACGGCGCGCTCTCCTGATCGCCGCTGCGGTAGATCCGCACCGGCACCGGACCGTGCGGCCCGGGCACCTGGGCGTCCACAGTGGACACCTCCGGAAGGGCATCGGGCACCGGCGGGCGTTGGAACTCCGCGAACGCCGGGTCGGCGAGCAGCTCGCCGAACGAGGAAAAACCCTCCAGCAGCGGGAATTTCGCCGCCAGCAACGGATGGACGGGCATCAGAAGTGCCTTTCGGGGACGCGGGCGGTGTGCCCGATCGGGTACAGCGGGTCCGCGGTGCCGCCCGGCCGGTCCTCCGGGTGGGCTTCGACCGCAGCCATCGACGACGGTAGCTCGATCGGCAGCCGTCCCTCGGCCCGCGCGTGGCCGAAGACGACGTCGAGAACGGCGTCGTCGGCCGCCCCGAAGTCGGCCAGCAGCGCGGCGGCCCGTCCGGCGAGCTCGGGCACGACGGCGGCCCGGTCGAGGAAGACGTCCACCACGGTGGGCACCGCGTCGGCCAGCGCGAGCAGGTGCTCGCGGCGGTCGTCCGGCAGGTCGAGCCGGCCCTGGTGGAAGAACGCTTCCGGCAGACGCGAACGCGGCTCGTACGGCGTGCCGATCCGCACCACCGCGGCATCGGCCTCGGCCACACTGTCCACAACGGACCCGTAGCGACCGGCGACCTCCGGATCGATCCCTTCGACGTACAACCGGATTCCGGGATTCAGCGGCAGGGTGCCCGCGAGCAGGACCATCGACCGGCGTTGCGCCTCGGCTCCGGCGGCGGCGAAGTCGGCCCGGCCGACGGTGGTCACCGCGTGGTCTTCGTCGACATAGGGATTTTCGAACAGCCCGAGCCGGAACATCAGCGCCAGCACCCGGCCGGCGGACTCGTTGAGCCGCGCCTGCGGCAGGCGGCCCGCCTCGACGAGCCCGACGACGACGTCCGGGCACCACTCGCCGCCGAACTGGTCGACCCCCGCGTCGAGCAGCCGCAGCACGCGTTCCTCGACGGTCAGGTCCTCGGCGCCCCAGGCTCGGGCGGGCCAGACGGAACCGTCCGGCAGGGTCGCGTCGGTGAGCAGCCCGAAGTCCGCGCACACCAGGCCGTCGAAGCCCTCTCCGCGGCGCAACTGCCCAGCGATGACCTCGCGGTCGAAGGCGAACCCGACCTCGGCCAGCCCCGGCACACCGACCGGGCGGCCGTAGTACGGCATCACCGCGGCCGCCCCGGCCCGCAGTGCCGGGCGGAAGACGGCCCGGTGCTCCTCGTAGCGCCCGTCCGGGTAGACCTGGTCCTTGCCGGACGGGAAGTGGGCGTCCTCACCGCCGGCCTGCGGACCCGCGCCCGGCCAGTGCTTGACCATCGCCGCGACCGAGTCCGGCCCGAGGTCCGTCCCTTGCAGCCCCTCGACGTAGGCGGCCGCCAGCCGGGCCACGAGCGCCGGGTCCGCGCCGAACGTCCCGGCGGTGCGGCACCACCGCGGTTCGGTCGCGAGGTCGGCCATCGGGTGCAACGCCAGCCGGATCCCGACCGCGGTGTACTCGGCGCGGACGACCTCGGCGAACGCGCGGACCGCGGCTTCGTCGGCCAGCGCCCCGAAACCGAGCGGTTCGGGCCAGCGCGAACAGCCGCCCGACGGCACCGACGTCAGCGGGTTCTCGTTCGCCGAGTGCCGAGGGTCGGACGACACCAGCACCGGGATCCCCAGCCGGCTGCCGGCCGCGAGTCCCTGGACGTCGTTGTGCCAGCGGGCAAGAGGCCCCGCCGAGACCGGCGCCATCAGCGACAGGCAGCGGACGTGCCGGTGCCGCACGACTTCCGTCGTCGGTGCGGTGGGCAACGGCCCGGCCGAAGCCTCGACGAATCCCCCGTCGGGCGTCACGGCGACCGGGGCGTGGAAAAGGAGTCCGGCCTTCTCCGGCACGGTCATCCGGTCGAGCAGGTCATGGACGCGCTCCCCGGGCGGCCGTCCCGGGTCCTGGTAGGGATGCATGCGGCCGATCATGACCGGCGGCCGGCGGCAAACCCCATCGGCGTGCCATTCAATGGCACATCAGCGCGCGCCCAGCTCCCGGGAGATGCCCCGTGCCGCCGTCTGCACGGCCAAGCCCAGGTGCCGCGGCCGGGCGACCCGCTTGGGCACGAGCACGCCGAGGACGCCGGCGAGACCTTCGTCGCGCCCGAAGATCGGCGCGGCCACCGACACGATCGACTCCGTCTCGTCCTGGCGGCGGAAGATCGCCAGCCGCTCTCGCCGGACCTCGGCGAGGGTGCGGCGCAGCTTGTCGGCCGGGATCAGCCGGTGGTCCGGCTCGCCGTAGACCGGCTTGGCCAGCAGCTCCTCCTGGACCTCCCGGGGCGCGAACGCCAGCAGTGCCAAGCCGACGCCGGTGGAGTGCAGCGGAAGCCGCCCGCCGGTGCGGTAGTCGACCGGCGCCGCCTGGTGCCCGGACAGCCGTTCCACCAGCAAGGCCTGCATGCCGTCGCGGACGGCCAGCTGGACGTGCTGGTGGGTGACCTCGGCCAGGTCGTTCATGAACGGCAGGGCGACCTGCCGCAACCCGTGCCCGCGCGGGGCGAGCGTCGCCACCTCCAGCAGGCGCAGGCCGACGCAGAACCGGCCGGCGTCGTCTCGCTCGAGGGCGCCCCACTCCCGTAACCGGTTCGCCAGCCGCAGCGCCGAGCTCGGCGGCATTTCACAGCGGCGGCTCAGCTCGGCCAGCGAAAGCGTGCGGTGTTCGGCGTCGAACGCGGCCAGCAGCGCCAGCGCGCGGTCGACCACCGGCTCCCCGTGCGGCGGGCGGCGGCCTCGCTTTCCATTGGTTGGCACAGCCGATGACCGTACCCGAGGTCGCTGGTCATCCTTCCGGGCAACCGTGGCGAAAGGTGCCCAACGATGAGTGCTTCCCTCGAAACCACCCCGGCCAGACCGGGCTCGGCGCTCCCCCGCCGGGGCTTCCTGCTCTTCCTCGGCCTCGCGGCGATCGGCGCCGCGATGGCCAACCTCGTCCCCGCCGTCCTGACCCTCTCGCTGAAGGCCACCGAGCTCGACGCGGCCCGCGCGACCACCATCGTCTCGGTCGTCGCCGGAGTCGGGGCGCTGGCGTCGCTGGTCGCGTTCCCGCTCCTGGGCCGCCTCAGCGACCGCACGACCAGCCGGCTGGGCCGGCGCCGGCCGTTCCTCCTGCTCGGCGCGGCGTTGTTCGCCGTCGGCGCCGTCGTGATGCTCGTCGCCGGCAGCACCCTGGTGCTGACCCTGTCCGCGGTAGCCACGTTCGCCGGGTTCAGCTCGGTGACCGTGGCCTGCACCGCCGTGCTCGCCGACCAGCTCGAGCCGCACCGGCGCGGGCCCGCCTCCGCCGTGCTCGGATTGAGCTTGCCCCTCGGCGCGGTGATCGGCCTCTTCGGCGCGCAGCTGGTGGCGCCGAACCTCGCCGCGATGATCCTCCTGCCCGCCGCCGCGGCGATCGCAGGCACGCTCCTGCTCTTCGCGTTCCTGAGGGACACGCCGATCTCGGAGCGTCCGCCGTTCGACACCCGCGAGCTGCTGCGCACGTTCTGGGTGAACCCGCGCCGCCGCCCCGACTTCGCGTGGGCCTGGGCCAGCCGACTGCTGGTCTTCCTCGGCGTCGCGGCGATCCAGGCGTACCAGACCTTCTACCTGATCCTGGTGCTGCACTTCCCGCCGGAGCGGGTGGCGAGCGCGGTGTTCCTGTCCACTTTGGTCTTGACCGCCGCGGCCACGCTGTTCGCGCCGCTCGCGGGCAAGCTGTCCGACCGGCTCCGCCGCCGCAAGCCGTTCGTGATCGCCGCCGCGCTGATCTTCGCCGTCGGCCTGCTGCTGGCCGCGTTCGCCCATTCCTATCCGGCGTTCCTGGTCGCGGTCGGCGTGGTCGGCCTCGGCCAGGGCGTCTACCTGGCGGTCGACATCGCGCTCGTCACCGAGCTCGTCCCCGACCCGGCGAACCCGGCGAAGGACCTCGGCCTGATGAACATCGCCAACACCCTGCCCACCTCACTGGTGCCCGCGGTGGCCCCGGCGGTCCTCGCGATCGGTGCGACGCCGGAGGCCCCTCAGAACTTCGCGGCGCTCTTCGTGTTCGGCGCGGTGGCCGGGCTGCTCGGCGCGGTGCTGATCCTGCCGATCCGCAAGGCCGCCTGATGCGGTTCGCCCCGCCCGGCCTGGAGGCGCTCGCGACGGTCGCCGTCGACCTGGCACCCCCGCTGGACTTCGGCCCGGGCCCCGACGGCCACCACCGCACGGTGCCGATCACCGGCGGTACCCTCGACGGTCCGGCGCTGTCCGGCCGCGTCCGGCCCGGCGGGGCGGACTGGCAACGCGTCCTGCCCGACGGCACCGTGTTCGTCGAAGCCCGCTACACCGTCGAACTGTCCTCCACGCTCGTGGGGCTGACCAGCACCGGCGTCCGCACCGGGCCGCCCGGGGTGCTCGCGGCGCTGGCTCGCGGCGAGGACGTCGACCCCGCGGACTACTACTTCCGGCTCGTGCTGCGCGCCACCACGGCCGAGCCGCGGTACCGGTGGCTCACCACCAGCGTTCTGCTCGGCCGGGCCGAGCGCACCGCCCACCAAGTCCGGTACGACCTCTACCGCCTGCTCTGAACCGGAGGCCCCGTGTCCGCCGTTTACCGCCGCCCCGTCCTGGCCGCACTCCTGCTGCTCCACTCCGCCCCGGCCGCCGGAGCGGCCACCCCGCTTCGCGTCGCGGCCCCAGCTGTCGATGACGTTGCTCCACGGTTTCGCCGGCGCCGCGCGCACCCACGGTCCTCCGCCCACAGCGCCAGAGCCTGGCCGCGTCGGCGTGGAAGACTGGACGCCGGCAACGCCGAGCCGCCGAACCCGGTCCTCGTTGTTGGGGATGTAGGGGAAGAACCTGCTGGTCAGCCCACGGAGACGTGTTTGAAGAAAGTCGTGGTGCCGGCCCCGGCCGTCGTGACGCTCCTCCCCGCAATCGTCAAGCCGACCGCGCTGTGGTGCGCTCCTCGCCCGCACTGAGCGGGTTCCCGGCGCGGCGCACCAGGCTCACCATCGCCGCGCCGAGGACGCCCGCGATCGCGAACACGACGAAGCCCAAAGAGGACAGTCCACTCGCGACCAGGATGCCGCCCAACCACGGCCCGAACACCGCGCCCAGCCGGCCGACGCCCGACACCCAGCCGAGCGCCGTCGCCCGGCTGTCGGCCGGGTAGTACGCGCCGACCGCCGCGTAGATGAGCGTCTGCGCGCTGAACAGCCACGCGCCCGTCAGGAACACAACCATGTACGTCACCGCCAGCGGCAGGTGGATCGCCAGCAGGCCGACGCCGCACGCCGTCAGCGCGAACCAGACGATCGCGACCGGCCGCGCGCCGAACCGGTCGGCGAGCCGCCCGGCGACGAGCATGCCCGCGATCCCGCCCAGGTTGATCACCAGCAGGAAGCTGATCGCCGAACCGAGGTTGTAGCCGCTGCCGCGCATCATCGTCGGCAGCCAGGTGTTGACGCCGTACACCAGCAGCAGGCCGGCGAAGGAGGCGATCCAGAACAGCAACGTCGTCATCCGCACCGACGGCGTGGACAAGCCGCGCAGGCCGCCGCGCCGGTCCTCCGCCGGTTCGGGGGCGAACGTGTCGAGTGAGACCGCGTACTTGTCCGCGATGGCCCGCGCGCGGCCGGTCTTGCCCTTGGCCAGCAGGAACGTCAGCGACTCCGGCAGCAGGAAGACGACCGCCGGCAGCACCACCACGAGCAGCAGCGCGCCGATCCAGTACACCGAGCGCCAGCCGAGCGACTGGACGAGCGTCATCCCCAGCGCGCCGGCCAGCGCCCCGCCTGCCTGGTGGGCCGTCATCACCGTGGTGACGGCGAGGTTCTTCCGCCACGCCGGCGCGTACTCCATGACCATCGCGATCGCCGAGGGCAGCAGGCCGCCGAGCCCGATCCCGGCGACGAACCGCGCCGCGCCGAAGAACGCGACCGTCGGCGCGGCGGCGCACGCGGCGGCGGCCAGCGAGAAGACGACGACCCCGGTGATGATGATCTTCCGGCGCCCGGTGCGGTCGGTGAGGATGCCGGACGCGAGGGCGCCGAGCAGCATGCCGAACGTCGTCAGGCTGCCGATGGTGCCGCCGGTGACCGCGGTCAGGCCGAAGCTCTTGTCGGCCAGCACGCCCGGCAGCGTCGCCCCGTAGACGAACAGGTCCAGCCCGTCCAGCAGGACCAGGATCCAGCACAACGCGGTCACCCGGATCGACAGCCGGACCGTGGCGGCGGCCGAGCCGCCGAGTTCTCTCGTCGACATCCTCGTCCCTTTCGTCACCGAGGCAGCGAAGGTGTCCGAAGCTACATCCGCGGAGATATTGAACACAAGACTCTCCGCAAGATTGTTAACAATCCTGTGAATCAGCTATGCGCGCGAGTTGGTCACAGGAAACGTTGGCAATGTCGGCCGCCCACCCCTGCTCAGCGTCGCACTTCCACGCCAAGATTGTTGACAATTTCGTCGACCGACCCGTACCGTGTCTCCCGTGAAGCCTGTCGTCGTCACTGATCCGCCCCGTGGGTCTCGGCGACGTGCGCGGCTCGCCGATCCCGAAGACCACTCGCGTCGCGGCGTGGCGTTGGCGCGGTCTGCACCCGGGCGCTCATTCCGGTCAAGCCGTACCCGTCGATCGGCGGCATTGCTGCTCGACGGCGCCGTCTTCCCCCGTCCCTGAGGAGCACGACCATGTCCGATCCCTCCCCGCGCCACGAGATCGCGCACCTCGGCCACGTCGAACTGCTTACCCCGGACCCGGAGAAGAGCCTCGACTTTTTCGTCCGCGTCCTCGGCCTGACCGAGAACGGCACCGAAGGCGACTCGGTGTACCTGCGCACCTGGGACGACTACGAGCACCACAGCCTGAAGCTCACCGCGGCGAAGACGTCCGGGATCGGCCGGACGGCGCTGCGCGCGTTCAGTGAAGACGCCCTCAAACGGCGCGTGGTCGCGCTGGAGGAACGCGGCCTCGGCGTCGGCTGGGTCGACGGCGACACCGGGATCGGCGCCACCTACCTGTTCCGCGATCCGGACGGCCACGAGCTCGAGATCTACTGGGAGACCGAGCGCTACCAGCCGCCGGAGCGCCTGCGGCCGGCACTGAAGAACCAGGCGCAGGCGTACCCGGGGCGCGGCGTCGGCGTCCGGCGACTCGACCACATCAACTATCTGGCGCAGGAGGCCGAGGTCAACGGCCGGTTCATCTGCGACGCCCTCGGCGGCCGGGTGACCGAGCAGATCCGGCTCGACAGCGGCGTCATTTCCGGGCAGTGGACGCACTTCGCGCAGAAGTCCTACGACATCGTCTACACGAACGACTGGACGAAGTCGAACGGGCGCCTGCACCACATCGCGTTCGCCACCGACACGCGCGAGGACATCCTTCGCGCGGCGGACATCGCGCTCGACAACGACGTCCACATCGAGACCGGGCCGCACAAGCACGCGATCCAGCAGACATTCTTCCTGTACCTGTACGAGCCCGGCGGCAACCGCATCGAGCTGTGCAACCCGACCGGGCGGCTGATCTTCGCACCGGACTGGGAGCCGGTCACCTGGACCGAGGCCGAGCGGGCCAAGGGGCAGGCGTGGGGATTGAAGACGATCGAGTCGTTCCACACGCACGGCACGCCGCCGGTGGACTGATCAGCGCGCGAGCAGTACCGACGCGGAGTATCGAGCCCCGTACCTGCTCCACCCCGCGCCGTACCCACCGCAGGACCGCTGGGTCGCCTTTGTGGTAGAGGCCCTGCTCGCCGGCGGGCGGATCAAAAGCCGTCAACGAGGTGCTCTCAGTGCTCCCGGAGCTGGCACGAGAGAGCGACATCATTCGCACCGGAACCACGGGCGTCCGACCTACCCATGCCGCCATGGACACACCCAGCACCCAACGCGAGAGCCAAGACGCTCTACATCCGCGAGGCCCGAGCCTGACCGAACGCAATGCACAAGGATCGCCACAGCGCTACGAGACTCCGGAAAGCGCATCATCTGCGACAACACAGGACGGCGACTACAGGAGATCGATTCGAGCCAGGCTCTGATCGATCCCGGCTTCAAGATCGCGTTCCGCGATCCGTGGGATACTACTGTGTCCGAGGACCGAGTTGATCTACAACCCCACGCTGAAGTTCGCCACCGACCTGCAGCTTGATTGATCGCATCGGCTGGCGAACCGCTCGGTGAGGTGTCACGGTTCCTGACGCTGGACAGCTCTGGGCGACCGAACGGCGGCTGAGTAGGTCGATATACAGCCCCGGTGTTCATGACTCGTCGGCGTACAGGACCCCCGTCGAGATGAGCTCCTCGACCCGCTCGGTCGGCAGCACCTCCAACGCGACCGCACGGGTGTCGGCCCCCACCTTCGGTGCCCGGCCGGCGCGGTCGGGCCGCTCGCCGTCGAATGTCCATGGTGGACGGAGGAGCGCGAGGCCGTCCGGCTGGCGCTCGACCAGGTCCAGATGCCGCACTTGGTCGTGGTCGAGGTAGCCGTTCATCGACAGCACCGGGGCGAACGGGACGTCGTTCTCGGTCAGTACCCGCTCCCAGTGATCCTTCGGCTTGGCCGCGAACTCCGCCTCGACGATCGGCACCAGCTCGAAGTAGTTCGCCTCGCGTGGGCGGTACTCGGCGAACCGGGGATCCTCGGCGAGGTCCATCCGATCCATCGCCCGGCACAACGACGTCCAGAACTTCTGCGACGACGACAGGTGGACGGCCAGGTACTCGCCGCCGGCTGTCGGTACGCAGAAGTTCTGGGCCTGCGGGTGGCGGCTCGTGCGGGTCGGGTCGGCGCCGAGCTCGAAGGCCTGGGTGACGCCGTCGGTGATCAGGACGCTCACCGCCTCCATGATCGACGTCTCCATCCGCTGCGGCTGTCCCGTCTTGAGCCGGCCGACCAGGGCGGCCAGCACGCCGGTCGCCGTGCTCAGCCCGGTGACGAGGTCCGCGCTGAGGCCGCCGGCGAGCTGCGGGTGGTCGCCGTCGCTGAAGAGTGAGTAGAGGCCGCCGAAGGCGTGGCCGATCGTGTCGTACGCGGGGCGGTTCGCCAGCGGTCCGGTGGGTCCGAAGCCGGTGATCGAGCCGTAGACGACGTCGGGGCGCAGGGCCCGGCAGTCTTCGGGCCCGAGGCCCATCGCGGCGACCTTGCCGGGCCGGAGGTTCTCGAGCACGACGTCGAAGTGCGGCACCAGCGCCTTGACGACCGCGATGCCCGCGGGCGTCTTCAGGTCGACCGAGAGGCTGCGCTTGCCGGTGTTGTACTGCCGGAAGTACGGGCTGCGGTCGTTCTGGTGCCGGCGGAAGTCCTCCCCCACCACCGGACGTTCGACCTTGACCACCTCGGCGCCCAGCGCGCACAGCATCGACGTCCCGAACGGGAGCGCGATGTAGCCGCCGATCTCGAGGATCCGGATGCCGTCGAGCGGCTTGTGCTGCATACTGGCCACCTTCCGTAAGCACTACATATTTTATATTATCTACGGTACCTTCGGTCAAGGCCAGAGAGCCCGGGGCCGGAGCGAACGACAAAGGAGTCCGATGAGCGCACCGACAGACCTGTGGCAGGGCACGTACGACAAGCTGTTCATCGGCGGCCGGTGGATACCGCCCTCCTCGGACCGCGTGTTCGAGGTCCGCTCCCCCGCCACCGAAGAGGTCGTGGCCCGCGTGCCGGAAGGCGTCGAGACCGACGTCGACGCGGCCGTGCGCGCGGCACGCGAAGCGTTCGACAACGGCCCATGGCCGCAGCTGCCCCTCGACGAACGCGTCGCGACCCTGCGCAAGCTCAGCAAGGAACTCGCCGCGCACGAGGCCGACGCGGCCCGGCTGGTCAGCGCCGAGATGGGCTGCCCGATCACGCTGTCGACGAAGATGCAGGCCATCGGCCCACGGCTGATGCTGGACGCCTTCCTCGACCTCGGCCCCGGCTACCCCTGGAGCGACACCCGGCGCTCCGCCACCGGCCACGCGCTCGTCACGCGGGAGCCGGTCGGCGTCGTCGCGGCGATCGTGCCGTGGAACGCCCCGCTGCTCATCACCATGATCAAGCTCGCCCCGGCGCTGCTCGCCGGCTGCACGATGGTCGTCAAGCCGTCGCCGGAGACCCCGCTCGACGCCTATCTGCTGGCCCACCTGCTGGAGCGGGCCGGGCTGCCCGAGGGCGTCGTGAACATCGTCCCCGCGCAGCGCGAGGTCAGCGAGTACCTCGTACGCCACCGCGGGGTCGACAAGGTCTCCTTCACCGGGTCCACCGCGGCCGGCCGGCGCATCGCCGCCCTGTGCGGCCAGGACCTGCGCCGCGTCACGCTGGAACTGGGCGGCAAGTCGGCCGCGGTGCTGCTCGACGACGCCGACCTCGACGCCGCGGTCGCCGCGATCCGCGCGGTCTCGCTGCGCAACAGCGGCCAGGTGTGCAGCAACAAGACCCGCATCGTCGTCGCCCGATCGCGGCGGGACGAGCTGCACGACCGGCTCGTCGACCTGATCACCTCGATGCCGGTCGGTGACCCGTTCGACCCGGCCACCGAGGTCGGCCCGATGGTGAGCGCCGCCCAGCGCACCCGCGTCGAGGGCTACATCGAGGACGGCAAAGCCTCGGGCGCCTCACTGCTCGTCGGCGGTGGCCGTCCCGACGGGCTCGACCGCGGCTGGTACGTCTCCCCCACGGTCTTCGCCGACGTCGACCCGGCCGCGAAGATCGCCCAGGAGGAGATCTTCGGCCCGGTCCTCACGGTGCACACCTTCGACACCGAAGCCGAAGCGGTCGCCATCGCCAACAACTCCGAATACGGCCTCAACGGGTCGGTGTTCGCCGCCGACCCCGAGCACGCCCTCTCCGTCGCGCGGCGCATCCGCACCGGAACCGTCGAGGTCAACGGCAACCCCGTGGGCTTCACCGCCCCGATCGGCGGCTTCAAGAACAGCGGCATCGGCCGCGAAGCGGGACCCGAGGGCTTCGACGCCTACGTCGAGCTGAAGTCGTACGGCCTCCCCTCCTGAAAGGCACTCACGCATGGGAATTCTCGAAACAGCGGCCGCGCGGCTCGTCACCGACCTGACCTACGACGCGATCCCGGCGGACGCGCTCGCCGGCGCGCGCCGGCTCCTGCAGGACCAGCTCGCGTTGCAGGTCGGGTGCGCGGCTTTGCCGTGGAGCCAAGCGATCCTCGACGTCACCCGGGCCGCCCACGTCCCGGGCCGGGCGCACGTCACCGCGAGCGGCGACGCGATGAGCGCGGCCGACGCCGCGTTCGTCAACGCGACGTTCGGCCACGGCTTCGAATACGACGACGCGCACCGCGCCAGCTCGTCACATCCCGGCAGCTGCGTCGTCTCCGCCGCGCTCGCCGTCGGCGAGGAGCTCGGCGTCACGATGCGCGAAGTGCTCACCGGCATCGTCGCGGGCTACGAGGTGTACACCCGGATCGGCAACCTGGCCGCCCCCGAACTGCTGGAGCGCGGCTTCCACCCGCACGGGCTGCTCGCGAACTTCGGCGCCGCCGCCGTCGTCGCCACGATGCGCGGCTTCGACGTCGACACGACCGTCCACGCCCTCGCGATCGCGCTCAGCCACGCCTCGGGCACCACCGAGTACACGTCGTCCGGCGGGTCCATCAAGCGCGCACACTCGGGCATCGGAACCCGCAACGGGATCCGCGCGGCGGAGCTGGCCGCCGCCGGTCTCACCGGCCCGACGACTTTCCTCACCGGCCGAAAAGGCTTCTACCGGACGTTCAACGGCCGTCCGGTGGCCGAGGACGCCGCGGCGGCGTTCGGTCTCGACCGGTCGTTCGAGATCACCCGCGTGTGGATCAAGCCCTACTGCTGCTGCGGCATCAACCACGCCTACATCGACGGCGCGCGCCGGCTCACGACGCAGGCGGCCGACATCGACTCGGTGACCCTCGGCATCCAGACGGGCGGCGACGTCGTCATCGGCAACCAGAACGCGAACGCCTACGCGCCGAAGATCATCGAGCACCTGCAGTACAGCCTGCCCTTCCAGTTCGCGTTGTCCCTGCTGGGCCACGGCAACGGCTTCACCACCCACCACGACTACCTGGCCGGCCGGCTCGACCTCGGCGACCACAGCGACGTCGCCACGGTCGCCCGGAAGGTCAAGATCGAAGTACGGCCCGAGCTGGACCGCGACTACCCGGGCCGCTGGGTCGCCGACATCACCCTCACCCGCAGGGACGGCACCACGGAGACCCTGTTCGTCGACAACCCGACCGGGACCGCCGAAAACCCGATGTCCCAAGAGGACCTGGACGCGAAGTTCCGTGACCTGACGGTCGCCGCGATGGGCGCCGAACGCAGCGACACCCTGCTGAGGGCCATCACCTCGGTCGACCCCGAGCAACCGGCCACCGAGTTCGCGACCCTGCTGAAGATCTGAAACACCCACAACACCAAGGAGAACCATGCCCAGCGAGCACCTCAACGCCGAGGCCCGCGTCGTGCTGACCGGCGTCGACGCCGACGGCAAGTCGGCCATCATCTCGGACGGCAACACCGCCACCCGCACCGCCCAGCCGGGCTTCACCGTCATGGACGTCTGGCAGTTCGACGACCTGCCGGCCCCGGTCCTCGCGCCCTCGACGCTCGGCGCCGACCCGGTCATCGACCCGCCGGGCAAGGGCCTCGTCGTCCGGTTGGCGAGCTTCCCGCCGGACTCGGAGTTCGACGCCGAGGGTTACAAGGAGTCCCTCGACGCCTTCCACGGCGGCGACTCCCACGACGGCGACGCGAGCGGCGACGGCGGCGTATGGCACCACACCGACACCATCGACGTGGTGACCGTGCTGAACGGCGAGCTGTGGGCGGTGACCGAGACCGGTGAAACCCTGCTCAAGCCGGGCGACACCATCGTCAACCGCGGGATCAAGCACATCTGGAGCAACCGCACCGACAAGCCCGTGCTGATCGTCGCCACGATGATGGCGGGCACCCGCTGATGCGCGGCGTCGTCTTCCGCGGCAACCGCGAACTGGAAGTCCTCGACTTCCCCGACCCGGCGCCCGGCCCCGGCGAGGTGGTCGTCGAGATCAAGGCGTCCGGGCTGTGCGGCAGCGACCTGAAGTTCTACCGGGACCCGCCCGAGGCCGCGCTGAAGGCGCTCGGCTTCAAGGACTTCGCCTCGCGCGGGCTGGCCGAGGTGCCGGCGGTCATCGCGGGTCACGAACCGTGCGGTGTGGTGGCCGAGATCGGCGCCGGCGTGGATTCGCGGGCGTGGCAGGTGGGCGACCGGGTGATGGTGTTCCACTACAAGGGGTGCGGCTTCTGCGACATGTGCCGCACCGGCTGGACGCAGATGTGCGTGCACGGCGCGACGATCTACGGCGCCACCGCGCACGGCGGCCACGCGACCTACCTGGTGGTGCCGGCCGAGACGCTCGTTCCGCTCCCCGAGGAGATCAGCTTCTCCGCGGGGGCGGCGATCGCCTGCGGCACCGGCACCGCGTTCGGGGCGTTCAAACGCGCGGACGTCACCGGGCGGGACACCGTGGCGGTGTTCGGGCTTGGCCCGATCGGCCAGTCAGCGATCCAGTTCGCCGCCGCGATGGGCGCCGAGGTGATCGCCGTCGACATCGCGGCCGACCGGCTCGAGCGGGCCCGTGAGCTCGGCGCCGACCACGTCGTCGACTTCAGCGCCACCGACGCGGTGGAGGCGATCCGCGAGATCACCGGCGGCCGGGGTGCGACCGTTTCGATCGAGAGCTCGGGCGCGCCGGCGGCCCGGGCCGCCGGGACCCGGTGCCTGGGCCCGTGGGGCCGGATCGTGCTCGTCGGCCTGGGTGGCAACCTCGATCTCGACGTCTCGCCGGACATCGTGATCAAGCAGATCTCGATCATCGGGTCCTACACGTTCTCGAACGTGGGGATGGGCGAGTGCGCCCGTTTCGTGGCCCGGCACGGGATCGACGTCGACGCGCTGTTCACCGACCGGTGGCGGGTGGAAGACGCGGCGGCGGCGTACATCGAGTTCGACAAGCAGGTCCGCGGCAAGGCGGTCATCGAGTTCTGACCACGAAGAAGGCCGGTGGGAACCGAGGTTCCCACCGGCCTTCAGTCTTCGATCACGACGACCGCGTCGTCCACCGGTGCCCGGGTGGTGCGGAACCGGTTGACCGGGTGCGCGGTGTCCGCGTAGCCGAAGGACACCGCGCAGACGACCAGGCGGTCGTCCGGCAGGCCCAGGTAGTCGCGCACGTGGCCGGAATGCATCGCGATCGCGGCCTGCGGGATCGTGGCCACCCCGACGGACTGGGCGGCCAGCAGCAGGTTCGCCACGTAGCCACCGCAGTCGATCGCGCCGTACGTGCCCTGGTCGCGGTCGGTCGTCACGATCGCGACGTGGGGAGCGCCGAAGAACTCGAAGTTCTTCAGGCGTTGCGCCACGCGGGCGTCCCAGTCCTCTTTGGTGATGCCCAAACTGGCGTAGAGCGCGTACCCGGCGGCTCGCCGTCGATCCCGGTAGACGCCGTGGTAGCCGCTCGGCATGCCGAGGTCCGGCGTCTCGTCGTGGGTCTTGGCGTGCTCGGTGAGGCTTTCGGCGAACCGCCGGGTCGCGTCGCCCTTGGTCACGTGGACCTGCCAGGGCTGGGTGTTGCACCAGGAGGCGGTCTGCTGCGCGATCTCGAACATCTCGCGCAGGACGTCGTCGGGGACCTGGTCGGGTAAGTAGGCCCGGCAGCTCCAGCGTTCGGTGACCAGCTTCCTGAAGTCCATGCCACCCATCCTAGCAAATAATATATTTTATGCGGACAGGTTTTCGGTGAAGAACGGCACAGCCTCCTCGACGGCCCGCTTCACGTACTGCGGCACGTCGTAGAAGTCCATGTGGGTGCCGCCGTCGACGACCACCAGCTTCTTCGGGGACCGCACCTTCGCGTGCAGTTCGGTGGTGTGCCACAGCGATCCGGCCTCGCTGCCCGCCACCATCAGGATCGGCTGCGTCAGCAGGTCCTCGACCAGGTGGAAGGCGTCGAACGCGAAGATCCGCGAGATGCTCTTGGTGAACAGCTTCTTGTTCTGCGCGTTCGGGTGCTGCGCGCGCGGGGTCAGGTAGTAGTCGTGCGCCTCGACCATGTCGCGCGGGGTGTTCTCGTCGGTTTCGGCGGGCACGTAAGGGATGTACGCGGCTTCGGCACCCTGGGCTTCGGCCGTGCGCTGCTGCGCGGCGGCGTCGAGGGTCGGCACCGCGGCGGAGTCGGGATCGGTCCCGAACCAGCCCTTGCGGTAGGCGCTGCCGATGTTGACGGCGCTGACCGTGGTGAGCGCCTTGATCCGGTGGTCGGTCATGGTCGCGCTGACGGCGTACCCGCTGCCGGCGCAGATGCCGAGGACACCGATGCGCTCGGCGTCGACGTAGTCCAGGGTCTGCAGGTGGTCCACGGCGGCGCGGACGTCTTCGACGCGGGCGGCCGGGTCCTCGAGGAAGTGCGGCTCGCCGCCGCTGTCACCCTGGTAGGAGGCGTCGTAGGCGAGGGCGACGAAGCCCTGCTCGGCCAGCTTGCTCGCGTACAGGCCCGCGGTCTGCTCCTTCACTCCCCCGCCGGGGTGAACGGTGACGATCGCGGCGTAGCTGCCCTTCGGGTCGAAGCCCTCGGGCAGGTAGAGGTTCCCGGCCATGGTGATCGGGCCGTTGGGGAAGGTGATGGCGTCCACGGTGCGCTCCTCGTGGTGTCGGTGGTGGTTCGCCTTCCACCCTGCGGCGGTTCGCGTGCGCGTGGCAGAGGCCGCCTATCGGGGGTACCGCCAGCCCCTGCATCAGGCGCCGGTGCGGGCTTAGGCTCGGGGCCATGGAGATCGCCAAGGACATCAGGGAGTTCCTGATGACGCGCCGCGCGAAGATCACTCCTGAGCAGGCCGGGCTCGTCGCGGGCGGCCGCCGGAGGGTGACCGGGCTGCGCCGCGAGGAAGTCGCGAGCCTGGCCGGGGTGAGCGCCGAGTACTACGTCCAGATCGAGCGCGGGCACATCGCCGGCGTGTCCGACGAGGTCCTGCACGCCATCGCCACCGCCCTGCAGCTCGACGACGTCGAGACGGCGCACCTGTTCGACCTGGCCCGCGCGGCCACCAAGCGGAAGCGGCCCGCCCGGGCGCGGTCTTCGGTGCCGGAGAGCCTCCAAGCGCTCCTCGACTCGATGGTGACCGCCCCCGCGATCGTCCAGAACGCCCACCTCGACCTCGTCGCGGCGAACGCGCTGGGCCGGGTGCTCTACGCCGACGTCTTCGACCGCGCGACCGGCGTGCCGAACCTGGCGCGCTTCATCTTCCTGGACGACCGTGCGGCCGAGATCTTCCCCGATTGGGCGAAGGCCGCGGACGACTCGGTGGCGCTGCTGCACGTCGAAGCGGCCCGCTCGCCGTATGCGAAGGCGGTCACCGGCCTGGTCGGCGACCTGGCGACCCGCAGCGACGAGTTCCGCACGCGCTGGGCCGCCCACGACGTCGTCGCCCACCGGCGCGGGACCAAACGGTTCCGCCATCCCGTGGTCGGCGAGCTGACCCTGCGCTTCGACGCCCTCGACGTCACGAGCGCCGCGGGGTTCACCCTGATCGGCTACACGGCGGAGCCCGGCTCGCCGTCGGCCGAGGCCCTGCAGCTGCTGGCCAGCTGGACCGCCACCGAGATCGCACCCGAAAAGGAACGCCATGACCTGGGACAATGACCTGCTCGACCGCCTCGGCACGACGCCGGAGCTGCACATCACCAGCCTGCGGCCGGACGGCAGCGCCCGTCGCTGGACCCCGATCTGGGTCGTCCGCGTGGGTGACGACCTGTACATCCGCTCGGCGTACGGCTCCGAGGGCGGCTGGTACCGCAACGCGATGAAGAACCGGACCGCCCGGGTGCGCGCGAACGGCGTGGAGACCGACGTCACGCTGCACCCCATCGAGGGCGAAGCGGCCAACGCCGAGGTCGACGCGGCCTACCGGGCGAAGTACCACGGTCAGCCGAGCGCGCTGGAGCCGATGCTCGCGCCGGCCGCGGCCGGGTCCACCGTGCGGCTGGACACCGCGGGCTGACCGGGTGCCGGGAATCCGCCGGGAGGTCGCGCCGCTCGAGCTGTTCTTCGATCTCGTCTTCGTCTTCGCGGTCGGCCAGCTGACCCACCACCTGCTCGCACACCTGGACTTCCGCAGCGCCGCCGAGACACTGGTGGCGCTGGTCGCGGTGTGCGGCGTCTGGGCGTTCACCTCGTTCGAAGTCACGCTGCTCGACGTCGAACGCGCGCCGACGCGGGTGATCACGGTCGTGGTCATGGGTCTCGGGCTGTTCATGAACGCGGGCATCACGCACGCCTTCGACGACGGCCCGTGGCTGTTCGCCGTGCCGATGCTGCTCGCGCTCATCGGCCCCGGCTGCTACGCGGCGATCACCGCACCCGACGCGGAGCTGCGCCGGCACTTCGCCCGCGTACTGCTCTGGTTCGCCGTGTCCGCGCCGCTGTGGGTCGTCGGCGCGGCCGTCGACCCCGGCGCCCGGCTGTGGTGGTGGGCCGGCGCGGCCCTGATCGACCTGGCCGGCACCTGGACCGCGCACCCGGTCCCGGGCCGGACGACCGCGACCGGGCAGCTCTTCTTCGACGCCCGGCACATGCTCGAACGGATGCGGCTGTTCCTCATCATCCTGCTCGGCGAGACCGTCCTGGCGCTGGGCCGGGTGCTCACCGAGCACACCCCGGACGTCCTCGTCGTGCTGCTCGTCGTCGGCGGGTTCGCCTCGCTGGTCGGCCTGTGGGCGCTCTACTTCGGCCGCGCCGAAGAGCTGGTGGCGCAGCACACCGAAGCCACGGAGGACCCGGTCCGGTCGGTCCACATCGGCATGAACATCCTCTACGGCGTGCTGACCGGACTGGTCACGTTCGCCGCGGGGATCGAGCTGGTTCTCGCCCACGCCCACGCCTCCCGGGCCGGCGCCGGCGGCGTCCTGACGCTCGCCGGGCCGGCGATCTACCTGCTGTCCCAGGCGATCTACTTCCGGGTGGAGACCGGCACGGGCTGGCTGCCGCGCGCCACCGGCGCCGGAGCGCTCGCCGCGGCGGCCGTGGCGGCGTTCTGGCTGCCGGGCTACGCGGTGGTCGTGCTGCTGGTCGTGGTCCTCGCGGTGCTCGTCCGGCGGCTCGCCGTCACTTGAGGTGCCGGTCGAACCAGTCGATCGCGATTTCAGGGTGCTCGCCGAAGTAGTTGTAGCCGCGGAACCGCTGGTCGGTGCCCTCGATCCAGTGCAGGTCCTTCTCGACCGGAAGCGCGTCGAAGATCGACTGGACGTCCTCCGGACGGGTCATGGTGTCGTCGTGGACCTGGGCGACGAGCGTCGGGACCGTCACGGCCTCGACGTGCTCGAGCGGCGACTGTTCGGCGAGGTGGAACCCGGTCCGCTCGTGCACCGCCTTGTCGAACGCGGCGTAGCCGTCGTCCATGCCGATGCCCTTGACGAACTCCTCGACGACGTAGCGGCCCGAGACGGGCTGGAGCATGATCATGGCCTGGATCCCGGAGAACTCCTCCGGGTGTTTCGACCAGGCGACGGCGGTCGAGTCGGCGCCCAGGCACACCGAGAGCAGCACCTTCTTCATCCCGGCGGTGTCCGGCCGCGCGGCGGCGTAGCGCAGGGAGCCGATCACGTCGCGGTACTCGAGCAGGCCGATGCCGGTGATCCCGCCGTTGCCCTGGCCGCTCAGGCCGTGGTTGCGGATGTCGTAGGCGAGGACGTTGTAGCCGGCCTCGTGCAGGGCTTTGTACTCGGGCAGGAAGTTCACCTCGAACCCGCCGAGCCCGCCGAACTCGGGCAGGTGCCCCGGATAGCCGTAGCGGTTGCCCGGCAGGAAGTGGTTGTGGATCACCAGCCGGTCCGACTCCGCCGGGATGAACCACCCTTCGAGCGGCACGCCGTCCATCGAGGGGAACGTGACGTCCTCGTACGCCAGTCCCACCTCGTCCGGGCGGCGGAGCACGGGCGCGCGGCGCCCGCCCGTGGTCCCGGTCGTCCACAGCTGGACGAAGTCGTCGAACGCGGTCTGGTTTGCCATCGTGCTCTCCTTCCGTTCCCCACCGGCTACCCGGTTCGGCGCCGGTGGCACCTCAGTAGGACCGCGGCAGCCCGAGTACCTGCTGCGACACGTAGTTGCGCACCATCTCCTGGGAGAAGGGCGCGTTGCGCAGCAGCCGGACCTCTCGCCACAGCCGCTCGATGTGGTACTCCTTCGCGTACGCGTAACCACCGAGGGTCGAGAACGCGCGGTCGCACGCCTCGAACCCGGCCTCGGCGCCGAGGTACTTCGCCGCCGCCGCTTCCGGGCCGCACGGTTGTCCCGCGTCGAACAGCTCCGCCGCGCGCATCGCCATGCCCTCGGCCGCCTCCAGCCGGATCCAGGAGTCGGCCAGCGGGTGGGCGACGGCCTGGTTCTGCCCGATCGGCCGGTCGAACACCACGCGGTTCTTCGCGTACTCCGTGGCCAGCTCCAGCGCCGCGCGGCCGAGGCCGACGCCTTCCAGGCCGACCACGATCCGCTCGGGGTTCAAGCCGTCGAGCAGGTAGTAGAACCCCTTGTCCACCTCACCGACCAGGCGGTCTTCCGGGACGAACAGGTCGTCGATGAACAGCTCGTTCGTGTCGATCGCCGCCCGGCCCAGCTTCTCGATCTCCCGCACCGCGATGTGCTCGCGGTCCATGTCGGCCAGGAACAACGACATGCCCCACAACGGCTTGTCATCGCGCCTCGGGGACGTCCGCGCCAGCAGGAGGATCTTCTGCGCGTTCTGGGCGTTGGTGATGAAGACCTTCTGGCCGTTGACCTTCCACCCGCCGTCGACCTCGACGGCTTTGGTCTTGATCCGCGACGTGTCGACGCCCGCGTCGGGCTCGGTGACGCCGAACGCCATCAGGAGCTCACCGGATGCCAGCTGCGGCAGGAACTCGCGCTTCATCTCCTCCGAGCCGTACTTGACGACCGGCGCCGGCGGGAAGACGTAGAAGTGGATCGCCGAGCCGCCGCTCATCCCGGCGCCCGACGACGAGATCTCGGTCATCATCGCGGCGGCTTCCTTGAGCCCGAGGCCGATTCCGCCGTACTCCTCGGGAATCATCGCGCCGAGCCAGCCGCCGGCGGCGAAGGTCTTGACGAAGTCCCACGGGTACTCGTGCTTGCGGTCCTTGTCCAGCCAGTAGTCGTTGTCGAACTTGCGGGCCAGCTCGCGCGTGGCCTTCCGGACGATCTCGACCGTGCTTTCGGTGTCGGTCATGACTTCTCCAGGTTCTCGGGAATGGCTTCCAGCGGGGTCGACGGGTCCAAAGAGGACAGGTCGCCCACCGGGGTGCCGGTGAACCGCGCCCGGATCGCGCGGCGCATGATCTTGCCGTTCTTGGTCTTCGGCAGCGTCGCCACGACGTGCACCTCGGGGGCGAACGACTTCCCCGCGTTCGCCAGCGCCGTCGCGCTCAGGTCCTCGCGGTCCACTTCGCCCTTGACCACGACGAACGCGACCGCGCGCTGGCCGCGGCGTTCGTCGGGGGCGCCGATCACCGCGACTTCGGCGATCCGTTCGTCGCGCAGCAGCGCGGCCTCGATCTCGGCCGGGCCGACGCGGCGGCCGGCGAGCTTCAGCGTGTCGTCGGACCGGCCGTGGATCAGCCACGAGCCGTCGCTGTCGACACTGGCCAGGTCGCCGTGGACCCACACGTCGTCGAAGCGCGACCAGTAGGTCTCGAGGTACCGCTCGCGGTCGTGCCAGAACGCGTGGGTCATGCCGGGGAACGTGTTCCGGACGGCCAGTTCGCCGATCGTGCCGGTGACCGGTTTGCCGTCGTCGTCCAGGACGGCCGCGTCGACGCCGGGCAGGGCGCCGGTGAACGCCGCGGGGGCGGCGGGCAGGAACGGGTAGCCGACCAGAATGCCGCCGCCGACCTCGGTGCCGCCGCTGTAGTTGACGATCGGGACGCGCCGCTTGCCGACCTGGTCGAAGAGCCACCACCAGGTCGGTTCGTCCCAGGCTTCGCCGGTGGAGACGAACGACCGCAGCGTGCTCAGGGCCCGCGATGGCTGTTCCGAAGCCGTGCGCAGGGCGCGGGCCGCGGTCGGGGCGATGCCCTGCACGGTGACGCCGTTGCGCTCGGCGACCTCCCACAGCCGGTCCGGAGTGGGGTGCGTGGGCAGGCCTTCGACCATGACGATGGTCGCGCCGAGCTGCAGCGGGCCGGTGATGAGCATCGGCCCGACGAGCCAGCCGAGGTCGGTGATCCAGCAGACGACGTCGTCGGCGTGCACGTCGAAGCCGTAGGCGAAGTCGGTGGCGGTCTTGACGGCGAACCCGCCGTGGGAGTGCACGATCCCTTTGGGACGGCCGGTCGTGCCGGAGGTGTAGACGATCGTCAGCGGGTCGTTCGACTCGGTCGCGGCGGTGTCGACCGGCGGTGCCTCGCCGAGTTCGTCGAAGTAGACGTCGCGGCCGGCCCGCATCGGGACGTCGGTGCCCAGGTGCCGGACGACGACCACCGCGCGGACGTCCGGCGCGTCCTCGAGCGCGGCGTCGGCGGTCGCCTTGAGCGGGACCTCCTTGCCGCGCCGGGTGGTGCCGTCCGCGGTGACGAGCGCGACGGCGTCGGAGTCCTGCAGCCGGGTCGCCAGCGCGTCGGCCGCGTAGCCGCTGAAGGCGGGGACCGAGATGGCGCCCAGCTTGGCGATCGCCAGGAACGCGACGACGGCCTCGGGCACCACCGGCATGAACAGCACGACGCGATCACCGCGGGAGACACCGAGCGCGGCGAGGTTGGCCGCGAACCGGCGCACCTGGTCGTCCAGCTCGGCGAAGGTGAGCGTCCGGCGCCGGCCGGAGTCGCCTTCGTAGACCACGGCGAGCTTGCCGGGTTCGCCGCGGACGGCGTCGGCGACGTTGATCCGGCCGCCGGGAAACCAGCGCGGGAAGGGCTTGCCCGCGGACTCGTCGAGCACGCGCTCGAACGGTGCGGTGAAGGCGATGTCCAGGTCGTCGACGACCGCGCGCCAGAACCACTCGGGGTCGGCGATCGCCCGGTCGTTCACCGCGGCGACGTCGGCGATGTCCCACTTCCGCAGGGCGGCGAGGAGCCTGCTGCGCTCCCGGACGGCGTCGTCCGGGACCCAGGCCGGGTCAGACATGAGCGGGCTGCTTCAGCATCAGGCCGGCGCGCAGGGCGTCGCAGACGATCTCGTCGCGCTGGTTGAGCCCGAGGTGGCGGAACATGACGATGCCGGAGTCGTCACGGCTCTTCGACTCGCGCTTGCTGACGATCTCGGTGCGCACGTGGATGGTGTCGCCGTGGAAGACCGGCTTGGGGAACTTGATCTGCTCGAAGCCGAGGTTGCCTAGCGTGGTGCCCTGCGTGGTCTCCGGCACGGTGACCCCGGAGACGAGGCCGAGGATGAACAGGCTGTTGACCAGCCGCTGCCCGTAGATCGAGTTCTTGCTGTACTCGGCGTCCAGGTGCAGCGGCGCGAGGTTCAGCGTCATCACGCTGAACAGGGTGTTGTCGGCCTCGGTGACCGTGCGGCGGGTCGGGTGGTCGATGACCATGCCCGGCTCGAACTCTTCGAAGTACAACCCAGCCATCAGCTGATCCTTTCAAAAATATTATATATGTGCGGCGTCACGCGTGGATCGCCAGTGCGTCCGCGAGCTCGAGGACCCCTTCGGCGGTCTTCACGTGCGCGATGTCGATGTGCTGCCCCTCGAAGTCGACGGCGGCGCTCCCGGCGGCCTCTGCCTCGCGGAACGCGGCGATCATCCGGCGGGAGTGCTCGACCTGTTCGGGCGAGGGCGAGAAGACTTCGTTGGCGATCGCCACGTGCGAGGGGTGGATCACGACCAGGCCGCGGTAGCCGAGCCCGCGGTTGTCCAGGCAGAACCGGCGGCAGCCGTCGAGGTCCTTGAGGTCCTGCCAGACGCCGGCGACCGGGTGGTGCAGACCGTTCGCCCGCGCCGCGAGGACCAGCCGGCTGCGCAGGTAGAGCGTCTCCAGGCCGGCCGGGGTGAACTCGAAGCCGAGCTCGCGGCCGACATCGGCGTTCGGCCCGGTCGCGCCCAGCAGCGAGGCGACCCGCGGGCTGGCGCCGGCGATCTCCTCGCAATGCGCCATCGACGTCGCGGTCTCGTAGCTCACGATCAGCCGCACGGACCCCGGCCGCAGTCCGTCACGCCGCTCGATGTGGGTGAGCACGGCGTCGAGGCGGACGATCTCCCGGGCGTCGAACACTTTCGCGAGGAACAGGCCGGCGAGACCCGGCCGGACGATCGCTTCGAGGTCGGCGCCCAGCAGGCCGCTCACCTCGGGGTTCGCGCGAACCCAGAGGTCGGGGCGGACGCCGTCGGCGATCAGCCGGTCGATCGTGGTGGCGACCGTGCGGCGCGCCTCGGTCTTCTCCGCGGCCGGGACGGAGTCCTCGAGGTCGAGGATCAGGGCGTCCGCCCCGGACGCGACGCCCTTGTCCGCCCACGTCCCCTTGTGACCCGGGACGAAGAGCATCGAGCGGTACGGTTTCATCGCGCGTCTCCTTCGGCGTCGCCTGCACTGAATATAAAATATATACTACGTGCCTCCTTGCTGTCATCCCTCGCTCGAACTCGCCGCGGAACGGCGGCAACGCCCGGGCCCGCACCGCGGCACCGTCCTGCTGCTGCACGGCGGCGGCCAGACCCGGCACTCGTGGACGCGCACCGCGCGCTCCCTCGCCGAGGACGGCTGGCAGGCCTGGACGCTCGACCACCGCGGGCACGGCGACAGCGCCTGGTCGGCCGAAGGCCACTACGCGCTCGACGACTTCACCGCCGACCTGTACGCCGTCACGGCCGGACTCGACGCGAAACCGGTCGTGGTGGGCGCGTCGCTGGGCGGGCGCACCGCGCTCGCGGCCGAGGGCGAGCGTCCCGGGACGCTCGCCGGGCTGGTGCTGGTGGACATGACCCACCGCGTCGAGCCGTCCGGGCACGCCCGGGTCCGCGGGTTCATGGCCAGTGCACCGGACGGCTTCGCCGGCCTCGAAGAGGCGGCCGCGGCGATCGACGCCTATCGGCCGGGCGGCCGCCGCAACCTCGACGGTCTCAAGCGCAACCTGCGTCAGCGCTCGGACGGGCGCTGGTACTGGCACTGGGATCCGCGGTTCCTGACCTTCGCCGAGGACGAGCGGAACCACTCCGCCGCCCGGCTCGGCCAAGCCGCTCTCGGGATCCGGGTGCCGACGCTGCTGGTGCGCGGCCGGTACTCCGACATCCTGTCCGCGGAGTCGGCGGCGGAGTTCCTGTCCCTGGTCCCGACGGCGCGGGAAGTGCAGGTGGCGGCGGGGCACATGATCGCCGGCGACGACAACACCGTCTTCGCCGCGCACCTGCGGGACTTCCTGAGCCAGGACCTGGCCTGAATCAGGCCGGGTCGAAGACGGTCGTCGCCGGGTCGACCGCCGCGCCGCCGCCGTCGGCCACCAGGACGTGCCCGGTGACGATCGACGCGTCCGCCGACGCCAGGAACGCGCACACCGAAGCGATCTCTTCCGGCTCGGCGACCCGGCGCAGCGGCACGTGCTCGGCCACCTTGCGGTACGCCTCGTCGACCGAGATACCCTCCCGCTCGGCGAGGTACTTCATCGCGCCCTCCCCCAGCGGGGTGCGCACCCAACCCGGGCAGACGCCGTTCACGCGGACGCCTCGCGGGCCGAAGTCCCGGGCCAGCCACCGCACCAGGCCGATCACGCCCGCCTTCGCGGCGCTGTACCCGACCGTCCCGGGCGGACCGGACGACAACCCCGCCGTCGAAGCGAACAACACCAGCGAACCCCGGCTCGCGACCAGGTGCGGCAGGACCTCCCCGGCCAGGAAGTAGGAGCCGTGCAGGTTGACGTCGAACGCCCGGAACCACGCATCGTCCGCCTTCGGACTCGCGGTGCCCGAGACCGCGGCACCCTGCGCGGCGACGACCGTGTCCAGTCCGCCCAGCTCGGCGACGGCCTGCCGGACGACCTCGCCCACCGCGTCCCGCCGAGTGCCGTCGGCGGGGAGCGCGATGCCGCCGATCTCGTCCGCGACCTCCTTGAGCCGGTCGGCGTTGATGTCGGTGACGGCGACCTTCGCGCCGTCCGCGGCGAACCGGCGGGCGGTCGCCGACCCGACGCCGCCCGCCGCGCCGCTCACCAGAACCAGCTCGCTCATGTCGCCACCTTCTCTCCGTATTCCTGGCGCAGCAGGTATTTCAGGACCTTGCCCGACGCGTTCCGCGGCAGCTCGGCCACGAACACGAAGTACTTGGGCACCTTGTACCCGGCCAGCCGCTCCCGGCAGAACTCCCGCAGGTCGTCCGGCGCGGAACCGCTCTCGGGGACGACGACCGCGCAGCCGACCTCCGCGTAGCGCTCGTCGGGAACCGCGACGACCGCGGCTTCCAGCACCCCGGGGTGCGTGGCGAGGACCTTCTCGACCTCGGCGGGGTAGATGTTCTCCCCGCCGCTGCGGATCATGTCCTTCGCCCGGCCGGCCAGGTGGAGGAAGCCGTCGGCGTTGACGTAGCCGAGGTCGCCGGTGCGGCACCAGCCGTCGTGGAAGGTCGCCGCGGTGGCGTCCGGCCGGTTCCAGTAGCCCTCGCTGACCGCCGGGCCGCGCACCTCGATCTCGCCGACCTCCCCCACGGCCGCCGCCGAGCCGAGCGCGTCGACCACCCGGGCTTCGGCGAGCGGCACCGGACGGCCGATGCTCTTCGGCTGCGCGAGAAAGTCCGCGTCTTCCAGGGTCGTCGCGATCGCACCGCCCTCGGTCAGGCCGTACACCTGGGTGAGCTTGACGCCGGGCCACCGCCGCTTGACCTCCTGGGCGACGGACGGCATCAGCGTGTCCCCGCCGAGGATGAACCGCCGCAGCGACGACGGCAGCTCCAGGCCGGGACGGTGCAGGAGTTCGTTGAGCATGAAGGGGAACAGCAGGCAGTCGGTCACCTGCTCCGCCCGCAGCACGTCCAGGAGCCGGTCGACGGTGAAGTTCCCGGACGGCAGGAAGACGGCCCGGCCGTGCATCAGCAACGCGGGCGCGACGACGGCTTCGAAGCCGCCCGCGTGGTAGATCGGACCGGGGACGAGCGCCACGGTGTCGTCGGAGAACTGCCAGCGCAGTGCCTGGGCCGTGGCGACCGCGACGGTGTTGCGGTGCGTCCAGACCGCGCCCTTCGGCGACCCGGTGGTGCCCGAGGTGTACAGCAGGCTCATCGGGTCCCGCTCGGTCAGGTCCGGCAGCTCCGCGCGCGACAGCGGCTCGTGCCCGCGCAGGACGTCGAACGGCCGCGCCCACTCCGGCACCGGCCCGGCGTCCGGCAGCACCACGACGGTGCCCGCCTCGGGTGTGATCCGGTCGGCCAGGCTGCTGTGCGCGATGACCACCGACGTCCCGGAGTCGGCCAGGATGAACGCCAGCTCGGCGGGCGCCAGGCGGAAGTTGAGCCGGACGGTGATCAGCCCGAGCCGGGTCGCCGCGAGGTACAGCGGCACGTATTCGGGGTCGTTGTACAGCAGCAGCCCGAGCCGGTCGCCCTTGCGCAGCCCCAGTTCCCGCAGGGCACGCGCGTAGCGCAAAGCCAAGTCGTCCAGCTCGCCGTAGGTGAGCCGCTCACGGCCGTCGAAGCTGATGGCGACCCGCGTGCGGTCGGGGGCGGCGTCGAGGATCCAGGGGAACGTCATCGCGGACCTCCGAGCAGGACCTGTTTCAGCTCGGTGAACTCGAGGATCCCTTCGGGACCGGCCTCGCGGCCCCAGCCGGAGCCCTTCACGCCGCCGAAGGGCGCGGTGAGCGCCGGGCCGAACGCGTTGACCGCGACCGAGCCCGCCCGGATCCGCCGGGCGTACTCGATGCCCTTGGCGCGGTCGGCGGTGTAGACGCTCGCGGACAGCCCGTACGACGTGTCGTTGGCCAGCCGAAGGCCGTCCTCGGGGTCGCTGTAGGTCAACACGGCGGTGATCGGTCCGAACACCTCGTTCTGCGCCAGGTCCGAGTCGCGGGCGACGTCGGTGACGAGCGTCGGTTCGAAGAACCAGCCGCGGTCGAACGGCCGCCGTCCACCGGTGACGATCCGGGCGCCCGCGGAGACCGCCCGCGAGAGAAACCCTTCCGTGCGGTCGACGACCGAGGGCGAGGCCAGCGGCCCGAGCTGCGTCCGCGGGTCGAGGGGGTCGCCGATGACCAGCCCTTCCCACGCCTGCTTGAGCAGCGCGACGAACTCGTCGTGCCGCCGCTCGGGCACCAGGATCCGCGAGAGCGCCGCACAGACCTGCCCGCCGCCGCTGGTCGCGCCGGGCACGAGGGTCTTGAGCACGACGGTCGGGTCGGCGTCGTCGAGGATCAGCGCCGGCGACTTCCCACCCAGCTCCAGGTGGGTGCGGGCGAAGCGGTGCCGGGTGGCTTCGATGATCGCCTGGGCGGCCACGCGCCCACCGGTGAGCGACACCATGTCGACGTACGGGCTGGTGGTGAGCGTCCGGCCGATCTCGGCGTCGCCGCAGAGGATGCTCAGCGCGCCCGCGGGGAACACGGCCGCGCAGTCCGCGATGATCCGCATGATGAGCTGCGACTCGGGTGCGGCCTTGACGATCACCGGGCAGCCGGCGAGCAGGGCGGGGAGGACCTTGCTCGCGATGGTGACCAGCGGTCCGTTGTAAGCGATGACCGCGGCGACCACGCCCGCCGCCTCGCGGCGCAGGACGACGTCGCCGAGCGCCGACTCACGGGAGTCGTCACACAGCACGTTGCCGGCGCTGTCCAGGAGGGTTCGCCAGGCGGCGACCGCGGCGAACTTGTGCAACGTGCGGCTGTAGCGGACCGGCATGCCGGACTCGACGGCCCACACCGTGCCCAGTTCGTCCAGCCGCTCCTCCAGCGCCGCGCAGAACCGGCCGCAGATCTCGACGCGGCGGGCCGCCGGCAGTTCGGCCCACGTTTCGAGGGCTTCGCGCGCGGCCTGCACGGCGGCGAGCGCGTGCTTCTCCGCCGGCAGCCCGACCTCGGCCACCACCTCGCCGGTGGCGGGCGAGACGACCTCGTAGGTGCTTTCGGCGGGCACCCACTCCCCCGCCACGAACACCTCGTCCGGGTGCGGAATCCCGTCCATCAGCTCGTGCCCTTCGCCGGGAAGAACGGGCTGACCGGCCGCAGGAACATCGAGCCGAACGGCAGCTTCATGAACTCCGGCAGCACCATCTCCCCGGACATAAGCTGCCGCTTGACGTCCTCGCGCATCGGCCCGAGATCGCCGCTGGTCTCGTAGATCGCCAAATGGCTCACCTCGGGCGTCACCACACCGGGCAGCGGCTTGACGCCCGAGGTCACGAACCGTTGCGCCCGAACGAATCCGGGCGCGGCGAGAACCTGCGGGATGTGCTCCTCGTCGTACCACTTGTCGTAGTCGGCGCTGTCGGCCGGACGCTCGCTGAAGACCAGCCACAGGTGCCGGTCGTCGAGGGTGCCGGGCTTGCGCTCGGAGTGGTGCGGATCGCTGACCGGTTCGAGGAACAGCGCGGTGAACGGCTGGACCATGAAGTCCGGCAGCACCATGTCGCCCGACATCAGCATCCGCTTGACCTCTTCGCGGAAACCGGCCGGGCTGCCGTCCAGCTCGTAGAGGGCCGCGTGCCCGAAGTCGACCGGCTCGGTGCCCGACAAGGGCTTGGTGTCCGCGACCACGAACCGCTGGGCGCCGACCATGCCGGTCGTGTCCATCACCTGCGGGATGTGCTCTTCGTCGTACCACTGGTCGAACGCGGCTCGTTCGCCGGTGAACGTCGAGAAGGCGAAAAACAGCGTGCGAGTCATGCTTCAGTCCTCTTCGTGCGGAGTTGCGCGGTGGCCGGTTCGTCGACGCGCAGGCCTTCCGGGTCGTGGTGCGGGTCGCCGGTGACGACGACGCCGTAGTCCCGGGCCGCGGCTTCGACGCTGACGTACTCGTTGCGCACGTCGGCGAGCACGCGGCCGGGGTCGCGGGCGAAGGGGTCGCCCCAGCCCCCGCCGCCGTTGGTGACGCAGCGCAGGACCGTGCCGGACGTCGTCTGCCACACCGGCCGGCTGGCGAAGTAGTGGTAGACGCCCTGCGGGTCCAAGGCTTTGGTGTCCGGGTCGAGCACACCCGCGACGGGGGTGCTGCCGGCGTAGACGTCGGCGCCGGTGCCGACCAGCCGCGGCCCGTCCTCGCCGGGCGGGAAGAACCACATCGCGCCGGTGGGGCCGGCCTGGCCGCCGTTGGCGCCGACGCCGCTGGGGACCTTCGTCCGGAACGGCGAGAGGTAGTGGTTCGCGTCGGCCAGCCAGAGGGTGTCCTTCAGGTTGGCCGCCCCGCCGCGGAACGTGCCGGCGCCGCCGGTGTCGATCGCGTGTTCCTTGCGCAGCAGGACGATCGGGGCGTCGTGCTCGATCGTCTCGGTCGCCGGGTCGAGGTTGTTCAGGAAGAACAGGACGGTGTAGCTGTCGCCGTCGCCTTCCTTGGTGGCGCCCCACGGTCCGTGCTCGCCGCCGCACTGGGTCGCGCTCGTCCACGGTGTGCCGTCGGCCGTCAGACCGGATGCGTTGTGGGTGTTGGTCGAGCCGTAGTCACCCGCGACGCCCTTCTCCCCCAAGATCGGGTTGAGCGCGTCGAAGATCGCCGACACCACTGCGCCGGAGGCTTCCCAGAACATCATGATCCCGCCGTCGGGCGGTAGCGACGACACGAGCGTGCCGGGCGGGGTGGCGAGGTCGATGGTGCGCCAGGTGCCCGAGGTGAACGGGATTTCGGGATCGAGCAGCATCGTCAGGGCGACGCCGACGGCGGTCTTGGTGTCCAGCACGCCGCAGTTGATGCAGGTCCGCGCCTGGGCCGAGGTGCCGGAGAGGTCGACCTCGATGTCGTGGCCGCGTTTGCGCAGGGTGACCTGCACGGTGTAGTCGACGCTGTCGTCCAGGCCGTCGGCGTCGAGGAGCGCCGATCCGGTGTAGTCGCCGTCGGGCACCAGCGCGATCGCGTCGCGCATGCGTTCCGCGGAGGTGTCGCAGGCGTAGGTGAGGGTGCCGAGGTAGGCGTCGAGGCCGTAGCGCTCGATGTTCTCCAGCACGAGGTGCTCGCCGAGCTTGAGCTGCTGGTGGATGCTCTTGAAGTCCGGCAGCAACATGCCGCCCCAGCGGGTGTTGTCGAAGATCAGGCTGAACGTCGAGCGCACCGGCTCGTCCTTCGCCCACAGCAGCACCGGCGGGATGACCAGGCCGTTTTCGTACACATTGGACTTCGTCGCGGAGAAGCCGCCCGGCACGGTGCCGCCCATGTCGAGCTGGTGGGCGCGCATGTTGACGAACGAGACGATCTTGCCGTCGACGAAGACCGGGCGGATGAAGCAGACGTCGTTGACGTGCGTGCCGCCGCGGTAGGGGTCGTTGCAGATGAGCACGTCGCCCGGGGACAGGTTCTCGGGGCCGTACTCCTCGACGGTGTTGCGCACGGCGTCGCCGAGCGTGCCGAGGAAGACGACCAAGCTGTTGCTGACGACGGGCATCGGGTAGCCCGCGTCCGGCGGGCCGCTGATCGTGCAGGCGAAGTCGTACCAGTCGCGGATGATCGGCGAGAACGCCTCGCGCATGAAGCCGGTCGACATGTGCTCCACCGCGTAGCGCAGGCGGTTGAGGATGACGGCCGCGGTGAACCGGTCGCTGCCGTAGGCAGTGCCGAATTCACCGTCGGAGAGGTCGCGCAAACGTTTGTCCACAGTGGTCACTTCCTCCGGATGAGCAGTTCGCCGTAGCGGCCGACGCTCGCACGCTGCCCGCCGCCGACGTGCGTGGTCGACAGGCCTTCGTCCACGATGGCCGGGCCGTCGAGCACGTCACCGGCCCGCAGCGAGGCACGGTCGTAAACGGCGGCTTCCTGACCTTCTTCGTGGTCGCCCAGGTAGCGCAGGACGGTCGTGCGGTCGGGCTTCAGGGGTTCGTCGCCGCGTTCCGGCAGCTCGGGGTAGGTGACCTTCGGGGTGTCGAGGACGGCTCGCACCCGGAAGGTGACGCCTTCGACCGGCATCATCTCGAAGCGGTTGCCCGAGCGGCCTTCGTAGGTGTCGTGGAAGGCCGCGATCAGCGCGGCGACGTCGGCCGGGCCGTCCGCCACCGGGACGAACGGCGTCTCCCAGCTCTGGCCGACGAGGTGGGCGTCCATGCTGCGGTGGAACGTCACCCGCGTGCCCGAGTCGAGACGCTCCCGCAACTGCGTCTCCATCTCGGCGAACAGCTCGTCGATCCGCGGTGCGGCGTCCGGGGTGAGCACGAGGTAGGCGCTGCGGTTGACGGTGAAGACCTGGTCGGCCGACAGCAGCCCCAGCGCGGAGAACAGGCCGGGGTTCGGCGGGACGATCACCTGCTTGCAGTGCACGGTGTCGAGCACGGCGGGCAGCAGCATCGGTCCGGCCGCGCCGTAGGCGACGAGGCTGTAGTCGCGCGGGTCGACGCCGTTCTTGATGGCGATGTTGAAGACGCCTTCGGCCATGTTGTTCACGGCCATCTCATAGGCGTAGCGGACCCGCTGGGCGAGCGTGAACTCGGAGTCGAGGCCTTCGAACGCCTGCTTCGCCAGTGCGGGATCGAGGGTGACCTTGCCGCCGGCGAAGCGTTCGGGGTCGATGATGCCGATCATCAGGCAGGTGTCGGTGGTGGTCGGCTGGGTGCCGCCTCGGCCGTAGCAGGCCGGGCCGGGGGCCGCGCCCGCGCTGTCCGGGCCTACCTGGACCTCGCCGGCCGGGCCGATCGCGACGATGCTGCCGCCGCCCGCGCCGATGCTGGAGATGTCGTTGGCCAGCGCGTTGACGACGAGGTCGTGCTCCAGCTCGAACGTCGTGTTGACGAACGGCTCCCCCGCCGTCACGACGCTGATGTCGCACGACGTACCGCCGACGTCGGCGCAGAGCAGATCAGGCTCCCCGATCAGCGCGCCGAAGTGGGCGCATGCGACGGTGCCCGCGGCCGGGCCGGAGAAGACGATCCGGAACGGCTGTTCCATGGCGCGCTCGGACGGGACGAGCGTCGCGGCGCAGTCGGCGAAGTTGAGTTGCCCGGTGAAGCCGAGGCCGGCCAGCCCCTTCTCCAGCTTCGCGGTGTAGTCCGAGTAGATGATCTTCATGAAGGTGTCGACCACGGTGGTCGAGGCCCGCGCGTACTCCTTGGCCAGCGGCGAGACCTCGCTGGAGATCGAGCACGGGACGTCCCCGAGCACCTCGCGGACCAGCTCGCGCAGCCGCAGCTCGTGCGCCGGGTTGACGTAGGCGTTGATCAGGCAGATCGCGACGCCGGTGACTTCGCAGCGCCGGAGCACCTCCAGCTCGGCACGGGCCCGGGTCTCGTCCAGTCCGAACAGGACACCGCCGTCGGCCGTGATCCGCTCGCTGATGCCGCGACGCAGGTAGCGCTGGACGAGCGGGCGGGCGGCGTCGCCGAAGCTGCGCCGCCAGCGCGGGTCGAGAATGGCCGGTGCCGGTCGCCAGACGCGGCCCATGTCGAGGATGTCGCGGTGGCCCTCGGTCGTCAGGAACCCGATCTTGGGCAGCCGCCGGGTGATCACGGCGTTGAGGCCGTGCGTGCTGGCGTGGTTGAACACGGGGGCGTCCTCGACGCCGAGAGTGGCGGCGCCTTCCAGGACCGGCCCGTGGACGTCGGTGTAGTCGGTGGACACCTTCGCGGTGCGGATCCGGCCGTCCTGGAGGGCCACCACATCGGTGAACGTGCCCCCGACATCGACTGCGATCATCGTTGATCCCTTTCGCTACAGCAGGTCGGAGAGGAGCTGGACCGGTCCGAGGCGCGACCACGGCGCGCGCTCGACCGACCGCAGGCAGTTCCGGCACTTGACGACCTGGAACCAGCCGCCTTCGGAAACCACCGGGTAGCGGCTCAGCTCGGCGGCGCCGCAGCGGGGGCACGCACCGTCCACAGGGGTCCGGTCGAGGACCGGGGTTTCGTCGTTCATCGCACAGCTCCGATGGTGTGCTCGTGGTCACTGGGTGGAGGTGACCGTAAGCCCGCCGCGAAGGGCGGCACCATCCCGTGAGCGAACCCGAGCGTCCACTTTCCGCAGGTTGGAGCTTTGCGCGTCCAAATATGATATTTTTGTGGCGTGTCCCAGCCGCTCAACTTCCGCACGGCCGACCTGGACGTCGCGCGCGAGCAGGTGACGAAGACGTTCGCCAGCCACGACGTGAGCGTCGTGGAGAACGGCGACCTGAAGTTCCGGCTGGACATCGCGCCCGCGCCCCGGCTGACGATCGGCCGGATGTCCTACGGCGCCGACACGACGATCCTCGGCCCGCCGATGCGGCTGTGCTACCACGTGAACCTGCCGGTGACCGGGCGCAGCACGGTGGAGCAGAACGGCGTGCGCCGGGACTTCGCGGCCGGCGAAGCGGGCGTCGCGTTCGTCCCCCAGGCGCCGGTGCTGGTGCGGTGGAGCGCGGACTCCTGGCAGTACCACGTGAAGCTGCCGAAGGACCTGCTCGAGGCGCACGCGGCCAAGCTGACCGGGCACCCGGTCGGTGAAGAAATCCGCTTCGACCTGACGTTCCCCCTGGCGTCGAGCTCCGGCCAAGCACTCGTCGCGACCGCGGGGTTCCTCTACGCCGAGCTGAGCCGCGACGGCGGGATCTCGACGATCCCGGCCGCGTGCCACGAGCTGGAATCGGCCCTGATGACCCAGCTGCTGATGACGATCCCGAGCCAGCTGAGCGCGAGCCTTCACAGCCGGCCCGCACACACGCGGCATTCGAAGATCCGGGAGATCGTCGACCACATCGACCACCACCCCGAAGACGAGACGACGACGGCCGATCTGGCGGCGATGGCCGGCATCAGCGCGCGGGCGCTGCAGGCGGGCTTCCAGGACGTCGTCGGCATGTCCCCGACGGCGTACCTGCGCGGCGTCCGGCTCGACCGCGTGCATCTGGAGCTCGTGTCCGGTCCGTCCCGGTCGGTCACCGAGGTCGCGGCAGCCTGGGGATTCTTCCACCCGGGCCGGTTCGCGCAGCAGTACCGCGAACGGTTCGGGGTGCTGCCCTCGGAAACGGCCCGGCGCACCCGAGGCTGAGTCAGGCCGTACGCCGCCGCGCCGTGGACCATTCCGCGAGGACGTCGGCGATGTCCGAGATCGTCGCTTCCGGCGCGCTCGGTTCTCGCCCCGGGGTGCGGCTCAGCCGAGGCGCGGGACGCGGGTGCAGCACTCCCCCGACCCGGCGGTAGACCTCGCGCTCGGCGTTGTGCGGGTGCTCGGCCGCTTCGTCGAAGGTGAGCACGGGCGTGACGCAGGCGTCCGTACCCGCGTAGACCGCCGCCCATTCGTCGCGGGTCTTGGCCGCGAACGCTCCGGCGATGAGTTCGCGCAGCTTGGGCCACGCCGCACGGTCGTCCTGCTCGGGCCAGCCGGTGAGGTCGACGTCGAGGCGGGTGACGAACTCTCGGTAGAAGTCGGGTTCCAGCGCTCCGACGGCGACGTACCCGCCATCGGCGCACCAATAGGTGTCGTAGAAGGGCGCGCCGGAGTCCAGGTAGTTGGTGCCGGGCTCGTCGTCGTACCGGCCCGCCGCGCGCAGCCCCTGGAGCTTGGCGGTCAGCAGGGCGACGCCGTCGACCATGGCCGCGTCGAGCACCTGGCCCCGTCCCGAGCACCGCGCCTCCAGAACCGCACAAACGATGCCGAAAGCGGCCGCGAGCGCACCGCCCGCGTAGTCCCCGAGCAGGTTGATGGGCGGGCGCGGGGCTTCGCCCGCGCGGGCCATCGCGTGCAGCGCCCCGGTCTGGGCCACGTAGTTGATGTCGTGCCCGGCCTGCTGGGCGAGCGGGCCGGTCTGGCCGTAGCCGGTCAACCGCGCGTACACCAGAGCCGGATTGCGCCGCAGCAGCACGTCCGGACCGAGGCCGAGCCGCTCGGCCACGCCGGGCCGGTAGCCCTCCAGGAAGACATCGGCGGCGTCGGCGAGGCGGAGCACCTGCTCGACCCCGGCGGGGCTCTTGAGGTCGGCCGCCACGGTCGCGACCCCGCGGTTGGCGAGGTCGTGCTCGGGCGCCATGCCCTCGGTCTGGCCCAGCGCGCGCCCGCGCCGGTTCGCCGGCCGCGTCACACGCACGACGTCGGCGCCCATGTCCGCCAGCAGCATGCTCGCGAACGGCGTCGGTCCCATGCCGGCGAGCGCGAGGACGCGCACCCCGGCCAGTGGTCCGGTCATCGTGGTTCCCTTCGGGACGGTTTCAGCATCATCGACAGAACGTTGTATATGATGTTTGCAAACGACTTGGGGAGGTGCCGGGTGGCCGACGACTCGATCAGGCCCCGCCGCGGCGACGTCCGGCAGCAGCTGCCGGAAGAGGTCGCCACCTACGTGCGCGAGCTCATCATGTCCGGGCAGGTGAAGCCGGGCGAGTTCCTCCGCACCGAGCCGATCGCCGAAGCCGTCGGCGTCAGCAACACCCCCGTCCGCGAAGGACTGTTGTCCCTGCGCAGCGAGGGGTTCGTCGAACTGGTTCCCCGCCGGGGATTCGTCGTCGCACCGGTGTCGCGACAGGACATTCGCGACCTGTTCTGGGCGCAGGCCCAGTTCTCCTCCGAGCTTGCCGCCCGGGCGGCGAAGAGGATCACCCCCGAGCAGCTCGACCGGCTCGAGGCGATCAACGAAGACTTCGAGAAGGCCGTCGAAGCCGGCGACCAGGAGACCGTCGCCCGCCTCGGCCACGACTTCCACCGCCAGATCAACCTGGCCGCGGATTCGCACCGGCTGACCCTGCTGCTCAGTTCGGTGGTCAAGCACCTGCCGAACCGCTTCTACGCCTCGATCGAGGAGCACGTGACGGCGACCCGTAACGACCACGCCGAGCTGGTCCAGGCCCTGCGCGGACGTCATGCGCGCAAGGCCAGGACGATCGCCGAGCAGCACATCCTCGAAGGCGCCGACAGCGTCATCAAGGTGCTGGAGGACCGCGGCCTCTGGGCCGGCGAGGAGTAGTAGTCACGGGCGATGTGGTGACCTGCGAGGCCACCACATCGCCCGTTGTCCTTCTCGGGGTTCACGCCGCCTCGGCCACAGTGCTCAGCGCGGCGGCACCGGCGGGCGTCAGCCGAGCGCGGAGGCGCTGACCCAGCCGCCCCGGGCCGGCCTGCACGACCAGGCCGCGATGGGCGAGCAGGTGCGCGGTGTACTGGTCACAGCACGGCAGCCCGTCCACGAACAGGTCCGGCTCACTGCTGCAGGTGATCTCGACGCGGCCGGTCGCCACGGCACGGAGGATGGCTCGCGCCCGGCAGTTCAGGTCTTCACCTGTTCGCTGAGTCATCTCGGCCTCCGTCCATCACTAACAATATTTTATATTATGCTTGCGTCGAATCGTAGTCAAGGGACCCGCCCACTGCCGTGGCACCGCACGCGACATGCGTCCAGCAGTCAGCGCGCTACCAAGTACAACGCACCCATCACGACAGCGACGGCGGCTCCGATTGCCGTCACGAGAGCGGATCCAGTGGTCAGATACAGAGCCCCTACTCCGACCATGACACCCTTCGCCACATCCAAGGCAGCTCTCGCTCGGCCAAGCTTGGGCCAGCGTGACCCACCCGCCTTCGACGGATTCGTGCTCTTTTTCATCTCAGCGGTCCCCACTCCTCTTCTCGACTGCCGAGCCACCGAGCGCCGCGTAACAAACTGAGACAACCGGTCGACTCACCGGGTACTGTGCTGGCTTCACGGTAGGGATGGCAGGACACGAAACCGCTTGATCGCCTGCAGCCTTTCGCTGCCGTGAGCGTTTGTTCGGCGCCGAAGCCCGGTCGTCGCTCGCCGACCGTCGCCTGGGCTTGCCTGCCATGGTCGGCGTTGACCCGCGACGTGACTTTGCCTCGCCTCGGAGGAACGGTGGGAGACTCGACAGGTTCGAGCAAGGCTTCCCCAACCAACCTGACCGCAGAGATCGAGCGAGCGCTGCGTTGGCTGGCGACCAGAAGGCACGCGAAGCCTCTGGCCCTCCTCCAGCACGCAATCGAAGAGCCCGGGAGCGACTCCGCTGCGCAACTGACGCCCCTGACGGCGGCGACCTCGACCCTCTCAGAGCCGACCGCGCCGACGCGGGCACTTGCCCTATGGGGTCTGATCATTGATGAGGTAAGCCGAATCGGCTCGAACGATGATTCCCGTCGCCGCAACGCTCTCTACGCCGCTTTTCGATTGAAACGACGCCCGGAAATCTCCGAATCATGGAAGTCGACACTCGAAGGACGATTCAGTCAGCTACTGGCGCTGCCCGGCGTGTTCGGCGATCCGGCACCGACAACGACGACGCCGATGCACCGGGCCTGGCGTGCCGGCGTCGCGGAAAAGCTCGCACCCCGAATACAAGAACGGCTCAATCAGCTCAGTGTTGACCCCGCCGCCTGGGAACCCTACGTGCTTATCGCCCGATCGGGCGAACTTGATCAACCTGACGCGCCATCGGGAACCTCGACCGAAGATCTCATGACCGGCTTCCGGCAACCCACGGAGGGAGCACAGCCGGTCTTCCTCCTGCTCTTCGTCACGACGGTGTTCATGCGCCGCAGAACGGCCTTCCGGCGCATCACTGAGCGACTGGTGACCGCACGCGAAGACGGCGTCGACGGCTACCTAGCCCGCGCGTTGACAGGCAAGGACTGGTCGCTCGACGACCCGTCTAACATCCCCGTGAGACCCCTCTGGAACTGCCGGTTGGACCCCCCTGTAACCTCTGCCCCCGGGGAATCGCAGATCACGAAGCTTCGGTTCCCTCGGTCATTGCTGCGAAACGAAAAAATCCTGTTCGTCTCCGAAGCCATTGATGATCACATAACGGAGGAACGTCGCTGGGTCAACGTCGAGGTTGACCACCACGGCATCGCGCCGGGAAAGCTTCTGCACGGCCACATTCCGATCTCTGGTTTGACGATCCGGATCAGGTTCGATGAGGCCGTTCACCCCACGGCATGCTGGTGGTACGCCGAACAGACCGAGCGCCAGCGGCTGACACCGCCCGCCCTGGGCGATCCACGCCGCCTCTCGATCGTCGATGGACACGTCGAACATACCTTCACCGAACGTTGTCACCCTCGCGACAACTATGGAATTGCGTTCCAATGGCCGTCCACTCAAGTATGATAGGGCCCTGTGTGCCCGGAAAGGTTCACCATGACAGCGGATGGCAAGGGCACGAGCAGCGGCGGCGGGAACACGGGCAACTGACCGCGAGACGTCGGGTCGGTCATGGCTGGACCAGAGCTTTCAACGTGAACCAGCCATGACCGGCATCAACTGTTCGGCCGACCGCTCCGGCCGAGCAGGGCCAGCGGGATCAGGCTGACCAGGCAGGAAGCCAGGATGTACGCCGACACGGACACCGTCGTGTGCGTCGCCTCGATCAGCGTCACCATCACGAACGGTGCCAGTCCCCCGCCGAGGATGTTGGCCAACTGGTAGCCCATCGACGCGCCGGAGAACCGGACGCTCGGCGGGAACATCTCGGCGAACATCGTGACACCGGGACCGAACATCGCACCCACCGAGATCTGGCCGACGACGATCGCGAGCAGTACGAACCAGAAGTTCCTCGTTTCCGCCAGCGGGAAGAGCGCGAAGGACCACGCCCCGGCGAGAACCACCCCGCCCGCGTACACCGGGCGGCGGCCCACGATGTCCGACAGCCGGCCGCAGAGCACGGTGCTCACGCCCGTCGCGATCATGGAGAACATCACCGCCGTGAGCATCGTGCCCTTGGCGATGCCCAGGTCGCGCACGCCGTAGTCGAGCAGGCCGGTCGCGGTCGCGTAGAACACGATCGTCGCCGGCAGGAAGATGAAGATGACCAGCAGCACCTGCTTCGGCCGCCGCAGCACCTGCAAGACCGACGAGCGCCGGGGCGCCGCCGCGAGCTTCTCCTCCACCGCGCGGAAGTCGGGGGAATCCTCGATGAAGCGGTGGATGTAGCGGACGACCGGGAACATGAAGACACCGAGCAGGAACGGCACCCGCCAGCCCCACGCCGCGAACTGCCCGGCCGTCAGCGACGTCGTGAGCACCACGAAGACCAGGCTTCCCAGGACCATCCCGGCGAAGATCCCCAGCTGCGGAAGCGCGCCGTGCAAGCCGCGGCGCTCCGCCGGCGCGTGCTCCACGGCCAGCAGGGTGGCCCCGCCCCACACGCCACCCACCGCGACACCCTGCACGATCCGCAGGAGGACCAGCAGGACGGGAGCGAGGGCACCGATCGCGGAGAACGTCGGCAGCAGCCCGACGAGAGTGGTCGCGACCGCCATCGACGTCGTCGACGCGACGAGCGCGGGCTTGCGGCCGAACCGGTCGCCGATGTGCCCGAACAGAGCCGCACCCGCCGGGCGGCCGGCGAACCCCACGGCGAAGGTGGCGAACGCGGCCAGCACGCCCGCTGCCGGGTTCGCCGCCGGGAAGAACTCCCGGTTGAAGACCAGCGACGCCGCGGTGCCGTAGATCAGGAAGTCGTAGTACTCGATGGACTGCGCGGCGATGGCGGCCGCGAGCACCTTCCCGCGGCGCCTCGTCGCCGCTTCAGGAGGGGCGATACGTCCTTGTACGCTCATGTCTTCCTCATCCCGGCATCGGAGATCACCCGGCAACCGCCGGGCGAGGAAGCACAATATAAAATGCTTACTTTGACGATGCAAGGCTCGCGCCGACATCGGCGTTCTGCCTCAGTGGTCCCAGAACCCCTGGGCTTCGAGCAGGGCGACGGCCCGCTCGGCACCGTCGGCGAAGTGCTTCTCCACCGCCGACCGGGCCCGGGCGCCCGAACGCGCCGACAACGCGGTCAGGATCCGGCGGTGATCCTCCTGCGCCTTGCCGGGCCAGTCCTCGTGCGCGTCGTAGAAGCCGTGCGACACCGTCTTGGCCAGGATGCCGAGGATCGAAATGAGCCGGCGCGAGTCCGAGCCGTGGTTGATCCGGCGGTGGAACTCGAAGTTGAGGCGCTCCTGCTCCGCGGGATCGACGCCCGACTCCATCCGGTCGGCGATGTCGTGCAGCGCCTGCAAGCTTTCCGGCGAGAGGTTCTTCGCGGCCCGCTCGGCGGCCAGGCCGGAGACGAGGCCGAACACCCGGTAGTGGTCCCGGATGTCATCCCGGGTCAGCTTGGCGACGAACGCGCCGCGCCGGGCGATGTGCTCGACGATCCCCTCGTGGTCGAGCGTGATCAACGCTTCGCGCACCGGGAGCTTGCTGATCCCGAGCTCCTCGGCGAGGGTGTCCTGGTCGATCTTGGCACCTGACCGCAGTTCGCCGGCGAAGACCCGGCGCCTGATTTCCTCGGCTGCGAACGCCTTCAGATTGCCACTGCTCACCCTGGGAACGTAACCGGCGAGCGCATCCCTTCGCCAGTACCTGATAAAATATATTTTGTTTTCTCCAGGAAGATGGGGCATAGTGGCAGACATGCCAGCAGTGAGCACCGAGGACTTCCAGCCGATCCTGAAGCTCGTGCGCGAGTTCGTGCGGACGAAGGTGATCCCCCGCGAGCAAGAGATCATGGAAGGCAACGCGATCCCGGACGACCTGCGCAACCAGGTCGCCGAGCTGGGTCTGTTCGGCTACGCCATCCCCCAGGAGTGGGGCGGACTCGGCCTGGACCTGACGCAGGACGTCGAACTGGCGATGGAGCTCGGCTACACCTCGCTCGCGCTGCGGTCGATGTTCGGCACGAACAACGGCATCGCCGGGCAGGTCCTGGTCAACTTCGGCGCCGACGAACAGAAGGCGCAATGGCTGGAGAAGATCGCGTCAGGTGACGTCGTCGCGTCGTTCGCGCTCACCGAGCCGGGCGCGGGATCGAACCCGGCGGGACTGCGCACCAAGGCCGCCCGCGACGGTGACGACTGGGTGATCGACGGCGAGAAGTGCTTCATCACCAACGCGCCCATCGCCGGCCTGTTCGTCGTGTTCGCCCGCACCCGCCCGGCCGACGCGTCCGGCACCGGCATCGCGGTCTTCCTGGTCCCGGCGGACACCCCCGGCGTCACCGTCGGGGTCAAGGACAAGAAGATGGGCCAGGAAGGCGCCTGGACCGCGAACGTCTCGTTCGCGAGCGTCCGGGTGCCCGCCTCGAGCCTCGTCGGCGGCGACGAAGATGCCGGGTACCGCGCCGCGATGACGTCGCTGGCCCGCGGCCGCGTGCACATCGCCGCGCTCGCCGTCGGCACCGCGCAGCGCGCGCTCGACGAGTCCATCACCTACGCCGCCACTGCCACCCAGGGCGGCACCCCGATCGGCGAGTTCCAGCTGGTCCAGGCGATGCTCGCCGACCAGCAGACCGGGGTACTGGCCGGCCGGGCCCTGATCCGCGAGACCGCACAGCGCTACGTCTCCGGTGAGGACCGCCGGATCGGACCGTCCGCCGCGAAGCTCTACTGCACCGAAATGGCCGGCAAGGTCGCCGACCTGGCCGTGCAGATCCACGGCGGGTCCGGCTACATGCGCGAAGTCCCGGTCGAGCGGATCTACCGCGACGTCCGCCTGCTGCGGCTCTACGAGGGCACCAGCGAGATCCAGCGGCTCATCATCGGCGGCGGCCTGGTCCGCGGAGCCCGGCGATGACCACGCGCGTCCACCGCACGGTGACCCGGGCGCAGGAGGCCACCACGCTCCTGTTCGTCCCCGGTGACCGACCGGAGCGGTTCCCGAAGGCGGCCCAGGCCGGTGCGGGGCTCGTCGTGCTCGACCTCGAAGACGCAGTCGCCCCCGACCGCAAGACTTACGCGCGGGAGCAGGTCACGGCCTGGCTGGGCGACAACCCGGACTGCGCCGTGCGGGTCAACGCGGCCGGAACGCCGTGGCACGACGAGGACCTCGCCGCGGTCAGCCACCGGCGATGCACGGTGATGCTGCCGAAGGCCGACCCGGCCACGACGCGCGCCGTCGCCGGCCGGCTCGGCGTCCTCCCCGCACTGATCGCTCTGGTCGAGACCGCTCGCGGCGTGCTCGACGCCCGCGAGACCGCGACCGTGCCGAACGTGCAGCGGCTCGCGTTCGGCAGCTTCGACCTGGCCGCCGAGCTGGGCGTCGACCCCGCGGACTGGGACGCCCTCGTCACGTCCCGGGGCGCGCTCGTGCTCGCGTCGGCCGCGGCGGGACTGCCCGGCCCGATCGACGGCGTGACCGCGGACCTGCACAACCAGGACCGCCTCACCGAAGATGTCCGGTACGCCCGCCAGCTGGGTTTCACCGGGAAGCTGTGCGTGCACCCTCGGCAAGTGGCCACCGCGGCCGAGGCGCTGAGCCCGTCTCGCGAAGAGGTGCGGTGGGCGCACAAGGTGATCACCGCGGCCGAGGACACCGGCGCGGTCGCCGTGGACGGGCAGCTGGTCGACAAGCCGGTGCTGGACCGCGCGCGGCGCGTCCTCCGGCAGTCACGAGAAAGGATCGGGCGATGACGCTCACCGACGACGAAAAGCAGATGGTGGCCCTGGTGGCCGAGTTCGTCGACGAACGGGTCCGCCCGCGCGTCCGCGAGTTCGAAGCCGACGACGTCTACCCCGCCGAGTTCATCGACGAGATGAAGAAGCTCGGCTTCTTCGGTCTCCTCGCTCCCGCCGAGTACGGCGGCGTCGACGTCAGCACGGCGTGCTTCGCCCGCGTCACCGAGGAACTCGCGCGCGGCTGGATGAGCCTCGCCGGCGCCATCGGCGGGCATTCCGTCATCACCTACCTGGTCAAGACGTTCGGGACGCCTGAGCAGCGCGAGAAGTACCTGCCGGCCATGGCCGAGGGCACGATCCGCGCGACCATGGCGCTGACCGAGCCCGGCGGTGGCAGCGACCTGCAGGCCATGCGGACGTTCGCCACGCCCGACGGCGATGGCTACTCGATCACGGGGTCCAAGACCTGGATCTCCAATGCCGCCCACTCCGGGCTCATCGGCCTCCTGTGCATCACCGACCGCGAGGCGAAGCCCGCCCACCGCGGGATGAGCGTGCTGCTCGTCGAACCCGGCGACGGTCTGACGATCTCGAAGAAGCTGCCCAAGCTCGGCTACCGCGGCGTCGAGGCGTGCGAGATCGTCTTCGACGCCATGACCGTCCCCGCTGACGCCGTTCTGGGCGGCACGCCGAACGAAGGCTGGGCGCACATGATGCGTGGCCTGGAGATGGGCCGCGTCCAGGTCGCCTCCCGGGCGCTGGGTGTCGGACAGGCCGCGCTGAACGACGCTGTTCGCTATGCGCAGGAACGGGAATCGTTCGGCAAGCCGATCTGGAAGCACCAGTCCGTCGGCAACCTCCTGGCCGACATGGCGACAAAGATGCGCGCCGCCCGGCTGCTCACCCTGGATGCCGCCGAGAAGCTCGACGCGGGTGAGCGCGCCGACATGGAAGCCGGGATGGCGAAACTCTTCGCCTCCGAGACCGCGATGCAGGTGGCGCTGGACGCAATCCGCGTACACGGCGGCTACGGCTACTCCAAGGAATACGACGTCGAGCGCTACTTCCGGGACGCGCCGCTGATGATCGTCGGCGAAGGCACCAACGAAATCCAGCGCAACGTCATCGCCGCCCAGCTCATCGCCCGCAACAAGATCTGAGGAACCATGACTCTGCTGACCGGCCGGACCGCGGTCGTCACCGGTGCCGCGCAAGGCATCGGCTTCGCCATCGCCGAACTGTTCGCCGCCGAAGGCGCCCGCGTGGTGATCGGCGACATCGACGGCGACGCGGCCGCCCGCGCCGCGGAGAAGCTCGGCGGTGTCGGTCGCCGTTGCGACGTCACCGTCGCGTCCGATGTGGACGCTCTGCTGGCCGACGGCGTCGACGTCCTGGTCAACAACGCCGGGATCACCCGGGACGCGACCCTGCGCACGATGACCGAAGACCAGTTCGACCAGGTGATCAACGTCCACCTCAAGGGCACCTGGAACGGCGTCCGCACGGCCGCGGCGATCATGCGCGAGCAGAAGCGCGGTGCGATCGTGAACCTCTCGTCGCTGTCGGGCAAGGTCGGCATGGTCGGGCAGACGAACTACTCGGCCGCCAAGGCCGGGATCGTCGGGCTGACGAAGGCCGCGGCGAAGGAGCTGGCCCACCACGGCGTGCGCGTCAACGCGATCCAGCCCGGCCTGATCCGGACCGCGATGACCGAGGCCATGCCGGCGAAGGCATGGGACCAGAAGATGGCCGAGATCCCGATGGGCCGCGCCGGGGAGGTCGGCGAAATCGCGTCAGTGGCTCTCTTCCTGGCTTCCGACTTGTCGTCGTACATGACCGGCACGGTGCTGGAAGTGACCGGCGGACGGTTCATGTGACCCGCACCGAGGAACTGGTCGACCCGGCGCCGGTCGCGGCACTGGCCGCGCTGTTCGACGACGGCCTGCCCGCCCCAGGTCCAGGCGACGAGCTGCCGCCGTTGTGGCACTGGGTCGCGCTGCCCCGCTGGCCGGCGTCCTCCTCGCTCGGCACTGATGGTCACCCGGCCCGCGACGGCCTCCTGCCCCGCCGGATGTTCGCCGGCGGTGAGGTGGTCTTCCACCGGCCGCTGCGCGTCGGCGAGACCGTCATCCGGGAGTCCACTGTGGAGTCCACGACTGAGAAAGCCGGCCGGTCGGGGAAGCTGGTGATCGTGGTCGTCCGCATCCGGTTGTCCGGATCGGCCGGACTGTGCGTCGAGGAACGCCAGGACGTGATCTACCGCGAGCGCGGCACGCCCGCCGAGCCGGGTCCGGCGAACTTCGCCCCGGCCGGCACGCCCTTGCACCGGGTCGAGCCGGGCGTCTGGGACTTCGCCACCGACCCGACACTGCTGATGCGCTTCTCCGCCGCGACGGCGAACCCACACCGCATCCACTACGACTGGCCCTACGCGACCGGCACCGAGGGCTACCCCGGCCTGGTCGTGCACGGCCCGCTGATGACCCTCGCCCTGGCCGAGGTCCTGCGACTGGACTCTCCCGGCGTCCGCGTCGCCCGGCTGGCCCACCGTAACCAGGCGCCGCTGTTCTGCGGCGAACCGGCCCGGCTGCACGCGCGGCCCGGTGACCTCGAACTGACCGGCCCGGACGGCAAGCCCCGCACCAGCCTCGCCGTCGAACTCCACGAGGAAGGCACTCCCCATGCGTGACGCCGTGATCTGCGAACCCGTCCGGACCCCGATCGGCCGGTTCGGCGGCTCGCTCAAGAGCGTGCCGGCCGCCGACCTCGCCACCGTCGCGCTCACCGCGCTGCTGGAGCGCACCGGACTCGACCCGGCCGCGATCGACGACGTCATCCTCGGCCACTGCTACCCCAGCGCCGAGGCACCGGCGATCGGCCGGGTCGTCGCGCTGGACGCCGGCCTGCCGGTGACCGTGCCCGGCATGCAGGTCGACCGCCGTTGCGGCTCTGGCCTGCAGTCGGTGCTGCAGGCCGCGCTGCAGGTCCAGGCGGGCGTCAGCGACGTGATCGTCGCCGGGGGCGCGGAGAGCATGAGCAACACGATCTTCTACGCCACCGACATGCGCTGGGGCGCTCGCGGCTCCGGGGTCATGCTGCACGACTCGCTCACCCGCGGCCGCCAGACACCCGGCGGAAAGCACTACCCCGTGGCCGGCGGGATGCTCGAGACCGCCGAGAATCTCCGCCGCGAGTACAGCATCACCCGCGACGAGCAGGACCAGCTCGCGCTCACTTCGCACCAGCGCGCCGTCGCCGCCCAGCGGTCGGGGGTGTTCGCCGAGGAGATCGTGCCTGTGCCGGTCGAGACGCGGAAGGGCACGGTCGTCGTCGACACCGACGAGCACCCGCGCGCGGACGCTTCCGCCGAGTCCCTGTCCGCGCTGCGGCCGGTGCTGGGCAAGCAGGACCCGGAAGCGACGGTGACCGCGGGCAACGCCAGCGGCCAGAACGACGCGGCCGCGGTCTGCGTCGTCACCCACCCCGACCGCGCGGAGAAGCTCGGCCTGCGCCCGCTGGTGCGCCTGGTGTCCCACGGCGTCGCCGGCGTCGAACCCAAGGTCATGGGCATCGGCCCGGTCCCGGCCACCGCGATGGCGCTCGACCGCGCCGGGCTCAAGATCTCCGACATCGACCTCGTCGAGCTGAACGAGGCGTTCGCCGCCCAGGTCCTGGCGTGCACCCGCGAATGGGGCTTCGCCGCGGCCGACTTCGACCGGCTCAACGTCCACGGCTCCGGCATCTCCCTGGGCCACCCGGTCGGCGCGACCGGCACGCGCATCCTGGCCACGCTGGCTCGCGAGATGCAGCGCCGCGAAGCCCGCTACGGCCTGGAGACGATGTGCATCGGCGGTGGACAAGGGCTGGCCGCGGTCTTCGAGCGGGTGACGTCGTGACGCGCGTCTTCAGCTCGCCGGACGAGGTGCGTGCCGCGCTCGGCGAGGAACTGGGCCCGACCGGCTGGCTGGTGGTCGAGCAGAACCGGATCGACGCGTTCGCCGAGGCGACGGGCGACCACCAGTGGATCCACACCGACCCGGTGAAGGCGGCGGACGGGCCCTTCGGCTCGACCATCGCGCACGGCTTCCTGACGCTGTCGCTGATCCCGCAGTTCGCCCGCGAGCTGTACAACCTGGACTTCGGCAGCGCGCGGATCAACTACGGCCTCGGGAAAGTCCGCTTCCCAGCACCGGTGCCCGTCGGTTCCCGCCTGCGCGCGACCGCGACCTTCACCGACCTGGCCGACAGCCCGGCGGGCCACACCGTGACCACCCGGTACGTCGTCGAACTCGACGGGGCAGCCAAACCTGCGTGCGTCGCCGAAATGCTCGTCGTGGTGCACGGATGAGCACCGAATTCTGCCGCCTCGACGACGCCGTGGCCCGGCACGTCCGCCCGGGCGACGCGCTGCACGTGATGATGGGCCACAGCCGCTGGAGCGCGCTGGTGTGCGAAGTCGCCCGGCAGCACTGGCAGAAGCCGTCGCGGTTCACGCTGATCATGGCCAGCCTGTCGTCGCTCGGGGCGGTGCTGTTCCGGTCCGGCTGCGTCGAGAAGGCCGTCACCGTCTACTCCGGAGACTCGTTCCCGGTCTTCACGCCCAACCCGGTGTTCCAGCAGGCCTACACCGACGGCTCGGTCGAGGTCGAGAACTGGTCGTTCCTCAGCTACATCCAACGCCTCCGGGCAGCCGCCACCGGCGTGCCCGCCGTGGTGACCGGCTCGGTGCGCGGCTCGTCGATGGCCGAGAACGACGGCTACGAGGAAGTCGACACCCGGTTCGGCCGCGTCGGCCTGGTCTCGCCGCTGGTGCCGGATGTCGCGCTCGTGCACGCCGCCGTCGCCGATCGGCAGGGCAACCTCGCGATCGCGCCACCGATGTTCGAGGGCTCGATCGGCGCCTTCGCCGCCCGGCGGGGCGTGCTGGCGACCGTCGAAAAAGTCGTCGACGACCTGCGGCCGTGGTCACCGCTGGTGCGGATCCCGGCCCACCGCGTCCTCGCCGTCGTCGAAGCGCCGTTCGGAGCACATCCCGGCGGTGTCTTCCCTGGTCCCGAGGGTGCGCGGCTGCCCGTGGACGGCTACGCCGAGGACGTCGAGTTCTGGATCGCCGCCCGCGAGGCGAGCCGGTCACCGGACTTCGACGACTGGATCCGCGAATGGATCCTCGAGCCCGCCGACCACGACGCCTACCTCGCCAAGCTGGGCAAACCCCGGCTCGACGAGCTGACCCGCACCCTCGGCTCCCCCACCCCGCCCACCGGCCGAGGCGAGCACACCGGTCCCGTGACCCCGGCCGAGCGCGCCGCGACGTGGCTGAGCGACCTGGTCCGGACCCGGATCGCGCGGACCGGCGCCGACGCCGTGTTGGCCGGCGCCGGACTCGCGAACCTGGCGGCCTGGGTCGGCGTCAAGAAGGCGAAAGCAGACGGCCACGAAGTCGCGCTCGCCGCGGAACTCGGGTTGTGGGACTACTCCCCCACCGAAGGCGACCCATTCATCTTCAGCTTCGCCAACTTCCCGTCATCGTCGATGCTCCTCGATACCGAGCAGGTGCTCGGGAACGTGATCAACGGGCCCCGCACGCGGTCGATCGCGTGCGTCGGCGCGGCGCAGATCGACCGGCACGGCAACATCAACACCACCCGCATCGACGGCGGCCCGTACCTCGTCGGATCGGGCGGCGCGAACGACGTCGTCACCAACGCGGACGAGACGCTCGTCGTCGGCACGATGAGCCCGCGCCGGTTCATCGAGAAGTGCGGCTACGTGACCAGCCCGGGCGAACGCGTCCGGGCGGTGGTGACCGACCTCGGCATCCTGACCCGCCGCGACGGCGAGCTGGTGCTCACCCACCTGGCGCCCGGCGTCGACGTCGAGCACGTCCGGTCACGGTGTGGCTGGGACCTCGCGGTGGCTGACGACCTGGCGGAGCTGCCGCCTGTCTCGGACGATGACGTGAAGCAGCTCCGGAAGTACGACCGCGAGGGCCTGTTCCTCGGGAAGGGAAACTCATGAGCCGCTACGCGCGTTTCGAACACCTGCGGGTGGACGGACCGGACGAAGACGGCGTGCTCGAGCTGGTGCTCGACGCGCCGAACCTCAACGCGGTCAGCGAAGCCGCCCACGCCGACCTCGCCGACATCTGGCGCGAGTTCGACCGCGACCCGGCCGTGAAGGCGATCCTGCTGCGCGGCGAAGGCAAGGGTTTCTCGGCGGGTGGCTCATTCGAGCTGGTCGAGAAGCTGGCCACGGACTACGAGGCCCGCACCCGCACGATGCGGGAGGCCCGGGATCTGGTCTACAACGTCATCGACTGCTCGAAGCCGATTGTCTCGGCCATCCACGGCCCGGCCGTCGGCGCCGGACTGGTCGCGGGCGTGCTGGCCGACGTCTCAGTGGTGACGGCGGACGCGAAGATCGTCGACGGCCACACCCGCCTCGGGGTTGCGGCCGGCGACCACGCCGCGATCTGCTGGCCGCTGCTGTGCGGGATGGCGAAGGCCAAGTATTACCTGATGACGTGCCGCCCGCTGACCGGCGCGGAGGCCGAGCGGATCGGCCTGGTCTCCCTCTGCGTGGACTCGCCCGAAGAGCTGCTGCCGACCGCGCGGGAGATCGCGCAGGAGCTGGCCAACGGTGCCCCGAACGCGATCCGGTTCACCAAGCAGTCGCTGAACATGTGGTATCGCCAGGTCGCGGGCGCGCTGTTCGACTCCTCGCTGGCGCTGGAGTTCTACGGCTTCGGTGGCCCTGAGGTCCGCGAAGGTCTCGCGTCCCACCGTGAACGTCGCAAGCCCGACCCCAAGCGGTGGCAGGGATGACGGCGCTGCTGTCCGGCCTGCGGGTCGTCGAGCTGTCCAGCTACGTGGCGACGCCGTTGTGCGGGCTCACTCTGGCCCAGCTCGGCGCGGACGTCGTGCGTGTCGAGCCGCTCGGTGGCGCGGCCGACCGCACGCGCTGGCCGCTGGCCGACTCCGGGACGAGCCTGTACTGGTCGGGGCTCAACAAGGGAAAGCGCGCTGTCGCTGTCGATCTGGAGTCCGCTGTGGACCGACAACGGATCGCCGACCTGATCGTCCATGGTGGACCGTGCGTGGTGGTCAGCAACTCCGACCGCCACGCCGAGCTTGCGTACCCGGCGTTGTCCGCCCAGCGCCCCGACCTGATCCACGTGCTGCTCTCCGGCCGCGCGGACGGCGGCGCGGCGGTGGACTACACCGTCCAAGCGGCGACTGGATTCCCGTACATCACCGGAGCGCCGGACTCGGCGCCGGTGAACCACGTGCTCCCGGCCTGGGACATCGCGGCCGGGTTGTACCTGGCCATCGGCCTGCTCGCCGCCGAACGGCACCGCCAGCTCACCGGCCGCGGCCGCTCGATCCAGGTCGCCCTCGAAGACGTCGCCCTCGCCACCGCAGGCAACCTCGGTTACCTGGCGGAGGCCCAGGTGACCGACCACGTCCGCGGCAAGTCGGGCAACGACGTGTACGGCACGTACGGCCGGGACTTCGTCACGGCCGACGGGATCCGGGTGATGCTGGTCGTGCTGACCGCCCGCCACTGGACGAAGCTGCTCTCGGCAACCGGCCTCACCGACGCGTTCACCAGCTTGAGCGAGTCCCTGGGCATCGACTTCACCCAGGAATCCGAGCGCTACGAACACCGCGAGGTGATTTCGACGCTGCTGGCCCGCTGGTTCGCACGAACGCCGTTCAAGGAAGCCGCCGAACTGCTCGACCGGCATCGGATCCTGTGGCAGCGCTACCGGACGTTCGAGGAGCTGAGCCGAACGCTGGACGAGCGAGAGCTGTTCGCCACGATCGACCAGCCCGGGGTGGGCCCGCACCTGGCCCCATCCTCGCCCATCCAGGTCGACGGCACCCGGTCATCCCCGCGCGTCGCGCCGGCGGTCGGCCAGCACACCGCGGAAGTCTTCGAGGGGCTCCGGTAACACCTCCCACCAGCCGTCGGGAAGCGGCCCGCCGCCCGGACGACCCGCGGCTGACCGGATCGAGGATGGGCCGCTCGAACCCGGAAGAACGAGCAGGCCGTGCAGCGCCTCACTCGAAGACGACCACGCTGCGCGCGGTCTCCCCCTTCTCCAGCTTCGCGTACCCCTCGTTGATTCGATCGAGCGGGATGATCTCGGAGACGAGATCGTCGAGGTTCAACCGGCCCTGCTGCTTGGCGTACAGCGGGATGTCGACGCCGGCGACCGTCGCGCCCATGTAGACCCCACTGAGCTTCTTGTTCCCGCGCAGCAGGTCGCCTGCGGTGAGTGCGGCTGAGGTTCCCGGCTTCATCTTGCCGACGACGTAGGTCGAGCCTCCGGTGTCGGTGATATCGATCGCCTGCTGAACCGTCTGCGGCAGGCCGACCACCTCGAAGGCTAGTCGACGCCGCCCTTTCCGACGATCTCCCGCACACGACCGACGAGGTCGGCTTCCCCGGCCGGGTCGACGACCTCGGTCGCCCCGAACCTGCGGGCGAGCTCGAGCTTCGTCGGCTGCAGATCGATGGCGATCACGTGGCCGGCTCCGGAGATCGCGGCTCCCTGCACGACCGCGGGTGCGCTATTGGGGTCCTCGTCGTGAGGTTCTGTCGAGCGTTCCGGTCACCCGGTTCCAAATGTCACAAGTTCATGACGTAACTCCATCGTTCACAGAAGCGACACCCTATCTGTCCTCCCAAGCAGCCAGAGGGACAGTGGATGACACAGCAAGGTTCGATGTACCGACGGCAAAGGTCGGTGGTGGTACTTCTGCTCGCGCTTCTCGGCGTCAGTGCATGCTCGTCGACGACACCGTCAGACCCGCGCGCGCCGCAAGTGACGGGCACAGAAGTTGCCAGGTTCCAGCGGTGGTGGCACGACTGCACTGGGCACTTTGTGCACAACGTGTGCAACCCAGTTCCTGCCGATACGGTCACTTCCTGCAATAGCGTGCTGTCATCCGACATGCCCATCATCCTGAACGCAACCGTCTCGTGGCCGAACAATCAGCCGTGGCCGAGCACGAACCCAGGTCTGACCACCGAGGACTACGGCGGCCTGATGCTCCAATGCGGACTGCACTCTGTAACCTTGGATGGTGGATCCTGGGATTGGGACGTGATGCTCTCTTTCCCGAGTGCCGACCACCCGCTGGACACCAGCACGCAAGCTTGTGCACAGTCCAACGCTCAGTCGTGTATTCCCACGGCCGATGGTTACCTAACAACCACGTCGTTCAATGACCGAGTGATAATCGGGTTCTACAGCCCACGGATCAAAGCAAGTGTCTACGTCAGCAGGCCCAGTGATCCGCGGCGCCAAGCCGCGGCCGCCCTTGAGGTGTTCCACCGGCTTGCCGACGTTGCGGGACTTCCTCAGTCGGCCCGGCCGACTTCCGCCGTTGACCGGTCTTCGGCCGTGGCTCAGAACTCAACGGAAGCTCGGCCCAATGCCTCAACGCCATCGCGGGACTCAGCTCAAGCACCATCCTCCAGCACACACACAGCGCAGCCGACAGGAACTTGGAGTTGCGATGATGCTGTCCTAAGTGCACTCCGCAAAGTGGTCGACGGCGAAGCCACCGTGGATCAAGCCGCGTGGGCCGACCTCCCGAACGGACTGACGCAGGAAAATCTCCAATCAGCAGTGAACGGCTACCACCGATACCTCGCAGAAGGAATCAGCTCGGCCGACGCACTCGCACAGGCCGCGGGGCCGATGGTCTATGCTTGTCACAATTAAGGGTCGATACTTGGCGACAAACCGCAAATACGGTCCACGCGAGACCATTTACCGTGAGGCATCCTTCGAACGGACCCAGTCCCACGTTGCACGCATCGCACGGCCGATTCTACTTAGTGTCCGCAGCAGCAAACGAAAGGCTCGGGCGCTGAGGTGATTCGGCGTCTCAGGGTAGCCCACCTTGTAAGGCCGAACGGTAGTCACCGACCTCAGCTGGCGGGGACCGCTCCTCCGCGACCTTGATAGCCGACGTCCTCAGTCTGTGCCAGCGGGCCTCGCAGGGAGATCAGACTGGACAGTCCAGATTCACTTCCGTCGCCACTGCGCTGAGTAGTCGAGGTCGCAGGCCGCCGCGAGACACTGTTCGATTGCCGCCGGGTCAGGGTTGCGGCGGAGCAGATGCCAGGGGTTCGACAGCCTCTCGAGGGCTTCGAGGGTGCCAGCGACGAAGTGACTGAAGTTTGGCGGTGCGCTCACACCCGTCAACGCTCCGCTCCTGTATCGCGTTCTTCTCCACCACGGTTACCGCAGCGTCGGCCCGCCACCAGCTGGAACGCCTTACCCGCTTCCCGGCGCGAGACGCTTGACTTCCCGTGCTCGGCGACGATCGGCGACCAATTCCGCGACAGGTCGCATGGGTGAGGACGTGCGTTACTCCCGTTGGTTGCGGCGGATCTACTTGCAGGCTGCAGTCTGGCCAGCGCCATAGGCGGCCTGGGCCTTCGTGAAGCCGTCACCGGCCGACGATGACAGCTGCTGCTTCAACCCGGAGCAAGAGAACGACGTGAAGCTCAAGTAGTTCTCCGCCGACTTGACCGCCTGCGCGTTCCAGTCCACCGACAGGCTGTCGACGGCCTGGGTCGCCACATCCTTCGGGAACCCGTCGCCGGCCGACGACGACAGCTGCCGGATCAGGCCGTTGCGCGAGAACGCGGTGAAGCTCAGGTAGTTCTGGGCGGAGGCACGGGCCTGCTCGACCTGCGGCGGGAACTGGGGTGCTTCGCTCGTGGTGGGTGCCGGCGGCTCGACCGGAGCAGTGGCCGCGGCCGAAGCGGCGGCGTCGTTCAGGTTTGGGCTGGTGGTCTGAATGTGGTCGGGCGCGGCAACCGAGCTGCTCAGGGCAGCGGCGGGCATCCCGTTGGCGGCGTCATTGACCGCCTTGCCGAAGGCCGCGGTCCAGAGCACGCAGATGACCAGCCCGATCGCTGACAGCACGACGGCGGTGATGGCCAGCCCCTTGTTGCTCGCCTGGCCCCGGTTGGCGCGCAGCGTCCCGACGATGCCGAAGATCAGCCCGAGGATCGTCAGCGGCCACGCGACGATCCCGATGATCGGGATGAACGCGAAGATCAACCCGATCAGGCCAAGCACGAACCCGGCCGTGCCGAGGCCGTTCTTGGGCTGGTTCGCCACCGGCATCGGCGGCGACGGCGGCATAGGGGCGTAAGACACGGGCTGCCTCTTTCAGTCCAGCGGCGACGCAACGGAACGCGTCACGCTCTGTGGCATTCGTCGACATCCGCATCCCGCGCGTAACAGTGCCCGAAAGCCGCTTCCGGTCACGAAAAGGACTCAGCCGACGACGTTCGCGATCATTTCCGCTGGTGACCGTAGCGAGCGACTGACTCACCACCGTTACCTAGGGTAATAAATTGAAACTTCAAGTTCACTCGTTCGGAGCAAGAGGAGACGTTGGATGTCGCCCGGAGCTGAGTTACAACATGAGCACTCACTGTCACGGACTGGCGGTGAGCCTGCGAGACCACGACCCACCCTCACATCCGGAGCTGCGGAAAACGCGTGCGTCGGGAGCGCCTCGGGCTAAATGACGCGCTGACTGCACTGATCGGATGAACCGCTCAGAGCGCGCCGTCATGACCCCACGGCCGCGACATCCGTCCAACGTGATCCCACCGCACCCGCCCCCGCGTTACGTGACCGCACCACCCGCCGGCACGGCCGACCTGCTGGCGCAGTGGATGAACAGCAAGAAGCCGACAACCACTACTGCCCACCCCGACCATGGCAGTGGCTTGCGGTTCGCCTTCTACGGCCGCACGTCGACCACCTGCCATCAAGACCGCGTGTCGTCACAGGGCTGGCAACGGGACATGGCCGACGAGTTGGTCGCGGGCCACGGCCAGGTCGTCGCCGCCTTCTTCGACGCCGACACCTCACGCCGCATCCCATGGCGACAACGCCCCAGGCCGCCCAGCTCATGACTGCGGCCTCGAGCCCAGAATCCGTGATCGATGCGATCGTGGTCGGCGAGTACGAACGCGCCTTCACCGGCACCCAGTTCGCCACCCTCTACGCCTGGTGCACGCGGCACGGCATCCAGCTGTGGCTGCCCGAAATCGGCAGCCCGGTCGACCTCGCCAACCGTGACCACCGAGCTCTACTGTCGCTGCTGGCCACCCAGTCACAGCGTGAGGTCCTGCGCGCCCGCCACCGGGTGCTGGCGGCGATGCATAACCAGGTCACCCAGCAAGGCCGCTACCTCGGCGGACGACCACCCTACGGCTACCAGCTCGTCGACGCAGGCCCGCACCCCAACCCAGCAGACGCCCGCTGGGGCCGACGGCTACAACGGCTCGTCCCCGACCCCCCGAACCGCGCCACACGTGGCATGGATGTTCCGGCAACGGCTCGCCGGCCACAGTGTCGCCAGCCTCGCCCGGCACTGAACGAGCGCGGTGCCCCCTGCCCGTCCAGCGCCGATCCGGACCGCAACCGCCACCGGACCCGCGGCGCCTGGACCCTCCGCACCGTCGCCGTCATCCTGGCGAACCCGCGCTACACCGGCCCGGAGACCTGGAACCGCCGCGCCACGGGCACCGAAGGCCCAGCGTCAATACCAGCGCTGTCAGCGAAAATGGCGCATCCGCCGCTCGTCACGGAGCAGGAGTTCATCACCGCTCAGCAGATCCGAGCAGCGCGCTCCGCCAACGACGGCAGGACTCGCCGATTCGCTTTGGCCAGGCTGATCCGCTGCGGTCTCCGCGACCGGCGACTGGACTCGCACTGGAACCACGGTCGACCGACCTACCGCTGCCGCCACGGCCACACCAGCACCCAGTCCCCGGGCCAGCCGCGGCCGAAAACTCTCTACATCCGCGAGGACCATCTCGTCGACGAGATCAGCATCCGACTCGGAAAAGAACGCAACGACGGCCAGGCCGCACCGGAGCTTGATCGGCCACGACGCAGACATGTAGCCGCAGCGCTGCGCGAATCAAGGAAGATCATCGTCTACGACAGAGCCGGATGGCGACTGGAGGAGATCGATTCGAGCTAGGCTACAATCGCCCCAGCTTCAAGATCGCGTTTCGCGATCCGTGGGGTAACACTATGTCCGAGGACGATCTTGCTCGATAGGAACAACTCTTAGTTTCTAAGAGTTTTCACGGCGAAGCGACTCCGAGTCCCGGTCGCTAGCACCCAAGGTAGATCGTGGACGATCTTGCTCGCTAACCAAAACGCCCGCCGTTGTCTACCTGACGACGCGAGCGCGCGCAGGGCCACATCGCGCCGGACGCGAACTTCGGTTGCCACCGACCGCCGGCAGCCTTACAGAGTCCACCACCTCGCCACGAGCTAATGACCCGCTCCGGCAGCACCCGTGCACTACGTGGCACGAAGCCCGCCATGCAAGCTGTCAAGTCGCCATCGAACTTAAATTGATCCATTAACCACCCTTCGATCCCACATCGCCGTGATCGACAACCGGCCATGCATCTACTTGATCGGCGCCAACCAACGACGTCATCGATACAATCACCAAAGTTGACCCATTTGGCGGTTGTCCGCAAACAAGGGTCATCGACTTGTAACCGAAACGTACACAATTTCACCCAAAAGGCGGGCAGCGTTTTGGTCCGCTCGCGTGTGCTGTTGATCAGGAACCAGTCCGGCGCGCCCTGAGGAGTCGTCATGGTTGCGAAGAAGAGCATGCACGGACACGGCGCCGTTTCGCTGGACGAGATTATCGCCAACTTTGGCCAAGAGGTCACGCGGAAGCTGCGAACTGGGCAAGGATCTAACGAAGACCACCTCCGGGGTCCTTTTGAACGAATGCTGCGAGAGATAGCGCGGCAGCTGGGTTTAAGCGCTACACTAATCGGCGAAACCCGCTTGCCCGAGCTATCAATTCGTCCAGATTATGCAGTCAACGCCTCCGGAGCTCGCATCGGATACGTTGAACTGAAAAAGCCCGGACACGGAGTCCCCACGATATGGAGAAGTCCAAGCGACCACGACAAAAAGCAGTGGGATAAATTCAAGCTTTTACCCAACGTTCTCTACTCCGACGGAGAAAACTTCGCAAGGTTCAACTTTGGCAAACTCCAAGGACGAATCGCGCGCCTCACTCCAAACCTCGACCGAGCTGGCAAAAATCTTCATTCCGTCGACATTGCCTTCGAGAAAGTCATCACAGAGTTCCTACTCTGGGAGCCCGAAACTCCTCGCACGCTAGACGAGCTTGTCCGACTCGCCGCAAACCTATGCCGACTATTGCGAGAGGACGTTTCCGCGGAGCTGAAGAGAGAACAATCGGGGATCGCGAAAAAGCAAATATTCAGCGGTCTAGCCACCGACTGGCGCCAGCTATTATTCCCAAATCTTACAGATCAACAGTTCGCCGACCAGTATTCACAAACTGTTACTTTTGCACTACTGCTTGCCAGCGTCGAAGGCGTAGGGTTTCAGGGGCAACATATTAGCGAGATTGCCAGGGCCCTTGGCAAAAAGCATTCGCTAATGGGCAAGGCACTAGCGGTCCTAACCGATCAGTCCGAGGAAGAACACAGCGTCGTTCTCGACACAATGCTGAAGGTTTTCGGAGTAATAGAGTGGACAGAGTTCCCCGAAGACTCCTATGCGATGCTCTACGAGAAATTTCTTGCCGAATATGACCCAGTCCTTCGCAGGAAAAGCGGCGTTTACTACACACCATCCGCTCTCGTAACTTTCCTAAGCCGGTTTGTCGACGAAATTCTGCGAAATCGCCTAAAGCGACCGCTAGGGTTTGCGCAAGACGATGTCATTGTCGTCGATCCAGCAATGGGTACCGGAAGTTTCTTAGCTGAGGTAATAGACATAGTCGCCGAGACAGTGGAAGAAGATGAAGGCGAAGGCGTGGTAACCCCACGTCTACACGATCTTTCAAATCGCCTTATCGGATTTGAAAATCAAGCAGCACCCTTCGCCGTGGCCGAGCTTCGCATTCACAGCCTTCTCAAGAAGCGCCATCGCGCCGAAGTACCCCTTAAAGAGCGGCGATTCCTGGCCGACACGCTAGACGACCCCGACGTACAGATACTTCCGCTTGGTAGCATGTACGATACCATAAAGCAATCTCGCGAAGGCGCAAACTTAGTCAAGCGAAAAGAACCAGTGATGGTTGTGATCGGCAACCCGCCATATTCAGACAAGGCAAAGGGTGCGTCCAAATGGATTGAAACGCCCAGAAGTGATCTAGTCAAATATCCCAGCATTAGTGCTTTTCGCAAAGAAGGCAGCGGCCGGCTTGAGTACGTGCTGGCAAACAAATACATCTACTTTTGGCGCTGGGCAACATGGAAGGTTTTCGACGCGCATCCGAATAGTCCTGCCGGCGTAGTCGCATTGGTGTGCTCTGCCGGATTCTTGTCTGGACCCGGGTTCGCAGGCATGCGCGAGTATCTCCGTCGCACGGCAGATGAGGGGTGGATCGTAGATCTAAGTCCCGAGGGGCATCAGCCGCCAATGAAAACCCGATTCTTTCGTGCCAACCAACAGCCGATTTGCATCGCAGTATTCATTTGCAAGCGTCGACGCAACGAAAAAGATCCTGCCACCATATGGCGGACCAATGTTACCGGCAGCGTAGAGGAGAAAACTAACAGCCTCGAAAATCTTCGATTAGACGACGCCAACTGGACACGATGCTCCGAAAGTTGGTCAGCCCCGTTCGACACAGAAAGCGGCGCCGATTGGCAGACTTTCCCGAAACTGGACGACCTTTTTCCGTGGTTTTCCCCTGGAGTCATGCCTGATCGCACGTGGGTATACGCGCCAGAACCTGAAACATTGAAAGCAAGGTGGAAGAGACTCATAGGTGCACCACCTGAAGAAAAAGCTGAACTGCTAGGAGAAAGTCCAGATGTCAACCTACATAGGACCAAGGCCCCACTGCCGGGATTCAAACGAGGCAGTGTTCCACTATCGAACGATAGAACAGAGGAGGCACAACCCCTTCGAGTAGGATACCGATCATTCGATCGACAATGGATAATTCCCGATTCACGCCTGATTGCTAGGCCACGTCCTTCCCTATGGACGGTGCGCGGCGACAACCAGGTCTACATAACCGAACAGCACGCACATCCGATCACATCCGGACCAGGACTGACCTTTACGGCATACATACCCGACAAACATCATTTTATGGGCCATCACGCCGGTCGCACTATGCCGCTTTATCGCGACAAAAACGGAAGAACGCCCAATATACTTCCTGGCCTGTCAAATTACCTATCAGAGACGCTCGGGTTAAGCATAACAGCGCCAGACCTGCTTGCGTACGTCGCTGCAGTAACGTCCCATCCGGGATATACCAAGATGTTCAGCAATGATCTCAAACTTCCCGGAGTTCGGATACCGCTCACGCGAACCTCAAAACTATGGTCACGAGCTGTAGCCATCGGCGAGGAGGTCTTGTGGTTGCATACCTTTGGCGAACGTTTCTTTGATCCAAAGGCTGGTCGTCCGCGGTCGTCGCCACGACTACATCACGACAGGCCAAAGGTAAGGGTAACGATTCCAGATACAGCAGAATTGATGCCAGAGTACATAGACTACGACGAAGAAACCCTCACCTTATCTGTGGGCAATGGCCGTATCTCGCCGGTCGCACCTGAAGTTTGGGAGTACAACGTTGCGGGAATGCATGTGGTCAAACATTGGTTCGGGTACCGAAAGAAGCAACCAACTAGAGCTCGCAAATCACCTCTTGACGACATGGTCGGATCCACGTGGACCCCGACCATGACCACCGAACTACTTGAAGTACTCAACGTGTTGGGTCGTTGCGTAGCTCTACATCCGTCACAGTCCGACCTCTTAGAGGACATTATCCTTGAACCTCTGATAACACTCGAAGACCTGACACTTGCTAACATATTTCCTGCACCAGCCAACTCGACGCGGGCCCCCAATCCAGATGGGGTTCTCGAGCTTTGGGAGTCAGCCTAGTACTTGGGACTCAATCACCCCGGAATTGCCTGCAGCGTTAAGTACCCGGCGGGGCCGAGGGTTGTGCAGCGTGCCCGGCCCCCGCACGGGCGTCGTCTTTAGAGGAGGCTATGCATCACGGTGTCCGCAGTACCGCACGGGCCGTTGCAGAGCTACTTCATAGTCCGAGGTGAGCTTTCAAAACAGCAGCGGCAAGCGTGGCGCCGATTGATGTTGCGACAGTAAATGCCCATTTCCCTGATTTCACCAAATGGCCGACAGCTGTCGAACTATCACCGGACTCTGCCGCAGCCTCGGCGCGCGCAACTTCAGCGACCGAGTCGTACTCCTCAGGAAGATTCGCAGCGGCTTTCATAGACTGCAATAGCTGCTTGAGCTCTGCGGAAAGCTTGCTTGGATCAAGGTCTACATCGTCGCCACTGCCCAACTGCGCAAACTCAACCTTGTCCACCTTGGCGTGATCTCCAGCGACACCAATCTGCGAACCGGTGATGTTCCACGACTTGTTACCTTCCATATTAACCTCCATGTACTCGACTACCAACTTTGGTGTCTCCTCAAGAGGCACCGACGAGTGTTCCCCTCTAGGCAGGCAGATGCTAGAGCACAATTCTTCGTCAATCTCGCCATGCTGCACACGATGGTGCATCAGATCGAAAGATAGGCCCGTCAACACCCTTGGCAATTTTGGATAATAGAACGCAGGGAAAATCTTCTGCACAGACGGATCATCCGCCCAAAATCGCAACCAAAGATTAGTTGACTGCCGCTCTTCATCCATCAACGGCCTGCCCATCATGAGTTGCAACTCTTGATTATAGACCTCGTCTTTCCCTTCGCACAATGCAACCAAGGCGCGAATCCAGGAAGTCGCAGGGTTACTAGCAAGTCTCTCGGTCGCAATAATCTCAGCCGCTCCCTTTACATTATGCACACACAGACGCAGGAAGGCGGCTTGGCCAGCCATCGCGGGAGACATTTCGGTCGCGGCCACCAGGTCTGCTGCTTCCTGGTAGCGACCTTCACAACTCAGGATCAATGCAGCACATAACGCCACCTGACTTGGATGGCCATCCGCGGAAACAGCAGAAATAACCTTTCTTATGCCCACGACATCTTGACGAGCATAAGCAATGAAGACCGCTTGCTCAAACAACCTCGAACGATGATACCCGTCTGGACCCAACATGGTATACGCCGACATGAGAAGCTCAATGGCATCACGCCGGCGACCAGTTGAGGTCAAGATAAATCCAGCCAGCGAATATAAGCCAAACAAATTGTTCGGGTGAGATTTAGTGAAACCCTCTTCGAGAAATATCAAAGCATCGGCGCTCTTATTCGCCTCGAACAGCCTGGAAGCGTGAAAATGAAAGATTTTCCAGACTTCGGAGAGAGGAACCTGACCTACAGCTTGCCTTGCAACAACTTGAGCACTTGCCACACCTTCCAGGGCCCACGACAACTCCAGCCGCAGTCGCCACGCTCGGAAATCCTTCGTTGCGCGCGTCGCTATTGTCACCTGACGCAACGCTAGGTTCTGATCCCCGGGATTATTTCGCTTGACAAGGAGGCGCGCCAACAATGTGCGCAAGCGGTCGAAACCCGCATCATCGTGTGACAGCGCCGCTGACAGGACTACAAGAAGCGTTCTCGCTTCAGCCTCATCATTAGGCAGCCTAGTCACATTTTTATAGTGGCTGCTCAGTTGCTGTCGGTATCTGCTCGCAATATCATCAAACTCCACCTCGCGACCCGACTTGACAAGGTGGAATCGCGCCTCAACAAATGAGTTACCAACTGCAGTAAGGCGTCGAGGTAGCCCCCCTGCAGCCTTGAAATGCCTAGTATAATGGTCGGCCGCATACCCATGAGCGATGTTGAGCAATCGAGGATTGTCCACCAGACGACTCCGCGCCAGATAACGCACCACGGGATGAATAATAAACCACCCCGGAGAAGACTGGCCCAGAAGAAAACGATTCGAGAGGGAATTTCGCCCTGCGTTCACATCCGCAACCAGTGGAGCAAGCCTTGACATGGCGTCAGCTTGAAATGGTCTTCGGTAAACCGACAATTGCCCAACGAAAAGTTGAGCATTCGCATCCATACGCTTAATCGTTTGCGCCATAAAAGCTTCTTCAAGACGCCTCAATAACTCAGGGGATACCACTTCATCGCGTAGTGCCCAAGCTTCCGGCTCTAGCTCGATTAGCGACTCCAAAGGCTCTTCCTGAAGGCAAATTACCAGCGTGTGGATCGCACGAGGATTGTGCGCCAACCAACGAACCACATCGACACGCTTCTCCTCAGGCAGCTCCGCCTCGAGCCCGCGCCTTTGCAGAAGGTCACCAAGATACACTACCGCTTCGTGCTGCTCCGGGGCACCCAGGTATCGGAAGTCGATTTCTCGCGACCATTCACCTTCGCATACTCGTTGACTACACACCAACAGCATGCGCCCGGACGTATTCAGGCGGGAGATCCGAGATAAAAGCTCCATAACGGACTTATGCGGAAGTCTAGTCCGAGAATCCAATGCCTCGTCAAAATTCGTAATCGCAATCAGAGAACCTTCCGAGAGAGCATCAACCATGCCACTTTCGAAAGAATCCGCTTCGGCCATTGCCGTGGCGCCAGATTCCTCAAATTCTGTCGCGATTTCCAACAGGAGATCTTCCGCGCCTAGGTTGACTCCAGTGGTTGACACCACAACCGAGGCTTTGCCCCACTCTTTCGCTAGCTGCCGCGCAAGCGTCGTCTTCCCGACTCCGCTCAAGCCCTGGAGGATGCAGACGGATGGTCCGCCGTTCACCCATCCGTCAAGGAACCATGACTTTAGTTCACTCGCACCTGCATGGCTATACGGCATGCCGTCTCCAGCTATAAGTCTTCACGTATACAAATCTACCGGATATCGAGGACGCGTTGTCGAGATAGTTCGCCGAGACGCCGACCGTTGAATGATGCTCCATCGCGTTAGTCTCGACTCCAGCCTGGCAACGCCTCCTACACCCGTCCAGACAGTGTCGCATCTAAACTGTAGGCCGTTACGGCCTACGAAGGGCGCCAAGGTTCCAGTATGGTCGACAGTCAGCGCGACATTGCAAGAGTCGATTGATCTGCGTAGAGGTTGCGCGTGACGCCTGCGACGAGCTCATCTCGACTCGACAGCCGTAACCGATGGCGCGGCGGCGGCAAGGTCGGTTGCCCGAGCGGCTTCGACCAAGTCGGCAACGTCGGCCAGCTCGGCGAGTGCTGCGCGGGCGTCCTCTCCGGACGTCACGGCGCGCGCCAGCGACAGCCCACCAACCCGGTCGAGCAAGGCCAGCAGACTCGTACGGGCAGGATCGGCGTCGAGCCGGGCGGCGGGTGCGTTGGCGGCAGGTAGGGCCGTGGCATGTCGCTCGGCAACCCCGCCCCTTCGAGGAAGCAACATCTCGCCGCAGCCCGCGCACGCCGGTTCAGCCAATCTGCTCTCCCTAGGTTTCGCGACCACGATGCCATGACGATATACCCCTCCTGTCACGAATGCAGTCACGAAAATGGCTGTCACAATACGTCCCCCGAGACGTCCGCCGTCACACAGCCCGTGACGGCCATAAACACTGGACGGCCTGCGAGAACGTCAGCTGTGACGGCTGTGACGGGTTCACCGAAACCCGTCACAGTCGTCACGAACAGCCCTCGCAGGGTTTGAATCGTCGACGGACGCCTGTCACAGCGAGTCGGACGCGCGGAGCGCGCATTGCAGCCACGAGTCCCGCGGCCCGCCTTCGTGGATGTAGCTGGCAAGGCCATACCGGGTTGGGCGCGACCCCAGGCGAACCGAGGCTGGTCATGACTGGCCGCGGCGGCGGAGGTCTACGCCCTCGGCGAGCAGGATGTTGGGGGTCTGGCTGTAGGACATGCCGTGGGTAGTCCCGAGCTGCCGGATCGAACGCCCGTGGTGGCAGGCGTAGACCAGCCCAGGTGGAGTCGGTGGCAGCGGGATTCGTGGCGGACGCAGGGTGACGCCTGCGTCAATCAAGTGGTGCGGATCTTGCGGTAGTTGTAGGGGTAGCGCGCGACCAGACATTCGAGGGTGTCTCCGGCGGTGTAGTGGACCGCGAGTTCCCGGACGACGTCAACGGGGATCGCGGTGGGAATGGGATCCGCCGGACGCACATCGCTGTGACCGTCAGTCACCATATCATCGCCACCCTCCTCAGCCGATCCGCGTCCGTGGCGACGCAGCCGACATCGCTGGCGCATGTCACGCGGTCCGCTTCCAGCCAATGGTGAAACGCGCTCGCGCCAGCACCGAGCACCGCCACCGAAGCGGGAACGACCACAACGGCTACCGCGACGCTCCCGACTCTGGACCCATTGGTGGAAGAAGATCGGCGCGCCGGGCGGCAACGAGTTCGGCGGCCGCGCGCGCGACCGCCTGGAGCGCAGTCACGTGCTCGGTCAGCCGGTTGAGTCCGAGGGCAGTGAGGCGGAGTTTGGTCCGGCCTTCTTCGATTCGGGTCACCAGGTACCCAGCCGCGCGTAGACTCTCGACGTGCTGCGCGAAGCTCCGCTCGCCAAGACGCAACGCGCCCCGGACGGCGACGTCCTCGCACCAGCGCATGTCTGCCAGCAGGCATGCGGCGAACAGCCGCACCGGCAGAAGCAGCAGCGGGTCAAGGTCTCGCTGAAAGGCAGGCACGCTAGGCCGCTCGCCGGGCGTCATCGATCCCCCGCCGGCAGTTCGGCGGTACCAGGTCCGGGCGAACGGCGGAGGCAGGTCACGCAGGGCATCCCGACCGGGCGGTCCAGCAACTCGAGTTCGCCGGGGCCGAACGTCTCGCCGCAGTACGCGGTCAGGCGCTCCGGTGCGGTCTCCTCTGGCGACAGCGGGAAGACGTGCACGACGCGGCGGGTTTCGCCCACGGTGCCGGGCAGTGGACGCGCGATGATCAGGCGGGCCGTCATCGGGCGCCTCGCCGAGCGTGGTGATCGGCGGGAACGGGCGCGGTCGGGGTGCCGCCCGTTCCCGCCGACGTGGTAGTCCGGCCGCCCTGCTCGGGAATCAGCCGCACGCGTTGAGGCGGGCGCGGCGGCAGGACGGCCGGAGTCCTGAGGCGGCCGAAGAGGCGACGTAACCGGGACGGCTCCCGGCGGCGCGCCGGCGTGGGATTGGCCGGGCGGTTGCGGACGCGGATCAGTGCGAGGCAAGCAACGCAGGGACGACCGGGTGGGACCAGACACGAGTCGATGAAGACTTCGTGTCCGCAGAGCGCCTGGTAGCGACCCTCGTGGAGGGCGACGCCGTGCGCGAACGCCTCGTCCGTGACGGCGTGGTCCAGGTCGTCGGCGACGCAGCGGTACCAGGTCACGTAAAGACGCGGCACTCGTGAGCCATGCTCGCCGCTCGTCACAGTCGCCCCTCCGGTTGTCAGATATGTTGAAATCATCCAATCCGGAGCACCCAGCAGAGCCCAGGGCGCAAACGTCGGGGTTTCGTGACACAGATGTGGCAGTCGGCGCGTTTACCTGCTGCTATGCTGCTATGCTGCGATCATCGTCAACCAGAGCGAGGTGGTCGGGTGGTCAGTGTTCGTCGGCGCGAGGAGCTTGTTTCAGCTCGTAAGGCGGCCGGTCTGACGCAGGAGCAGCTCGCCGAAGTGATGCGCGTCGACCGATCAACGGTCATCAGGTGGGAAGCCGGCGACTACGCGCCACAGCCGTACCAATGGCCGAAGCTGGCTAAGGTGCTCGGCCGCTCCGCCGACGAGCTGCGCGAGTTGATCGGCGTGCGCCCGGTCGCAGGTACGCCGCTGCTCGGATCGGCGCTTGAGCCTGCGTTCAGCTGGCTGGATCGGCAGGTCGGCTGGAGCCCGGGGACGACACGCGAGCGAGTGGAAGCACGGGCACCAGCAGGCCGACGCGTCCGGGCACAGGTCGGTCGACGCCAGCTCGCCGACGCCTTGGCGGGCTACTACGGTGATTCGCCTGCCGGGCATTCGATGTACCAGGTCCGCTGCGGCGGGGTCCAGACACGAACCAGCATCCTGAGCCGTCCAGAGTGGACGGAGTTGGCGTGTCCTCTGACGTTTCAGACTGACCGGCTCACATTGCTGTCAGACCTCGCGCGGCCGCGCCGTGGCATCGAAGAGAACGAGGCAGTCCGGCGGCTCGTGGAAGCTGCGGCGGATGACGTGCGGATAGCGGACGTGCCGATCTACCGGCTCTCGGCAATCGAGTCTCAGCGGGACGCCATCGTGGGCAAGGTCGGGTTGGCCCCATTCGTCGAGTACGCCTTGAGCGTGGACCTGCTTGAGCGCGAGTTGACCGACAGATTGGAGGCCGGGAAGCACTTGCGGCCGGGGGATGTACCGTTGCGGGACAAGTACTTGCCCGACTTCGCGGCGGTGCTCGGTTTGGACGGGCGACTGTGCGCGGGCGGGGTACTCGCGTTAACCGCGATCGCGCGACCAGCCGACCCGCATCGCGGCGGACCGGACTACTTGCTGCTCGTCCAGGAGCGATCGGGGCGGGTGCTGAACGCGGCCGGCCGGTTGGCGGTCATCCCCAAAGCGTTCCACCGGCCGTTGGCGGACCACCGGGCGGACGCACGGGTAGGGACGACGCTGCGACGAGAGTTGGAGAAGGAACTGTTCGGGCGCACCGACGTCGACAACACGGCGGGAGCGCAGCGCGCGGCCGACCCAATGCACCCGAGCAGGTTGTCGGCGCCGATGCGATGGCTTACCAAGCCGGGGCGGATGCGGTTGGAGTGCACCGGGTTCGGGTTCAACCTCGTCAGCGGGAACTACGAGTTCGCCAGCCTGGTCGTGATCGAGGATGAGGAGTTCTGGCCGCGGTTCGGCGGCGACGTCGAAGCGAACTGGGAGGCCGCCGGGTTGCGGCAGTACTCGACGCTCGACGGCGACTTGATCGCGGACCTGATCAGCGACGAAACCTGGAGCAACGAAGGACTGTTCGCGTTTCTCCAGGGATTGCGTCGGCTCGCCGAGATCGGCGGCGATCGAGTGCGGATTCCGGCAGTCGAATTAGGTGGCTGAGGGCCAGCGGACGGTCAGGACGACCGAATCCGCCAGCGCTTCCCAAGAATGGTCGATTCCTGGACCCCACATCACGTAGTCACCTGGACGGGTCATGGTCTTGCTGCCGCCGGTAACCTCCACGTGAAACTCACCGGAGACGAGCATCACTAGCGTGGTCCGCTGGTCGTCAGACGTCCACTCAGGACGCTTGTCACCCGCAGGATGGTTGGCCCACTTGACTTCTACGTCCTTCGAGGCGCGTACACCCTGCGACGGGTCGATGAAGTGTCCGACCAGCCAGCCGCGGGTGTCGGCTGCGTCCTCGTTGGCGTTGCCGGCGGTCCAACCGTCGCTCACTGGCTGATCTCCCATTCGATCTCGGGCAGTTTCACTCGCTCTCCGCCGATTTGCTCGAGGCGCCGAAGACCTTGCGTCATGGCGAACAATCCTTCGTTGCTCCACGCTACATCACTCAGCAACTCGGTGACGAGTTCCGCGTCGGTAGTCGAATACTGACGAAGAGTCGCGGATTCCCAGTTCGCTTCTACCACTCCCCCGTAGCGTGCCCAGAATTCTTCGTCGTCGATGACGATCAGGCTGGCGAACTCGTAGTTCCCGCTCATGAGGTTCAGGCCGAACCCGGTGCACTCCATCCGCAGGCGGCCGGGCTCCGCCATGAGCCAGCTCATCGGCTCGGTGAGCTTGGTCGGGTGCAGCGGGTCGGCTGCCAGCATGTCGCCCAGGGTGTTGTCGATGTCTGGGCGGCCGAACAGTTCCTCTTCCATCTCGCGGCGGAGCGTCATGCCGACCTGGGCGTCCCGGCGGACGTCGGTGAGGGGCTGGTGGAAGCCCTTCGGGATAACCGCGAGTCGGCGCGCGGCGTTGAGTACGTGGCCGGACCGCTCCTGGACCAGGAGCAGGTAGTCCGCGTCACCGCGGTACGGGTCGGCAGGCCGGGCGATCGCGGTGAGCGCGAGCACGCCACCCGCACACAGCCGGTCGCCGACTTCGAGCACCGACCGGAGATCCGGCAGGTAGCGGTCTCGGAGCGGCATGGCGTTCGAGCCGGTGGCGACGGCGTCCACCAGCTCGCCTTCGAGCAGGTCGACCGTCAGCGCGTAGTGCACGAACTGGGACATACCGAACGTCCCGCCGAGCTGGTGTTCACGGATGTCCGTGCTCGTCAGCCGGTAGATAGGGCTGTCCGTCAGCCGGGTGTTCATGGACAGCGTCTCGACGAGCCGCTGAACAGCGCGGCCGGCGGCGTGGTCGTCCAGGTCCAAGTCGGCTTCGGGCTGCGCGCTCGGAACTCGGAACCGGTCGCGCGGCGGCCGCAGTTCACAGTCCAGGTCCAGCCAGTCTGCGCAGGTCAGGACGCTGGTGTTCATGGCCAGCTCGCCACACTGAGCGGTGTACAGGCCGTGGTCGTCGAGCCGGTTGCCGTAGTAGGTGGCCAGCGCTTCCGCGACGTCACGTTGGCTGACCCAACCTCGTCGCGTGCCGCGGTCGTGGAGGTCTTGGACGTTGACGCTCGCGACTCGCTCGGCGACAGCACGGCGCGCGGTGCCGGGCGCCCAGTGGGCGTGCCGGTCGAGCCATTCGAGAGCCGCGCCGATGTGGGGGTCCGCGGTGAGCCGTCGGTCGGCCTCCGTCGTGTCGACGGCCGGCCCCTCGCCGATCAGCTCGGCGAAGCGGATTTGCTCAGCTTCCGACGCTCGTTCATGTGCGGTGTCCAGAACCTGTTGCATCTCCGACTGCGGCTGGAGATCCGGCTTCTTATGCCAGGAGGCGACCGTGCGCGCGCTGATTCCGAGGTGTTCGGCGAACCGCTCTTGACTGAGCCGCAATGCCGACTGCAATGCGACCGCTGTTCGTCCCGTCCATCCCCCGGCCGGACTCATCGCGCTCCCGAATGTCACTGATCTGCGGTGGTTGTGCAGTGGTCCTGCGGTGCTTGTGCATGGGTTGCGACGCCGTTCCGGCCTTGAATTAGAGGCATGAAAAACACCTCACTCACGCAGTCACTAACGCTTCGGCTTCACGTGCTCGACCACGGTCGCAAGGCTCGTTTGGACGTCCTCCAGCCGGTCGGTGATCTCGGCCAGGCGCTGTTCGAGCGCGTCCAGCCGGGACCACAGTTCATGACCGTCGTCGGCCGGCTCGTCCGGGTGCGGCGGTGTGCGATTCTGCAGCACGGCCAACAGATGCTGCGGATGCCAGCCGAGCGTCGTCGACAGGGCTTCAAGCGTCCGCGCGCTCCGACGACGCTCCACCGTGTGGTGCTGGAGCTCGCGCACGATCGCCTGCGACACGTGCGACCGCTCGGCCAGCTCGCGTTGTCGCCAGCCGAGTTCGTTCACGCGCATGTTGATGGCCTTGGCGACTGCCGCCCAGTCCTCCGTCACGTATTCCTCCGCGCTCCGCCTCAGCGCCGAGATTAGCGGTTCGTCGAGCTTTCTCCGCGCCGCATAGCGCATTGCCTGCGGCGCGTCGGACAAACACGTCCGACGAAGAGCTGAAATCAACAACATAGTCTTGAAATCAACAGAATGGTTCTCTCATGAACACCAAAACGACCTTTCACACCATTCCCGAGTCCGCGTGGATTCTCGGCGTCTCCCGCAACACCGTCAGCCGGGCGATCCGGACTGGCATGCTCCGCGCCACCCTGTGCCGCTCGGGCCTGCGCGTCTCGTCCATCGAGCTGGCCAAGGCGCTTCAGGACGGAGGTGCGGCATGGAAGCCGACGACCTCTGGCTGATCGGCATCGCATGGCGGCTCGATCACCTGCGGTGGGTGCCCGCCGATGTCCTACGCGACGTCGTGACCAGCGATGGAGCCTGCATGACGCCGTCGGAGGCCGTCCCTCCGGACGCTCGCGATGACCGCGAGTTCGCCAAGCTGCTGTGCGGCGGCTGCCCGGTCCAGGACGAGTGCCTTGAACTGGAGCTTCGGACGGCCGGCGTCCAAACGGTCGGCGTCTGGGGCGCGATGACCGACGACGACCGGCGCGCGCTGCACCCGCACTGGCTGCGTCGCGGCGAGCGCTTCGAGCGGGGTGCACGATGAACGGACTCACCGTGACGCCCACGCAGATCCTCGCCGGTGTAGGCGTGCTGATCGTCCTGTTCTGGGTCTGGCGGGCTGGTGCTCGCCGGGCGAAGGCCGCAGCGGAAGCTGCCCGGTCTGGAGCGCGGCTCGTCTCGCTGGCCGGGCGCGTGCTGTTCAATGCCGGGCTGATCGTCGCGGTCCAGTGGGTGGTGATCGCTCATCCGGGTAGCCCGTGGCTGCTGTTCGTCGTACTCGGACTGCCCGCGCTGTTCGCGTCCTACGCGCTGACCCGTGCCATGACCGTGACCACCGTCGATACCTCGAAGCGGGGTGGTCGGCGATGAACCGGGCGCAACGGCTCGCGCAGGACGCGGCCGAAGCCGCGGAGGTGCGCGCCTATCAGACCGATCCGGACGTCGTCGCGCTGCGGATCGAGCGCGTGCGGCGGCAGGTCGACTGGATGTGCTGGTCCGGGATCGTGCTCGGGCTGGCCTTCACGATGACCAACGTGCAGGGCTTCGCGTCGGCCGGCACCCGGCCGGGGTCGCTGCCGTGGCTAGCCGCGTGGGTGCTGGACCCGACCGTCTCGCTCGTCCTGCTGGCGATCCTGCGGGCGGAGCAGGTCACCGCGCGGTACCAGGTCAAGACGGGCGTGTGGGTGCGGCGGGCGAAGTGGTTCACGCTCGCGGCTACGTACGTCATGAACACCTGGACGTCGTTCGCGGCCGGGGAAGCCGCCTCGATCGTGCTGCACTCGGTGCCGCCGCTCGTCGTGTTCGTCGCTGTCGAGGCGATCACCGACCTGCGGGACAAGCTCACCGATGCCGTGCTGGTGGCTGCTGAACGGCGCCCCGTTCAGCAGGAGACCGGCGGGCGGCGCGTGCTGTTCGCCGACTACCTCACCATTGCTCGGGAGATGTGGACGCCGGACGTCGAGATCACGCCGGCATGGGTGCGGCGGGCAACCGGGTGCTCACGTGGCCTGTCACCCCGGCTGGCGCGGGCACTACGGGCAGAGGTGGCCCATGACTGACTCACTGCCGGTCAAGGCCGATCCTGTGCTCGACGGCGAACTGATCGACGACACGTTGCCGCAGCCGCGCCCGCGCGCGCCGAAGAGGAATCGCTTCGTGTTGTGGTGGCTGCACTCGCCGCGAGTCCCGTTGTGGCTCAAGAGCAAGCCTCAGGCGAGGCAAGCGCTGAAGGATGCCGTGGTGTGGCTGGTGCTATCGCCCTTGCGGTTCCTGGGTGCGGTTGTGCGTGGCGTCGTGGTCGGCGCGCGGTGGTGGCGGGGCTGGGTGACCGTCCGGGATTACCGGACGGCCGCCGAGGAGTCCGAGAAGCTTGCCGACAAGTTCACCGAGATTCGGGCGCTGACGTTGTTCCGGTGGAAGGTCACCGGCGCTGTCGTGGTCGTGACGGCTGTGGCGGTCGCCATCGTCGATCTCGTGTACGGAACCGATCCTTTGTGGATCTGCGGCGCCGCTGCCTCAGTGGCGCTCGCGATCCTCGGGCGAAGGAAGGACGGCAGTCCTGGCCGTAAGCCAGCGCTCGCCGGGCCACGGACGTTGACGTGGACGATGGACCCGCAGGTCCTGGTGGACGCGTTCCGCGATGCGAAGCTGATCGGCAAGGACGAGACGCTGCGGCTCGTCGAACGTGCGACGCGCGTCGGAGACGGCTGGGCCGTCACCGTCGATCTCCCCGCCACCCGCAAGGCGGCCGACGTGGTGAAGAACCGGGACGCGCTCGCATCGGCGCTTGCCGTCGATGAGGTACAGCTCATTGTGGAGCGCGTCCGGGGCAACGGCGGACACGCCGGGCGAGTGTCGATGTGGGTCGCTGATGAGGACCCGTACGCCTCGCCGCCGTTGCGGACGCCGCTGCTCGGCGTGACGCAGTGGGACGCGTGGCGGCCGATCCCGTTCGGACGGGATGCGCGGGACCGGCGGATTGACCTGCCGCTGGTGTGGACGTCCCTGCTGGTCGGGGCCATTCCCCGGCAGGGCAAGACCTTCGCCGCCCGGCTCGCGGCGGCCGGGCTCATCCTGGACGCCTGGGTGCGGCTGTACGTGGCGGACTTCAAGGCCGGAAAGGACTGGGACGCGGCCGGATTGGTGGCGCATCGGTTCATGTCCGGCGACGAACCCGAACACGTTCTGGCGCTTGTGGACTGGCTGATTGAGCTGGTCGGCGAGGTTCAGACGCGGTTTCGGCGGATGCGCGACCTGGACGACCTCACGTGTCCGGAATCGAAGGTCACGCCGGAGATGTCCCGCGACAAGGCGCTGGACATGCCGATCACGGCCATTTTCATCGATGAGGTTCAGGTTCCTCTGGAGGATCGCACCCCCGTCGACGTGCAAGGCAAGAAGCTCACCGCGGGTGAGTACGTCGGCGAGCTGTTGACGCGGCTGGCGAAGAAGGGGCCGGCCGCTGGGATCGTCCTGGTGCTCGCCACGCAGCGGCCGGACTCGAAGACGATCCCGTCGGGGTTACGGGCAGTGCTCGGCTCGCGGTTCGCGCTGCGGGTGATGGATTGGCGCGACTCGAACATCGTGCTTGGCGAGCAGATGAACACGCGTGGGTTCGACTCCAGTCGGCTGCTGCCCTCGCACAAAGGAGTGGGCATCCTTCGGCCGGACGGCGACACGTCGGCCGGCGCCGATGTGCTGGCCATGACGGTTCGGACCTACTACATGCCGAACGAGGACTGGCGGACCATCTGCGAGCAGGGCCGGACGCTACGCGAGGCAGCCGGGACACTCACCGGGCACGCGGCCGGGCAAGACACCATGCCGGTGCTCGACCACGCGGCCGCGGTCAAGGCAATCGGTGCAGGTCACGCAGCTGAGTCGTCTGGCGAACTACCCGAGGTGCTCGCGTCGCTCGTCGACTACTTGGAGGACGACCTCGGGCCGGACGGCCGAGACTTCGTGCCGACAGCCGAGTTACTGGACGTCCTGGAGGTCGACTCCCGGACGTTCGCGCAGCAGATGGCCGAGGTGGGATGCCGGCCGACGCGAGACCGCGTGACCGGCGAGGACGGCGAGACTCGGCAGGTTCGCGGGTACCGGACGGCTGAAATCAGGAGCGCAATCGACCGCGCGAAGGAAGGCGGCGAATTGACCGGGCAGGAAGGTCGGTCATGAGCGCCACTCACTCCGAGGATCGACCGATCCGGGTTATCCTACCTGCGGGATTGCCAGAGTTGACGCCAGCCGTAGCACGCGGACTACTGGCCGTTCTGATCGAGCTTACCAAGGTGCCGGTGCTGGACGGACCGGCAGAGGAGGAACCGTGACGGCTGAAATCAGCAACGACCCGTGGTCGACGCTGGACGACATCCTTGGCCTTGAGGTGGCCGAGCCGGTCGACGACGGGATCGGTGAACTCGCTGCCTACGGCCGGTGCTCGACGGAAGACAACCAGGACCCGGAGACCTCTCGCGGTTGGCAGTTCGGGAACGCTCGGAAGTTCGTCGAGCCGCTGGGCGGCCGGGTGGTCGCCGAATACTTCGACATTGGGCAGTCGCGGTCGGTCCCCTGGGAGCGTCGAGACGAGGCTGCGCGGCTGCTCGCCGAACTGAAGAACCCGCGGCGGACGTGGAACGCCGTTGTGGTCGGCGAGGGCACGCGCTGTTGGTTCGGCAACCAGTTCTCACTCATCGCGCCCCGGTTCGCCGCGTACGGCGTCGACCTGTGGGTGCCGGAACTGGGCGGGAAGTACGACGCGCGGAACCCGTCGCACAAGATGCTCATGAGCGTGCTCGGTGGAATGAGCGAGTCAGAACGCCAGCACGTCCAGGCTCGCGTCCGCGCCGCGATGGACGCACAGGTTGTCAACGAAGGGCGACACCAGGGCGGCCGGGCGCCATACGGCTACGTTGTCGTTGACGGCGGTCCACACCCGAATCCCCGAAAGGCCGCTGAGGGGTTCCGGCTGCGCGTACTGGCCATCGATCCCGACGCGGCCGAGGTGGTCCAGCGGATATTCGCCGAGTACATGGAAGGCGTCGGCGATCGAGCGATCGCGAAGGGGCTCAATGAAGACGGAGTGCCCTGCCCTTCCGAACGCCGGCCCGAGCAGAACCGGCACCGGCTCGCCGATGGCTGGCAAGGGAGCACCGTCCGGTCCATTCTGGAGAATCCGCGGTACACCGGGTACGCGATCTTCGGACGCTGGACCAAGCACGAGACGCTCCTGAATCCGGATGACGTCGGGGCGGGGCATGTTGTGCGGTTCAAGCGGGCGGCGCCGGATCGCGTTGTTCGGTCGCGGCGACCTGCTCACCCGGAGATTGTTTCTGTCGAGACGTTCACGCAGGCGCAGTTGATGCGCCGATCCCGTGCGGCCGGCGGACTGCCCGGCATTGCCAAGCTCGAACGGAATCGCGCAGCCACCAAGCACACGTACCTGTTGAAGGGGCTGGTGCGCTGCGAAATCTGCGCCCGAAAGATGCAGGGTGCGGCTATCCGGAAGGGCGTCTACTACCGGTGCATCGCACGAACGATGACGCCGGGATCGGCGGCGCTGGCCGATCACCCGAAGACGGTGAACCTGCGAGAGGACGTCGTAGTCCCGCCGATCAACGAGTGGCTGAGCCAGGTCTTCGCCCCGGACAACCGCGACGAGACGGTACGGCTGCTCACCGGGTCGCAGGACGGCCGGGTGGACGGCCGTCGAGCCAATGCGGAAAAGCGGCTGAAGGGTGCCGAGGAGAAGCTACGGCGGCACCTTGCGGCTATTGAGGCGGGCGTGGACCCCGTCAACTTCGTCGAGCCGATGAAGCGCGCACAGGCTGAGCGGCAGGCCGCGTTGGAGGAGCTGAAGCACCTACCGGATACACAGGCGGTCGACGTGGCGGAGGTGTACGCGATGCTGGACCAGCTCGGCGACGTCGCCAGGCACCTCAACTCGCGCAGCTCGGAGAGGATCACGCAGGTCTACCGCGACCTGGGCTTACAGGTGGTCTACGACAACAAAAAAGAGGCAGTCACTGTGACTGCCTCTCCCCGTGTGGGTAACGTGTGTGTCCGAGGGGGGACTTGAACCCCCACGCCCGTTAAGGGCACTAGCACCTCAAGCTAGCGCGTCTGCCATTCCGCCACTCGGACCTGCTGAAGAAAGAGTATACGGCGCCCCGTCGGCCTTGTTCAGGGGGGTCTGGATCCGATGCCTTCGGGGTCTGGGATGATCAGCTGTTCTGCATCGATTCAGCTGCTTGGCCGCGGGCGAAGGTGCGCAGGGGCTCCTGGTAGCCGTAGTGGTCTGGGCCTGCTGGTTCCAGCAGGTGGGCGTCCACCAGGGACTCCAGCAGCATTGCCGTGTCGGTCAAGGGGAGGCTTAGGGTCTCGGAGGCCGATGCCACCGAGAAGTCCGGGTCGGCCCAGGCCAGGGTGCTGAACGCTCGGGCCTGGGGTGGGGTCAGCTCGGCCAGGACCGACTCGTACGGCTTCTCGATCGCGCCGCACTCCGGGGGTGTCACCGGGGCGCCCGGGGCCGGGCGGCCCAGGCGCTGCAGGGCCGTCGCCATCGTCCAGTCCGGGCGGGATGCCAGGCGCGCTCCTACCGCCTGGACCACCTGGGGGAAGCCTGCCGTCCGGGTGGCCAGTTCTCGCGTCTCCGCCGGCTCGGCCGCCACCCGGGCCGGGCCGATCAGGTGGCCCAGCAGGGTTAGGGAGTCCGGGACGCTCAGGCCGCTCAGTTTGGTCCAGTGGGCGTGTGACAGGCCGTACAGGCGGCGGCGGGCTGTGATCAGTACGGCTGAACCGCCCGCGGACGGGAGCAAGGGGGCTACCTCGTCGGCGGTGCGGGCGTTGTCCAGGACGGTCAGCAGGCTGAGCGTTGACGTGCGGGTTCGCCACAGCGCCGCGCGCTCGCTCGGGGACTCTGGGAGGCTGTGCACCCCTATCCCCCGCAGCAGCTCCGACAGCGGGTCCGCCGACGCCGACAGGTCCAGGAACAGCAGGCCGTCCGGGAAAGCCGCCGCCACGCCGTGGCCGATGTGGACGGCCAGCGTCGTCTTGCCGATTGCCGCCAGGCCCTCGATGCCCACCACCGGGACTCGGGCTGCGGACGGCGAAAGGGCTGCGGAGAGGGTCGCCGTCTCCGATGTGCGGCCGACGAACTCCGGGAGGTCCGGGGGTAGCTGGGTCGGGCGCGCCACCGGTGTCAAGGACGGGTCGGCCGTGAGGATGCGGCGTTGCATCTCCCGCAGCTCGGGGCCGGGGTACAGGCCCAGCTCCGCCTCCAGCAGGCGCTGCGTCTCCGCGAAGACTTCCAGGGCCTCGGCTTGGCGTCCTGCGCGGTACAGCGCCAGCATCAGCAGCTCGCGGGGACGTTCGCGCAGTGGGTGTTCGGTGATCAGGTCCGTCAGCTCGGTGATCGCGGGCCTGCCCGCCTCGATGTCCGCGGCGGCCAGGTTCTCGCGGGCCGTCAGGCGCAACTGCTCCAGGCGGACGCGCTCCGCCTCGAAGCCGTTCAGGCCTGCCAGTGGGGTCCCGTGCCACAGCTGCAGGGCCTCGCGCAGGGAAGAAGCCGTGCCGGTGGTAGCCAGGCGCTGGAACTCCGTGACGTCCAAGGCGTCGACGCGCAGGGCGTAGCCGCCGCCGACCGACTCGATCGGGACGCCCGCGTGGCGCAGACGGGACACGTACGAGCGGACCATGCCGGCCGCCGCCCTCGGTTCGGTGCCGCTCCACAGGGTCGAGACCAGCTGGGCCGGGGACAGCGGGGTGCCCTCCTGCAGGAGCAACGCCGCCAGTGCCGCGCGTTGCTGGGGCGGGCCCAGCTCGACCTCGGCGTCGCCGCGCCACGCGCGGACCGGGCCCAGCACTTCGAACCGCATCGCATCGGTCACGCACAGCGCAACCCGCCACCGGGGACGGCTATTCCGGCGGGCCGGCCGGGACGTGCGCCGGGCGCAGCCGCTCGAACTCCTTCCGCAGCACCGGGACCACCTCCGCGCCCAGCAGGTCGATCTGGTCCAGGGCCGCCGCGTGCGGCAGGCCCATGCCGTCGACGTTGAACAGCTGGCGCTGGTAGTCGCCGAAGTCCTCGCGGAAGCGCAGCGTGCGGTCGATGACCTGCTGCGGGCTGCCGACCGCCAGCGGCGTCTGCGCCATCGTCTCCTCGAGCGACGGCCCGTGGCCGTAGATCGGCGAGTGGTCGAAGTACGGCCGGAACTCGGCGATCGCGTCCTGGGAGCGGCGCCGCATGAACACCTGGCCGCCGAGACCGACGATCGCCCGGTCGGCCGGGCCGTGGCCGTGGTGCTCGAACCGTTCGCGGTACACCGCGATCATCCGCCGGGTGTGCTCGGGCGGCCAGAAGATGTTGTTGTGGAAGAAGCCGTCGCCGTAGAAGGCCGCCTGCTCGGCGATCTGCGGGCTGCGGATCGACCCGTGCCAGACGAACGGCGGCACGCCGTCCAGCGGCCGGGGCGTCGAGGTGAACCCCTGCAACGGCGTCCGGAACCGGCCCGACCAGTCCACGACCTCCTCACGCCACAGCCGCCGCAGCAGCGCGTAGTTCTCGACGGCCAGGGCGATCCCGTCGCGGATGTCCTTGCCGAACCACGGGTATACCGGCCCGGTGTTGCCGCGGCCGAGCATCAGGTCGAGCCGGCCGTCCGCGAGGTGCTGCAGCATCGCGTAGTCCTCGGCGATCTTCACCGGGTCGTTCGTGGTGATCAGCGTCGTCGACGTCGACAGCGTGATCCGGCTCGTGCGCGCCGCGACGAACCCCAGGAGCGTGGTCGGCGACGACGGCACGAACGGCGGGTTGTGGTGCTCCCCCGTCGCGTAGACGTCGAGGCCGGCTTCCTCGGCGCGGACGGCCGTCTCGACCATGCGCTTGATGCGCTCGTGCTCGGTCGGCGCCCGCCCCGTCACGGGGTCGGGGGCGATGTCCCCGACCCCGAAGATCCCGAACTGCATCACAGCCCCTTGAAGGCGTCTCGGTGCGCGGCGAGCCAGGTCGCGAAGTCCTGCAGCCGCGGGTTCAGCTTCCGCACCGCCTCCGGGTCGCGCGCGCCGGCGAACGCGCTTTCGTGCTCGGCGTAGTAGAAGAACATGTTCGCCAGGTCGTCGGCGCCGGGTGCGCCGGACGAGCGCACCGCCTCGACGTCCAGCGGCCGGTAGACGACCTCGGTGCCGAGCTCCTTCGCGAACGCCGCCGCGTACTCCTCGCCGGTCAGGTTCTCGCCGGAGATGCTGATCGTCTCGCCGACCAGGGACGGGCCCTGCGCGAAGACGCCGAACGCGGTCCGCCCGATGTCTTCGGCGGCGATGCCCGGCAGGCGGCCGGCCGCCATCGGCAGGTGCAGCGCGAGGACGCCGTCCTCGTCGCGGACCGGGCGGAAGAAGTCCGCGAAGGCCTCGAAGTAGAAGGTCGTCGAGAGGAACGTCGCCGGCACGCCCGCCTCGACGAAGAACGCCTCGGCCTCGGCTTTGCTGTCGAAGTGCGGGACCTTGTAGTGCTCGTGCAGCGTCGGCACGCGGTCGTCGCGCAGGTGCAGGCGGGTGTCGGGCAGGGTCGACCAGATCACGTGCCGCAGCCCGGCGGTCTTAGCGGCCGCGGCCATCGCGCGGGCCTGCTGCTGCTCGCGCTCGACGGAGTTGTACTCCCAGAACGCCGTGACCAGGTACGCGCCGTACGCGCCTTCGAACGCCTTCGTCAGGCTCGCTTCGTCGTCCAGGTCGGCGGACACGACTTCGGCGCCCCGGGCGGCGAGCTCGCGCGCGGCCGCGGAGTCCGGGTTGCGGGTGAGCGCGCGGAGCGCGAAGCGGCCGTCCGGGTCGTCGAGGATCGCGCGGGCCACCCCGCCGCCCTGCTGCCCGGTCGCGCCGACGACGGCGATGATCTTCTTGTCGGACATCGGTTCCCTCCTGGATTCCGGGCCGGCTGCTCCGGCCACGGCTCCAGGTAACCGCGGCGGTGTCTGCGTCTTGTGCACGCCGGGTGCACGCGCCGTGCACGCGGTTTACAAGACCGCCGCGGATTCCTAGGATTCGCCGGTCGGGCCGCAGAACGGGAGGTTCCGGATGGCGCGCGCCGATCGGCGGCGGGACGACGAGATCTCCGTCGCCGAGCTGCTCCGGGAGACCGGGGCGACGCCGCGATCGCTCGGCGGGCCTGCCGAAACCGGGCCGGTTCGCGAGGAAGACACCGGCGACGGCTACCGGGAGCGGCTCGAGCAACGGGCCCGCGAAGCCGCGGCGGACCAGCAACGCGCGGGACGGCGGATCCGGTGGTTCTCGGCGTTCGCCGGCGCCGTCGTGGTGCTGGGCAGCCTGGTGCTCATCGCGGTCACGTCCGAGAGCTCCCCCGGACGGCAGGCGGCCGTGCTCCCGGACTCGCTCGCGCCCGCGACGACCCCGCGGCCGCCGACGCCCACCTCGGCCCGGCCGAGCCCGACGCCGATCCCGACCGTGCTGCGGCAGACGTCGTCGGCCGCGCCGCCACCGCCGGCCACGACCGAGCCGCCGAAGGCCGCGACGTGCGCGGTCCGGTTCACCGTGCAGGACCAGTGGAACGACGGCTTCACCGCCGAGGTCGCCATCACCAACAAGGGCACCGCGACGCTTTCGCCGTGGACGCTCACCTGGACGTTCCCCGCGGGCCAGCGGGTCACCCACGGCTGGGACGGCCGCTACGACCAGAGCGGCGCCCGGGTCACCGTGACCGCGGAGTCGTGGAACACCACCCTCGCGCCGGGCGCGACCGTCACGACCGGCTTGAACGGCGCCTTCGACCGCGGGAACCCGCAGCCCGGCGGGTTCACCCTCAACGGCTCCCGCTGCGACGCGACCTGACGACCTTCACGTCGGCCAGCTCCAGCAGGCCGTCGAGCTCGACGTGCGCGCGGGTGCGGCGCGGGTCGGGCACCAGCCCTTCGGCCCGGACGACGTCGAGCAGGCGGCTCGCCAGCGGCAGCACCAGGTGCCGGCCCCAGCAGCGCTCACTGGCGTGCCCGAACGGCAGGTAACCCGGGTGGCGGTCGGCGTCGAGCCCGGTCCAGCGCCGCGGGCGCCACTCGGCCGGGGCGTCCCAGAGCTTCGGCGACCGGTGGCTCAGCAGCGGCAGCAGCAGGACGTCGTCGCCCGCGGTGATGCGGGCGTCGACCTCCGCGTACTCCGGCGAACGCACGCGCAGGACGTTCCACGACGGCGGCAGCAGCCGGAGTGCTTCGTTCAGGACGTGCTCGTTCGGGACGTCGTCGTCGAACGGCGCGCCGAGCCACACGGCGTTGGTCACCAGCGCGGCGACGGTGAAGCAGATCGGCGCGGCGACGCGGCGGTAGAGGTACATCCGGAAGCGCCGTTCGGCCAGGGTCTCGGCGGCCAGGACCTGCCGGGCGAGCGTCGACAGCTCGGCGTCCGGCGCCGGACGGCGGGCCAGCGCGGCCCCGGCGGCGACGGCCGACCAGGTCAGCTTCGGCGTCAGCTCCAGGCGGCGGTCGACGAGCACGCGGAACCGGCGCGTCTCGGGCCCGAAGACGAACCGGCGCAGGTAGTCGTGCGGCACGGCCGGCCACGCACCGGTGAGGTCGGGTGTGTCGGCAGGCCGCTTCAAGGCGGCCCGGACGTCGGCGCCGAGTGCCTGCATCAGCGAGGCCGATTCGGCGCGGGTCACCGCGCGGCCCAGCACCGGCTTGAAGGTCGGCCGTTCTTCGGCGTTGGCCGGGCGGGCGCGCAGGACGGCGTCCATCAGCTCCGGGTCCGCGATCCCGACGGTGTCCGGTTCGAGCCGGAACAGGCCGCCGTCACCGTGGTCACGCAGCAGGTTTTCCAGGCGGGGCGCGAAGACGACCTCGCGGTGGGCGGGGGCCATGACCACGTTCGGCACTCCTCCGGGGGGAACGGGCCGGTCCCGGTCACCGGGACCGGCCGCGCGATCAGATCCAGCCGTACCAGGCGTACGCCTTCAGGCTCTTCTTGGGAAGCGCTTTCTTGACCAGGCGGACGAGCCTCACCGGATTCCTCCCTAGCTCGGGTGTCAGGACCGTGACCGACATTAGGCAGCGCGGGATCCGTTCGGCACGAAGCACTACACGTTCGGCCCAGATCTTTCGGCGTGAAATGGGCGCGAGGAAAAATGTGTGTTAAATCAGCCGAGCACTTCGCGCATGAATGTCACCAGCCACTGCTGCGCGGGGCTGCGCGCGTGCGTGTGGCGCGTGTACACCGACACCTGCGCCGGCTCGACGTCCATGGGCAGCTCGAACAGCCGCACCCGGTGCTCGGCCGCGAACACCTCCGCCACCAGGCGCGGCACCATCGCCACCAGCTCACCGTCCTGGACCAGGTACGGCAGGGCCGCGAAGCGGGTCACCTCCAGGACCACCCGGTCCAGCAGCCCGCGGCCCTCCAGGGCGCGGCGGGGGCCGTCGTGGCCGGTCGGGCCGAACACCGTCACGTGCCGCTCCGCCGCCAGCTCGTCGAACGAGACCTGCGCCCCCAGCCGCGGGTGGTCGAGCGCGACCATCCCCAGGTAGCCCTCCGAGAACAGCGGGACCCGCGCGACGCGCTGGGAACTGATCAGCGGGGACGCGATGAACGCGTCGATCTCGCCGCGGCCCAGCTGGTCGGCCGCGCGGTCGACGTCGAGCGGCCGGACGGTCAGCGTCACGCCGGGCGCCCGGGCGGGCAGCGCCGCCATCAGGCGCGGCAGCAGCGAGATCTCCCCCAGGTCGGACAGGCAGAGCGTGAACGCCGCCCGGGCCGTCGACGGGTCGAACGTCCACGCGCCGCTGACCGCCGTTTCGATGCCCGACAACGCGCTGTGCAGGGGTTCGTAGAGCGCGCGGGCCGTGGTCGTGGGCACCAGGCCGCCGCCGGTGCGGCGGAAGAGCTCGTCGGAGAACCGGCGCCGCAGTTTCTGCAGGCTGTAGCTGGTCGTCGGCTGGGTGACGTGCAGGGACTCGGCCGTCGCGGTCACGCTGCGCGTCTCGTAGAGCAGCACGAACGTGCGGACCAGGTTCAGGTCGAAGTCGCGCATCATCGATCCCATCTATGAACGCCTGAGTCAACATTTATTGGAACACAGACGGGTGCGCTCCTTAGGGTCTGGGCCAACCCGCACGAGGAGGACCCGCGCATGCCCACCGCCCGCCGGCTCGCCCACGAGTTCCTGGACCGCCGTGGCCTGACCACGATCTTCGGCAACCCCGGGTCGAACGAGCTGCCGTTCCTCACCGGGCTCCCCCGGGACTTCCGCTACGTCCTCGGCCTGCACGAGGGCGCCGTCGTCGGGATGGCCGACGGGTACGCCCAGGCGACCGGCCGCCCGGTGCTGGTCAACCTGCACGCCGCGGCCGGCTCGGGCAACGCGGTGGGCGCGCTGACCAACGCCGTCTACTCGCGCTCTCCCCTGGTCCTCACCGCCGGCCAGCAGGTGCGCGCGGCCATCGGCATGGAGGCGATGCTCGCCAACGTCGACGCGACGCAGCTGATGCGCCCGCTCGTCGGCTGGTCCGGCGAGCCGAGCTGCGCCGGCGACGTGCCGCGGTCGCTCGCGCAGGCCGTCTTCGAGGCCGAGCTGCACCGGCGCCCGACCTACCTGTCGGTGCCCTACGACGACTGGGCCGCCGAACTGGACGCCACCGCGGCCGTCACGCTGGACCGAAACGTCCAAAGAGGACTGACGCCGTCCGGGACGCAGCTCGACGACCTCGCCGACGCCGTTGCCGCGGCGAAGAACCCCGCGCTCGTCCTCGGCGGCGACCTCGCCACCCTCGGCCTGTTCGACCGGGCCGTCGCCCTCGCCGAGCACCTCGGCCTGCCGACCTGGGTGGCGCCGTCGCCACACCGGCTGCCCTTCCCCAACCGGCACCGGCTCTTCCGCGGCGTGCTGCCGGCCGGGATCGCGCCCGTCTCGGCCGCGCTGACCGGCCACGACCTCGTGCTCGTCCTCGGCGCGCCCGTCTTCCGGTACCACCAGTACGTTCCCGGCGCGTACCTGCCGGAGGGGACGCGGCTGGTGCAGGTGACCGACGACTTCGGCGCGGCGGCCCGCGCGCCCATGGGCGAGGCGCTGGTCGCCGACCCGGCGCCGGTGATCGAGGCGCTCCTCGCCAAGGTGCCCGCCCGGACGGCGGCAGGCGGCCACCTCGAGAACCCGGAGCCCAAGACCGGCGACCACGCGCTGCACCCGGAGCAGGTCTTCGCCGCCCTCCGCGACACGCAACCGGACGACACCCGGTACGTCGTCGAATCGACGTCGACGAACTCGGCGTGGTGGCGGCAGATGGACCTGCGCCGCGAGGGCTCGTACTTCTTCCCCGCGGCCGGCGGGCTCGGCTTCGGCCTGCCCGCCGCGGTCGGCGTGGCGATGGGCAGCCCGGACCGCCCGGTGGTCGGCGTGATCGGCGACGGCTCGGCCAACTACGGCATCACGGCGCTGTGGACCGCGGCGCACTACCGCGTCCCGGTGACGTTCGTGATCCTCCGCAACGGCGTCTACGGCGCGCTGCGGTGGTTCGGCGAGCTGCTCGGCACGCCGGACGTGCCGGGCACCGAGATCCCGGGCCTCGACTTCACGGCCATCGCGGCCGGTTACGGCGTCCCCGCGACCGCCGTCACCGACCTCGACCACCTGCGCACCGAACTCAAGACGACCTCGGACGGCCCGCGGCTGCTCCAGGTCGACACGGAACCGACCACACCGGAGTGATCATGACCCTGCTCGAAGACGAGTTCACCCGCGGCACCGGCGGGACCCACCCGGTCGTCGAACCGGCCACCGGAGAAACCCTGGGCCGCGTCGGCGTCGCGACTCCGGACGACGTCGCCGCCGCGGCCCGCGCCGCCGCGGAGGCCCAGCGCGACTGGGCCCGGCGCAAGCCCGCCGAGCGCGCCGCGGTGCTGCGCCGCGCCGGCGAGCTGTGGGAGGCCCATGCCGCCGAGGTGCAGGACTGGATCGTGCGCGAAGCCGGTTCGACGCGCCCGAAGGCCGGGATCGAGACGGAGATGGCGGCCGGGATCTGCTTCGAAGCCGCGGCCCTGCCGACCCACCCGCGCGGCGAGGTGCTGAGCACCGGTGAACCGCGCTGGTCGCTCGCCCGGCGCGTCCCGGCCGGCGTGGTTTCGGTGATCTCACCGTTCAACTTCCCGCTGATCCTGGCGATCCGGTCGGTCGCGCCGGCCCTCGCGCTCGGCAACGCCGTGCTGCTCAAGCCGGACCTGCGCACGGCGGTGTCCGGTGGGGTGAGCATCGTGCGCGTCTTCGAAGAGGCCGGACTGCCGGACGGCCTGCTGCACCTGCTGCCCGGCGACGCCGGCGTCGGCGCCGCGGTGGTCGACGCGCCGGAGGTGTCGGTCGTGTCGTTCACCGGCTCGACGGCGGCCGGGCGCAAGGTCGGCGAAGCCGCCGCGCGGGCGCTCAAGCGGGTCCACCTGGAGCTCGGCGGGAACAACGCGCTCGTCGTGCTGCCGGGCGCCGACGTCGCCAAGGCCGCCTCCGCCGGCGCGTTCGGCTCGTTCCTGCACCAGGGCCAGATCTGCATGACCACCGGCCGCCACCTGGTGCACGAGTCCCAAGTGGACGAATACGTCGAGGCCCTGGCGGAGAAGGCGCGGCGGCTCCCCGTCGGCAACCCGGCCACCGAGGAGGTCGCGCTCGGCCCGATCATCGACGACCGGCAGCTCGCGCACGTCACCGACGTCGTCGACCGCGGTGTCGCGGCCGGCGCCCAGGTGGTGGCCGGTGGCAAGCCGGACGCGCCGTTCTACCCGCCGACTGTCCTCTTCGGACTGTCCGAGGAGAACCCCGCGTGGCGCGAAGAGATCTTCGGCCCGGTCGCGCCGGTGCGCGCCTACCGCGATCTGGACGAGGCCGCGCGGATCGTCAACGACTCCGAGTACGGCCTGTCGGTCGGCATCCTCGGCGACGTCGGCACCGCGATGACGCTGGCCGACGAGGTCCGCTCGGGCAAGGTGCACATCAACGAGCAGACCGTCGGCGACGAGCCCACCGCCCCGTTCGGCGGCGTCGGCGACTCCGGCAACGGCTCCCGCTTCGGCGGCGCGCAGGCCAACATCGAGGCCTTCACCGAGACCCAGTGGCTGACCGTCCGCGCGGACATCGCGGGCTACCCCTTCTAAGGAGCACGGCAATGACGACGTCTCCCGCCCGTCCGATGTGGACGGCGGTCCTCTGCTGGCTGACCGTCCTGCTCGAGGGCTACGACCTGGTCGCCCTCGGCGCCACCATCCCGACCCTGCTGAAGAGCCACTACCTCGGCTTCACCGCGGCCGGCGCGACGCTGGTCGCCACGGTCTCGCTCGTCGGGGTCGCCGTCGGCGCCGCGTTCCTCGGCCCGGTCACCGACCGGTTCGGCCGGCGCGGCATGCTCATCGGCTCGGTGCTGCTGTTCTCGCTCTTCACGTTGCTCACCCCGCTGGCGCCGAACGTCGCGACGTTCGGGGTCTTCCGGTTCGCCGCCGGCCTCGGCCTCGGCGCGTGCATGCCGGTGGCGCTCACGGTGATGTCGGAGAACCTGCCCGCGAGCCGCCGCGCCAGCGCGAGCACGTTCACCATGACCGGCTACCACGTCGGCGCCGTGCTGACGTCGATCCTGGCCCTGGCGGTGAAGGACGACTGGCACTGGCTGTTCTACGGCGGCGGCGTCGTCGGGCTGCTGGCCGTGCCGCTGATGTGGTGGCGCCTGCCCGAATCGGCCGCCTACCTCGCCGCTCGCGAAGACGCCGAGCGCGTCGGGCTCCGCGACCTGCTGGGCACCCGGTTCCGGCGGATCAGCATCGCGGTGTGGACCGGCTCGTTCATGGGACTGCTGCTGGTCTACGGGCTCAACACCTGGCTGCCCCAGCTGATGCGCACCGCGGGCTACCCGATCTCGACGTCGATCACGCTGCTGCTCGTGCTCAACATCGGCGCGGTGCTCGGGCTGGTGCTGGCCGGCACGATCGCCGACCGGTTCGGCATCCGGCCGATCGCCCGGATCTGGTTCGGGGCGGGGGCGGTGCTGCTCGCGGCGCTGAGTCTCAAGATCGGGAACGCGTTCGTGCTCAACGCGGTCGTGCTGCTCACCGGCGTGTTCGTGTTCTCCGCGCAGGTACTGATCTACGGGTACGTCGCGCAGGCGTTCCCCGCGCAGGCCCGGGGTACAGCGCTCGGCCTGACGTCCGCGGTGGGACGGCTCGGCTCGATCCTCGGGCCGTTCGTCACCGGCGCACTGGTCACCGCCGGCGTCGCCTACCCGTGGGGTTTCTACTTCTTCGCCGTCGTGGCCGCGCTCGGGCTGGTCGCCGTGCTGTGGCTGCGGGGTGGGCGGCCGGCGGAAGCACCCTTGACGTCGGTTTCGGCCGGCTAGGCCGTTTCCTCCGGGCGGCGCCGCATCGTGGGCTCGGGAGCCTCGGTGCGGCGGTCGGACTCGCGCAGCACCTCGCGGGCCTGGCCCTCGGGGTCGGCGCTGTCGGCCGCCTGCTCCTCGGGCAGCAGTTCGGCGCGGGTCTCCGTCCGGTCGGGAATCTCGTCGTGCTCGTCCATGAACGCGGCGTACCCGTTCTCGGGCGGTCTCAGACACTCCCCTTGGGACGGCGGTTGCCGGCCGCGGCGCGGCGGAGCCGGTCGGTCTCGTCGGCGATCTCGCCCAGCCGGTCGGCCAGCCCGCCGTGGTCGCCGGTGAGGTGCGTCCGGGCCGCCGCCAGCGGCGGGAGCAGCGTCGCCGGGTCGTCGTCACCCAGGGCCGCGCTGAGCCGGTCCGCGTTCTCCTGGGCCGCCGGGCCCAGCCCGTCGAGCTCGCTCACCCGCCCGGCCAGGCGGCGCAGGATCGCGGAGTTGCGCCGCGCCCAGTCGGCGACCGCCCGGTCACCCGCGCGGCGGTCGCGCTCCGCGTCGACCCGGGCCTCGCCCGTCGTCTCGCCCGTGCCCGACGGCTGAAGCCGCAGGTACCGGCGTTCGGCCGCTTGACGGCTCGCGACGCCCAGCGCCGGGGCCAGCGCCACCCAGCTGGCGCCCGCCGCGCGCGCCGCGGTGATCAGCTCCGGTTCCCAGCCGGCCAGCTCCTCCCGCAGCACGCGGAGGCCGCCCAGCGCGTCCAGCAGCTGGTTCCGGCCGGCGGTGCCAGTGCGAGCGGCCGCGATCACCTCGTGAATCCGGCGTAACCCGTCCGCGGGGTCCATATGGTGCATTCGTCATCCTTTCGATGACCTGACACTTGTCGTCATTCGGATGACATGCTAGAACAGGAACGCGTGTTCACACCAGTGTCGTCCCGTCCCCTGGAGGTGCAGCCCGATGGTGAACCCGATGATCCCGGCCGGCGTGCTCCTCCGCGGACTGTGACGGGGAGAGCAGGTGTCCTCCGAAAGACCCCCGGCGAACGTCCGCGCGCCCGTGACCGCGTTGCTCGAAGAGCTGCTGGACCGGATCACCGCCGACGTTCCCGACGCGGTCGGCGCGGCCCTTTCCCCGTACCACGGCGGAAAGCCGCGCGTCGCCGCCGCTCGCGGGCTCTCGGCCGCCTTCGTCCCGGCCCAGCTGGACGGGCTCGGCGGCCCGGTCCTGGTCGCGGCCGGCACGGGCGAGCCGGTCGTCACGGCCGACGTCTTCGCCGACGAACGCTGGCCGTCGCTCACCGTGGACGCTCTGGCCGAGCGACACTCCGACGTGGACTGGTCGCGCATCCGCGGCGCCGCGGCGTGCGACGTGGGCGGCGCGGTGCTGTCCATGACGCTCCGCCGCCCTGCCACCGAAGAGACGCTGAAGGTGTTGCAGCGCTACGCAAAGCTGGCCGCCGCGGCGCTGGCCGTCGCGGAAATGGACGGGACCGGGCAGATGCTGGACCTCCTGCAGTCGCGGGCGGCGCTGGAGGAGGCGAAGGGGATCGTCATCGCGCTGCGCCGGTGCGACCCCGAGGAGGCCTGGGAGACGCTGCGGCGGGCAAGCCAGCAGTTCAACGTCAAGGTGCGCGAGCTCGCCGTCGCGCTGGTGGAACTGCTCGCCGGCGCGCCGGCAACGCAGCCGGACGGCGAGCGCACGATTCACCCGGGCGTGGCGGCCCGCGCCGCCGCCGAGCAAGTGCTGCAGGCGTTCGAGCGTGACGTCGAATTGACGTCGGGCTGACCGGCTGTAACGCTCTGGGCATCGCCGACGACCTGCGTGCATCGGGATCGCCGATCCCGATCGGCCCGAGGAGGTCCGATGCCGGGTTCCGGTCCCTGGCCCGAGATCCACCGCGAGCGCGCGGCCCTTGCCGACGACCTCGCCGGCCTCCCCGCAGAAACCTGGTCGAGGCCCTCGCTGTGTCGCGAGTGGACGGTCCACGATGTACTCGGGCACCTCGTTTCGACGGCGAAGCTGACCCCGCCGGCGTTCTTCGCCCGGCTGGCCGGCGCCGGGTTCCGGTTCACCTCGATGACGACGAAGAACATCGCCCGCGAGACCGCGGCCGGCCCGGAGGCGACGCTCGCCGAGCTGCGCGCCCACGCCGACGACAGCACCGGCCCGCCGGGCCCGGCCGATTCGTGGCTCGGCGAGGTCGTCGTGCACGGCACGGACATCCGGTGGCCGCTCGGGCTCGACCGCGCGTTCCCGACCGCGACGCTGGTCCGCGTCGCCGAGTTCTACCGCCGGTCCAACCTGCTGATCGGCGCGAAGAACCGGGTGTCCGGGCTGACGCTCCGAGCGGACGACGCCGAGTGGTCGGCCGGCAGTGGCCCCGAGGTGACCGGCCCGATGCTGGCGCTGGTGATGGCGATGACCGGCCGCGAGGCGGCACTGGAACGGCTTTCCGGCGCCGGGCTCGAGCTGTTGTCGGCCCGGTGCCGGGCGGCCTGACCTGGCTGTCGCTTCGGTAGGTCTCCTACGAACCGTGCCGGGTCAGGCCGGGTCGATGCGGAACACCGCGATGCGCTCCGCCGCGGCCGCGGCCGCTTCCGGGGTGGCCGCTTCCGCGAGCCCCGTTGTCACCAGGCGTTTCCCCACGCTCGCCGGACTGCTCGCGACCAGCTCGTGCAGCAGGGGACGCCGCTCCTCCACCGGAACTTCGGTCAGGCGGGCGGCTTTCGTGCGGCGGCCGCGGGTGAGCGTCACCTCGGCCGCCGCCCGGGCGTTCGCCACCCAGGCCGCCTTCGGGTAGGCCTGGAAGATGTACCGCTCGCCGTCGATCGGGATGACCGCGATGGGGAACGTGCGCGGGACGCCCGTCCGCCGGCCGGGCACCGTGAGCAGCTGCATCGGGCCGAACGCCACCCCGAGCCGCTGGAGGCCCACGACGATCTTGTTGCCGGCGTTGACCATCCGCCGGTAGCTCTGCGCTGTTGTCATGCCCCGACCGTACACCAGTTCATATGAAACTCATATGATCTGTGGTTCATACTCAGTGTCGTTCGGGTTCGGGCTGCGGCTCCGGCGGAAGCGGGTCCGGAACGGGGACACCGGGCTCCGGCGAAGGCTGGTCCGGCCCCGGGCCGGGCGATCCCGGATCCGGCGGGACCGGGTCCGGCGGGACCGGCTCGGCGGGCACCGGAGGTGCGGTCATGCGGGCTGCGGTCGGCATCGGTCTCCCTCCGCCACGCCGTCCGCGGACCGGACGGCCGTTACCGCTGGTTACCACCGGAGCCCGAAACGGAAACCACGGCCCACCCCCGGCGGCTAAGGAAGGCGAGCAGCCGGGTTTGCTCGTCGACGTCGCGCGCCGGTACCGGGTCGTCGTGTTGACCCTGACACCGTGTCAGGCCGTATCCCGGACGCATGACGTTCTTCCGCACCGCCACCGAGGTGGCCGCCGAGATCCGCCGGGGCACGCTGTCGTCCCGCGAACTGACCGAAGGGCTCTTCGCCCGCATAGACGCCTCCGACGTCAACGCCGTCGTCGCGACCCGGCGCGAGTTCGCGCTGGCAGCCGCGTCGAAGGCCGACGCGACGACCGGCGGGCCCCTGCACGGCGTCCCGATGACGATCAAGGACGCCTTCGCCGTCGCCGGGATGGCCACGACCTGGGGCGAGCCCGCGTTCGCGCACGCCGTCGCCGGGGAAGACGCCGAGGTCGTCCGGCGGCTGCGGGACGCGGGCGCGATCGTCGTCGGCAAGTCGAACGTCCACCGCATGCTCGCGGACTTCGGCCAGACCGCCAACCCGGTGTACGGGCGGACGCTCAACCCGAGGGACCGCACCCGCACACCCGGCGGTTCGAGTGGCGGTGCCGCGGCGGCGCTCGCGGCCGGGCTGTCCTTTGTGGAGTACGGCTCGGACCTGGCCGGGTCGATCCGGATCCCGGCGGCCTACTGCGGCGTCTACGGCCTCAAGCCGACGCCGGGAACCGTGTCACTGCGGGGTTTCCAGCCGCCAGGACCGGCGACACCGCTCAGCCGCGAGTTCCCGTCGGCCGTCGGGCCCCTCGCCCGCTCGGCCGCCGACCTGCGGCTCGCGCTGAGCGTCACGGGCGGCGCGATGAAGCGCTCGCGACGGTCGAAGGTCACCGGCTTCCGCGTCGGCGTCGTCCTCGACGATCCGGCCTGCCCGGTGACGTCCGACGTCGGCAAGGCGTTCTCGGACGCCGTCGACGCGCTGGCATCGGCCGGGCTCGACGTCCGCGAGGGCGGCCCGGACGACGTCGACCCGGTGGCCCAGGTCGAGGCGTTCGGCTTCCAGGTCGAGTGGTTCTTGGCCGCGCAAGCCCCGGCGCGCGCGGACGAGGAGGAACAGCGGCGGCTCGCGTTGACGGCGGCGTGGGCCCGGTACTTCACCGAAGTCGACGTCTTCCTCTGCCCGACGGTCTTCACGACGGCGCCGCGCCACGACGACCGGGACCGCTACGAGGACCAGGTGTTCTGGATCGCGCAGGCGTCGCTGCCCGGGCTGCCGGCCGTGAGCGCGCCGCTCGGGGACGCCGGGCTTCAGGTGGTCGGGCCGGCGCGCGAAGACGACACGGCGATCACGTTCGCGGAGCTCGCCGCGGACGTCGTCGGCGGGTTCGTGGCGCCTGCGGAATGATCGTGCGGTGTTCTCCATCGGCGACTTCGCGCGCCACGGCCGCGTGTCGGTCCGGATGCTGCGTCACTACGACGCGCTCGGGCTGCTGCGCCCGGCACGCGTCGACCCCGCGACCGGCTACCGCAGCTACACGGCGGGCCAGCTGGCGCGGCTCAACCGGATCGTCGCGCTGAAAGACCTCGGGTTCACGCTCGAGCAGGTGGCGACGCTGCTGGCCGACGAGATCCCGGTGGAGCAGGTGCGCGGGATGCTCGCCTTGCGGCGCGCGGAGCTGGCGGCCTCGCTGGCCGAGGGCGCGGCCCGGCTCGCGCAGGTCGAAGCCCGGCTGCGGACGATCGAAGAGGAGGGGCACGCCCCCGACGTCGTGGTCAAGGAGCTGCCCGCGACGCGGGTGGTGGAACTGACCGGCGTGGCGGCGGGGTTCGCGCCGGAGGCGATCGGCCCGGTGGTCCGGCCGCTGTGCGCGGAGCTCGGCCGCCGCCTGCCCGCCGCGGACGTCACCCCGGCCGGCCGGCTGACGTGCTACTACGAGCCGCGCGCCGAGGACGAGGTCGTGGTGCACGCGGCGGTCCCGGCGTCAGCCGGCCCGGGCGACCTCAACGGCCTGACAGTGGCGGACCCCCCCCCGGTCCGCGCGGCAACGCTGGTCCACCACGGCGCGATCGACGGCGTCCTGCCGAGCTGGCAGGCGCTGATCCGCTGGACCACCGACCACGGCTTCAGGTCGGCCGGACCGCAGCGGGAGCTGTACCTGGACTGCCCGGCGGACCCGGCGGGCTGGGTGACGGAGCTGCAGGAGCCGATCGGCTGACGGCTATTCGCAGCCGACCACCACCAGGTCGTCCCAGAGGGCAGTCACCGTTCGCCGCGTGCTGTGCAGCAGGTTGTCCAGCAGGGCGAGACTGCATGTGTCACGATTCGACCGGCCCGACTCGACCGCCTCACGCGCGTCGAGATAAGTGGCTTCCAACAGATGGGGCTGCACGACCACGACCTTGGTCCGCGCTGTCGCCGCTCGGCCACGCAGCCGATCGACGAACTCGGCGCTGGTCGTCCGCTTGCCGTCGCACCACGCGGCAGGACTCGCGATCCGAGGCACCGCCAACCGGTTGATCAAGATTTCGTTGTGGAGCTGACGGATGTTCTTTTCGGCCTGGCTCACAACCTGTTCGAAGCGGGTTACGGCAATGCGCCGAGTGGTCGTGAGGCTTCCTGCCGCCTTGACGTGAATAGCGGTCAAGGTTCCGTCGGCCGAGAGATGCAGAAAGTCCGCGATCTCGCCGGCACCGTCGTCACAGAGCAGCCAATCGTGTGCATACTCGCGGGCGACCCACGCGAACAAGGACTTGTCCCCGTTGCGGCCGATCGCGTCATGGATCGCCTGGTCACCACGGGCGGCAGGCTTCTCCTTGTTGATCGTGAAGCCGGTGAAGTCCCGGAAGTCGAAGTTCGGGAACGGCGTCGTCACGAGCGGCTGCTTGAAGACCTGGTGGCCGGTGAAAGCGTGACCGGACTCGTAGTACACCGTGAGCACGTCGCCCTCGGCGACCGCGTCCCTGATCTGCCGGGCAACGGCCTCGGCCGAGGGATCCCCCTGGTACCGCACGTCGAGGCTGACCGCGCCGCCTGCGTCGACCGGCTTGATCAGCAAGGTCCCGGCCACGGCATCGTCGAACCCGACATCTACCTCGGCGGTGGCCGAATCCGCCGTTCCCCGTACCTCGATCACGGCCGTGCGCAACAACTCCGCGCGTTCGACCCGGTCTTCGTCGGCGTCCGGTTCGCCGCGGACCTGGTCCGGATCGGTGACCATGACGTCGAAGGCGCCGCGCACCCGGCTCAGGTCGGTCTCCCGAACCGCCAGCTCGGCGAAGGGCGGCTCGGGCTCGTCCTCGGCGACCAAAGCCTTCTCGAGAAGGTCGAGGGCCTCGCCAGCGGCTGCGAGGAACATCGGGAAGTAGGAGGTCCGTTTCCACGACAAACGCGACTTGTCGGCGGACACGGTGAGAAGATCGCGGAGGACGGCGCCGTCGTCTTCCGGCAGGTACACGACCTTCACGGCCGTCAATGCGAACGTGCTGTCCTCGATCGTGGTGAGTGTGTCCTGAACCCGGAGACCCGAGACGGCTTTGCTGTCCGGCTTGGTCGTCCGCCGACGGTGCATTCCACGGGTCCACAACATCCTCCCGTCGCCGCGGAACGTATTGGTCAGCACGTCGGCCGGGAGGTAGCGGAACGGCGCGGCCTGACGGTGGATCCATCGCGCGATCTGCGCCTCGCTCGTGATGCCTGTACACACCGCTACCAGTCGGCGCCTTCGCACCGCGATGGTCAGCTGGTTGCTGACATCGACGAAGCCCGAGTCCTTGTCAGCCCAGGTGGGCGGACGGCTCACCTCGCGGGCGATGCCGTACAGATCGTCGAAGCCCAGGTCACCCAAGATCCCCACGTCTTCAATGGAATCAGGGGATGCGGCCGTGATCTCGGCTCGGATCCGGACCCCCTCCGAGTGACCGCGATCACGCGCTGTCCTGCGCAGGAACCGAGCCAGCGACTGAAAGCCCGTTTCGAGGTCGTCACCGACGCATTCGAGCACCGTGATCGTCAGAAAGGGACTCACGTCGACGAGGCGGAGTTCCGGTGGTTCCTCGTTGCTCTCAAGACCCGTGTTCATGGTTCGCAGACGCTAGCCCGCAGAATGCCGAAATCCAACGGAATCCGGCCGGCTTCGCGAAGCTGGCGTGGAAGTGTCAACTCGCGCGAGTCGACCGGGGCGGGCAAATCCCGGTCACGACATCGACACTTCACCGTCCAAAAGGTCACTGAGCCGAGATGCCAGGCTGCGCCGCCCGGCCTTCAGCGCCAGCTCACGAAGCTCGACGAGACCCATTTCGCGCAGGTCGAACTGGTTCGCAATGCGAGCCATCCAGTTCTTCGCCTGAACCACATCGCCGCTCGTCCGGCGACCGAAGTAGACGTCGCTTCGCTCCAGCAGTGCGCGTTCACGGGCGTCTCGCTCCACGCACCAGACGTGTACCAGGTCGGTCCGCAAAACCGCGAACGATCCCATCTTCGCGAGGGGCACGCGTCCCTTCGGCTGGAAGCACTCGGCCGGCAACACGACGCGCCATCCACCTTGCGGCGTGCGCACAGCGGGATAGTCGTCGAGGCCCCGGCGCCGCAGCCATTCGGTGATCCGGGTTTCCACGCGCGCCGCACTCTCGGCCTGGGCGTCCGACTCGAGCACCCCGGCGATCTCCGGGGTCGTTTCACAGAGGCTGCTGAGATCGGGATCCGCGACGTCGGAGGCCTGGCTGTAGACCAGGTGCCGGACTCGTCCGCGGGGATCCAGGGCTCGCACGACGAATGTCGGCAGGTAGACGAGTTTCTCGCCGAGACTTTCCGGGTGGTCGATCCGGACCGGCAGGTTGTAGTGGTCGCGGTCGGCGCGCGCCGTGAGTTCGGCCAGTGCTTCGCGTCGGAACCCGTGGGTGCTGTGCAGCATCCGGAAACTTCGATATCGCTCCTCGGCTGTCGCCGCCGGGATCTCGTGGGACGTCAAGAAGGTCGCTACGCCGGAGTCGTAGTGCGGGCGGCTCAACGGCCACGATCGGAAGGCGTCGAAGTACAGTTTTCGGCGGTCCTCCCGCTCGACGACGTAGCACACCTGGTCCCGATGGGAACGCCGGCCGAGCTCAGTCAGCGCGAGCCTGCCGCCGGCTACCTCGACGTGCCCGATCGCGTGCAAGACCCGCAGCGCCCGGTCGACCAAGGCGTGGTCCAGAGCGAAAAACGCGGCCAGTTCCGCGGTCGTTCCCAGCCCCGCTTCCACGATTCCCCGCTCGAGATACCGATCGATCAACGCATACGGCCTGCCGTCGGTCGTCGTCGCCTTTACCTCGACCTGCCAGATCGGCAGGAGAACGGCCAAGATCCGAACCGGCGTCAGGCCGTGACCGTAGGCCACGTCCTCCAGGGCGCGCTCCTCCGGATAGGGCATCAGCTTCTTTCGGCCGTTCATGAGGCACCGCCTCCCGGCCGGAACTCGTTCAAGAGACGACGCATCTCCTGGTACGGACGGACATCGCCCGTCGCGGCGACGTGGTCTCCCAAGGAGCGCGCCAGCCGGCGAAAGTCCGGGTCACTGGCCTTGCGGAGCATTGCGAGGTCCCCGACCAGCACCAGCTGCTGCTTGGCGCGGGTGAACGCCACGTTCGCCCGGCGCAGTTCGCGCAGGAAGCCGACGTTCCTCGAGTTGTTGCTCCGGGTGAAGCCGTAAAGGATCACGTCACGTTCCCCGCCCTGGAACGAGTCCACGGTCCCCACGTTGGTGTCGATGGCATCTTGGTCGGTCATCTCCGCACGGAGCAGCTGCTTGATCAGTTTCACCTGAGCGGCGTATGGAACGATCAGAGCCCATTCCTGGTGCCGGCCGTGGTAGAACGCCGCGAGTTCCGTGAGCATGCGCGCCTCGGCGTGGTTCACCGAACCACCCGCCAGGCGGGGATCCCATTCCGTTGCGGGGGTTTCGGCTCTGTGCGCCTCGGGCAGGCCTGACGTGTCGACATAGGCCAGCGGGCTCGTGAACAGAACATCGTCGTGGACTCGATCCACCATGGTCGTGAGAGTCCGGTCGTAGAACGTTTCCGAGATGAAGTCCGCGATCACCTTCGGCATCCGACGCTGCTGGCGAAGCTGCACGATGTGGCTCTGCGGCAAGCACTCCACCAGGACCTCGAGCGCACTCTTCGTGAGAAGATCCCGGACGGCGGAGTCGGCGTTCTCCTTCGCCCAGGCTTCGAGCTCGTCGTCGACGAACGGCGGCAGCTGGCGATGGTCACCCACCAGCACCGTGCGTTCGGCTCGCACGAGGGGAACCAGCAGGTTGTTGACGCTGATCTGGCCGGCTTCGTCGACAATCGCGAGGTCGAACTCCACCTCGGCGATCTCGGAGCGTGACGCCGCCCCGATGCACGTCGCCCCGATCACGTCCGCGTAGCGAATCAGCTCCGGGTAGAGCTGTTCGACAGCACCGGAAGCCTCTTCGTGCCACTCCTCGAGCAGCCGCGCGCGAGCCTGCAACAACGGTAGGCGAGAACCGAGCCAGGCGTGCAGCTGGGTCAGTGCTGCCATCGTCGCCGCGGCGTGGCCTTCGTCGGGAGTATCCGGCAGGGCTTCCACGGGCCCGAGCGCCGCTCGGGTCGCATGCGCGGCCCGCGACGCTTCCGTTTGGTGTTCCTTCGTCCGGCGTGCGCTTTCCTGAAGGGCGTGGAAGGCCGCTTGCACCTCAGGGATCTCCCTGGTCGCGATGTCCAGCAGATGTTCCGCCTGCCGGACCTCACAGCGAAGCCCGTCCGCGACCCGCACCAGACCGGCCAGTTCGCCTTGCCCGGCTGCCAGCAGGCGAGCGCGCCTCCGTGCCAGTGCCGCGGCCAGCCCGGCGAAACCCGGCCACGCCGACCGGGAACTCGCTCGTGCGTCTCGGCGGGCGAGACGGTCCAGGCGGTGCCGCCGTTTGCCTACCTTCGCTTCCTGCCGGGTCACCGCAGCCACCGCGGCGTCGACGCGTTCTTGCGCGGGTCCGCCGGCGCGGCGTCGTGCGGTCGCCAGTTCGATACCGGCTGTCCTTTCCGCCTCGATCGCGGTCCCCAGTTCCGCAATCCGGCGACCGAGCTCGGTCGCCCATTGCACGGCAAACGGGAGGCTTTCGTACTTCGTGCGGGACGCCGCTGTGGCGCCCAGGACTTCCGATCGCAGGTCAGCGGCCAGTCGTTCGAGCAGGAAGTGCCGACCGGCCGGGTCGACCTTCCCCTCGTTTCCGACGCGGACGACGACTACATCTTTCGGCAGTTTGGCCAGGACGTTGTCGACCGCTCGATTCGTGTGCGACGAGACCAGCACCGGGCCCCGTTCAGGCGTCAGCGCGCACGCGCGAGCGATCTGGCTGATCGTCCGGGTCTTTCCGGTGCCCGGCGGGCCGAGCACGACCAGCATGTCGGTGCTCGCGAGCGCGTTCCGGAACGCCGCGAGCTGGTCCTCGTCAAGCTCCTCGCCCGGCATCCCCGGGGCCGCCCGGAACGGACGCACCTGGTGGTCGACGAGCACGGAAAGCAGCGATCGATTGCGGGTCTGCCCGGCCCGCAAGCGTGCGACCGCCTCCCGTTGTTTCGCGAAGACGACATCGCTCGCCGTGAGCTCGAGCTCTCCCTGTTGCGCGAGTCTTTCCCAGCTGATCGGCTGGTCGAAGCGGACCGTGACCTCGTTTCCCTCGGTCCTGGTCACCTGACCGCGCTGCGCCGGCTCTCCCCGCAGCTGGACGAACCTGTCGCGATCCGGAACCTGCCCGCCCACGATCCGGAAGACGTAGACCGACGAACCGCTGTAGCGCCACTCACCCACCGACTCCACGGCGCGGTACGGGTAGGTCGGCGTGTCTTCCGCCCGGCTCTCGGTGAGCTTGCGGTCGGCCTCGATCAGCTCGTCCAACCAGTCGAGGAACTGTGCGTGGCCAGGCACCTCACGAGGTGGCGGCTGCGCCTCCTGCGTTCTGCGCAGCGTCTCCCACGCGGCCGAGATCCGCCGCCAGTGCGCCGATGACCGGTCCGGGATCTGGCGACGGTCGAAGACCAGGTGCCAGTTCGCCCGGAGCAGGAGGCACCCGTGCGCCAACCGGTCGTGATCCTCGAGCCGCAGCGGGTTTATCGCGGCGATCGTGTAGGCGTCCCCGTATGGGGTGGCGAACAGCCGAACGACGTAGGTGTGGGTGTAGAGGAGCAGACTCCAGTCGCCGCCCTGTTTGTACGGCTCGCTGAGCCTGGCAGGCACCCCCTCCGGCCGCCCGCGCAAGTCCGCGGCCACCTGACCGACGCCGGACGGCAACCCGGAGTGGTCCTTGGCCTGCTGAAGCAGCTTCGCATCGAGCGCCTTTCCCGGCACGAGGACCACCCAGGGCAGGTCCACAACCCGTAGCAAGCGAAACACCCCTCATTGACGATGATCACGGACCGCCCGAAGAGCCTCCGCGAGGGTCGGCATGCCGGGGCGTGTTGACGGGTCGGTGGCGAGCGCGGCGTCGATGGCATCGGCGGTTCGCGCCGGAAGTCCGGCGCCGAATCCGCGGACCGGCAGCGGGATCGCCGGGTCCGGCGGAGATCCGGTGACCAGGTGGTAGGCGACGGCAGCCACTTGGTGGACGTCGGTCCACGGACCGACTCGGCCGGCGCTGCGAATCCGCTGCTCGGCGGCCCGGTATGGTTCCGCCCCTTCCCCCGGCCGGAAGGTCGTCGCGGCCAGCCCGAGGTCCCGCAGCGCCATCCCGCCGTCGTCGAACCGGATGAGACTTGCCGGAGTGAGCAGCCGGTGCGTCGCACCACGGCTGTGCAGGATCGCCAGGGTCCGGCAGAGACCCGCCAAGCCGAGCAGATTCTGGCGGGCGCGCCAGCAGTCGACGGCTTCGCCACGATGCGGGATGAAGGCGGCGAGGGTTTCGGCGGGTCCGCCGCCCGGCTGCGACCTCGGCCAGCCGAGCACGGAGGTCACGACACCGCCCTCGTCGACCAACTCTTCGACCTGCGGAAATCCCTGGTCTTCGGAGCGAAGCCGGCCAAGGAGGTCGTGCTCACGGGTCAACGCGGCCGCAGCGGCCTTCGCGACGGCCGTTTCTTTCCGATGCTCGACTTGCCGCACCCAGACGTGCTCATGGGGCGGCCCGATTCGCAAGGCGCGCGCTTGGCGCACGATCGCCGCGAGGTCCTCGCTCGGCCGCGTCTCGAGCGTGCCGCCATGGAGCAGATACCGGTTCCCGCCGATCTCGACCTCGGCTTCCGCCGTGAGAATCGACGTCGTCCGCATCGTCTCCGCCGGCGATCCAGCCACGATCGGGACGACTCCGGGCTCCGGCGGGACGAACGGAGCGAGCGCGGGCATCTCGTGGAGCGGAGTACCGGTCAATGCCGACAAGAGACCTCCAACACCGGTAAGTGTCAGCTCAGGTACGGCGTAGTGGGTCGTCGAATGGCCGCACAAGCACGCGGGGATCTCGCCCGCGATGTGGCCGGGAAGCAGGACCGGCAGTATTCGCCGCGTTTCCCCGGGCAAGTCCCGAACGAGGTCGTCGCGGAGCATGGCGGCTTCGAGGTCGGTCGTCCTCCCCGCCGCCGAGGTCACACTCCCGTCGACTATGCGCCGGTACTGAGGCGACGCGATGGCGAACACGAAGTCCGCCCGGCCGAGCTGGTCGATCGTCCACGACACCCAATCCCGCCTGGCGTCCGTGTACCAGACGTCCAAGTGAGCGTCGACACCGGCTTTCTCCCGGAGGAACGTCGCGAACTCACGGACCGCTTCGCCGTGCTCCACCGAATCGTGGGCGTAGGACACGAAGACGCGGGGCCGGTTTCCCGCCGTTTCCGGTTCCGCCACCGTCTGCCCTTCCGATCGTTCCGCCGCAAGATCACGGCGGCCTGGACCCTCCCACAATGATCACCGGGCTCGCGGCCGTTTGAGGAAACTGTCAGGTATTTGTCGTCTTCCCGTTGGTCATCACCCGCACCTGCGTGCGACCCGACGCCACGTGCGTTGGTATCTTTCCGCTTGGACGATGCCGCCCAGCGGCCGAGCACAGAGGATTCCGGATGGCACAGGCGGACCGGTACGACGGTCACGAACCCGGCGATCACCCCAAGGTCTTCGTTTCCTACACCCACGACAGCGAGCAGCACCGTGAGCTCGTGCTGATGTTCGCCGACTTTCTGGTGAGGCACGGCATCGACGTGACCCTCGACCGGTGGGCGACCGGGAAACGCCGGGACTGGCAGACCTGGATGACCCGGAACGTGACGGAGTCGGACTACGTGCTGGTGATCGCGTCCGAGGGATATCGGCGGATGGGCGACGGGCTCGGGCCCAACGACCGGAACCTCGGCGGTCAGGCCGAGGCCGCACTACTGCGAGACCTGCAGCAAGGCGACCGCGAGAAGTGGACCGCGAAGATCCTTCCGGTGCTCCTGCCCGGTCACGACAAGGGCGAGATCCCGATCTTCCTGCAGCCCAACGCCGCCGACTGGTACGAAGTCACAGCGTTCACACCGGAAGGCGCGGACTCCCTGCTGCGGCTTCTGACCGGGCAGCCGCTCGATATCGCGCCGACACTCGGTCCTCGGCCGATTCTGCCGCCACGCTCCGCCCCCGCGAGGACGCAATCAACCCGGACCACCCTTTCGAATGAACTACCGGTCAGCTGGCGAGCGGACATCCTTTCGCGGCACTACCAGCCACAGAGTCCTCTGGTCGAGGTCCATCTGGTCCCGGCTGAGCCTTTCGCTCGCTACGGGGTGGTGCAGCTCGAACGGATTCCTGAGGAACTGGCCGCCTCCGGCAGGTCCGAGCGGCTCTTCACCCAGGCGCAATCCGTCTCCATCGATTCCTCGGCTGACGCCGCTTGGGCACTCACCACGGATTGGCGTGCGGGCGAGGGCGGCCTCGCGGTGCTTCGAGGCGGGCAACGCACATGTTGGTTCGCTCTGCCCAAGGCAACCATCGGCTGGATCCTCGACCGCGACGATCTGGCGGTGAAGATCGCCGACCGGCTCCGCCTGCTCTTGCAGATCGACCTTCTCCTTCCGGAGAGTTTCGCGCCTGCTGTCGCCCTTGAACCGGTGGGCATGACTCGCCTCGCAAGCCTGGCCGAGGCCTCCGCGAACAGCGCTTCCTTGCCCATCGGTGCGCCGCAGCGAATCCGGGTCGGAACCGAAGAGGCGTTCCCCGTCGAAGAACTGCGCCGCTCGGCCGAGGAGGTGGCCGAGGAACTGGCCGCACGGCTGGCGGTCGGCTTGAAGCGCGGAGCTGTCGGCTAAGGGCCGTGGGCGTGCTCGGCGGGCAGGTCGCGGTCCAGGTGGTCCGCGTGGTGCAGGGCCTGGGCCAGCAGGCCGCGCACGTGGTTGTCCGCCGCCGAGTAGTAGACGAACGTGCCTTCGCGGCGGCCCTTCACCAGGCCCGCCAGCCTCAGCTTCGCCAGGTGCTGGCTGACCGCCGTCGGGGCGGCGCCCGCCAGTTCTGCCAGGCACGCCACCGAGGACTCGCCCTGCAGCAGGGCCCAGAGGACCTTGATGCGGGTCGGGTCGGCCAGCAGGCGGAACGACTCCGCGGCCAGGTGGACCTGCTCGTCGGTGGGCATGTCGAACTCCGGCAGCGACGCGTGCATGGCAATTACCCTACTACTTGCGTATCTGCGTGTGTGCGCAGATAGACTCGCAGCATGACCGACGAGCACCACGGGCACGGACACGGGCACCGGCCCTCCTGGCGGCACCGGCTGCGCCACGCGTTCACGCCGCACAGCCACGACTCCGCCGACCGCGTCGACCACGCCCTCGAAACCAGCCGGCGCGGGCTGCGCACGCTCGGGTGGTCGTTCGCCGCGCTGCTGGTCACCGCCGTCGCGCAGCTGGCGCTCGTGCTGGTCACCGGGTCGGTCGCGCTGCTCGGCGACACCATCCACAACTTCGCCGACGCGCTGACGGCCGTCCCGCTCGCGGTCGCGTTCCTGCTCGGCCGGCGGGCGGCGACGCGCCGGTACACCTACGGTCTCGGCCGGGCGGAAGACCTGGCCGGCGTGGTCGTGGTGCTCGTCGTCGCGGCTTCCGCGGTCGCCGTCGGGTACGAGTCGGTGCGGCGGCTGCTCGACCCGCAGCCGGTCGGGCACCCGTGGGTGGTCGCCGCCGCCGGGGTGGTCGGCTTCGCCGGCAACGAACTCGTCGCGCGGTACCGCATCAAGGTCGGCCGCGAATCCGGCTCGGCCGCCCTGCTCGCCCACGGCCTGCACGCCCGCACCGACGGCTTCACGTCGCTGGCCGTCGTCGCCGGGGCGGCGGGCGTGGCGTTCGGCTTCCCCGCCGCGGACCCGATCATCGGGCTGGGCATCACGGTCGCGATCCTGTTCGTCCTGCGCGACACGGCGAAGGAGGTCTTCCGGCGCCTGCTGGACGCCGTCGATCCGGCGGCCGTCGAACTGGCCGAGCGGACGGCGTCCGAAGTGGACGGTGTGCTGGGCGCCCGTGATCTCCGGATGCGGTGGATCGGGCACCAGCTGCGGGCCGAACTGGCCGTGACGGTCGCGGCGGAGCTGACCGTCGGGCAGGCCCACACGCTCGCGCACCAGGTGGAACACCGGCTGGTGCACACGGTGCCCCACCTGGCGGCGGTGACCGTCCACACCGAACCAGTGCCCTAACCGCCGACGGGTTCCTCCACCGGCGCCGGCTTCGGGCTCAGCACCCCGGCGAACACCGCCGCCAGGACGCACAGCACCACCGGCAGCGCGAAGGTGACGTTCAGCGGCATCCACCGCGTGAGGCCGCCGATGAGCGCCGGGCCCGCGAGCAGGCCGACGTAGCCGAGCCCGACCACGCGAGCCATCAACGCGCCCGACGCGCGCGTGTCCAGGTTGCCCGCCGCGGTGAACAGCTGCGGGACGCCGCCCGACAGGCCCAGCCCGAACAGCGCCCAGCCCACCAGGGAGACCGGGACCCACGGCGCGGCCGCCGCGACGGTCAACCCGATCGCGGCGAGGGTCGCGCCGTAGCGGACGATCGCCGCCGGGCCCGCCCACGCCGCGACGCGGTCGGTCAGGAAGCGGCCGGTCGTCATCGCCACCGCGAACGCGCCGTAGGCCAGCGCCGCCGTCGAGGCGGACGTGCCGAGCACCTTTTCCATGTGCAGTGCGGCCCAGTCGTTCGCGACGCCCTCCGAAAGCATCAGCGCCAGCGCCAGCAGGCCGAGCAGCCACACCACGCGCCCCGGTGTGCGGCGGCGGGCCGCCGGCGAAGGCTCCGACGACGCGACCTCCGCGGGGGGTTCGGACGGCTCCATCAGGAACCGCGCCGAGGCCAGGGAAAGGACCACGCACAGCAGCCCGGTGCAGGTGAGCGTGACGCCGGTCGGCACGCCCGCGCCGAGCGTCGCCGCGCCGATCACGGCGGCGAACGCGCCGCCGATCGACCACATCGCGTGGAACGCCGCCATGATCGGGCGCGGGTAGGCCCGCTCCACGACGACCGCGTGCGCGTTCATCCCGACGTCGATCGCGCCGTTGCCGAACCCGAACAGGATCAGCGAAAGCCCCAGCGTCCACCACGAGTTCGCGAACCCCGGCGCGCACAGGGCGAGGCCGAGGAACACCCCGGCCGCCGGGACCAGCCGGCGGTGGCCGAGCCGGTCGACGAGCGGGCCGGACACCTGCATGCCCGCGAACGCCGCGCCGCCGAGCACCAGCAGCAGCGCGCCGAGCGTGCTGTGGGAAATGCCGGTCTGGCGCTCGACGTTCGGGATGTGCACGACCCACATGCCCATCCCGAACCCGTTGAGGGCGAAGAACATGAAGGTCGCGAACCGGGCGGCGCGCGGGTGGGACGGAGCGGTCGTCATCGGCTCTCCAGGGGGACGGCGACGTGGACGAGCACGCCGAGGTCGGCCAGCGCGGCACGCTGGTCCTCGGGCGCGCCGGGGTCGGTGACCACGACGTCGGCCCGGTCGGCGGGACAGACGTGGGCGAGCGCGGCGCGGCCCCACTTCGCGCCGTCGGCGAGCACGATCGCGCGCGCCGCGACGTCGAGGGCCGCCCGCTTGACCTCGGCGTCGCCGAGGTCGAAGGCCGTGAGCCCGGAGCCGAGGTCGAACGCGCACGGGCTCAGCACGGCGACGTCGAACCGCAGGGCGCGCAGGGAAGCCAGCGTCAGCGGCCCGACGAGCGCCTGCTCCCCCGGCCGCGGTTCGCCGCCGGGCAGCAGCAGCCGGACTCCCTCGTCGTCGGCGAGTTCGCGGACCGCGTGCAGGGAGAGCGGCATGACCGTGACCGCGCGGCCGCGCAACAGCCGGGCCAGCTCCAGCGCCGTGGTGCCGCTGTCGAGGACGATCGTCTCGCCGTCGCGGATCAGCTCGGCGGCCGCGGCCGCGATGGCCCGCTTCGCCGCCGTCTCCGCCGTGGCCCGGGCCGCGAACGGCGGCTCGATCCCCGACGGCGACGCGGGGACGGCCCCGCCGTGCACCCGCCGCAGGACACCCCGCGACGCCAGGTGGTCGAGGTCGCGCCGCACCGTCATCTCCGACGCGCCGGTCGCCTCGGCCAGCTCCGCGACGGCCACCTGGTCGGCGCCGCGCAGCCGCTCCACGATGACCCGTTGCCGTTCCGCGCTCTTCACGTCGCGATGCTCGCAAGCCGCTCGCGTTCGCACAACCGATTTGTTCGACCGCTCACGTCGCTTGTGCGAAACACCGCTGCAGCATGATGGTGCCGTGCACGCCGCCGAGACCACCGCGACCCCGTGACCGGGGGCTACCTGAAGGGCCGGATCCGCCGCGAGGACATCATCACGGCGGCGGCCGCGGCGTACGGCGAACTCGGCTACCACGGCTCGTCGCTGCGGGAGATCGCCAAGCGCGTCGGGATCTCCCACGCCGGGCTCCTCTACTACTTCCCCACCAAGGAAGCGCTGCTCGCCGCCGTCCTCGAACGGCGCGACGCCGAGGACTCCGAGCGCGAGCAGCTGACCGTGCCGCCCGGGCTCGACGTGCTGCGCCACTTCGTCGCGCTCGCCGAGCACAACGTCCGCCACCCCGGGATCGTCGACCTCTACTCGCGCCTCGCCGCCGAAGCGGTGTCGGCGGACCACCCGGCGCACGAGTACTTCGTGCGCCACTATCGGGCCGCCCGCGACGGCGTCCACGAGTCGTTCGAGGCGCTCGCCGCCCGCGGCGAGCTGCGGCCGGGCGTCGACCCCGGGATGGCGTCGCTGACGTTCATCGCCCTGATGGACGGCCTGCAGGTGCAGTGGCTGACCGTCCCGGGCGACGTCGACCTGGTCGGTTCGCTGCGCTTCTACCTCCAGAACCTGCTCACCGTCCCGCTCTAGAGCGTCTTCGCGTACGGGTCCCAGCCCGCCGGCAGCGCGGGCGGGACCTCGACCGTGCTCGCGACCTCGACGGTCTGACCACGGGTCAGGGACTCGTCGATGGCGAGCATCGCGTCCAGGACGTGGTAGGCCAGCTCGCCGGACGCGCGTTCCGGCACGCCGGACCGGATCGCCCGGGCCAGCTCGAGCGCGCCGGTGCCGCGCGACGCCCGGTGCCCGCGGGGCGTCAGCTCTTCCGGCTCCGCGTGCCCGAGCAGGTGCAGCGCCGTGGAGCCGTCGAACCGGTTGGGGTCCGGGAGCACGGCGGTGCCGAGCGTGCCGGTCAGCTCGACGAACCCGGTCCGCTTGAGGGCCGAGTCGAAGCTCAGCACGAGCTGGGCGGAGCCGCCGCGCTCGAACTCGGCGAGCGCGGTGACCGTGGTCGGCACCGTCACCGGGAACTCCGTCCCGGCTCGCGGCCCGGAGCCGATGACGCGGGTGTCGCGCGCCCGCCCGCCGGCCCCGGTGACGCGGCCGATCGGGCCGAGCAGCTGCACCAGCGTCGTCAGGTAGTACGGGCCCATGTCCAGCAGCGGGCCGCCGCCGGCCTGGAAGAGGAACTCCGGCGCCGGGTGCCAGCTCTCCGGCCCGGGCACCTGGAACAGGGCGAGCGCGGAGAGCGGCTGCCCGATCCGGCCCGCCTCGACGGCTTGACGCGCGGTCTGCAGCCCGGCGCCGAGGACGGTGTCGGGCGCGCCGGCCACGCGCAGGTTCTTCTCCCGTGCCCGGTCCAGCAGCTTGCGGCCGGTCTGGCGATCGAGGGCCAGCGGCTTCTCCGCCCAGACGTGCTTGCCGGCTTCGAGCGCGACCAGCCCGACGTCGACGTGCGAAGCCGGGATGGTCAGGTTGACCACGAGCTCGACCTCGGCGTCGTCGAGCAGCTCGGCCACGGTGCCCGAGCGAGGCACGCGGTACTCGGCCGCGCGGGCCTCGGCGCGGTCTGCGTCGAGGTCGGCGACGCGGACCACGCGGACGTCCGGGAAGCTCGTCAGGTTCTCGAGGTAGGTGCCGCTGATGACGCCGGCGCCGACGACCCCGACGCCGACCGGCCCGCCGGTCACCGGCCGGCCAGGAACGCGCGGCTGGCGGCGATGGCCTCGAACAGGTCGCCGTCGTAGGCGTCGAACTCGACCACGCGCAGCGCGTCCGGCGCCGCGGCCAGGACCTCGGCGACCGGCACCCGGCCCTGCCCTGCGGGGACCTGGCCGGTGGCGTCGGTGGCGAGGCCGCCGTCCTTGACGTGGATCGCCCGGACGCGGTCGCCGAGGCGGCGCAGCAGCGCGGCCGCGTCCTCGCCGCCCGCGGTGGCCCAGTAGGTGTCGACCTCCAGCGCGACGGCCGGGTCGAGCTGGCCGGCGAGCACTTCGAACGCGCTGCGGCCGTCGATCCGGGACTCCAGCTCCCACCAGTGGTTGTGGTAGCCGACCCGGACGCCGTGCTCCGCCGCGACCTTGGCGGCCGCGTTGAGCGCGTCGGCCGTGGCCGCGACGTCGGCCGGGTTCTGCCACTGCTCGGGCTTGACCAGCGGGTCGATCACCAGGCCGATGCCCAGCTCGGCGGCCGCGGAGAAGACGGCCGGCTGGTCGGCACCGAGCAGGCGGGCGTGCGCGGTCGGTGCCGACAGGCCGTTCGCGGGCAGGCCCGCGCGCAGGGCTTCGACGTTCTCGACGACGCCGTAGGGCTCCACGTTCGTGAAGCCGATCGCGGCGAGCCGCCGCAGCGTGTCGGCGGGATCGGCCGCGAACGCGTCGCGGACCGAGTACAGCTGCACGGAAAGCTCGCTCATCGCCGGCTCCTGGGTCACGGGGCAGATGCTGAATTTCTACCACTTGGTCAAAATTGACACCAGGGATTTGCCGGCCGCTCCACCGGACGGCGGAGGCCGCGTGCCCGACATCACCACCGGGGGTGTTTTGGCAAGCGCCCGTTGGGGCAGTAAACGCCTTGAACGGTGGTCAGAGCTGATCCGATCCGATCCGGGAGGTGCCGGTAGTGGACAGGGCAGGGGACGAAGTGGACACGGGCGCCGTCGGGCACCCGGGGTCCCGTCGCGACCTGACGGAACTGTCCGAGGCCGCACGCGACCTCGACCGCCGCATCGAGCAGCACCTCGCCCGCCTGCGCCGCGAACGCGCCGAACGCGCCCGGGACGACATCCCCGACCAGCGCCTTCGCCCCAGCGGCTGACCTCGCGTTTACCGCGCGGACCCGAGCTACTACTCTGGGTGGCGCACCACCGCCCGTCCAGGTCCTGCGAGGTCGCCATGTCCGAAACGCTGTCCCCGAGCCAGAAACCCGTGGGCGTCGACCCCGACCGGCCGAGCATCGCGCGGATCTACGACGGGTTCCTCGGCGGGAACAACTTCTACGAAGTCGACCGCGTGGTGATGGAGAAGATCCGCTCGGCGGTCCCGGAAGCGGTGGACATCGCCCGCGGCAACCGCGGCTTCCACAACCGCGCGCTGCGGATGCTGGCGAGCCAGACCGGGATCCGGCAGTACCTCGACTGCGGATCCGGGTTGCCGACGGCGGAGAACACGCACCAGATCGTCCAGCGCATCGACAAGGACCACACGGTCGTCTACGTCGACAACGACCCGGTGGTCCTCGCACACGGCCGGGCGCTGCTCGTGGAGAACGACTTCACGCACATGGTCGAAGCGGACATCTTCAAGCCGGAGGCGGTGCTCGAGAGCGACGAGGTGCGGCAGCACATCGACTTCTCCGAGCCGGTGGCGCTGCTGCACGTCGGCACGATGCACCACTTCGAGGGCGACGGCGCGGTCGACGTCATGCGCGAGTACATCGACGCGCTCGCCCCGGGCTCGTACGTGGTGCTTTCGCACTTCTTCGACCCCGAGGTGCCGGAGCTGACCGAGATCGCCAAGCGCATCGAGCAGATCCTGGTCCAGGGCCCGCTGGGTGCCGGCCGCTTCCGCACCCGCGTCGAGATCGAGGCGATGCTGCCCGGGCTGGAGTTCGTCCAGCCGAACGCGACGTCGGCGCCCGGCCTGGCCGTGTGCGACGAGTGGTGGCCGGACGGTCCCCGGCTCACTCCCCTGTCGGGTTCGGCGAAGTGCGTGGCCGGGATCGTCGGCGTCAAGCACTAGCGCAGGCGCCACAGGTGGTCCGCGGTCCCGCTGTCCGCGAACTGCACCACCTGGGCGCTGTCGGCCGTGGACATCCGGTCGACGCCGAGCACCTTGCCGGAATTGCGGTTCACGATCCGGAACCAGCCGCTGCCGTCGTCGCGCAGCCGCCACAGGTGGTCCGCGGACCCGTTGTCGGTGAACTGGACGACGATCGCACTGTCCGCTGTGGACATCTGGTCCACGCCCAGTACTTTGCCGGAGTGGACGTTGCGGATCAGGAACCAGCCGTCGGCCGTGGCTTCGAACGTCCACAGGTGGTCGTCGGTGCCGTTGTCCGCGAACTGCACGACCCGCGCACTGTCCGCAGTGGACATCTGGTCGACGCCCAGGACCTTGCCGGAGTTGCGGTTCTCGACGCGCAGCCGGCCGTCCGGGACCAGCCGCCACACGTGGTCGGCCGTGCCGTTGTCGCCGAACTGCACCACCTGCGCGCTGTCCGCGGTGGACATCTGGTCGACCCCCAGCACCTTGCCGGAGTTGCGGTTCTTCAGCCGCCACCAGCCGTCGCCGTTGTCGACGAGCTGCCACAGGTGATCGGCGGTGCCGTTGTCGCTGAACTGGACGACCTTCGCACTGTCGGCGGTCGACATCTGGTCGACGCCGAGGACCTTGCCGGAGTGGTGGTTGCGGACGCGGTACCAGCCGTCGCCGTTCGCGACGAGGTGCCAGACGTGGTCGTCGGTGCCGTTGTCCGCGAACTGCACCACCCGCGCACTGTCCGCAGTGGACATCTGGTCGACGCCCAGGACCTTGCCGGAGTTGCGGTTCACGATCCGGAAACCCGCGCCCCCGCCGCCGGGCACCCACGGGTGGCCGTTCGGGTCGGCCGTCGGGAACGACGTGACGCGCAGCCGGGCCGCGCCCATCGGGATCAGCGTGACCGTCTCGACCGCCGCGTCACTTCGTGCCGGTGACGCCTGCAGCGGCGTGACGACGTTCTGGTCGTCCGCCGTCCATTCGGCGATCTTCCGGGCGGTCGCGGTGATCTTGACCGGCGCGGTGTCCGGGGTGAACGGGTTGGCGGGCAACGCCCCGCCCGCCGCGGAGAACGTCAGCGCGCCGCCGACCGTGAGCCCGTAGTTCCACGGCGTCGTCGCGTGCACGGCGTATTCCGGGAACTGCGCGCTCCCGCCGAGGCTCTGGTAGCTCTCCCCGATCTTCAGCGAGTAGGTCAGCGGCCCGTGGTCGACCGAGACGGAGTCGTGGTTGGCCGGCCACGCCCGCGTGGTCGTGCGCTGCGGCAGGGTCAGCGTGACGACGTCGCCGTCGGCCCAGGTCCGGTCGACCTTCACGAACGTCGGCCCGGCGCTCGCCGCCACCGTCGCCCCGGCCACGACCAGCCGCGGCGCCGAGCACCAGGCCGGAATCCTGAAGTACAGCGGGAAAGCCAGCCGCTTCGACGTCCGGACCGTGAAGGTGACCTGCTCGGAGAACGGGTAGGTGGTGTCCTCGGTGATGGTCACCGAGGTGCCGTCGCCGACCTTCGCCGTGACGCTGCTTGCGGAGTACATCGCCGCCGCGAGCCCGTTGTCCGGCGTCGCGAGCCAGAGCTCTTCGGTGAAGTACGGCCAGCCCATGCCGTAGTTGTGCGGGCAGCAGCGGTACTGGTCGACCCCGGGCAGGTAGGCCTGCATCGCGAAGCCGTTCTGGAACTGGCCTTCGCTCTTCGGGACGTTGTCGAGGTCGACGCTGTTCGCACTGGTGATGTAGTGGACGGCGCGCCCGGCCGGGTCGAGCGCGGCGGGCAGCGAGTTGAAGGCGAGGTCCTCGCAGCGGTCGGCCCACACCGGGTCGCCGGTCAGCCGCGTCAGCAGCTGGTGGCTGGCCATGAACTCGACGATCCCGCACGTCTCGAAGCCCTGCCGCGGGTCACCGAAGCCGGGCCGCGCGTTCTCGTCGCCGGCGAAGCCGCCACCGGCGAACTGGCCGTAGGTGGCCATGATGGTGGCGTAGTCCTGGTAGGTGGCCTGGGTCAGGCTCGCGTTGCCGGACCGCATGGCGTACTGGGCCGGTTCGCGGAAGCCCTGGGCGACGTTGACGTTGTGCAGGCTCGGGAGGTTGTTCACCCAGTCGGCGCCGTAGGAGTGGATCTTGTCGGCGAGGTCGAGCAGGAACGTGTCGCCGGTCCGGTTGAACAGCCAGAAGACGCTGTCGAGGCCGTCACCCCAGCGCACGGACACCCAGCTGGAGTCGAACGCGCTCTTGCCCTGGGCGTTCATGTACTCGAGGAACCGAGTCAGGAACGGGATCACGCGGGCGTCGCCGGTGTACTCCTGCCAGGAGCGGAGGGCCTGCAGCAGCGGCAGGTACGGCCAGAAGTCCGGACCGTTGTCGAGCGCCGTGCGCAGGGCGGTCGGGCCGAAGAAGCCGTCGGACTGCTGGGTGGCGAGGATGCCGTCGATCCACCGGGCGGCGGTGGTCTTCGCCGTGGCGTCCCCGGTGACGGCGGCGAGGTCGACGTACCCGCGCAGCCAGTAGGGCACCTCCTCCCAGCCGGTGCGCTCGGGGTGGACCCAGCCGGTGGTGGCGAAGTCGAGGAAGTGCGACGTCTCGGGGTAGTGCCCGCAGAGGCCGTCGAGCTGGAGCTTCAGCTGCCCGGCGAGCCAGCCCTTCGCCGTGACGGCGCCGGGCGGGAGCTTGAGGAAAGCGGCGGGCTTCAGCGGCGCGGCGTTCGGGGTGTAGAGCCCGCCGCCGGCGGGAGCGACCTTCCGGCGAAGCGTGGCGGCGGTGGAGACGTTCGCGCCGGTCACCAGGGTGGCGGCAACGGCTCCGGTGACGAACTGCCTGCGGCTCAGCGACACGGGACCAGCCTCCGCTCGTCTTTACAACGTTGTAAAAATAGTCTTACCGTGCTGATACAACGTTGTAAATCCGCCGTTCGTCGGTGCTCGGCCAACGGGCACGAAGGGCACCTTCCTGGCTTCGAAGTCCATGAAGGTGCCCCTCGGGGCCGGTCAGGCGAGGGTGCGGAGGCGGCGGAGCGCGAAGTACACCAGCGCCGCCGCGAGCAGGACGAAGATGCCCGTCTCGATGGCCTGGAACGTCCAGAACCGGTCGCCCGGCTGGAACTCCCGCCAGTCGTACGCGCCGGGCCCCGCGCCACCGGTGTCGCCGCAGCCGCCCGGCGGGCACGGGCCGACTTGGGCGTCCGGCAGCACCATCTCCCCCGCCGCGTTGCGGACGCCCTCGGACAGCACCCAGTCACCCGACGCCGGGTTCGGCGTCTGCCCGCCCGTCGGGGCGAACGACAGCGTCTGCGCCGGGAGGTACCGCGGCCGGGCCAGGACCTCGACCGCCACCCGGACCGCCGCGAAGCCGACCAACGCGATCCCCATGGCGGGCAGCACCTTGCGCCAGAACGTCCCCGCGAAGATGCCCAGTGCCAACGCGAACAGCGTGTAGGCGATCGGGACGACGCCCTGGACGTCGAACGACAGGTACGTCAGCCGGCCCGTCGACGCGGACACCAGCGGCTGGAACCACCACGAGACGCCCAGCGCGTACCCCACCGCCAGCACCGCGGTGATCGCCCCGACCAGGCCGAACTTCGCCAGCGCCCACTGCAGGCGGCTGACCCCCTGCGTCCACACGAGACGGTGGGTGCCCTGCTCCACCTCGCGGGCGACCAGCGGCGCGCCGAAGAACACGCCGACCAGCACCGGCAGCACCACGAACAGGACCGCGACGAACACCATGCCGCCGAACTGCTGCTGGAACTGGTGGCCGAGGCGCTCGCAGTTCCCGGCGGCTTCGGTCGCCGTGACCATCGACGCGCTGCCGAGCGCGGCCTGGCAGGCGGGCAGGCCGAGGCCGTCGAACTTCGTGTGCATCGCCAGGCCCGTGGGCACCATGACCGCGGCGAGCGCCACGAGCGCGCCGAGGGTGAACAGCGCCTGCCTGCGGTGCTGGCGCCAGGTCAGCCAGATCATGCCGGCACCTCCCACGCGGCCGCGGCGACCCGGGTCTCCGCTTCGGCGAGGTGGGCCAGCACCAGGTCCTCCAAGGTCACTTCGTGCTCCGTCCACAAAGGATCGATCGGGCCGTCGCCCCGGCGGACGAGCAGCGTCGACTGGCGTTCGGTGTGGCTCGCCCGGATCACCTTCGCCACGCCGGCGATGGACGCGCTGCCGGCCCGCGGGCCGACGAGCGTGCGGTGGGTCTCGAGCAGCTCGTCCACCGACCCGGTCAGCTGGACGCGGGACCGCTGCAGGACGATCAGGTGGTCACAGCTGCGTTCGAGGTCGGCGAGCAGGTGGGAAGACAGCAGCACGGTCGTCTCGCTCTCCGCTACCGCGCCCATCAGCGCCTGCATGAACTCGCGGCGTGCCAAGGGATCCAGGCTCGCGATGGGTTCGTCGAGCAGCAGCAGCCGAGGACGCTTGGCCAGCGCGAGCGCCAGCGCGACCTGCGCCCGCTGCCCGCCGGAGAGCTTGCCCACCGGCTTGTCCGGCGGGATGCCGAGCACGGCGAGCCGTTCGCGGGCCAGCGCGGCGTCCCAGCGGCGGCGGTTGAGCTTGCCGCCCATGGTGACCAGCTCCGCCGCGGTGAAGTCCCGGTACAGCGGGGTGTCCTGCGCGACGAACCCGATCTCGGCGAGCATCGACCGCGGCTCGCGGCCGAACACGCGGGCCTCCCCCGCGTCGGGCCGCAGCAGCCCGACGGCCAGGTGGAGCAACGTCGTCTTGCCTGCGCCGTTCGGGCCCACCAGCGCGGCGATCCGCCCGGCGGGCACCTCCAGCTCGCAGTCCCGCAACGCCCACGTGCGCCCGTAGCGCTTGCCCAGCGCCCGGGCCTGTACGGCCGGTTCCATCCAGGAACTCCCTACGCAAGGTCGCGCGGCACCGGCGTGCCGCGCAACGTGGTCTCGAACAGGGCGGCGACGTCGTCGGCCGACATCCCCGCCGCTTCGGCGCGCTCCAGCCAGGCCACCAGCTCGTCCCGCAGCCGCGCCTGGCTGCCGAGCGACGGCCCGGCCAGGCTGCCGGTGACGAACGTGCCCACGCCCGGGCGGCCTTCCGCGAGGCCCTCCAGCACCAGCTCGCGGTACGCCTTGAGCACCGTGTTCGGGTTGATCGCCAGCGCCTGCGCCACGTCCCGCACCTTCGGCAGCTGGTCGCCGGGGCGCAGCAGGCCGACCCGCAGGGCCTGCTTCACCTGGACCACGAGCTGCATGTAGGTGGCGACCTTGGAGCGGCCGTCCAGGACGAACTCGATCACCCGACACCCTTCTATTGTCTTACGACATTAAGACAACACCGGGAGCCCGGCGCTGTCAAGAACCGGTCCGGCGGGCATAGGGTCTCGACCGAGACGCACACCGGCACCGGGAGGCAGGCATGTCGTTGTTGGACGGGCTGAGCAAGGCGATCACCGGCGGGGCGGTCGAAGTCGTCGACCTCACCGCGCCCCTGAGCTCGAGCACGCCGATCCTGCAGCTGCCGGAGCCGTTCGCCAACACCATCCCGTTCCGGCTCGAGGAGATCAGCCGCTACGACGAGCGCGGCCCGAGGTGGTACTGGAACGACATCCACACCGGCGAGCACACCGGCACCCACCTGGACGTCCCCGTGCACTGGGTGTCCGGAAAGGACGGTCACGACGTCTCGCGGGTGCCGCTGAAGACGCTGGTCGCGCCCGCGGTCGTGCTGGACTTCTCGGCGAAGGCGGCCGAGAACCCGGACTTCCCGCTCTCGATCGACGACGTCCGCGCGTGGACGGCCGAGCACGGCCCGCTGCCCGACGGCGGCTGGCTGCTCTACCGCACCGGCTGGGACACGCGCAGCGAAGACCAGGCGGAGTTCCTCAACGTCGACGACACCGGCTCGCACACCCCCGGCGTCTCCCCCGAGTGCGCCCGGTGGCTCGCCGAAGAAACCCCGATCACCGGGCTGGGCGTCGAAACCGTCGGCACCGACGCCGGTCAGGCACCCGGGCTCGAGCCGATGTTCCCCTGCCACGAGCTCCTGCTGGGCGCCGGGAAGCACGGCCTGACGCAGCTGCGGAACCTCGCGTCGCTGCCGCCGACCGGGACGCTGCTGATCGTCTCGCCGCTGCCGATCGTCGGCGGCTCCGGCAGCCCCGCCCGCGTGCTGGCCCTGGTGGAGCGGTGAACGTCGCGGAACTGGTCGGCCGGACCTTGGCCGGCCTCGGCGCCGGCACGGCGTTCGGCGTGGTCGGCAGCGGCAACTTCAAGGTGACGAACGCGCTGCGCGCGGGCGGCGTCCGGTTCGTCGCCGCCCGCCACGAGGGCGGCGCGGCGAGCATGGCCGACGCCTACGCGCGGATGAGCGGCCGGGTGCCGGTGCTGTCCCTGCACCAGGGCTGCGGGCTGACCAACGCGATGACCGGCATCACCGAGGCCGCCAAGAGCCGGACGCCGATGATCGTGCTCACCGCCGACTCCGCGGGCGCGTCGGTGCTGTCGAACTTCCGGGTCGACCAGGCCGGCCTGGCCGCGGCGGTCGGCGCGGTGCCCGAGCGGGTGCACTCGGCCGCCAGCGCGTTCGCCGACACCGTGCGGGCCTTCCGCACCGCCCGGCAGCAGCGCCGGACGGTCGTGCTGAACCTGCCCCTCGACGTCCAGGCCGCGCCCGCCCCCGAGCCGGCTTCCCTGCCGGACGTCCCGGGCCCCGCCGTGGTGCGCCCGGACGCTTCGGCGGTGGCCGGGCTGGCGGAGCTGCTGGCCGCCGCCGAACGGCCGGTGTTCATCGCCGGTCGCGGGGCCCGCGGGAGCCGGGAACCGTTGCGGGAACTGGCTTCGCGCAGTGGTGCGCTGCTGGCGACGTCCGCCGTCGCGCACGGGCTCTTCCACGGCGACCCGTTCGCCCTGGGCATCTCGGGCGGGTTCGCGTCACCCCTGGCCGCCGAGCTGATCGTGGGCGCCGACCTGGTCGTCGGCTGGGGCTGCGCGCTGAACACGTGGACCACCCGCCACGGCAAGCTGCTCAGCCCGCACGCGAAGCTGGTCCAGGTCGACGTCGAGCAGCGCGCGCTGGGCGCCCACCGCCCGATCGACCTCGGCGTCGTCGGTGATGTCGGCGCCACGGCCACGGACACGCTGGCCGTGGCGAAGGAGCAGCAGGGCTACCGCACGGAGGAGGTCGCCGCCCGCATCGCCACCGGCCGCTGGCGCGACGTCGAGCACGACGACCTGTCCGCGGGCGGCCGGATCGACCCGCGGACGCTCAGCAAGCTCCTCGACGACCTGCTGCCCGCGGAGCGGATCGTCTCGATCGACTCCGGCAACTTCATGGGCTACCCGAGCGCGTACCTCTCGGTGCCCGACGAGCAGGGGTTCTGCTTCACGCAGGCGTTCCAGAGCATCGGGCTCGGCCTGGGCACCGCGATCGGCGCCGCGCTCGCCCGCCCGGACCGGCTGCCCGTGCTGGGCACCGGCGACGGCGGGTTCCACATGGCACTGTCCGAACTGGACACCGCGGTCCGGCTCGGCCTGCCGCTGGTCGTGGTCGTCTACAACGACGCCGCGTACGGCGCGGAGGTCCACCACTTCGGCGACGCCGACATGACCACCGTCCGCTTCCCCGACTCCGACCTCGCCGCCATCGGCCGCGGCTTCGGCGCCGAGGGCGTCACCGTGCGGTCCGCCGAGGACCTGTTCGCGGTGCGGGAATGGGTCGCCGGCCCGCGCAGCGCGCCGCTGGTGATCGACGCGAAGATCGCCGACGACGGCGGTTCGTGGTGGCTCGCGGAGGCGTTCCGGCACTGACCCGCCCTTGACAGCGGCCCGGGCGGAGCTGGATGCTGGCCGAGTTGTCTTATAGTCGTAAGACAGTGGGGGAACTAGGAGCCGTCATGCGCATCTTCCGTACCGTCCTCGCCGTGCTCGCGGCCGCGACCCTGGTGGCCGCACCCGCCGACGCGGGCCAGACCCGGCCGCCGGCCGATCCCGTCGGAGCCGTCCTCGCCGCGTTCGGCACGCACTCGATCGTCGCGAAGTCCAGCCCGGAGCCCGGGACGTTCGTCTTCGACCTCGTCCGCGACCCGCGCTTCCCCGCCACGGTGAACGACATCGCCGTGGAGTGCGGGAACTCGCTCGACCAGCCGCTCCTGGACGCCTACACCGCGGGTGGCGACGTCCCGGACGTCAGCAAGGTCTGGCGGGACACGACCCAGCCGAGCTGCGGGTTTTCGCTGTACTACGAACAGCTTTTCGCGCTCGTGCGGCAGGTCAACACGACGCTCCCGGCCGCGCGGCGGATCCGGGTGCTCGCGTGCGACCCGCCGATCGACTGGAGCCGGATCCACCACCCGGCCGACGTGGAACCGTTCGACGACCGGGACGCGTCGATCGCGTCCGTGGTGAAGACGCAGTCGCTGCAGAAGCACCGCAAGGTCCTGATGCTGTTCGGGCTGGGGCACCTGAAGCACGACGGCGGCAGCGCGGCGGTCGCGCGGCTGGAGCGCGAATACCCCGGCGCGGCGTACGTCATCGCCGACCACTACGGGTTCACCTCGGACAACGCCCGGCTCGAACGGCGGCTGGGCTCGTGGCCGGCATTGGTGCCCCTGCAGGATTCCTGGCTGGGCGCGCTCGACACGACGTACTTCCCGACCGGCCGCGAATACCCGCCGGGCACCAAGGGTTTCCCCGGCGTCGACGCGTACCTGTACACGGGCCCGGCCGACCTGCTGCTGCGCGAACCACTGTCGGCGCGGGCACTCCTGGACACGGACTACATGAACGAACTGCGCCGCCGCGCGACCGCCATCGACGCGCCGCCGGACGCGCTCGCGTGGCCGGAGTTCTTCTTCGAGCGGGAACGGACGTCCGGGGTCCTGCTCCACGGTTGACCCACGCGGTGTGACACCCAGACGTTCGGTTCGACGTAGACCGCGAAGTCCTGGGCCAGACAGACGAACACCGGCGCCAGGGCACCGGGGACGAACACCGCGCCGTCGTGGTCGAACGGCAGCCCGGTCCAGCGCCGCCAGGCTTCGAGGGGTGCCTGGACGGTCGCCGAGCAGGGCGCGACGGCCTCGATGCGGCCGCCGGCGCGCACGTGGGTGCGCAGCCAGCGGTCGGCGGGCAGGCCGTCCGCCCGGGTCTCGGCGGCGTACTCGCGCATCGGTGCCGCCGGGACCCGGGCCTTGTCCGGTGGCCGGACGGGGATCACGAGCGACGCCAGCCCGGCCGCCGCGTCGCGCATTCCCGCCAGCACGGTGCCGGAATGGCCGCGGCCCTGGTGGTCCGGGTGCACCGCGATCTCCAGGGCGCACGCGGTGTCGGGGGTGACGGCGTCGAGCGCGTCTTCCGCCGCCCAGACGGCCACCTCGTCCCAGCCGCGGTCCGGGAGCGAGCCGCGGCCGCGGAACGGCACCATGATCCCGCGCGCGACCGGCTCGCCGTCTTCGAGGAGCACGACGACCAGGTGCGGCCAGCGCCGCGCGACCCGGCGGCCGCGCACCAGCAGGCTCGCGAGGCTGCCCGCCATGAACTCCGGCGAGTCCGGCGGGTACGGGATGGCGTAGGCGGCCTCGGCGAGGTCCGGCCGCTGCGCCAGCGTGACGAGCACGTCAGCTCCCCCGCGACCAGGACTCCAGCGCGATCAACGTCTTCGTGCCGGTGACCTGGTGGTGACGGCGGATCTCGTCGATGGTCTTCTGCAGGTGGGCCATGTCGCGCACCCGCAGCCACACCAGCGCGTCCGGGTCGCCGGCGATCGTGAACACCGCCTGCGCCTCGGGCATCCGCGTGGTCGTGCGCAGGATTTCGGCGACCTTGGTGTTCCCGACGAACCGCAGCTCGGTGAACGCCTCGATCCCCCAGCCCAGCTTCGCGTGGTCGACCTGCACGGTGAACCCGGTGATCACGCCGGTCTCGCGCAGCCGGTCGATGCGCCGCTTGACCGCGGCCGTCGACAGCGTGACGCGGCCCGCGATGTCCGACAGCGTGCGCCGGGCGTCCTCGCGCAGCAGGCCGAGGATCTCGTGGTCGGTCGCGTCGAGTGGCTCTTCGGTCATGCGCCTGAGCGTAACCTCGCGCAAAAATCCGGGCCAGCGGACGCGAAATTCCGCCGAAGTTTGCGTCTGGAATGCTGAACCGGCATCGCCTGTTGCGTCGCTGTGGTCGGCGTCGCAGTGTGCCCGGAAGCACATCGACGCGAAGGAGGCCCGCGCCGTGGAGACGTTCACGCTGGAGGACCGCTACCTGCGGGAAGCGGGGACCGTGCACCTGACCGGGGTGCAGGCCCTGGTCCGGCTGCTGTTCGACCGCGTGCGGCACGACCGCGCCCTCGGCGGCGACCCCGCCGTGTTCGTCTCGGGCTACGAAGGCTCGCCGCTGGCCGGCTACGACCTCGAGCTCGGCCGCCGCGCGAAGCTCCTCGAGAAGCACGACGTCGTCCACCGCCCCGGCCTCAACGAAGAGCTGGCCGCGACGTCGGTGATGGGCAGCCAGCTGGTCGCGGGCGCCGGCGGGCGCCGCGGCGTCACCGGGTTCTGGTACGGCAAGGCACCCGGTCTCGACCGGGCCACCGACGCCCTCCGCCACGCCAACCTCGCGGGCACCGACCCGCGCGGCGGCGCGGTCGCGCTCGTCGGCGACGACCCGAACGCGAAGTCCTCGACCGTGCCGTGCGCGTCCGAGCTCGCGCTCGCCGACCTCGCCATGCCGATCTTCTTCCCGGCCGACTCGCAGGACGTCCTCGACCTCGGCATGCACGCGGTCGAGCTGTCGCGCGCGGCCGGGCTGTGGACGTCGCTGAAGGTCGTGGCCAACGTCGCCGACGCGTCCGGCACCGCCGTCGTCGATCCCCGGTGGACGGCGCCGGTGCTGGACAAGGGTTACCGCCACCAGCCGACGTCACGGCTGCTCGGCACCAGTCTCGCGGAGCTGGAACGCAGCCTCTTCACCGTCCGGCTGCCCCTCGCCCTCGAGTACCTGCGCGTGAGCGGCGTCAACAAGATCGTCACCCGCGGGCCCGCCGACCGGATCGGCCTCGTCGCCGCCGGAAAGTCCTATCTGGACCTCCAGCAGGCGCTGCGTTCCCTCGGCCTCGACGCGGAAACGCTGTCCCGGTACGGCATCCGCGTGCTCAAGCTGGGCGCGATCCACCCGCTCGAGCCCGCGATCGTGCGCGAGTTCGCCGACGGTCTCGACGAGATCGTCGTCGTCGAGGAGAAGCGTTCCTTTGTCGAGGCGGCGCTCAAGGAAGTCCTCTACGGCGTTCCCGGCGCCCCCGCGATCACCGGCAAGAAGGACCGCGACGGCCGGACGCTGTTCACCGAGCTGGGCGAGCTGGACCCGGACGGCATCGCCACCGGCCTGGCCCGGCGGCTGCCCGCGGACATCCCGTCGGTCGACGCCTACCGGGCGCGCCGTCGCCGCGAGCGCATCTCGGTGCCGCTGCTCGCGCGGACGCCGTACTTCTGCTCCGGCTGCCCGCACAACTCCTCGACGAAGGTCCCGGAAGGCACGCTGGTCGGTGGCGGCATCGGCTGCCACACCATGGCGTTGTTCATGGAGCCCGACCAGGTCGGCACCGTCCTCGGCGTGACGCAGATGGGCGGTGAGGGCACGCAGTGGATCGGCATGGCGCCGTTCGTCGAGGCCGAGCACTTCGTCCAGAACATCGGCGACGGCACGTTCACCCACTCCGGCAGCCTCGCGGTCCGAGCGGCCGTCGCCGCCGGCGTCAACATCACCTACAAGCTGCTCTACAACTCGGCCGTGGCGATGACCGGCGGCCAGGACGCCGTCGGCGGGCTGCCCGTCGAGAAGATCGCCGAGCTGCTGCTCATCGAGGGCGCGAAGCGGGTCGTGATCACCAGCGACGCGCCCGCGAAGCTGCGACGCCGCAGGCTGCCCGCCGGCGTCGAGGTGCGCGACCGCACGGAACTCCTCGCCACGCAAGAAGAACTGGCCGTGGTCAAGGGTGTCACCGTGCTGATCCACGAGCAGGAGTGCGCGGCGGAGAAGCGGCGGAAGCGCCGACGCGGCAAGCAGGGGACCCCCGCGACACGGGTGGTGATCAACGAGCGCGTCTGCGAGGGCTGCGGCGACTGCGGCACGAAGTCGAACTGCCTGTCGGTGCAGCCGGTGGCGACGGAGTTCGGCCGCAAGACCGCGATCCACCAGTCGTCGTGCAACGTCGACTACTCGTGCCTGGCCGGGGACTGCCCGTCGTTCGTCACCGTGGTGCCGACCGGGAAGAAACAGCGCCGCAAGCTCGGCGAACTGGCTGCTGACGCCGTGCCCGCACCTCCGGCGAGCGCGAAGGACTTCACCGTCCGGATCACCGGGATCGGCGGCACCGGCGTGGTCACCGTGACGCAGATCCTCGCGACGGCCGCGGTGCTCGACGGGCGGCACGTCCGCACGCTCGACCAGACCGGGCTCGCGCAGAAGGGCGGCGCGGTCGTCTCCGACCTGAAAGTGACGGCCGGGCCGGTGGCGCAGGCGCCGAAGCTCGCGACCGGCGAATGCGACCTCTACCTGGCGTGCGACGCGCACGTCGGCGCGGACGCGGCGATCCTCGGCATGGGCGACGCCGCCCGCACCACCGCCGTCGTCTCGACCACCGAGGTCCCGACCGGCCGGATGGTCGTCGACACGACGGTGGCCTTCCCGGACCCCGGCAGCGTTCTGGCGCCACTGGAGGCCGCGGCCGCCCGCACGGTCTCCTTGGACGCGCGCGGCCTGGCCGAGGAGCTGTTCGACGACGACCAGTTCGCGAACGTGCTGCAGCTCGGCGCGGCGTTCCAGACCGGCGCGATCGGCCTGCCCGCCGCGGCGATCGAGCGCGCGATCGAGCTGAACGGCACCGCGGTGGCGGCGAACCTGCAGGCGTTCCGCCGCGGCCGTCAGCTCGTGGCGAACCCGGAAACCCCGACGGCGCCGAAGACCCCGGCGCGCCCGGTCGCGCAGCCGGCCGCCCGCGAGCTCGTGCACGCCGAGCCGGGGTCCGAGCTGGCCCGGCTGCTCGACGTCCGGATCCCGGATCTGGTGGCGTACCAGGACAAGCGGTACGCGCGGGCGTACGCGGCGTTCGTCGAGCAGGTGCGGGTGCTGGAGGACGGGCCGACGGAGATCACCGAGGCCGTTGCGAAGCACCTGTACAAGCTGATGGCGTACAAGGACGAGTACGAGGTCGCACGGCTCTCGCTCGACCCGGCGTTCACCGAGGGCCTGTCCGAGCAGTTCGGCGAAGGCACGACGTACGCCTACCGCCTGCACCCGCCGGTGCTGCGCGCGCTGGGGATGAAGCGCAAGATCAGCCTGGGCCCGTGGTTCCGCCCGGCGTTCCGGCTGCTGCACGCCCTGCGGCGGCTGCGCGGCACCCGCCTGGACCCCTTCGGCCGCGCGCACGTGCGCAAGGTCGAGCGCGAACTGATCGAGGACTACCGCGGCGTGGTGCTCGACGCGTTCCGCGCGGCCGACGTCGACCGCGCCCGGGCGCTGGCCCTGGCCGAGCTGCCCGACCTCGTGCGCGGCTACGAGGACGTGAAGCTGGCGAACGTCGTGCGGTACAAGGAAAAGCAGGCCGAGCTCCTCACGCTCGCAAGTAGCTGAGCATCGCCTGGGCCTCGTCGGGGACGCGCAGCTTCGCGCTGACGTCCCCGGCGTGCTGCCGGGCGGCGTCGGTGCCGATGCCGAGCAGCCGCCCGATCGTCGGCACCGAATGACCTTCGGCGAGGAGCGCGACGACCTCGCGTTCGCGCGCGGTGAGCGTGGCGACCGGGTCGCCGGGGCGGCGCTTGGCCAGCTGGACGGCGACCACGTCGCGGTCCAGCACCGTGCCTCCGGCGGCGACGCGCTTCAGGGCGTCCAGGAACTCGTCGGGCTTCCCGACGCGCTCCTTGAGCAGGTAGCCCGCGCCGCCCCCGCCTGCGGCCAGGAGATCGCCCGCGTAGCCGTCTTCGACGAACGCCGAGAGCGCGAGGATCGCCAGGCCCGGCACCCGCCGCCGGGCCTCCAGCGCGGCCCGCAGACCCTCGTCGGTGAAGGTCGGCGGCATCCGGACGTCGACGACGGCCAGGTCGGGTGCCTGCGCCCCGACCTCGGCGACGAGGTCTTCGGGGTGGTCGACGGCCGCGGCGACCTGGAACCCCTCGCTGCGCAGGAGCAGCACCAGCCCCTCCCGCAGCAGGGCGTCTTCTTCCGCGATCACGATCCGCACGGCGGCTGCCTCCTCGTGTCCACCCGTCCCCCGCTGGGAACACGGACATCCGGGCGGAACCGTTCAGCGCGCGGCCGCGGGTCAGCCGGTGCCGGACCAGCCGCTCAGGCGGTTGAGCAGGCGCTCCAGCACCTCGGGGTCGGCGGCGACCGGATCGCCGGTGACCGGCTCGTCGACCAGGGTCCGGCGCTCCTGCCGCCGGGGCAGGCGCACCTGCCGCGCGTTCATCCCGCCCGGCAGCTCGAGCTCGCACCAGGTCGTGCGGGCACCGGCGGCGCCGTGCGTGACGCCCACGCGCTCGCCCGGTCCGACGACCTTGGGCTCCGGCAGCCCGGGCACGTCGTCGTCGACCTCGACCACCAGCACCTCGGCGCGCAGCCGCAGCCGCAGCGTGACGAAGGCGGGCGACCTCGGGTCGCCGGCCTCGATCACGGCTTCGACCAGCCGTTTCGCGGTCGCTGTCGTGTGCTCCAGCATCGGGAGCAGGGACCAGTCGGTGAGAATCAGGCGGACGAACAGTTCCGTGACCGGCAGCGCGCTGGGCTGCGCGACCAGCCGGATATCGTCCATCTGGGAGGTGTGCGCGCTCAAACCTGACCTTCCTCGCCCAGGTGCGGACCGTCCGGGGGCCCGCATCATGCCACCCGGCTTCCGGCGGAGGTTACCGGCCGGGTTCGCGTTGCTACCGTCGGGGCCATGGGTGAGCTGGTCGAGAGTGAGGAACTGCGCGCCGAACGGTTGCTGGACGCGCAGGCGAAGGCCGTCGAACTGTTCGACGCGGTCGCCGAGCGCGGCATCCTGGCGCCGGGTGTGCGGGAGACGGAGGCGAGCGACGCGATCCGCGACCTGGCCGGTGACCTGCTCGGCATCCGCCGCTACTGGCACAAGCGGATCGTCCGGGCGGGCGTCAACACGCTGCGGCCGTACCGCGAGAACCCGCCGGACCGGGTGCTCGCCGAGGACGACATCGTGTTCGCCGACTTCGGCCCGATCTTCGAGGACTGGGAAGCGGACTTCGGCCGCACGTTCGTCCTCGGCGACGACCCGGTGAAGCACCGGCTCCGCGACTCGCTGGGCCCGGTCTTCGACGCCGGGAGGGCGTACTTCGCCGCCATCCCGGACATCACGGGCGCGCAGCTGTACGCGCACATGGTCCAGCTGGCGCACGAAGCCGGCTGGGAGTTCGGCGGTGACATCGCGGGGCACCTGGTCGGCCGGTTCCCGCACGAGACGATCGACGGCGCGAAGATCGACTCCTACATCGCCCCGGGCAGCGACGGCCCGATGCGCCGGCCGGACCGCACCGGGCAGCCGTCCCACTGGATCCTGGAAGTGCACCTGGTGGACCGGTCGCGGGAGATCGGCGGGTTCTTCGAGCAGCTGCTGACGGTGGGGCCGAGCGCCGCGGATTCGTGACGCCCGGCCCGTGCGTCAGACGTGCGCCGGGACCCACAGTTCGTCGATCTGACGCTCGGCCGTCGCCAGGCTCGCGTCCGCCAGCGGGATGAGCTCCGCCATCGCCGGGTTCACGTGCGCCAGGGTCAGCTCGGCCGTGATGAACCGCGGCTCCAGGCCCGTCAGCGAGACGCCGTGCGGGAGCCACTGCTCGGCGTGGTCCCAGCCTTCGCGGGGCGTGCCCTCGCCGTACCCGCCGCCGCGGGCGGCCAGTACGACGAACTCGCGCCCGCCCAGCAGGCCGGTCATCGTCTCGTGGTCGACCGAGAGCCCCGGCGCGATGAGGTGGTCCACCCACGCCTTGACGCTGCTCGGCGCGCCGTAGTTGTAGACCGGCAGGCCCAGCAGCACGGTGTCGGCCGCCTTGATCTCGCCGACGAGCTCCTGGGTCAGTGCCCACGACGCCGCCTGGGCCGCCGTGTGCTGCTCGGGCGGGATCGCGCGGGCCGACCCGGTCGCCTCGTCGAGGTGCGGGAGCGGGTTCGCGCCCAGGTCGCGGTAGGTGCTCGTGCCGCCGGGGTGTGCGGCCCGCCACGCGGCGGCGGCCCGCGCGCTGAGCCGGCGGCTCACCGAGCGCTCGCCCTGGATGCTCGAGTCGATGTGGAGGAGGTGCGCCATGTCGTTAGCCGCCCATAGATCGTTGGTGTAGGACAAACCATTAATAGCACATCGACCGTTGAGGTGCCCATATACTGGGCGCATGACCTCGCTGCCGGTCGTCAACCAGCCGCCCCACCGGTGCGGGGCGCTGCTCGACCACCTCTCGCGCCGGATGCGGCTGCGCAGCGAGTCCGTGCTGACGCCGCTCGGGCTGCGGCCGCGGCACCTGATCGCCCTCACGGTCCTGCGCGACCTGGGTGGCAGCTCGCAGCAGGACCTGGCGAGGACCCTGCAGATGGACGGCACGAACGTCGTCGGGCTGCTCAACGACCTCGAGACCGAGAACCTGATCGAGCGGCGCCGCTCGGCCGTCGACCGGCGGCGGCACGTGGTCGAGCTCACCGACGTCGGCGCGAAGCTGCTCGCGCGGGCCGAGTTCGCGCTCGCCGCGGTCGAGGACGAGGTGCTGTGCGCGCTCGGCGACGAGCAGCGCGAGCAGCTCTACGAGCTCCTGCACCTGGCGACGAGCAAGACCGACACCGAAGCCTGCACGGAAGGCCTGCCGCCGACCTGCTGAGGCCTCTGCCGCCCCCGATGTGCTTCGCGAGCTGCCGCGCCTCGGCAGTCCAGCGGGTCCGGTCGCCCCTGCGCGCGGCGTGCGTGCCTACCCGGCCGCCAGGACCGCTCCGAGCCCGGACGCCTGCGTGCGCCAGTCGGTCACGTTCGGCGTGGTGCCGGTCCAGCGCTGCCCGATCCGGTTCAGCGAGTCGCGGTCGCCCGCCCACAGCGCGTCCGCCTGCTTCTGGGCGAACGCGCGGTAGGTCGCCGAGCCCGTCGCCGTGGCCAGGTCGCCGAAGTAGCGCATGAAGATGCCCTTGAACTGCTTCTGGTTGTCGTCACAGGAGCCCGTGCCGGTGTCGCAGGATTCGACGAGCACGCCGTTGGCCGTGAGCCGGGTCATCGCCGCGTCCGCGAGCCGCTCGGCCGCGTCCAAATAGGACTGGACGCCGGTGGCGCGCCACAGCTCCAGCAGGCCGCCGATGCCGAGCCCCTGGTTGTACGTCCAGACGGTCTGGCCGTTGTTGGCGCACGACGCCGTCAGGCCGTCGTTCACCAGGCCCGCGGAGTTGATCAGGCCGCTGTTCAGGTACCAGTCGCCCGCGGTCCGGGCCCGCTGTCCCCAGACCGTGTCGCCGGAGATCCGCAGGTGCAGAGAGGCGGTCAGGCGCAGGTACAGACCGGCCGTGACGGCGTTCTTGTACGTCCGCTCGCGGTTCCACCAGACCCCGCCGCCGCAGCTGCCCGTGTCCCAGAACCCGGTGACGTAGTCGGCGATCGTCACGGCTTCGGTGAGGTACCGCGAGTCGTGCGTGCGGTCGTAGACGGCGATCCAGGCCAGGCCCCACCACGCGCTGTCGTCGATGGCCCGGCTGACGAAGTCGCCGTCGATGGCGTCGGAACTCCTCACCCCGGCCGGGAAGGCGACCCGGTTGACGTCGAAGGTGCGGGCCAGCGCGGCGTCGAACCCGCCCGCGTCGGCCACCGCCGTCACCGCGACGGCCGAGTTCCACCAGCTCGACGGCCACCACGCGGTGTACGGGTCGTAGGACCACATGAGGGCGTCGACGGCGCCCGCCGCGCGGGTCGTCGCCGGGCGCGCCCAGGCCGTGCAGCTCCCCTGCGCGTGCGTGGCTTCGCGGCCGCACGCCCGCACCGCGCCGCCGTAGAGCCGGCCGCGGGGGTCGCGCGTCGCGAACGCCGTCGTGTGGGTGCCGGTCGCGCCCGCGGGCACGCTCGTGCGGCCCAGCGACGAGCCGTCCGGCCAGCTCGCCCCGGCGTCCCACGACCGGTCGAGCCAGATCTCGTCGCCCGCACCGCCTGCTTCGATTCCGGCCCACGCCATGCCGCGGCCGTCGAAGTGCAGCCGGATAGTGCGGCCGGACAACGTCGTCGGCGCCACCGGCTGGCTGTCCCCGGCGGCGGGCGCGGTGCGGTCGCACGCGGCGTCGCAGACGTCCGGGTAGATCCACGCCGTGCAGCCGACGCCCTGCGCGTCCCCGCAGGCCCGGACCAGACCACGCCGGTGGTTCGCCGGATCGGTCAGGTTGTACATGAGCGTGCGCGTGCCGGTCCACGTGCCGGGGATGGTCGCCTTGCCGAGCAGGCCTTCCCAGGTGGCACCGCCGTCCCAGGAGCGGTCGAGCCAGACGGCGTCGTTCGCCACGCCGTTGTCGATGCTCGCCCAGGCCATGCCGTCCGGGTCGGAGGCGTGCAGGCGCACGACCCGGCCGTTGATCACCTTGTCGGGCAGGGGAAAGCTATCGCGCGCGGCCCGCGACGGGTCGAGGGTGTCGCACGAGGTGGCGCACACCGCGGTGGCCGCGGCGGCGGGGATCGGGGTCAGGGCACCGAAGACGAGCAGCAGCACGAGCAATGTCCGCATCGACATCCCTCTCCACGCACCGGGGTCCGCTCCAGCATAGGAACTCCCGCCCGGATCCCGAAGGATTCCGACGGGTTCTGGCTCGTTCCGGACAACGGCTGACCGGAGCCTGCCGCGTCAGGGCACCTTGACGACGCCGGAACGGGAGATCGCGAAGCCTTTGCCCGCGGTCGTGCAGGTGACCCCGCCGGATTCCGACGCGCACGTGAACGGGCCGACCCGCGTCGAGCTGCCGTACGCCAGCACCGGCGTGTGCTCACCCGGATCCCCCAAGCACCCTTCGCAGGTCTGGTACGACCCGTCGGTTTTCATCGTCACCGACCGCGGGGGCGTCCAAGTCTGGCAATAAACGGAATCGGGGAGAATCTGACAGCTGATGTTCCTCGTCGGGGAATAGAACGATCCGACGTTCCCGGTGCTCCCGGTGGGCGCCCCCGGAGTGGCTGTGAAGGTGAACTGGCAGGCCCAGCCCGTCTCGCCACTGAGGTGCACGCCGCCGGACTGGCCGCTGCCGCTCAGGCCGCCGGCCGCGCCGATCGTCGCGGTGAGGTCGACGACCGCGGCCGTCCCGTTGGCCACGTGGATCCGGACGCTGTTCCCCGTGGTGGTCACGGTTCCGCTCGCCGGCTGGCCACGGGTGTCCGAACCGGTCCAGAGGCCCGGGGTGAGGGTGGCCTTTCCGCCTCGCACCACCAGGCTCGCGCCGTCCATCGCGAACTCCCCGCACTGCGGTTCGGCGCTCAGCCGGTAGGTGCCGTCCGCGAGCCCGGGCGAAGCCGCCGCGGCGGCCGGGCTGCTGGTGACCGGCGGCGGACTCGACGTGGAGGCGGTGGTCCCCGGAGCCGTGGTCGTGACCGTGGCGACCGGGTGCGGATTCGCCGTCGGGCTTGCGCCGCACCCGGCCAGGAGAACGGCACAACCGAAGACGGCGAAACCGTTTCGACGCAGACGAAGACGATTCATGGCGTGCCTCTCTCGGCCTGAGAGTACGCGCCGGCGTCGTTATGTCACAATAATCTTTTTTCGCGCACAAAAGCATTCTCGGCGGGGATTTCCCCACTGTTCGGCGGGAACAAGCGGGGCATGACGGCGAGCATCAGCGCCGACCACGTCACGTGCGTCAGCAGCGGCGCCTGCACCCCGTCCGAGCGGTGGCGCTGCGCCGCGAACAGCGCACCCATCAGCGCCGACGCCAGCACCAGCGCCGGGTTGCGCGTGGCCGTCGTCGAGAGCACGTAGACCGCGGTCGACCCGCGCGGGCCGAAGCTGTCGTAGAGCGCGCCGCGGAAGAAGACCTCCTCGGCCGCGCCGGTGACGAGCGTCGTGAGCGCCACCGTGGCCGTCGAGCCGTGGTGGGCGTGGCCCAGGACGCCGGTGATCGCACGGCGCAGCAGCGGGATGCGGCGGGCCACCAGGGCACCGCCGCAGAACACGCCGAACGCGCCCGCGCCGGCCAGCACCGGCTGCACGACACCGGGTCGGCCCCGCCGCACGGGCCCGGCCGCGCGGGCCCCGGCGAACCAGGTCGCGGCGACCGACGCCGTGAGCGCGTGGAACCGCTTCGATCCCGGCTCGCTGGCCAGCGACGCGCCGAGCAGGCCCGAGCCGAGAGCCGTGACGCCGGCGAGGAACGGCTTCACGCGGTCCGCCGGCTCTTCGCCCGCTCGCCCAGGGCCTGCAGCACCGCATCGTCGTAGCCCATCGGCTCGAACTCGACGATCCGGCGGATGGCGTCGTCGCGGACGACGACCTCGTTCGTCATGGAGTCGATCAGGGCGCGCCCGGTCGTCACGTCGATGTCGGTGACCAGCGAAAGCCAGTACGACGACAGCCGCGGCGAGAGCAGCGGGACGGGCACGATCACCAGCGGACGGCCTTCGATCGCGGCCACCCGTTGCAGCATGTCCTTGTAGGCCAGCACTTCCGGGCCGCCGATCTCGAACGTCCGGCCGGCCGCCTCCGGGTGGTCGAGCACCCCGGCGAGGTAGCGGACGACGTCGGCGATCGCGATCGGCTGGGTGCGCGTGCTCACCCAGCGCGGGGTGACCATCGCCGGCAGGTGCTCGACGAGCTGGCGGGTCAGCTCCCACGACGTGCCGCCGTGCCCGATGACGATCCCGGCCCGCAGCACGGTCACCGGCACGCCGGTCTCCCCCAGCAGCCGCTCGACCTCGCGCCGGCTGGCCAGGTGCTCCGACAGGGCATCGTCGTCGTCCCCGAGGCCGCCGAGGTAGACGATCCGGCGCACGCCCGTGTCCGCCGCCGCGCGAGCGAACGCACGGGCCGCGTCGGCGTCCCGGCGCTTGAAGTCGGCGCTGTCGAGGGAGTGCACCAGGTAGTAGGCGGCCTCGACGCCCTTGAGCGCGTCACGCAGGGAATCGACGTCGGCGACGTCACCGCGCACGGCCGTCCCGGCACCGCGGTACTTCGCCGGGTGCCGGGTCATCGCCAGGACGTCGTGGCCGGCCTCCTCCAGCACCGGGCACAACCGGCTGCCGACGAACCCCGACGCTCCCGCCACCAGCACTCGCATACCCGCGACGGTAGTTGGGCGGGCCACGGCCCGCAGATCATCCGCGCCGGGTTCGCCCGGCGAAGCAGACCGCCGCGACCACTCCGGCGCAGCCGACCAGCTGCAGCACGCTCGGCGTCTCCCCGAGCAGGCCGATCCCCAGCAGCACCGCGCCGACCGGCTGCAGCAGCATGAGCGTCGCACCGGTGGTGGCCGACATCCGGGGCAGCGCGGCCGAGATGAGGAGCCACCCGATCAGCTGACCGACGACGGCGAGCGCGACCAGCCAGCCGAACGTCGCCGGGCTCGGGCTCAGGTCGAGCGTCCCGGTCGGGAGACCGAGCGCGAGGGCGACCACCCCGGCCGAGATCGTCGCCAGCACCAGGGGCTGCGCCTGCGAACCGGCACCGCCGCTCAGCCGGATCAGGAACAGGTAGACGGCGTACCCGGCGCCGGCGAACATCGCCGCCACGGCGCCGGTGACCGGATCGGGGCCGAACGAGCCGGTGCCGGCGAACCCGCCGGCCAGCACGACGCCGCCGAGCAGCACGGGCACCGCGATCAGGAACCGCTTCGCCGGGCGCTCTCGCAGGAAGGCGAACGCGAGCAGCGGGACGATGATCACCTGGACGGCGAGCAGCACGGTCGCGATGCCGGCGCCGACCCGCGGGATCGCCTCGCCCCACAGCACGAAGTCCAGGCCGAGGCCGACGCCGGCCAGCAGCGGCAGCAGCACGCGGCGGCGGGTCGCCGGGCCCGCCTTCCGCCGTTCCCACGCGGCGAGCGCGACGAGCACCGGCAGCGCCAGCAGGCACCGCCAGAACGCGCTCGTGCTGCCGCTGGCGTGCGAGACCTTGATGAAGACCGACGACAGGGAGATGCAGAAGCTGCCCAGCGCGGCGAGCAGGCGCGGGTCGAGGCGCTGGCTCAACGGCGTGGGGGTGGTGGTCGTGGCGCGGGGCGCGGTCGTGGTCACGCCTCCAGCGTGCGGGCGGCGACTGTCAAGGACAAGCGAATGTTTCTGCGGAGAATTCGGTAGGATCGCTACCGTGTTCGGACTTGAGCGGATGCGCGCGCTGCACGCGGTCGCCACGCAGGGCTCGGTCGCCGCGGCGGCCGCGTCCCTGCACGTCACGCCGTCCGGGGTGTCGCAGCAGCTGGCGAAACTGGAACGGGAGGCCGGGCAGCGGCTGCTCGAGCCGCGTGGCCGGGGCGTGCGCCTGACGAAGGCGGGCCAGGTGCTCGCCGGGCACGCCGAGCGGATCCTGGCCCAGGTCGCCGACGCGAAGGCGGACCTGGAGCTGCTGCGCGAGGACGTCATCGGGCCGCTGCGGGTCGGCGCGATCCCGACGACCGTGCACGCGCTCCTGCCGCCCGCGCTGGCCACGCTCGCCGCTCAGCACCCGCGGCTGGCGGTGACGCTGCACGAAGGCGAAGCGGAGCAGACGATGCCCCGGGTGCTGGCCGGCGACCTCGACGTCGCGGTGCTGGAGAGCTGGGAGGACCGGCCGACGGTGATCCCGCCGTCGACGACCCGGATCGCGCTGTTCTCCGACGTCGCCGACCTGGCACTGCCCGCCGGGCACCGGCTCGCGCACCGCAAGACGGTCGACCTGTCCGAAGTGGACGACCTGCCGTGGATCGGCTGGAGCCTGGGGTCCGGCTGCTACGAATGGCTGCTCCAGGTGTTGCGCAAGCAACGGCTGGAGCCGCGGATCAGCTGCACGGTCGGCGGCTACCCGACGCAGCTGGCACTGGTGGCGGGCAACGTCGGCGCGGCCCTGGTCCCCCGGCTCGCCCGGGAGCGGCAGCCTGCCGGGGTCAGCATCCTCGCCACGCGCCCGGCGCTGACGCGCACCATCTACGCGATCTGCCGGGCGGGCGAAGAGGACCACGGCGCGGTCCGCGCGTGCCTGGACGCGCTGCGGGCCGCGTCCGCGCGGTTCGAGGGCACCGTGCGCCCGGTCGGCTGAGGTGTCTACTGCGGACGGCTCAGCCGCGCGACCATCTCGGTGACCAGCCTCCCCGGCCGCCGGTGGTGCACCAGGAAGACGTCGCGCGCCGGCCGGGCGTCGGCGGCGTCTCGGACCTCGATCCGCGCCGACGTCACCCGCTCCAGCACGCTTTCCGGCACGAACGCGATGCCCAGCCCGGCCTCGACCAGCGCCAGGATCACCTGGTAGTCCCGGGTTTCGTAGGCGACACCCAGCTCGACCCCGGCGGCGTCGGCCAGCTGGTCGAGGCAGGCGCGGTTGGGCACGCCCGGGCTGCCGGAGATCCAGTCCTCCCCGGCCAGGGCACGCAGCGTCAGCCGCCGGACCCGGGCTTTCGGGTGGCCCGCTGGCAGGATCAGCCGGAACCGCTCCGAGCGCAGCAGCGTCCGGTCGAGCCCGCGCGGGTCGGGCAGCGGCGCCCCGGGATAGCGGTGGGTGATCAGCAGGTCGAGGTCGCGCGAGCTGACCAGCCCGTAGCCGTCGGGCGGCTCGAGGTCCAGCAGCCGCAGCGCCACCGCCGGGTGGTCGCGGCGGAAGCCGGCGAGCGCGGCGGGCACGAGCGTCATGCCCGCGCTCGCGAACGTGCCGACGGTGAGCTGCGCCGGCTCCTCGTCCCGGAGCGCACGGACCGTCCGCTCGGCGGTGCGCAGCTCGCCGACGATGGTTTCGGCGTGGCCGAGCAGCGCTTCCCCGGCCGGGGTGAGCGTGACGCCGCGCGGGTTGCGGTGCAGCAGCGGCGTGCCGACGTCGCACTCCAGCTTCGCCAGCTGCTGCGAGACGGCGGACGGCGTGAAGGACAGCCGCTTGGCCGCCCCGGCGATCGAGCCGGCGTGCGCGACCTCGGCGAGCAGGGCCAGGCGGTGGGCGTCGAGCACGGGACCTCCAGCCGTAAGCATCGCTGAAGTCAGGATAGGAGACGTCGCTGGTGCTTACGGCTGTCTCCCCGCATCCTGGGGTGGTGATCAGCACTTCGGATGTCGACCAGGCCGCCGCCCGGATCGCGGGCCGGGTCCGCCGCACGCCGGTGTTCGCGGACGACGGCGTGTGGTTCAAGCTCGAGCACCTGCAGCACACCGGCTCGTTCAAGGCCCGCGGCGCCTTCAACCGGATCCTCGCCGCGGGCGAGCTGTCGGCGGCCGGGGTGGTCGCCGCCTCCGGCGGCAACGCCGGGCTCGCCGTCGCCCACGCCGCACGCGAGTTCGGCGTGGCCGCGCGGGTCTACGTCCCGGTGAACGCACCCGCGGTGAAGGTGGCGAAGCTGCGGCAGCTGGGCGCGGCGGCCGAGCTGGTCGGCGAGAAGTACGCCGACGCCTACGACGCGGCGGTGAAGGACGCGGCGGACCGCGGCGCGCTGTTCTGCCACGCCTACGACCAGCCGGAGATCTGCGCCGGGCAGGGCACGGCCGGCCTGGAGCTGCTGGAGCAGACGGGCGGTGTCGACACGATCCTGGTCGCGGTCGGCGGCGGCGGGCTGCTGGCCGGCATCGCGGCCGCGGCCGAGGGCCGGGCCCGGGTGGTCGGCGTCGAACCGCGGACGGCACCGACACTGCACGCGGCTTTGGCCGCGGGCGAGCCGGTGCCGGTCGAGGTGTCCGGCGTTGCCGCGGACTCTCTCGGCGCGTCCCGGCTCGGCGACATCGCCTACGCGGTCGCCACGCGCACGGGCGCGGCGTCGGTGCTGGTCGACGACGCGGCGATCGTCGAGGCCAGGGCGGCGTTGTGGGACCGCTACCGCCTGGCTGTCGAGCCCGGCGGAGCGACGGCGTACGCCGCGTTGCTGGCGGGCGCCTACCGCCCCGCGCGCGGCGAGCGCGTCGCGGTCCTGCTGTGCGGCGCCAACACCGACCCCGCGACGCTCACTTCCCCGACAGCCGCGCCACCAGCGGCGCGAACTCCTCGATGAACGCGCTGTTGACGCTGACGTAGGAGACGCCCAGTTCGTCGCGCCGCCGTTCCAGCTCGGCGGCCATGCCGTCGAAGTCGCCGCGGAGCATGGTGAGCGAGTCGTGCTCGATGAGGGTTTCGGCGTCGACCCCGATGAAGCCCTTGATCCACGGCGGCACCACCTCGCCGATGACGAACAGGTTCAGCGCGAGCTCGACGTCCCGGCCGTCGGCCGCGTTCCGGATTTCCTCGACGTACCCGGCCATTTCGTCACGGGTGGTCAGGACGCCGCCGGCGAGGGTGACGATGTCGGCTTTCGCCCCGGCGAGCCGCCGGGCCTTCGGGCCGCCGGCGGCGACCATGACAGGCGTGTGCACGTCCCCGTCGAGCCGCCGGAGGTGGTCGATGGTCTCGGAGATCGAGTCGAGCCGGTCTTGGCCGGTGCCGTAGGACAGGCCCAGTTCCGCGGCTTGCTGCCGCATCGCGGGCAGCCCGGTGCCGAGCCCCACCTCGAACCGGCCCTCGGTGACGACGGTCAGGCTGTGCGCCTCCCAGGCGGCGGCCCGCGCGGTGCGCAACGGGCTGGCGAAGACGAAGGACCCGACCCGCAGGTCGGTGGTGGCCGTGGCGGCGGCCGCGAGCGACGCGGTCGGCGTCGGCAGGTTCAGGTTGTCCGGACTGAGGAGCGTGGCGTAGCCGAGCTCCTCGGCCCGCCGCGCGGTGGCGAGCCACTTCGCGCCGCCCTCCGCGGCCGCCGCGACCACGCCGAACCGGAACGCCTTCTCGGCCATCGAGCACCCCCAGGGTTGTCGGTCCTTCGATCAAACCACCGGGGCGCCCGGCCGTGCCACCACGGCCGGGCGCGCCACGCGCGTCAGCCGCGCTGGTACTCCTCCCAGGTGACCTTCGGGACCGACGGGCCGTCGTCGGCCCCGCGCCCGGCGAGACCGTTCATCCCGAGGTAGTAGTCGCCGGTCTGGTGCTGGGCGCCCGAGGACAGGTCCGGGTCGGAGATCGCCTCGGCGTGCACGTGGTAGGCGAAACCCTGGGCCGGCGTGCGGTACCAGGCCGCGAACCCGACCTGGCGCAGGGCCTTGATGAAGTTCGTCCGGGTCGTCGACGACATGCCCGACACCGAGATGTCCATCGCGCCGCCGCCGTCGTGCGTCCCGGCCGACGCGTCGACGCCGCCCGGGTTGTACGAGCCCTGCGTCAGGCTGACCGTGGTGCCCGAGATCCGCTCCGCCTCGAGCAGCATCGCCTTCGTGCGGGTGTTGATCGTGACCCCGCGGAAGGAGACCCGGCTGCCGGCGGACACCGTCGACGTCACGGTGTACCGGCCTTCGCCCAGCTTCTCGAGCGACGTCTTGCCCGGCAGTCCGGAAGCGTCGATTCCGGTGTACCCCAACGACTTCTGGTACTCGGAGTAGGCCGTGATCGTCGTGGTGCCGAAGTAGCCGTCGACGTAGGCAGAGGCGAGCAACCCCTTGGCCTGCAACGCCTGCTCGACCAGCAGGACGCTGTCGTGCGCTCCCGGCGTCTGCGTGGTGTCGGCGCGGCGGGGGTCGATCTGGGCCGCCTTCAGCACGGCCTCCATGTTCGCCGTGGGCAGCGCCGTCGTGGCCGCGGGCGCGGCCTGAGCCGGTGCGGCCACGGCGAACGCCGTCAACGCCGCGGAAGTGACTGCCGTCAGCACGGCGGCCTTCGTGAACATCCCTGTCCTCCACTGGTCGGAATCAGTACGTCCGGGAGGATCACCCAGCCGGATACAAGGACCGTACAAAAGCGTCACCCCGCCCGGAACGCACGCAGCCGCAGGCTGTTGGTGACGACGAAGACCGAGCTGACCGCCATCGCCGCGCCGGCGAGCATCGGGTTCAGCAGGCCCGCGGCGGCCAGCGGCAGCGCGGCCACGTTGTACGCGAACGCCCAGAACAGGTTCCCCTTGATCGTGCGCAGCGTGCGGCGCGACAGCCGGATCGCGTCGGCCGCGGCGAGCAGGTCGCCGCGCACGAGCGTCAGGTCGGCGGCCTCGATCGCGACGTCGGTGCCGGTGCCCATGGCCAGGCCCAGGTCGGCCCGGGCGAGCGCGGCCGCGTCGTTGACGCCGTCGCCGACCATCGCGACGACCTTGCCGTCCTCCTGCAGCCGCCGCACGACGTCGGCCTTGTCCCGCGGCAGCACCTCGGCGACCACGTGCTCGATGCCGACCTCGGCGGCGACCGCGCGGGCGACGGCCGTGTGGTCCCCGGTCAGCAGGATCGGCGTCAGGCCGAGCCCGCGCAGCCGCCGGACCGCCTCGGCGGACGTCGGCTTGACGGTGTCGGCGACGGCCAGCGTGCCGCGGACCTCGCCGTTCCAGGCCACCGCCACCGTGGTCACCGCGGCTTCGGACGCGTCCGCCCGCCCCACGACGACTTCGCGTCCCTCGACGACCCCAGAGACACCCACGCCCGGTGTGCTGCGGAAGTCCGCTACGGACGGCAGCTCGCCGAAGCGCTCGCGCGCCGCCTCCGCGATCGCCCGCGCCACGGGGTGCTCGGACGCGGCTTCGACCGCGCCGGCCAGGCGCAGCACCTCGCCGTCCCCGTCGACCAGCGTCATCTTCCCGGTGGTCACGGTGCCGGTCTTGTCCAGCACCACCGTGTCGACGCGGCGGGTCGACTCCAGCACCTCCGGCCCCTTGATGAGGATGCCGAGCTGCGCGCCGCGCCCGGTGCCCACCAGCAGCGCGGTCGGCGTGGCGAGGCCCAGCGCGCACGGGCAGGCGATGATCAGCACGGCGACCGCGGCGGTGAAGGCGGCCGACGGCGTCGCGCCCGCGCCGAGCCAGAAGGCGAGTGTCGCCACGGCCAGCGCGATGACGATCGGCACGAAGACCGCCGAGACGCGGTCAGCGAGCCGCTGCACGCGGGCCTTGCCCGTCTGGGCCTCTTCGACCAGCCGGGCCGTCTGCGCGAGCTGCGTGTCCGAGCCGACGCGGGTGGCGCGGACGACGAGCCGCCCGCCGACGTTGACCGTCGCCCCGGCGACGGCGTCGCCCGGCCCGACCTCGACCGGCACGCTCTCGCCGGTGAGCAGGCTCGCGTCGATCGCGGACCCGCCGTCGGCGACCACGCCGTCGGTGGCGACCTTCTCCCCCGGCCGCACCACGAAGACGTCCCCGACGACCAGGTCGCCGACCGGGATCCGCTGCTCGCGGCCGTCACGCAGGACCGCGACGTCCTTGGCGCCGAGGTCCAGCAGGGCCCGCAGCGCGGCACCGGCGCGGCGCTTCGAACGGGCTTCGAAGTAGCGGCCGGCCAGGATGAACGTCGTGACGCCGGCGGCGACTTCGAGGTAGCTCGAGCCGTCGCCGGCCATCCGCTCGACGGTGAGCTCGAAGGGGTGGGTCAGCCCCGGGGTGCCGGCCGTGCCGAACAGCAGCGCGTACACCGACCAGCCGAACGCCGCGAGCGTGCCGAGCGAGACGAGCGTGTCCATGGTGGCGGTGCCGTGGCGGAGGTTGGCGAACGCGGCCCGGTGGAACGGCCACGCGCCCCACACCACCACCGGCGCGGCCAGCGTGAGCGAGATCCACTGCCAGTACGTGAACTGCCAGGCGGGGACCATCGCCAGGACGATCACCGGCAGGCTCAGCAGTGCGGAGACCAGCAGGCGCTGCCGCACCGCCTTCGTCGGATCCTCGGCCGGCTGCTCGGGTTCCGCTTCGGGCAGCGTCACGCCGTAGCCCGCCGCTTCGACCTCCGCGACCAGGTCCTGGGTGCCGACTTCGCCGCCGTAGACGACTTTTGCCTTCTCCGTGGCGTAGTTGACGGTCGCCGTGACGCCGTCCAGCTTGTTGAGCTTGCGCTCGATCCGCGCGGCGCAGGACGCGCAGGTCATGCCGGTGATGGCGAGTTCGACGTTCTTCGCGTCGAGCTGCAGTGTCATGGCCGGTCCCCTTTCCCGGTGGCGGCGGTGACCCCGTCGGCGCCGGTGATCTTGAAGATGACCGGCGCCGGGGTGAGGGTGTAGTGACCCGCGGCGACCAGGGCGAGAGCCGCACCGCGGGCGGAGAGCTTCGCTGCGGTGTTCATGTCAGCCGGTACCCCGCCTCTTCGACCGCTCCGCGCACGTCGGCGAGGTCGAGTTCGCGCGTGCTGCTAACGGTCACCGCGCCGGTGGCCAGGTCGACCGCGACGCCGGTGACGGCGCCGAGCTCGCGGAGTTCCTCTTCGACCGAGCGGGCGCAGTGGTCGCACGTCATGCCCGTGACGGTGTAGGTGGTGTCTGTCATGCCTCATGGATACCCTAGGGGGGTAGGGTAATCAAGCCTGGTCACGAGGTGTAATCCCGACCACACCTGGCCTGGTTCACACTGGTCCAGCCGTGTTTCTTGACGTCACGGAGAGTTTCCGGCGGCCCGGACTGGACGTCTCCGTACTCCTTTCGTAACCTGTTCGAGATCTCGCGGCCCCCGGTCGTCGATGAGACGGCGACGCGAGATCGCCGCCGATACCCCCCTGCCGGGTACCGGACCCCACCGCGTGCTCTTCCTGTTGCGGTCGACCACGCGCCGGGTACGGCGAGGCCCCCGACTCGCCGGCTCCGGACCCGACGGCGGCCGAACAGCAAAGGAGACCCGCGCGAGAATGCGTTCGCATCCCGTCAAGCGCGTGGTGTCAGGTGCCCTCGCCGCGGCCTCGGTGATCACTGTCGTCACCATGGCCCAGCCCCCGGCCACCGCCGCCCCCATCCCCGCCCTCCAGGCCCCGCCCTCCGGGTCGGACGCCCTCGCCAAGTACCGCGACCTCGCGGCGCAGGCCGAGAAGCTCAACGAAGACCTGCTCAAGGCCCAGGACGACCTCAAGGCCAAGCAGGGCCAGCTCGACAAGGCCAACGCCGACGCCACCGCCGCGAAGGACGCCGGCGCCCAGGCCACCGAGGCGAAGCAGAAGTACCAGACGCAGGTCGACAAGTTCGCCGGCGCGTCGTTCACCAGCGGCGTCCAGCTGAACAAGCTGTCGGCGCTGCTCGCGGGCACGTCCACGCAGGACTTCCTCGACCGTTCGGCCGCCCTCGAGGTCATCGCGACCGAGAAGAACGGCGCGATGGACAACCTCAGCGGCGCGGCCGACAAGGCCACCGCCGCCCAGAAGGCCGCCACCGACGCGGCGAAGCAGGCGCAGGACGCCCGTGACGCGGCGGCGAAGCTGGCCTCGGACATCGAGGGCAAGAAGAAGAACCTGCAGGCCCAGATCGACCAGATCGAGGCGCAGAGCAAGAACCTCAGCAGCGCCGACAAGGCCGCCCAGCAGGACACGGGCGGCGCGGCCCCGAACGTCAAGGCGCCCAGCGCGGCGGCGCAGAAGGCCGTCGACGCGGCACTGAGCAAGCTCGGCAGCGCCTACGTCTGGGGCGCCACCGGGCCGAGCACCTTCGACTGCTCCGGCCTGATGCAGTGGGCTTACAAGCAGGCGGGGATCTCGCTGCCCCGGACGTCGTCGGCGCAAGCCGGCTTCGGCACCCCGGTGTCGCGCAGCCAGCTGCAGCCGGGCGACCTGGTCGCCTACTACTCCCCCGTGTCCCACATCGGGATGTACATCGGCGACGGCAAGATGGTCCACGCCCCGACCAGCGGCGACGTCGTCAAGATCTCGCCGCTGCTGAGCGAGTACGCGGGAGCTACGCGGCCGACGGCCTGACCGCTCCGGCCAGAGTGCCCCGTCCGGCAGGTGTAGCGCCTCCGGAACGGGGCATTCTGCGTCCATGCCCGAAAACCTGGACGTCGACCAGCCGACCGCGGACGCCGTCGGCAAGGCCACCGAAGCCTTCGAGACCATCGAACGTGCGCGCGGCCACCTCTACGCCTTCCACCAGCTGACCGGAACCGCGGACCTGCTGTTCGAAGACGCCATGAAGATGCTGCGGGACGCGGGCCACGACGACTGGGCCGACCGGATCGCCGAGGAGCTGATCGGGCTCAACGTCCTGCCCGAGCGGTGGACGTTCCAGGTGGTCGAGGAGTACGACGACGGTTACTACGGCACGACCCGCGAGTTCACGCGCTCGCTGTGCGAAGCCCTCGTCGGCGGCCGCCGCCACCTGCAGGAACAGCGGCAGAAGGAAGCGCGCGTCACCCCGGGCCGGCCCGATCACGAGATGGGCCACCCCAGCACCCCGCCCGCTTGACCGGTTTTTGTCGGACCCCGGGGTTACCCTTCACTTCGAAGCGAACAGGTGTTCGACTCACGTTGGGAGGAACGATGGACGAGCAGGTGGAACCGAACCCCGAGAAGGATCCGAGCGACTGGACGACCGGCGACGAGCCGATGACCGGTCCGCAGAAGTCGTACCTGCAGACGCTGGCCCAGGAGGCCGGCGAAGAGGTGCCGGACAACCTGACGAAAGCGGAGGCGTCGGCGCGGATCGACGAGCTGCAACGCGCGACCGGGCGCGGCAGCTGAGCTTCTGCGCGGTGTGCCCGGCGCCACGGCATGGCCGTCCCGCATGGGGGTAATCACCTCTGAGATGCCCGACTCCCCGAAGGAGGACATCCCCCATGTACTTGACCGTGCTTGTCGTGGCGCTCGCCGGGCTGGTGGTGCTCGGCGCGTCGGCGCTGGCGGAACTGCCCAAGCCCTATCCCCTGACGGCGAAACGCACTCTCGTCGCGGCCTGGGTGGTGGCTGCCGCCGGGATCGGGTGGTGGGCCGCCACGCCCGGGGCCGGGCCGCTCGTCGTCACCGTCGTCGGGCTCGGCTTTCTCGTCGCGACGCTGAATCGCGGGCCTGAACGGACGACGTACCCGCGTACGACCCCGTACCAGCCGCCTCGGTGACGTTGCTCAGGCAGCGGCGGGCAGCGGGGCTCCCGAAACACGGAGGAGGAACTCGGCGTTCGAGCCGGTCTTGCGGAGCTGGTCGATCAGCTGCTCGATCGCGTGCGGCCCCTGCAGCGCGCGGCGGACGTCGCGCATCGCGGCCAGTTCGCCCGGCGTGACCAGGAGTTCTTCACGCCGGGTGCTCGACGCGGGCAGGTCGACGGCCGGGAACACGCGGCGTTCGGCCGTCTTGCGGTCGAGCTTGAGTTCGGCGTTGCCGGTGCTCTTCAGCTCTTCGAAGAAGAGCGTGTCGGCCAGCGATCCGGTCTCCACCAGCGCCGTCGCGACGATGGTGAGCGAGCCGCCGCCCTCGATGTTGCGGGCCGCGCCGAGGATGCGTTTCATCGGCTGCACCGCGGCCGCGTCGACACCGCCGGACAGCGTGCGGCCCGAAGCGCGGAGCGAAAGGTTGTACGCGCGGCCGAGGCGGGTGAGGGAGTCGAGCAGGAGCACGACGTCTTCACCGCGCTCCACCAGGCGTTTCGCGCGTTCGACGGCGAGTTCGGCCACGGCGACGTGCTCGGCGGGCGGACGGTCGAAAGTGGACGCGATCACTTCGCCGCGGATGGTGCGCTGCAGCTCCGTGACCTCCTCCGGGCGTTCGTCGGCCAGCAGCACCATCAGCCGGCATTCGGGGTGGTTGACCGAGATGCCGTGGCCGATCTCGCGCAGCACGGTCGTCTTGCCGGCTTTCGGCGGGGAAACGACGAGGGCGCGCTGGCCCTTGCCGAGCGGGGTGACGAGGTCGATGACGCGCGACAGCAGGCGCTCCGGCGTGGTTTCGAGCAGCAGCCGCCGGTCCGGGTGCAGCGGGACCAGGTCGGTGAACAACGGCCGCGGCTCGGCGGCGTCGGCGCCGTTGACGCTGATGATTTCGTCGGCGGTGCCGGTGATTTCGTCGCCGGCGCGCAGCTTGTGCTTGCGGACGACGGAAAGCGGTAGTGCGACGTCGTCCGGCGCCGGGCGGTAGCCGGTGCGGACGAACGGGGTTTTCCCTGACAGGTCAAGGATTCCGTGAAAAGGCATGGGTGTCTCCTGATGAGGTGACCGGCCCGCGCGGACGGCGCGGCCGGGTGGGTTGATCCAACGAAGGAAAGAGGCCGATCGGCCTGGATCCGGGAGCTACCTCCGGGCGGCCGAGGGGCCGACATCCGCGAGGAGCACTTTTACGTTAGCGCGACGTCACCGAAAGCACAACGGGTAAGACTCCACCGCGGTGGGTAGCTCACAGGGGAAGCCCGGACAACGGGGGAACAGCGGCTGACGGATGGGAGCGGATCGTGTACCGACATACTCCGGACCCGGGCGTCGACACGGGCGAGAGCGTCGACGCCGACCAAACCGGGACCACGTCCCCGGCACGCACCAGCGCCGGCGCCGTGGTCACTTCGACGTTCGAAGAACTGGCACCGGCCCTGCCGAACGAGATGGCGGGCCTGCGTCGCAAGCTGACCCAGTGGCTGGGCGAGCTCCCGCTCGACCCGGAAAGCACGCACGACATCACGCTGGCCACGTACGAGGCGTTGGCGAACGTAGCGTCCCACGCCTACCCGGACGGCCACGGCTGGGCCCGCTTGGCGGCCACACGCAAGGGCGACACGGTGACGGTGACGGTCACCGACACGGGCTGCGGAATCCCGCCAACCCGCCCCCGCCAGCCAGGCTTGCGCACCACCGGCGGCCGCGGTCTGCTGCTGATCGACAAGGTGACGGACCAGGCGGAAATCGACTCGGGCAGCCAAGGAACAACGGTCCGCATGACCTGGCGCCCGGCGGCCCTGCGAGACACGGGCACTGCGTAAGGAGTTTCGGCGTGACGAGGAAGAGCCGGGCAGCCGCCTGCCGGTGATCGTGCGCCGGCTCAAGCCCGCTTCCTGGTAGCCGCGCTGCGCTCGGCGCAAGGATTTCCGGCAGACCCCTCGCCTGCGGAGGCTCCGGCTTGGGAGCCTCCGCAGGCGATGACTACGCAGCACGATGGAAGAAATCCTCGCCCGCGGGCCGAGCCGATGGCTGGTTTCGCACAGCGCAACAAACCTGGGACCCCGCTCACCGCACCGGCGGCCGTCCCAGCCGCTCGCCACGCGGCGCACACCAACCCGGCTGCCCTCCCCCAGGGCAACCGCCCGGCCGCCCTCCCCAGGGCAAACCGGCCGGCCAGCCGCCCCAGGCACCGGCCCAACCAGCCCCAGGGCAACCGCCCGGCTAGCCGCCCCAGGGCACCGGTCGGCCAACCGGCCCCCGCGGCGGCTTGACAACCCATAGGGACACCCCCCAGGGCAGCCGCCCCCAAGCGCCGTGCCCTACCTCACAAGCACCTCAGGCCGCGCCTGCGAGCCGCACGAGCCGGGTGCGGGGGTACGAAACCAGCTCCCTCTCCTCGTCCGTGGTGAAGATTTCGACGGAGTCCTCCAGCAACTCCGCCGAGGTCACCTGCAGTTGCCACGCGGGCAGCCCCGGCGCCGGCTCGTGCCAGAACCACTGGCCCTTGGTCAGCTGGTCCGCCGGGACCGTCGCGTCGTCCGTGTTCATGCAGTGAGGCTAGCCGCCACCACCGACAGTTTTCGCACTGCCTCAGCCGTGCGTGGCGTTCACTGTGATCGTCAGCACGTCCGGGTCCCCCGCGAAGACCGCACCGCTGAAGTCCGGGCCCGGGCTCACGTCGTCGTACGGGAACGCGTAGCCCCGGTTGTCCGGGAGTTTCGAGTGGACGATCCGCGCGTAGTGGTTGGTCGTGTCGCCCTGGTAGAAGCGCGCGGGGTCCTCGTCCGTCGGCTGGTTCGGGTTGTCCAGCAACGTCGTGCGGTTCAGCGCCGCCGCCAGGCGCGGGACGATGCTCTTGCGCGCGTCGCTCGCTCCTTCCGCCAAGGCGAACGGGCCGCTGTCGCAGCTCCACACGTCCTTCGTGGCCGGCTTCGGGAACGACTCCGCCCCGAACACCAGGTTGCCGCCCGAGACGCGGCCGGTGAACTTGCCCAGTCCCGGGTTCTGCGAGTCGACGACCAGGTCCGTGCCCGCGTACTTCTGCCACACCTGGTCGATGTAGCCGTCGAGGTAGCCGCCGAACTGGTCGGCGTGGTGGTGCGGCGACAGCACGCGCAGGGTGCTGCCGCCCCCGGTCTGGACCAGGCCCGGCCACTCGCCGCCCAAACCGGACAGCTCCGACGCGATCTGGTCGAGCGCCCCCGCCGGCAGCCCGTTCACCGTCGAGGTCCCCGAGCCCTTGGTCGTCAGCTCGAGCCCCATCGGGATGCCGACGAAGTCGACGTAGCTGATGTTGGCGAACAGCTGCGTGTCGTTGAACGTGAACTCGCTGAACGACCAGTTCTTGCCGTAGTTCGGGTCGCCGGAGTTGAGGAAGCTCGGGTGGACCAGGTTCGGGCCCGGGTCGAGGAAGAAGTCCAGCTTCGCGTCCGTGACGACGTAGATGCGCGCGCCGCCCATCTTGGGCACCGAAACCTGGGCGCCCGAGGCGATCGGGATGGCGCAGTCCTCGGGCAGCGGTGTCGTCGGCGCGCTCGGCGAGTCCGGGTAGTACGGCGTGCCGTCTGCGCGCAGCAGCACCAGCTTGCCGTCGGGGGTCGTACCGGTCACGTAGGCGTACACGGTGCCGGAGCCGGACTTGTTCACCAGCTTGAGGCCGAAGGTGTCGGGCGTGGCGGCGAAGGCCGACCGCGCGGCGAGGGGCAGCACCGTGGCCGTGGCGAGCGTGGCCGCGGAGAAGCTGAGGAACGAGCGGCGGGAGATCATGGCGTCCTCCACGTTGAGGAGACGGCGGAGTCCGAAAAGGACATCCGAGGGCGGTGCGCAGTTCGTTGTGGACGTAAACAAATAGCACCACACCACTCCCGGGACTGACAACCCCTCCCAAGGAGGTCCAGACCATCGTCGCAAACGGCCCGCGCGTTTCCCCGCCGGACGGATTTCGAAACAATCCCCGGTGATCCTGCCCGTCCGTCCCGAGTGGCCCGGACGATCGGGCAGATCCCTTGACGCCACCGGAGATCGCCGCCGACAGTGGAGGACCGCGCAGGTCGGTGGACGGCCAGAACACCGCTCATCCCACAGAAAGCGGGACCCATGCGCACCCACATCCGGCTGGCCGCCGTGCTGGCCACGTTGCCCTTCGTCGTCACGGCCGCCCCGGCCCACGCCGCGGACGAGTGGACCACCGTCTTCCAGGACGACTTCGACGGCGCCGCCGGCACCGGGCTGAACACCCAGGACTGGCTCTACGACAAGGGAACCGGCTATCCGGGCGGCGCGGCGAACTGGGGCACCGGCGAGCTCGAGACGTCGACCGACTCGACGGACAACGTCTACCACGACGGCCAAGGCCACCTCGCGATCAAGCCGTTGCGCGATGCGTCGGGCAACTGGACGTCCGGCCGGATCGAAACCCAGCGCACCGACTTCGCCGCGCCCGAAGGCGGTCAGCTGGAGATCAGCGCGACGCTGAAGCAGCCCTCCCCCGCCAGCGGGCTCGGCTACTGGCCCGCGTTCTGGGCGATGGGCGCCGACGCGCGCCCGGTCGGCGCGACGAACTGGCCGAGCATCGGCGAGCTCGACATCATGGAAGACGTCAACGCGCTGAGCAAGCACTCCACGACCTTCCACTGTGGACAGTGGCAGGGCGAGTGCCACGACCCGGACGGCATCACCAGCGACCTCCAGGACTGCCCCGGCTGCCAGGAGGGCTACCACACCTACTCCGTGGTCGTGGACCGCCGCGACGCCGCCGCCGAAGAGCTCCGCTTTTACCTCGACGGCAACCAGACGTACGCGGTGAAGCAGAACCAAGTCTCGGCCGGCACCTGGAAGGCCGCGGTCGACCACGGGTTCTTCGTCATCTTCGACGTCGCCATCGGCGGCTCGTACCCGAACAAGGTCTGCGGCTGCACGAGCCCGTCCGCGGACATCACGCCGGGCGCCGAGATGAGCGTCGACTCCCTCTCGGTCAAGACCAGCCAGGGCTGACCCGTAAGCTGACGCCATGAAGCACGCCGTCATCGCGTCACCGATCGGACCGCTGACCCTGGCCGGCGACGGCGAGGCGCTGGCCGGGCTGTACTTCGACGGCCACCTGCGCACGCCTCGCCTCACCGACCTCGGCCCGCGCGACGACGACGCCTTCCCGGCGGCGCAAGCCCAGCTCGGCGAATACTTCGACGGCACGCGGCGCGAGTTCGACCTCGAGCTCGCGCCGCGTGGTTCCGCGTTCGAGAAGCAGGTCTGGGCGCTGCTGACGAAGATCCCGTACGGCGAAACCCGCACGTACGGCCAGCTGGCCGCCGAGCTGGGCGACCCCGGCGCCGCGCAGGCCGTCGGGAACGCCAACGGCTGGAACCCGATCAGCGTCATCGTGCCGTGCCACCGCGTGGTCGGCACCAGCGGCGGCCTGACCGGGTACGCCGGCGGCCTCGCCCGCAAGCGGTTCCTCCTCAGCCTGGAAGAACCGCCCGCGGACGAGGTCGGGCGGCTGTTCTAACCCACCGCGCAGGTCACGGTCGGCGCCGTCAGGTTCCCGCCATGCTGCACGGTGAACCCGATGACGTTGCCGCTGCCGTTGGGCCGCGCGGTCAGCACGTAGCCGGTGCTGTCCCAGGTGCCCGTGTAGTTCCAGCTGCCGATAACCTTCTGCGGGGCATGGAAGGTGATCGTGAGCACCCAGTTGTCCGACCCGGACACCGACACCTGGCCGTTGAAGCCGACGTTCCACTCCGCCGTGGTCGCGTAGACCGCGGTGCAGCCGCCCGGTGGCGGGGTGGTGGGCGTGGTCGGCGTGGTGCTGGTCGGCGGCGGGGTCGTGCCACCGTTGAGCGCGTCCAGCACGGCGGTGTAGGCCGCCTTCTTCTGGCCGTTGCCGTCGAAGAGCAGCGGCGTGCCCGACGCCCGCCAGGAGTCCGTGTCCCGGATGCCCCACACCGTGATGCCGGTGCAGCGCGCCACCGCGAGACAGGCGTTCGTGACCGTCCGGAAGTTGTTCGCCTGCGTGGTACCCGAGCCTTCGATGTCCAGCTCGGTGATCTGGACGTCCACGCCGAGGCTCGCGAAGTTCGCCAGCGTGGTCTGGTAGTTCGACGGCACCGGGCTGGCGCTGTTGAAGTGCGACTGGAAGCCGACGCAGTCGATCGGCACGCCGCGGGACTTGAAGTCCTGCACCATCCGGTAGACGGCCTGGGTCTTGGCCTGGGTCCAGTCGTCGGTGTTGTAGTCGTTGTAGCAGAGCTTCGCGCCGGAGTCGGCCGCCCGCGCGGCGCGGAACGCCGCCTCGATCCAGTCGTTGCCGGTGCGCTGCAGGTTCGAGTCGCGCCGCGCGCCGGAGCTGCCGTCGGCGAAGGCCTCGTTGACGACGTCCCAGGCGTAGATCTTGCCGCGGTAGTGGGTTGCGACCTGCGTGATGTGGTTCAGGATCGCCGACCGCAGCGCGGCGCCCTCCATGCCCTGCATCCACCCCGGCTGCTGCCCGTGCCAGGCCAGCGTGTGCCCGCGCATCCGGGCACCCTGGCTCGCCGCCTGGGCGACGATCCGGTCGGCGTTGGTGTAGCTGAACTGGCCCTGCGCGGGCTCGGTCGCGTCGATCTTCATCTCGTTCTCCGGCGTGATCATGGAGAACTCCCGGCTGAGGATGCCGGTGTAGACGCTGTCGGAGAGCTTGCTCGCCGAGACCGCGGTGCCGAAGTAGCGGCCGGTGCCGCTCGCCGCGCCGCCCAGCGTGGTGCCCGCCGCGGGGGTGGTCGAACCGCTGTCCAGGCCGAGGAACGCGATCGCGTAGGCCACCATCCCGTTCTGCGGCAGCACGTGCCCGGCGCCCTGGACGCTGATCCCCTCGACCGGTGCCTGCGTGCCGGTGCCGCCGTAGCGGGTGCGCGTCCAGCCGGACTGCGGCGCGTCACTCGACGACGGCGTCTGGCTCACCCCGTCGAGGTTCGTCCACTGCTTGATCTCTTCCCCGAAGTTCGGGTAGCGCAGGGTGTCGTCGGCGGTGCCGTGCCAGAGCTGCATCCGCGGGTACGGGCCGCTGCGCCCGCCGCTCATCCGGCGGGCCTGGTCGCCCCACTGCTGGGCGGTCTTCGTCAGCTGGCCGCCCGAGCACTGGCTGTTCCAGCTGGAGCCGTCCGTGGTGGCGAAGCAGCCCGCGGGCACGCCCATGAACGCCGACCCCGCGGCGAACACGTCGGGATACTCCGCCGCGAGCACGTTCGTCATCATCGCGCCGGAGGAGAACCCGGTGACGAACACCCGGGACGGATCGACGTTGTAGTGCTCCTTGGCGTAGCCGACCATCGACAGGATGCCGACCGGGTCGCTGCCGCCGCCCCGGGTGAGGGCCTGCGGCGAGGAGACGTCGAAGCACTGCCCGCTGCGGGTGGCTTCGGGGAACACGATGACGTACCCGTACTGGTCGGCCGCCGTGACGTAGTCGCGGGCGGCGCCGTTGAACACCGCCGACGCCGAGCCGGTGCAGTAGTGCAGCGCGACCAGCAGCGCCGGGCGGGCCGCGACGTGGTCCGGGACGTAGGCGTACATGGCGAGGTTGCTCGGGTTGTCGCCGAAGCCGGTCACGCGCGTCAAACTGGCCGCGGACGCGGGTTGGGCGACGACGAGGACGACGGCCGCGACGATCGGCACCACGGCGGCGAGGAGAGTCGTGATGATTCTTCGCACTCGAGGAAATCCTTTCCGGGGGCAGGGCGCGCAGCTGTCACGATCGTTCGTTCACCGCCCGGAACCGGTCAACGATTATCGGAATGTTTCGGGACCTTTCGACCTGCCGACCGGCCGTACTGCTGAAAGGATCCGGGGATGACCGAGCTGCTCTTGGGTCCCCTGCTCCGGCACGTCGACGCGACGTCGGCGACGATCTGGGTCGAAACCTCCGGGCCGTGCGAAGTCCGGGTCGCCGACGCCTCCGAAAGGACGTTCGAGGTCGCCGGCCACCACTACGCGCTGGTCGTGCTGACCGGGCTGGAACCCGGGCGCAGCACGCCGTACGAGGTCCGGCTGGACGGCGAACGCGTCTGGCCCGAACCGGACAGCACCCTGCCGCCGAGCCGGATCCGCACGCTGAGACCCGGCGACCCGCGGTTCCGGCTGGTCTTCGGGTCCTGCCGCAAGCCGCGGGAGCAGGACGCGCTCGGCCCGGACGCGCTCGCCGCCTACGCCCACCGGATGGCCGGGCTCGACGAGGCCGAATGGCCGGAGTCGCTGCTCCTGCTCGGCGACCAGGTCTACGCGGACGAAACCACCGACGCGACGCAGGAATGGCTCGCCTCCCGGCGTGACACGAGCAAGCCGCCGGGCACCGAGATCGCCGACTTCGAGGAGTACTGCCACCTGTACTTCGAGGCGTGGTGCGAGCCGGCGGTGCGCTGGCTGCTCTCGACGGTGCCGACGTCGATGATCTTCGACGACCACGACGTCCGCGACGACTGGAACACCTCGCAGGCCTGGCGCGCGGAGATGGCCCGCACGTCGTGGTGGCCGGAGCGGATCCGCGGTGCGCTCGTGTCGTACTGGGTCTACCAGCACCTGGGGAACCTCGGGCCGCGCGAGCTGGCCGAGGACGACGTCTACCGGCAGGTGACGAAGTCCGGGACCGACAACGCCGCACTGCTGCGCGAGTTCGCCGACCGCGCCGACCGGGAGGCCGACGGCGCCAAGGGCACCCGGTGGTCCTACCGGCGTGACTTCGGGCCGGTCCGGCTGCTGGTCATCGACTCGCGCGCCGGCCGGATCCTCGACGGCGGGCAGCGCTCGATGATCGGCGAGGAGGAGTTCCGCTGGATCGAGGAGCAGACCGACGGCGACTTCGACCACCTGCTCATCGGCACGTCGCTGCCGTGGCTGCTGCCGACCGCGCTCTCGGCCGCGCAGTCGGTCAACGAGCGCCTGTGCGCCCGGCCGGGGCTCGTCGGCCGCGCGTCGGAGTGGTTCCGGCAGCTCGCCGACCTGGAGCACTGGCCCGCCTTCCGCGAGTCGTTCGACCGGCTGGCCCGGCTGATCGGCCGGGTCGCCGACACCGATGTCGCGTCGGTGAGCGTGCTCTCGGGCGACGTCCACCACGCCTACGTCGCGCGAGCCGACCTCCCGGGCGCGCCCGTGCACCAGCTGACCTGCTCGCCGATCCACAACACCGTGCCCTGGTACATGAACCGCCTGTTCCGCGCGGGCTGGGCGCGCGGGCTGACCCGGCTGAGCACCGGGCTGGCCCGCCGCGTCGGCGTCCCGCCCGCGCCGCTGACCTGGGGTTGCGTCTCCGGCCCGCACTTCGGGAACGCCGTGATGACGCTGGACGTCGACGGGCGCGAGGCCACCGCGACGCTGCTGCAGCCGGAGCGGGACGGGGAGACCGTCCGGCTCACCTGAGGGTGGGTGCGGCGCGGCCACCCTGGTCGGCTCGTTCCGGGTTAGCCTCGGATCATGGCCAAGGAGAACGCACTCGGGGAGTTCCTCCGGGCCCGCCGCGAACAGGTGGGCCCGGCAGCGCTGGGCCTGCCCGCGGGCGGGTCGCGCCGGGTCGCGGGCCTGCGCCGCGAAGAGGTCGCGGTGCTCGCCGGGGTCAGCACCGACTACTACGTCCGGCTCGAACAGGGCCGGGAGCGGAACCCGTCGGCGCAGGTCGTCGACGCGCTGGCCCAAGGACTGGCCCTCGACGAAGACGCCACCGCCCACCTGCACCGGCTGGCCCGGCCCACCCGGCGGCGCGCGCGGCGGCGGGAGCAGGTCAGCCCGAACCTCCTGCGCCTGATGGACGGCTGGCCGGACACGCCCGCGCTCGTGCTCGGCCGCTGCCTCGACGTGCTCGCGAGCAACGCGCTCGGCGAGGCGTTGTTCGGCGGGCACGCGTACAGCGGCGACCTCGTCCGGCTGGTGTTCCTCGACCCGGACGCGCGCACGTTCTACCCGGAGTGGGAGCGCGTCGCGGTCAACACGGTCGGCGGCCTGCGGGCGGCGGCCGGGATCGACCCGGACGATCCGCAGCTCATCGAGACCGTCGGCGAGCTGTCGGTCAAGAGCGCGGACTTCCGCCGGCTGTGGGCCCGCCACGACATCCGGCAGAAAACGCACGAAACCAAGCGGTTCCACCACGCGCAGGTCGGTGAGCTGGAGCTGAGTTACGAGGCGCTGACCGTGAACAGCGCGCCCGGCCAGCAGCTGGTCGTCTACCAGGCTGCGCCGGGCAGCCCTTCGGAAGCCGCGCTGGCGTTGCTCGGCAGTCTCGCCGCGAGCTGAACCTTCTTTTCATTCCACAATGGACGGAGTACTTCGTCATGCCCGAAAACTGGTTCGTCACCGGCTGTTCCACCGGTCTCGGCCGAGCACTGGCCACGGCCGTGCTCGAACGGGGACTGCGCGCCGTCGTCACGGCTCGTGATCCGGCGCAGCTCGGCGACCTCGTCGCGGCGCACGGCGACCGCGTTTTGGCGCTGCCGCTCGACGTCACCGGCCACACCCAGGTCGCCGCCGCGGTGAAGCGGGCCGAAACCGCGTTCGGCGGGATCGACGTCCTGGTCAACAACGCCGGCTACGGCTACCTCGCCGCCGTCGAGGAAGGCGAGGACGACGAGGTCCGGAAGTTGTTCGACACCAACGTCTTCGGCCTCGCCGACGTCACCAGGGCGGTGCTGCCGGGGATGCGAGCGCGGCGGCGCGGGCACGTCGTGAACGTGTCGTCGCTCGGCGGGCTCGCGGCCTTCGGCGCCACCGGGTACTACCACGCGACGAAGTTCGCCGTGGAGGGGCTTTCCGAGTCGCTCGCCGCGGAAGTGGCGCCGCTGGGGATCAAGGTGACGATCGTCGAGCCCGCCGCCTTTCGCACCAACTGGTCCGGGCCGTCGATGAAGCAGTCGGCGACGCACATCGACGACTACGCGGCGACGGCCGGCGCACGTCGCGCGGCCACGACGGCGACGTACGGGAACCAGCCCGGCGACCCGGTGCGCGCGGCCGAGGCGATCCTCACCGCCGTCGACTCCCCCGAACCGCCGCTGCGGCTGCTCCTCGGCAAGGCCGCCTACGACATCGCCACCGCCCGCCTCGACACCCTGCGGGCCGGCTTCGACACCTGGCGCGAGGTCACCCTCGGCGCCGACTTCCCCGGTTCGTGAAAGGAAATCCGTGAAGACCGTCCTCATCACCGGGGCCAGCAGCGGCATCGGGCACGCCACCGCGTTGCGACTGGCCCGCGAAGGCCACCACGTCGTGCTCGGCGCCCGGCGCGAAGACCGGCTGACCGAGCTGGCCAAGGAAATCCACGACGCGGGCGGCACGGCCGACGTCCACCGCCTCGACGTCACCGACCGCGCGGACGTCGCCGAGTTCGCCGACGCCGCGGTGCGGGCGCACGGACGGCTCGACGTGTTCGTCGCCAACGCCGGCGTGATGCCGTTGTCGCGGTTGGACTCCCTGCACGTCGACGAGTGGGACCGGATGATCGACGTCAACGTCCGCGGCCTGCTGCACGGGATCGCGGCCGCCCTGCCGCACTTCCGGCGGCAGGGGTCCGGGCACTTCGTGACGATCGCCTCGACCGGCGCGCACGAGGTCGTGCCGACCGCCGCGGTCTACTGCGGCACGAAGTACGCGGCCCGGGCGATCACGGAAGGGCTGCGGCTGGAGGCCGAGCCCGGCCTCCGCGTCACGACGGTTTCACCGGGCGTCGTCGAGTCCGAACTGGCCGACACGATCACCGAACCCGGGGCGCGGGAGGCGATGCGCACCTACCGCGCGGTGACCCTCGCCCCGGACACCATCGCCGCGGCGATCTCCTACGCGATCGGCCAGCCCGACGGAGTGGACGTCAACGAGCTGGTGGTCCGGCCGACCGCCCAGCGCTGACACCGTGTCGACCCGTCAATCACGCGTGTCGACCCTTCCCGCACGGCATCGGCCGTGATCGGACGGGCATCACGTGTGATCAGGGAGGCATCACGCGTGATTGGAGGGGCATCACGCGTGATTGAAGGGTCGACACAGCGGGGTCTGCTGGGCCAGGACCATCGTGAAGCCGCCGTCGGGGTCGCGTTCCCAGGTGGTCAGGGAGGCGTTCGGGACGTCGGTGGCGGCCGCCGCGCGCAGCAGGTCCGGCTCCGGCAGGCCTTCGAGGAGGTAGCGCAGGGCGAAGGTCGTCATCTCGTGCGCGGCCAGCAGGACGCGCGCGCCGGGCCGTTCCGAGCTCAGCTCGGCCAGCAGGGACCGCAGCCGCAGCACGACGTCCGCCCAGGACTCCCCGCCCGGCGGGCGGTAGTAGAACTTCCCCAGCCGCCGCTTGCGGCGCAGCTCGTCGGGCCACCGCTCGCGCACGCCGTGCGACGTCAGGAGGTCCAGCACGCCGAGTTCGCGGTCACGCAGCCGCTCGTCCGGGACGACCGGTACGCCGGCCGGCGCGGCCAGGCGCGCGGTGTCCCAGGCCCGGCGGTAGGTCGAGGTGACGACGACGTCCGGCGCGAACCCGGCCACCAGCTCCCGTGCCGCTTCGGCCTGTTCGCGGCCGAGGTCGGTCAGCGGGACGTCGGCGTCGCGCTCGGCGATGTCGATCACATCCGCGCCCGCCGCCTCCGCTTCCTCGCGGGCGACGTTCCCGGTGCTCTCGCCGTGCCGCAGCACGGCCACCCACGCCAAGTCGACCTTCACGCCCGGCTGGTACCCCCGAGGACCCGCCGTCGAAACCCGGGATGGTTAGGCCCGCAAAGGAGTTCCGGCTAGGGTCTGTCCATGTCGCGAAGTCTCGACGCCCAGAACCGGCTGCAGCAGCTGGAGGCGATCATCGGCGCGCCCGCCGGGCACCTCGGGCTGCCCGAGCTGCTCGCCGGGACCCTGCAGCGGCTGCGCGAGGTCATGGACGTCGACACCGCGACGGTGCTGCGGTACCAGGCCAGCGGCCGTCAGCTCGTGGCGTTCGCGGCGTCCGGCATCGAAGAAGAGGTCCACCAGGGCGTCCGGGTGCCGGTGGGCAGCGGCTTCGCCGGCCGGGTCGCGCTCGAGCGGGAACCCGTTGCGCTCGACCACGTCGACGAAACCACCGTCGTGAACTCCCTGCTGTGGGAACGCGGCCTGCACTCCATGCTCGGTGTGCCGATGATCACGGGCGGCGAGCTCGTCGGGGTGCTGCACGTCGGATCGGTCGCGGCCCGGCAGTTCACCGAAACCGAGGTCGTCACCTTGCAGCTGCTCGCCGACCGGCTGGCGATGGCGATCCAGGTCGAGGCGCTCGAAGAGAACCGCACCGCCACCATGGCGCTGCAGCGCAGCCTGCTGCCGAGCAGCCTGCCGGACGTGCCCGGCCTCGGTTTCGGCGCCCGGTACGTGCCCGGCGCGGAAACCGGCATCGGCGGCGACTGGTACGACCTGTTCGTCCTGCCGGACGACCGGCTGGGCGTCGTGATGGGCGACGTCTCCGGCCACGGTCTGGAGGCCGCCGTGATCATGGGCCGGCTCCGCAGCGCCTTGCGCGCCTACGCGCTGGACTGCGAAAGCCCGGCCGAAGTGCTCGCCAAGCTCGACCGCAAGGCCAACCACTTCGAGCACGGCGCGATGGCCACGGTCGCCTACGGGATCGTCGAGCCGGGCCGCGACAGCGTCGCGCTGTCCCTGGCCGGGCACCTGCCGCCGGTGCAGGCCCTGCCCGGCGGTGCCGGCCGGCTGGTGGACGCGCCGCCGGATCCCCCGATCGGGTTGACCATCGGGGAACCGCAGCGGCGCACGACCGTGGTGCCCCTGCCGCCGGGCAGCGTGCTCGCGTTCTACACCGACGGCCTCGTCGAACGCCGTGACCGGCCGGTGGACGCCGGGATGCGGCTGCTCGCGGACACGCTGCGCGCCGGCGAGCCGGAACGGGTCTGCGCGCAGGTGATGGCCGCGATGATCGGCAACCGGCCGGCCCAGGACGACGTCGCGCTGCTGGCCATCGAGCGGAAAGCCGTCCCGGCCGAGGACTGACGGGCCGGGACGGCACCGGTCAGGCCCCGGCCAGCGCCGCCTCTCTGGTCGGGAACAGCGAAAGACTGTCCTCGAGCCCGGTCAGCTGGATCGGGCGCAGCGTCGCCCGGCCGGACGCGACGATCCGCACCGCGGTGCCGGGACCGGCTTCGCGGTGGATCGTCAGCAACGCCGTCAGACCGGGCGAGGCGAGGAACTCGACCCTGGTCAGATCGACCACCAGCAACGCCGGGGCGCCCGCCAGTTCCGCTTGCGCGGCCTCGACGAGCTTCGGCGCGGTGGTCGTGTCCACGTCTCCGGCGACCTCGACGACGACCGCGCTGTCCTGCTCCGTTCGGGCGATCCGGAACTCTCCGAATGGCACAGCGGTGGCCGGGCCTTCACCGTGGATGTGTTCCGTCATGGTGTTCTCCTCGCCTTCGGCAACGCCACCGGGGAACGTCCGGAGGGCGTGCGTGATCACGAAGGCTGTCTGCTCAACCGGGACCCATCATGCCCGGCCCGCTCACCCCCCGCCGGTTCAGGATCCGTTTCGGCTTTGCGCGGCGTGCGCGAACAGGCAGGATGGTCATCATGGCCGAAACGGACGCGACCGGGAACTCCCTCGGCGACGCCGCCAGCTCAGCGGGCACGGTGGCCTTGGAGACCCGCGAAGGCGCGGCCGTGCTCCGGGTCGGCGGCGCGCTCGACCTCGCGCTGGCGCCCAAGCTCCGGCAGCTGGCCGAACGCGCGGCGCGCCAGGACCCCACGATGGTCGTCATCGACCTGACCGGCGTCACGTTCCTGGCTTCGGCGGGGATGGCCGAACTCGTGCGCGCGCACCGCGGGCGGACGGTGTCCGCGCCGCTGCGGGTGGTCGCCACCGGCCGGATCACCTTGCGCCCCTTGGAACTGACCCGGCTGACCGACGAGCTCGCCATCTACCCGTCGCTGACCGAGGCGCTGGCCACCGGATGACCGCCCCGGGGTTCGACGAGCTGCTCGACGCCGTGCGCCGGGCGTTCGTCGGCGCCACGGGCACCCCGGCGGCCACGGACGTCCGGCCGCTCGAGCCGGCCGAAGCCCGCGCGGTGCTGGGCGACCACGTCGCGGCCGCCGTGACCGACCGCGCGGTCCTGGCGGAGCTGCTGCCGGACCGGGCGGTCACCGGCGCGGTGGCCCTCACCGGCGACGGTCAGGACGTGCTGGTCTACACCACCGAGGACGTCGGCGGGACCCCGCACGCGGTCGCCACCGGGATCGAGGCGGCGACCGCGCACTCGAGCGGCGTCGTGCGCCGCCTCCGTGCCGAAGCCGCGGTGCTCGACGCACTGCACTCGGTCGGCCGCGAGCTGACCGCCCAGCTCGACATCGACCGGATCGTGCAGGGCGCGACGGACGCGGCCACCGAGGCGACCGGCGCGGAGTTCGGCGCGTTCTTCTACAACCTGATCGACGAGCTCGGCGAGTCCTACACGCTCTACACGATTTCGGGCGTGCCGCGCGAGGCGTTCACCCGGTTCCCGATGCCGCGCAACACCGACGTGTTCGCGCCGACCTTCGACGGCACCGGCACCGTCCGCAGCGCGGACATCACGCAGGACCCGCGGTTCGGGCACAACGCGCCGTACCACGGGATGCCGGAGGGGCACCTGCCCGTGCGCAGCTACCTGGCCGTCTCGGTGATCAGCCCGACGTCCGAAGACGTGCTCGGCGGGTTCTTCTTCGGCCACTCGCGGCCCGGGCGGTTCACCGCGCGGCACGAGTACCTCGCCGAAGGCATCGCCGGCTATTCGGCCATCGCGCTGGACAACGCCCGCCTCTACGAGCGCGAACGCAACCTCGCTTCGGAGCTGTCGCGCAGCATGCTGCCGGTCGCGCCGGCCCCGCCGGGCCTCGACGTCGTCACGCGGTACCTGCCCGCGGCGACCGGCGGCAAGGTGGGCGGCGACTGGTTCGACGTCATCGCGCTGCCCTCGGGCGCGACCGCGTTCGTCATCGGCGACGTCGTCGGCCACGGCGTCACGGCCGCGACCGTGATGGCCCAGGTCCGCACGGCCATCCGCTGCTACGCGCTGCTCGAGCTGTCCCCTTCGGAAGTGCTGCGCACCGTCTCCGCGCTGACGGGCGGGCTGTTCGGCGAGAGCTTCGTCACCTGCTTCTACGCCGTGCACCGGCCCGGTGAGGGCACGCTGACCTTCGCGAACGCCGGCCACCTGCCGGCGATCCTCGTCCGCCCGGACGCCGGGCCGGAGCAGATCGGCGAGGCGCTGGCACAGCCACTGGGCGTCGGGGCCGAGTTCCCCCAGCGCACCACCGGCTTCCCGGCCGGGGCGGACCTGGTGCTCTACACGGACGGGCTGGTCGAAAGCCGTACGCGCGACCTCACCCTGGGTGTGGAATGGCTGCTGGCGGGCATCCCCGCGGTGCTGACCGCGCCCGACCTCGGCACGGCGTGGGACAAGCTGGTGGACGAGCTGACCCGCGGCCGCCACGACGACGACATCGCGCTGATCCACGTGCGCAACCGCGGAGAGGACGCACCATGACGGACCCCCTCCCCCCGGGCGCGCCGCCCGCGCCCCCGGCGGCGTTCCACCGCCGCACGGTCGCGATCGCCGACCGGCTGCCGGAACTGCGCGAAGCGCTGGCGAAGTGGCTGGGCACGCTCGGCCTGACCGAAGAACGCCAGGAGGACGTCGTCCTCGCCGGCTACGAAGCGATGGCCAACTCCGCGGAACACGCCTACGCCGAAGGTGCGGCGGGCGCGGTCGACGTCCGGGCCGAAGCACAGCACGGCCGCCTGACCGTGACGGTCACCGACTACGGTGCCTGGCGCACCCCGGCCGACACGAACGGCTTGCGGGGCCGCGGGTTGCTCCTCATCGACAGCCTCGCCGACCACAGCGCGCAGGTGCACCGCGAGGACGGCACCACGGTGACGATGACCTGGCTGGACGACACGGTTTCCTGACCGGGTGGGCCGGGCGGCCGCACCCGGGTCGCCTACCCGGCAAGGGCTCCTGGGGTCGAGTAGGCTCAGCCGGGGCCGCGTGAACCGGGAGTGTGATGAGCGTCGGCGAGGAATCCGGCCAGCACGCCGTTTTCCCGGGGACCAGCGAGATGGCCGCCCGGATGCGGGAGTTCGACTGGGCGTCGTCGCCGCTCGGCCACCCGGCGGACTGGCCGGCCAGCCTGGCGACGGCCGTGCGGATCTGCCTCACCTCGCGCTTCCCCATGATCGTCTGGTGGGGGCCGGAGCTGCGGTTCCTCTACAACGACGCCTACCTGCCGCTGCTCGGCACCAAGCACCCGGCGCTGGACAAGCCGGGCGCCGAGGTCTGGGCCGAGATCTGGCACATCATCGGCCCGATGCTCGAGGGCGTGATGGCCACCGGCGAGGCGACCTGGTCGGAGGACCTGCTGCTACCGATGAACCGGCACGGCTACTGGGAAGAGACCTACTGGACGTACTCCTACAGCCCGCTCCACGACGACGAAGGCGGCGTGCGGGCCGTGTTCACCGCGGTCACCGACACCACCGAGCGCGTGATCGGCGGCCGCCGGCTGGCCACCCTGCGCGAGCTCGGCGCCCAGGTGGGCTCCGCCCGGACCGTCGGCGAGGCCTGCGACCTCGTCGCCGGCGTCCTCGCGCGGGCCGGCGACGACGTCCCCTACGCCGCGATCCACGTCCTCGACGAGGACGGCGGGCTCGCGCTCGCGGCCGTCACCCCCGGCGGGGCCGGGCACGCGGACGGCTGGCCGCTCGATGCCGTGCTCGCCGACGGGACCGCGCGGACCGTGACCGACCTGACGGCGACCTTCGGCGAGCTGCCGTCGGGTGGCTGGTCCACCCCGCCCACCGAGGCGGTGGTGCTGCCGCTGCCCGGGGACGCCGGCCGCCCGGCCACCGGCGTGATCGTGCTCGCGGCGAGCGCCGGGCACGCCCTCGACGAGTCCTACCGGACCTTCCTCGGGCTGGTCGCCCAGCAGACGGCGGCGCTGGTCAACGGCGCGCTCGCCTACCGGGTGCAGCGGCAGCGCGCGGAAGACCTGACCGAGCTGGACGCGGCGAAGACGGCGTTCTTCGCCAACATCAGCCACGAGTTCCGGACGCCGCTCACCCTGATCCAGGGGCCGGTCGCCGAGCTCGGCAAGTCGCTCGGCGACGCCGACGAACGCGTGCGCGAAGAGGTCGCCGTCATCCACCGCAACGCGCTGCGGCTGGGGCGGCTGGTGAACACCCTGCTCGACTTCTCCCGGCTCGAGGCGGGCCGCATGCAGGCCCGGTTCGAACCGGTGGACCTCTCCGCCTTCACCGCGGAGCTGGCGAGCGTGTTCCGCGCCGCCGTGGAACGGGCCGGGCTGCGGTTCACCGTCGACTGCCCGCCGCTGGCCGAACCGGTGCACGTCGACCGCGGGATGTGGGAGAAGGTCGTCCTCAACCTGCTGTCCAACGCGGTCAAGTTCACCTTCGACGGCGAGATCCGGGTCGGCACCGCCCTCGACGGCGAACACGCCGTGGTCACCGTCTCCGACACCGGGATCGGCATCGAGGCGGCCGAGCTGCCCCAGCTGTTCGAGCGGTTCCACCGGATCGAGTCGGCGCGGGCGCGCTCGAACGAAGGCAGCGGCATCGGGCTGGCGCTGGTGCGCGAGCTCGTCACCATGCACGGCGGCAGCGTCGCCGTGGACAGCACCCCCGGCGCGGGCACGACGTTCCGGATCCGGCTGCCCCTGGGCAGCCGGCACCTGCCCGCCGAGCAGGTCGCCCCGGAACCGTCGGCCGGCGGGATCGCCGCCGAAACGGTCGAGCCGTTCGTGCAGGAGACGCTGCGCTGGCTGCCGGACGACGACAGCGGGCTCCGGCCCGCGCCCGGCCGGACCGCGGGCGCGCACGTGCTCGTCGCCGACGACAACGCCGACATGCGCGACTACCTGGCCCGCCTGCTGCGCGACGACTACGTGGTCACCGCGGTCCGCGACGGCGTCGAGGCGTTCGCCGCCGCGTCCGCCGCGCCGCCCGACCTGATCATCAGCGACGTGATGATGCCGCGGCTGGACGGCCTGGAGCTGCTCGCCGAGCTGCGGCGAGAGCCGCGGACCGCCGCCGTGCCGGTGCTGCTGCTGTCCGCGCGGGCCGGCCAGGAGGCCGCCGTCGACGGGCTGGCCGCCGGCGCCGACGACTACCTCGTGAAGCCGTTTTCCGCGCAGGAACTGCTCGCCCGCGTCCGCACGACCGTCCGGATGGCCCGGCTGCGGACCCAGCACTCCCGCTGGCGCGCGGCGATGATCGACTCGCTGCAGGAGGGCTTCTTCGTCTGCGACTCCGACGGCCGGGTCGTGGAGATCAACGCCGCGTGCATGGAGCTGCTGGGCTACGGCCCCGAAGGACTGCCCTACTCGCCGCCGTTCCCCTGGGCGCCCGGCCCGGACGACCCCGCCGCCCACCGGCAGGTCGCCGAGGCGCTGGCCCGGTCGCGGACCGAGCCGTCCGGCAGCTTCGTGCTGCCGCTGAAGCACCGCGACGGGCACCGCGTGTGGGCCGCGATCGCCTACAAGGAGCTGTACGACGACGACGGCGACCGCCGGCTCATCGGCACGATCCGCGACGTCACGGCGGAGCGCTACGCCGTGCAGCGGGAGAACGCGCTCGCCGCGATGAACCAGCGCCTCGCCGGGATCAGCGGGGTGCCGGACGTGCTGCGCACCGGTCTGGACATGCTGCGCGAGCTGTGGCAGGCCACGCGCGTGCTCGCGGTGACCTGGCCGCGCGACGGCGAGCCGGAGCTGGCTTCGACCACCCCCGTCGACCGGCGGTGGACCGACCTCGCCGCGCCGCTGCGCGCGACCCTCGACCGGCTCCGCTCGCTCCCGGCGTTGCACGCGACCGCGGCGGAAGACGGCGCCGGGACGACGCTGGACCACCCGGGCGGCCGGCTGACGCTCTGGGTCGAGCCGGACCCCGCCCGCCCGCTCGGCACCGAGGACCGGACACTGCTGGCGCTGCTGGCCGGGACCCTCGCGCACGCCCTGCGCCGGGCGCACCGCGACGACCGCCAGCGCGAAGTCGCGATCGCGCTGCAGCGCTCGATCCTGGGCCCCGCCCGGCTTCCCGACGGCTTCGCGGTGCGCTACGAGCCGGCGAACCCGCCGCTGGAGGTCGGCGGTGACTGGTACGACGTCGTCCCGCTGGCCGGCGACCGGATCGGCATCGTCGTCGGCGACTGCGTCGGCCGGGGGCTCGCCGCGGCCGCGGTGATGGGCCAGCTGCGCAGCGCCTGCCGCGCGCTGCTGCTGGAGGCCAACGGCCCGGCGCACACCCTGACCACGCTCGACCGCTTCGCCGACCGGCTGCCGGGTGCGTTGTGCACCACCGTCTTCTGCGGCGTCCTCGACCCGGCCACCGGCGCGCTGACCTACAGCAGCGCCGGGCACCCGCCGGCCACCCTGGTCCACCACGACGGCACGGCGGAGTTCCTCGACGCGGGCGGCAGCGTGCCGCTCGCCGTCCGCATCCCGGCCAAGCGCCCGGAGGCCACGGCGGTCGTCCCGGTCGGCTCGCTGCTGATGCTCTACACCGACGGCCTCGTCGAACGCCGCCGCGAGTCGCTGGACGAAGGCATCGACCGGGCCACCGTGGTCGCCCACGGCGCCCGCGACGCCGAGCTCGCCGACCTGGCGGCCACGCTGATGGGCCGGCTCCGGCCGGCCGACGGGTACGAGGACGACGTCGCGCTGCTGCTCTACCGCCGGACCGTGCCGCCGCTGGAGCTGGACTTCGCGGCGCACCCGGACAACCTCGCGTCCACCCGCCACTGGCTGCGCGCGTGGCTGGGCACCGCGGCGCTCGGGGACGACCTCGCGCAGGACGTGCTCGTCGCCGCGGGCGAGGCCTGCGCCAACGCGGTCGAACACGCCTACCCCGCCGACGGCGGCACCGCGCGCCTGGCCGCGCACCTCACCGGCACGCACCTGGTCGTCACCGTGACCGACCAGGGCCGCTGGAAGGACCCGCCGCCGGACAACCACGTGCTCCGCGGCCGCGGCATGCCGATGATGGAAGCGCTGGCCGACGCGGTCACCGTCCGGCACGACCCGGCAGGTACCACCGTCACGCTGGAATGGAGAATCGGTTCGTGACGACGACGGCCCTCACGCTGGTCGCCACCGCGGGCGACGACGGAGACCGGATCCTCACCGTGACCGGTGAGGTCGACATGAGCAACGCCGCGGAGTTCGCCGCGGCGCTCGGCCGCGAGCTGGCCGCGGGGACCGCGCTCACCGTCGACCTGACCGGGGTGACCTACCTCGACAGCGCCGGCGTCGCCGCTCTCTTCGACCGGGCGGTCGGGCACGACCTGCGTCTGGTCGCACCGCGCCTGCTCGAACGGGTCCTGCGCGTCTCGGGGCTCACCGAAGCCGCGAAAGTGATGATCCGCTGAGCGGTTGGCATCCGGAGCAACGGGTAAGCCATTCGCAGCGACGGTCGCCGGGTGGGTTGCACTTCCGGCTGTCGCCAGGTGGCCCGGCGCCCGACCCACGACGTTCAACAGTGAGCGCCGCGCCGGAGTCACCGCCTCTCCTGCGCGGTTCCGCCGACGGGCCCGGGTAAGGTCACGGCTGGACCCTGGACGGAGGTGACCCAGCAGTGACCGGTGAGCCGATCCCGGCCGAGCACCTCGACGAGCTGACCGCCGTGATGGCGGACCTCACGAGCGCGCTGGAGAGCGAGCCCGCGGAAGCGGAGATCCTCGAGGCCGTCTGCGCCGACGCCGTCCGGGCCGTGCCCGGCGCCGACATGGCCAGCATCACCGCGATCCGCGACGGTGAGCCGGAAACCGCCGCTTCGACCGACGAGCGCGCCGTCGAGATCGACCGCGTCCAGTACGCCGTGGGCGAGGGCCCGTGCCTGCGGGCGGCGGAGTCCGGCGAGATCGTCCGGCTGTCGGTGCCCACGGCCGGTGTCCTGTGGCCGGAGTTCACCGAGAACGCCCGCCGCCTCGGCGTCGGCAGCTACCTCGCCGCGCCCCTGCGGGTCGACGAGCACCTCGCCGGCGCGTTGAACCTCTTCGGCTACGGCGACCACGGGTTCGCCGAGACCGACTCCCGGATCCTCCGGCTCTACACCGAGATCGTCTCGTTCGGGCTGCGCACCACGCGCCGCTACCTGCGGGCCCGGCAGCGCACCGCCGACCTCGAGACGGCGATGACCACGCGAGCGGTGATCGAGCAGGCCAAGGGCATCCTGATGGCCGTGCACCGGATCACCGCCGAAGACGCGATGAAACGGCTGATCACCGAGTCGCAGCACACGAACGTCAAGCTGCGGGAGGTCGCGGCCCGGTTCGTGTCGGAGGTCTCGTCGGCGGGCTGACGCTCAAGCCGTGCGACGGACCGGGAACGGCCAGGTCAGCGTGATCACCGTGCCGTCGTCGGTCGAGCGGAGGTCCAGACCGTCGACCAGCGCCTGGATCAGGAGCAGGCCGCGGCCACCGTCGTTGCGCTCGGCCAGCGTCGCCCAGCGCCCCTGGTCGGCGACCGTGACGATCAGCACGTCGTCGTCGATCCGGGCCCGGACGTCGATCAGCCCGGGCCGGCCGCGGTAGGCGTGGTCCAGCACGTTGGCCATGGCTTCCCAGCAGGCCAGGACGACGTCGTCGGCTTGGCGCCCCACCTCGTCTCCGGCTCGTCTGCTCAGCCACGACACGAGGTGCCGCCGCAAGCTCGGCAGCGTCCGTGGCGAAATCGTGCCGCGGTAGCGCCAGCCGTCCGCTCCGTGCTCTTCCACGTTCACCTCCCCGGGGGACTGTTCGTTTCCTACCCACCGGTCGGGAATCTCAATCACCGGCAACGACTTCCCTGGTGCTTTCGGACCTGGTGCGCCGCCGTCCGCCGTGATCGGATGTGCGGATGACTCGGTCGACGTCGTCCGTCCTGGTGTGTGCGGTGCTGGCCGCGGCCCTGCTGCCCGCACCGGCGGCCGCCGCCGACCCGGCCCCCGGGCCGGGCGCGGTTTCGCACTTCGGCCTGGCCCGCAAGGACTGCCTCGGCACCGCGCGGACCACGACGAGCAAGGCGTGGTTCACGGTGGCGGGCGGCGTGCTGTCCGATGTGTACGCGCCGGTGATCGACAACACGAACGTCGAGACGCTGCAGTTCGCGGTCACCGACGGCCGCACGTTCACCGACCTGCAGGCGCGCGACATGACCTACACGGTCTCGACGAGTGCCGGCGGGATGGCCTGCCAGATCACGTCGACCGCGCGCAACGGCAAGTACCGGCTGGTCACCGACTACCTGACCGACCCCGCCCGCACCGGCGTGCTGATCCGGACGCGCCTGGACCCGCTCACCGGGTCCGGCCGCGACCTCAAGGTCTACGTGCGCTTCGACGCGAGCATCAACGGCAACGGCGGTGGCGGCCCGGCCAACGGCGGCGGGGACACCGCGACCGTCGACCCGGCGACGTCCGCGCTGGTCAGCGCCGACCCGAACACGGTGTCCAGCGCGCCGGCCCGCGACTACGGCACCCCGCTGGCCGCGGCGTTGCGCGCCGACCGCCGGTTCCTCGCCACGTCCAGTGGCTTCGCCGGCACCGCGGGTGACGGCCTGGCCCAGCTCGACCGCGACCACCGGCTCACCGATCCGACGTCGTCGGCGGTGAACGGCAACGTGGTGCAGACCGCCCAGCTGGACCTGGAGCCGCGGCGCCCGGCCGTGCTGGCGCTCGGGTTCGGCGCGGACGCGCGCGCGGCGGTCCAGACCGCGGGTGCGAGCCTGCGCACGCCGTTCGACCAGAGCTACCGCGAGTACGCGCGCGGCTGGCGCGACTACGACAACGGGCTGATCCCGGTGCGCGGCAAGGACTCCGACGCTTACTACCAGTCGGCCAACGTGCTGAAAGCCAGTGAGGACAAGACGTTCCCCGGTGCCGTGGTCGCGTCGCTCGGCAGCCCGTGGGGCCAGGCCGTCTCCGCGGGCGACGCACCCGGCGGCAAGCCCGTCTACTTCGGATCGTACCGGGAGATCTTCGCCCGCGACCTCTACGAAAGCTTCTCCGGCCTGCTCGCGGCGGGCGACCGGGAGACGGCGCGGGCCAGTGTGCGGTGGTTGTTCGGCCGTCAGCAGCAACCCGACGGCCGCTTCCCGCGCAACTCCATGCTCAACGGCAAGAAGGCCCCCGACTCCGGCGGTGACCAGCTCGACGAGAGCGCGTACCCGATCCTGATGGCGTTGCAGGCCGGGCTCGACCGCGACCGCACGCTCTACACCGACCACATCCGCGCGGCCGCGGACTTCGTCGTCGCGCACGGGCCGGCGTTCGGCTCGGAACGCTGGGAGGAGCAGGGCGGCTACTCCCCCTCGACGATCGCCGCCGAGATCGCCGGGCTCGTCGCGGCCGGCGTGATCGCCGACCGCAACGGCGACCCGGCCCGCGCCCGCGTCTACCGCGCCACGGCCGACCACTTCCAGCGCAGCATCAAGGGCTGGACCGTGACGTCGAACGGCCCGTACGGCGGCCGGTACTTCCTGCGGCTGACCAAGAACGGCGCCCCGGACTCCGAGTGGATCTACAACCTGGGCAACGGCTCGGTCGACGCCGACCAGCGCGCGGTCGTCGACGCCGGGTTCCTCGAGCTGACGCGCCTCGGCGTGCTGCCCGCCGACGATCCCGACGTCGTCGCGTCGCTCGGCGTCGTCGACCGGGTGATCAAGCGGGACACGCCGACCGGGCCGGGCTGGTACCGCTACGGCACTTCCGCTGCGGGCAGCGAAGACGGCTACGGCGACTGCTACGAGCCGGACCCGACGAACTGCGCCCCGACCGGGGCGCCGTGGCCGTCGACGAACACCGGGTCGGGCCACCTCTGGCCGGTGCTCGCGGGTGAACGCGGCGAGCAGGCCGTGCAGACGGGCGACCGCGCGGGGGCGGCGTCCCTGCTGCGCGCGATGCGGGCCCAGACCGGCGGCACCGGCCTGATTCCCGAGCAGGCGTGGGAAAACCCGGCCGTGCCGGCCGCCCCGTACGGCTCGGACCCGCGCACGGCGTCGATCGGGTTCGCGCCGGGGCAGCCCGCCGGTTCGGTCGCGCCGCTGAGCTGGGCGCAGTCGCAGTCGGTGCGGCTGGCCCGCGCGCTCGACGACGGCCGTCTCCCCGAGCAGCCCGCCGACGTCCGCGCCCGGTACGTCACGCACGCCCCGCCGGCGGCGCTGGCGGTTACCCTCGACGCGCCCGCGTCGGTGTCCACCGCGACCGCGGCGGTCAGCGGGACCGCACCGGCGGGCAGCCAGGTCGACCTCGCCGTCTCGGCCACCGACGCGGGGACGACTTCGGTGCTGTCGGTGCGGGCGTCCGCGGACGGGAAGTTCGGCGCGACGGTGCCGACGCCGCTGGGCGCGAACGTCGTCACCGCGGCGGTCACCGGCGCGGGCACCGGGTACGCGCAGAAGACGATCAGCTCGGACTTCGTCTCCGGCACGGTCCTGCTCGACCAGGCCGACCCGGACGGGGACGACAACGGCCCGGGCACCTACGCCTACCCGACGGCGGGCGACTTCCACGCCGGCGCGTTCGACCTGCAGCGGTTCCAGGTCATCGACTCGGGCCCGAACCTGGTGTTCCGGGCCCAGATCCGGGACCTGTCGCCGACGTTCGGCTCGCCGCTGGGCGCCCAGCTGCTGACGATCTACGCGCACGACCCGGCGGCGACGGTGACGTCCACCGCGGCGCCGTTCCCGAGCCGGGCGTACACGATCGCATCGCAGGACGCGTGGAGCCGGCGCATCGAGGTCCAGGGCTTCGCGGACCCGGCGCTTGTCGATGCCTCGGGCGCAACGCTGGCAACGCCGTCGGTGCAGGCTTCCCAAGCGACGCGGTACATCACCGTGAGCGTGGCGAAGCCGGCGTTCGGCACCCCGGCCGCGGGCTGGACGTTCGCGGTGGTGCTGACCGGGCAGGACGGCAACTCCCCCGACCAGGCGCGGCCGTTCACGCCGACGCCGGGGCCGTACACGTTCGGCCTCTGCGCGCCGGGCGGCACGGCCCCGATCTGCGTGGCGGACCCGGCGACGGCCCCGAAGGCGTTCGACGTGCTGACACCGTCCGGAGTGGACCAGAGCGCGGAGCTGGACCCGACCCGGGGGCCGGTCGCGGTGCGCGGCGTGCCCGTGGGCTGATCTGGCATGCTCGGTGCGGTGATCGACGAGTTCGCGAAACAGTACCTGCACGACGATCTGCGCGAGGCCCGCGAGGCCGTGCTGGAGAAGCTGGAGGGCTTGAGCGAGTACGACGTCCGCCGTCCCCTGACCGCGACCGGAACCAACCTGCTCGGCCTGGTGAAACACCTGGCGCTGTGGGAGACGCGGTACCTGGGCGAGGTGTTCGGCCGGCCGTTCCCCGAGCCGCTGCCCCGCTGGGACGACCTCGAGGCGCGCGGCCGCGACTTCTGGGCGACCGAAGACGAGACCCGCGCGGACGTCGTCGACCGGTTCGAGCGCGCGGCGGCGCACGCCGACGCGACGATCGCGGCGCTGCCCATCGACGCCCCCGGCCACGTCCCGTGGTGGCCGCGGCCGGACGTCCTGCTGTTCAACGTCATGGTGCACGTGCTCACCGAGACCACCCGGCACGCCGGGCACGCCGACATCCTGCGCGAGCAGCTCGACGGCACGACCAGCGCCCCGGCCCGGGACAGCGAGTTCTGGACGCGGCGGTGCGCGGAGATCGAGCGGGCCGCCGCCACGCACCGGTGAGACGTTCAAGATCACCGAGGGTTGCTTTTGTGCGGGCAATCGCACTTCGGAGCTAACCTGATCGGGTCGTGGGCATCTTTCCTTGTGTACGCGAAGTCCGGTGAGGGACTTACCTACGCAGGGAAGGGGATCCCGCTCATGACCATTCGCCCGAGCGTCCGCCGCACCGTGACCGCCTTGACCGTGACCGGCGCCGCCGTCCTGGCCACGGCCGGGACCGCGGTCGCCATGCCGACCGACTTCCGCTGCACCTCGGCCCAGGTCGACACGACGCTGGTCGCCGGGTCCCCGGGCGCGGGCCAGCGCTACGCGTCCGTCGAGTTCACCGCGAAGCCGGGCGAATCCTGCACCCTGCAGGGCGCGCTGCCGGTCGCGCTGGCCGGCGCGCCCGGCGTGACCGTGACGCCCGACCCGGCCGCGGCCGACGCGCCGTCGGTCACCGTCGCCGAGGGCGCGCCCGCGTCGATGCTGCTGCACTGGACCGGCATCGAGGGCCCGGAGAACCAGGTGCGGCCGGCGAGCGTGACGGTCACGGCGCCGCAGACGACGACCCCGCGCGGCGACACCAGCGACCCGGCGATCACGCTGCCGTGGAACCAGGGCCCGCTCGACGACGCCGCCGAGGCGCACGGCCTGACGGTCGGCGCGGTCACCGCGGGCCCCGCCACGCCGTGACACCCCTGGGCGGACGGCCACCGCGCCGTCCGCCCAGGTCCACTGTGGACTGCTACGGGGTCAGCGGCGGCCGCCGTGGTCGTCGCCGCCTTCGTGGTGGCGTCCGTGGTCGTCACCCGGTTCCGCCTGGCGGCCACCGTGGTCGTCACCCGGTTCCGCGCGCCGGCCGCCGTGGTCGTCGCCGAGGTCGTGGGTGCGCGTCGGGTACGTGCTCTGCTGCGAAGAGGTGGCGCCGGTGCTCGACGGCACGCTCGAGGTGGGCACCCGGAGCCCGTCGTCGGTCCCGGAGTGCGAGCCCGCGGCCAGCGCCGCCGTGGTCCCTCCGACCGCCAGCACCGCGCCCGCCGCGGCGATCACCAGAATCTTGCGCATGTGCGCTCCTTTCGTTCCCTGCCAACGAAACGAGCATCACGCACCGAGCGATAGCGCCGCACTGCGCGGGCCTTAAGGCATCCCTAAGGGCTTCCCCAGTTCCAGCACGACCCGCGCCCCCCGCGGCCGGACGCGCGAGACGTGGAACGTCCCGCCGGACGCGCGGGCGGTCTGGCGCGCGATGTCCAGCCCGAGCCCGGTCGACCCGGCTCCGCTCGCGCCGCGCTCGACGCCGTCGAAGTCGAACCCCGGGCCCTCGTCCGCAACCTCCAGCCGCGCTCCGCCGGGCGCCGCCGTCAGCCGGATCGTGTACGCCGTTCCTTCCGGCGTGTGCGCGAAAACGTTGCCCAGCAACGCGTCCAGGCACGCGGCCAGCTCCGGCTCGCCGACCGCGACGGGCAGCGGACCGGGGTCGAGCGCGACGGTCACGGCGCGGTCCTGGTCCTGTGCGAGCACCGACCAGAACTCGGCGCGCTCGCCGACGACGGCCGCCGCGTCGCACGAGCCGGGCGCCGAGTCGCGTGCTCGGGCCTGGTCGATGAGCGCGGTGACCTGGCGCTCCAGGCTCTCGGCGTGGGCGGTGATCCGCTCGGCCTCGGCCGGGTCGCCCAACGACTCGGCGTCCAGGCGCAGCACGGTCAACGGCGTCCGCAGGCGGTGCGAGATGTCCGCGACGGCCTCGCGTTCCTGCCGGACCAGGTCCCGGATCCGCGCGGCGAGGAGGTTGAGCGCGGCGGCGACCGAGCGGACCTCCCCCGGTCCACCCGGGACGGCGCGCGCGTCGAGGTCGCCCTCCGCGAGCCGCCGTGACACGGCGGCGAGCTCGTGGACCGGCCGCACGATCGAGCGGGCCAGCCGGTCGGCGACGAACACGCCGAGCGCGAGCAGCACCACGCCGAGCCCGGCCAGCACCAGCCACGCCGCGCCCAGCCCGCGGGTCAGCTCCGCGCGGTCGACGAACGCCCGCACGACGGCGGTGCCGCGCGGCAGGCCTTGGACCGCGACGAGGATTTCGCGCCCGCCGGCGTCCTCCACGGTCAGGCTGCTGCCCTGCGCGGCGGCCAGCGTGACGCCCGGGGTGCGCGGCACGGGCGTGCCGAGCACGGTGCCGTCCGGGAGGAACACCGTCACCGGGTGGCCCGCGGTCGTGTTCAGCTGGTCGACCGCCGGCCGCAGGGCCGCCGCGTCGGCCGTCGCCACCAGCGACGTCAGGGACTGCGCCTTCGCCGTGGCGGCGGTGACCGCGCGGTCGGCCGTGACCGACCGCAGCAGGATCGCCAGCGGGACGAGGAACGCGACGAGCACCAGGCTCATCGCGGCGGCGACCAGCACCGCGAGCCGTTTCCTCACGCCCCGGCCCCCGGTTCGGCGAGCCGGACCCCCACGCGGCGCACGGTGTGCAGGTACCGCGGCTCCTGCGCGGTCTCGCCGAGCTTGCGCCGCAGCCAGGACAAGTGGACGTCGACGGTCTTGTCCGCGCCGGCGTACGGCAGCTTCCAGACGTCGGCGAGCAGCTCGCGCTTGCTGACCACGGTCCCGGCCCGGCTCGCCAGGTAGTGCAGGAGGTCGAACTCGCGCGGTGTCAGGTCCAGCGGTGCGCCGTCGAGCGACGCCTGCCGGGTGCGCGCGTCGACCGACAGCCCGCCGACGACCACCGGGGCCGCCGTCTCCTCCGGCTCGGCCCGCCGCAGCACCGCGCGGATCCGCGCGTCGAGCTGGGCCCCGCCGAAGGGCTTGACCACGTAGTCGTCGGCGCCGGCGTCGAGCAGCCGGACGATCTCCTCCTCGGCCCCGCGCGCGGTGACCACGATGATCGGCACCGCGCTGACCGCCCGGATCATCCGCAGCACCTCGCGGCCGTCGAGGTCCGGCAGCCCGAGGTCGAGCAGGACGACGTCGGGCCGGTCGGTGACGGCCGCCTGCAGCCCGGCCATCGCGGTCGGCGCGGACGTCACCGTGTGCCCCCGCTCGGTCAGCGCGCGCAGCACGGCCGTGCGGATGGTCGGGTCGTCCTCGACGAGCAGCACGATCGCCATTCCCGGAGGCTACACACGCGAAGCCGCTTCGCCGGGCCCGTGGCGAACGCTAAGGGCGTCTTAGCCCCGCTTTAACCCGCGCGGATGGCACAGTGGACGGGTGACCGGGCGTGGACTGCTGATGACGGCGGGCTGGCTGGTGGCCGCCGCGGCCACCGCCGCGGTCGGCACGGCCGCCCTCGACGTCGTCGGCGCGGGCATCCTCGGCCCCCAGAGCCGGCCGCTGTCCCAAGAGGACGTCGCCCGCGCGCTGGAAACCGTGCCGCCGAGCACGACCCCGGCGCCACCGGCGTCGTCGAGCGCGCCGGCGCCGCGCGGCCTGACCGTCCTCGGCGGCAGCCTCGTGGCGAAGTGCACCGGGGACCGGGTCGAGCTGGTGTCGTGGAGCCCGGCCCCGGGCTACCGCACCGACGACGTCTCGCGCGGCCCGGCCGCCACCGCGTCGGTCAAGTTCAAGAGCGACGGGGCCGAGAACACGACGGTCGTGACCTGCCGGGGCGGCGAGCCGCACGCCGAGACGGTCGCCGACGACGGCGGCGGCCACCGGGGACGCGGCTAGCGCGGCAGCCCGGCGTTGAGCCGCGCCAGGACACCGTGCGGGAACGGCAGTTCCGGTGCGCTGACCTCGGTGAGCCGGTCGAGCTGCGCGTCGGTGAGGCCGAGCGTGAGCGCGCCGAGGGTTTCGGTGAGCTGCTCGGTCGTCCGGGCACCGATCAGCGGCGCGGGCATCTCCGGCCGGCGGGTCACCCAGTGGAGGGCGACCTGGGCGGGTGTCGCGCCGGCTTCGGCGGCGACCTCGCGGACGGCGTCCAGGATCGCCCAGCGGGTGTCCGGCAGGGACCGGAACGCGGCCGCCTCGGCGAGCCGTCCGCTGCCCGCGCCGTCGCGGGTGTACTTGCCGGACAGGAACCCGCCGCCGATCGCGCCCCACGGCTGGACCGCGATGCCGAACTCCCGGGCCAGCGGCACGTACTCGGCCTCGATCGCGCGCTCGATCAGCGAGTACTCCAGCTGCAGCGCCGTCACCGGCGGGCCGCCGAGCATGGCGGCCTTCGTCGCGTACCAGGCCGGGACGTCGCTGAGCCCGGCCGCCCGGATCTTCCCGGCGCGCACGAGGTCGTCGAACGCGGCCATCACCTCTTCGGCCGGGGTGAAGCCGTCCCAGAGGTGCAGCCAGTAGAGGTCGACGTGGTCGACGCGCAGGCGCCGGAGCGACGCCTCGAGCGAGGCGACCATGTTCTTGCGCCCGTTGCTGCGGCGGCGGACGTCGGATCGCGGGACGCCGTCGCGGAAGTCGGGGCCGGAGTACTTGGTGGCGAGGACGACGTCGTCGCGGTCGACGTCCCGGAGGAACTCGCCGACCAGCTCCTCGCTGCGGCCGGCGCTGTAGTTGTTCGCGGTGTCCACGAAGTTGCCGCCGCGCTCGACGTAGCTGCGGAAGAGCTTGCGGGCGGTGCCGTCGTCGGCGCAGAGGGACCCGGTGCCGAAGGTCATCGCGCCCAGCGCCAGCGGCGAGACCCGCAGCCCGGAGCGGCCCAGCGCCCGGTAGTCGTCGAGTGTCATGCCCCGATCGTGCAACCCGGAGCGCGGTCCGGGTCAAACCCGATCGAGGGCATTCGAGGGCAACATCGGGGAGAAAACGAGGCATCGCCCCGGCGATCAGCAGATGAATGTCCGGTGTGCGCTAATCTGGCCCGATCATGGGGCTGGGCGGCCCCGCACCCCGGCGTGGCGAGGAGTTGAATTCGTGCAACCGAACCTGGGGCCAGGTGAAGACTTCCAACTGCTGCTCGAGCGGCAGGTCCGGGACATGCAGACGAAAGCGGCCGCGCTGAACGAAGCGCTTTCCGCCGCCGGGGCCACGGTCCGCACCCGCGACGGGTCGGTCACCGTGACGCTCGCGCCGAACGGCGCGCTGACGAACCTGGAGCTCGGCCACCGGGCGTGCGAACTGGGCCCGGCGCGGCTGACCGCGGCGATCATGGGCGCGGTGCGCGACGCGCAGCGCCAGACCGCCCGCGCCGTCGCGGACTCCTTCGCGACCATCAACGGCGACGGCGAGTCGACCGACATGGTGCGTTCCTTCCTGCCGCCGGACCCGCCGCCGGACGGCGACTTCGCGGCGCCGGAAAGCGCCGAGCCCGAGCGCACCCCGCCGCCGTCGGCGACCCCGCCGCCGCCGGCCGCCCCGCGTCGCCGTCCCCCGGCCGACGACCACTCCGACGACGAATCGAACCCCTGGTGAGCGGCGGCGGCTTCCGGGTCGATTCCGAACCCCTGGCGAAGTTCGGCCAGCACCTCGACGAACTCCAGCGCAACCTGCAGAGCACGGCCGACCTGGTCGGCGGCATGACCTGCGACCCCGGCATGTTCGGCATCAACCCGGCGTGCCAGCTGATGGCCGCGGGCGCGAGCACCTGGACGGACAAGGCGCACCACCAGTTCGGCGACTACGCCAAGACGATCGGCGAGTTCTCCGACAAGGTCGCCGAGGCCGCGAAGCGCTACAAGTCCGGCGAGGAAGACGCCGTCGACTCGATCGTGAGGTTCGAATAGTGGCCGACGACTACCAGAGCAAGGACGTCAGCCTCCACGGCTCCGAACTCTTCAACAGCGACAACGCCTCGGCCGGCGCGGGCTTCTTCGAAGCGGCGATCGGTCTGGACAAGGCCGTCAAGGACAACGACAAGGTCGCGATCGGCATCGGCGCGGCGGGCATGGCGCTGGAGACGATCGGCCTGGTGCTGGACCCGATCGGCAGCCTGCTGACCGCCGGGATCGGCTGGCTCATCGAGCACATCACGATCCTGCGGTGGCCACTGGACATCCTGATGGGCGACCCGATCGGCATCGCGGCGGCCAGCGAAGCGCTCACGGCGGAGAAGAAGAAGCTCGAGGACTGGTCGGCGCAGCACCAGCAGGCGCTCGACACGCTCATGAAGGACTGGGAGGGCAAGGCCGCCGAGCAGTTCAAGAAGGACATGGACGCGGTCACCGAGCAGCTGGGTTCCCTGGGCGGCTACCTCGACCAGGCCGGCAAGAACATGAAGATCGCGGGCGGCATCGTAGGCGCGTTCCGCGGCATCCTCCGCGACCTGATCGCGATGCTCCTGGCCACGATCGTCAAGGGCGCGTTGATCGCGGCGGCCCTGGCCCCGGTGACGTTCGGCGCCTCGATCGCCCTGTTCATCACGACGACGATCGGCACGGTGGCCACGGCCCTGGGCAAGATCGGCGCCAAGCTGGCGGAGCTGGGCAAGAAGCTGGCGGACCTGGTCCAGGCCCTGGCCAAGATGGGCAAAGCAGGCGACGACCTGGCGGCGGTCAAGCCCCCGGCGGGCAGCCTGACGCCAACGCCCACCCCGAAGCCCACCCCCAAGCCGGAGCCGACCCCGGCCCCGAAGCCCGAGCCGAAGCCGGACACCACACCGGCCTCGGCCACCCCGGAACCCAAGCCCGACACCACCCCATCCTCGGCCACCCCCGACCCCAAGCCCGAACCCAAGCCGGACACCACACCGGAGCCAAAGCCCGAACCGAAACCCGACACCACCCCATCCTCGGCCACCCCGGAACCCAAGCCCGAACCGAAACCGGACACCACACCGGAGCCGAAACCGGACACGACCCCCGAACCGAAGCCCGACACCACACCCTCGTCCGCCACCCCGGAACCCAAGCCCGAGCCCAAGCCGGACACCACACCGGAGCCAAAGCCCGAACCGAAACCCGACACCACCCCATCCTCGGCCACCCCGGAACCCAAGCCCGAACCGAAACCGGACACCACGCCCGAGCCGAAGCCGGACTCCACCCCCTCGTCGGCCACCCCCGAGCCCAAGCCCGAACCGAAGCCCGACACCACACCCGAGCCCAAGCCGGACACCACACCCGAGCCGAAGCCCGACAGCACCCCGTCGTCGGCCACCCCGGATCCCAAGCCGCACAAGCCGTTCACCGATCAGATGACCGATGTCATCAAGGACAAACTGTCCAAAGTCGACGGTGTAACGCCGGAGATCATGCAGAAGTTCGACAAGATCAGCAACTTCTCCGTGCACGAGCTCGGCAAGGTCTTCGGCAAGGAAGGCGCCGAGCGGTTCGAGTCGGCCATCAAGATCATGACCGATCCGTGGTTCGGCAAGTCGGGGCTGGCCGGGAAGACCGTCGTCGACATGATCAAGGGTGTGCCCGCCAGCATCGGGAACGTCACCGGCGGGGACGACAACTAGTCACTCCTCGGCGAGGATCACCGCCCGGGACGCGAGGTGCAGGGCCAGCCTCTCGTCCGGGCGGGACAGGTCGACGCCCAGCAGCTGCTCGATCCGGGCGACCCGGGCCGCCACGGTGTTGCGGTGCACGCCCAGCACCGTGGCGGTCTCGGCGATCGACGACTCCGCGTCCAGGTAGGCCGAAAGCGTCCTGACCAGGTCGCCCGGGGCGTCCCGCAGCGGCGCGACCAGGGCGCGCGCCGCCGGTTCGAACGTGTCCGTGCGGGTCCACTCCAGCAGCAGCTGGGCCATGCCGAGCTGGTCGACGTGCAGGAAGTGGCCCGTTTCGGGCCGGGTCGCGGCCAGCCGGGCCGCGTCGAGGGCCTCCGCGACCGTCGTCGCCAGGCCTTCCGGACGCGGGTGCGGCCGCCCGACCCCCATGTGCCCGCCCAGGCGCACCGCCCGGTGCACCGCCTGCAGCCGGGCCGCCAGCGACCGGACGCGCTCCGCGGTCGGCTCGTGGTCGAAGGTGACCCAGCCGGTCCAGCCGTCGCCGTGCTCGACGACCACCGCGTCGACGTCCTCGGCTCGCAGCGCGCGCACCACTTCCTGGGTCCGTGCCACCGTGTCGACCGCCGCCGGGACGCCGAGGTGCAGCCCGGCGTGCCAGCCGCCGAGGCGCCAGCCCGCGTCGGCGACGCGGCGGCGCAGGTCCGCGCCCGGCTCGGTGTCCAGGCGCAGGAGGTCGCCGAGCAACGCCGTGCGCGAGCGCGCGTCGCGTTCCAGCTCCAGCCGGTTCGCCAGCAGCCAGCGCTGCAGCGCCCCGGCCGCCACCGCGAGCGCGGGCGGGACGACGTCGGCCCGGGCGGCGTCCACCTCGGCGGCCAGCCACATCGCGGGCCGCTGCAGCAGCACCGGGTGCGCGAGCAGGACCCCCTCGTCGAGTTCGATCCGCTGCGGCACGGCCTCGTCGAGCCGGACGCGCCCGGAAACCTCCCCGGCCAGCGGGGCGCCGCGGTCGTCGAGCACCGCGACCGGCGAACGCAGCAGCCGCCGCAGCACCGCGACGACCTCTTCGGGCGGGCGCAGCCGGTCGCCGAGGGCGCGGTGGGTCGCCAGCAGCAGCTCCGCGCGGTCCAGTTCCGGTGCCGCGAGCAGGAGCCGTGCCTCGACGAGCAGGTCCAGCGGCGACGCGGCCGTGCTCAGCAGCGGCACGCCCAGGCGGTCGGCGAGCAGGCGCGACGCGGTGAGCGGCTCGGTCGCCGGCAGCAGCACCCCGGTGGCCCCGGCGTCGGCACACCGCCGCAGCAGCGCGTCGATCTGCCAGTCGGTGCCGGCGATCGGCCGGACGACGACGGTCAGCTCACCCGCCACCGGGACGTGCGAAGCGTCCAAAGTGGCCTTGACCGTCGCGAGTGGACGGTCGAGACCGGCCGACCCGGCCAGCAGGACGACGTGCTCCGCCCAGCCCGGCAGCGCGAGCACCCGTCGCAGTGTCACGGGAGCCCCACCGGGTCGCAGTCGATGCCGTACGCGCGGGGCCGGACCACCGGCAGCCACCGCGGGTCGGTCCAGAACGGCGCCGCCGCCAGCCGGACGACGTCGACCTCCACGCCCGCGCGGATCGCATCGCACGACACCGGGACGCCGGTGCGGTGGTCCAGTACCGAAAGGACGTCCGGAGTGGACGCCACCGGTGTGCCGTCGCGCAGGGCGAGCAGGTACTCGTTCTCCATCTCCAGCCGCAGCAGCGCGCCGTCGCGGTGGTCGGCGAGGGTGACGCTGCCCCGGCCGAACCCCGGGCTGCCGTGCTGTCCGGGTCCGACGTGCCGCGCCACTTCCAGGACCCGGCCGCGGGCCAGGACCGAACCTTCGAGGGCGGCTTCGAGCGCGTCCCGCGCCGGGCTTTCCCCCGCAGCGAGCACCCGGCGGCCGAGCGCCAGCGCGCCGCTCGTCGTCCCCGGCACCGTGCACGCGGCCAGCTCGCCCGCCGGGATCGGGGCGAGCGCGAACGCCGCCCACCCGCCGGAGCCGGCCAGGAACGCCCGGGTGCCCCGCTCGATCACGGCGTCGGACCCCGCGGCCAGCACCACCACCTGCCCGCCGGGCTCGGCCAGCGCGGCGGGCGCGATGCCGCGGCCGGTCGCGGCGACGGAGAACTGGTCGAGCCGGGGCAGGCCGCGCCCGGCGAGGTCGGCGTCGACGTAGCCCAGCCCGAGCTGGTCGGCGACGACCAGGGGCAGCAACCCGTTGAGCCCGCCGATCTCGATGGACATCAGGGCGTCGGCGCGCTCGCCGGTCCAGCGTTCGACGGCGGCCACCGCGGCCGCGAACTCGTCGCCGCCGGGCAGCTTCTCGGTGAACGCCGCGGTGGCACCGACGATGCCGATCGGCACGACCCCGGCCGACGGTGGCAGCTCTTCGATCGCTCGTACGGCGAGTGAGCGGCCGGCTGCGACCAGCCGCCGCAGCAGGACCGCGGCGGTGGCGGTGTCCCCGCCACCGCCGGACCCGAGCAGGGCCACCCCGCGTTCGAGGGCGGCCACGTCACCGGCCGTGATGCGCATGAACGACCACAGTAGACGAGCTCAGCGCAGCGCGTAGCCGCCGTCGGGGTAGAGCGTCGACCCCGTGGTGTAGGTGCTGCCGAACAGGTACAGCACGGCATCGGCCACTTCGGACTCCTTGCCGACGCGGTGCAGCAGCGTGTCCGCGCGGTACTGGGCGAAACTCGCCTCCCGGACGTCGGCCGGCCGCCCGGCCCACAGGGCGCCGTCGATCGTGCCGGGCGCGACGACGTTCACCCGGACCGGTGCCAGCTCGACCGCGAGTCCGCGGCCGAGGCCTTCGACCGCCGCGTTGCAGGCGACGTAGGCGGGCGCCGCTCCCGGCGGCCGGACGCTCGCCGCGCCGGACATCAGCACGATCGAGGCGTCGGGAGCCAGCTTCGGCACGGCGTGCTTGACAGCGTGGTACTGGCCCCAGAACTTCGTCACGAACGGGCTGGCCGCGTCCTCGTCACCGAGCTCCCGCAGCGGCCCGACCGTGTAGGACGCGCCGGGCGTGAACAGGTGGTCGACGCGGTCGAGCGCGCCGAAGAACGTGGCCAGCGAGCCCTGGTCCGTGTTGTCGACGACCTGCCAGGTGCCGCCGACCTCCTTCGCCGCGGTCGACAGCTTCTCCGGCGTCCGCCCGCCGAGGTGCACCGACGCACCCGCCGCCGACGCACGCCGGGCCACTTCGAGCCCGATGCCCGACCCGCCGCCGATGATCACTACGTGCTTCCCGGCGAGGCTCACGCGATCTCCTCGACGGGCCGGAAGTCGTGGGCGAGCCCGAACGCGCCCGGGCCGAAGGTGTCCAGCGCCTCGGGCGTGCGCATCAGCGCCGGGGTCGAGATGCCGACGACGGTGACGCGCTGCCCGTACCGCAGCGTCTCGGTGGTGATCGGCTCGGCGGACTCGGACTCCAGCACGCAGATCAGGTCCGGCACCAGGCAGCGCACTTCACCGTCCACAGTGGCCAGGAGGTTCTCGTTCTGGAACAGGATCTCCAGCTTGTGCGCGCCGTCGAACGAAACGGCCGCCGCCCGGCCGCGCGCGAAGCCCGCCTCGGTCCGGCGTTCCACATCGGACACCTTGCCGCGGAACAGCACCCGCAGGTGCTGGTACGGCGTCGAGCGCAACGCCGACGCCAGCCGGCCGACCGGGTCCTCGTTGGACTCGCGTGCCTCACGGATCGTCCGGCCCACGGTCAACGCCAGCGAAAGCGTTTGCGGCACGGCCGTGCGCTTGACGTCGGCGCCGCTCATCGCGTACTCGGCGATGTGCGCGACCCCGCCGAGCCGGATGGTGATGCCGCGCGCCAGCCACTCCATCCGCCGGTTGTCCGCGCCGGTGTCGATCACGGTCGTCTCGCCGCGCTCGCCGCCGATCGCCATCGGCGAACCGGGCACGCCGTAGACGCCGAACGTCTCCATCTGCAGTTCGGGGAACGCCCGGCCCATGCCGTCGGCGTCGACGACCGGCAGACCGAGCCGCGCGCCGACGAGCAGCGGGATCATCGAGTTGATGCCCCCGCACTCGATCGGCATCGTGGCGTCGGCCCGTTTCCCGAGGTGTTTTTCGAGGGTCCGCAGGGCCAGCACGGGTTCCGAGCCGTTGGGCAGCTTCTCGTGCACCACGGTCGGCGCGCCCATCTGCGCGGTCGGGACGACGAGGGCGTCGTCGTCCACTTCGGACGGGTCGAGGATCGTGACCGGCCCGTGTTCGCGGATGGCCTCGCGCACGAGCAGGCGGCCGACGTACGGGTCGCCGCCCCCGCCGGTGCCGAGCACGGCGGCGCCGCGGGCGAGGTCGGTCAGGTGGTCTTCGGTCAGGGTCCAGCTCACCCGGCGACTCCGATCGGGTCGATGTCGTAGCCGAAGTACCGCGGCCCGGCGAGCGCGAGGCCTTCCGGCGTGTGCCAGCGCGGGTCGGCGGGAGCGGCGATCACCGTGACGCGCTGGCCGTAGCGCAGCCCTTCGGTGGTCACCGCCTCGCCGGACTCGCGCTCCAGCGTGCAGATCAGGTCGGGCACCGACGCTTCGACGACGCCGTCGCGCTCGGCGACCAGGTGCTCGTTCTGGAACCGCAGCACCAGTTCCGCGCCGGTGTCGTCGTCCATTCCGGACAGGCGGGCCTCGCCGCGGGCGAAGCCGGTGACCGTCCGGCGGGCGACGTCGACGACCTTGCCGCTGAACAGCCGCCGCCCACCCAGCCGGTCGACCACGCGAGCGACCGGGTCCTCGTGCGCCGCCCGGGCCACGCGCACCAGCGCACCCAGTTCGGCGCACAGGCTGAGCGTGCCCGGTACCAGCGACTCCCGGGCCTGCGAGCCGGACATCGCGTAGTTGCTGATCATCGCCGAGCAGCCCATGTCGATGGTCGCGGAGCGGGCGAGCCGCTCGGCCCACCGGTTGTCCACTGTGTCCAGCACCCCGCGGTTGCCCTTCTCGTCCGCAATGGACATCGGGGTGGCGCGGATGCCGTACAAAGTCGGCAAAACCATTTGCAGCTCGGGGAACGCCCGGCCCATGCCGTCGGCGTCGACCAGCGGGAGCCCCAGCTGCGCGGCCGCGACGACCGGGATGAGCGAGTTGACCCCGCCCGCCTCGGCGCACGCGATGTGCGTCAGCTCCTTGCCGAGGTAGCCGGCGAGCGTGCGGGCGGCGAGCCCGACCTGCTCGGCCGAGGGCAGCTTCTCGACCATCACTGTCGGCGCACCCATCATGGCCACGGGCAGCACGACGGCGTCGTCGCCCACCTCCGCCAGGGGCACCAGCGGGACCGGCCCGTACGAGCGGACCGCCGAGAGCGCCAGCAGCCGGCCGATGTACGGGTCGCCCCCGCCGCCGGTGCCGAGGATGGCGGCACCGCGGGCGATGTCGTGGAGGTCGTCCGCCGTGATCTCGCGCATCACGCCCCCAGCTGCAGGTCGCCGACGGCCTTCGCGCGGATGCGCGTGGCGTTGCCGGGCAGGTACGGGATGGGTACTTCGTCGAAGTCGACGATGCCGACCGACGCGGGCGACGCCCCGGCGGCGACGGCCCGGTCGATCGCCTCCTGCTTGGCCTCTTCGACGACGGCTTCCCGGCGGCCCGGTTCGATCACGAAGACGCGGTCGACCTCGCCGCCGATCTGCGCGATGGCCGCGCCGATCGCGTTGGCCACGGCGTAGTTCTCCGGCCGGTGCACCTCGCCGCAGCCGGCCAGCTCGTCCGGCAGCAGCACGGAGCCACCGCCGACGGCGACCACCGGCAACGGCTCGGCGGACGTCCGCATCCGTTCGACCACATCGGACACCTCGGCCGCGATGCGGTCCAGTGCGGCACGCACCAGGCTCTTGTCCAAATGCGACACCAGCGAAGGATCACCGATGTCGGCGCGGCCCGCGGCGACCGCGATGTCGGTCGCGGTGAGCGTGTCGCCGCCGAAGACCAGGGCCTTCGACGTCAGCTCGTAGCCGACCGAGTCCGGGCCGACCGTGACGTTGCCGCGCACCCGGCTGCCGCCGCCGAGGCCGATCGACAGCACGTCCGGCATCCGGAAGTTGGTGCGGATCCCGGCGACGCTGACGTCCGTGGTCGCCTCGCGCGGGAACCCTTGCCGCAGGACACCGACGTCCGACGTCGTGCCGCCGACGTCGACCACCGCGCAGGTGTCCAAACCGGACAGCACGGCCGCGCCGCGCATCGAGTTCGTCGGCCCCGAGGCGAACGTCGCCACCGGGTAGCGGCGGGCGAAGTCGACGTCCATCAGCGTGCCGTCGTTCTGGCTCAGGTACAGCGGCGCGGTGATGCCCGCGCCGGTGACCGACGCGGCCAGCCCGTCGACGATGTGCGCGGCCAGCTCCCGCAGCGCCGCGTTGATGACCGTCGCGTTCTCCCGTTCCAGCAAGCCGATCCGGCCGATCTCGTGGGACAGCGAGATCGCGACGTCCGGCAGCTGCGCGGCGATGATCTCCGCCGCGCGGGCTTCGAACTCGGCGTTGACCGGGGAGAAGACCGAGGTGATCGCGACGCTGCGCACCCCGGCCGTCCCCATGTCGTCGGCGGCCTTGCGCAGCTCGCTCTCGTCGAGCTCCGCGATGTGGCGGCCGTCGAACTCGTGTCCGCCGTGGACCAGGTAGCTGCGCCCCGACACCGCGTCGACGAGCCGCTGCGGCCAGTCGACCATCGGCGGCAACGACGCCCCGGCCGGCAGGCTGAGCCGGACGGCCGCGGTCGGCGCGAGCCGGTGGGCCTCGACGAGCGCGTTGATGAAGTGCGTGGTGCCGATCATCACCGCCCGCACGCCCGCCGGGTCGAACGCGCGCTGCCGCTGCAGCCCGTCGATCGCCGCGACGATGCCCGAGGTGACGTCCGCGGTCGTGCTGGTCTTGACCGAGGCGAGCACCTGACGGCCGTCGAGCAGGACAGCGTCGGTGTTGGTGCCGCCGACGTCGATGCCGATGCGCACAGGTTCTCCTTAAGCAGACTGGACGGCGGGAGCGGTCTCGGCGGTCCGGCTGCTGCCGATCCCCCGCACCAGACCGAGCTTCCCGGCGACGACGTACAGGACGAAGGCCACGACGAGCGAGTTGATGCTCGGCAGGCCCCATTCGACGAACTCGCCGAAGAGCGCCGCGGCGATCCAGACGACGATCGTGGCGGGCACCCACACCGGGGCGTCTTCGGGAACCGTGCCCCGGGCGCGGGCGGCTTCCAGGTCCCCGCGCCACTTCTTCACGACGAAGTACTCGGCGACCATGATCCCGGCGATCGGCGGGAACGCGACGCCCAGCACAGTGAGGAAGTCGGTGAACTTGGCCAGGATCCCGGCCGCGGCGAGCACGCTGCCCGCGATGCCGAGCACCGCGGTGACCAGGCCGCGGTGGGCCTTGCGCCCGGACACCGTGCCGATGAAGTTCACGACGCCCAGCCCCGAGGAGTACAGGTTCCAGTCGTTGATCTTCATCGTGCCGGCGATGACGATGAGCAGCCCGACCCAGCCGACCGACGACGTCACGATCGTGGTGATCCCGGCGCTGCCGACGGCGTGCGCGAGCAGCACGCCGGAGAGGCCGATGACGTACTCGCCGAGCGTGATCCCGACGAGCGTCTGCTTCACGACGTCCGAAGTGGACCGGTTGAAGCGGGTCATGTCCGGGGTGATGACGGCGCCGACGATGAAGCCGCCGGCCACCAGCGTGGTGCCCTGGAGCAGGCTCAGCGACGGCCCGGGCGGGGCCGAGGAGACGAGCGCGCCGACGTCGTGGCGGGTCAGCTCCGAGATGACCGACCAGCCGACGAGGACCAGGAACGCCGGGACGGTCACGTACGCCGTCCAGGCCATGGAGTGGAAGCCGCGCACCACGATCGCGGTGACGAGCAGGCCGAACACGAGCGCCCAGCCCCACTCCGGCAGGCCGCCGATGAGCGAGACGAGCCCTTCCGCGGAGACCGCGGACTGGATGCCGAACCAGCCGATGAGGCTGATCCCGATGGCGAGCCCGATGAGCGCCGAGCCGCCGCGGCCGAAGCCGGTCCAGCGGGCGATCATGGACGTCGAAAGACCTTCGCGGACGCCGATGACGCCGACGAGGATCGTGATGAGCTCCAGGATGACCGAGCCGAACGTGAACGCCAGTACCGCGTTCCAGAAGCTCATCCCGAAGCCGACGGTGGCTCCGAGCAGGAACTGGGACAGGGCGGACACCTGGCCGAACCGCTGGACGGCGACCGACCACCACGAGTACCGGGCCTGGTCCGGCACTCTGGTGAGGGCATAGTCATCGACACCGACTGCTGAGGCCACGCCGACCTCCTATTCCGGGAAGGGGAACGGTTCCCCGCACCGTAGGCAGCGGTTCCGGCGGCGTCACCGTGCGATGTGCACAGCCAGGGCGTCGGCGCTGTGCACTCAGCCCAGCGGGTCCACCCCGGTCAGCGTGACACTTTCCGCCCACAGCCGCCCGGCGGCCGCGTCGTCGGCGAGGTTCTTCCAGCGTTCCTCGAGCCGCGGGCGGCCGCGCAGGCCGAAGACGTGCGGGCCCCACAGCTGGCCGCCGGTGACGTCCGGGCCGAGCACCGCGCGGACGGCGGGCCGCGCGCCGGCGTCCTTGCCCTGCAGCAGAACCCGGGCCGGCAGCCCCGTGAGCCACTCGCCGGCGGTGCGGACGTGCACGGGCGGCCGTGACGGCGTCAGCGAGTCGAGCGCACCACCGGGATGGGCCACCACGCTCAGCCGCTTCGAGCCCGCCTCCCGCAGCCGCCGGTCGAGCTCCAGCGCGAACAGCATCTGGGCCAGCTTGGACCGCTCGTACGCCCGCTTCGGCCGGTAGTCGCGCTCGCTCTGGAGGTCAGCGAAGTCGAGGCTCGCGGACTTGGCCGCGAAGCTGCCGGTGGTGACGATGCGCGCGTCCGGCGCCAGCACCGGCATCAGCCGGGCGACCAGCGCGAAGTGGCCGAGGTGGTTGGTGCCGAACATCAGCTCGTGCCCGGCGGGGGTCTCGCGCCGCGGCGGCTCGTCGAGCATGACGCCCGCGTTGCAGACGACGGCGTCCAGCTCACCCGGGTCGACCGCCTCGAGCGAAGCCAGGTCCGCGAGGTCGATCCGGACGTGCTCGACCTTCGCCCCGGCGACCCGCGCGCGGAGGGCGCTCTTCGCGGCCTCCGCCTTCGCCGGGTCCCGGCTGCCGATCACCACCTCGGCACCCGCCGACGCCAGCTGCTCCGCGGCGAAGTACCCGATCCCGGCGTTGCCCCCGGTCACCAGTACCCGCATCGACGACCCCTCCCCGTGCCAAGCTGTCGGCCATGGACAACGCTACCGGCTACCGGCGTTCGACCGGCTCGGCCCGCGGCGAGGCCCGGCGCCGGGAGCTGCTGGCGAAGGTCACCGACGACGTCGCCGAGAACGGCCTGGTCGACTTCTCGCTGCGGCGCGCCGCGCGGGCCGCCGGGACGACGCACAAGGTGCTGCTCTACCACTTCGCGAGCGCGGAAGACCTGCTCCGCCAAGCGGTCTTCGCCTTGCGGGAACGGCGGATCGGCAACGCGCTGACGGCCGTCGCCGAGACGTCCTCGACGCTCACCGACCGCGTCCGCGCCGCCTGGGTGAGCCTGCGCGACGAGGAGTCGGAGCTGCGGCGGGTCCTCGACCAGGCGATGGGCCTGGCGATGTACGACCCGGGCCGGTACGCGGCGCTCGGCCACGGCGCGTCCCAGCAGTACCTGCCGACGCTCATGGAGTTCTGCCCGCCCGGCTGGCCGGACCAGCGGAAGTTCGAGGTCGCTTCGATGGTCCTCGCGACCTTGCGCGGCTTCCTCGTGGACCTGCTGACCAGCCCGGACGGCGCAGGCGCGGCCGCCGGGTTCGAGGCGCTCCTGCGCGCGGTGGAGCGGGAGGAAGCTCTCGACACAATGTGAACCGCGTGGTTCACTTCTGGCATGGAAATCGCGCTGGGGGCGGGCACCGTCGAGTACACCGACACGGGCGGGCCGGGCCCGGTCGTCGTCTTCGTCCACGGCCTGCTGATGGACGGCACGTTGTGGGACGGCCCGGTCGCGACTCTGCCGGGCCACCGCTGCGTCGTCCCGACGCTGCCGCTGGGCGCGCACCGGCACCCGATGCCGACGGACGCCGACCTTTCGATGCCCGGCATCGCCCGCCTGCTGGCCGGCTTCCTGGAGCGGCTCGACCTGCGGGACGTCACCCTGGTCGGCGTCGACACCGGCGGCGCGCTGGTGCAGCTGCTCATGGCGGACGGTGCTCCGCGGGTCAGCCGCGTGGTGCTCGCCTCGTGCGACGCCTTCGACAACTTCCCGCCCGGGCTCACCGGCAGGACGCTGTTCCTCACCGGGAAGCTGTCACCGGCGTTGTTCGGCGCGTTCATGCAGCAGATGCGGCTGCGCGCGGTGCGCCGGCTCCCGATCGCGTTCGGCTGGCTGACCAAACGTGGCGACGCCGTTTCGGCGGGCTGGATCCGGCCACTGCTGAGCCGGGCGGACGTCCGCCGCGACACGGTCCGCGTCCTGCGCGCGGCCGCGGCGGCCCCGGACCTCCTGGTCGAGGCGGCCGAGCGGCTGCCGGCGTTCGACCGGCCCGTCCTGGTCGTCTGGGCCGCCGAGGACCGCGTGATGCCACCGGAGCACGGGAAGCGGCTGGCCGCCTTGCTGCCCAAGGGAAAGCTCGTCGAGGTCGATGACAGCTACACGCTGGTCCCGCTCGATCAGCCGGCCGAGCTCGCGCGGCTGATCCGGGAGTTCACAGCCGGCTGAGGCCGTGGAGGATGCGTTCCATCAGCTCGAGGCTGGGCCGGTTCCCGGAGCTCTTGCGCGCGGTGTGCACGATGACCAGCCCCCGGTCGGCCAGATCGGACAGCAGGACCCGCGCGACGCCCAGCGGGATCCGCCGCCGCGCGGCGACCTCCGCGACCGACTGGGAGGTCCGCAGCAGCGCGCAGATCTCCGACTCTTCCGTCGTGCTCCCCCGCACCACGGCCTGACCGCGCTGGGTGATCGACACCAGCGTCTCGATCGGCAGATCCCGCGTCGGCCGCGTTCGGCCGTGGGTGCGGAAGTACGGGCGGACCATCCCCGCTCCGCCTTCTTCGAGCACGGACCCCCAGTGCACAGCCAGCTCCTCACGGCGATTAATCCTTGTCGGCGATTATTTGACCCGGTGATCCACTTGGCCGCAATCGACCGAACAGAGCAACGCCGTAAGAACCGCTGGTCAGAGCGCCTTCGGTGGCGCGGTACTCCCCCGAAGGACTAGTTGTGTCCCGAGAATCGACGGCGATGTCGCGATTTTTCCACCGGACAATCGCGCGAGCAGCAACCGCCCTGCCCGCTCGCCGAGCTCGGCCACGGGCTGCGCGACCGTGCTCAGGTCGAGCAGGTCGGCCAGTTCGTGATCGTCGAACCCGAGCACCGAGACGTCGTCCGGCACCCGAAGCCCGGCCCGGCGCAGCGTGCGCAGCGCGCCGAACGCCATTTCGTCGGAGGCGGCGAACACCGCGGTCGGCCGGCGCGGCAGGCCGAGGAGGGTGCCCATCGCGCGTTCCCCGCCCGCGACGGTAAACCCGCCGCCGGTCTCGAACGCCGCCTCCGGCTCGCGGCCGTCCTCCCGGCACACCGCGTGGTAGACCTCGCGGTAGGCCTCGAGCCGTCGCAGCGGCGTCGTGAACCCGAGCGGGACCGGGGCGTTCTCCCCGATGAACGCGATTTCCCGGTGGCCCAGCTGGACGAGGTGGCGCATCGCGCCCACCGCGGCCGCGTGGTCGTCGATGCCGACGGAGTCCGCGCCGGGCTCCTCGGTGCCGACCGTGACCAGCGGCGTGCCCACGCCGAGCAACCGGTCGCGCTCGGCCCCGGTCAGCGGCAGGGAAAGCACGAGCACGGCGTCGACGCGGCGCCGCAGCGGCAGATCGGCGAAGAACCGCGCGCGGCCCGGGTCGTCGCCGAGGTTGTAGAGCAGCAGGCTCGTCCCGGCGTCGCGCAGCACCCGCTCCACACCGGAGATGAGCCGCGAGAAGTACCAGCGGTCGACGTAGGGGACGATCACGCCGACCGTCCCGGTGCGGCCGGTGGCCAGGCTCGACGCGGCGGGCGAGATCGCGTACCCGAGCCGCGCCGCGGCCGCCAGCACCCGGGTCCGCGTGCCTTCGGCGACCCCGGGCCGCCCGCGCAGGGCCCGCGACACCGTGGCCGCCGAGACGCCGGCGAGCCGGGCCACGTCGTCGAGCTTGTCCGGCATCTCCTGCCCCATTCGCCGCAAGCGCTTGCAACCAGTTTCCCATCAGGCGTTGACACTTGCCTTGATCAAGGCTAATCATCGATGCAAGCGCTTGCAATCAAGCGTTGCCTGTCCGGCAAGGAGGCCGACATGCGCCAGCTCCTTCCCGTCGTCGGCGCGGTCACGCTGGCCGCCTCCGCGCTCGCCGCGTGCTCCTCGGCCGCGGGCCTGACGATCAACCTGTACATCTCGCCGGAGGACCACCTGCAGACGGTGGTCGACCGGTGCACGCAGGAGGCCGCGGGCCGCTACAAGATCGTCTACAACAAGCTGCCGCGCGGCGCGGACGGCCAGCGCGAGCAGATGGTGCGCCGGCTCGCCGCCGGGGACACCTCGCTGGACGTGCTCGGCCTCGACGTCACGTGGGTCCCGGAGTTCGCCGAGGCGGGCTGGGCCGAGGAGTGGACGGGCGCGAACGCGGCCGCGGCCACGCAGGACGTCCTGCCCGGGCCGCTGGCCACCGCCAAGTGGAACGGAAAGCTGTACGGCGCCACGAAGAACACGAACGTCCAGCTGCTCTGGTACGACGACCGGATCACGCCGTCGCCGCCGAAGACGTTCGACGAGCTGGTGACGCAGGCGCAGCAGCTGAAGGCCGCCGGGAAGCCGTACCAGGTCGTGTTCACCGGCGCCCAGTACGAAGGCCTGGTCGTCTTCTACAACACGCTGGTCGCCTCCGCGGGCGGGCACATCCTGTCCGACGACGGCAAGTCCGTGGTGATGGACGACGGCGCCGTGCGGGCCCTGGAGCTGCTCAAGAAGCTGACGACCGCGGGGATCACCGACCCGTCGCTGACCAACCAGAAGGAGGACGACATCCGGCAGGCGTTCCAGCGCGGGCAGGCGGCGACCGAACTGAACTGGCCGTTCGTCTACGCCTCCTACGCCAAGGAAAAGCCGCAGGACCTCGCGCACTTCAAGTGGACGCGCTACCCGGCGGTGGACCCGGGCCGCGCCAGCCGCGTCACGATCGGCGGGTTCAACCTGGCGGTGTCGACGTATTCGCAGCACAAGCCGGAAGCGTTCGAAGCGGCGCTGTGCCTGCGGAACGCGACTTCGCAGAAGTACCAGGCCCTGGTGGACGGCATCCCGCCGAGCATCGCGTCGATCTACCGCGACAACGGCCCGCTGGACCCGGCGAAACCGGCCGACCCGAAGGAAAACCCGACGATGGCCGACCAGTACCCGATGAAGGGCGACATCCAGGCGGCCCTCACGGACGCGGCGGTCCGCCCGCTCACCCCGGCGTACCAGAACCTTTCGACGGTGATCTCGAAGGTGCTGTCCCCACCGGCGGAGATCGACGTCCAGGCGACGGCTCAGGAGCTGCGGCAGCGCTTGGCGGACGCGTTGGCCTCACGGGGCATCATCCCGTGAGCCGATAGGCGGCCGGTCCTCTCCGGCCGTACCCTGGCAAGCATGGACGAGCGGGCGAAGAGCGAGCGCGACCGCATCGCCGACGAGCGCGACCGCATCGCCGACGAGCGCGACCGCAAGGCAGACGAGCGCGACCGCAAGGCGGACGAGCGCGACCACCGCGCCGACGAACGCGAGCACCGCGCCGACCAGCGCGAATCCTCGGCCGACAAGCGCGAGGAGCGAATCCGCTTTTACGAAGCCCGTTTCGAATCCTTCCCGGGATCCGGTGCGAACTTCGAAACCACCCTCGCGGAGATCGACCACGAACTGCTCGACCGCGCCGGCGCGGAGGTGCAGCGCGCGAAGGCCCGCCTGTCGGCATCGGCGGCCGGCGCAGAGCGCGAGCAAGCGGAGATCGACCGCGAGGTGGCCCGCTCCATCCGGGACGGCGAGGTTTCCGAATAGCCCTCGAATAGCCCTCAGAGCCGGATGGGCTTCTTGTTCATGAACTATCCAGGCGGTCAACGGGCCTGGGGGCGTTCTTGGGCGTACCGCCTCTGACCTGCTCTTTTGCGTCTGTTGGGTCCGGTCGCGTCCGGGCCTGTCTGGACTTCTGACGGCCTGTAGACGGCCTGGCTCCTCGCTGCCCTGTGCCTCATCTGGCCAGGTGGCAGCCCTCCCCGTCTTTCTCGTCCCCGCCGCCATTAGCGCCGGAGGACCGGTGTCAAGGGTGGGCGCTTGCGTCCATCGCGCAGCGACGCCGCAGGCGCTCTTGATGGCGGTCGGCCGGTGTTAAACGATCGCTGACGAGGGAGCGGCCACCAGGTCGTGCCCCGGTCGGCGTAACACTGATCGACCGGGCGGCGTCTCTGGACGTATGGGGACGAGTGGATCAACCGGCTCCCGGCGGCGCGCGCACGCGGGCGGGCCTCCGGCGGGCCGCCCGGCGACCGGCGGCCGGAGCGGAGCGGCAGGCCGTCCGTGTCGCATGAGGGCGGACCCGCCGCACGGGTGGTGACATGCGCGCCGCCGCTGGCGGCGCGCCTTGATCCCATAGAGCCAATTTCGGCAGCGTTTGGAGACGACGTGGGCTTTCTTTCATCACTGCTGCCTGGCCTTCGCGAACTGCGAGCACCTCTCGCATCGGGGGCGATCTGGCTCGCAGCCATCGTGTTCACATTTCACGACACAGTAAAGTCGATCAGTGATCAAATAGTCAGATACGCGTCAACCCTTACAACCAGCACAGCATCCGGAGCGATCGTCACCGCGACCGCAGTTGGCGCAGCTTATCTACTGGGAAGTGTCGTTGAGACTGCAATAAACCCTTTGGTATTTAAGCTAGGCAGACTAGCGCGAAGACTTGGGATTGCCATTTCTCGACTCGGCTACCGATCGAGAAATGGGAAGTTTATCCCACGATGGGGATTTAAGAAAATCTCACGATTCTTCGCGAGAATGGACTTGCACTTCTGGCCACTGAACCAGACGTCGAGAAGCATGATGTTTGAAGCCATTCGCTCAAGACTCACCAGAACTGGAATGACCGCCGTTGGAACTTTTGGATTCCCCATCGAGCAGGCCATAAAGACACTCCCCTACGGCGCAACTCGACTCTCCCAAACAGCACCAGCTCTTTATCAAGAGTACGATCGGCTAGCGTCAGAAGTTGACCTACGAGTAGCGATTTCCCCTGCAATAATCGCTGCAAGCTGCACTTTTCCGACGGGAAATCACTTCATATTGATACCCCTGGCTACTCTGGTTTCAGCAACGCTCCTCGTCCAAGCCGCCCAGAAACTTAGGCGATCTCATGAGCTCTTGGCTAATTGTTACTATCAGGATTATATCGATTTGCCGATCGTCGAGACAGTGCGGGACGGGATAGCCGCACTCGACGAAACCCCACAGAATGACAACGAATGGCTCTGCGCTCTCGTCATAACCCTTGAAAACAGAGGATTCTACCAAGAGGCGCGGACAGCATTGGACGAGATCGAAGATGTCACACATGAAGAGGCACAGAAAGAGATGGAGGCGATATTCCGAAAGAAGAATCCCGATCTAGCGGACGACTGGGTGGCGATTATCAATAAGCGAAAGGAGGAAGCTCGCGAGCGTACCGCACCATCATCGGGCAGCCCCGCGACACAGACTTCGCAACACAGAGCAAGCTAGTCTCAAGGGCACAGATCGGCCTACATTACGCCACAGCACACAGCTCTAGGTGAAATACGGCAAATCTGCCCCACTTAATGCATGAGACAGGCGCAGCTCGATAGATTTGTGAATTTTTAGATTACCCAGACCTGCAGGAGCAACCCAAAGAACCTCTTTACTCTCATCGCTAACAGAAGCAACACCTCCGAGATATTTAGCACGGAAGCAGATAGAGAACTCCTGCCGAACCTCACCATCGTCGTAGGCAATAACATGTTTTGGGTCTGAGTACAGGCCGATCAACCCGTTGATCTCACACTCAATGCCTGTCTCTTCGCGAACCTCCCGTACCGCTGCCTGAGCCAACGTCTCACCGAGTTCCAGTTGGCCACCCGGGATTGAGTACAGATCGTTGTCCGTGCGCCTAATCATTAATATCCGGCCTTCATCGTCCTGGATGAACGCCGAGACTGCTACCGCAATGCTGTTCACTTTGGGGGCGTTGGGGTCGTTGTAGTAGTCGACTCGGGTCATGCTGCCTCCTAGAAGGTGGCTGGCTTGGCGAGGTTCCAGACTGACTCGAAGCTCTCCGAGTACGTCTCGAAGAGGTCCCCGGCGGAAAGCCGCCGAAGGTGGAGCGACGGGGCGTGGGCTCCCTGGAACCCGTACACGTGCGTATTGATGATCATCTCGTCGTCGAACCGGAAGATCGAGTTGTACAGCGTCGTGTTATGGAACCGCATCTCGATGCCTTCGACACCGATCAGCGGTCGATAGAACGCGAGGGCGTTGCGGATACGCGCTGGAAGCGTCCCGTCGCCGAGCTGCTCCTCCTCGCCCCGCAGCGCGACGCTGCCACCCTCCGGGTCACCGAAGGCCAGGCGGATCTTCGCGCCGGCCGCAGCCTTGGCAATCAAGTCCTTTATGAAGCGCGGGCGCTCGACCAAGAACAAAGCGGCGTGTACCAGGACCTCAACGTTCTCCGACGCCTCCTTGATCAGCCGGTCCCATAGCTCGACCGGGATGGCGTTGCGATGCGGGAACACCCGCACGACTTCCGCTGCCGCCGTCTCGGCCTTGCGCGCCGGTGCGATCGAGTCCGGCCATAGGTAGGTCTCTGACTCGCGCGCCATCGCGGCGATCTTGTGCCGATGCTTCGGGTACGGCAGGCGCCCCTTGGTGATCCAGCGTTCGACGGTCTTGTGATCGACGCCGACGGCGTTGGCGACCTGTTCCAACGTCAGACCGTTGCGCAGCAGCGCGTCACGCAGGCGTTCGTTCGGCATCAGCACCCCCCTGGGACTTTTAGGGACGTCTTCGACCGTACCAGGGACGTCCCGAGATGTCCCGCCACGTGGTGATCATGTCCCGCCATTTGCCGGAGATTGGAAGTCAGATTGCCGGGGTCCGCCCGGCGACTGAACCGAAAGGAAGGCAGGCATGACGACTCGAAGCGCGGGGTCCGTGCTCGACGGCCGGTCACGCGATGCGGGAACACGGGCGCTCCGCCGACTCGCGGCGTAGGCGCGACCGACATGCGCGACACGGTCCAGATCCACGTCACGGCAGACCTTCCCATCCGGGTCCGCGCCCTCGCCTACGCGAACCGAGCGGAAATTCGGTTCGGCAAGGCGTTCCCGGTGGTCCTGCTCGTGGATTCGGACGCCATTGCGGTGCTGAGCAGAGAACTCGAAGAGGTACGAGCCGTCCTGAACTCGACAACGGCACAAGTCGACAGTGGCGACGACACGCCAGAAGTTACTGACTGAGAACGACATCTAGGGGCTAACGAAATGGCTATCACCAAGGGTTTCAGGTTCGAAATCGCGTTTGACCAGGCGTTCCCTCAGGGGCTCGTCATGGTGGGAGAAGTTACGGCGGACACGGAGTACCAGTCTCGCGAAGACCGGACGGCAGGCCGCCCGACCCGGCAGCGGGTGGACGAGGTGACCGGCAAGCGGCAGTGGAAGGCGACGGTGACCGACCCGGACGAGACGAAGGCGAAGCGGGCTTCATTCGAGATCACGCTGCTGGCTGACGTCCAGCCGGTCCCCTCGACCTCGGAAGCGCTGCCCGGCATGCGCCCGATCGAGCTGGAGGGGCTGACGGCGGAGCCGAAGGTGGCGGGCCAGGGCGAGTTCAAGTACCAGTCGTACACGTTCCGGGCGACCGGCTTCAAGGCAGCCGGGAGTGGTTCGGGCTCGAAGTCCGCGCGCTCCGCCACGGCTGGCGAAGCTGCGACCAAGGCAGCGTGAGCGGGATGAACGCGTCCGGGCCGGTTCGCGATGCTGCGGCGTTCAGTGAGCTGGTCCGGGCGTGGGAATCGGCGTACCGCGATTACATGGCGGCGTGGGAGCACGGCTCGCGGGTCTTCTCGACCACGTCGTCGCTCAACACGTCGAACGCGGCGCGGCGGGTGTCGCGGGCGTGGCATGAGCTGGCGCGGACGCGGGGTCTGCCGTGGTGGTGTGTCGCGGCTCTGGAGTCGGCAGCCGAGGGGTTCGCCGAGCTGGCACGGGATTGGGCAAGTAAGGCAGATGGTGATGGTGCTTCGAGTCGACGGGTTCGGCGTGACGTGGAGGGTCGAGTCCCGGGATTCGGTGACAGTCGAGGAGACCGGACCGCACCCGGCCAGTCCCCCAATGCTGGTCGTGACCGGGGCGACGTCGGTGGTTTCGCTGACGGTCCCGGAGGACCTGGAGCAGTGGCCGGCCTGCGTGGCATTCCTTCGCCAACTCCGCGACGGGGTGGACGACTTGGCGGCGCTGCTGACGGCTCGCGCGGCGGCACCGGTCGGGCCTGATGGAGTCGGTGACGGTGGTCCAGGCGCGGGACGAGGCTGTGACGCTGGCTGACGCCCGGGAGGCGGTGTTCGTGCTGCGTCCCGAGGTCGACGCGAAGACCTCGGAGTGGGTGGCGTTTCACCGGGCGAACGCGGCGATGTACGAGCGGGTCGCGGAGACCGATCAGCGTCACCACTGGGAGGCGTTGTACTGGGTTGGTTACGAAATGCGTCAGGTCGAGAAGCTGACGAGAAAGCCGGAATGGCGATCGAGTTTCGGAGAGGAGAAGTGACTGACGAGATAGACCCGGCAGTCGTCATCGACCTGGTCAAGCGCTATTCCGACGGTGAGACGATCGAGTCTCTGGCGGCAGAGCTTCCGCTCAGCTATCGAAAGGTGCGCACCACCCTGATCGACGCCGGAGTTGCGCTGCGGCCGCCGAAGATCCGCCTGCCGGCAACTCCGCCGGGTCTGGTCAACGCGTACGAGCACGGACAGACGATCCGGCAAGTCGCTGCCACGTATGGCATGAGCTACAACCAAACCCGCAACATCCTGCTCGCCGAGGGGGTCCAGCTCCGCTCACGAGGACAGTACCGGCAAGTCTGAGAAGAACTGAATATCAAGCATTCCGCACGTGGGGACGTGTGGCGGATAAACGCGTCCCCACGTGCCCGCAAGTGTCCCTTTTAGAACGCAGAACCGGCCCTTGGCTACCAACCTGTTCCGGTTCTGCGTCTGTCCACTGGAGAAGTGAACAATGCGAACGATAAATGATGACAACCAACGCCAGTCAACCGGGGTCACCCGGATGCGCTGCGCGGAATGCAAGAAGTTCGCCCGCCTGCTGCCCGGGGAGACCAAGTGCGCCCCGTGCCTGGGGATGCTCCCGCTGGAGATCCGCACGGCCGATGTGCGGGGTGGTCACTGATGGACGCGCACAGCGTGATGACGCTGATGGCGGTCGGCGGCGGCCTGGCCGTGCTGCTGTGGGTGTTGGCGAAGATCGGGCGTGCCCTGGCCGGCCTGGCAGAGATGCTGGCCGCGCTCGCGGTCTTCGGGATGGTGCTCTGGGGCCTGGCGCGCGCGGTCGGCTGGATTGTCCGGCAACTCGTGACGCACTGGCGGACCTGCCTCACCCTCGTCGCGGCGTGGGGCTGGTGCCGGTGGCTGGGCGGGCTCTCGCTCCTGGTCACCCTCGTCGTGCTCGGCCTAGTGCAGCTCGTCTGGTGGCGGCTGGACGCGGTGAGCTATGACCAGTGGTGCGGCCGGTGGCTGCGTTCGTGGTGGCTGCGGTGGGCGCTCTACGGCCGGAAGCTGGCCGGCTGGCTGACCGCGTGTAACCTGGTGGTTCGGGACGCCTCGGTGCCGGTCGACGTCACGGTGTCCCTGGTCGGCCGTCGACGGGGCCGGAACACGGTTGCCCGCAGTCAGGACCGCTCGGTCGCGGTGCCTGCGCTGCTGTCGGTCCGGTCCGGGGCCTCGTGGGATGAGGTCCGGGTACGGCTGGTACCGGGCCAGAAGCCGGAGGACTTCGACGACGGTGCCCGCGCGCTGGCAGTCGCGCGGAAGGTCACCCGCTGCCAAATCCGGGAACTCGAGCCCGACGTCGTGTCGATCGACTTCATGCGCCGAGACCTCCTCGCCTCGCCGGTCGCGTGCCTGCCGGTGCCGGACCTCGTCGCCGTGGACGGTACCGGGGTCGACCTGCGGGCGGTGTTCGCCGGGTCGACCGAATACGGCAAGCCCTGGCGGCTCCCCCTCGTCGGTACCGGCGCGCACACCCTGGTCGCCGGGGCCACCGGATCGGGCAAGAACTCGGTGATGTGGTGCCCGCTGGTCGCGGCGGCCTCGGCGATCCGGGCCGGTCTGGTCCGGGTGTCCGGGATCGATCCGAAAGCGATGGAGCTGTCCTACGGACGCGGGATCTTCGCCCGCTACGGCCAGAGCGGACAGGAAGCGGTCCAGGTCCTTGACGCGCTCTTGGACGAGCTGGACAGGCGCAAGCGCGAGTTCGCCGGGCACACCCGGCAGGTCCCGATCTCCACCGACTACCCGGTGGAGCTGCTGGAGTTCGACGAGATCGGCGCGCTGACCAAGTACACCGACCGCAAGACCCGCGACGCCATCGTGGAGAAGGTGGCGATCCTGACCACCCAAGGCCGGGCGCTCGGGTTCACGGTCCGGGGCTACGTGCAGGAGCCGACGAAGGACACGGTGCCGGTGCGGGAGCTGCTGCCCCGGCGCATCGCGATGCGGCTGACCTCGAAGACGCAGGTCCCGATGGTCCTCGGCGACGGCGCATACGAGCGCGGGGCGTGGGCCAACCGAATCCCGGAATCGGCGGCCGGGGTCGGCTACGTCTGGGGCGAAGGCATCCGCGAACCGCTGCGCGTGCGGGCCGGGTGGGTGCCCGATCACACGATCAAGCAACTGGAGCACTACGTCACCAACGGCGGCGCCCAGGTGATCAGCCTGGCCGATCGACGCACGGGCGAAGGGAGGTCGGCATGACCACCACCAGCGAAAACCCGCAGGCCCCGGCGGTGCCGGCCACCCCGGTCGAGCGAATCCGCGGTGCCCTTTCGGCCGACGTCGTCAAGGCCACGGCGGAGAAGCACGGCGTGTGTACCCGGCCGTTCACGATGGAGGTCGGCGACACCGAAACCGGCGAAGTCCGCTACGTCCCCGTCCCATGCGGCTCGACCGTCGAATCGGTCTGCCTGCCGTGTGCCCGGAAGGCGAAGGCGCTGCGACAGGCCCAATGCCGGGAAGGCTGGCACCTGACCGAAGAGCCGGTGATCACCCGCGAGAAGCCCTCGGAGACACAAACCGAGCTGCTGACCTACCGGGCCGACCTGGCCGCGCACTACCGGGACGTGGCGGCAGCCGGGGATGAGGTCGAGGCGGAAGAGCTGCGGGCAGAGGTCGCGGGCGTCGATGCGGAGCTGCGGGCCTCGGGGATGACCGGGCGCCTGCCAGCCCTGGACGTGCCGGAACGCAAGGCGGTGAAGCGGTCGACGAAGCGGCGACAGGACGCGCCGAACCTGCCTCGACGGAAGGTGAGCAAGACGACGGTGGGGCGTGAGTTCTCAGGGAAGTTCCGGCCGTCGATGTTCGTCACGCTGACCTGCGACACCTACGGCCGCGTCCGGCCCGATGGGTCCCCGGCCGATCCGGCGTCGTATGACTACCGGCGGGCCGCTCGGGATGCGGTGCACTTCGCGGCGCTGGTGGATCGGTGGTGGCAGAACCTGCGCCGCGTCGTCGGCTGGGACGTGCAGTACTTCGCCACGGTCGAACCGCAGAAGCGGGCCGCTCCGCACCTGCACGCGGCGTTGCGAGGGGCGATCTCGCACGACACCATCCGCCTGGTCACCGAGGCCACCTATCACCAGGTCTGGTGGCCTGCGCATGACGAGATGGTATACACGGACCGGAAACCATTGTGGGACCCCGATTCGCGTTCCTTTGTGGACCCGGAAACACGGGAACCGCTGACGGCCTGGGATGACGCGGTGGATGCTGTGGAGGCACCCGCGCATGTCGTGACCTTCGGCGCGCAGGTGCACTCGAAGGGCCTGCTCGGCGGGACGGAAGAGGCCGGCCGTCACATCGGCTATCTGACCAAGTACCTGACGAAGTCCACGGGTGAGGTCGTGGAGGCCGACACCACTGGGCAGCAGGACCACCACGACATGCTGCACACCCACCTGGCCGTGACGCCGTGCTCGCCGCGCTGCGCGGTCTGGCTGTTGTACGGGATTAACCCGAAGGGAGCCAACGGGAAGACCACCCCGGGGCACTGCAAGGGACGCGCTCACCGGAGGTCCACGCTCGGGCTTCCGGGGCGGCGGGTTCTGGTTTCGCGCAAGTGGTCCGGCAAGACGGTCGCCGACCACAAGGCCGACCGCCGGGGCTTCGTGCTCTCGGCGTTGGCGGCGGTCGGGATCAGCAAGCCGGAACCGGCCCCGGATCGGTTCGTGTGGCGCAAGGTCGAGCCCGGCGACACCCACTGCCCGCCACGGGACCAGCTGGTCATGCGAGCCATCTCGGAGCGGATCACGTGGAAGGCCGAGTACGACTTAGCGCTACTCGCCGCCGGACCACCGGGCGAAGTTACTTCGGCAACTCCATCTCTGGCGGCCTGAGGGGGCAGATATGAGTGCACGAATCAAGGTGGTGAGCATCGAGGGCCTGTGGACGCCTGAGGACTTGGCCACCTTCCTCGGGATACCCGAGAAGACCCTGCGGGACTGGCGTTTCAAGAGCTACGGCCCCACGTGGCTTCGGATGGGCAAGCACGTCCGGTACTCCCCCGACACGGTTCGAGCCTGGATCGACCAGCTCGGCCATGACGGTGCCGCATAACAGATCCCGGATTCACCCCATGCCCGAAAACTCGGACATGGGGTGAATCCGCATCAAACCCAGCCAAGATAGGAGAAACGATGAAAGGCCACGTACAAGACCGGTGGTGGCGGCAGAAGAAGGACGAGCACGACAAGCCGGTCTTCAATGCCAAGGGTCACCCCGTCCGCGAGAAGACCGAACTGTTCGGCAAGGGCGACCGGTACAAGGTCCGGTACTACGACCCCGAGGGCAACGAGCGGAGCAAGTCCTTTCCGGACAAGCAACTCACGAAGGCCAAGACCTTCCTGACCAAGATGCAACACGACGTGCTCGCCGGTGAGTACATCTCGGCCGAGTCCGGCGAAGAGAAGTTCCGCGACTACACGGCCCAGTGGCGTAAGGGCCAGTCGGCGGACGCAGGAACCCGGCAAACCGTGAGCAACCACCTCAAGACCGGGATCTTCCCGTTCCTCGGGGATAAGCCGCTCAAGGTGGCTGCGAAGACCGACACCATTCGGGACTGGCTCGACTGGTTGGAACGGCCGAAGAGCGAAGGCGGGCGCGGCCTGATGGCGTCCACCCGCGCGGTGCTCTTCGACACCGTGTCCGCCATCCTTCAGGCGGCCTACGACGACAAGAAGATCCGGGCGAACCCGTGCCGGGCGAAGAGCGTCAAGCGGCCCAAGCCCGTCCAGCGGAAGGTCATCCCGTGGCCGGACAGCCGGGTCCGCGCGGTGCGGCTCGCTCTGCCCGCCGAGTACACCGTCACAGTGCCGCTCGGGGCCGGGCTCGGGCTCCGCCAGATGGAGATCTTCGGGTTCAGCCCGGACGACGTCGACCGGGACGAGATGATCGTCAACGTTCAGCGTCAGATCCGGTGGATCGGCACTCAGCCCGTGTTCTCGCCGCCCAAGGGTGGCAAGACGCGCGTAGTGCCGCTCGGGCAAGGCGTGCTCGACGACATCGACGACTACATGGCCACCTTCGAGCCTGTCACGCTGACGCTCCCCTGGCTCGAACCCGGTGGCCGGCCGGAGACCGCGCGCGTGCTGATCGGCCGGGTGACCAAGCGGAGCGTCTACGCCAAACAGCCGATCGGCAACGTGATCAAGGGCTCCAACTTCACCAAGGACATCTGGCGGCCGGCCTTCAAGGGTGCTGGCCTGGAGTACGTCGACCGCCGGGACGGGATGCACGGCATGCGCCACTTCTTCGCGTCCACGATGCTCGCCAACGGCGTGTCGATCAAGGAAGTCGCGGAGTACCTCGGCCACCACGACCCCGGCTACACGCTCCGGATCTACACCCACCTCGTCCCGTCGAGCCACAAGCGTGCCCGCGCGGCGACCAACCGCGTGTTCAAGCCCCGCCGGCCGCCCCAGACGGCCCAGGATTCCGAGACGGCCTGACGACGGCCTGGTGGGACCAAACGCAACAAAACAGCAGGTCAGAGGCGTATCGGTTTCTTGTTCATGAACTCCTCGATGCCCAGTGGCCCCAATTCGCGCCCGATGCCGGATCGCTTGATGCCGCCGAACGGCAGGTCCGCTTCCGAGCCGCCCGATTTGTTGAGGTAGACCATCCCCGCCTCGATGGCGCGGGCCACCCGCACCGCGCGGGCGCGGTCCGTGCCGAACACGCTCGCGCCCAGGCCGAACGGGGTGTCGTTCGCCAGGGCTATGGCTTCCTCCTCCGTGTCCGCGCGGAACACCAGGACCACCGGGCCGAAGATTTCCTCGTGGTACGCCGCCATTTCCGGCGTGACGTCGGTGAGCACCGTGGCCTCCAGGTACGCGCCCGGGCCGGGGACGCGCCGGCCGCCCGCCCGGAGGGTTGCGCCTTCGCGGATCGCCGTCTCGACCTGGGCCGCCACTTCGTCCGCTGCCGCGATCGACGCCAGTGGTGGGAGCGTCGTCGCCGGGTCGGCCGGGTCGCCCGGCACGTAGTACTCCGTCACCCGCTTGGCCAGCCGGTCGACGAACTCGTCGTACAGCTCGCCCAAAACGATCATCCGCTTCGGTGCGTTGCACGACTGGCCGCAGTTGCGCATCCGGGCCGTCGCCGTGACCTTGACCGTCTCGTCCAGGTCGTCGGTGTCCAGGACGATCAGCGGGTCGGATCCGCCGAGCTCGAGGACGCACTTCTTCAGGTTCCGCCCGGCCTCCGCCGCCACCGAGATGCCCGCCTGCTCGCTGCCCGTGAGCGACACCCCGACCAGGCGCGGGTCGGCGAGCATCCACGGCACCTGACGGCTCGAGGCGAACACGTTCACGTAGGCGTCCGAAGGCACGCCGGCGTCGCGCAGCACCTGTTCGATCGCCGCCGCCGAACGCGGGCAGATCGACGCGTGCTTGAGCAGGATCGTGTTGCCCAGCACCAGGTTCGGCGCGACGAACCGGGCGACCTGGTAGCACGGGAAGTTCCACGGCATGACGCCGAGCAGCGCCCCGATCGGCTCCTTCGTCAGCACGGCCTCGCCGCCGCGGATCGGGAGGGGCTCGTCGGCCAGCAGCTCCGGGCCGCGTTCGCCGTAGTACCGGAAGATGTCGACGACGACGCCGACCTCGCCGCGGCCCTCGTTGATCCGCTTCCCCATTTCCAGCGTCATGATCGCGGCCAGCTCGTCGGCGCGGTCGGCGAACAGCTCCGCCGCGCGCAGGACGACGGCCGCCCGCTCGGCGACGGGCCGGGCCCGCCAGGCCGCGAACTCGCCGTGGACGCGGTCGATCGCGGCGCGGACCTCCTCGTCGGTCGCGTTGGGGATCTCTTCCACCAGGTCCCCGGTCGCGGGGTTGGTGACTGAGTACATGGCGGCCTCCTCAGCCCGGCGGTAGCCTACTGCATACTGTATACACCATGAGATCAGTGATCGACACCCGCGCGGCGGTACCCGTCCCGCCGTGATCGACTATCGTTCCCCCATGACGCTGGAGATCACCGGCGGATCTTCTTTCTCCGACCTGGCAACGGAAAACTGGGCCCGTCACTACGCCGGTGGCGAGGTCACCTTCGGCTGCCCCGCGCGCACGTCCGAGCGCGCGCCACGGGTCTGGGGCGGGCGCGGGCTCGGCCTGCCGGAGCCCGATCTGCCGGCGTTCGCCGGGCAGCTCAAGCGCGTCATGAAGCACGAGGTGTACTGGCTCGCGCGAGCCGACTGCGCCGATCGCCGCGCGGGCGACGCCGCGCGCTGGTCGCCCGGGCGCTTCGACGACGAAGACGGCTTCGTCTACTTCACGGGACCGTGCACCCACGGCGACCCGTGGCCCGGCTACCGGCCGACGCGCGAGTTCACGATCGCGCTCCCCCACGTCCGCGGGTTGCGGATCCGGGTGGCCGCGTACCTGGCCGCGCGGTGAACGTCGCCCGGGCGGGCGCCGTCGCCGCCGTCGTGAGCGGGCTCCCCTCGACCGCCCACGCCCTGGTCACCGGCAGCGACGTCCTCGCCGCGACCCGCGCGGCGGGCACCCTGCTGCCCGGCCGGCGCGACCGGCCCGGCGTAGCCGCCGGACTGGTCGCGCACGCCCTCGTCTCGGCCGCCTGGACCGGTGTCCTAGCGGCCACCGGCTGCCGGGGCGTCCTGAAGGGCGCGGTGGCCGGGCTCGCGATCGCGGCGCTGGACCTCGGCATCGCGAGCCGGGCCTACCCGGCGGTGCGGGCGTTGCCCCGCACGCCCCAGGTGCTCGACCACCTGGTCTTCGGCGCCGTCACCGGCGCCCTGCTCGACCGTCCACACCGGACGGATCAGGGCACGACCTGGACGACGTCACCCGGGTGCAGCGCGTTGTAGAACGTCACCGCGGCCGCGTGCGAGAGGTGCACGCACCCGTGGGACTTGACCTTCAGGCTGCCCTGGTGGAACGCGACCCCGGTGGTCGTGAAGAACACCGAGTACGGCATCGGCCCGTTGTACTGCTTGCTGTAGTGGTCGATGTCCTTGTACTGCACGTGGAACGTCCCGAGCGGGGTCGGGTACTTCGGCAGCCCGACGGTGACCGGAACGCCCCCGTAGGTGACGTTCCCGGCGCCGTCCGTCAGCCACGCGGTGTTCGAACTGCGCTGGACGCAGGCCTTTGCCTCGGCGCTGCACGGCGTGGCCGCCGCTTCGGCCGTTCCCGCGAACGCCACGGTCCCCGACAGCGCGGCGACCCCGCCCAGTAGTGCGATCATCCTCCGGAACATCGTGTGCCTCCCGTCGTCGTTCGGCTACACGGTGTAGGGTGCCCCGTTTTCCGATCTTCGAACCGCCGAAGATCAGTTCTGGGGCTGCGACAGCCGGAGGAACTCGTTCTGCTCGCGGTCGTAGCGCTGGGTCAGCCCGTTGCCGTAGCGGTCCCACCAGTTCGCCGTGTGCCCGCCCTGGCGCGTGGTCGTGTCGCCGTAGATCTGGCGGTCGTACTCGATGCGGGCGTCGTGGAACTCCTGCTGGAACTGCTCGGGCGTCAGGCCCTGCGCGTGCTGGACCGCCGCGTCGCTGATCGTGCCGGAGCTGCGGACGATGTCGTCGCCCGCCATGTGGTTGAGGATCGCGCGGACCCCGCCGGCGCCGCGCATGTGGGCGCCGGACATGATCGCGGCCTGCGTGCCGGGGTCGGTGAAGTTGAGCGCACCGGCCGTGCGCGCGTTCGCCGTCATCAGGTCGGAGACGACGGCGCGTTCCTCGGCGCTGCCCTGCCCGTACTGCTCGCGGGCGGCGATGATCCGGTCGTAGCCGTTGTGCATGTTCTGCCGGAAGCCGTAGGCCTCGGGCACGCCGCCCTGCTCCCCCGTCGCGCCTTCGGACCGCATGATCGAGTCGACGACGCGCGGGTCGAGCTGCGGCGGCGCCGCCGCGGCCGCCGCCCCGCCGCCTTGGGTAGTCGCGTTCTGCCCGCCGCCGTAGGCCTGGGCGACGTCGGAATCGGCCGCGTTGTAGCCGTTCGCGGCCGTCTGGACGTTCTGGTTCACGTTCGTGATGAGACTGAGGAACTTCTGGAGCGCGCTGCCCAGCGTCGAGTGCAACGCCGAGTTCGCGGCGGCGACCCCGCTGCCGATCCCGGCGAACGACAACGCGTCGAGCACCAGGCCTTCCAGGTCGCGGGTCGTGGACACGAAGGACGATCCGACCTCCTCGACCGCCTTGACGACCGTCCCCATCTCCGTGGTTTCGGCGTGGTAGGCCCCGGCACTCATGTCTGCTCCCTCCGGACACCGGCTGTGCGCGTCGAGAATTCCCCACCGCGCCCCGCCGCCCCACGGCCGAATTACCCACTGGCGGTTTCCCACCTGTCGTTCATTTTGAGTTCACCTCGACGCAGCTGGACCGCGGTTCGGTCCACGCCCTCGTCGAACAGGCCGTCCGCGAGTCGCTGACCGGGGCGCCACTTCGGCGCTAAGGTCGGAAGGGCCGAGCGGCGGCGAGGAGGCGACGATGAGCAAACCCGAGGACCCGGACATCGTGGACGGCGAGATCGTCGACGAGACCCCCACGGCCGCGATCGCGATCCCCTCGCCGCCCCTGCCCGACCCGGACTACAGCGAGGGCGGCGTACCCAGCTTCGACTTCGTCCGGGACAAGATCGAAAACCGCTACCACACGTCGGTCGGGTCGGTCGAGGTGGCCGGTCTCGGGACCGACCACACGGCGGAGACCCTGGACAAGAAGATCGCCGACCGCGACCAGGCGGCCAAGGACCGGCTGGCCGAGATCCGCCGGTCGATGCGCGGCGAATAGCACCCGGCGCAGGGCCCGCGCCGGGTCGTGTCGTGGACGGGCCGTCAGCCCGGCAGCCAGCGCATTTCCACCGGCTGGTACGCGGCGATCGCCGAGAGCCGGTTCGGGAACACCGGGACCCGGTCGACGAGCCCGGTGAGCCGGACCACCCGGGCCGCCACCGTCCCGGGCGTGGCGATCAGGCACCCGGCTATCCCGCGCTCCCGGCAGCTTTCCAGCGCCTCGAGCAGGCCACGGGCCCCGCGCGCCGACAAGAACTCCAGTGACGTCAGGTCGAGCACCAGCAGGTGCGGCTCCGGAAGCTCGCAGATCGCGGCTTCGATGAGCGTTGTCCACCGAAGCACGGTGGCTATGTCCAGTTCGCCGCGGATTTCGACGACCAGCACCCCGCTGGTCCGTTCCGTGACGGCCTGTTCCTGGTCGCGCATCGCGCGCCTCCCCGGGGCCGGATCGGGGCGGCCCCGACGCCATCGTCCCACCCCCGCCGGAACCCGGCCGCGCAGGCGGCGAAGAGGAAGCGAACGGACCAACGGCCGCCGCCGTCCGGCTCAGTGTCCACTGTGGAGGCTCAGCCTCGCCAGCCACTCCTGCAACAACGTCGCCTCCGCCGCCGTCAGCATGCCCGGCGGCGTCTCGCGCAGCCGCGCGGCGAGGGTCGTGGCCGTCACCTCGACACCACCCGGCCCGGCCGGCTCGTCGGCGAGGACTCCGGCCAGCACGCTCTCCCGGACCCGCGTCGAAAACCCGCGGTCGGAGTACAGCTCGGGACGCGTGATCATCGACAGCGCGACGCCGGCGTTGGCCGCCATCACCATCTGCGCGGCGAGCGGCGGCGGCAGCTTGAGCCGCCCGGCGGCCGCGCAGCGCTCGAGGACCGCGAGCAGCAGGCTGTGCGCCTCGGCCGCGGCGCCCGGCGGCGTCGACAGGCCCGAGTACATCAGGCGGTAGTGGTTGGGGTTGTCGAGCGCGAACGCGACGTGGTTGTCCCAGCCGTCGCGCAGGTCGCGCACCGGGTCGTCGGACGGCTTCGCGGCCCGCTTGCCGGCGAGGTACTTCTCGAACCCGCGGTCGACGACGGCGGCGAGCAGCCCCTCCTTGTCGCCGAACTGCCGGTAGAGCGCGGGCGCGCCGACACCGGCCGCCTCACAGACCGCCCGCGTGGAGAAGTCGGCTTCGGCGGAGCGGGACAGCAGGTCGGCCGCCGCCTCCAGGATCCGCGTTCTCAAGTCCACGGCACCGACGCTAGCAGGCGTTATCGTTGATATCAATCTGAGGGTAGCGTCGATGCCAACCTCGTGTTAGCGTCGCTTACGTCAATCCGACAACATCGATACCCGAAGGACGTCCCATGCCGTTCGCCAACTTCAAGGTCCCTGCCGGCACCCTCACCCCGGAGCAGAAGGAGCAGCTCGTGACCCGCACCACCGACCTGTACGCCGAGATCTACGGCGACCGTGCCCGCGCGAACACGATGGTGCTCGTCGAGGAGGTCGCCGACGGCGGCTGGGGCATCGGCGGCGACGTGCTCACCCTCGCGAAGCTCCAGGCCGGGTGACGTCAGGCTTCCGTAATCCCCGCGTGGAATCATCGGCTGAGCACCGAAGTTGTACAGGTGGCAGCACCACACGAGGAGAAGGAGTGACGCCGTGACCACGTCAACCGAAAGGGCCGTCCTGGCCGGCGGCTGCTTCTGGGGCATGCAGGAGCTGTTCCGCCGTCAGCCCGGGGTGATCTCGACCCGGGTCGGTTACAGCGGCGGCGACGTCCCGAACGCCACCTACCGCAACCACGGCACGCACGCCGAGGCCATCGAGGTGGTCTACGACCCCGCGAAGACGACGTTCCGGGACCTGCTCGAGTTCTTCTTCCAGGTGCACGACCCGACGACGAAGAACCGTCAGGGCAACGACATCGGCATGAGCTACCGCTCCGCGATCTTCTTCGAGAACGACGACCAGAAGAAGGTCGCCGAGGACACGATCGCCGACGTCGACGCGTCCGGGTTGTGGCCCGGCAAGGTCGTCACCGAAGTCAGCCCGGTGGGCGACTTCTGGGAAGCCGAGCCGGAGCACCAGGACTACCTGCAGCGCATTCCGAACGGGTACACCTGCCACTTCGTGCGCCCGGGCTGGAAGCTCCCGAAGCGCGAGAAGACCGCCTGACACAGCCGTACCACCAAAGGCCCCTTCGCCGATTCCCGGCGAAGGGGCCTTCGTCGGTTCGGACGCGGGAAAGATCACCCGAACAGCGGTGATCCCCGTTCGGTCCTGAGTGGACGATCAGCAAGAGAAATCCCAATAGGGTCGAATGTCCTTTTTGGGAGTTATTGCTTCCGGTAGATAAGACCGTACGTTAGTCGCTTGTTCACGAAGCTCCGGCACCGGATTCTGATTTCCGTTCCACCGCTTCACCTCGCGTCCCCTTGATCCGGCCCGGCCTCGAACCCGGGTCTGGTCCACCCTGCCCGGAGGAGATTCCTCGATGGATCTGAGACGTCCTGTCGTCTTGGCAGCAACCGGCGTGCTCGTCGGTGCGCTGTGCATCACCGGCACCGCACAGGCACAACCCACCCCGAACGCCACCCCGAACGCCGCGCCGAGCGCGGTGGCCCAGGCCGCCACCGCGGCCGCCGGCCTGGTGGCGAGCAGGCCGGCCGCGCTGCACGCCAGCGCGGACGACGTTTTCCTGGCCCAGAAAGCGATTTCCGCCACCAACGGGCTGCAGTACATCCCGTACGAGCGCAGCTACAAGGGCCTGCCGGTGGTCGGTGGCGACTTCGTCGTCGCGACCAACTCGACGGGCCAGGTGCTCGGCACCTCGGTCGCGCAGGACCAGACCATCAACCTCGCCACCACCGGCGCCAAGGTGACGAAGGCCGCGGCCGAAGCCACCGCGCGCAAGCAGCTGTCCGCCGTGGACAGCGTCAGCCCGGCCGAGCAGGTCGTCTTCGCCCTCGGCTCGCCGACGCTGGCGTGGAAGAGCACCGTCGTCGGCCGCGACGCCGAAGGCCCGAGCCGCCTCGACGTCATCGTCGACGCCGCCACCGGGAAGGTGCTCCACACGCAGGAGCACGTCCTGCACGGTGACGGCACCTCCGCCTGGAACGGCCCGAACCCGGTGCACCTCGACACCACGCACTCGGGCTCGACGTACTCGCTGAAGGACCCGACGATCACCAACACGTCCTGCCAGGACGCGGCGAACAACACCACCTTCAGCAAGACGACCGACAGCTGGGGCAACGGCAACGCGACCAGCCGCGAGACCGGCTGCGTCGACGCGCTGTTCGCCGCCCAGACCGAGAACAAGATGCTCTCGCAGTGGCTGGGCCGCAACAGCTTCGACGGCAACGGCGGCGGCTGGCCGATCCGCGTCGGCCTGGCCGACGAGAACGCCTACTACGACGGCACCCAGGTCCAGATCGGGCACAACTCGCAGAACCAGTGGATCGGCTCGATCGACGTCGTCGCGCACGAGCACGGCCACGGCATCGACGACCACACCCCGGGCGGCATCTCCGGCAACGGCACCCAGGAGTTCGTCGCGGACGTCTTCGGCGCTTCGACCGAGTGGTTCGCGAACGAGCCGGCGCCGTACGACGTGCCGGACTTCCTCGTCGGCGAGCAGATCAACCTCGTCGGCTCGGGCCCGATCCGCAACATGTACAACCCGTCGGCGCTGGGTGACAAGAACTGCTACGACAGCTCGATCCCGAGCACCGAGGTGCACGCCGCGGCCGGGCCGGGCAACCACTGGTTCTACCTGCTGGCCGAAGGCACCAACCCGACCAACGGGCAGCCGACCAGCTCCACCTGCAACAGCTCGTCGATCACCGGCCTCGGTGTCCAGAACGCGGTGAAGATCTTCTACAACGCGATGCTGCTCAAGACCAGCGGCGCCTCGTACCTGAAGTACCGCACCTGGACGCTGACCGCGGCGAAGAACCTGTTCCCGGGCAGCTGCACCGAGTTCAACACCGTCAAGGCGGCGTGGGACGCGATCTCCGTCCCGGCGCAGTCGGGTGACCCGACGTGCTCGGCGACCGGCACGGTCACCGTGTCCAACCCGGGCAACCAGTCGACCGTGACCGGCGCTTCGGTGAACCTGCCGCTGTCGGCTTCCGGCGGCACCGCGCCGTACACCTGGTCGGCCACCGGCCTCCCGGCCGGCCTGTCCATCAACGCCTCCACCGGCACGATCTCGGGCACCGCGACCACCGCGGGCACCTCGAACGTCACGGTGACGGCGAAGGACGCGGCCAACAAGACCGGCACGGCGTCGTTCACGTGGACCGTCGGCACCACCGGCGGCTGCTCCGGCCAGAAGATCGTCAACGGCGGCTTCGAATCGGGCGCGGCGAACTGGACCGGCGACACCGGCACCATCGGCCAGTGGGCTTCGTCGGGTGAGGCCGCGCACGGCGGCACCTACTCCGCCTACCTCGACGGCTACGGCTCGACCCACACCGAGGCCGTCGCCCAGTCGGTGAGCATCCCGGCGGGCTGCCACGCCAGCCTGACGTTCTACCTGCACATCGACACCGCGGAAACGACCACCACCACCGCCTACGACAAGCTGACCGTCACCAACGGCAGCGCGACGCTGGGCAGCTACTCCAACCTGAACAAGGCGTCCGGGTACGCGCTCAAGACGATCGACGTCTCGTCGGCCGCCGGCGGCACCCTCGCGCTGAAGTTCAGCGGCACCGAAGACAGCTCGCTGCAGACCTCGTTCGTCATCGACGACGTGGCCGTCACCCTGAGCTGAAGCTGAACCGCTGAAGCGGGGAGGCCGGGCGACCGGTCTCCCCGCTTCTTCGCGTCCGGGGGCACAATCGGGCCCATGGACACCGAAGAGCTGCGCGCGACCCAGGCCCCGCTGAAGGACAAGTACCGGGAGCAGCCGGAAAGCGCGCTCGTGACGCTGCACGCCGACGCCGAACTCGACGGCCTCGGCATCTCCTGCAAGGTCGAGACGGGCCGCGCGGTCGTGGAAGCCGGCCTGCACCCGGCGACCGGCGGCGACGGTACTCTCGCCTGCTCCGGCGACATGCTGCTCGAAGCGCTCGTCGCGTGCGCCGGGGTGACGCTGCGGGCGGTCGCGACGTCGCTGGAGCTCGAAGTCCGCGGCGGGCGCGTCCGCGCCGAGGGCGACCTGGACTTCCGCGGCACCCTGGCCGTCGCGAAAGACGCCCCGGTGGGCTTCCGCGCGATCCGGCTGTCGTTCGAGCTGGACACCGACGCGTCCGAAGACCAGCTCGCCACGCTGAAGAAGCTGACCGAGCGCTACTGCGTCGTGTTCCAGTCGCTGCGGACCCCGCCGGAGTTCGCGGTGACGCTCTCGGTGGCTCAGGGATAAACCCGGAGGACAAAGCGGACAGCGTGGCCTAGCTTGGCGGGTGTCAGCGAGAGGGGAATCGCCATGCCCGAACCGGACATCGCCGTCCAGGTGCGCGGACTCGTCAAGACCTACGGGTCGACGCGCGCGCTCGACGGCGTCGACCTCGACATCCCGGCCGGGCGGGTGCTCGGCCTGCTCGGCCCGAACGGCGCCGGCAAGACCACGACCGTCCGCATCCTGACCACGCTGCTGCGGCCCGACTCGGGCACGGCGCACGTGGCCGGGTACGACGTGCTCGCCGAGCCCGACCAGGTCCGGCAGCGGATCGGGCTCTCCGGCCAGTACGCGGCCGTCGACGAAAACCTCACCGGTTTCGAAAACCTCTACATGGTCGGGCGGCTCTACGGCCGGAAGAAGGCCGCGGCCCGGGCGCGCGCCCGCGAGCTGCTCGCGCGGTTCGCGCTCGAGGAGGCCGCCGACCGGCCCGCGAAGGGGTACTCGGGCGGCATGCGCCGGCGGCTCGACCTGGCCGGCGCGCTGGTCGCCGAGCCGGTCGTCGTCGTCCTCGACGAGCCGACCACCGGCCTCGACCCGGGCGGGCGGCTCGACACCTGGGGCGTCATCAAGGAACTGGTCGCCGACGGCACGACGGTGCTGCTGACCACCCAGTACCTCGAAGAGGCCGACCAGCTCGCCGACTCGATCGTCGTCATCGACCACGGCAAGGTGATCGCGCGCGGCACGGCCGACGAGCTCAAGGCGCAGATCGGCGGCGAACGGCTGGAGCTGGTCGTCGCCTCCGCCGCGGACCTGCCGGCCACCCTGGCGGTGCTGCGCGAAGTCGGCGCGGGCGAGCCGGCCGGCGACGACCACACCCGGCGCGCCGAGATCCTCGTCGACACCGGGCCGAAAGCGCTCATCGAGGCGTTGCGGCGGCTGGACGCTCAGGGCATCGCCGTCCAGGACGTCGCCCTGCACCGGCCCACGCTCGACGACGTCTTCCTGTCCCTGACCGGCCACGGCGCCGAGGCCGAAGAGGTGGCGAAGTGAACGCGCTCGCGAAGGGCATCTCCGACGGCGGCGTCATCACCTGGCGCAACCTGATGAACGTCCGCCGCAACCCGGACTGGCTGATGGCCGCGACGCTGCAGCCGATCATGTTCGTGCTGCTGTTCGCCTACGTCTTCGGCAACGCCATCGGCGGCGAGGCGGGCGGCGCGGCCTACCGCGAGTTCCTCATCGCCGGGATCTTCGCCCAGACGGTGGCGTTCAACTCGGCGTTCACCGTCATCGGGTTCGCCAACGACCTGCAGAAGGGCATCATCGACCGGTTCCGCTCCCTGCCGATGTCCCGGCTCGCGGTGGTCCTCGGCCGCACGACGTCCGACCTGGTCGTCAGCGTGGTGGCGCTGGTCGTGATGTCGGCCTGCGGCCTGATCGTCGGCTGGCGGATCCGCGGCAGCTTCTGGGACGCGCTGCTCGGCTACCTGGTGATGCTGATGTTCGCGTGGGCCCTGTCGTGGGTGGGCGCGCTGATCGGCCTGGCGGCGCGCAGCGTCGAGGTGGCGCAGAGCCTCGGGCTGATCTGGATGTTCCCGCTGAGCTTCATCTCGTCGGCGTTCGTCCCGACGCAGACCCTGCCGGGCTTCCTCAAGGCGATCGCGGACTGGAACCCGTTCACGGCGGTGATCAACGCGACCCGCGACCTGTTCGGCAACCGGTTCGGGGCACCGCCGTCGGGCTGGCCGGCGGAGCACGCGGCCCTGTACGCGCTCCTGTGCTGCGTCGCGATCATCGCGGTGTTCGCCCCGCTGGCCACGGCCCGCTACCGCCGGGTGGCGAGCAAGTAGTCCGAAGTGGACCGAGCGGGTCAGTCCTCTTCGGACAGCTCGACGATGGGGATGACCCGCTTGGCCTGCCGGGCCTTCGCCGCGTGGTCGGCCAGGAAGGGGTACTGCTTCTCCAGCTCCGTCCACGTCCGCACGTAGTCCGCGCCCAGCAGCGGCAGGGCCTCCGCCTCGAACTCGCGGCCGTCCACCTCCACCGTCACCCGCGGGTCGTCGGCGAGGTTGAGGTACCAGTCCGGGTGCCGCGGCGCGCCGATGTTGGACGCCACCACCAGCAGGCGATCCCCGTCGCGGTGGAACATCATCGGGACCGTGCGCGGCTCGCCCGAGTGCCGGCCCGTCGTGGTGAGCAGCACCAGGCGGTCCCGGTGCATGCCCTCGACCTCACCGCCCGCCCGGAACTGCTCGATCACCCGGCGGTTCGTCTCCCGCACGTCCACGGTCACTGGTCGTAGTACCGGGTCGGCGGGGGCTCCTGGTTCGACCACTGCCGGGTCGGCGGCGGGGGTTTCTGCTGGCTGCGGCGCCGGTGCAGGGTGCGGGCGCTCGCCGCCATGCTGTTGACCACCGTGGCGATCACCAGGCCGATCACGAGGTTGATGATCGCCGTCGCGATCTTCGCGCTCGGGGCGACCGTCAACGTCAGCGGCAGCACCACCGCGATCAACGTCACCAGCACCATGATCCAGCCGAAGAACTGGGCCGGCGCCGGCGTGGCGACGCTGAGCAGGTGCATCAGCCCGGTGGCGAGCAGGGCCACCGCGGCGGCGACCAGTGCGTACGTCGTGGTGCTCGCGTTCCCCCAGACGCCCTCGCCTTTTGGGGCCAGCACTTCGACCTCGAAGATGCCCCGGGCGATGAGCAGCCCGACCACGGCGAGCAGGGCCGCGACCACCGCCGTCGCCACGCCGCCCGCCCACAGCCGGCCCGCATCGATCCCCGGGCGGACGTCCTGGGGCTGGTTCCCGTAGTAGTCGGCCATCAGAGCCTTCCTAGGTCGGCTGCGCCTCTCGTCCCCGATTGTCCCCTCTTTCGGCCTCGTTCGCGATTTGCGCTGGAGCGCGCTCCAGCTCGTAGCGTCGGGGCATGACCACCGCACAGCACAAGATCGGTTCGGGTTTCGGCGCCACCACCACGGCGGCCGAAGCCGTCGCGGGCATCGACCTCACCGGCCGGCTCGCCGTCGTCACCGGCGGATACTCCGGGATCGGCCTCGAGACCACCCGCGCGCTCACCGGCGCCGGCGCGCACGTCGTCGTCCCGGCCCGCCGCCGCGAGACGGCCGAAGCGGCCCTCGAAGGCGTTGAAAACGTCGAGGTCGACGAGCTGGACCTGAGCGACCTCGAAAGCGTCCGCGCCTTCGCCGAGCGCTTCCTCGCCTCCGGGCGGCGCATCGACCTCCTCATCGCCAACGCCGGCGTCATGGCGTGCCCGGAGACCCGTGTCGGCCCGGGCTGGGAAGCCCAGTTCGCCACCAACCACCTCGGCCACTTCGCGCTGGTCAACCGCCTGTGGCCGGCCGTCGCCGACGGCGCGCGCGTCGTGTCCGTGTCGTCGCGCGGCCACCACAACTCGCCGATCCGCTGGGACGACGTCCAGTTCGAGCACGGCTACGACAAGTGGGTGGCCTACGGGCAGGCGAAGACGGCCAACGTGCTCTTCGCCGTCCGGCTCGACGAGCTGGGCGCCTCCCGCGGCGTCCACGCCTTCGCGCTGCACCCGGGCGGCATCATGACGCCGCTGCAGCGACACCTGTCGCGCGCCGAAATGGTCGAGCGCGGCTGGATGGACGAGGCCGGGACGATGCTCATGGAGTTCAAGACGCCGGAGCAGGGCGCGGCGACGACCGTCTGGGCCGCGACGTCCCCGCAGCTCGCCGGGCTGGGCGGGCTGTACCTCGAAGACTGCGACGTCGCCGAGCTGTCCCCCGAGGACGCCGAGGGCCTGGCCGCCTCGGGCGTCCGCCGGTACGCCGTGGACCGCGAGCAGGCCGCGCGCCTGTGGACGCTCTCGGCCGAGCTGACCGGAGTGGACGCCTCAGTATGATCTTCTGAGGTTTGCCGTTCACTGGATCGGGGTACATCGCGGCCGTGGCTGACGAAGCCGGCAGAACGGGGAGCGCGCCGATGAGCGACGCGGACGAGGTCACGTGTGCGCGCTTCGCTCTCGGCGAGTTCGCCGTCGAGCCGCGTCCCGTCGCCGGCGAGCGCCCGCCCGGCCTGCTGGCCGAGCGCTACGAGGTCGGCCGGCTGGTGGGCAGCGGCGGCACGGCCCGCGTCTACCGGGCGTACGACCTGCGGCTGAACCGCGAGGTCGCGGTCAAGATCTACGACCGCGACGCGGTGGCGCTCGACCAGCGCCGCCGGCTGCGCGAGATGAGCATCCAGGGCAGCATCACCCACCCGGGCGTCGTGGCGCTGCTCGACAGCGGCACCGAGCACGGCCGGACGTACCTGGTGATGCAGCTCGTCGAGGGCGAGAACCTGGCGGAGCGGCTGCTCACCGGGCCGCTGCCGCCGGGCGAGGTGATCGAGCTGGCGGGCGGGCTCGCGGAGGCGCTGGCCCACGTCCACGCGCGCCGGATAGTCCACCGCGACCTCAAGCCGGCCAACGTGTTCCTGTCCGCGACCGGCCCCCTGATCGGCGACTTCGGCATCGCCCACGCCCTGGACACAACGCACATCACGGGCACTGGCGTGGTCCCGGGCACGGCGGCGTACCTGGCACCGGAGCAGGTCAGCGGCGAGCCGGCGGGCCCGTCGGCGGACGTCTACGCGCTGGGTTTGATCCTCCTGGAGTGCGTGACGGGCCACCGCGAGTACCCGGGCACCATGGTCGAGGCGGCCATGGCCCGCCTGACGAGAGCACCCCGCATCCCGGACGGCCTCCCACCGTCGTTGGCGCACACGCTGCGCCGGATGACACGCCGTGAGCCGGCCGACCGTCCGACGGCCCTGGAGGTGCGCCAGCTCCTGCACACCCCGGTCCCGACCCTGCCGTGGGCCGCCGGCCCCTTCGCCCCCACCGGCGACTCCAGTCCCACCGACACCGCGGCGCACGCTCCCCACCGAGCCGGTCCGCGCCGCCGGATTCTCGCCGCGGCCGGCCTGTCCAGCTCCGGCGATCCCGCCCACCGCCGCCGGTTCACCGCGGCCGCCGGACTGACCGCCGCGGCCGTTGCCGCCGTTTCCGCGATGCTGCTCGCCGCGCAGGAACCGGGGACCAGCACTCCGGCCCAGCCGCCCGCGCCGAACTCCCCCGTGGCGACCGTCACCCCCTCCTCGTCCGCGCCGGACAGCACCGCGTCCCAGCCCGCCGCCAACGAGACCGCCGCCGACGAGACCGCCGACCTCGAGCCCGCCGCCGTGACCCACCAAAGCCGGCCCGCCCCGCAACCGCCGGCGAAGCCCGCCAACCCCAACCGGACCCGGAACCACGGCAAGGGGAAGGGTCCCGGCCACGACTCGTGAGGGCCCTCCGGCCGGCGGATCCGGGCCCAACGGCCCTAGTGCCGGAAACCGATTCGGAATAGACCATAAGCCGTTCGGAATGGATTTCCCGAATTCGGACTCGAAGCAATAACGAGCGGTAACCGAACTGTACCCGGCGCCGACACAACTCACGTGCCGGGAATCCCCGGTTCGACGACTTCCCGGAGGTCTTGATGAGTGTCCACGCTGCCCTCGCGCGGCCGGTTTTCGGAACACCCCGCGGGCGGCACGCCAAGCCGCGCCCGGTGTGGCCGCGCGTCGCCGTCAGGACGCTCTTCCTCCTGTGCGCGTTGATCTCCACCTTCGCCGTGGTCGGCGCCGGCTGGCCGCCGGTGCTGCTCGTCGTGCCCGCCGCCGCGCTCCTCCTGCTCGTCGCGGGCGCCCTCGAACTGCGGACCGCGGCCCGGAAGATCGACACGATCTTCGCCGAAGAACTGTCACGGGAAATGCCTGCCGAAAACGGCGTCGGCGTCGAGATCTCTTGACTCGCAGATCGTTTTCACGCGCCACAAAACTGCTCTCCGGCAAAGGGATGACACCTCTGGTGACCTCGCCCGGCCCCGGCGTACAACGGGTCGGGCACAGCGCCGTGTGAGACGTCCGAGATTGGGGAGCAGTCATGGCCGACCCCGGTACCCCCGCTTCACCGGTCGCACTCGACCGGGTCCGCACCGAACTGGCCGCACAAGGCCACCCGTGGATCATGGGGGAGAACTCCATGACCATTCTCGAAGAAGACCAGCGGCGGCACCGCCTCGGCGTGCCGCTGCCGCCGGAGAACGACCGGCAGGAGCTCGAGTCGCAGGCGAAGTCCCTCGCCGCCGGCGAGGCCGCCCGCGCCACCGCCGTCGCCGGGGCCGGGGCCCCCGCGCAGTTCGACAGCCGCGCCGCGGGCGGCGCCAACTACGTCACGCCGGTGAAGGACCAGGGCGACTGCGGCTCGTGCGTCGCCTTCGGCACGGTGGCCACGATGGAGACGGTCGCCGCGTTCACCCGCGGCCAGCCGGGCCTGCAGCTCGACCTCTCCGAAGCCCACCTGTTCTACACCCACGGCCTGAACGACAACGCGAACTGCGACACCGGCTGGATGCCCGACCGGGCGCTCAAGGCGTGCCACGACGTCGGCATCACCTACGAGGACTACTTCCCGTACAGCCCCCGCAACCGCTCCGGTGCCAAGCTGAACGCCGACTGGCCGAACCGGCTCGCGACCTCGCCGTCCTACGGCGCGCTGACCGGCAACCCGGCGGCGATGAAGGAGCAGCTCGCCGCCCGCGGCGCCCTGATCGCGTGCTTCCTCGTCTACCAGGACTTCTTCTCCTACCGGTCCGGCGTGTACCGCCACGTCACCGGCGGTCTGGCCGGCGGGCACTGCGTGTCGCTCGTGGGCTACGACGACTCCCAGGGCTGCTGGATCGCGAAGAACAGCTGGAGCACCGGCTGGGGCGACAGCGGCTTCTTCCGGATCGCGTACGGCGAGTGCGGCATCGAGACCTGGCAGGTCGAGCAGATCGGCGCGGTGAACCTGCGCTCGTGGACCGGCTCGACGTCGGTGCTCGGCCTGTGGAGCAACGACCAGGACCGCAACACCTGGGCGTACCTGAAGGACCTCGGCTGGCTGCACCTCGCCTCGGACGACGAGGTCGTCGCCAAGGCGATGCTGACCGAGCTCGTCGTCGCCAAGCAGGGTGGCCGTCCGGTCAACGCGTTCAACAACAACGGCACGATCATCGAGACCTACGTCTTCTAGGAGCCGCGAGATGGCCGCATCGAAGAGCCCGTCCAGCTCGCCCGCGGCGGTGGCGCCCGCCGCCAGCCCGGACAACGCGCCCCAGCCGCTGACCCTCGACCAGCTCAATGCCACGACCACGACGACCGTGACCACCGAGGCCGCCGCCGAACCGGTGCTGAGCCCGCCGGGCGCACCGCAGGTCGCCGCCCAGGCCACGGCCGCCGCGGCCTGGCAGTCGAACAAGAAGGTGCTCGCGCTCTGGACGAACAACTCCGACCGCAACGGCTACGCCTACGTCGACGGCATCGGCTGGAAGCGGTTCGCGACGAACAGCGACAGCGTGCACGAAGCCCTGCTGGCCCTCGCTTCGTCGGGCCGGCTGGCGGGTTCCATCACCTACCCCGAGGCCACCGACGGCCTGATCCACGAGATCTACCTCTGGTGAAGGTGCTCACGCTCGAAGCCGACGGCGCGGCGGCCTCCGTCGCGCCCGGCGAGCGGCTGGAGCTGCGGTTGCCCGAGAACGCGAGCACCGGCTACCAGTGGGTGCTGGACGAGCCGGGGCCGCCGCTGCGGGTGGTCGAGGAGACCCTCCACCCGGCCGCGGGCCGGGCCGGCGGCACCGGCGAGCACCGGTTCGTCCTCCACGCGGACCGCCCCGGTGAAACGACGGTGGTGGCGCGGGAAGCCCGCGCGTGGGCACCGGACAGCGAGGTGCGCCGGTTCCGCTTGACCGTCCGGGTCGGCTAACCCGCGTCCTGCCACGGCTCGAAGCTGCGCAACAGCAGCTTGACCTGTGCCGGGTCCCGGATCTCGGCTTCGACGCCCCGGGGCATCGCGATGATCAGGTGGGTGTCGCGGGCGACGCAGCCCGCCGCCGTCGCGGCCAGCACCGCCGCGCCGCCGCCGTCCACCGCCGTGACCATCGTCAGGTCCACCACCACCCGGCGGACCCCGGCGGCGAACGCGACTTCGACCGCCCGGTGGTAGTCGGGGGCGAGGTCGCCGTCGAAGAGACCGTCGACGGACAGGATGATCTCGTCTTCCAGGAGAACGCTGCGAAGTGTCATCCTGACCTCCTGCCGACCGGGTGCACTGAAGTACCCGGACCGGTGCGGGCTGAAACCCAGCACAGCCGGACGTCGAGGAGGCCACGCCATGGCCGAGCAGCTCCGCTTCTCCCTGCTGATCAACGGAAAAGCCGTCGAAGCCCGCTCCGGGCGCACGTTCGGGTCGCAGAACCCGTACACCGGCGAGCCGTGGGCGGAGGTGCCCGACGGCGGCCCCGAGGACGTCGACGACGCGGTCGCGGCGGCCCGCGCGGCCCTCGACGGCGAGTGGGGCGCGACCACCGGCTTCGCCCGCGCCGCCCTGCTGCGGCGGCTCGGCGACCTCATCGCCGCGAACGCCGAACGGCTCGCCCGGCTGGAGGTCAACGACTCCGGCAAGCTCTACCGCGAGATGATCGGCCAGCTCACCGGGCTCGGCGGCTGGTACCACTACTTCGCGGGCCTGGCCGACAAGATCGAGGGCCGCCAGATCCCGGCGCCGAACCCGGACTACCTCGTCTACACCCGCCGCGAGCCGGTCGGCGTCGTCGCGGCCATCACGCCGTGGAACTCGCCGCTGTTGCTGCTCACCTGGAAGCTCGCGCCCGCCCTCGCCGCCGGGTGCACGGTCGTGGTGAAGCCGTCCGAGCACTCCCCCGTTTCGACGCTGGGGCTCGCCGAGCTGATCACCGAAGCCGGGTTCCCGCCCGGCGTCGTCAACGTCGTCACCGGGCTCTCCCGCGAGACGGGCGCGGCGCTGGCCGGGCACCCGGGCGTCGACAAGGTCGCGTTCACCGGGTCGACCGCCACCGGCCGAGCGGTCGCGACGGCGGCCGCCGCGAACCTGAACAAGGTGACGCTGGAGCTCGGCGGCAAGTCACCGCAGGTGGTGTTCCCCGACGCGGACCTCGCCGCGGCCGCCAACGGCGTCATCGCCGGCGTGTTCGCCGCCACCGGCCAGACGTGCATGGCCGGGTCGCGGCTGATCGTGCACGCCGACGTCCACGACGAGCTGGTCCGGCTCGTCGCCGAGCGCGCCGGGGCGATCCGGCTCGGCGACCCGAACGAGCCCGGCACCGAGATGGGCCCGGTCGCGAACGCGCCGCAGTACGAGAAGGTGCTGCACTACCTGGAAACCGCGAAAGCCGAAGGCGCGACGGTCGTCTGCGGCGGTTCGGCGGACCCGGCGCTCGGCGGCCTGTTCGTGCGGCCGACCGTGCTGACCGGCGTGACGCCCGCGTCTACGGTCGTGCGCGAGGAGGTCTTCGGGCCGGTGCTGGCCGCGCTGACGTTCACCGAAGAGGACGAAGCGATCAAGCTGGCCAACGACACGCCGTACGGCCTCGCCGGTGCCGTGTGGACGAAGGACGTCCACCGCGCTCATCGCGTCGCGGCGCGGCTCAAGGCCGGGACGGTGTGGGTCAACGCCTACCGCGTCGTCGCGCCCTCGGTGCCGTTCGGCGGGGTGAAGAACTCCGGCCTCGGCCGCGAGAACGGCGTCCACGCGATCGACGAGTACCTGGTCGACAAGGCGGTGTGGGTCGAACTCTCCGGCGGTACGCGGGATCCGTTCACCTTGGGCTGATTCCCTCTCCCCACTTAAAGATATAGCGGAGACCGGGGCTTGCGGCAAGGCCCCGGCGGGGGTCCATCATTCGGGCTCACCATTTTCTGCGGAGGGGAATCTTTCATGCGTGTGCTGCTGTCCACGATCGGCTCGCGGGGCGAGGTGCAGCCGGTGCTGGCGCTGGCCTCGGAGCTGAGAGCACTCGGGCAGGACGTCCGCCTGTGCGTGCCGCCGGACTTCCGGTCCTGGCTGGACGAACTGGGTTTCGACGTGGTGCCCATCGGTCCCGAGCTGCGCGGAACCGCTTCGGCGCACCGCGGCAAGCCGACACCCGAACAGATCCGCGCGGCCGCCGAAGGCACCGTCACGACCCAGTTCGAGACGATCGCGGTGGCCGCCGAGGGCTGCGACGTCCTGGTCGCCGCCGGCGCCCTGCAGTTCGCCACCCGCTCGATCGCCGAGCGCCTGGGTGCCGCGTATGTCTACGCGAGTTTCTGCCCGATCACCTTGCCGTCCGACCGCCACGCGCCACCGCCGATGCCCTGGCGGTCGCCCGGAAAGGCGGAAAACCGTGCCCTTTGGGACGAAGACGCGCAGCGCTGGAACACGATGTTCGGCGGGCGCGTCAACGAACACCGCCAGGCGGCGGGTCAGGCACCGGTCGACGACCTGCCGGGCCACGTCTTCACCGACCGGCCGTGGCTCGCCGCCGACCCGGCTTTGGCGCCGTGGCCGGACGACTCCCAGGTCGTCCAGACGGGTGCCTGGATCTGGCCTGACGAACGTCCTTTGCCCGTCGAACTGCTGGGGTTCCTCGACGCCGGTGAGCCGCCGGTGTACTTCGGGTTCGGCAGCATGCGCGCGCCTGCCGAGGTCGCCACCGCGGCGCTCGAGGCCGCTCGGGCCCACGGGCGTCGGGCCATCATTGCCCGGGGGTGGGCTGATCTTGTCGCTGTGGACGCTCCCGATTGCCTTGGTGTCGGCGAGGTGAACCAGCAGGCCTTGTTCAAGCGGGTGGCTGCTGTTGTCCATCACGGGGGTGCTGGGACGACTACCTCTGCTGCGCGGGCTGGTGCTCCTCAGGTTGTCGTTCCTCAGATGTACGATCAGTTTTACTTTGGGGAGCGGGTTTCTTCGCTTGGTCTCGGTGCTACTGCCGAGCCCACTGCTTCTTCGTTGACTGCCGCTCTTGATGGTGCCCTGCGGCCTTCTGTTGCTGCTCGGGCGCGTGAGTTTGCTCGGGTTGTTCGGTTTGATGGTGCCAGTGTTGCTGCTCGTCAGCTTCTCGCTACCGTTCCTTTGTCCGCCTAGAGTTTTACTGATGCGGCTTCGCCGTGGCGTGGGAGATCGGCGCTTCGTTTGCGCCGATCTCCCACGCAGCGAGCGTCGTTCACTTCATCGAGTCCGCCATTGGGCCAACGGCGGCCCCACTCCTCGGCTCCCGACACACGGATCGCGCTGCCGCAACGCGTCCGCCGCGCTGCTGCCGACAGCCGGCCCGTCACCGCCGGGGCACTTAGCGGTTCGCCGGCCAGTACGCCAGGCGGCCGTCGGCGGGCAGCAAGTATCCCTCCCAGCGCTCCTCCGGCACCACGCCGCCCAGCTCGGCCGACAGCACCGGGTCCAGTTCGAAGCCGATCACGCCCAGGCTGAACCCGGTCCCGGCGAACACCTCCTCCGCCACCCCGGCCAGCCACGTGTCCAGTTCCGTGCGCCACGCCAGCGATCCCGGCCCGCCCGACGGGCCGAACGGGAAACCACCGACCCGGCGGTCGAGACGGGCGAGCGCACCCAACGGGAGGTAGAACGTCGTCAGCGTCGGGCCGTCGTCGAGGCTCGTGACGAAGCCGCCGCACACCACCGGGCCGCCGAACGGCGGCTGGACGGTGCCGCGAAGGTGACCGAACTCCTCCGTGGCCCCGCGCGCGCCGGTCGCGCGCCACACCGCGGCCAGGGCCGGCTCGTCGGCTTCCAAGGACAGCTCGTAGAAACCGCCCGCCCAGTTGTCCGGATCGGCGACCGCCGCGGGGTCATGCCGCGCCCTCAAGCGGACACCGCCGCGCAGCGCCGCGGCACGATCGTCTCGACGTCATCCCGCACCCGCGGCGAACTGCCGACCGCCAGGAAAACCTCGCTCGCCGCGGCGTCGGGCCCGCGGTAGCCGGGGAGCCCGTCGAGAAGGTCCATACGCCGCAGGTTAGCGGCTCCCCCGCGCCCCCCACGACCCGTTTTACCTGCGCGTTGTCACACGACAGCCCGCAACGGCGACTCACCCGGCAGCAAGGAGGTGGTCACCATGAACCCCGCGCTGGTCGGCGGCTTGGCGACGGCCGTGGTCTCCCTCGCCGGCATCTGGATCGGCCGGCTCACCACGCGGCAGGCGGACCGCCGGCTGCACCAGGAACACCTCGAAGAGCTGGCCCGGCTGAAGCTCGACGCGGCCATGCGCGCGGGAGAACTGTTCACCGCCAAGGAAAACGTCCCGGCCCACCCCGCCGCGATCGCGTCCGGGCTGCTCGCCCTCACCCGGCTCGACCACGCCGAGCTCGCGGTCGCCCTCCTGGTCAACCTCTGGTCGGACTCGGACGATTCGCGGGTCGCCGACGAAACGGCGGTTCTCGTCATCGACGCCGCGCTGACCTCCACCGGCAACGCGCAGCTGGTCGCCGCCGAACTGCTGTGCCGCAACGCGCACCGGCTGAACTCCTGCCAGTCGCTGCACTGGCCGAGCACCATCGACGGCGGCTGGAACCACGACTTCGGCCCCAAGACCAAGCTGTTGCTGATCGACGCCCTCGTCCAGCTGACGCTCGCGCACTCCAGCTGCGAAGACGCGCTGCGGGCCGTCGCGGTCCGCCTCCACGGGATCTGGCTCGGCGACGAAGACCCCCGCCTCCGGGGCTGCGTCGGCAGGCTGATCGGCGCGGTCGTCCCGGCCCTCAAGCGGCTCGACTACACGGACTTCATGCAGGGCAAGAAGACGGTACAGCTCAGCGAGCTCGAAACCGCGGCCGCCGGCGGGACCAAGAACCCGGACGGCTACCTCGACCGCCTGGTCGACGACCGCTGCAAGAAGCTGTACGCGTGGGCCATGGCGTGCGAGCAGCCCCATCCGGCCGCCTGCCTCGCCACCGCCGTCTGACGCTCAGTCCTTCCGCAGCCGCAGCGCCAGCGCCGGGCAAGCGGCCGCCGCCCGGCGCGCTTCGGTCACCAGCTCCGGCGGCACCGGCCCCGCAGCCACCACCGGATAACCCCACTCGTCGAGCCGCACGGCCTCGGGCAGCAGGTCGGCGCACAACCCGTGCGCGCGGCACCCGATCCGATCCACCGACAGCTTCACGCGACACGCTCCAGCACCCGGCACCGGCCGCCGGCCGCGTGCGCCTCGACGTCGGCGCCGAACACCCGCAACGCGCTCGCCGCGAGGCGGGCCGCGCCGTCCGGGTGGGCGCACGCGCCACGGCCGGCGAGCAGCGGGAGCCGCTCGGCCAGGCGCGGCGGACAAGCGCCGCCGACTAGGGACGCGAAGTCTTCCGCGACCGCCGGAAGGCCGAACATGCACGGCCCGCACTGCCGGGCCGACTCGGCCGCGAGGAACGCCAGGACCTTCGCCGTGTACGCCAGCCCGCACGCACGGGCCGGCAGCGCGTACACCGCCGGAATCCCCGAGACCCCGAGCCTCAGGTCGGCCGTCCAGGTCCCGCCGTACCCGCCGACGAGCACCGCCTGCACCGGCTCGGTCTCGCCGCCTGCCGCGGCCAGCAGGTCCGCGAGCGACGCCCCGCGCGTCGCCTCGACGACCCCCGGGCGGGCGACCGCGCCGGTCACCGTGACGAGGTCCGTGCGTGCCGCGCGGTAGTGGTGCGGGCCGAGCAGGACCACCAACGCCAGCTGCGCCAGCGTGTCGACGTTGTCCACGAGCGTCGGGCGGCCGCGCACCCCGCGCTCGTCGGGCCGCGGCGACTTGCCCAGCGGCCGCGCGTCCCCGGACGTCAGGTAGTGGACGAGCGCGGTCTCCTCACTGGCGACGTACCGGCGCGGGACCTCCTCGACCCGGACCGGCACGGGGTCGTCGCGTTCGGCGAGAGCCGCGCGGACACCAGGCAGCACCGGGCTGCCCGCGTGCACGCACAGCACCGCCTCCCCGGCCCCGATGGCGTGCGCGGCGAGTTGCAGGCCGTCGAGCACCAGGTGCGGGGAGAGTGTCAGCAACGCGGCGTCCTTGTGGCTGAGCGGGTCGCCCTCGCAGCCGTTGGCGACGACGATCGAGCGGCGCGCCCGGGCACCGCGCAGCTTCACCGCGGTCGGGAAGCCGGCCCCGCCGCGGCCGCGCAGGTCCGCCGCGGCGACGGCTTCGATCAGCCGGTCGCGGCCGTCTTCGCCGTGGTAGGCGACCCACGGCACGACGCCGTGGGCGCGCCGGTGGCCGGCCAGGTCGAGCCGGCGGGGCGGCAGGATGGTCATCGGGAGCCTCCGAGCGGCGAGAGCTTGCGGGTTTCGGTGTCGGCGTCGCGGGCGGTGACCCGGTAGGCGACGGCGCCGAGCGCGGCCAGCACGCACAGCACGTCGAGGGCGACGATCCAGCCGTACGCGGCGTCGTTCTCGGCCATGCCGAAGCCGTGCACGAGCGCGACCGGCCAGCACAGGTAGGCGAGCCAGTGCACGGCGCGCCAGGCCCGCGCCGGGATGCGCGTGCGGACCAGGCTGGTGACTACGATCGCCAGCAGCAGATCGATCGCGACGGCGCCGAGACCGACCCAGAACGGCTGGTAGTCCGACCCGAACGGGATGATCACGTCGAGCCAGCCGAGCGGGACATAGCCGTCGAGGACGGCCGACGCGATGTGCGCGGCGAGGAACGCGAGGCTGGTCAGCGCGAGGTTCCGGTGCACGGCGGCGACGGTGAACCGCGGCCACTCCCGCGTCGCGAACCGCCCGGCGCCGAGCGCGCCGAGAACGACGACGCCGGTGAAGAGCACGAGCGAGACGAGCCCGGTCGCGCGGCTGAAGTACCAGACGGCGGAGCTCATGCGGCGTCCCGTTCCGCCGGCCAGCCGGGCGTCGTGACGACGTCGCCGCCGACCCCGACGAGCCGCGCGGGCAGCCGCCGTTCCGCGAGCCAGCCCGTCGCAGCCATCCCGAGCACGACAGCCGCGGTGCTGGCGGTATTGGCGTCCACAGTGGACCTGGCGGCGACGGTCACCGTGCGCCAGCGCGGTTCCGGCACATCACCGGTCCGCGGGTCGACGATGTGGTGCACGGTCCGCTCGCCACGGCGCCAGCGCCGGCGGGCGATGCCGGAACTGGCGAGCGCACCACCCCGCCGCAGCGCAACAGTGGCGTCCGGCCGCGCGAGCGCATCGGCATGGTCATCGCCGAGGGCGACCTGCCAGCCGCCCGCGGGCCCGGCCCCCGCGGCGCGGAGATCGCCGCCGAGGTTGACGAGAACACCGCAGCCGAGCACGGCGTGGATCCGCCGCGCAGCCCGATCGGCGGCGAGGGCTTTCGCGGTGGCCCCGAGATCGAGGTGGACCCCCCGCGGCAGGACGACGAGCCGTTGCCCGGGATCGAAGAGCACCCGATGCCAGCCGGGCGCGGGTGTGAGGGGCTGCGGCTCCGGTCCGGCAGCCGGGCCGCCGGAACCGGCCGCCGGGCCGCACGAGCCTCCGCACTCGGCCGCGTCGGCGAGCGGAGCCGCATCGCCCGCCTGCCGGGCCGAGCTGCCGGAACCCTCCAGCAACGCGAAGTCCCGGTCGTACCCCAGCGCCCGCACGGCCGCACCGACCGTCGGATCGACCAACCCGTCCGTCAGGCGGGCCGCCCGCAAGGCCGCTCCCAATGCCTCCGCCAGCAGCGGTCCTACCCGGACCTGGCGCCCGGCCGTCTCGTGCAGGCGGGAGATCTCCGAGTCCGTGCGGAAGCGGCTGCACGCCAGGTCGATCGCCGCCAGCTCCTCGTGCAGGAGCGCGACCGCCGCGTCCAGCTTCGGTGGGTCCGTGACCAGCACCTCGGCCGTCGTGCCCAGGGCCGGGAACGCCCTCGCCGCGGTCGTCACGACGCACCCGTGCCCGTGTGGGCCTGGCCGGATCCGCTGCCCAGGCCGCTGTCGGACGACTGGAGCTGGTCCTGGGAACCGGTATTGGTGGTCTGGGTGGTCGACGTGTCGGCGGAGGCCGCCGACAGGCCGAAGCCGATCGCGCCGGCGGCGGCCGCGCCGAGCACCGCTGCGGTCACCGTGACCAGTGCGGCCTTGCGGCGGCCGTGCTCGCGGCGGGCCGGGCCGTCTGTCGTGTGGGGGTCCATGGGTCCGAGTCTCGGCGCGGATCCTTTGAACGAGCTGGGAGCGACCTGTCAAGTCCCTGACTGTCCACTATGGACACCTACCAAAGGAGGTTGACACCCGAAAGCGGTTCACCCACTCTTTCCGTTGTTCGCCGGAGGTTCCCTGATGTTCACGAACCGGACCACGGCACAGCACCGGCCGGCCCGGGGGACTGGGCATCATGAGGCGCCCTCACCCGCCACCGTTGGAGGACTCCATGATCCGCAAGCGGATCTTCGCCGCCTTCGCCGCCGCCACCCTGGTCACAGCCGGTGCGGTCACCGCGGCCGTCGTCACCGGAACGGCCGAACCGGCGGTCCGGCCGACCGCGTCGACCGTGCCGGCGTTCGACCACGTCGTCCTCGTGATGTTCGAGAACAAGAAGTACTCGTCGATCAACGGCAGCTCCAGCGCCCCCTACTTCAACACCCTCGCCTCGCAGAGCGCGAAGTTCACGAACTCCTTCGCCATCACCCACCCGAGCCAGCCCAACTACGTCGCCCTCTTCTCGGGCGCGACGCAGGGCGTGACCAGCGACAGCTGCCCGGCCGACCTCGGCGCGAAGGCCAACCTCGGCCAGCAGCTCATCGACGCGGGCAAGACGTTCAAGGGCTACTCCGAGTCGATGCCCTCCGACGGCTACACCGGCTGCTCCAGCGGCAACTACATGCGCAAGCACAACAGCTGGGTGGACTTCTCCAACGTCCCCGCGGCGAGCAACCTCCGCTACACGAACTTCCCCGCCGACTACAGCCAGCTGCCGACGGTCTCCTTCGTCACGCCGAACATGTGCAACGACATGCACGACTGCTCGATCGGCACCGGCGACACCTGGCTCAAGAACAACCTCGACGCCTACGCCCAGTGGGCGAAGACGCACAACAGCCTGCTGATCGTCACCTTCGACGAGGACAGCGGCACCTCGGTCAACCAGATCTTCACCAGCTTCACCGGCGCGCACGTCAAGACCGGCAGCTACAGCGAGTCGATCAACCACTACACCGTGCTGCGCACGATCGAGGCGTCCTACGGCCTGCCGGGCATCGGCGGCGCCGCGAGCAAGTCGCCGATCCTCGACGTCTGGCAGTAACCCGCGTGTACCTCTCCACCATCGGTCGCCGAGAGCACACCGGCAACGGCAAGCTCTCGGCGATCGGCGCGAACGTCTTCGCGCTCGGCGCGGTCAGCCTGGTCACCGACGTCTCTTCGGAGATGGTCACCGCGGTCCTGCCGGTGTACCTGGTGCTCGGGCTGCACCTCGGCCCCGCCGCGTACGGCCTGGTCGACGGCCTCTACACCGGCGCGACGGCGCTCCTGCGGATCGTCGGCGGGTACGTCGCCGACCGGGTCCGGCGCCGCAAGGTCGTGGCCGGCGCGGGCTACGCGCTGTCGGCGGTGATGAAGCTCGGCCTGCTCGCGGCCGGCTCGTCCGCGGCCGCGATCGGCGCCGTCATCACCCTCGACCGCACCGGCAAGGGCCTGCGGACCGCACCGCGGGACGCGCTGATCACGCTGTCGGCCCCCGAACCGCTGCTCGGCCGGGCCTTCGGCGTCCACCGCGCGATGGACAGCGTCGGCGCGTTCGCGGGGCCGCTGGTGGCGCTCGCGGTGCTGGCCGCGGTCGGGGCCGCGAACCCCGAGGCGTTCGACGCGGTGTTCGTCGTCAGCTTCTGCATCGCCGCGATCGGCGTGCTGCTGCTGGTGCTGTTCGTCCGCGACCGGCGGACGCCGAAACCCGCGGACCCCGTCTCCCCGCGCGCGGCCGTGGCGTTGCTGCGGGGCAGCGGCGTGCGACGGCTCCTGGTGGCGGCCTGCGTGCTCGGCCTGGCCACGGTCGGCGACGGGTTCGTGTACCTGCTGCTGCAGCACAAGGAGGACGTCGCGACCGGCTGGTTCCCGCTGCTGGCCGTCGGCACCAACCTGAGCTACCTGCTGCTCGCCGCGCCGCTGGGCGCGCTGGCCGACCGGGTCGGCCGGCTGCCGGTGGTGCTCGGCGGCTACGGCGCGCTGGCGCTCGTCTACCTGCTGCTGGCCGGGCCGGTTTCGGGCTGGCCGCTGTTCGTCCTGGCACTGGCGTTGTACGGCGCGTTCTACGCGGCGACCGACGGCGTGCTGATGGCCCTGGCCGGCCCGCTGCTGCCGGAGTCGTTGCGCACCACGGGACTCTCGCTGGTGCAGACGGCGCAGGCGCTCGCCTACTTCGCCTCGTCCGTCCTGTTCGGACTGGCCTGGCAGTTCTGGGGTCCCGAGCTCGCGATCGGTGTCGCCGCGGGCGGGGCCGTGGTGGCGATCGCCGTGACGTTCGCCGTGCTCTCCCCGAGGAAGGCCGCGTGAAGACCCGGATCCTGATCGCCGTCGCCGGCGTGCTCGTGCTGGCCGGAGCGGCGGTCGCGTACGTCGGGTTCGCGAGCGCGCGCAACCACGACGTCGCGGCGACCGGTGCGGTGAGCCTCTCCCCCGGCCCGCGGCTGCTGTTCCGCAGCACCGCCGACGCCGACCGCGGGCACGTCACCAGCGTGTCCGCCGCCGATCCCGGCGGGCCGCGGACGGTGTCCCCGCTGTCGTGCGTGCGGGTGTACGCCGCCGGCGGCACCGGGATCTGCCTGCGCCAGGACGGCGATCTCACCACCTACCAGCTGGTGGTGCTCGACGCGCAGCTCGCGTCGAAGCGGGAGATCCCGCTGGTCGGGCTGCCGAACCGGGCGCGGGTGTCGGCGAGCGGCCGGATGCTCGCGTGGACGGTGTTCGTCACCGGCGACTCCTACAACGGCGGCATGTTCTCCACCCGCGCCGGCATCCTCGACACCGTGACCGGCGACCTCGCCGGGACCCTGGAGGACTACGCCGTGACCGTCGACGGCCGGCCCTACCAGGCGGCCGACCTCAACTTCTGGGGTGTCACGTTCACCAGCGACGACCGCCACTTCTACGCGACGATGTCGACGGCGGGCCACCGCTACCTCGTCGCGGGCGACTTCGCCGCGCACACGATCCGCACGCTGCGCGAGAACGTCGAATGCCCTTCGCTGGCACCGGACGAAACCCGCGTGGCGTTCAAGTCCGCCGTGGACGGTGACCCGGGCAAGGGCTGGCGGCTGTCCGTTGTGGACTTGACGACCTCGAGGGTGACGCCGCTGGCCGAGACCCGCAGCGTGGACGACCAGCCCGCGTGGCTCGACGACCACACCGTCGGCTACGGCGTGCCCCGCGGGCCGGGCCACTCGGACGTCTGGTCGGTCCCCGCCGACGGCTCGGGCGCGCCCCGGCTGCTGATCCCGGAAGCGGAGTCCCCGGCGGCGCTCAGCGACGCTCGTACTGGGCGATGATGACGCCCTTCGTGGTCGTGACGCTGCTGGTGAGCGTGAACTCGGTCCGCGGCGCCGGTCCGTCGAACAGGCGCGTCCCGGAACCGAGCGTCAGCGGGTGGACCAGCAGCGTGTAGCGATCGACGAGGCCGGCGGCGTGCAGTGCGTGCCCGAGCGAGGCGCTGCCGATGACGGACAGGTCGCGGCCGGGCTGCTCCTTCAGTTCGGCGACCGTCTTCTCGGCGTCGCCGCGCAGGAGGACCGAGTTCTGCCAGGCGCCGGCGTCGTCGAGGGTGGTCGAGGCGACGTACTTGGTGACGGCGTTCATGTGCGTGGTGAACGGGTTGCCGTCTTCGCGCCCGGCCCAGGCGCCGATGAAGTCTTCCCAGGTCTGCCGCCCGAAGAGCATGTCGCCGGGGCGGCTCATGCCCTTGGCCATCTCCCGGGCCATGACCTCGTCCTGGTAGCCGGTGCCCCACCCGCCGTGGGCGAAGCCGCCGCGGGTGTCTTCGTCGGGCCGGCCGAGGCCCTGCACGACGCCGTCGAGGGTGACGTTCATGGTGACGGTGATCGAGCGCATCCGGGTGTCCTTCCGTTCGGGGTGGGTCACCTCCGGTACGAACGGCGGAGCCGCGGATCGACAGCGGGGTCAGTCGAGGTTGCGCAGGCCCTCGAGGATGCGCCGCATGAGGTCGCTGTCCGGGGGCGCGAACGCCAACCGCGGCACCGGGACCCGGCCCGACGGCGGCCGGGGCGGCGGGATCGCGCGCGGGACCCGCCACGGCAGCCGGTCCGGAGAGGCGTCGCGGCCGATCTGCTCCGGGATCGGCAGGGTCGGCAACGCGATCGTGCCCGCTTCGGCCAGGCGGACCGCGGCCTGTTCGAAGCGGAGGCGGGCCTGGATGCCGGCCACCGTCCAGTCCGGCTCCGGATCCGGGTCGACCGGGACCCGGCGCGGGCGGCGTTCGAGCGCGATCGCCCAGGCCGCCGCCGCGAGCGCGGGCAGCAGCAGGCCGGCGACGATGGCGAATCCGGGCAGGTCCGCGGCCATCAGGAGGCCCCGGAGACGGTTGGCAGCATGGCGTTCACTTCCGGACTTGCGGTTCTTCCGAAGCATGGCCGACACCTGGATATTCGACGTGAACGAATGTTTCGCGGACCCCGGAAGCCCATCATGAACGAGGGGCAACGCTCCCGCAAGCGGCCGAACGGGGTGCCCCGTCCGGGCGGTGAAACTGCAGGTCACGACCGGTTTTCGGGTAGCCGGAACGAGCCCCTCACCCAGTAGTACGGACGCCGTCGGGATCCGGTTCACTTTTGTTTCGCACGTTCCCGGTGCCGGCCCGGCGCGAACTCGCGGAATACGCATTCCGGTCGGCACACCTCGTGAGTCCCACGAGGTGTGCCTTCACGCACCGCGACTCAGCCGAGGGAGCAGCTGCGGGCCAGGTCGGCCGGGGTGGCGCCCGCCGGACGCGCGATCGTTCCCGACGCCGGCGGGCGGACGCCGTGCAGCCAGCCGGCCAGCGCGTCGAACGCCGTCCGGAAGCACGGGGCCAGCGGCCGGAGCCGGTCCGGGTACTGGTCGACCAGGCCGTCGACGTGGTTGCCGTCCTCGATCCGGTAGTAGCGGTGCAGGTTCCCGCGGCCGGCCGAGGTGATCATCCGGTCGTAGACGTCGGAGTCGCGCGTGATCGGCAGCAGGGTGTCGAGCGTGCCGTGCAGGGTCAGCAGCGGCTTGCCGATCCGGCCGGTCAGCGAGATCCGCTCCACCGCCCGCGCCACCGACGACGGCCGCGACGCGTAGTCGTAGTCGGCGTCACAGGAGGGCGTTCCCGAAGCGCAGAACGGGATTCCCGCCGCCAGCGAGCCGTCGAACGACGGGTCCACCTCCTCGCGGTAGATCCGCTGCGTGAGGTCCCAGTAGACGCGGTAGTGGTAGTCCCACAGGAACTCCGACCCCGGCGCGAACCCGGCGTCCAAAATGGACTGGTGCGCCGCCGCCGAACCGGCCGCGTAGGCCGGGTAGTTCCGCAGGGCCGGCGGCAGGAACGTGAACAGGTTCGGTCCGCCGGCGCGCCACAGGGTCCCCTCCCAGTCGACGCCCCCGTCGTAGAGCCACGGCCGGTTCTCCAGCTGCCAGCGCACGAGGTACCCGCCGTTGGACAGCCCGGCGGCCAGCGTCCGCGCGGGCGGGCGCCCGTAGTGCCGCGCCACCACGCCGCGGGCCGCGACCGTCAGCTGCGTGACGCGCGTGTTCCACTCGGCCAGCGCGTCGCCCGGCCGGACACCGTCTGCGTAGAAGGCGGCACCGGTGTTGCCCTTGTCGGTCGCGGCGAAGGCGTAGCCCTCGGCCAGCGCCTGGTCGCCGATCGCGCGGTCGTTCGCGTACTGCCGCCGCGTCCCGGGCGAGCCGGACACGACCAGGCCGCCGTTCCAGTGGTCCGGCAGGCGCAGGACGAACTGCGCGTCGTGGTTCCAGCCGTTGTTCGCGTTCGTCGTGGACGTGTCGGGGAAGTACCCGTCGACCTGCACGCCGGGCACCGCGGCGAACGTCGGCAGCCCCGCCGACGTCAGGCCGGCCCAGTCGGCCTGCACGGTGTGCCCGGACGCGAGCGTCCCGGTCGTCGTCAGGTCGTCGAGGCACGCGGACACGGCCTTCTGGGCGCCGGGCACGTCCACCCGGCAGCGCCCGGCCGAAGCCGACGCCGACGCGGGCAGGCCCGCCGCGAGCGCCCCCGCCAGAACCAGGACCAGCCATCTGCGCACGGTTCACCTCCAGTCTCGGATGGAAGGCCAACCCAAGCGCGTGCCCCACCCGCGAGCCATCCCGCCGGTCACCATGAATCCCCGCGGCGATGTGGTGGCCGTCCACATGGTCCGCACCACCGGGACGATCTAGCGTCACCGGGGACCCTCTCAACGACGAGAAGGAACTCACCATGCGCAAACTCGCCCTGGCCGGACTCGCCGCGATCACCGCAGCCGTGCTCACCACCGTCGGGGTGGCTTCCGCCGATCCGCCGCCGTCGTCGCTCGTCCAGGTCGCCGACTTCGGGGCCAACCCGGGCGCGCTGGCGATGTACTCCTACACGCCGTCCGGGCTCGAGAGCGGCCGCCCGCTGGTCGTCGCCCTGCACGGCTGCACGCAGGCCGCGAGCGACTACTACGCCCACGCCGGCTGGGCCGAGCTGGCCGACAAGTGGCGCTTCGAGGTCGTGTACCCGCAGCAGTCCACCGCGAACAACTCGCTGAAGTGTTTCAACTGGTTCTCCACCGCCGACGACACCCGCGGCAGCGGCGAGGCCGCGTCGATCAAGTCCATGGTGGACAAGGCGGTCGCCGACCACGGCTCGGACCGCTCACGCGTCTACGTCACCGGGCTTTCGGCCGGGGCCGCCATGACCGCGGACCTGCTCGCCGCGTACCCGGACGTCTTCGCGGGCGGCGGCATCGACGCCGGCATCCCCGCGCAGTGCGCCACGAGCGTCACCGAGGCGTCGGGCTGCCAGATGAACGACCAGAACCTGACGCCCGCGCAGTGGGCGTCGAAGGCGAAAGCCGGCTACCCCGGCTACAGCGGGCCGTGGCCGCGCGTCGCGATCTGGCAGGGCACCGCGGACTACACCGTCTACCCGGTCAACGGCACCGAGCTGCGCGACCAGTGGACGGCGGTGCACGGCGTCTCCCAGACTCCGACGAGCACCCAGTCCCTGCCGGGCAGCACGACGCTGACGAACTACGCCGACAAGGTCCAGCTGTATTCGATCGCCAGCATGGGCCACGGCACCGCGGTCGACCCGGGCACCGGCGCGACGCAGTGCGGCAGCACCGGCGCGTACTTCCTCGCGGGCATCTGCTCCAGCTACTACACGGGCGTGTTCTGGGGGCTGGACAAGGGAACCGGCGGTACGACGACGACCACCGCGCCGCCGACGACGGCCACGACCACCACCCAGCCGTCGGGCACGTGCGTGAACGCGAGCAACTACGCCCACACCCAGGCGGGCCGGGCCCACCAGAGCGGCGGGCAGGTGTACGCGAACGGTTCCAACCAGGCGATGGGGCTGTGGAACACGTTCACCACGCACGCCCTGCAGGAGACGTCACCGGGGTACTGGGTCATCGCCGACGGGAAGTGCTAGCAGGCCCGTCAGCAGCACCGCGGTCAGCCGCCGCGCCGCCGCGCTCGTGGGCGCGGACGTCGTCGCCCGCAGCGCGAGCCGGACGTCGCCGGCCGACACCCCGGGGCGCAGGACGCCCTCGGCCCGGGCCCGTTCGACCAGCCGCGTGAACGCTTCGGCGTGCACGCGGCGCCGGTCGGCGAGCTCCGGTCCGGTGAGGACGTCGAGCAGCCCGGGCTCCTCGAGCCGCCACTCGCCGAAGCGGTGGAACGTCCGGGTCAGCGCGCGGCGGCTGTCCGGGTCAGCGAGCGCGGCCCGCAGCTGGTGCTCGCACCGGTCCACCTGGCCGGCGACCACGGCGGCGAGCAGGTCGGCGCGGGACGGGAAGTGCCGGTGGACCGTCGCGGGCGCGAGCCCGGCCCGCCGCGCGATCTCGCGCACCGGCAGGTCGGGACCGTGCCGCGCGAAGGCCGTGTGCGCCACCGCGACGAGGTGCCGGCGGTTGTGCTCGGCGTCCACCCGGCGTTTCCGAGTCACTTCGTCCCGCACGGCTCTCACTTCCCCGCTCGTCACCGGTGCTCACTCCTACGGTAGGCGTGGTCAGCGGTCGGACGTCGAGGAGTGAGTGTGTTCGCAGTCCGGTTCGAGCGGTTCGGCCCGCCCGGCGTCCTGTCCACCGGCGAGCTCCCGGAGCCGCACGCCGGGCCCGGCGAGGTGCGGATCCGCGTCCGGGCGGCCGGGGTCTCGCCGGTCGACCTCGCCATCCGGGCCGGGAAGTCGCGGGCGCCGATCGCCCTGCCGCACATCCCCGGCGTCGACGCGGCGGGCGTCGTGGACGAGGCCGGGCCCGGGGTCGCGGTGGGCGACGAGGTCTTCGGCGCGGTCGACGTCGCGCGGCTCGGCGGCGCGACGGCCGAGTTCGCCGTCCTCGCCTTCTGGGCGGCGAAACCGCCGTCGATGCCGTGGGAGCAGGCCGGCGCGGCGGCCTCCGGCATCGAGACGGCCACCCGGGCCTTGGACCTGCTCGCCGTCCGCGACGGCATGACGCTGCTCATCGACGGCGCGTCCGGCGGGGTCGGCAGCCTCGCGGTGGGCCTCGCGCTCGCGCGCGGCGCCCGCGTGTTCGGGACGGCCGGAGACCTGGGCTTCGTCGAAAGCCTGGGCGCCACACCGGTTTCGTACGGCCCCGGCTTGCCCGCACGGGTACCGGGCCGGGTCGACGCGGCTCTCGACGTCGCGGGCCAAGGCTCGCTGCCGGAGCTGGTCGAGCTGACCGGGACGCCGTCGAAGGTCGTCACGCTCGCCGACTTCAGCGGTCCCTCGCACGGCGTCCGCGTCTCGACCGGCGCGCTGGGCGGCGAGCCGGACGGGCGGCACGGCCTCGCCGCCGCGGCCGCGTTGTTCGAGGCGGGCCGGTTCCGCGTGCCCGTCGAGGCGGTGTTCACGGACGCGGCCGCCGCGCACGCCGCCGCCGGACGCGGGCCGCGGCGGGGCAAGGTCGTCGTGCGGGTCAGCGGGTAGTCGCCCGGACCGTCGCGGCCCACTCGGCCGGGCGCGTGGAGCCCCGCTCGCCGAGCGCGATCAGGGCGCACTCGCGGCCTTGGTCGAAGAGTGACTGCGCGATCGTGGTCAGGCCGGTGCGCGCGGCGTCCGGGTCGTCGTCCCACCCGGCCACCGCGAGGTCTTCGGGCACGCGAAGGCCGCGGCACCGGGCGGCGTCGAGGACGGCGAAGGCGAGCTGGTCGCTCATGGCGACCACGGCGTCGGGCTCGGTGTCGAGCAGCTCTTCGACCGTCTTGCCGGCTTCGTCGCGGTCGTTGCGGGACACCACGGCCACCGGGATCCCGCCGGGGTCGCCGAGGTGGTCGTAGATGCCGAGCAGCCGCTCCCGAGTGACGGGGAACGCCACGGTTTCCGGCGCGGGCCCGGTTTCCAGCCGCGGCCGGCGGTCGCGGTCGAAGGGGAAGCTGAGCACGGCCGGCCGGCGCGCGCCGGCGAACGTGCGCGCGGCCAGCTCACGCGCGGACGCGCGGTTGTCGATGGTGACCACCCGGGCGCCGCCGACGGCCGGGCCGCCGTGGATCGCGACCGGTTTCCCGAGCCCGCGCACGACGTCGAGCACCGGGTCGGCGTCGACGGTCGTCCAGACGATGTAGCCGTCGACCGACGCCGACCGCACGCGCTCGACGTCGTCCTCCGCGCCGGTGGTCGGGATGAGGTTCAGCCCGCTCCCGCGTTCGCGGCAGACCTCCGCCACGCCGGCGAGGAACCGGCGGGCCTGCGGGTCTTCGAAGGCGTAGGCGAGGTGTTCGCCGAGCACGACGCCGATCGCGCCGTTGTGCCGCCGGCGCAGCGACCGCGCGGTCGGGTCCGGCCCGCGGTAGCCGAGCTCGGCGGCCACCTCGCGGACGCGCCGCAGCGTCTCGGGGGCGACCCGGTCGGGCTGGTTGTAGCAGTACGACACCGTCATCGCCGAGACGCCGCAGCGGCGCGCGACGTCCGCCATCGTGACGCGACCGGCACCGGACATGGGCACACCTTAGCTGTGTATCGTTAAACAATGCTCGTCGCACCCCGGACCCGGCTCGCGCTGGGCGCCTTGAGCGCCGCCTGTTTCGTGTCCGTGACCTCGGAAAACCTGCCCGTCGGCCTGCTCCCTCAGCTCTCGGCCGGGCTGGGTGTCCCGGAACCGGCCATCGGCCTCCTGATGACCGGGTACGCGCTGGTCGTCGCGGTCTCGGTGGTGCCGCTGGTCGCGTTGACCGGCCGCTGGGACCGCCGGACGACCGCCCTGGTCACCCTCGGCATGGTCGTGGTGTCCAACCTGGTCCTCGCGGTCGCGCCGAACTACGGCGTCGCCGTCGCCGCCCGGCTGGTGGCGGCCGCGGGCCACGGCGTGTTCTGGTCGGTCGTCGCGTCGATGGCCGGCCGGCTGCTCGGGCCCGGGCAGGGTGGCCGGGCGACGGCCGTCGTGTTCGCCGGGAACTCCCTGGCCTTCCTGTTCGGGCTCTCGGCCAGTTCGTGGCTCGGCGCGACCTTCGGCTGGCGGACCGCGGTCCTCGCCGTGGCCGGGGTCGCCGCGCTGACCGGGCTGGTCATCCGGCTCACGGTCGGCCCGATGCCCGCCGAAGCACCGGAGCCCGGCCGCCCGGCCGTCGCCGACCGCGCGCTGCTCCCGGTCAACCTGACGACGTTGCTCGTGGTGACCGGGCACTTCGCGGCGTTCACCTACATCACGGCGCTCATCGCGCACTACGTCCACCTGACCGGCCCGGCGACGTCGAGTCTGCTCTTCGCCCACGGCACGGCGGGCCTGATCGGCCTGGTCCTGATCGGCAGGCACGTCGACCGGCACCCGCGCGCGACGGCGTTGTTCACCACCGGCGGCCTCGCCGTCTGCATGCTGGTGCTGCTGGCCGGCCCCGGAGTCGCGGTGCCGGGCGCGGCGATCGTGCTGTGGGCCGGTCCGGCGGCCGGGATCGGCGTGGTGCTGCAGGCGGCGGTCCTGCGCGTCGCGAAAGGCCGGCCGGACCTCGCGTCGGCGGTTTACATCGTGGCGTTCCAGATCGGCATCGCGCTCGGTGCGGCGCTCGGCGGGCTCGGGCTGGACCACGGGATGCTCCCGCTCGCGGCCGTCATCGCGGCGGCGGGCGGCGTCACGTCGGCGATCGTCGTGCGCCGGTCGCGGGCGTTCGATTCACCGGCCTAGGCGGTGCACCCGCAGCGCCAGCTGGATCTCCAGGGCACGCTCCGGCGCCTGCCAGTCCTCCCCCAGCAGCGACGCCACCCGCTCCAGCCGCTGGACCACGGTGTTGACGTGGACGTGCAGCACGTCCTTCGTGCGCGCGAGTTGCGAACCGCTCGCGAAGTACGCCCGCAGCGTCGCGACCAGTTCGGTGCCGCGGCGCGCGTCGTAGTCCAGGACGGGCCCGAGCGTCCGGCGGACGAACCCGTCGAGGTCGGCGTGGTCGCCCAGCACCTGCCCGAGAAAACCGAGCCCCGCCATCGCCGCGCCTTCGCCGGTCCGGCCCAGCGCGAGCAGCGCCCGCACGCAGCGCGCCGCTTCCGCGTGGGCCTCCGCGATCGCCGACGGCCCGCTCGCCGGCCCGGCGGCACCGACGGTGACCGGGCGGCCGGTCACCGCGCCGAGGTCGGCCGCCACGCGGCGCGCCAGCTCGTCCGGGTCGCCCGCGCCGAGCAGCACGACCTCCTCCGCGTGCACGCCGACCAGTGTGGCGTGCCGGGCGGCCGCGCTCGCCAGGCGCCGCCGCGAACCGCCGTCCGCGTGCGCGACGAGCACCGCGTGCGGCACCGAAAGGTCGATCCCCAGCCGGCGGCCGCGCGCCAGCAGCGCCCGGGGGTTGCGGTCGGGCGCGGTGAGCAGGTCGGTCAGCAGCTCGCCGCGGACCTCGTCTTCGGCCCGCACCACCGAACGCCGCAGCATCAGCAGCAGCGCCGTCACGACGCCCGCGCGTTCGAACAGCCGCCGGTCGGGGTCGGTCAGCCCGTCGCGGCCGGCCAGCACCAGGCTGCCGAGCAGTTCGGGACCGGCCTGCACCGCGCACACCCAAGTGTCCCTTGTGGACACCGCACGTCCGGCGGCGCGGGCCGCGGCGAGCGCGTCGCGGTCGAGCGCGACCGGCACCGACGAGCTCGCCAGCAGCGCGCCGTCGGCGTCGTACACCGTGAGGTCGCCGTGCAGCACCCCGGCGACCGCGGCCGCGACGTCCGGCAGGTCGCCGCCGCGCAGCACGAGGTCGGTGAGCCGGTCGTGCGCATCCTGGGCGCGTTCCATCGCTTCGTTGTGCGCGCGGATCGTCGCGTTGGCCTCGTTGAGCTCCGCAACGGCGCGGCGCGTCTGGTCGAGCAGGTTCGCGCTGTCGAGCGCGATCGCGGCGTGGTCGGCGAGCGACGACAGCAGCGCCACCTCGTCCGCGGAGAACTCCCGCGTCGAGCGGTCGGACGCGAAGAGCACGCCGAGCACCTTCGGCCCGATCGCCAGCGGGACGCCGAGGATCGCGGTCAGGCCCTCGTCCTTGACGCCGGAGTCGATGTGCCGGGTGTGCTTGAACCGGTCGTCGTTGAAGTAGTCCGACGTGGCGTACGGCCGCGCGGTCAGCGCGACCAGCCCGCCGAGGCCCTCCCCCATGCCGAGCACGATCTGCTGGAACTCCGCCGACACCGACCCGTCGCTGACCCGGACGTAGGTCTTGTTCTCGGCTTCACGGTTCAGCGACAGGTAGGAGACGTCGACGTTGAGCAACGCCCGTGCCCGCCGGACGATCGAGCGCAGCACGGTGTCCGGATCGGACAGTGCGGCCAGCTCGCTCGCGGTGTCGAACAACGCGCCGAGCTGGGCCTCGCGCCGCCGGTGCTCGGCGAGCGTCTCGCGGATCCGCAGCGCCAGCTCACCCGCGCTGGCCAGCTCGGCCAGGTCGGCCGCGCCGAGCGCGCCCTCGGCGCGGGCCGCCACGACGACGTGCGCCAGCTGCTCGGTGCTCGCCCCGGAGGCGAGCAGGTCGAGCAGCCGGCGCAACGCGTCGCTGGGTGCGGTCACGGCGGTCATGCTAGGGCGAAACGGCCGCCGTCTCCGCCCGAACGTCGTCATCGTGCAACGATTCGCCGCGCGTCTCGCGGGCCGCGAGCAGGGCGATCACGGTGAGGACGCACATCGCCGCGACGTACAGCGACACCGGCACGGTGCTGTGCCACGCCGAGAACAGCGCCACGGCGATCAGCGGCGCGACGGCCCCGGCGGCGATCGACGACAGCTGCCCGCCGACCGAAAGCCCGGTGTAGCGCACCCGCGTCGGGAACTGCTCGGCGAAGAACGCGGCCTGCGGGCCGTACATCGCGCCGTGCAGCAGCAGCCCGACGGTCGTGGCCAGCACGATCACCGCCGACGACTTCGTGTCCATCAGCGCGAAGAACGCGAAGCCCCACAACGCCATCCCGATCGCGCCGAACAGGTACACCGGGCGGCGGCCGACGCGGTCGGAAAGCGCACCCCACAGCGGGATCGTCACGAAGTGCACGGCCGAGCCGATGAGCACCGCGCTCAGGCCGACGCCCTTCGGCAGGTGCAGCCCGGTCGTGACGTACACGAGGATGAACGCGGTCAGCACGTAGTACGAGACGTTTTCGGCCATCCGCGCGCCGATCGTGACCAGCACCTGACGCGAGTTGCGGCGGAACACCTCGACGACCGGGACGTGCTTTTCGGCGCGCTTCTCGGCCTGTTCCTGGGCGGCGAGGAACACCGGCGACTCGGCCACCGCCAGCCGGATCCACAGCCCGATCAGCAGCAGCACCCCCGACAGCAGGAAAGGCACGCGCCAGCCCCAGGAGAGGAACGTCGCGTCGGACTGCGTCGCGGACAGGATCGCCAGCACCGCGGTGGCCAGCAGGTTGCCGCCGGGGGCACCGCACTGCGGCCAGCTCGCCCAGAAGCCGCGACGGCGGTCGTCGCCGTGCTCCGAGACGATCAGGACGGCCCCGCCCCACTCGCCGCCGAGCGCGAAGCCCTGGATGAGCCGGAGGAAGGTGAGCAGCAGCGGAGCCGCGACGCCCGCGGACGCGTACGTCGGCAGCACGCCCATCAGGCACGTCGAGTCGCCCATCAGCACCAGGCTGACGATGAGCAGCTTCTTGCGCCCGAGCCGGTCGCCGTAGTGGCCGAACACCAGGCCGCCGACCGGGCGGGCCAGGAACCCGACCGCGTAGGTCAGGAACGCCAGCAGCGTGCCGGTGAGCGGGTCCGCCGTCGGGAAGAACAGCTTGTTGAACACCAGCGCGGCGGCCGAGGTGTAGAGGAAGAAGTCGTACCACTCGATGGTGGTGCCGATCAGGCTCGCGCCGACGATCTTGGCGATCGCCGACCGGTGGGGTTGGCTCACTGCGGGCTCCACTTCCTTGTGGTTGGGCGGGTTCACGCGGCGGACCAGCCGCCGTCGAGCGGGATGGAGGCCCCGGTGACGTGGCCGGCGTGCGGCGAGCACAGCCACGTCACCAGGGAAGCGACGTCCCCGGGTTCGATGAGCTTCTTGATCGCCGCGCGCTTGAGCAGCACCTCGGCGACAACGGCGTCGCGCGGGATGTCGTGCTCGGCGGCCTGGGCGTCGATCTGCCCGTCGACCAGCGGCGTCCGGACGTAGCCGGGGTTCACGCAGTTGCTCGTCACGCCGTGCTCGGCACCTTCGAGGGCGGCGACCTTCGAGAGGCCCTCCAGTCCGTGCTTCGCGGCGACGTACGCGGCCTTGAACGGCGACGCGCGCAGCCCGTGCACGCTCGACATGTTGACGATCCGGCCGAAGCCCCGGGCGTACATCGCCGGGAGCGCGCGGCGGATCAGGAGGAACGGAGCGGTGACCATCAGCGCCTGGATCCGGGCGAACTCCGCGGGCGGGAAGTCCTGGATCGGCGCGACGTGCTGGATCCCGGCGTTGTTGACCAGGATGTCGACCTCGGCGGGGAGGCCGTCGATCGCGGCGGGGTCGGTCAGGTCGGCCGCGTGCGCCCAGCCGCCGACCTCGGTGGCGGCGGCTTCGGCGTTGCGGGCGTCGACGTCGACGACGTGCACCTTGGCCCCGGCCGCGGCGAGGGCCCGGACGCAGGCCAGGCCGATGCCGCCGGCCCCGCCGGTGACGAGGGCGGTGCGCCCGTCCAGATCGCTGGTCATGGACGGGAACGGTAAGCGTGACCCGGGTCGCGGACCATGTGTGCGGCCGCCACAACCGCACAAGATCCTGTGGTTACGGCCGACAGTCCGCCAGCACCGAAAGGTAGTGCACGTTGGTCATGACACCCAGGAGGTTGCCGAACGGGTCGACCACCGCCGCCGTCACGAACCCGGGTCCGCGCTCGGTGACCGGCTCGTACTCCTTCGCGCCCAGCGCGAGCAGCCGCGCGACGGTCGCCGCCAGGTCGTCGACGTGCCAGTAGACGATCGCGCCGCCGCGCCCGGCGGGACCGTACTTCCCGTCGACGAGCCCCAGTTCGTGCTGGTAGTCGCCGATCCGGAACTCGGCGTACCCCGGGCGTTCGAAGTAGGGCTCGACCCCCAGGAACTCCGTGTACCAGGCTTTCGCGGCTTCGTGGTCGTCGGCGAAGTAGGAGACGGTGGCCATTCCTCGCAGCATCTTCTTGCTCCTCTCAAGCGGTGTGGAGCCATCATGCGGAGCAAAAGTGCTCATCGAGTGCGCACTTTGTTTGCGACACTTCCGCCATGCGCGCCGACCGTCTCGTGGCCACCCTGCTGCTGATGCAGACGCGCGGCCGCGTCACCGCCGCCGAGGTCGCCGCCGAGCTGGAGGTCTCGGTCGCGACGGCCCGCCGCGACCTCGAAGCGCTCTCGACGGCCGGGGTGCCCGTCTACCCCCAGCCCGGCCGCGGTGGCGGCTGGCAACTCGTCGGCGGCGCGCGGACCGACCTGTCCGGGCTCACCGCGCGGGAGGCGCAGGCGCTGTTCCTCCTGGCCGGACCGGCGGCGGCCACGCCCGAGGTCAAGTCGGCGCTGCGGAAGCTGATGGGGGCCCTGCCCGGCACGTTCCGCGCGGACGCCGAGGCGGCCGCCGACGCGGTGGTCGTCGACCACGCGGGCTGGGGCGAGCGCGCCAAGGACCGGCCGCCGATGGTCGAGCTGCTGCGGGACGCCGTCATCGCGCGCCGCCGCGTCCGGCTCGCCTACGCCGGGCGCGAGCGGTCCGAGCGGCTCGTCGACCCGTGGGGCCTGGTCGACAAGGACGACGTCTGGTACCTCGTGGCGGGAACCGCGAAGGGCAGGCGGACGTTCCGGGTCGACCGGATCGTCGCGGCCACGGCGACCGGGGAGACCGCGGACCGCCCGTCCGACCTCGAGCTGGCGAAGGTGTGGGAAGAGGTCGTCGAGGAGGTCGAGAAGCGGCGTTCGCCGCTGACCGCGGACGTCGTGCTCGACCGCCGCCACTTCGGCGTGCTGCGCGACCGGTTCGGCCGGCACTGCGAGCTGGTCGCGGACCTGCCCGGCGACCGCGTCCGGGCGCGGGTGGCCGCGGCGGCGCCGGTGATGATCGCCCAGGAGCTGGCGGGCTGGGGCGCGCTCGTCGACGTCGAAGGCCCGGAATCGGTGAAAGCCGAGCTGGCGCGCCTGGGGGCGGAGCTGGTGCCCGGTATACCCCATCCGGTCCGGAATGACGTGTTCGGGTGTCAGGACGGGGTAAAGGGACGGTTCACGACATCGGCGGCGCACTGCGTGTGCACGCTGTGCCCGTTATGCTCGGTGAACGGCGTTAATCACTCCACAGTGGACATTAGGAAGACCTACTACGAGTGTCCGTTACCCACCGGTATCTGGCCGTTCGGAGTATCCGTGATCACCCGTTTGCTGCTACTGTGACGCCTCCGTGACCTGAACGTGTGTTCGGTGACACTCCGGTGAGGGCAGACGTAATGCGTGACGATGTGGTCGAGGCGAGTGCCGTGGTCGGACACACGCCGGACGTGGTGTGGCAGATCGTCGGATCGCCGGAGTGGTACTCGCGGTTCGTGCCGGAGATCAGCGGGTGCGAGGTCCACGAGCACGCGGCGCGCGGCCGCGGTCCCCGGGGCACGATCCGGATCGTCCCCGAACGCGGGCCGATGCTGGAGGCGCAGGTCCAGGCCGTCGTGTACCGGCCGGGCGAGCACGTCGTTTGGTGCGGCGTCCCCGACGAGGGCACCTGGGTCTCGCTGGAGCTGAGACCCCTGGCGGGCGGCCGGACGGAGCTGTTCGTCCGGATGATGCTGTCGCCGGCGTACCAGGACCTGGTGTCTTCGGTGAAGAAGGACGTCCGCGCGCTCGGCCGCCGGCTCGACCTCTACCTGTCCGGGCAGCCCGACCCCGACGCCGACCGCGACGGCAACAAGGCCACCAAGCTGCGCACCACGAGCGTCCTGCTGCGCGCGGGCGTGCTCAGCGCGGGCCGGCCGGACAAGCTGGCGCGCCAGCTCAACTCCCTCGCGCAGTGGGGCGCGACCATCGCGGGCGGCTACCAGGCCGCCGCGGCGCGCGTCCCCGACGAGCCCGCCCTGCACGACGAGCGCAGCCTCCGCACCTTCCGGCAGGTCCAGGACCGCAGTGACCGCCTCGCCAACGGCCTGAGCGAACTCGGCGTCACCGAGCGCGACCGGATCGCCCTGATGTGCCGCAACCACGGCGCGATGGTCGAGTCGTTCGTCGCCGCCAGCAAGCTCGGCGCCGACGTCGTGCTGCTGAACACCGGTCTGTCCGCGGCGTCGGTCAGGGACGTGATCGCCGAGCACAAGCCGACCGCCGTGCTGGCCGACGACGAGTTCGCGCAGACCATCGCCAACGTCCCGGGCGAGTTCGCCCGGATCAGCACCTGGCCGGACGCCGAGACCGGCTACCCGACCGTCGACGAGCTGATCCACGCCGCCCCCGCCGACCCGCCCAAGCCGGTCGACCGGCCGGGCCGGCTGATCGTGCTCACCTCCGGCACCACCGGGACGCCGAAGGGCGCGCGCCGCCCGACGCCGAAGGGCCTAGGCTCCGCCGCGGCGATCCTCGACCGCATCCCGCTGCGCGCCGGCGACCGGATCCTGGTGGCGGCGCCGCTGTTCCACAGCTGGGGCCTCGCCGCGATGCAGATCGGCATGGCGCTGCGCGCGTCGCTGGCCATGATCCGCAAGTTCGACGCCGAAGAGACGCTGCGGACGATCGCCGAGCAGAAGTGCGACGCGCTGTTCGCCGTGCCGATCATGCTGCAGCGCATCATGGACCTGCCCGAGCGGGTCCGCGCGCGCTACGACCTCTCGTCGCTGCGGATCGTCGCGAGCAGCGGCTCGGCGATGTCCGGCGCGTTCGTCACCCAGTTCATGGACACCTTCGGCGACGTCCTCTACAACTTCTACGGCTCGACCGAGGTGTCCTGGGCGAGCATCGCCGACCCGGCCGACCTGCGGGCGGCGCCGACCACGGCGGGCCGCTGCCCGCTCGGCACGCGCGTCGCGATCCTCGACGAGGACCGCAAGCCGGTCCCGCCGGGCGGCGAGGGCCAGATCTTCGTCGGCAACGACATGCTGTTCGAGGGCTACACGAACGGCACCGACCCGGCGCGCGCGGCGGACCTGATGGCCACCGGCGACGTCGGCTACCTCGACGCGGCGGGCCGCCTGTTCGTCACCGGCCGCGCGGACGAGATGATCGTTTCCGGCGGCGAGAACGTGTTCCCGCGCCCGGTCGAAGAAGCGCTGGTGGCGCTGCCCGGCGTGCACGACGCGGCGGTGGTCGGCGTGGCGGACGCGGAGTGGGGCCAGCGCCTCGCGGCGTACGTCGTCCCGCGGCGCGGCGCCTCACTGCACGCGGAGGACATCCGGGCCTACATCCACCAGCGGCTGGCCCGGTTCGCCGTGCCGCGCGACGTGTACTTCGTGCCCGACCTGCCCCGCAACGCGACGGGCAAGATCCTCAAGCGCCTGCTGCACGACGACACGTGGCCGGTGACCTCGGACTACTGATGCCCGAGCACACCCCGGACGGCCGCTACGTCGTGATCGACGGCCGCCGCTGGCGCGCGACCGACCCCGAGATCCCGGACGACGTCCGCGACCGCCTGCAGAAACACCTGATGGCGGCCCGGCGCGTCCAGGATCGAGGGCGCGTCCAGACGGCGAAGGTGGCGTTGGGCGAACGCGGCGAGCCGTGGTGGGAGCAGACGTCCGCGCAACGCCGCCGTCGGTGGGAGAGCGGCCTGGCCGAGCTGGATCAGCCGACGGGCTGACGCAGCACGGTCTTGAGCCTCGCCGGGTCGGTCTTCCGCGGATCGCCGAGGTAGACCTCGTGGTGCAGGCCGGTCGGCTTCAGTCCATGCTGCTCGAGGAACTCGTGGTGCAGCCGGGCCAGCAGGGGACCTTCGTCGTCGTAGGAGCCGACGTGGAGCGCCTGTGCGCACCGGCCTTCGCGCAGCTTCTCGAGCCGGACCGGCGCGTCGATCTTCTTCTTGCGCCGCACCGATTCGCGCGCTTCTTCGACGGCGTCTTCGCCGATCCACGCGGGTTGTGAGATCAGCATCGTCCACTGCCAGAAATCTTTGGCGCGCACGGTGAACGCCGTGTAGTCCTCGGCCCACCACAGGCCTTCCAGCGGGCCGACGACGAAGTCTTCGCCGGTCCGCTTCGCCGTCATCTTGATCGTGTAGGCGAAGGCGTACAGGGCTTCGACGGCTTTCTTGTAGGCCTCGGCGGTGTTGGGGTTGCCGCGGCCGTCGAGGGCCAGGAACTGCTGTTCGGGAACGTCGACCAGCGCCCAATCGAGGTTCTTCGGCGCGTAGAGCTGTTTCAGGTCTTTCTTGACGTCGTAGGGCATCAGAACGTCCTTCCGGCCAGCCACCGGGCCTCCGCTTCGAGCTGCAGGATCGAGTAGTCGAAGATCGCCCGGACGAACGGCGGCACGTCGGCCTCGGCCGCGCGCCGGACCTCGGCCAGCCGCTCCTGGACGGCTTCCGCGCGCCGGGCCAGCGCGGACGCGAGCCGGTCCGGTGCGATGGCCGGGCTGTTCGCCAGCCCGACCAGCACGGGCGGGTGCAGCGGGCGCAGTTCGGCGATCGCCGCCTCCGCGGCCTCCGCGCACGCCTGACGGCCCGCTTCCGTCGCCGTGAAGATCTTCTTGGCCTTCGCGTGCGCGCGCTCCCCCGCGACCTCCGCGACCAGACCGCGGTCGCGGAGTTTGCCGAGCACGTAGTAGATCGAGCTGAACCCGAGCGCGGTCCAGTCGCGCATGCCCCGCTCGGACACGACTTCGTCCAGCTCGTAGCCGTGCCTCGGCTGCTCGGCGAGCAGGCCGAGCACCGTGAGTTCCGCGTCGGTCAGCACGTCGGTATTCTAGTACTGGAATACGGCAGGCTGTCCACGGCGCCGAAAATTGTCGGTGGGTGCTGGCATGCTTCTCCGGGTAAGCCACTCCGGGCCACTAGCCTGGGGAAACCGACCGGAAGGCAACGGAAACCAGTGGGGGGACAGGTGGTGACGGCGGTGCCGTGGACCGCGGAACGCGTGGCCGGGCTCGCGCCGGATCCCGCTTCGGAGAAGGCGGGCCGGGCGCTCGCCGCACCGGCGAGGTGGTCCGGCGCGGGGGCGTCCGAAGACGCCGTGTGGGGCTTCTGCCAGGGCAGCGGCAAGAAGCCGTACCAAACGTGCGTCGAGCTCGCCGAGCCCGCGTTCCGGTGTTCCTGCCCCAGCCGGAAGTTCCCGTGCAAGCACGCGCTCGGGCTGCTGATGCTGTGGGCCGCGAGGCAGGTCGACCCGGCCGAGCCGCCCGAATGGGTGCACGCCTGGCTCGCCGAACGCGCCGATCGCGCCCGCCGGGCGGAGAAACGCGCCGAGGCGGCGGGCCCGAAGGACGAAGAAGCCGCCGCGCGGCGCGCCGGTGAACGGGCCGCGCGCGTCGAAGGCGGCGTCCTGGAGCTGAAGATCTGGCTGACCGACCGGATCGGCGCGGGCTTCGCCGGGTTCGAGCGCAGTGGCGGCGAGGAGCTGCGCACGGTCGCCGCGCGGATGGTCGACGCCCAGGCGTCCGGCCTGGCCGGCGGGCTGCGGCGGGCGGCCGGGATCGTCGGCCGCCGCGACTGGCCGGAGGCCCTGCTCGGCGAGCTGTCGCTGCTGTACCTGCTGGCGGACGCGGCGACCCGGCTGGACGACCTGCCGCCGTCGCTGGCCGAAACCGTCCGCACGCGGCTGGGCTTCTCGGTCGAGACGGCTCGCGTGCTGGAAAGCGGCGAGCGCGTGTCGGACGACTGGCTGGTCACGGGCGCGGCCGACGAGGAGAACGACCGGCTGCTCACGCGGCGCACGTGGCTGCGCGGCCGCCGGACGGGCCGGGACGCGCTGGTGCTGTCGTTCGCGCCGCCGGGCCGTCCGCTGGATTCGTCGTTGCCGGCCGGGCATTCGCTGACCGCGGAGCTGGCGTTCTACCCGGGCGCCGCACCGCTGCGCGCGCTCGTGGCCGAGCGCGGCATCCCGGCCGCGGCCCCGGCCGCCGACGGCGGCTCGATCGAAGACGCGCTGGCGGCGTACGCGCGGGCGATGGCCGCGGACCCGTGGCTGGAACGCTGGCCCGTCCTGCTTTCCGGGGTCACGCCCGCGGAGCACGCCGACGGCTGGTGTCTGTCCGAAAAGGACGGAACCGCGCTGCCGCTGGTGCCGTACGCGTTCCCGTGGTCGCTGCTGGCGATGTCCGCGGGCCGGCCGCTGACGGTGGCCGGCGAGTGGAGCCCCGCGGGGCTGCGGCCGCTGACGTGCTGGCACGAGGACCGGGCGGTGCGCCTGTGAAAGCCTGGGAAGACCTCGTCGGCACCGCCCTGCTCGGCACCCGCCGCCGGGCCGTGGACCCGGACACGCAGCCGGCCGCGGTCCGGGAGCTCATCACGGACCGCCGCGAACCCGCCGAGCAGCTGCTCGCCGCGGCGGCCGTGCTCACCACCTACCGCCGGGCCGGGCGGCAGCCGCTGCGCGACGTCCGGCCGCTGCCCGTGGCCGCGGCCGACGAGCGGCCCTTCGTCCCGCCGCTCGCGCGGGAACGGCTGGCCCGGCTGCTGGCGGCGAGCCACCCGGACCTGCTGCTGGAGTGGCTCGGCATCGTCGCGGGCACGGACTACCGCGTCCCGCCGGAAACCCTGCCGCTGCTCGCCGAAGCCGCCCGCAGCAAGGCCGCCCTGCGCGGCCCGCTCGTCACGGTCGCGGGCCCGGTCGGGGCGTGGCTCGGGCAGCGGAACCCGGACTGGGCCTTCCTTTCCGCGCCGCCGGAAGAGTCCGGGGACGTCTGGCAGTACGGCAGCCTCGCCCAGCGCCGCCGCTGGCTCGCCGCCAAGCTGGCCGAAGATCCGGATGCCGCCCGCGAAGCGCTCACCGCGTCGTGGAAGAGCGAACCCGCCGACATCCGGGCGGACTTCCTCGGCGTGCTCGCCGGGCACGCCCGCGCCGAAGACGAGGCCTTCCTCGAAGCCGCGCTGTCCGACCGCGCGGCCGCCGTCCGCGAACGGGCCGCCGACCTGCTCGGCCGGCTGCCGGGCACGCGCTACGGCGAAACGATGGCCGGCCGGCTGCGGCCGCTGGTCCGCCGGCGCGGGCGGGTCCTCGAAATCTCGGTGCCCCCGGGGGAACGCGGTGAGGGCACCGTCCGGCTGCGCGCGCTCGTCGCGGCCGCTCCGCTGGCCTTCTGGACCGAGTTCGGCCCGCCAGCCGAAGTGGTCCGGATGGCCGTCGAGGGCTGCCCGGCCGGCGTGCTGCGCGACTCCTGGGCCACCGCGGCCCTGCGCCAGCGCGACGAAACCTGGGCGCAGGCGCTCATCGGCGCCGATCCCGGCGGCCGCACCACACCACCCCTGCTCGGCGTGCTGAGCCCGGCCGGGCAGGCCGCCACGGTCGGGCACCTGGTGAGCCGGCTGCCCACCGAGTCGTTCGCGCGGCTGGTGCACGAGCTGCCCCGGCCGTGGACGAAGGAGCTCGGCACCGCCCTGCTCGACTGGATCGCCCGCCAGGACGACCACCGCCTGGTCTCGCACGCCGCCGTCGTGATCGCCCGCGCGGTCCCCGCGGCCTGCCTGCGGCACCCGCTGGCCACCACCCGGCTGACCATGGACGCCGGTCCGTGGCGCCGGGCGCTCACCGAAACGCTGAACTTCCGCCGCGAAATGTACGAGGAGCTCGCATGACCGCCCCCACCGTCCTCCGGCCGCACGCCGAACAGGACCACGCCGCCGAGCTGGCCGCGCTGGCCGCCGCCGACGAGCGGGCCAAGCCGCCGCACTGGAACCTGTCGCCGTGGGCCGTAGTCGAGTACCTGCTCGGCGGCACCCTGCCGGACGGCACGGTGATCACGCCGAAGTACGTCGGCCCGCGGCGGCTGATCGAGGTCGCCGTCGCGACGCTGGCCACCGACCGCGCCCTGCTCCTGCTCGGCGTGCCCGGCACGGCGAAGACGTGGGTGTCCGAGCACCTGTCGGCGGCGATCAGCGGCGACTCGACGCTGCTGGTGCAGGGCACCGCGGGCACGTCCGAGGAGTCCATCCGCTACGGCTGGAACTACGCCCGGCTGATCGCCGAGGGCCCGAGCCCGGCCGCGCTGGTCGAAAGCCCGGTGCTGCGCGCGATGCGGGACGGCAAGCTCGCCCGGCTCGAGGAGCTCACCCGCATCCCGGCCGACGTCCAGGACTCGCTGATCACCATCCTGTCCGAGAAGACCCTGCCGATCCCCGAGCTGGGCACCGAGGTGCAGGCGCGGCCGGGCTTCAACCTGATCGCGACGGCGAACAACCGCGACAAGGGCGTCAACGAGCTGTCGAGCGCGCTGCGGCGGCGGTTCAACACCGTGGTGCTGCCGCTGCCGGACACCGCCGAGGCGGAGATCGAGATCGTCAGCCGGCGGGTCGCCGAACTGGGCACGTCGCTGGAGCTGCCCGCGGAGGCCGCCGAGCTCGCCGAGATCCGCCGGGTGGTCACGGTGTTCCGCGAGCTGCGCTCGGGCCGCACCGAAGACGGCCGCACGGCGGTGAAGTCCCCGTCCGGCACGCTGTCCACGGCCGAGGCGATCAGCGTGCTCACCGGCGGGCTCGCGCTGGCCGCGCACTTCGGCGACGGCGTGCTGCGCCCGCACGACGTCGCAGCCGGCATCCACGGCGCGGTGGTCAAGGACCCGGTCGCCGACCGCGCGATCTGGATCGAGTACCTGGAGACGGTCGTGCGCGAGCGCGAGGGCTGGGCCGACTTCTACCGGGCGGGCCAGGAGATCTCGTGACCTCGACCCACCTGCTCGGCATCCGCCACCACGGCCCGGGGTCCGCCCGGGCCGTGGCGACGCGGCTCGCCGAACTGGAGCCCGACGTGGTGCTGATCGAGGGCCCACCCGAGGCCGACGCGCTCGTCGAGCTGGCCGAAGACCCGGCGATGGCGCCGCCGGTCGCCCTGCTGGCGTACGCGACCGACGACGTCTCGCGGGCCGCGTTCTGGCCGTTCGCCGTGTTCAGCCCCGAGTGGCAGGCGCTCGCCTACGCGCGCGAGGCCGGGATCCCGGTGCGGTTCTGCGACCTCCCCGCGGCGAACACGTTCGCCGCGGGGCCGGACGAGCACGGCGGGCCGCCGGGCGATCCGCTGGCGGCGCTGGCTTCCGCCGGCGGCTACGACGACCCGGAACGCTGGTGGGACGACGTCGTCGAGTCCCGGCGCGGCGCCGAGAACCCGTTCGAGGTAATCGCCGAGGCGATGACCGCGTTGCGGGAGGACGAAAAACCGCCGCGGGGCAACGAAGCCCGGCGCGAGGCGTACATGCGCTCGGTGCTGCGCCGCACCCGCAAGGACGGCTTCGAGAACATCGCCGTCGTCTGCGGGGCCTGGCACGTGCCCGCGCTGAGCGACCCGCTGCCGCCGGCGTCGCACGACCAGGCCGTCCTCAAAGGACTCCCGAAGCGGAAGGTCGCCTGCACCTGGGTGCCGTGGACGCACGGGCGCCTCGCCACGGCCAGCGGCTACGGCGCGGGCGTGCGGTCGCCGGGCTGGTACCACCACCTGTTCACCACGGCCGAGGACGTCACCACGCGCTGGCTGTCCGGCGTGGCCGCGGTGCTGCGGCAGGAGGACCTGCCCGTCTCGACCGCGCACGTCATCGAGGCGGTCCGGCTGGCCGAAACCCTCGCCGCGCTGCGCGGGCGGTCGTCGGCCGGGCTCGCCGAGGTCACCGAAGCCACCCGGTCCGTGCTGTGCGGCGGGGACGAGGTGCAGGTCGACCTCGTCACGCGGCGGCTGGTCGTCGGCGAACGGCTCGGCGAAGTGCCCGACCGGGTGCCGCAGCCCCCGCTGGCCGCGGACCTGACGGCGACGGCGCGGCGCCTGCGGCTCAAGAAGGACCCGATCGCCAAGGAGCTCGACCTCGACCTGCGCACGCCCGGCGGGCTCGACCGCTCGAAGCTGCTGCACCGATTGCGGATCCTCGAGATCGACTGGGGCACCCGCGAGGTGTCGGCGCGGCGGAACAAGGGCACGTTCCGGGAAACCTGGGCGCTCGCCTGGGAGCCGTCGTTCGAGGTCGACCTGGTCGCGGCGGCCGTGCACGGCACCACCGTGCCCTCGGCGGCCACCGCCGTCGTCCGCGCCACGGTCGAGGGCACGCCCCCGCTCGACGAGGTCACCACGGCCGTCGAGAACTGCCTGCTCGCCGACCTGCCGGAAGCCCTGCCCGAAGCCCTCGCGGCGCTCGACGCGCGGGCGGCGGCGGACGCCGACGTCGCACGGCTGATGGCGGCCCTGCCCGCGCTGGCCCGGGCGACCCGCTACGGCAACGTGCGCGGCACCGACACCGGCGCGCTGGGCGCGGTCGCCGACCGCATGCTCGACCGGATCTGCGCCGGCCTGCCGCCGGCGACGCACGGGATCGACGACGACGCCGCGGCCCGGATGGCCAAGCTCGTCGACGGGGTGCACGACGCGACCTCCCTGCTGGGTGAAGACGCGAAGCACCGCTGGCTGACGGCGTTGGCTCGGCTGGCGGAACGGCCGTCGCTGCCCCCGCTGCTCGCGGGCCGGCTCACCCGGATCCTGCACGACGCCGGGCTCCTGGACGCGCTCGACATCGAACTGCGGCTGGGCCGGGCCCTCACGCCCGGTATCGCGCCGTCGGCGGGCGCGGCGTACGTCGAAGGCTTCTTCGACGGCGGCGCGCTGCTGCTGGTGCACGACGAGGGCCTGCTGCGGGTGATCGACGCCTGGCTCGCGGGGATCCACGACGACGTCTTCACCGAGGTGCTTCCGTTGCTGCGCCGCACGTTCGGCGCGTTCAGCGGGCCCGAGAAACGGGCCATCGGGCACCGCGCGGCCGGGCTCACCGGCACCGCGCCGGTCGTCACGGTGGCCGCCGAACTGGACGAGGACCGGGCGGAGCGCGTGCTGCCCGTCCTGGCGACGCTGCTGGGGGTGGGGGCGTGAGCGTGGACGCCGATCGCGTGCGGCGCTGGCGGCTGGTGCTGGGCGGCGAAGGCGCGGGCCCCGGCTCGGGGCTGGCCGAAGCCGAACTGTCCGAAGAGGACAGTGGGGTCGACGCGGTGCTGGCCGCGCTCTACGACAAGCCCGACGACGAGGAGACGGGCGGCCCGCGCAGCGCGAACCTGGGGGCGTCGGCGCCGCGGGTCGCGCGCTGGCTGGGCGACATCCGCCGCTACTTCCCCAGCACCGTCGTGCAGGTGATGCAGCGGGACGCCGTCGACCGGCTGGGGCTGACCCGGATGCTGCTGGAGAAGGAGCTGCTCTCGGCGGTCGAGCCGGACGTCCACCTGGTCGGCACGCTGCTCTCGCTGAACGGCGTGCTGCCCGAGGAGACCAAGGAGACCGCGCGCGAGGTCGTCCGGAAGGTCGTCACGGAGCTGGAGGAGCGGCTCGCCGAGCGCACCCGGGCGGCGATCAAGGGCGCGCTCGACAAGGCGTCCCGGACGCACCGGCCGCGGCCCGGCGACGTCGACTGGGCGCGCACCATCCGCGCGAACCTCAAGCACTACTCCCCCGAGCTGCGCACGATCGTGCCGGAGAAGATGATCGGGTTCGGCCGGCGTCAGCAGGCCGTGCAGCGGGACGTGATCCTGGCGGTCGACCAGTCGGGCTCGATGGCGGAGTCGGTGGTGTACTCCGGGCTGTTCGGCGCGGTGCTGGCGTCGATGCGGGCGCTGAAGACGTCGTTCGTCGCGTTCGACACCGAAGTAGCGGACCTCACCGAGCACCTCGCCGACCCGGTCGACGTCCTGTTCGGCACCCAGCTGGGCGGCGGCACCGACATCAACCGGGCGATCGCGTACTGCCAGAGCCTGGTCGGCCGGCCCGAGCAGACGCTGCTGGTGCTGATCAGCGACCTCTACGAGGGCGGCGACGAGGACGAGCTGCTGCACCGGATCGGCGAGCTGGTGAGCGCGGGCGTCCAGGTGGTGACGCTGCTGGCCCTGTCCGACTCGGGTGCGCCGTCGTACGACCACGAGAACGCGGCGGCGCTGGCGGAGCTGGGTGTCCCGGCGTTCGCGTGCACCCCGGACCAGTTCCCGGAGCTGATGGCGGCCGCCGTCCGCGGCGACGACCTGCAGTCCTGGGTCGCCCGCGAGACCAGCTGAGTTGCGGAATGAAACCTGGTCGCCGATGGTTGAGGAGGACGTGGGGTCAGTTCCCCAGGAAGGACGGCTCGCCATGAAGGTCCGCAGCTCGATCCGCTCGCTCGCCCGCCAGCCGGGTGCTCAGGTCATCCGCCGGGGGACGAAGGTGGTCGTGATCAACAAGGACAACCCGCGCCTGAAGGCTCGTCAGGGCTGACTCGGCGCTGCTGCGCGGCGGAAGCGCATCACCCCGTCGTCGACGCGGTTGAAGCGCATGTCCGCGAAGTCCAGCAGGTAGTTCTGGCGCATCATCCAGGGCCGCCGCTCGCCCTGCTTCGGCAGGCCGGGGGCGGCCCTTTTGATGTACCCCGAGGCCAGGTCGACGATCGGGCGAGGCCGGCCCGCCGTCGACGCCGAAGCCGCGTCCGGCAGGCAGAACGCGTACCCGTGGCGGTCGAGGTGCGCGAGCAGGCGGCACACGTACTGCGACGTCAGGTCCGCCCGCAACGTCCACGAGTTGTTCGTGTAACCCACGCACCACGCCAGGTTCGGGACGCCGCCGAACATCATGCCCTTGTACGCGCGCTGCTCCCCCGGCTCGATCGCCCGGCCGTCGACGGTCAGCTCGATCCCGCCGAACGCGACCAGCCGCAGCCCGGTCGCCGTCACGATGACGTCCGCTTCGAGGGAGCGCCCGGAGGACAAGAGCACCCCGGACGGCGTGAACCGCTCGATCCGGTCCGTCACGATGTCCGCTTTGCCCGACCGCAATGCCCGGAACAGGTCCGCGTCCGGGACCAGGCACAGCCGCTGGTCCCAGGGGTGGTAGTCCGGCACGAAGTGCGGGTCGACCGGGATCGACGCCGGCAACTGCGCCGCCACGCGCTTGCGCAGCGCCAGCGACGCCTTCTCCGGCAGCCGCCGCATGAGCTGGAAGAACACCGTCCCCATGACGACGTTCTTGCCCCGAACCAGCCGGTGCGCGAGCCTCTCCGGCAGGTGCGCGCGGATCCGGTCGGCGAGCGCGTCGCGCCCCGGCCGCGCCACGATGTAGGACGGCGAGCGCTGCAGCATCGTCACGCTGGCCGCCGCCCCCGCCATCGCCGGGACGAGCGTCACGGCCGTCGCGCCGCTGCCGATCACCACGACGCGTTTGCCTGCATAGTCCAAGCCCGACGGCCAGTGCTGCGGGTGCACGATCTCGCCCGCGAACTCCGCGCGGCCCGGGAAGTCGACGACGTGCCCGGATTCGTAGGAGTAGTAACCACTGCACAGGTACAGGAAGCGGCAGGTGAACGTCGCGCCGTGTGCCGTCGAGACCGTCCACAGCGCGTCCGGCGACGACCACGACGCCCGCACCACGCGGTGGCCGAAGCGGATCCGGCCGGCCACACCGTGCGCGGCCGCCGTCTCGCGGATGTAGGCCAGGATCGACGGCCCGTCGGCGATCGCCTTCGGGTCCTTCCACGGGCGGAACGGGTAGCCGAGGGTGAACATGTCCGAATCGGACCGGACGCCCGGATAGCGGAAGAGGTCCCAGGTGCCGCCGATCGTGTCGCGCGCCTCGAGCACGGCGTACTTCTTGCCCGGCAGCCGTTCCTGGAGCCGGCAGGCCGCGCCGACGCCGGACAGGCCGGCGCCCACGATCAGGACGTCCACGTGCTCGGCGGTGGTCATGACCGCCAGCGTACCGAGCTGGGGACCCCGCCGGGCCGGGTCGGGGCACCGGCCCGGCGGGGAAGCACCGCTACAACCGCACGACCTTCGTCGCGCCGAAGGTGCCCTTGAGCGGCACCACCACGGGCTTGCCGTGCACCGTCACCGTCACGCTGTCCTGCGTCTGCGTCGGGTCCGAAACGGCCAGCTGACGCCATCCGAGGGCGACCGACGCGGGCCCGGACACGCGCACGTCCCCGACCGAACCGGCCGCGAAGAAGTTCGCCAGCAGGGTGTCCGCGGTCTGGACGGCCTGGACCGTCGCGGTGTTGGCCCGCACCCGCCACGCCCAGGACGCGGTGAGCGTCCCGACCACCGAAGCACCCGGCAGCACCGCGTACGCGTAGGTCGCGTCGACCGGCTTCACGCCGTGCTCCAGCACCAGTTTCTGGTACCGGCGGGTGTTCGGCGTCGTCGTGCCCTTGGTGTTGGCGCCGGTGTCGATGTCGCGCCACGCGCCGGTCCGGTCCTCGCGCAGGGCCGTCACCGACGCGTCGTCCAGGAGCACGTACCCGCCGACGTTCTCCAAGTGCGCCCAGTGCGGCCGCAGCGCGGCGGCTTTCCCGAGATCGGCCGGCACACGGCGGCCGTCCACGAGCAGCGTGCCCCGGCCGCCTTCGCCCAGGTTGCGGTTTTCGATCGTGGTGCGCACGTTCGACGCCGACGTGCCGGTGATCCCGGCGCCGAGGCAGACGATTCCGTTCGGCGTGAAGAACCACGACTTCTTGGCGACCAGAGAGCCGTCCCAGGACTTGAAGTCCAGCGCGAAGGCGCCGTGCCTGTCGTCCCAGCGGACGCCACCCGTGTGGGTGTTGGGGCCGACCGGGACGCCGCCGAACTTCGGGTCGGGCGGGCCGTCGTTCTCGGTCGTGCCCGGCAGGAGCAGCGGGTCGACCGTCGGCCAGTAGGCGTCGGTGTAGTGGCCCTTGGCGTTCGGCAGGAACGTGTAGAGCACGCCGTCGCCGACGTAGTAGCCCTTGAGGTTCTGGCCGTTGATGGACTCGTAGCGCGAGATCCGCGTCGAGCTGACGCCCAGGGACGCCGACCAGTCGTCGGTGACGTGCAGCATCCGGTCCTGCTGGCCGAAGACGCGGTGCGTCGCGACGACCCGGGCCGGGCGCGCCCCCGAGGCGAGCATGTCCTGTGCGAACTCGATGCCCGGCGTCGCCACCAGGTCCGGGCCGGGCGCGAACCGTTCGGGGTCCGGGATTTCGAGGAACGGCGCGTAGGTGCCTTCTTTGAGCCACTTGGCGGCGAGGGCGTTCAGGTCGGTCTTCGTCTTGCCCGACGCCGTGCGGGCCAGGACGAGGGTCGCGACGGTGAGCTGGTGGCCGATGTCGTGGCCGGTCTCCCCCTGGCGCGACAACATCCGGCCGCGCACCGGCTCCATCAGCGCGCCCGCGTAGACGAACGGCGCGAAGCTGTCCGCGACCAGCGCGTAGATCTTGTCCTTCAGCGGTTGCGGAAGTGCGTACTCGGTGCCCGCGGTGACGTGGATGGCGCCGGCCAGGGCGGTGAGCAGGACGATGCCGTAGTGGCCGGGGTACGGGATGGTGTCGTGCTGGATGAACGAGCCGTCGACGTGGAAGCCGTCGCCCGCCGCGCGGTCCAGCTTCGCGACGACGCTCGCCGCGCCCCCGCCCGCGACGTCGGTGAGCGCGTCGATGCCGGTCCTGATCCACGCGGTGTCGCCGATCAGCGCGCCGGCGACGATGGAGATCAGGGCCTTGTCGGCGCGGTTGGCGCCGGTCTCGACGAGCGAGGTGTTGTTCGCGCGGACGTTCGGGTTGCCGACGAACCGCTTGATCGGGCTGACGTACCGGGCCAGCTGCTCGGCGCTCAGCTGGTCGGCGACGACCGACAGCGTGTGCAGCACGTAGTACGGGACGCCGATCTCGTAGGTGTACCAGTTGCCGATCTCGCCGACGTTTTCGTTGTACTGGCTCGCGTGGACCAGCTCGAGCGCCGCCTTGATCCGGTCGAGCACCACCGGGTCGCCGGACAGCGCACCGCCCGGCGTGCCCCAGTCGACGGCGATCGCGCGCAGCCGCGCGTACATCGACGTCGTGTAGTCGCTGCCCGGGCCGAGCGGCAGATCCGTCCACAGTGGAGCACCACTGCCGGCGACGGACATGCTCGCGTTGTACGCCTTGGCGACCCGGCCGAGGTTGGCGAGCGCTTGGGTGCGCTCGGGCGACGGCCGGTTGATGCCGGTCTGCAACTGCCGGTAGGCGGCGACGATCGGCGCGGTCGCCACCGGCACCCCGCTCGCGGCGGCGGGCACCGCAGGGGTGGCCGCCGAAGCGAACACCGGACGGGTGAGGAACACGGTGGAGGCGGCCGCCAGGGCGCCGCCGCGCAGGGCGTTTCTCCGGTTCACGGGCATGGCAATGCCTCCCAGGAAGACATCCTCGGCTTACGGGGAACGGGATTCAGTTGTGCGGCGGCGGATTCGGCGCTCGGCGCCGAAAACTGTCGGTGCCGAGCGATAGGCTGGAAACGGGGGCGCCCCCGCGGGCTTGCGTGGCTCCGGCGCAGTGACTCCGGACTCGGTGACTCCGGACTCGGTTGCGCCGGGTTCAGCGGCGCCGAAACCTGTCGGTGCCCCACGGTAGAGTGGAAACCGGGGGGCGCCCCCGCGGGGGTCGGGCAATCAGCGGGTGCCGTCGGTGCGGCGGGGCAGCTGCCAGGGGTTGGCCTCCTGCAGGGGTTCGGGCAGCAGCGCGTCCGGGAAGCCCTGCCACGCGATCGGGCGCAGGAAGCGCTCGATCGCCGCGGTGCCGACGGACGTCGTGGTCGGGGCGGTCGTGGCCGGGTACGGGCCGCCGTGTTCCTGGGCCCAGCTCACCGTGACGCCGGTGGGCCAGTCGTTCCACAGCAGCCGCCCGGCGATGCGGCCCAGGGCCGGCAGCACCGGCCGGATCCAGTCCACATCGGACTCCTCGCCGTGGATCGTGGCGGTGAGCCCCGGTTCGATGACGTCGAGCAGGCGCAGCAGCTCGGCCTGGTCGGCGTAGGTGACGATCAGCGACGCCGGGCCGAAGCACTCTTCGTGCACGGTGTCGCCGCCTTCGAGGAACTGCTTGCCGGTCGTGGCCAGCAGGGTCGGCGTGAACGCGGGCGACGAAGACTCCGACGAAGACACCACCTCGACGCCGGGGACCTCCTTCAGCGAAGAAAGCTTGTCGGCGTACCCGGCGGCGATGCGGTCGTTCAGCATCGGCTGCGCCGCGGCACCGGCCAACGCGTCCTGCAAGGCCGAAGTCAGGTTGTGGTCCTCGGGCAGGAACAGCAGGCCCGGCTTGGTGCAGAACTGCCCGGCGCCGAGCGTGAACGAACCTGCATACCCCTTCGCGACGGCCTCCCCGCGCGCCGCGATGGCGGCCTCGGTGACGACGACCGGGTTGACGCTGCCCAGCTCGCCGTAGAACGGGATCGGCCGCGGCCGGGCGTTCGCGATGTCGAACAGCGCGCGCCCGCCCGGGATCGACCCGGTGAACGACGCCGCCGCGATCCGCGGATCCTTCAGCGCGGTGACGCCTTCCTCCTGGCCGAAGATCACGTCGAAGATGCCCTCGGGCGCGCCCGCGCCGACCAGGGCCGCGCGCACGATCCGGCCGGTCAGCGCCGACAGCTCCGGGTGGCCCGGGTGGGCCTTGAGGATCACCGGGCAGCCCGCGGCCAGCGCGGACGCGGTGTCGCCGCCCGCGACGCTGAACGCGAACGGGAAGTTGCTGGCCGCGAACACCAGCACCGGGCCGATCGCGGTCTTGACGCGGCGGATGTCCGGACGCGGGCCCATCGGCCACTCCGGGTCGGCGTGGTCGACGGTGGCACCGAGGTACTCGCCGTCGGTGAGCACCTCGCCGAACAGGCGCAGCTGGAACGTCGTGCGCTTCAGCTCGCCCGCGAGCCGCGGCGACGCGGGCAGGTGGGTCTCGGCGTGGGCCAGCGGGACGAGCTCGTCCGCGGCGGCGTCGAGGGCGTCGGCCGCGGCGACGAGCCAGCGGGCGCGTTCGGCCGGGGTGGCCGCGGCGGCGGGACGGGCGGCCGCGGCGGCCCCCGCCAGGATCTTCTCGAGCGTGGCGGCGTCGGTGGCCTGGCTCATGGGTGGAACAGCTCCTCGGTTTCATGGGCGGCGGCGGTGGCCGTGGCCAGGTCGCTCCAGCGACCCGGCCCGGCCAGGCCGAGGTGGTACAGGTGCAGCTCGGCCGCGCCCGCCTTCGCCAGCTCGCCGACGTAGGCGGCGATGTCCGGCACCGGCGTGGCGGCGACCGCGGTGATGTAGCTGCCGATCGCCACGCGCTCGGGCAGGGCCTCCCGGGCCGCGGCGACGGCGTCCGCCCCGGTGGCGGGCGCCCAGCCGAACAGTACGACGGCGTCGGCGTCGTCCGCGGCGGACGGCGTCAGTCCCGGCAGCGCGCCGGTGACCCACGGGTCGAGCGCGCCGTGCAGCACGATCCGGACACCGGCGGGCAGCGACGCCAGCACCGCGGCCCGCAGCGCGTCGGTGGCCGCCTGCCGGGCCCGCAGCAGCATCTGGGTCAGCGACGGCGGCAGGTCGTCGGCCGTCACGCCCAGGTCGCCGGTCGCGACCAGCCGCCGGACCTCCTCGACGAGCTGGGCCCGGACGGTGTCCGCGTCGACGTCCCACGAAGCAGCGCAGGCGTCGCAGCAGCAGATCGACAGCAGCCGGACCACGGCAGGCGCCCAGACACCGTCGGTTTTCTCGTGCTGGTGCTGGTGCGCCACGCCGAGCGGCCCGCAGGCTTCGAGGATCACCGACGCCAGCTCGAGCCCGGCGACGGCCTCGGCCGTCAGCTTCGCCGCGTACTCGCGCACTGCGGGCTGTGACGGGCACAGCGCCCAGGGGTAGTTCTCGCCGAAGCAGTTGCGCACGGCGACGCCCGGGTGCTCGTAGCCGAGCTGGGAGTTGTGCGTCAGCACGATCCACGCGGCGGCCGGGATCCCGACGTCGTTGAGCAGCCGTACGGCGTCACCGCCGGAATCCTCCGGCGAGACCCAGTCCGGAGTGGACGGACGCAGCGTCCCCCACCCGTCGGGAACCGGGCGGTAGAACGCCGCATGCCGCGCGATCACCGCGGTCCCCGCGGCCGACCACGGCGTCGCCGCACGAGCGCTGTGGTACGACAGCGCGACGGCCACCTCGTCGACACCCAGATCCCGGGCGCGCGCGGCGAACCCGGACTCCAGGACGTCCCAGGGGTAGGCGTATCCGGTCACCTTCACCGGGTCACCACCTCGCCGTGTTCGGTTCGAACCCGTCGACGTACTGGCGCATGTAGGTCACGTCGTCCCGTTTGGTCAGTCCACATCGGACGTAGTTCTCGTGCAGCCGGGCCAGCGCGTCCTCGTCCAGCTTGACGCCCAGCCCCGGCGTCGTCGGCACCGCGACGGCGCCCTCGCGGAACTCCAGCACGCCCGGCTCGATGACGTCCTCGACCTTCCACGGCCAGTGCGTGTCGCAGGCGTAGGTGAGATGGGGCGTCGCCGCGGCGACCTGGACCATCGCCGCCAGGCTGATCCCGAGGTGGCTGTTGGAGTGCATCGACAGGCCGACGCCGAAGCTCTCGCACGTCGTCGACAACGACTGCGTCGCGCGCAGGCCGCCCCAGAAGTGGTGGTCCGACAGCAGGACACCGATGGCGCGCGCCCGGAAGCCGGGATCGATGTCGCCGAAGTTCACCACGCACATGTTGGTGGCCAACGGCATCGACGCCTCGGCAGCTACCTGCGCCATGCCTTCGATGCCCGGCGTCGGGTCTTCGAGGTACTCCAGGACACCGTCGAGCTCGTGGGCCACGCGGATGCCGGTCCGAGGAGTCCACGCGCCGTTCGGGTCGATCCGCAGCGGGTGGCCCGGGAACGCCTCGGCCAGCGCGCGGATCCCGTCGACCTCCTGGCCGGGCTCGAACACCCCGCCCTTCAGCTTGATCGAGCGGAAGCCGTACTCGTCGATCATCCGCTTCGCCGAGCTCACCAGGGTTTCCGGCGTGGTGATCTCGCCCCAGGTGTCCTCGCGGCCGTCGACGTGCTTGCCGTACTTGTAGAACAGGTACGCGGAGAACTCGACGGCGTCACGCGCCTTGCCGCCGAGCAGGTCGGTGATCGGCCGGCCGAGGTACTGGCCCTGCGCGTCCAGGCAGGCGACCTCGAACAGCGAATAGACGCTCGCCACGGTCTTGCGGATGGAGAACCCGCCGATCAGGCCGTGCGCGTCGGTCAGCACCGTGCCGGACAGGGCCTCGGCGACCAGCCGCTGCAGGCCGGGCAGGTCGAAGACGTCGTGGCCGCGCAGCTGCGGCAGCACCTTCCGCACCTCGCCGAGGAACGCACTGTCCCCATAGGACTCGCCGAGTCCGACGATGCCGTCCTCGCACTTCACCTGGACGACGCTGCGCAGCGCGAAGGGCTCGTGCACGCCCATGACGTTGAGCAGCGGCGGGTCGGCGAACGCGACCGGCGTCAGCACCACATCGAGGATCTTCATCAGCCCAGCGCCTTCAGCGTCACGAAGCCGTCCTCCACGATCTTCTCGAGCCGGCGGATCTGCTCCGGCGTCGGCTCGACCAGCGGCGGCCGGACCGGGCCGACCTTGTCGCCGCGCAGCCGGGCGGCGGCCTTCACCAGCGAGACGGCGAAGCCGGGCGTCTCGTCGCGCAGCGCCACCAGCGGCAGGTAGAAGCCGGTCAGCAGCGCGTCCATCACGCGGGTGTCGCCCTCGCCGAGCGCGCGGTGGAAGCGGTGCGCGATCTCCGGCGCGAAGCAGTGCACCGCCGAGGAGTAGCGGGCGACGCCGATCGACGCGTACGCCTTGGCCGAGACCTCGGCGGTCGGCAAGCCGTTGAAGAACAGGAAGTCCCGCGCGCGATCGGTGTCGAGCGAGCGGATCGTGGTGACGATCCGGGTCATCACCTCGACGTCGCCGTAGCCGTCCTTGAGTCCCACGACCGAGGGAATCTCGAGCAGCGCCGCCGCGGTCGGCGCGGTGTACACGCCGGTGCCGCGGTGGTAGACGATGACCGGCACGGACGAGTCGCCGACGGCGTACCGGGCGAAGTCGACCAGGCCCGACGGCGGCCCGGTGACCAGGTACGGCGGCAGCAGGAGTACGCCGTCGGCGCCCCCGGCCTGCGCCGCCGCGACGCCGGCCCGAGCCGACGCCGCGCCGCCGCCCGCGCCCACCCAGACCGGCACGCGGCCGGCGGCCACCTCCCGGGTCCGGGTGAGCACGGCGGCGTGCTCCTCGGGCGAGAGCGAGCTGAACTCGCCGGTGCCGCACGCGACGAACAGCGCACCGGCACCCGCCGCGATGTGGCTCTCCACGTTCTCCGCGAGCGCGTCGAGGTTGACCTCGAGGTCCTCGGTGAACGGGGTGAGGGGGAACGCCAGCAGGCCGTCCAGCTCGATCTCGTTCTGTGCCATCAGTTTCCGCTCTTTCGTCCTTGTTCGGTTCGGCCGGGTGTGGCCTGCCTCAGGCGGGCACGGTCGTGCCTTCCTTCATCCTGTCGACGTCGTCGTCGGTGTTCACGGTGTCGACGATCTCATCGGCGGCCGCGCTGCGCTCGGGCGCGATCAGCCCGAAGCCGACGTAAAGGGCGAGCGAAACCAGGATCGGCGTCGCGATGAGCACCGTTTGGTTCGCGTTGAAGACGTAGTAGCAGAGCGCGTAGGCGATCAGGCCGCCTGCCCAGGACACGAGCGCCGCGCGCGGGCCGCACTTGCGGAACCACGGCAGCATGCCGAGCAGCAGCGGGATGGAGATCGGGCCCATCAGCGCGGCGACCCAGTTGACGACGATCTGCAGCACACCGCCGAGGTTCTGCGCCTGCGTGGCCACGAGCATGGTCAGCGCGACGAACACGACGGTGGTGATCCGTGCGGCCTTCAGGCCCTGGACGTCGGTCCACTGCCGGGTGCGGCGGACCATCGCCGGGATCATGTCGCGGGTGATGACCGCGGAGATCGCGTTGGCGTCGGAGGACACCATCGCCATGGTGTGCGAGAAGATCCCGGCCAGCACCAGGCCGACCAGGCCCGGCGGCAGGAACGTCGTCGTCATGATCGCGTAGGACTGCGTCGGGTCCTTGATGCCGGGGATGAGCAGCGGCGCGGCGAACATCGGGAACATCAGCACCAGCGGCCACAAAAGGTACAGCGCCGACGAAAGCCGCGCGCCGCGCCGGGCCTCGCTCGTGCTCGGCGCGGCCATGTAGCGCTGCGCCAGGTTCCACATGCCTCCGTTGTACTCCAGCGTCTTCACCAGCACGTAGACCAGCAAGAAAATGGTGGTGTACTTGGACGTCACGGGGTCGACGTGGTTCTCGGGGAGCTTGTCCCACATCGTCCAGAGCGCGGAGATCCCGCCGAGCTTGCCGAGGACGACGACGATCATCACGATCGCGGCGACGGCCTGGATGACGAACTGGCCGAAGTCGGTGAGCGCGTCGGCCCACAGGCCGCCGATGGTGCAGTAGACGAGGGTGACCGCGCCGGTGATCAGGATGCCGAGGTTGTAGTCGAGCCCGGCGAAGACGTGCAGCAGCGTCGCGACGGCGAACCACTTGGCCGCGATGTCGAAGATCTTCAGCAGGCTGCCGCTCCAGGCGAGCGCCTGCTGCGTCGGCACGTTGTACCGCTTGGCGAGGTATTCGAGCGGCGAGGCGACGCCGAGCTTCGAGCGCAGCCGGTTCCAGCGCGCGGCGAACAGCCAGCTGCCGATGCCCACGCCGATGCCGATGCTGGCGAAGCCCCAGAAATACACGGTGATGCCCGAGGTGTACGCGACGCCCGCGTACGCGACGAAGAGCACGGCGCTGTAACCGGACATGTGGTGCGAGATGCCGGCCAGCCACCACGGCATCTTTCCGCCGGCCGTGAAGAAGTCCTTCACGTCGCTGACCCGTTTGTGCGACCACCAGCCGATCACGATCATCAGCGCGAAGTACGCGCAGACCATCGTCCAGTCGAGTGCGTGCACCGCAGGCTCCTTTCCGCGTCCACGTCGATGTGGGTCACTGTTCACATCTATGAACGGAGTCTGTTATAGTGATTATGTTCATCCATAAGAACGTTGTTCGGGACGCTAATATGGCCGGAGTCACAAGTCAACGGCCGGACGGAGGAGCACAAATGCCGCAGAAGGTGGACACGGCCGAGGGTGCTCCCGCCGAATCGTCGGGGGTGAAGTCCGCGCGCCGGGCCGTCGACCTCATCGAGACCTTCGCGGCGAACGACGTCTGGCTGTCCCTCTCGGACCTGCACGCGCGCACGGGCTTCCCGCGCTCCTCGCTGCACGGCCTGCTGCGGACGCTCCTGGAGGCCGGCTGGCTGGAGGCGGACGCCAACACCGCCCGCTACCGCCTCGGCGTCCGCGCCCTGATCTGCGGCACGGCGTACCTGGACCGCGACGCCGTCGTCCCGTTCGCCACCGAGGCGCTGGAGCGCATCCGGGAGAAGACCGGCTTCACCGCGCACTTCGCGCGCCGCAACGGCACCGAGGTCGTCTACCTGGAGACGCGCGAGTCGCAGCGCTCCACGCACCTCGTCTCCCGCGTCGGGCGCACGCTGCCCACGCACGCGACGGCGCTGGGCAAGGCGCTGCTGGCCGAGCTGACGCACGACGAGATCGAGACGCTGATGCCGGCGACGCTGACCGCACTGACGCCGAACACCATCACCACGCTCGAAGCCCTGCACGCCGAGTGCGCCGCGACCCGCGAGCGCGGGTACGCCGCCGAGGTCGAGGAGGGCACGCTGGGCGTCCGGTGCGTGGCCGCGGTGATCCCCTACCGGATCCCGGGCACCGACGCGATCAGCTGCTCGATGCCGATTTCCCAGGTGGCCGACGCCGACGCCCAGCGCGTCGGCGAGCTGCTCGCCGAAACCACCGCCGAGCTCGGGCAGCAGCTGCGCCGGGCCGGCATTCGCTGACCGCCGCCCTTACCGAGAGGAAATCCATGACGGACCAGCGCGTGCTCATCACCGGGTCGGCGGGCGTCGTCGGCACCCTGATGCGGCCCCGCTTGAAGCGCGACGGCCGTGTGCTGCGCCTGCTCGACCTGGCCCCCCAGACGGCGTCGGACGCCTCCGAAGAGATCGTGACGGCTTCGGTCACCGACGCCGCGGCGATGGCCGCGGCCTGTGAAGGTGTCGACGCGCTGATCCACCTGGGCGGGCACAGCCGCGAAAACTCGTGGGAAGCGACCTTGGACGTCAACATCAACGGGACGCACACGGTCCTGGAGGCGGCCCGCGCGGCGGGGGTGTCCCGGGTGGTCCTGGCTTCCAGCAACCACGCGGTCGGGTTCCGGCGGAACGACGAGGATCTGCCGGCCGACTCCTCGCCGCGGCCGGACACGTATTACGGCGTGTCCAAGGCGGCCATCGAGGCGCTGGGAAGCCTTTACCACTCGCGGTTCGGCATGGACGTGATCGTCATCCGGATCGGCTCGTGCTTCGAGACGCCGTTGCCGCTGGGGCCGCGCGGCCTGACGACGTGGCTTTCGCCGGACGACGGCGCGCGGCTGTTCGAGGCCTGCCTCTCGGCGCCTTCGCCGGGGTACCGGCTGATCTGGGGCGTCTCGGACAACACGCGCCGCATCTACTCGCTGGCCGAGGCCGAGGCGCTGGGCTACAAGTCCCACGACAACGCCGAGGTGTACGCGGAGCAGCTGGCTTCTCGCCCCGCTCCGACGGGGATCGCGGCGGAGTACGTGGGCGGCCCGTTCTGCACCGCCCCGCTCGGCGAGTTCAACCCGCTCTGACGGGCGAGCGGCTTCGGGGACCGGTGGTTTCGGCGTGGTGCGCCGAGCACCTGGGCAGCGCTCCCGTCGAGGTGCTGTTCGAGCGCCGGTCGTCGTCCGAGGTGGCCGGGCTGCGGCTGGCCGACGGCCGGGAGGTCGTGGTCAAGGCCCGGCAGGACGACGGCCGGGCCGTGTCCTGCGTCGCCGCGCAGGCCGAGCTGGCCGCGCGCGGGTTCCCGTGTCCCCGGCCGCTCACCGCGGTCACCGTCGTCGACGGGCTCGCCGTGCACGCCGAGGAGTTCCGGCCGGGCGGGGACGTCCTGCGCGGCGACACCCCGGACGTCGCCGCGCGGTACGCGGCGGTGTTCGCCCGCCTGATGTCCGAACTGGCCACCGTGGACGTCGCGCCGCCGCTGCCGAACCCGCGCTGGGCGCGCTGGGACCACCGGGATCCCGGGCCGTGGCCGTCGATCGGGTTCCTCGACGAACGGGACCAGAGCGTCGTGCCCGCGGACATCGTCGAGACGGCAACCCGGGCCCGGAAGCGGCTGCTGGCCGCGGACCTGCCGTGCGTCCTGGGCCACGCCGACTTCGAAGCCCAGAACCTCCGCTGGCACGACGACGTCCGGGCGGTGCACGACTGGGACAGCCTGGCGTGGCACCCGGAAGCGGCCCTCGCCGGCGCGGCCTCCGGGGCGTTCGCCAGCGCGTCACCACCGACACTGGCCCCGGTCGACAGCTCCGCCGCGTTCCTCGCCCGTTACCAGGACCTGCGGGGCCGCCGGTTCACCGCGGAGGAGCAGGAGGTCGCCTGGGCGGCGAGCCTGTGGGCGGCGGCGCACAACGCGCGCTGGGAAGCCCTGCACGGCGATCCCCCGGTGTCCGGCGAGGCCGTCCGCGAGCAGGCGGCCGAACGCCTCCGCCGGGCGAACGCCTGAGCCCGGTTCACGCCTTGACGTACCGCGTCACCATCGCGACCAGCTCGTTCTCCAGCTTCCCGAGGTCCACCGGCTCGTGGTCGGCCACGAGCTGGTGGACGACCAGCTCGACCGTCGTGACGATCAGCCGGGCCGCCGTCTCCGTGTCGGCGACCCGGACCTCGGGGTGGTCGTCCAGCAGCTCCCGCAGGTAGGCGACCAGGTGCTTCTTGAGCAGCTCGACCTTCTCGAGGACGTCGGTCGACTTCGGCGCCTGCTCCAGCAGCACCCGCAGCAGCCGGGGCTCGTCGAGGTGGCTTTCGATCGCGCCGCGGACGAAGCGGCGGAAGATCTCCTCGATCGGGCCGGGCAGTTCTTCGCGCTGGACCCGTTCGGCGATCGCCGCGCCGTTGTCGAGGTGGCGGACGAGCAGCTCGGCGAGGATCGCGTCCTTGTTCGGGAAGTACTGGTACAGCGAGCCGATCGAGATCCCGGCCCGCTCGGCGATGCGGTTCGTGGTGCCCGCGGCGTACCCGTGCTCGCCGAAAACGTGAGCAGCCGCCGTCAGGATCCGCTGCCGGGTCAGCTCGGCGCGGACCTGACGCGGCTGTTTACGTGGCTGGATGCGGCGCTGGTCCGGTGTCACGTCGCCCCCCTCCTGACGCCTGAAAAGCGAGTAGCGCAAGATCTGAGTATTTGCTCATAATTGTGCCATGACCAGCACAAACACGCTGAACACCCGGTACCGCCGGGTGTCCATGGCCGAGGTCAGGAGCCGGCTGGGCGCCCCCGAGGAGATGATCGAGGGCAAGAAGCTCGACCACGTCGACAAGCACGCCCGGAGGTTCATCGCGCACTCGCCGTTCCTCGCGCTGGCGACGTCCGACGCTTCGGGCCGCGGCGACTGCTCGCCCCGCGGCGACTACCCCGGCTTCGTCAAGGTGCTCGACGAGCACACCCTCGCCATGCCCGACCGGCCCGGCAACAAGATCGCCGACTCCTTCCGCAACATCGCCGAAAACGGCGGCGTCGGCCTGCTGTTCCTCGTCCCCGGTGTGCGGGAAGTGCTGCGCGTCAACGGATGCGCGTACGTCACCGACGACGCGGACGTGCTCGCCCGGATGCGCACCGAAGCCAAGGCGCCGATGCTGGCGATCATCGTCGAGGTCGCCGAGGCGTACTTCCACTGCGGCCGGGCGCTGCTGCGGTCACGGCTGTGGGACCCGGCCAGCCAGGCGCTGGCCGAGGAGCTGCCGTCGGCCGGGGAGATCGTCACCGACCAGCTGGGCGTGGCCGTCGACCCGGCGGCGTTCGAGCAGCTCCTCGAAGAGAGCTACCGGAAGTTGTACTGACATGCAGAAGACGATCCTGGACCGCGTCGAGCGCGTCGCCGACGACGTCGTCTCCCTCGTGCTGCGCGGCGACGAAGGCGACCTGGCACCGTGGGAGCCGGGCGCGCACATCGACCTCGCGCTGCCGAACTGGCTGACCCGGCAGTACTCCCTTTGCGGCGATCCGTCGGACCGTTCCGCGTACCGGATCGCGGTCCGGCACGAACCGCTCAGCCGGGGTGGCTCGGAGTACGTCCACCTCTATCTGCGCCCTGGCCGCACGCTCGAAGTTTCGGTGCCGCGCAACCACTTCCCGCTCGTGGAAGCGTCGGAGTACCTGTTCGTGGCGGGCGGCATCGGGATCACGCCGATCATGCCGATGCTGCGGGCCGCCGGTACCGAGGCGACCCTGGTGTACGCGGGCCGGTCGGCCTCGACGATGCCGTTCGCGGCGGAACTCGCGGCCACGTACGGCGAACGCGTGCGGCTGCTGGACCACCGGCCGGACCTCGCGGCCCTGGCGGCGGAGTTCCCGGCGGCGGAGGTCTACTGCTGCGGCCCGGCGTCCATGGTGGACGCGGCCGAGGCACTGTTCCCCCGCGTGCACACCGAACGCTTCCAGCCGGCCCGGCGCGTCTTCGGGCCGGACACCCCGTTCGAGGTGGTGTGCGCCCGCTCCGGGCAGACCCTCCGGGTCCCGGCCGGCGAATCCCTGCTCGACGTGCTGAACCACGCCGGCAAGCCGGTGCCTACGGGCTGCCGCGAGGGCGTCTGCGGGAGCTGCGAACTGCGGGTGCTGGACGGCGACCCCGAGCACCGCGACGACATCGGCGCGCCGGACGGGCGGATGTACCCGTGCGTGTCGCGCGCACTGTCGCCCCGGCTCGTGCTGGACGTCTGAGGATCCACCGGGTTCGCGTACCATCGCGGACAGCCTCGACGTCGAGGAGGCAGGCGTGGGCGAACTCGGGCTGGCCGACACCAACGGCATCCTCGCGCTGCCCTGGGTCCGGCCCGAACGCACCAGCGCCGGGCTCGGCTGGGACCGGGTCTACGTCTCCAAGCAGCGCGAACGCCCCTATCGCGCGCAGTTCGGCGCCGCCCGCAGCCACCAGCTGATCCTGCACCTCGACGGGCCCGTGACGGTCCGGCGCGGCGTCGGGACGCCCCGGGAGCAGAGCCGCCGGATGCCCGTCGGCGGGTTGTTCCTGCAGCCGTCGCACGCCGAGCTGTCCGTCGAGCTCGGCGGCGAACTCGACACCGTGCACGTCTACGTCGACGACGCCGCCGTCCAGGAGGCCGCCGGGGAGACCGTGCGGCTCGCCGAGGAGCTGGGCAGCTCGGATCCCCTGCTCGAACAGCTGGTGCTCAGCCTCGACGGCGTCGTCCGCGACTGGGAGCCCAGCGCCCGCACCTACGCCGACCAGCTCGGCGCGCTCGTCGCCGCGCAGCTCGTCCGGCGGCACCGCGCCGGGCCGGTGTCCCCGCCCGTCACCCGGGGTCTTACGGACCGCCAGTTCGCGCGCGTCCGCGACCTGATGACCGAACGGCTGGCCGAGGCGGTGCCGCTCGCCGACCTGGCGGCGCTCGCCGGGCTGAGCGTCAGCCAGTTCTCGCGGCAGTTCAAGGCGCGCACCGGCCTCCCGCCGCACCGGTTCCTGCTGCGGCTGCGCGTCGAGCAGGCCGGGCTGTTGCTGCGCGCCGGCGACGACCCGATCGCCGACATCGCCGCCCGCTGCGGCTTCTCCCACCAGGAGCACCTGACGCGCGTCCTGCGCGCCCAGCTCGGCACGACTCCCGCGGCGCTGCGCCGGGCAGGCTGAAGCACGCGCGTTTCGTGCCGCCCGGCAGCACGAACGTGCAGGACCGGCGCTCGTCGCCGCCGGATACTGCGTCGCATGACCTCGTTCAGCTACGCCGCGAACCCCGTCCGGGTGGTCTTCGGCTCGCTCGGCACCCTCGGCGACGAAGCCGACCACCTCGGGCTGAGCCGGGTGCTGCTGGTCGGCGGGCCGCGCTTCGGTGACCGGGCCGCGGCGGCCCTCGGCTCTCGGCTGGCCGCGCGGTTCGAGGAGCCCGCCATGCACACCCCGGTCGACGTCACCGAGCGCGCGCTCAAGGTCGTCGCGGAGCACGACGCCGACGGCGTCGTCGCGATCGGCGGCGGCTCGGCCACCGGACTGGCCAAGGCGATCGCGCTGCACACCGACCTGCCGCAGCTGATCGTCCCGACGACGTACGCGGGCTCGGAGCTGACGTCGGTCCTCGGCCAGACCGCCGACGGCCGCAAGACCACCCGGAAGACCCCGAAGGTCCGGCCCGAAGCCGTCCTCTACGACGTCGACCTGACGCTGTCCCTGCCGGTGCCCCTCTCGGCGGCCAGCGGGCTCAACGCCCTGGCCCACGCGGTCGAAGCGACCTACGCGCCGGACGCCAACCCGATGACCGACCTGTTCGCCGCGGAGGCCAAGCGGCTGCTCGTGAACGCCCTTCCGCGCATCGCCGCCGATCCGTCCGATGTGGACGCTCGCACCGACCTGCTGCGCGGTGCCTGGCTGGCGGGGTCGTGCCTCGACGCCGTCACGATGGGCCTGCACCACAAGCTGTGCCACCACCTGGGCGGGAAGTTCGGCCTGCCGCACGCCGAAACCCACGCCGTGCTGCTGCCGTACGTCATGGCGCACCTGGGGGTCGAGGACGCCGGTGAGGTGTTCGAGCTGGCCGCGTCGCTCCCGATCCCGCACTCGCTGGCCGAGCTGGGTCTCACCGAAGCCGACATCGAGGGCGAGCCGGACCTGCTTCGCCAGGCCTTGCACGGCACCCGGCCCGCCACGCCGCCGAGCCTCAAGGCGCTGACGAAACAGGTCGCCGACAGCTTCGCGGGCGCGCCGGACCGCGTCCGCGAGCTGCTCACGGACCTCGTCGAGACCCTGCACGGCTACGCGATCCGCACCGACCTCACTCAGGACGAGTGGGAGTACGCGATCGGCTTCCTGACCCGCGCCGGGCACATCACGACCGACACGCGGCAGGAGTTCATCCTGCTGTCGGACACCCTGGGCGTGTCGAGCGTCGTCGACGTCCTGACGAACTCGCGGACGCCGGACACGACGCCCTCGGCCGTGCTCGGCCCGTTCTACGTCGAGGGACCGCCGGAAACCCCCCAGGGCGCCGACATCGCGGAAGGCCTGCCGGGCACGCCCTTGTCGGCCGACATCCTGATCACCGACACGGCGGACGTGCCGGTCGCCGACGCGATCGTCGACGTCTGGCAGTCCAATGAGGACGGTTTCTACGACGTCCAGCTGCCCGATCTCGACGGCCCGGTGCTGCGCGCGAGGTTCCGCACCGACGCCGACGGGCGCCTGCGCTTCCGGACCATCGTGCCCAGCGCGTACCCGATCCCCGCCGACGGGCCGGTCGGCGAGATGCTGAACGCCGTCGGCCGGCACCCGTACCGCGCGCCGCACGTGCACTTCATGATCGCCAAGCCCGGCTACCGCACGCTGATCACGCAGTTGTTCGTGGCCGGCGGCGACTACCTCGACTCCGACACCGTGTTCGGCGTCAAGGACGGCCTGATCGTCGACTTCGCCGACCAGCGGCTCGAGTTCACCTTCCGGATCTCAGGGAGCAGCGAATGAGCTACGACACCGATGTCCTCGTCGTCGGCAGCGGCCCGGCGGGCGGCTCCGCGGCGCTGCTGCTCGCCACCTACGGCGTGCCGACCGTCCTGGCCACGAAGTACGGCTGGATGGCCAACACGCCGCGGGCGCACATCACCAACCAACGCACCATGGAGGTGCTGCGCGACCTCGGTGTCGAAGACCAGGCCCTCGCCGTCGGGACACCGCCGGAGCTGATGGGCGACACCGTGCTCTGCACGTCGCTGACCGGGCCGGAGATCGGCCGGATCGCCAGCTGGGGCACCGGCGACCGGTCGGCGTCGGAGTACACCGCGGCGAGCCCGTGCCACATGATCGACCTGCCGCAGACCTACCTCGAGCCGATCCTCGCGAGCGAAGCCGCCGCGCGCGGCGCGAAACTGCGGCTGGACACGGAGTTCCTGGACTTCACGCAGGACTCCGACGGGGTCACCGCGCGGTTCCTCGACCGGGTGCGCGGCGACGAGTTCACGTTGCGCGCCAAGTACCTCATCGGCGCGGACGGCGCCCGCAGCCGCGTCGCCGAGCAGGCCGGGCTGCCGATCGCCGGGCAGACCGGCAAGGCCGGCAGCATGAACATCACGTTCACCGCCGACCTCGCGCCGTACGTGGCGCACCGGCCGAGCGTCCTCTACTGGGTGATGCGGCCGGGCGCGCACCTCGGCGGGATCGGGATGGGCCTGGTCCGGATGGTGCGCCCGTGGAACGAATGGCTGCTGACCTGGGGTTACGACATCTCCCAGGACCCGCCCGAGGTGGATTCCGAGGAGGCGACGCGGCTCGTGCGCGACCTCGTCGGCGACGCCTCGCTGGACGTCGAGATCACGTCGACGTCGTTGTGGACGGTCAACCACAACTACACGACGGAGTACCGCAGCGGCCGGGTGTTCTGCGCCGGGGACGCCGTGCACCGGCACCCGCCGTCCAACGGGCTCGGCTCGAACACCTCGATCCAGGACTCGTACAACCTCGCGTGGAAGCTCGCGATGGTGCTTCGCGGCGAAGCGGGCGAAGGGCTGCTGGACAGCTACACGGCCGAGCGTGCGCCGGTGGGCAAGCAGATCGTCGACCGGGCGAACCTCAGCCGTGACCAGTTCGGGCCGATCTTCGCCGCGCTGGGCATCACGGGCGACACCGACGCCGACGGCATCACGGCCGGCCTCGAGACGTGCCTCGCGCCGACGGCCGAGGGCGCGCTGAAGCGGCGTGAGCTGGAGAAGGCGATCGAGCTGAAGCACTACGAGTTCAACGCGCACGGCGTCGAGATGGACCAGCGCTACACCTCGGCCGCCGTGCTGCCCGACGGCGCTCCGCCCCGCCCGGACCGCGACCCGGAGCTGTTCCACCGCCCGAGCACCGAGCCGGGCGCGAAGCTCCCGCACGCGTGGCTGGTCGGCCCGCACGGCCGTCGAGTGTCCACTTTGGACCTGGTGGGCGGCGGCCGCTGGACGGTCCTGACCGGCCTCACGGGCACCCCCTGGCGCGACGCGGCGGCGAAGGTGGGCGCGGACCTGGGCCTGGACCTGCGCACGGTCCGCATCGGCGACGACGGCGCCCGCGACGCCTACGGCGACTGGTCCCGCCTGAGCGCCACAGCGGAAGACGGCTGCCTCCTGATCCGCCCCGACGGCTACGTCGCCTGGCGCCACCCCAACGCAACCCCCGACGCCGCAACCACCCTCCTAAGGGCCCTGAAGTCCCTCCTGTCCCGTGCTTGAAGGGCCGGTCACGGGGTTGAGGCGGCTGTGATGGTCACTGGGGTCTTCGGGGGGCCGCTGCCGTCGCCGATCGTGGACTTCGATGTGTCGACGCCGCCCGAGGCGACCTTGTCCAGCACCGCCAAGCCCGGGTCGTCGATGCTGCCGAAGACCGTGTACTCCGGTGGGATCTCCGTCGGGCCGAAGACCAGGAAGAACTGGGAGCCGCCCGAGTCGGGCTGGGACGTCTTCGCCATCGCCAGGACGCCGCGGCCGTACGTCAGCTCGGGGAACACCTCGTCGCGGATCGTGTAGCCGGGGCCGCCGGTGCCGTCGCCGACCGGGTCGCCGCACTGGAGCATCTGCAGCCCGGACGCCACGGACAGCCGGTGGCACGCCGTGCCGTCGTAGAAGCCCTGCTTGACCAGGCTCAGGAAGTTGACCACCGTGCACGGCGCCAGTGCGCGGTCGAGCGTCAGGCCGATGGGGCCCGCGCTCGTCGCGAGCCGCGCCGGGACCGTGCCGGACGACGGCGCCGGGCCGTCGGGCGGCAGGGCGACCTTCTTCGGCGCCGGCGACGTCGGGTCCGGGGTGAACGCGCAGGTCACCGGGTCGGCCAGTGGCCTGGACCGCTTCGGCATCCCGGCCCGCTCCCCACCCGGCAGCGCGACCGGCGCACTCGGGGTGGTGGTCGCGAGCGTCGCCGACCCCGCTCCGGGCGGCCAGGTCCCGACGGCGCTCCGGCCGGCCGGCTCGCGCAGGAACCCGGGATAGCCCCAGGCCAGGAAGGCGAGCGCCATCAGGACCACGACCACGACCGACCCGACGATCAGCACGACGGCGGCGGGCGACGTCTTCTTCGGCGGCACGGGCGGCACGGGCGGCTGCCACTGCGGGTACGGTCGGTCCCCCGGCGCGCTCATTCCCGCTCCCCTCGTCAGTCGCCCATTGTGCCGCGAAGGTCTCCTCCCCGGGCGGGAATCCGGAAAGGAGACACCGCGGCTCAGCGTGTCACGGCAACCCCCACGGCGCGCTCGCCCCGCCCGGTTCGACCGGCCGCACCGCGAAGTCCGGCCGATCGCCCTTCCGGTACACGAACGCGTCCTCACCGCGCCCGAGTTCGACTTGGACGTCGCCGTTCGCGAGCCGACGCCACTGGCGGGCACGGCCCCGCGCGTCCGTCACCGCGAGGTCACCGTCGATGCCCGGCCGCAGCACGCACGGCGCGCCGGCCTCGCTGCGCACCTTCAGCCAGCGCGTCTTCCCGCCCGCCCGCGACGCGCTGAGCAGGAACGCGCCTTCGGTGCGGAAGTCCCGCAGCGCGATGTCGCCCCACGCGGCGGGCACCGCCGGGAACAGCCGGACCACCCCGCCCCAGCTCTGGACCAGCATGTCCTGCAGGGACTTCGCCGCCGACAGCGGTGTCTCGATGACCGGCCCGGACTCCTTGTACATCGTGTTCGGCTGGATGTAGCGCCGCTGCAGTTCGCCCAGGTAGAACGCGGCCTGGTCGCCGCGCAGCATCTGCGCCGAGATCGACGCCGCCCCGGTGAACGTGTAGCCCTGCAGCGCGCCCTCGAAGCCGACCCAGTGGTTCAGCGACGTCTCGATGATCTGCCGGTGCTCCGGCTGCTCCCAGGTGACGTCGTAGAGCGGGTAGATCTGCAGCAGGTGCGAGTAGTGCCGGTGCGACTTCGCGAACGGCACGCCGGCGCCGATCATGTAGCCGTTGACGTCGGCCGGGTAGTCGACGAGCGTCGCGAGGACGTTGCGCCACTTCGGCGCCAGCGGGTCGCCTGGTGCGGTCTGCAGCAGTGTCTTACAACCCCAGCGGATGAGCGACAGGTCGTAGTTGCAGTCGGGCGCGTCGACGCCGTATTCGGGTGAGAACGTCGGCGGCAGGTGCAGCTTCCCGTCCGGGCCCGGGGCGAGGAAGTGCAGGTAGTAGTTGATCGCCCTGCGCAGCAAGGGGAACAGGGTGCCGTCCAGCAGCCGCCGGTCCAGCGTGTGCCGGTAGGACAGCCAGACGTTGTGCAGTGCCCACGTGAGGTTGCCGACCTCGGGTGTGGGCGGGTCCTGCCCGGGGACGCCGACCGGGAACCCGCTGGTGGCGTTCGAGACGCCGTTGAGCAGCGTCATGTCCGTCGTGCGCGGGATGCCCGCGGAGTCGGCCTGGTACGGCGACGCCACCTGGCTGCTCAGCCGATCGCGGTACTTGTCCAGCGCGTAGCTGACGGCGTCGAGTTCCAGGTGGTTCGAGCCGTGGATCAGCCAGTACTCGAGCTGGACGTTGAGGTTCCACCACGTCGCCGGCCACGGCGTGTTCTCCAGCCACGGCCCGGACGTCGCCATCACCGGCGCTTCCCGCCGCGCGGCCGACGCGACCTTGTACAGCTGGATCCAGTAGAAGCTCTGCAGGCGGGTGTCCGGAATGGACAGGAAGCTCGCCCGGTAGTAGTCGTGCCACCAGCGCCGGTGGTCCTGCGTCAGCGCGGCGAACGGCACCGCGGCACGCACGGTCGAGAGGGCCCGCGCCACCGACGTCTTCGCCGGGTGCGACCACGCCACCGAGGTGTACAGCGTCCGCGCGCCGCCGCGGGTGACTTCCCGCCAGGCCGTCACGTGCTCGCCGCCGGCCAGCAGCGGCTGCACGGCCAGCCGCGCGTCCCCGCTGCCGGACAGCTGGACCGGCGGGTTGGCCGTGTAGCCGGCGGGCGGCGGCTTGCCCCACACCGGGTCGGCCCGCGGGCTGACCGCGACGGCCGGGTGGAACACCCACTTGAACCCGCGTTCACCGTCGCTCGGCCGGATTTCGACGGCGAGCAGCGACTGTCCGGTGTGGACAATGGCACGCAGGCTCAGACTGCCCACCGCCGTCGTGACCGTGCCGGTCAGCTCGGCGTTCCACAGGTCCATCCGCCAGTCGATCGCGGTGATGGCGCCGACGGGCTCGAGCGTGAAGTACCCGATCGGCAGCCGGGCCAGCCCGAACAGCGACCCGAACTCCGGGCGGTGGTCCTGGACCTGGCTGTGCTGGACGTTGAAGCGGATCGCGTTCTGCCCCGGTTCGGCGTAGATGCCGGAGCCGAGGAACCCGTTGCCCAGGAACGGGCCCTCGTACCACGTCTTCGGCAGGCGCCGCCAGTACAGGTCCGCGGTGCCGAGGAACCCGGCCCAGCCGAAGTCGTCGCTGCCGGGCACGTCGGCGAACGCCGGGGTGAGCCCGGCCGCGCCGGCGGCGATCCCGGCGACCGCGCCGCCGAGCACGGTCCTGCGAGAGATGTCCATTCCGACCTCCTTGTCGAAAGCGGGTGTCAGTCCGGCAGCCCCCACGCCGGCGCCGGGCCGAGCGCGGGGACGTCCCGGGGTGCGAAGTCCGGCCGCGCGCCGTGGGGCGTGACGACGGCGGTGCCGCCGCGCCGCAGCCCGATCGCGATCCGCCCGGGCCCGGCCGGACGCCACGGCAGCCGCCGGCCGTGCTCGTCGCGGACGTCGACGTCGCCGGTGACGCCGTGCTGCAGGACCAGGGGTTCGCCGGCTTCGCTGCGCACGCGGACGAACTCCGTCTTCCCGTCCCGGCGGGACGCGTCCACCAGGAACGCGCCTTCCGCACGCAGCCCGGAAATCGAGGCGTCGCGCCAGGTCGCCGACACCGACGGGAAGACCTTGAGCACACCCCCGGACCCCTGCATCAGCATGTCCACAACGGACTGGGCGGCGGTGATCGGGCTTTCGATCGCGAAGTTCGAGCCTTCGCGGTACATCGTGTTCGCGGTCAGCTCGGTGTCGGCGACGACGTTCCGGTCGAGGAAGAACTTCAGGTAGCGCAGGGCTTCCTCAGGTGCGTCCATCACCGACGACATCGACGACGCGGCCGCGTAGCTGTAGCCGTGCCAGGCCGTCTGGTCGGCGATCCAGTGCTTGAACGTCCGCGTCATGACGTCACGGTCGCCGGTCCGGTCCCAGACCTTCTCACGCAACGGGTACAGCCACAGCAGGTGCGAGAAGTGCCGGTGCGAGGCGGCCAGCGGGACGCCGTCGCCGATCAGGACACCGTTCGCGGGATCTTCGTGGTACGGCACCAGTTTCGCGCTGATCTCCTGCCACACCGGGACGCGCGGCTCGTCGAGCCGCAGGATCCGCGCGGTGTCGACGAGCGTGCGCGCCGCCCAGCGGATCAGCGACAGGTCGTAGGTGCAGTCGGCGGCGTCGGCGTACTCCGGCGAGCGGGTCAGCGGCAGGTGCAGGGCTCCGTCGGGACCGGCGAAGAGGAAGTGGCGGTAGAAGTTCAGCGCCTTCGCCAGCGTCGGGTACAGGACGTCGCGCAGGACGCGCCGGTCCAGGTGGTGGCGATAAGCGAGCCAGACGTTGTGCAGGCCCCACAGCAGGTTCCCGGTCTGGTCGGTCTTGGACGTCGTCCCGGGGACACCGACCGAGCGCGTGCCGCCGGGCCGCAGCCGCCAGTCCCCCGGGTGCGAGAGCGCGTAGGTGTCGCCGTCGCGGTAGGCGGGCGGCACGGACGTCTCGAGGTTGGCGTGATCGCGCCGGAAGGTCTCGGTGACGGCGTCGAGTTCGGGGTGGTTGCTGCTGTTGACGATCGGGTAGGTCACCTGGACGTTGAGGTTCCACCACACCGCGGTCCAGCTGTTGCCGACCTCGGGGAACCACGGCCCCCACTCCGACACGACCGGGCCGCCGGCGCGGGTGGCGGCGGCGATCTTGTACAGCTGGATCCAGTAGAAGCGCTGGACCCGCTTGTCCGGCACCGAAACGAAACTGCGCCGGTGGTAGTCGTTCCACCAGCGGCGGTGCCCGGCGAGCAGCACGTCCGGGTTCGTCGCAAGCGCTTTCCGGACCGCTGCGAGGGCATCGGCGGTGTGGGTCGTGCCCGGGAAGCTGTACGCGACGGTGGCGGCGAACAGCCGTCGCGCACCGATCGCGCGTTCGCGCCACGCCGTCGTGTACCCGCCACCGGCGAGCATCGGCTGCGCGCAGTACCCGTCGCCGGTCTCGGGCGCGGGGTTCGCGACGTACTCGGGTGGCTTGCGGACGGTCCGGGTGGTCGCCGACTCCAGCGGCTGGAACGCCCACGCCGCCCCGGCCTCGCCCACGCTGGGCGTCAGCGAGACGAGCAGCACGCCCAGGTCGTTGTGGATCACCGCGGAGAACGCGACCGAGCCCTGGGTCGTGGTGATCGTGCCGCCCAGCTCGGCGTTGTACAGGTCGAGCGTCCAGTCGACGGCCGTGATCGCGCCGGCCAGGGTGAGCGTGAGGTAGCCGATCGGCAGCCGGGACAGCCCGATGCCGGCCTCCCACTGGATCCGCTGGTCCTGCACCTGGGTGTGGCTCAGCATCACCTTGAGCACCTGCGGTGCCTTCCCGGCGTAGACCTGCGCACCGAGGTAGCCGTTGGCCAGGAACGGGCCCTCCTGCCAGTTCTTCGGCAGGCGCTTCCAGCGCATCCGGGCGTCCGCGGCGACGTCGCGGTGCGGGTTCCCGTCGGCCAGCGCCGGCGGGGCCGCGCGGGCCCAGAGTCCCCCGAACGCCGCCGCTCCGGCCACGACCGAGGCACCGCGGAGCACGGTACGCCGCGACACTGCGTCCATGAAGCGTCCCTTCGAATTCATACTACGTTTCACGAGGTCCAGCGGCGGCGTCCGGCCATGTTTGCAGACAGACTCCCGAAACGCCAGGGTTGTTCACCCGTAAAGCGGCAGATACATCCGATGTATCGGCGCGGAGGAACTAGCCGCGTGGCTCGGTCGTCTACCGGGTATGGCCTTGCTCCGGCGGCCCCGGCCGGTGGCGCCACCGGGGACGTTCGACCGGATCGACGACGTCCGCGGCGCGATCCGCGAGCTGTACGCGCGGCTGTCCGTGAAGACGTTCGGCACGCTCGAGCTGCCGCCCCCGCCAGGCCGCGACCCGCTCCTCGAAGCGCAGCAGGCGGCCGCGGCGATGACCCGGCACCTCGGCATCGGCGACGCGCGGGTGATCGTCGCGTTCAGCCCGCTCGGCGGGCACGTCGGCGAGGTCGAGCTGGGCCCGGGCCCCGAGTACTTCGTGACCCTCAGCCCGCACTACCAGGACGACCCGCGCGACATCCCGGCCGTGCTCGCGCACGAGGTGATGCACGTCTTCCTGCACCGCCACCGCCTCTCCCAGGCGGAGGTCTTCGTCGACACGGCCACGCTCTACCTCGGCATCGGACGGCCGATGCTGGCGGCCTACCGCGTCGACGTCCGGCAGGGGCTCGCCACGCGCCGCCGGACGACGTCCCGCGTCGGATACCTGTCGCCGCCGGAGATGGGGTACGTGCTGGCGAAGCGGGGGCTGGCGTTCGGCGAGCCGGTCCGCCCGTTCACCGGCGTCGCGGACGGCGCCTACCGGCTCGGGCACCAGCGGGCACTCGAGGACTACGCCCGGCCACCCCTCGCGGGCGCGCCCCGGCGGCAGTACGAACAGGACAGGCGCGCCGGCCGCTCGACGGCCGGCTACCGCTTCTCCGGAGACAGAGTCACCTTCGCGTGCCCGGCCTGCGGCCACGGCACCCGGCTCCCCCTGAACCGCACGGCCACGGCCCGCTGCGGCACCTGCGCCTCGACCTTCCGCTGCCAGACCTGAGCATCCGGCCGCGGCAGACCCCTAAGCGGGCAGTGGGGGCAGCGCCGGGGTCCACAGCCAGCGCTCGAAGAAGCCGTTCAACGAGCGCGCCGCGTACGCCTCCGCCATGGCGACGAACGCGTCCGTCGTCACCAGGCCGTGGCGGTGGTCGCCGGTCCACGCCTTCAGCAGCGCGAAGAAGGCCGGGTCGCCGATCTCCGCCCGCAGCGCGTGCAGCGTCAACGCCCCGCGCTTGTAGACGCGCTCGTCGAACATCCGGGCCACACCCGGGTCGGCGATCCGGACGTCGGCCGGCTTGGCCTTGATCCGGGTGTGCCACGACCGGGCCAGCGCCGCGGCGGACTGGCCGCCGGACTCCTCCGACCACAACCACTCCGCGTACGTCGCGAAGCCTTCGTTGAGCCAGATGTGGCGCCAGTCGGCCACCGTCAGGCTGTTGCCGAACCACTGGTGGGCCAGCTCGTGCACCACGAGCCGCTCGTACGTGCGGCGGCCGTCGACGTGGTTGGCGCCGAAGATCGCCATGCCCTGGGCCTCGATCGGGTCGTCGAGGTCGTCGTCGGTGACGACGATGACGTACTCCTCGAACGGGTACGGCCCGAACAGCCGCTGCAGCATCTCCATCATGCGGCCCTGCCGCCCGAAGTCGCGCTCGAACAGGCGCCGCAGCCGCGGTGGCACCGCGGCGCGCTGCGGCACCGTCTCGACGACCGACTCGATCCGCCCGCTCCCCCGGCCGAAGCCGAGGCTCAGCCGGCGCAGGCTCATCCCCGTGTGCGGGAACCAGCCGCGGCCGGTCAGCTCGATCTCGTCGTAGCGGCCGATCTGGACGCTCATCAGGTAGGTCGCCGTCGGCTCGGGACGCTCGAAGACCCACTTCGTCGTGCTGGCCGACGTCGAGCTCTCCACCAGGTCGCCGGTGACCGCGACGAAGTAGGGCGACGCCGTCGTCAGCGTCACCCGGTAGGTCGCCTTGTCCGCCGGGTGGTCGTTGCACGGGAACCACGACGGCGCGCCGACCGGCTGGCTCGCCACGAGCGCGCCGTCGGTCAGCTCGTCCCAGCCGACGTCGCCCCAGCGGCTCCCGACCGGGCTCGGGTTGCCGACGTAGTGCACCTCGATCGTGAACTCGCCGCCCGACGGGATCGACTTCGCCGGCTTGACGTGGAGCTTCGCGCCGCGCTTGAGGTACTTCGCGGGCTTGCCGTCGACGAGCACGCGGTTGATCCGGAAGTCCGCGAAGTCCAGGCTGGCGCGGGAAAGGGCCTGCGTCGCCTCCGCCGTGATCACCGCGGAGGCCGCCAGCCGGTTCGGCCCGACCTTGTAGTCGAGCGTCAAGTCGTAGTGCTTGACCCGGTAGCCGCCGTTGCCGTGGGCGGGCAGGTAGGGGTCACCGGAAGTATCCGCACCGGGTGCCGGAGCAGGAGCCTTCGAAATCACCCGTCGCGAACCTTTCCTCGTACCGACGTACCAAACCAGGCTCGCACGGACGGGTGAGTCCGGCGAGCCAGGCGGGTACTTCGTGACCTTCTACTTACCCGGCCACGCCGAGATCGGGTTCCCGAGCCAGCGGGTGTCGGCCGGCACCTCGTCGCCACGGGTCACGAGCGAGCCCGGGCCGACGGTGGTGCGGGCACCGATCCCGGCGCCCGGCAGCACGATGCCGTGCGGGCCGAGGGTGGCGCCCTCGCCGAGGTGCACCCGCGACATGCTCATGATCCGGTCGTGGAACAGGTGCGTCTGCACGACGCAGCCGCGGTTGATCGTCGCGCCGTCGCCCAGGGAAACCAGGTCGGCCTCGGGCAGCCAGTACGTCTCCAGCCAGACGCCGCGGCCGATCTTGACGCCCATCGTGCGCAGCCAGGCGGTCAGCAGCGGCGTGCCGCCGACCGAACCGATCAGCCACGGCACCGCGAGGGCCTCGACGAAGGTGTCGGCCAGCTCGTTGCGCCAGACGAAAGAGCTCCACAGCGGGTGGTCGACCTCGCCGAACTTGCCGACCAGCAGCCACTTCATCACCGTCGCGGTCAGCGCCGCGACGACGCCGGCGGCCAGCAGGGCGGGCCCGGCCAGCAGCAGCGCGACGCCGAAGCCGAACGCCGTGGCTGCCCACAGCAGCCCGAAGGCGACCGAGACGGTCAGCGCGACCGCGCACATGACCGGGATGATCCGGCACAGCTCGACCAGCGCCCGCGCCGCCTTGAGGTGCAGCGCCGGGGTGTAGGTGCGGCTCGTGTCGGCCTCGCCGATCGCGCGGCGGACCGGCAGCGGCGGCATGCCGAGGTACGACGAGCCCTTCTTCGCCTTCAGCGGCGTCGAGGACAACACACCCACGAGCCCCCGCTTCGGCACCGACCGGCCGGGCGCGGTCATCCCCGAGTTGCCGAGGAAGGCCTGCTTGCCGATCCGGGCCGGGGCGACGTGCAGCCAGCCGTGGCCGAGTTCGTAGGTGGCGACCATGGTGTCGTCGGCGAGGAACGCGCCGCTGTCGACCTTGGTCATCTTCGGCAGCGCCAGGACGGTCGACGCCTCGACGTTGCGGCCGACCTTCGCGCCGAGCAGCCGCAGCCACACCGGCGTGAACAGGCTGGCGTAGAGCGGGAACAGGCCTTCGCGGGCCATGCTCATCAGGCGCTCGGTGGCCCAGACCTGCCACGCGACGCGGCCGTGCACCGGGTGGTAGCCCTCGACCATGCCGAGGCTCAGCGCCCGGACCCCGGCCAGCACGAGCAGCATGTAGGCGAGGAAGTAGGCAGCGGTCGCGGCCGGGACGAAGATCATCGCCCGGGTGAACGCGTCGAGCAGCGTCGGCGCGCCGGAGATCGCGTAGCCGAGCACGGCGACGCCCGCCAGCGCGGCGATGCCGGGCAGGAACCCGAGGAGCATCGACGTCGCGCCGTAGACGGCGGCCCAGAAGTGCGACCGCGGCGGGCGGCTCGACGGCCACTTCAGCGCGTCACGCTCGTCCTTGGCGACGCGCGCGGCCGGCGAACCGGCCCAGCGCTGCCCGGCCGGGACGGCGCCGCGGACGGTCGAACCGGCCGCGATCTCCGCGCCCTTGCCGATCCGGACACCGGGGAACAGCGTGCTGCGCGCGCCGATGCGGGCCTCCGCGCCGATGCGGACCTTGCCGATGTGCACGACGTCGCCGTCGACCCAGTGGCCGGACAGGTCGACCTCGGGCTCGATCGCGGCGCCGCGGCCCAGCTTGAGGAAGCCGGTGACCGGCGGCGGCGAGTGCAGGTCGACGTCCTTGCCGATCCGCGCGCCGAGGGCCTTCGCGTACGTCGTCATCCAGGACGCGCCGGCGACGCTGTCCGCGCCGGAGAACTCGGCGAGCTTCTCGGCCGCCCACAGTCGCAAGTGGACACTCCCGCCACGCGGGTAGGTGCCCGGGCGGACGCCCGAGAGCAGCACGCGGGCGCCACCCGCGGCGATCGCGATCCGGCCGGCCGGGCTGAACAGCACGACCCAGGCCAGGCCGATCCACGCCCAGTTCAGCGTCGGCGCCCAGGCGAACCCGAGCAGCGCCAGGATGTTCGACAGGGCCGCGGCGAGCGTCGCCCAGCGCAGGCCGACGACCCCCATCAGCGGGATCGTGAGCAGAGTCTGGATCACGCCGGCGCGACGCGGGGTCGGCGCGATGTCGCGGCGCTCGGTGGCGGCGCCGCTCAGCGCGTCCAGCATCGCGGCCAGCGCGCCCAGCTTCGGGTGGGCGTAGACGTCGGCGACCGACACCTGCGGGTGCCGGGTACGGATCCGGGCGACCACCTGCGCGGCCGTCAGGCTGCCACCACCGTGGGTGAAGAAGTCGGCCTTCGGGTCGTCGACCGACACGCCGAGGATCTCGGCCCAGCCTTCGGCGAGCCACGTCTCGGTCGGCGACAGCCCGGCGGCGTCCACAGTGGACAGCGGCCACGGCAGCGCGGCGCGGTCGACCTTGCCGGACGTGCGCGTCGGCAGGTCGTCGACGACGGCGAGCAGCGGCACCAGCGCGGCGGGCAGGTGCTCGCGCAGCCGGTTCGCGGCGTCGTCGTGGTTGAAGGCCTCGTCACCGGGGACGACGTACCCGACGAGGACCTGGTTGCCCGCCTTGGTGCGGCGGATCGCGGCCGCCGCGCCCTGCACGCCCGGCAGGGCCTGCAGGGCGGCGTCGACCTCGCCGAGCTCGATGCGGCGGCCGCCGAGCTTGACCTGCTCGTCGAGGCGGCCCAGGAACAGCAGGCCCTCCGCTTCGGCGCGGACCATGTCGCCCGAGCGGTAGGCGCGCTGCCAGCCCAGCGACGGCAGCGCCGCGAACTTCTCGGCGTCCTTCTCGGCGTCGAGGTAGCGGGCCAGGCCCGCGCCGCCGATGACGAGCTCGCCGGTTTCGCCCATGGCGACCGGCTCGCCTTCGTCGTTGACGACGGCGAGCTGCCAGCCGGCCAGCGGCAGGCCGATGCGAACGGGGCCTTCGCCGGTCAGCTGCGCGGCGCAGGCGACGACGGTGGCCTCGGTGGGGCCGTAGGTGTTCCAGACTTCGCGGCCTTCGACGGCGACGCGCTCGGCCAGCTCCGGCGGGCACGCTTCGCCGCCGAAGATGAGCAGGCGGACGTCTTCGAGCGCGTCGGCGGGCCACAGCGCGGCCAGCGTCGGTACGGTCGAGACGACGGTGATCCGCTGCGCGACCAGCCACGGGCCGAGGTCGACGCCGGTGCGGACCAGCGCGCGCGGCGCCGGGACCAGGCAGGCGCCGTGGCGCCAGGCCAGCCACATCTCTTCGCAGGAGGCGTCGAACGCGACGCTCAGCCCGGCCAGGACGCGGTCGCCGGGGCCGATCGGCTCCTCGGTGAGGAACAGCTCGGCCTCGGCGTCGACGAAGGCCGCCGCCGAAGCGTGCGTGACCGCGACGCCCTTGGGCTTGCCGGTCGAGCCGGAGGTGAAGATGATCCAGGCGTCGTCGGCCGGCCCGGGAACGCCGTCACGGCCGCCCGGCGTGGAGTGGACTTCGATCTTGCCGTCGGTGGCGACGGCGGCGACCTGCGCCTCTTCGAAGACCAGCTCGGCGCGCTCGTCCGGGTCGTCCGCGTCGACCGGCACGTACGCGGCGCCGACGGACAGGGTCGCGAGGATCGCGACGTACAGCTCGGCGGTGCCGGAGGAGATCCGGATGCCGACGCGGTCGCCGAGGCCGACGCCGTAGCCGCGCAGGCGGCGGCCGTAGGCGTCGATCTCCTCGAGGAGCCGGCGGTAGGTCAGGGTGGTGGTGCCGTCGTCGATCGCGGCGGCGTTGGGGTGCCGCTCGGCGGTGGCGGCGACGATGTCGAGCAGGGTGCGCTCGCCGGCGCCCAGGCCGGACCAGAACAGGGCCCGGTCGGCGACCGGGGTGGTCGACGGCGCGTGCGTCACTTCGGCGACGCAGGCCAGCGGCATCGTGATTTCCGCGTCGACCTCGGGGGCCGATTCGGCGGGTTCGATCGTGACGGTCATCAGGCAGCCACCTCGACCGGAACGAAGACGTGCAGGGACGAACTATGGGCGCGCAAGCCCATCACTCACCTTCCGCGAGCCTCATCGGGCTTGCACTCCTGAATGAGGCGCCCGCAACGACCGTCCACTCTAACCGAAGATGAACGTAAGATATCTCCAGGGTCACGACGGAGTGTCGGACCTCACCGAGAACGCCCTGACCAGCGTGATCCAGGTCGCAATTTTTGGGTCACGCCGGTCAGCGCGTCAGGAATTCACCGCGTTTTGGCGGCTTTTCCGCCGATCTTCGGCTTCGCCTTCTTTTCCCGGACGCGCACATTCACCCGAACGGGGCTGCCCGCGAAGCCGAACCGCTCACGGAACTTGCGTTCGATGAACCGGCGATAGCCCGCTTCGAGGAATCCGGTGGTGAACAGCACCAACGTCGGCGGCCGAATGCCCGCCTGCGTCGCAAACAGCACCTTCGGCTGCTTGCCGCCGCGGACCGGCGGCGGGGTGGCCGCGATGAGGTCCGACAGCCACGCGTTGAGCTGGCCGGTCGGCACCCGCTGGTCCCACGACGCGAGCGCCGTCCGCAACGCCGGGGCGAGCTTGCGCACGGACCGGCCGGTCAGCGCGGAGATGTTGACCTTCTCCGCCCACGGCACCCGGACCAGGCCGCGCTCCAGCTCGCGGACCATCGCGTGCCGCCGGTCCTCGTCGACCAGGTCCCACTTGTTGAACGCCAGCACGCACGCGCGCCCGGCCTCGACGACCATGGTCAGCACCCGCAGGTCCTGCTCCGACAGCGGCTCGGCCGCGTCCAGCAGCACGATCGCGACCTCGGCCGCGTCGATCGCGGTCTTGGTGCGCAGCGACGCGTAGTACTCGGCGCCGGCGGCGAAGTTCACGCGCTTGCGCAGGCCCGCGGTGTCGACGAACCGCCAGGTGTCGCCGTCCAGCTCGACCAGCGAGTCGACCGGGTCGACGGTGGTGCCCGCGACCGAGTCGACGACCGAGCGCTCCTCGCCCGAGAGCTTGTTGAGCAGGCTCGACTTGCCGACGTTCGGCTTGCCGACCAGCGCGACGCGCCGCGGCCCCGACGTCACGGCGCCGCCTTCGCGCGGCGACTCGGGCAGGGCCTTGAGGATGGCGTCGAGCAGGTCGCCGGAGCTGCGGCCGTGCAGCGCGCTGACCGGGTGCGGCTCGCCGAGGCCCAGCGACCACAGCGACGCGGTGTCCGCGAGCAGCCGGTCGTCGTCGACCTTGTTCGCCGCGAGCAGCACCGGCTTCTTCGAGCGGCGCAGCACCTTGGAGACGGCTTCGTCGGTGGCGGTCGCGCCGACCGTGGCGTCGATCACCAGGAGGACGGCGTCCGCGGTCTGCATGGCCAGCTCGGCCTGGGCGGCGACGGAGGCCTGCAGGCCGGTCGCGTCCGGCTCCCAGCCACCCGTGTCGACCAGGGTGAACTTGCGGCCACCCCAGTAGGCGTCGTAGGCCACGCGGTCGCGGGTCACGCCCGGCACGTCCTGCACGACGGCTTCGCGGCGGCCGAGGATGCGGTTGACCAGCGTCGACTTGCCCACGTTCGGGCGGCCGACGACGGCGAGCACCGGCTGCGCGAGCGCAGCCTCCTCGGCCAGCTCAGCCGCCTCGATCTGCGCGTCGAGCGCGGCGAACTCGGTCTCTTCGGACCAAGTGCCGTCGACTTCGCCGATGCTGTCGAACTCTTCCATCTGAACCCAATTTCCCTTATGGCGTAACGAATCCGTTTTCGGCACGCCAATCGTCCAAAGTCTTCACGAGCGCCGCGAGCTCACCGCGGAGCTCTTCGGTGCCCTGGTCGAGCCCGGTCTTCCCGGGGCCGACCTTCGGCGCGAACGGCTCCCCCACGAGGATGTCCACGCGCGGGCGCCAGCGCCGCTTGCCGTCGGCCGGCTTGCGCGTGCCCCGCGTCGCGACCGGGAGCACGGTCGCGCCGGAGGCCCGGACCAGCCAGGCCGCGCCGCGTTCGGCCGCGCCGACGTCGCCCGCGCCGCGCGTGCCTTCGGGGAAGATCCCGACGACACCACCGCCTTTGAGCACGCCGACCGCGGTCATCAGCGGCTTGCGGTCGATCTCGCCGCGCTTGAGCGGGATCTGCCCGATCGCCAGCATGAACTTGCCGACGATCCCGCCGAACATCTCGGCCTTGACCAGGAACGCCGAACGCCGCGGCAGCATTCCGAAGATCAGCTGCGGTTCGATCATGGAGCTGTGGTTGGCGATCACCAGCACCGGCCCGGCGGCGGGCATGCGCTCGCGGCCGTGCACCCGGATGCGGAAGGCCGAGCGCAGATGATACCGGGCGAAGACCCGCCCGGCGTCGTGGAGCCAGCCGACGGAGCCTTCCGGCAACCCGTCAGCTTTCATCGGGCGACCTCGGCGTTGCACCCCGCCAGCAGGCCGCGGTGGCTGGCCAGTTCGCTGAGGGCGACGATCACCTGGTCGATCGACAGTTCCGAGGTGTCGACGTGCACCGCGTCATCGGCCGCGCGCAGCGGGGAGGCCGCGCGGGTCGAGTCGAGGTGGTCGCGGCGCTCGACGCTGGCCAGCGCGTCGGCGACCGACGACTTCCGGCCGGCGGCGGTGTCCTGGGTGCTGCGGCGCGACGCGCGGACGTCGGCCGACGCGGTCAGGAAGACCTTGAGCGGCGAGTCCGGCGAGACGACCGTCCCGATGTCGCGGCCCTCGACGACGATCCCGCCGCGGTGCCCCACGACGTCGTCGATGATCCGCCGCTGCCGCGCGACCAGCAGCTCCCGCACGTGCGGGACGGCCGAGACCGGCGAGACGGCCTTGGTGACCTCGGGGCCGCGGATGTCGGCGGCGACGTCGTCCCCGCCGAGGCGGATCTCGGGCCGGTCGGGGCTGGTGCCGATGCTGAAGTCGGCGCGGTCGGCGACCTCCGCGACGGCGGCCGCGTCGGCCGGGTCCACGTCCGCGCGCAGCACGGCGAGGGTGACCATCCGGTACATGGCGCCGGTGTCGAGGTAGCCGGCCCCGAGCCGCTGGGCGAGCTTGCGGGCGACGGTGGTCTTCCCGGTCCCCGACGGGCCGTCCAGCGCGACCACACCTCGTAGGGCTCCCGTCACCGGCACTCTCCTCGCGTTCTCGACCTGGCTGGGCTGCCTCCATTCTGCCGGTCGGGCCCCGGAGCGGATCAGTCGCCCCGCGTGCCGAAGCGGGCGACCACCAGCGCGAGGCGCTCGTCACGGTGCTCGGGCGACAGCCGGTGCCCGCGGTCGAGCGTGACCAGGCCGTGCAGGGTGCTCCAGAACACCTCGGTCAGCGCGCCCGCCTCCCGCTCGTCCGCGACCGGCTCGATCACCGCGAGCAGCCCGGCGAAACACGCCTTCATCACGTCCGGTGTGTCGTCCTGGGCGAACGGCAGCTCCGAAGCCAGCGTGAACATCGCGTCGTACAGAGCGGGCTTGGCTTCGGCGAACGCCACGTACGCCCGCGTCACCCCGCCGAGACCGCCTTCGCGCGCCTCGGCCAGCACTTTCGCCAGCTCGGCGAAGCCCTCCAGGGCGGCCGCGGACATGATCGCGTCCTTGCCGCCCGGGAAGTGGCTGTACAGCACGGGCTGGCTGTACTCGATCAAAGCCGCCAGCCGTCTCGTCGTGACGGCGTCCCAGCCCTCCGCTTCGGCGAGTTCGCGGGCCGCGGCGACGATCCGTTCCCCGCGTTCGGTCCGGTCGCGCACACGCCGTTGTCGCTGGGTCATGCCGAAGATGCTAGCACTGCTAGACAAACTAGCGCCGCTAAGTTAGCGTTGCTAGCAATCCTAGCGATGCTAGAAAAACTGGAGGGAACACCATGATCGTCACCGGCTACGTCCTCGTCGCGCTCGTCTCGCTCGGCATCATCTACGTCGGCCTCAACTACCTCTTCGCACCGGCGAAGATCGCCGCGGGCTTCGGCTTCACCGAGGTCCCCGAAAACGCCGAGAGCTTCCTCAACGTCAAGGGCGGCCGCGACGTCGGAGCCGGGCTCATCCCGCTGGCCCTGATGGTCTACGGCGACCCGCACGCGCTGGGCTGGGTCATCCTCACCGCGGCCCTCTGGCCCGTCTTCGACATGCTGATCGTCCTGCGCCACCAGGGGAAGAAGGCCACCGCCTTCGGCGTCCACGGCCTGACCGCCGTCGTGATGGTCGTCGCGGCCCTGCTCCTGCTGCTCGGCTGAAACCCCGCGAATCGGACACGTGGGTTACGGTGGTTGGGTGAACGTCGAAGTAACCCCTCTTCCCGGCATCGGGGTCCGCAAGGACTTCAGCACCCGTACCGGCCGCCGCATCGGCGTCGTGTCGCAGCGGGACGGCCACACCGAGCTCATCGTGTCCAAGTCGGACGACCCGGACGCCTGCGCCGCCTCGATCCCGCTGACCGCGGACGAGGCGGGCACGCTGGCCAACCTGCTCGGCGCGCCGCAGCTGGTCGCGCAGCTCACCGAGGAGCACCAGGACCTGCCGGGGATCAGCACCAAGCAGCTGCCGATCAAACCGGCCGGCCCGTTCGACGGCCGCACGCTCGGGGACACGGCGATGCGCACCCGCACCGGCGTCTCGGTCGTCGCGGTCGCGCGAGCCGGGCAGGTGCACCCTTCGCCGACGCCGGACTTCGCCCTCACCGGAGGCGACCTGCTGGTCGCGGTCGGCACGAGCGAAGGCCTCGAGGCCGCCGCCAAGATCCTGAAGTACGGCTGATCCCACCATGGACCACACCGCGCTGTCCCTGATCGAACTGGGGGCGGTCTTCTTCGTGCTGGGCGCGCTCGGGCGCCTGGCCGGCAAGATCGGCCTCTCCCCCATCCCGCTCTACCTGCTCGGCGGCCTGTGCTTCGGCTCGGGCGGGCTGATCCCCCTGACCGACATCGGCGGCTTCACGCACCTGGCCAGCGAAATCGGCGTCGTGCTGCTGCTCCTGCTGCTGGGGCTCGAATACTCCGCGGCCGAGCTGTTCACCGGCCTGCGCCGGTCCTGGACGGCGGGCCTGCTCGACATCGTCCTCAACGCCGCGCCGGGCGCGGCCGTCGCGCTGCTGCTGGGCTGGGGCCCGATCGGCGCGATGGTGATGGCGGGCGTCACCTACATCTCGTCGTCCGGCATCGTCGCGAAGGTCCTCGGCGACCTCGGCCGGCTCGGCAACCGCGAGACGCCGGTCGTGCTGTCGATCCTCGTGTTCGAGGACCTCGTGATGGCGCTGTACCTGCCGATCCTCACCGCGGTGCTGGGCGGCGTGTCGCTGCTCGGCGGGCTGGAGGCCGTCGGGATCTCGCTGCTCGTGATCACCGTGGTGCTGGTGATCGCGCTGAAGTTCGGCCGGTACGTCTCGGCCGCCGTCGACAGCCCCGACCGCGAGGTGTTCCTGCTCAAGGTCCTCGGCGCGGCGCTGCTGGTCGCGGGGCTCGCCTCGGCGATGCAGGTGTCGGCCGCGGTCGGCGCGTTCCTGCTGGGCATCGCGATCTCGGGGTCGACGGCGGAGAACGCGACGCACCTCCTGGAACCCCTGCGCGACCTGTTCGCCGCGGTGTTCTTCGTGGTGTTCGGGCTCAACACGAACCCGGCGTCGATCCCGCCGGTGCTCGGCTGGGCCGTGGCCCTGGCGGTGGTGACGACGTTGTCGAAGGTCGGCACCGGCTGGTGGGCCGCGCGCCGCCAGGGCATCGGGAAGATGGGCCGGGCCCGCGCCGGAGCGGCCTTGGTCGCCCGCGGCGAGTTCTCGATCGTCATCGCCGGCCTGGCGGTGACGGCGGGCGCGGTCGACGGCGAGCTGGCCGCACTGGCCACGGCGTACGTCCTGCTGATGGCCATCCTCGGCCCGACGGCAGCCCGGGTCGTCGAGCCGATCGCCCGTGCCCTGCAACGGAAATCGGCCACCAAGACGGCTCCGGTCGAGGCGAACTAGCGCAGGTCCGCCCGGCTCGCCGACGGCACGAACGCGCCGCCGTCGAGGGCCGGGTGGGTCGACGCGGCCGGCAGGACGCCCGCCACCGGCACGGACACCGACGTCCGGGCCAGGTCCAGCGTCACCCGCCCCGGCTGGGCCGGGCCGCGGATGAAGCTGCCGTCCGTCCCGCCGACGATCAGCGCCAGGGCGTGACCGCGCGGCACGACGTGGTCCGTGGCCGCCAGCCGGAACGTCATCGTGTACGCCGTCCCGGGCGTCAGCGGCCGTTCCTGCGACAGCGACGCGTAGTTCGCGAGGTCCGCCCAGCCGCGGCTGAGGATCGTGTAGTTCACCTTCTTCACGTCGGCCGACGTCACGCGGTAGCAGGCGTCGTCGCCCGGCGTCGACGATCCCCAGCAGTTCTCCGAAGTCCCCGTCTTGATGCCCTCGCCGCTGCCCGCGAAGTTGCGGATCGTCGCCGCGCCGAGGTCCACGAGGATCGCCGACACGCGCGCCGAGGACGTGCTCGGGGTCGCCGTCACGGTGATCGTCGAGATCCCCGAGACCTGCAGGTCCGACCCCAGCGTCCCGGTCGAGTAGGTCAGCGCGGCGCTGCCCGGGCTCGTCACCCAGGTGTCCTCGCCGACGTTCGGGTTGTCGGTGAACGACGCCGTCCCGGTCGCCGCCGAGGTGCCCAGCGTGCCGCCGGTGTGCGGCCGCAACGTCGTCGCCACCGCGTTCGCCGCCGGATACGCGCTCTGGTCCGCCCACTGGTCGGGCTGCCGCTCGACGCTGGCCTGCGGCCCGTTCTGCACGCCGTTGTCGATCCCGAGCAGGTAGTGGTCGAACCACCGGTGCAGCAGGTCGACCCAGTCGGCGCGCCGGTAGTCGAACGGGTCGACGTGCCCGGTCTGCGACAGCCAGATCTTCTTCTCGACGTTCAGCGCGGTCCACCACTGTCCGAAGTGGATGGTCTTGACGTTGAGGTCGTTGACGCCGTGCGAAAGCAGCACGCTCGCGCGCACGTTCGCCGCGTGGGAGACGTAGTCGCGGTCCGCCCACAGCGGCCCGTAGTCGCCGTTCGCCGTCGCGCCGGCCGTCAGGACCTGGTTCTGCGCCGAGCAGTTCTGCCCGCTGTTGCGTGCTTCGACGGTCTGCGCGAGGCCGGCCGGGTTGAAGCCGAACGTGGCGCCGTCGGAGCGGTAGTAGTCGTACCAGGAGCTGATCGCCGAGATCGGCACGATGGTCTTCAGCCCGGCGACCCCGGTCGCGGCGACGCCGTTGGCGATCGTGCCGTCGTAGGACTTGCCGATCATGCCGACGTTCCCGGTGGTCCAGCTCGCGCTCACCGCATTGCCGCCGGTCTTCGCGCTGTAGCCGGTCGCGCGGCCGTTCAGCCAGTCGACGACCTTGCGCGCCGAGTCGACGTCCGAAGCCCCGCCGACGTCCGCGCAGCCGGCCGAGCGGTTCGTGCCGGCCAGGTCGACGAGCACCACGGCGTACCCGCGCGGCACGAAGTAGTTGTCGTAGAAGAGCGGGAACTTCACCGGTTTCCCGGCGCTGTCGTACGACTTGAGCTCGCTCTCGTTGCCGCGCCCGCAGCACGAGTAGTACGGGCTCGCGTCCATGATCACCGGCACGCCCGAGGTCAGCTCGCTCGGCCGGACGATGTCGGCGGCGACGCGGTCGGGCTGCCCGTCGCCGTCCCCGTCGTGGCCGATGTCGACCCACACGGTTTCGCGGATCGCCTTCGCGTAGTCGTAAACCGGTTCGCTCGCCGCCGGCGCCGCGGCCGCGGGGACGACCGCACCTGACAGGAGCACCGCGAGGACCCCGAACACCACCCCGAGTCGCATGCCGGTCACGCTAGCGAGCCGGTCCGGCCGCCCGCCACGGCGGAAAGTGGGTAGCTTGGCGGACGTGACGGAGTCCCTCCCGGCCGTGAGCCGCACTGCCATCGGCGTCGCCGGTTTGCGCGCCTACGAAAGCAGCCGCCCGGACAGGCTGTTCGACGACCCGTACGCGGCCGCGTTCTTCGAGGCCGGCCGCGCGGCCCTGCCCGGCTCGAACGCCGGCAACCTGGGCACGCTGTTCTACCCCCAGGTGGTGATCCGCACCCGGTTCTACGACGACCAGTTGCTCGGCAGCGACTGCACCCAGGTGGTGCTGCTCGCCGCCGGGCTGGACACGCGGGCGTTCCGCCTCGCCTGGCCGGTCGGCACGCGGCTGTTCGAGCTGGACCTGCCCGAGGTGCTGGCCTTCAAGGACGACGTGCTGGCCGCGCAGCACGCGTCGCCCGCCTGCGAGCGGGTCGTCGTGCCGGTGGACCTGCGCGAAGACTGGGCCACGGCGCTGCGTGGACGCGGGTTCGACCCGGCCGCGCCGACCGCGTGGCTGGCCGAGGGCCTGCTCATGTACCTGACGCCCGAAGAGGCGGAGCGGCTGCTGACCACCGTCGGCGAGCTGTCGGCGCCGGACAGCCGGATCGCGTTCGAGCACCGGCCGGGCACCCCGCCGGACAGCCTGATCGCCCGCGCGAAGGCTGCAGCCGGCGGCGAGCACGTGACCTCGCTGTGGCGCGGCGGGCTGGGCGGCCGCGCGCCGGAGTGGCTGGCCGCCCACGGCTGGGAGCCGTCGACGGTCACCCGCGCCGAGCTGGCCGCCGCCTACGGCCGCCCGTCGGACGACGACGCGACCGCCGGCGGCTTCGTCACCGCCGTGCGGTGACAACCGGGGCTTCGCCCCGGGCCGGGGGCTTCGCCACCCGGACTCCCGAAAACCGGCTCAGAGCTCCACGTTGCGGTAGAGCGCGCCCACTTCGCCCTTGGTCAGCCGCCGGATCGAGCCGACGCGCTGGTTGCCGAGCTGGACGTCGCCGACCGCGGTGCGGACCAGCTTGAGCACCGGGTGGCCGGTGTCCTTCAGCAGCCGGCGCACGATGTGCTTGCGGCCCTCGTGGATGACGAGCTCGACCAGCGACTTGCCGGAGTGCATGTCCTTCACGCGGAACTGGTCGACCTTCACCAGGCCGTCCGGCAGCTCCCAGCCCTTGCGCAGCTCCTTGCCGAGCCCGCGCGGCACGAGGCCGTCGACCTCGGCGAGGTAGGTCTTGAGCACCCGGTAGGACGGGTGCATCAGCCGGTGCCCGAGGTCGCCGTCGTTGGTCAGGAGCAGCAGGCCCTCGGTGTTCTCGTCGAGCCGGCCGACGTGGACGACGCCCGGCGTCTCCTCGTAGCGGCCCATCAGGTACTCGCCGACGCAGGGGCGGCCGCGGTCGTCCGACATCGTCGAGTGGACGCCCTTGGGCTTGTTGAAGGCGAGGTAAATCAGGTCGTCGCGCAGGTTCACGCGGGTGCCGTCGACGTGGATGATCGCCTCGTCGGGGTGCACGCGGCGGCCGAGCTCGGTGACGATCTCGCCGTCCACCTCGACCCGGCCGGCGGCGATCAGGTCCTCCGCCGCGCGCCGCGAGGCGACGCCGGCCTGCGAAAGCACCTTCTGCAGCCGGACGCCGTCGGGGTGTTCACTGGATGTCATCGATGGTGTCCACTTCGGGTAGCAACGGAGCGATCGCGGGCAGGTCGTTCAGTGACGACAGCCCCAGTCGCTCCAGGAACAGCTCGGTCGTCACGTACAGCGTGCCGGTCGTCTCGGGGTCGGTCCCCATCTCTTCGATGAGGCCACGCGCGAGCAGCGTCCGGATCACGCCGTCCACGTTCACGCCACGCACCGCGGCGACCCGCGCACGGGTCACCGGCTGCCGGTACGCGATCACGGCGAGGCTCTCCAGCGCGGCCCGGGTCAGCTTCGACCGCTGGCCGTCCAGCAGGAGCTTCTCCACGAACGGGGCATAGACGTCTCTAGTGTAGAACCGCCACCCTTCGCCGACGCGCCGCAGGTCGATCCCGGAGGCCCGGTCGGTGAACTTCTGCGCCATGGTCCGCAGCGCGACGACCACCCGCGCCTTGGGCTGGTCGACGGTCTCGGCGAGCGATTCCTCACTGGCCGGGGAGTCGACGACGAGGAGAAGGGCTTCGAGCGCGGCTTCGAGAGCCTCGTCGGTGGTGACGTCGGGAAGCGAGCCGGAGTCCCCGGCGGCGACGAGGTCCGACTCGGGATCAGCAGGGTCGAGCGCGTCTCCGGAGTCCGCGGACGCGGCGCTTTCCCGTGAAAGCGACGGCTCGGGCTCGTCGGCAGGGGTCTCCTCGGCGGGAGCAGGCTCGTCGGCCGGAGCCTCCTCGGCGGGAGCCTCGTTTGCGGGCTCTTCCACCGCAGGTGCCTCCGCGACCAGCGGCTCGAGCGGCTCGCCGTCCTCGGTGACCGGCTCGCCGGACAGTGCCTCGTCCAACGCCAGCTCGGCCGCGGCCTCGCCCGGCGCGTCGGCCGCGGGCGTCTTGTCTTCGGGGCTCACCCGTACTCCTCTTCGTCTCCGGCGGACCGGTCCAGCTCGGCCGCCGCGGAGGCTTCCGCCACCGAACCGCCCGTCCAGCGGACGTGCAGCTCCGCCAGGGCCTCCGTCTGCTCGAACTGGACCGTCGCCTCGCGGTAGAGCTCCAGCAGGGCCAGGAAGCGGGCCACGATCTCCACCGTGTGCTCGCAGTCGTCGACCAGCTCACCGAACGTCGCTTGGCCGCGTGAGGCCAGCTTCACCCGCAGCAGCGCCGCGTGCTCGCGCACCGAGATGCGGCCCATGTGGATGTGCGCGATCGACACCGTCGGCGGCGGCTTCGGGCGGAACACCGCCACCGCGATCTCGGCGAACTTCTGCGGCGTGACGCCCAGCATCACCTCGGGCAGCAGCCCGATGAACCGCTCCTCCAGCGCCACCGACCTCGGGTACCGCCGCAGCGCGCCCTGCTCCAGCTCGCCGAACAGCGCCGCCACCTGCTTGTACGCGCGGTACTGCAGCACGCGCGCGAAAAGCAGGTCACGCGCTTCCAGCAGCGCCAGGTCGTCTTCGCTCTCGACCTCGGCCGACGGCAGCAGGCGCGCCGCCTTCAGGTCCAGGAGCGTCGCCGCGATGACCAGGAACTCCGTCGTCTCGTCGAGGTTCCAGTCGGTCCCCAGCGCCCGCGTGTAGGCGATGAAGTCGTCGGTGACCTGGTGCAGCGCGACCTCGGTGACGTCGAGCTGGTGCTGCGAGATCAGCTGCAGCAGCAGGTCGAACGGGCCCTCGAAGTTGGCCAGCCGCACCTTGAACTTCGACGTGCTCAGTTCCTCGGTGTTCAGGCCCTCGGGGATCATCCCGCCGTGCACCGTCTGGTGTTCTTCGGGAACCTCGTCCGCCGGAGCCGGTGCCGGGGCAGGCTCGTCCATCAGCCCTCGGTTTCGCCGCCGTCTGAGCCGACCACCCGCAGCCGCTGGACCAGCACCGACTCGTCGCCGTGCTGGTCGAAGTCGGCGAGGAGCACCGCGACCGCCTCGCGGACCAGCCGGCCACGGTCGACGACCAGGTCGTGCTTCGCGCGCAACGTCAGCCGGGCCTGCTCCATCGCCAGGAGCTCGTCGCCGGAGACGTAGACGGTGATCTTCGCGTCGTGCTTGGTCCGGCCGGACCCGTGCGGCGCCGCGCTGCGGGCGAGCTGCTCGGCGCGGCCGTTACCCGCGGGCTTCGGCTTTTCGACGGGCTCGGCGGGCGCGGGCGGCGCCTGCGGGGGAAGGTCGAGGGCGGGGCTGGCGGTGCTGGTCGTAATCCTGAAGAGTTCCGACGCTCCGGGCAGGGAAGCGCGCCTGCTCACCGAGCGATCACCTCACGGGCCAGCTGGCGGTACGCCGCCGCGCCGGCCGACTTGGGCGCCCAGCTCGTGATCGGCTCACCCGCGACCGTCGTCTCGGGGAACCGCACGGTGCGGTTGATGACCGTGTCGAACACGGTCTCGCCGAATGCCTCCACCACGCGAGCCATGACCTCCTTCGAATGCAGGGTTCTCGGGTCGTACATGGTGGCGAGAATCCCGACTATGTCCAGTTTGGGGTTGAGGCGTTCCTGCACCTTCTCGATGGTGTCGATCAGGAGGGCGACGCCTCGCAGACTGAAGAACTCGCACTCCAGCGGGATGATCACGCCGTCCGCGGCGGTCAGCGCGTTCACCGTGAGCAGGCCGAGCGAGGGCTGGCAGTCGACAAGAACATAGTCGTAGTCGTTCATGACCGGACGAAGGACCCGTAACAACGTGTGCTCGCGCCCTACCTCAGCGACGAGCTGGACCTCCGCCGCGGACAGGTCGATGTTGCTCGGCAGCAGGTCAACGCCGTCGACGCGGGTTTTCATCAGCACGTCGGTGGCGCTGACCGACCGCTCCATGATGGCGTTGTAGACCGTGTGGTCCAGTTCGTGCGGCTGGATGCCGAGACCGACGGCGAGCGCGCCCTGCGGGTCGAAGTCGACGAGCAGCACCTTGCGCCCGCACTCGGCCAGCGCCGCGCCCAGGTTGATGGTCGACGTCGTCTTGCCGACGCCGCCCTTCTGGTTGCACATCGCCATGATCTTGGCGGGCCCGTGCTTCTCCAGCGGCGGCGGTTCGGGGATCTCGCGGATCGGCCGGCCGGTGGGCCCGATCCCCTCGAGCTTCACCTTCTTGCCGTTGCGCTCCTGCGGGTCGTCCCCGTCGTGGACGGCCGGTGTCGCGATCTTGACGTCGGTCAGGTTCGCCGCCGCCGACCCGGCGGACTCGGCCGGGTGGGCCGGCTGGTTCGGTGTCGACATGGCGAGAAGGCTCCTTGTTCGTCGCGTCCGACGCAGCCTATGCGCGGAGCCGGAGCCCCGGCAAAGCAACGCGCCGGACTCGACGGGGCAATGTCACTCGACCGTCGGTGCAGCTTATGAAGGCCTTTCGGCGTTTCCAGGGCCGTCTAGCCCAGTGCCCGCGGGTGGGCAGTCGCGTACACCTCGCGCAGTGTGTTGACCGTGACCAGCGTGTACACCTGTGTCGTCGTCACCGAAGCGTGGCCGAGGAGTTCTTGGACGACGCGGACGTCCGCGCCGCCTTCGAGCAGATGCGTGGCGAAGGAGTGGCGGAGCGTGTGCGGCGAGACCGCGGCGGCGATCCCCGCTCGTTCGGCGGTGTCCTTGAGCACCTGCCACGCGCTCTGGCGCGAAAGCCTGCTGCCGCGGGCGTTGAGGAACAGCGCCGCCGTGCCGCGCCCGTGCGCGGCGAGCGCGGGCCGCGCGCGGACGGTGTAGGCGTGCAGCGCGGCGAGCGCGGGACGGCCGATCGGGACGAGCCGCTGCTTGCCGCCCTTGCCGTCCAGGAGCACCGTGCGTTCGCCGTCGTCGACGTCGTCGATGTCGAGCCCGACGGCTTCGGAGATCCGGGCGCCGGTGGAGTACAGCAGCTCGAGCAGCGCCCGGTCGCGCAGCGGGCGTTCGCCGTCGGGCGGCGGGGTCTCCAGCAGCCGCAGGACGTCGTCGACCGGCAACGCCTTGGGCAGCCGCTTCGCCGGCGTCGGCGGGCGGACCTCGCGGGCCGGGTTGTGCTCGGTGAGTCCTTCGGCGTGGGCGAACTTGTGCAGCCCCCGGACGGCGACCAGCGCCCGGGCGGCCGATGACGCGGCCAACGGCCTGTGGTCGTCGTCGCCTTCCCGGAGGGCGGCGCCGAAGGAGGTCACGTGCGCGGGCGTGACGTCGACGATCTTGGCGACGCCCACGCCGTCGAGGTGCGCGGCGTACCGGCGCAGGTCACGGGCGTAGCTGTCCAGGGTGTTGCGCGCGGTCCCGCGTTCGACGACCAGGTGGTCGAGGTACGCGGCGATCACGTCGGCCGTGCTGCCCGCGCCTGCCACGCGGAACACCTTAGGCCGCCCGGGGTCCGTGACCCGGCAGAAACCCCGTTCTCGGGTTCACGCGGTTACCTTGGATTCATGGAGCCGGACGAACTCCGCATCGGGACGGCCGAGCGGGAGGAGGCGGCGAGGCTGCTCGCCGACCACTTCGGCATGGGCCGCATCACGCCGGACGAGTACGAGACGCGCGTGACGGACGCGTACGCGGCGGTGACGGTGGCCGACCTGCGCCCGCTGTTCGCCGACCTGCCCCACCCGCACCCGGGCTTCTTCGGCCCGCCGGCGCCGATGTACGCCCAGCCGACCCTGCAGCTACCCACCTACGGCCCGAACCCGTACGCGCCACCACCGGCCCCGATGCCGTACCGCCCGGTCCCGTACTCCTACCGGTCCAAGACGGTGGCCGGTGTGCTGCAGATCGTGCTGCCGTTCGGCGCCGGCCGGTTCTACACCGGCCAGGTCGGGCTGGGCCTGCTGCAGCTGTTCGTCGTCCTGGTGACCGGGATCGGCATCCTCTGGCCGATCATCGACGGCATCGTGCTGCTGGCCAACGGCGGCCTCGACGCCCAGGGCCGTCCGCTGCGCCCCTGACGCGGGACGCAGCGGACCGGCTCAGGCTTCCTTGCGCTTGGCGAACGCCGTCGGGCGGTCCTCCCACGGGGCGTCGGCCGGACGGGCCGAAGCCGCGCCCGAGAGCACCACGTGCGCGGCGAGCACGCCGGACACGGTGGCGCCGTTCACCAGCTCGCCCGCCAGGGCCATCCGCACCGCCTCGGCGAGCGGGAACTTGCGGATGACCAGGTCCGCCTCCTCCTCGCCGAGCACGTCACGCTCCACATCGGACAGTCCGCGGGCGAGGAACACCCGCACGACCTCGTCGGTGAAGCCGGGCGACGCCGCGACGTCGACCAGGGTCACCCAGTCCGACGCGGCCAGCCCGACCTCCTCGACCAGCTCGCGCTTGGCCGTGCCCACCGGGTCTTCGCCGAGGTGGTCGATCAGGCCGGCGGGCAGCTCCCACAGCCGGTGCCCGATCGGGTGCCGGTACTGGTGGATGAGCGTGACCTGCTGGTCTTCGTCCAGCGCGACGATCGCGACCGCGCCGAGGTGCTCGATGACCTCGCGGACCGCGGTGTCCCCGCCCGGCATCACGACGTCGTCGATGCGCAGGCCGACGACGCGTCCGATGTGGACGTCCCGGCTCGAGGCGACGCTGAACTCGTGCTCGCCCGGTGCCGTCATCGGGCCGCGACCGGGGCTTCGGGCAGCTCGACCGGCAGCCGCTCGGCGACCTTGCGGTCCACCACGGCCTTGACGAACGCGCTGAACAGCGGGTGCGGCCGGGTCGGGCGGCTCTTGAGCTCGGGGTGCGCCTGCGTGCCGACGAAGAACGGGTGCTTGTCGGCGGGCAGCTCGACGAACTCGACCAGGCGGTCGTCCGGCGACGTGCCGGAGAACACCAGGCCCGCGTCCGAGAGCTGCTTGCGGTAGGAGTTGTTCACCTCGTAGCGGTGCCGGTGGCGCTCGGACACCTCGGTGGTGCCGTACGCCTTGGCGACCTGCGACCCCGGCTTGAGCTTCGCCGGGTAGGCACCGAGCCGCATGGTGCCGCCCATGTCCCGCTCCCCCGCGACGACGTCGCGCTGGTCGGCCATCGTCGAGATCACCGGGTGCGTGGTGTTCTCGTCGAACTCCGACGACCCGGCGTCCTTGATCCCCGCCAGGTGCCGCGCGGCCTCGATCACCATGCACTGCAGGCCCAGGCACAGGCCGAGCAGCGGGACGCCGCGGGTGCGGGCGTACTCGATCGCGCCGACCTTGCCCTCGATGCCGCGGATGCCGAACCCGCCCGGGATCAGCACACCGTCCACATCGGACAGCACCGACGCCGCGCCGGACGCGGTCTGCGCGTCGTCGGAGGCGACCCAGACGATCTCGACCTTGGCGCGGTGGGCGAACCCGCCCGCACGCAGGGCCTCGGTGACCGACAGGTAGGCGTCCGGCAGGTCGATGTACTTGCCGACGACCGCGATCCGCACGACCTCGCTCGGGTTGTGCACCCGGTCCAGCAGGTCGCCCCACACCGTCCAGTCGACGTCGCGGAACGGCAGCCCGAGACGGCGGACGACGTAGGCGTCGAGCGCCTCGCCGTGCAGCACCTTCGGGATGTCGTAGATGGACCGCGCGTCGGGGCAGGCGATGACGGCCTCGGTGTCGACGTCGCACATCAGGCCGATCTTGCGCTTGAGGTCCTCGGGGATCTCGCGGTCGGCCCGGCAGACCAGCGCGTCGGGCTGGATGCCGATGTTGCGCAGCGCGGCGACCGAGTGCTGGGTCGGCTTCGTCTTCAGCTCACCCGAGGGCGCCAGGTACGGCACCAGCGAGACGTGCAGGAAGAAGCACTGGTCGCGGCCCACGTCGTGGCGGACCTGGCGGCAGGCCTCCAGGAACGGCAGGGACTCGATGTCGCCGACCGTGCCGCCGACCTCGGTGATCACGACGTCCGGCGAGACGCCGTTCTCGTCGGGCTCGGCCGCGGCGGTGATCCGGGACTTGATCTCGTCGGTGATGTGCGGGATGACCTGCACGGTGTCGCCGAGGTACTCGCCTCGGCGCTCCTTGGCGATCACCTCGGAGTAGACCTGACCGGTCGTGACGTTGGCCTTGCCGTCGAGGTCGCGGTCGAGGAAGCGCTCGTAGTGCCCGATGTCGAGGTCGGTCTCGGCGCCGTCGTCGGTGACGAACACCTCACCGTGCTGGAACGGGTTCATCGTCCCGGGGTCGACGTTGAGGTACGGATCGAGCTTCTGCATCGTGACGCGAAGCCCGCGCGCGGTAAGGAGCTGACCGAGGCTGGAAGCCGTGAGTCCCTTACCCAGAGAGGAGGCGACGCCCCCGGTGACAAAAACGTACTTGGTAGCCCGTGACTGAAGTCCCACGGGCCGCCAGCATATCCCACGTTCGCGGATCCGCGCGCCGTGACTCACCCGACGCGCCCGTTATGACCGACGCCACCCGCGCGGGTGAACCTCAGGCGGCGGCCTTCACGAGCCGCAGCCGGGGCCGGCCGGTGAGCGCGCGGCTGCCCGGCAGGCGCCGCAGCGCCTCCACGATGAGTACCGTCAGGACGATCGTCGCCAGGTAGATCACCAGGCTCAGCCACGGCGCACCGAAGCGCTCCGCGACGTGCGGGATCACCGGGCCGAGGAAGGCCAGGGCGAGCGGGTGGACGAGGAACACGCTGAACGAGCGGTTCGCCGCCCACGAGACCACGCGGGCCCCGCGGCCGCCTTCGCGGCGGCGCGCCGCCCACCACGTCGTGAACGCGTAGATCGCCGCGATCACCGTGACGCACCACGGGATCAGGTACGGCTGGAACGGGTCGCTGGCCACCTGCGGGAACGTTCCATTGTGGACGGTGCGCAGGTAGCACCACTCGGTGCCGGCCAGCACCGCCACGAGGGCGCCGCCGAGCAGCAGGCGGTGGCGGCCGACCCAGGCGTGCACGGCCTCGAAGTGCATGGCCACGACGGCGCCGAACAGCGTGTAGAACTGGTACGGCAGCACGGTGGCGTACAGGTGGGTGATCGTCTCGTAGCTCACGCCGAACGGCTGGTAGGTCATGAACAGCGTGACGCCCACCTGCAGGACGCCGCTGCCGAGCAGCAGCCACTTGTGCTTGCCCTCGGTCGCCCGCAGCAGCTTCATGATCAGCGGGAACAGCAGGTACACCTGCATCGTCACCAGCAGGAAGTACAGGTGGTACCAGGCGCCGCCGGTGACGAGGTCCTTGAGCAGCAGGGTCATCGACGCCTCGAGCGAGCCGGGCTGCTGCGTGCCGGTCACCAGCGAGAACGCCCAGAAGAACATCGACCAGGCCAGGTACGGCGTCGCGACCAGCGGCAGCCGGCGGCGCCAGAAGTCGCCGGGGGTGATCTCGCGGCCGCGGTTCTGGAACACGAGCACGAACCCGGTCAGCGCGAAGAACGCCTCCCGCGTGAAGTGCAGCGGGGTCTCGACGGCGTTGGCGCCGACGTCCTGCGGGAAGTTCGTCGCGCCCACCACGTGGATGAGGATCACGCAGGCGAACGTGATCAACCGGAAGAGGTCGATCTGGTGCAGGTACGGCGCTTTGCCACCCGGTCTCGCGGTCCGGGCGGGAGCTTCGAGAGTGGCCTGGGCAGTCGTCATCGTGCCGCCGTTCCGGCACCGTCGTCGGCGTGCTTCACGTTGTCAGACTTGCCACCCATTCTGTGAATTTCCCATGAAGGCACTGGGAAGCGCCTGTTGGGCGTGCTCGTGCGGGCTGTCGGATATGCCACGTCCGCTCAAGGAGCGGGCAGCCGCCGGTCATGTTAATACGTGAGCCTTCCGGTACCGAGCGTGACCTTCGTCATCTTTTCGTTATCAGCGGGAAACGTCCTGCTCGACCGCCTGCCGGACCGCCGCGAGGGCGTCGCGGAGTTCGGCGTGTCGCACCGAGCCGAGGGCGAGCCGGAGCGCCTGCGGCACGGCCGTCGTCGTCGCGAACGGCTCGGCCGTCGAAACCGCGACCCGCCGGCGGGCCAGCTCCGCGACGATCCGGTCCGGCCGCGAGTCCCGGGCGAGCGGGAGCCACCGGAAGTACGACGATGGGTGCCCGGTCCACGGCAGCCCGGCCAGCACCTCGGAGGCGAGGGCCTGCCGCCGCCGCGCGTCTTCGCGCTTGCGCACCTCGAGGCGGTCGACCGTACCGTCGTCGAGCCAGCGACGGGCGATGGCCGCGGTCAGGGCCGGGGTGTTCCACGTCGTGGACCGGATCGCGGTCTCGAGCGCCGGCACGAGCGCGGGCGGCGCGGCGACGAACCCGACGCGCAGTCCGGTCGCGACGCTCTTCGACAACCCCGAGACGTAGACGGTCGCTTCGGGGGCGAGCATCGCCAGCGGCGGCGGAGCGTCCTCGGCGAGGTAGGCGTACGAAGCGTCCTCGATGATCGTCACGCCGTGCTGCCGGGTGATCTCGACGAGCCGCGCGCGCCGCCCGGCGTCGAGAACCCAGCCGAGCGGGTTGTGCAGCGTCGGCATCGCGTACACCGCGCGGACCCGGCGACGGCGGCACAGCCGGTCGAGCGCGTCGAGGTCGGGTCCCTCGGGGGTCGCCGGCAGGGGCGCGAGCTCGAGGCCGAGCGTACGGGCGAGGATACGGAAGCCCGGGTAGGTGAGGGCGTCCACCGCGACGACGTCGCCCGCCTGGAACAGGGCGAGGGCCGTCACCGCGAGCCCGTGCTGGGCGCCGTCGACGATCAGCACCCGTTCGCGGCCGACGTCGAGGCCGCGCCGCCGCAGGTGCCGGGCGACGGCGGCCCGGTCTTCGGCGCGGCCGCGGTGCGGCTGGTAGCGCAGCAGCGCGTCGAGGTCCCCGGCCGTGGCGAGGTCCCGCAGCGCCTGGCGCAGCAGGTCGGCCTGCCCGGGCACCGAGGGGTAGTTGAAGCTCAGGTCGACGACGTCGGCGGCCACGGCCCGTTCGTCGGCGCCGTCACCGGCGGCCAGGTCCCGGACGAACGTGCCGCGCCCCTGCTCGCAGCTGACCAGGCCCATCGCTTCCAGCTCGGCGTACACCCGCGACGCCGTCACGACCGCGATGCCCTCGTCGGCGGCCAGCCGCCGGTGGGTGGGCAGCCGCGTTCCGGCCGGCCACTGCCCGGCCCGGATCCGCGCGGCGAACGCGTCCACCACGCCCTTGTACTTCGGCACCCGCACCCGGCGATTGTAGGCAGGACAATTTGTGGACTGTCCTGGATCGGCGGTCCTAACCTGCCGCCATGCACACCGCGATCCTCACCTTCGACGGCTTCAACGAACTCGACTCGCTCATCGCGCTCGGCGTCCTCAGCCGGGTGCCCGGTGCACGGGTGTCGATCGCGAGCCCGTCGCCCCGGGTGACGTCGATGAACGGGGTCACGATCGACGCCGCGATCGATCTCGAGGCGGCGTGCGCGGCCGACGCCGTGATCGTCGGCAGCGGCGCGAAGACCCGCGAAGTCGTCGAAGACCCGGCGATCATGGCCGTGCTGCGCGGCCTCGACCCGGGCCGGCAGCTGCTGGCCGCGCAGTGCTCCGGCACGCTCGTTCTGGCGAAGCTCGGCCTGCTCGAGGACGTGCCCGCCTGCACCGACCTGACGACGAAGCCGTGGGTGCTCGCGGCCGGCGTCGAGGTACTGGACCAGCCGTTCTTCGCGCGCGGCACGCTCGCCACCGCGGGCGGCTGCCTGGCCTCGACCTACCTCGCCACGTGGGTCATAGCCCGGCTCCACGGGGTCGAGGCCGCCGAGCGCGCGATGCACTACGTCGCCCCGGTCGGCGAGAAGGTGGACTACGTCGCGCGGGCGCTGGGCAACGTCACGCCCTACCTGGAACCGGCCGTGGCCTGATCCGTGCCGAAGAGGGACTTCAGCGTCACCTCGCGGTTGACCCGCACGTGCTCGACGGCTTCGGCGTGCGCGCGCTCCGCGTCCCCCGACGCGATCGCGTCGTAGAGCCGCCGGTGCTCGTCGAGCAGTTCGGTCCAGTGCTCGTTCTGGCTGGTCAGCCAGCGGAGCCTGCCCTGCAGGGGCTGCAGCATCGTGGTGAGCAGGGCGTTGCCCGCGATGGCCACGATCTCGTCGTGGAAGCGCGAGTTGAGCACGGTGATCCGGGCCGCGTCGCCGCGGGCCGTCGCGCGGGCCGAGTCGGCGAGCATCCGCTCGAGCCGCTTCAGCTCCGGCGCCCCCGCCCGTTCGGCGGCGCGCCCCGCGGCGAGCCCTTCGAGCGCCTCCCGGACGTCGAAGAGCTCCTCGACGTCGACCCGCGCCAGCTGCCGGACGACGATCCGGCGCGCCGACTGCTCGACGAGGAAGCCCTCGGCCTCCAGGCTGCGGATGGCTTCGCGGACGGGCACCCTGGACACGCCGAGGTCCTCGGCCAGCTCGCGCTCGACCAGCCGGTCACCGGGGCGGAGCCGGCCGGTCAAGATCCGTTCGCGCAGCTCGTCGCGCACCCGCTGGCGGGTGGCCGCGAGAGGTTGCCGCTCGCTCGCCGTCGTCACCGGTCCCCTCTCTTCAACACGCTCGTAACACGAGTTTACGGACCGGAGGGTTGACGGCGGCGGGCCTGGGGGTGATATTTGGGATGCCAAATTTTGGTATCCCAAATCGCCGTCACAGTACGACGATCGGAGGCTCGCATGACCGCCGCCCCGCTCACCGATGCCCAGCAAGAGACGACCGCGCCACCGGATCCCCGGCTCTGGAACGAAGACCTGGCCCCGGCGAAGGACCGCCGGTGGAAGGTCTACGACATCTTCGCGCTGTGGATGTCCGACGTGCACAACCTCGGCAACTACACCTTCGCCGCCGGGCTGTTCGTGCTCGGCCTGTCCGCCTGGCAGGTGTTCACCGCCCTGCTGTTCGGCTTCGTGATCATCTACTTCGGCATGAACCTGATGGGCCGGATCGGCCAGCGCACCGGCGTGCCGTTCCCGGTCGTGGCGCGGATCAGCTTCGGCACGTTCGGCGCCAACCTGCCCGCGCTGATCCGCGCGATCATCGCGATCTTCTGGTACGGCATCCAGACCTACCTCGCGAGCGTGGCCATCACCCTGCTCGTGCTCGCCATCGACCCGGGCCTGAAACCGTTGACCGAACACGGTTTCCTCGGTCTGCACGCGCTCGGCTGGATCTGCTTCGTCGCGCTCTGGGCCGTCCAGGCCCTGATCCTCACCCGCGGCATGGAAGCCGTGCGCAAGTTCCAGGACTGGTGCGGGCCGGCGATCTGGGTCGTGATGATCGCGCTCGCCGTCTGGATCCTCGCCGCCGGCCACTGGAACATTTCCCTGACCAGCAGCCCGAAACACCTCTCGACGGGCGAGCAGATCCGCCAGTGGTTCGGCGCGGCCGGGCTGATCCTCGCCACCTACGGCACGCTGATGCTCAACTTCTGCGACTTCTCCCGCAACGCCCCGGACCAGAAGACGGTGCGGCGCGGCAACTTCTGGGGCCTGCCGATCAACTCGACGGCGTTCGCGCTGCTGTCGGTGATCGTCACCGCGGGCAGCATGCAGGTGTTCGGCGAGGCCATCACCGACCCGGCCGAGCTGCTGGCCAAGGTGCACAGCACGCCGGTGCTGATCGTCGGCGCGCTGACGTTCGCCATCGCCACGATGGGCGTCAACATCGTCGCCAACTTCGTCTCCCCCGCCTACGACCTGGCCAACATCTGGCCGAAGCGGATCACGTTCACCGTCGGCGGGCTGATCAGCGCCGTCGCCGCGCTGTGCGTGCTGCCGTGGAAGCTCTACTCCTCGCCCACGGTCGTCAACTACTTCCTCGGCGGGCTCGGCGCGTTCCTCGGGCCGCTGTTCGGGATCATGATCGTCGACTACTACCTGATCCGGCGCGGCAAGGTCGACGTCGCGCAGTTGTTCGTCGACGGCGGGATCTACCCCCGGGTGAACCCCCGTGCGCTGGTGACGTTCTTCCCGACCGCCGCGCTGTCCGCGGTGATCGCGCTGGTGCCGTTCTTCGCACCGGCCTCGCCGTACTCGTGGTTCATCGGCACGGCGTCGTCGGCGACCTTGTACTTCGCGGTTTCGAGGAAGCACCGATGAGGATCGTCGTCACCAACTGCAACACCACTGAGGCGATGACGAAGGAGATCGAAGCCGGAGCACGCGCCGCCGCGAGCCCGGGCACCGAAATCCTGGCGCGGACACCGAAGTGGGGACCGGAGTCCGCGGAGGGCTGGCTGGACAGCTTCCTGTCCGCCGCCGCGGTGCTGGACCTGCTGCGGGGCCTGGAAGAACCGTTCGACGCGGTCGTGCTCGCCGGCTTCGGCGAGCACGGCCGCGAGGGGGCCCGCGAGCTGCTGGACGTCCCGGTCGTCGACATCACCGAAGCCGCCGCGCACCTGGCCTGCCTGCTCGGCCGCCGCTACGGCGTGGTGACCACTTTGGACCGGACGTGCGGGCTCATCGAGGACAGCCTGCACTCCGCCGGCGTCGCGCGGAACTGCGTGACGGTCACCGGCGCCGGGCTCGGCGTCCTGGAACTGACCGACGAGCGCCGGACGGAGTCGGCGTTGCTCACGGCGGGCCGCCGCGCGCGGGACGCCGGGGCCGAGGTGCTGGTGCTCGGCTGCGCCGGGATGACCGGGCTGGACCGCAAGATCGCCACGATGCTGGGCATCCCGGTGATCGACGGCGTCGCGGCGGCCGTCCGGCTGGCCGAGTCGCTCGTCGCGCTGGGCCTGACCACGAGCCGCGCCGGGTCGTACGCCAAGCCGCTGGACAAGCACCGCACCTGGCCCGATTGACATCGCCCACGCCGCCGGACAGAATCCCCCTGCCGTACCGCCGCCCGGTGACGAGTGGGGACTTCGACGTCCCCGGAAGGCGGTCGAAGTGCGAAGGCTACGCGTTCTGGGCGCGCTGGCGCTGTCGGCGAGCATGCTCCTGGTCCCGGTCAGCGGGACAGCCACGGCCGCTGCTCCCCCGCGCACCGTCGTCACCGACGGGGCGAAGCTGGCGGGGATCAAGCAGGCGCTGCGCGGCGGCCACGCGTCCACGGCCCAGCGGGACGCGCTGAAGGTCGTGCTGGACAAGGCGAACACCGCGCTCACCGCGGGCCCGTGGTCGGTCATGGACAAGCCGTCCGCGCCGCCGAGCGGCGACAAGCACGACTACACGAGCCAGGCACCCTACTGGTGGGCGAGCCAGCCGAAGACGCCGGAGAACCCGCAGGGCTGCCCGTACGTCAACAAGGACGGCCAGCGCAACCCCGAGGCCGACGCGATCACCGACCACACCTACCGGATGGTGGCCTGGGACGCGATGTACTACCTCTCGCTCGCCTGGTACTACACCGGCGACGCGAAGTACGCGAAGCGCGCGGCGCTGGACGTCCGGACGTGGTTCCTCGACCCGGCCACCAAGATGAACCCGAACATGACGTACTCGCAGATCGTCCCGTGCCGCACCACCGTCAGCGGCACCGGGATCATCGACTCGACGCAGTCGTTCAGCCAGGTGCTCGACGTCTTCGCGCTCCTCGACACCGGCGCGCCGGGCTGGACCGGCCAGGACCGCTCCGGCGTCAGGGCGTGGCTCGCGCAGTACCTCGACTGGATGCAGACGAGCCCGCAGGCGAAGCTGGAACTGGCCGCCACCAACAACCACGGCACGTTCCTCGACATGCAGAACGCGACGATCGCCGCGTACCTGGGCCGGCGGGACGCGGCGCGCAAGATCGTCCTCGACGCGGAGAAGAACCGGTTCCCGGTGCAGTTCGCCGCCGACGGCAGCCAGCCGCTCGAGCTGTCGCGGACGATGTCGTGGCACTACGCCAACTTCAACCTCACCGCGTGGGGCCGGATGGCCGAGCTGGGCAAGAACCTCGGTGTCGACGTCTGGAAGTACCGGGCGCCGAACGGCGTGACGCTGCGCAAGGTCGTCGACCAGCTGATCCCGGGCGCGCTGCAGGGCGCCGCGGGCTGGCCGCACCAGCAGATCGGCGTGTTCGACCAGTCGATCGCGGCGGACATCTTCCACGCCGCGGCCGAAGAGGCCCACGACACCGGCGCGGCCGCCGCGCTGAAGCAGATGCCGCTGCCGGCCGGCGGCGACACGTGGCCCGTGCGCGTCTCGTGCTTCCCGCTGGACCCGCCGCTCAAATAAATCCGGACACAACACCGCATAGCGCACCGTTTCCCAGATTGGTCTAGTCCAAAGCATTGACACTCGGTGTCCACGCGCGCACATTCATCACCGGGGCCGGACCCGCTTCGTGAAGAACCGTCGCGTACGCCCTCTCCCGCGCCGTCGCGGCCCGGGAGAGGGCCGTCCGCCTGCGCGAGGAGACGCCATGCAGCGAAGATTCGCCGTGCTCGCCGCCGCCGCGGCCGCGGTCGTCGTCGGCGCCCTGACCGTCGCCGGCCCGGCGACGCCGGGTGCGGCCGCCGCCACCTCCGGCGGGGTCCGGATCGCCTACTACGACCAGTGGAGCATCTACCAGAACGCCTACTACCTGAAGAACGTCGACGCCGTCGCCGGCAACCTCGACTACCTGCTCTACGACTTCGAGAACATCGACCCGGGCAACCTGACGTGCTTCGAAGCCACGAAGGCGACGACACCGGACCCGGGCGGCGAAAGCGATCCGAACGCCGGTGACGGCGCCGAGGACCAGTTCGCCGACTACCAGAAGACGTTCGGCTCCGACATCAGCGTCGACGGCACCGCCGACACCTGGAACCAGCCGATCGCCGGCAACTTCCACCAGCTGCAGGAGCTCAAGGCCAAGCACCCGAACCTCAAGGTGCTGCTCTCCATCGGCGGCTGGACGTACTCGAAGTACTTCTCCGACGCGGCCGCGACCGACGCGTCGCGCAAGAAGTTCGTCAGCTCGTGCCTCGACATGTTCATCAAGGGCAACATCCCCGCGTCCGGCGGCTACGGCGGCGCGGGCACCGCGGCGGGCATCTTCGACGGCATCGACATCGACTGGGAGTACCCGGGTTCCCCCACCGGGCACGTCGGGAACCACTACAGCGCCGCCGACACGGCGAACTACACCGCGCTGATGGCGGAGTTCCGCAGCGAGCTGGACGCGTTGGGCGGCAAGCACTACGCGCTCTCGGCCGCGTTGCCGGGCGGGCAGGACAAGATCGCGAAGATCCAGACCGACAAGATCGGGCAGTACCTGGACTTCGGCAACGCGATGACCTACGACATGCACGGCGCGTGGGACGCGACCGGGCCGACGAACTTCCAGGATCCGCTGTACTCCTCACCGACCGACCCGTCCGGCACGATCCCGCCGGGCACCGAGAAGTACACGATCGATTCGGTGGTCAAGGACTACCTGCACGGCAACAGCGCGTACGGCATCGCGGGCGGTTTCCCGGCGGGCAAGCTGACGCTCGGCATCCCGTTCTACTACCGGGGCTGGACCGGCGTGCCGGCCGGGTCGAACCACGGCCTGTACCAGTCCGCTTCGGGTCCGTCGGCCGGACATCCCTTGAGCGGCAACGTCCCCGGCGTCGCGATGTACAAGGAGCTGTCCGGGATCGTCGACAACCCGTCCGACACGTACTGGGACCCGGTCACGCAGTCGGCCTGGTTCTACGACGGGACGAACTTCTTCGGCGGCTCGTCGGCGCAGTCGATCAAGGCCCGCACGGACTACATCCACTGCACGGGCCTCGGCGGCGCGATGATGTTCTCGCTCTACGACCTGGACCCGGGCTCGACGCTGCTCCACGCGGTGGTCAACGGCCTGGCCGCGTCGACGCCGAACTGCTCGGCCCCGCCGACCACGACCCCGCCGACCACCACCACTCCCACGACCCCCACCACACCGACGACCCCGACCACCCCGCCGACCACCACGCCGCCGACGACCACACCCACGACGCCGCCGACGATCCCCGCGTGGGCACCGAACACGGCGTACGCGGTGGGGGCGAAGGTGACCTACAACGGCATCACGTACACGTGCCGCCAAGCCCACACCTCACTGGTGGGCTGGGAACCGCCGAACGTCCCGGCACTCTGGCTCGCGAGCTGAGCTGACCGTCAGTTCCCGTCGGGGTGACCGACCCCGGGCGCGGGGGCCTGGGCGTTGCCGGCGATGCCGTACCGTCCAGCGCCCCCGTCGAGCTGTTCCTTCAGCGCCAGGATCGTGCTGACCCGCCCGGCCGACGTGTCCACGTTGTCCACAGTGGACAGGATCGACGTCGCCGAGGTGTCCGCGCGGACGACGCCCAGTGCGCCGGTGCCGTCGGCGGAACCCGCGTCACCGGCCAGCACCGTGCCCGCACCGCTGCGGTCGAGCTGCGTGGCGAACCGGGCGACCGTCGCCGCGCGGTCGCCCGCGCCGTCGCCGGTCGCCGCGGACCCGGTGAGCACGATCGCCAGCTGGGCCGGCTTGACGTCCTGGCCCGCCTTGACGAACCCGCCGTCGGTGAGCCCGCCGATCGCGGCCGCGAGCTCCTCTCCCGAGGACTGCGGCTTCGCGGTCGTCTTGTCCAGCAGCAGCACCGAACCGAGCAGCGCGCCGGCGAGCGTGCCGGAGTCGCCCGCGGTCGGGAACTTCGACCCGGCCGGCTGCAGCCGCGTGACGACGTCGCGGAGCTGGTCGGCCTTCTCCGGGTCGGAGAACGCGGCCGTCAGCTGGACCTCGCCGGTCACCGAAGCGCCGGACTGGCCGACGAGCTGCTTGAGCGCGTCCCGGTCGGACGGGCGCGCGTCTTCGGTGGTCACCAGCACCACCGACCGCTTGTCCAGCGCGCCGGCGACGACCTTCGGCCCCATCGACCCGGCGAACGCGTCCGCGTCGGCCAGCCGGGCGTTGAGCGCGTTGCGCTGCGCCTCGAGGTCGGAGACCTGGCTGCCGAGGTCCTTCTTCTCCCCCGCGAGGCCGGACAGCAGGCTGCCGTTGAGCGCGGTCGAACCGAGCACGACCCCGACGGCCAGCGCGAGGAAGCAGGAAGCGATCGAAACGACGTGGTACCGCAGCGAAATCACGTGAAGAGCCCCTTGACCCAGCCGGCGAACGAGTTCCAGGTGTGCCGCAGCCAGTCCAGGTAGACCGAGCCGACGTCGGACACCAGCAGGGCCGCGGCGACGACCACGACCGCGGCGAGCACGAGCAGCACGACGGCGCCGATCGACACCCGGCTGCGGTGCAGCGTCGCCACCGCCTTGCCGTCGACGAGCTTCGTGCCGAGCTTGAGCCGGGTCAGGAACGTCGACGGGTTCGAACCGGACCGGCCGTGGTCGAGGAACTCGCGCAGCGTGGCCTGGAAGCCGACCGTCACGACCAGGCTCGCGCCGTGCGCGTCGGCCAGCAGCAGCGCGAGGTCTTCGGCGTTGCCCGACGCGGGGAACGTCACCGCGCCGATCCCGAGGTCCTGGATCCGCTCGACGCCGGGGGCGTGCCCGTCCGGCTGGGCGGGCACCACGACCTCGCCGCCGCCGCGCAGGGTGGCGGTGCCGATGCCGGTGGGGTCGCCGACGACGACGTCCGGCTTGTACCCCTGCACGCGCAGGGTGTCGGCACCGGCGTCGACCCCGATCAGCACCGGCCGGTGCTCGGCGACGTACTTCCGGAGCTTCTTGAGGTCCTCGGCGTGGCCGTTGCCGCCCGCGACGACCAGCACGTGCCGGTCGCGGATCGCCACCTTCAGGTCGGGCACGCCGACGCCGTCGAGGATCAGGGTGCGCTCGCGGCGGAGGAACTCGATGGTGTTCGCCGAGAACGCCTCCAGCTGCGTCGACATCCCGGCCTTGGCCTCGATCATCTGGTCCGCGACGCTGTCGGCGGTCTGCTCGATGCCCGAGGCGACCTGCCGCTCGCCGACGTAGACCAGGCCCTCGTGCAGCCGCAGCTTCGTGCCGTCCTTGATCGTGCGCAGCAGCTCGCCGCCGACCGAGTCGACGAGCGGGATGCCTGCCCCGATGAGGATTTCCGGCCCCAGGTTCGGGAACCGGCCGGAGATCGACGGCGACGCGTTGACCACGCCCGCGACCTCGGCCTCGACCAGGGCGTCGGCCGTCTGGCGGTCGAGGTCCAGCTGGTCGAGCACGACGATGTCGCCGGGACTGATCCGGCGCAGCAGCTCCCGGGTGCGGCGATCCACGCGGGCGACGCCGCTGATCCCCGGGAGGGGTTCTTGGTTCCGCGTGAGCAAGCCGGTGAGCTTCATGTGGCCGATGGTGACAAATTTGCTCGTGGGACGAGGTACGCCACGCCGTAGCGGGTGTGACTCGTTGTGGTGAGCCCCGCCTCTCCTCAGGCCTCCGACTCCTCCGAAAGGGACCCGAAATCGAGGTTCACCCAGGGGCTCGCCGGGTCCTGAAGGAGCTGGTGGTGGACCCGCACGGCCGCCGGGTACCACTCGCCGAACTCTTCGTCCTCGGCGTGGAGGACCCGCCCCATGACGTAGCCGGCCGACAGGTCGGCCCATGACTGGTGGTAGCGACGCGCCAGCGAGCCCGCTTCGAGCACCATCAGTTCGGCCGTGAGCGCGTCGCAGTAACCGGCCGCCAAGCCCCAGCGGGCGATGTTCACCGCGCGGCCGACGTCCCACGAAAGCGCGGTCGTGACGAACCCTTCCGCGTCGACCAGGCCGTCGGCGCGGAACCGCTGTTCGTACCGGGACACCCGGCGGACGGTGTGCCGCAGCTCGTCGGCCTGCTCCTCGGCGTCGTTCTCCGCGCACCACCGGTCGACCAGCTCCGCCCAGGTCAGCGGGTCGAACTCGCCGTTGCGCACCCCGTACTCCGCGGCGAACCGCAGGCGCAGCATGAGCACGAGGTTGCCCGGCGTCAGCGCGTAGCCCTCGCCGATCAGGTCGGCCATGGTGGCGCGCCAGGCCGGCGGGTCGGGCACACCCCACCAGTCCCGCAGGCCCCGCACCTCGGCGACGTAGTCGTGGCGGCGCGCGTCGAGGACGTTCCACGGCGCCGCGTTGAGGACCGCCAGGTGCGCGCCGCACGCGAGCGCGTGCGCGATCGGCCCCTCGAGGTGCCCGTACGGCGCGGTGATCAGCCGTTCGACCTGCTCTTCCAGCGGTGTCACGTCGTCGTGGTGCGCGTCGAGCCACGGCTGCAGCGTCGCGCCGGGCAGCCGCCACTCGCCGCGGGTGCCGCGGTTGAACACGACCCGCTCGTGGCGCCCGACGCCGTCGACCGCCCAGTCCAGCGCGCCGCTCATCGCCACGACGTCCGGGCCGAGGTCCGGCAGCGCGCCACGGGTGAAGACCTGGAGGAACTCGTCCCCGCCCGTCTCGAAGTAGACGTTCGGGAAGGTCTCCGCGCGCTCGTCGAGGATGCTGTGGGCGTCCACCCGCCGGATCGGGACGAAGAGCTCTTCCCCGGCGAGCAGGCCGAGGTAGCGGTCGAGGTCGCCGTCGCGGCGGGCCGCGGCCAGCTGGGCCTCGACGTCGGCGGGGGGTGGCAGCATCACGGGGCGGCTCCCTCCACTCGGCCGGTCAGCACGACGAGCTTGCCCGCCGTCCGATTGTGCTCCAGGTCGTCGTGCGCCTGCCGGATCTCCGTCATCGCGTACACCTTGGCCGGGCCGAGGCTCGCTTCGCCGGTGGCGATGCGATCGAGGTACCGCTGGAGGACGGAGGCGGGCAGGTCGTCCGCCTCACCACCATAAGCGGTCAGGCGCACCCCGGCGGGAAGGTATCCGATCGGATAGAAGTTCGAGATCGTCCACTGGTTGGACAACATGCCGGTGAAGCAGACGGTTCCGTGCACGCGAGTGGCTTTCAGGGTGTCCGGCAGGGTCGGCGTCCCGACCAGTTCGAGGGCGGCGTCGACCCCTTCGGGCACGATCTTCCGGACCTGGCCCGCGAGGTCGCCGTCGTCCAGCAGCGGGTGGTCGACGCCGTGTTCGCGCAGGGTCTCGAGGCGTTCCGGCTGCCGGGTGGTCGCGAAGACGGTGGCGCCGAGGTCTTTCGCCAGTGCCGCGGTGGCGAAACCGAGCGCGGACGTGCCGCCGCGGATCAGCAGCGTCTGGCCGGCCCGCAGGTCCAGCCCGGTGGTGAGGGAGCCGTACGCGGTCTGCAGGGTTTCCGGGACCTGGCCGAGCACTTCCCACGGCAGGCCGGAGCGGAACGGGATGACCTGGCTCTCCGGCACGACGGTGTATTCGGCGTAGCCGCCGTCGAAGGTGCGGCCCATCCCGCCCATCATGGTCGCGACCTGCTGCCCGCGGGCGAACCCGGCACCGGCGTCGACGACCCCGACGGCCTCGATCCCGGGCACCCGCGGGAACGTGACGCCGTCGGCGAGGCCCAGCCGCGTGTGCAGCTCGGACCGGTTGAGCCCGAACGCCTTCACGGCGATCCGCACCCAGCCGGGTTTCACCTCGGGCAGCGGGAGTTCCGCGAGTTCGAGGTTTTCGACGGGACCGGGTTCCCGGAGTACCACCGCGCGCATCCTGGGTCCTTTCTTCGCAAGCGAACAGTCCGCACAACAACTGTCCGCGCGAGTACTATTCCCGGCGTGAGCCTGTCCCGAGACCACGACGCCGCCTGGCGCGGCTTCCTGCGGTCGTCCGCGCTGCTCCTGCGGGTGCTGGACGCGGACCTGCGCGCCGAGCACGGGATGACGCACCGGACCTACGACGCGCTCGTCCAGCTTTCGGAGGCGCCGCGGCGGCGGCTGCACATGAAGGACCTGGCCGACGCCCTGGTGCACAGCGCGAGCGGGCTGACCCGCCTGGTCGACGGCCTCGAGCGCGCCGGGTTCGCGCGGCGCGAGGTCGACCCGGGCAACCGCCGCGCCACCCTCGTGGTGCTCACCCCGGCGGGCCTCGCGGCCCTGGAGGCGGCGTGGCCCACCCACGTTCGAGGCGTGGAGCGGTACTTCGCCGACGAGGTGAGCCGGGACGAGGCGCGGACACTGGCCGCGGTCTTCCGCCGGATCGCCGGCGGACTGGAGAACTGAGCGGGTATTCGATCATTTTCGGCTGGAATACCGCCGCCGATTTTACCAACCATTTACCAATTTGGCCGCCATTGTTGCCCGGCACCGCGGCGAATTCCTGTTCGAAAGTGACGAACAGCCCTCCCATCAGGCAAAAGCCGAGGTCGCGGCCGCGTGTCGGAGTGGTCACTGTAGGTCCTTGATCCGTTCCGGAACGCTGTCACAATTCTCAGGAAGTTTTCCGGCGCGGGCCACTGATACTTGTCGCACAGCCGACGGCTGTGCAATGCATCCCGTGGGGGCGATCGCATTGCGCCACCGAGCGTTTCCCATGCCACCCGGGAGTTTGCCCATGCAGTCCAGCGATGTCGGCGTCATCGGCGCCGGCGCGGCTCCGGTCGCGCCCACCCTGCCCGAAATCCCGGCGCCGCGGCTCGCCGCCCTCGAGCGGCTGCCGCGGCCCGCGGTCCGGACCGGGTTCAACCACGCCGCGCTGTCGGTGACCGACCTCGAGCGCGCGATCGCGTGGTACGAGCAGATCTTCGGGCTCAAGCTGCTGCTCGGCCCGTTCGCCATCAGCAGCGACGCGCCCGGCGGCGGGCCCGCGTCCGACATCTACGGCGAAGGCTGGCAGAGCGCCCGGCTCGCGCACATGGTGATGCCGGGCGGCGCCGGGCTCGAGCTGTTCCAGTTCACCGGGCCGGTGGCCGAACGCCGGACCGAGAACTTCGACTACTGGCGCACCGGCATCTTCCACATCTGCTTCACGGTGCTCGACGTCGCCGAGACGGCCAAGCGCATCACGCTGTTCGGCGGCCGTCAGCGCAGCCGGATCCACCAGGTCGGCCCGGCTTCGTGGTTCTGCTTCTGTGAGGACCCGTTCGGTAACGTGCTGGAGCTCGTCGACCAGACCTTCGAGGAGCTGTTCACGCCGCCGCCGGGCGTCGAGGACCCGGACGCCTGCTGAGCCGGCCCGGGTGGGGCCCGCCCGCGTGCCCCACCCCCGCCCTACTTCTTCTTCGCCGCCTTCTTCCGCTTCGGCTCCGGCTCGGCTTTGGCTTTCTCCGCCGTCGCCAGGAGTTCCTCGGCGTGCGCCCGGCCGGTTTCGGTGTCGTCCATGCCCGCGAGCATCCGGGCGAGCTCGTTGACGCGCTCGGACTGGCCCAGGTTCTTGATCCCGCTGCGCGTCACCCCGCCGGTGTGGCCCTTGTCCACCACGAGGTGCTGGTCGGCGAACGCCGCCACCTGCGGCAGGTGCGTCACGACCAGGACCTGGTGCGTCCGCGCCAGCCGGGCCAGCCGGCGGCCGATCTCGACCGCCGCGCGCCCGCCGACGCCCGCGTCGACCTCGTCGAACACCAGCGTCTGGACCGTGTCCGCGTGCGCGAGCACCACCTCGATCGCCAGCATCACCCGCGACAGCTCACCGCCCGACGCGGCCTTGTGCACCGGCAGCGGCGGTGCGCCGTCGTGCGCGCGCAAGAGCAGCTCGACGTCGTCGACGCCGTCCGAGCCCGCGTGCACCGCGCGCCCGTCGATCGTCAGCGCGTGCGTGTCGCCGTGCTCGGCCGGGCGCTGCTCGACCGTCACCTCGATCGCGGCCTGGCCCATCGCCAGCCCGGACAGCTCGCGCGTGATCTCCGCGGCCAGCTCGGCCGCCGCCTTCTCCCGCGCACCCGACACCTCGGCGGCGTGCGTGGCCAGCTGCAGGGCGAGCTGGTCGCGCCGCAGCGCCAGCTCGGCGAGCGCCTCTTCGGAGGTGTCCATCGATTCGAGGCGGCGCCGGGCGTCGTCGGCCCAGGCCAGCACGCCGTCGACGTCCGCCGCGTACTTGCGGGTCAGCCGCTTCAGGTCGCCCTGGCGCGCCAGCACCTTCTCCAGCAGCGCCGGGTCGGCGTCCAGCGTTTCGACGTACGAGCCGAGCTCGGCCCCGACGTCGGTCAGCAGCACCGACGCCTCCTCCAGCCGCGGCGCGAGCTCGCGCAGGACGGAGTCTTCGGACGTCGAAAGCCGCCGCAGTGCCTCGCCGACCAGGCCCAGCGCGCCCGGGGCGTCCGGGTCGCCGTCCGGCGAGCCCGACAGCGCGACGTGCGCCTCGGTCGCGGCCGCACGCAGCTCGTCGGCCGCCGCGAGCCGCTTGATCTGTTCGGTGAGCTCGACGTCCTCGCCCGGCTCCGGCGCGACGGCGTCGATCTCGGTGAGCCCGTGCTTGAGCAGGTCGGCCTGCTGGGCCATCTCCCGCGAGCGCGTCGACCGCTCGGTCAGCTCGGCGATCACCGCCAGCCACTCGGCCCGGACCTCCCGGTACGCGCTCAGCGGCTTCCCCACCGCGTCGCCGGCGAACCGGTCGATCACCTCGCGCTGCTCGCTCGGGCGCAGCAGCCGCAGCTGGTCGTTCTGCCCGTGCACCGCGATCAGCTGCTCGGACAGCTCCGACAGCACGCCGACCGGCACCGACCGGCCGCCCAGGTGGGCGCGCGACCGCCCGTCGACGGCGACGGTGCGCAGCGCGATGACGCTGCCGTCCTCGTCGACGTCGGCGCCGGACTCGGTGACCAGCCGTTCGGCGCCTTCGACGCCCGAATAGGTGAACCTTCCTTCCACGAACGCCTTGAGCATCCCCGTCCGGACCTTGGACACCTCGGCCCGGCCCCCGGAGAGCAGGTGCAGCCCGGTGACGACCATGGTCTTCCCGGCACCCGTCTCACCGGTGACGACGGTGAAGCCCGCGTGCAGTTCCAGCAGGGCGTCCTCGATGACTCCGAGGCCCTGGATGCGCATCTCGGCCAGCACGCCGCCTACGGTAGCGGCCCCCACCGACACTCTGCGCGCGCGGGCACCCGGCGAGTCGCCGATATGTTCGAAAGAATCGCCGAGCGGTGGGTCACTCGCAGGGACGCGCGTGGCGCTCGCGCCAGCTCTTCACCGGCAGCGAGAACTTCTGCACCAGGCGGTCGGTGAACGGGCCGTCCCACAGGCGGACCAGCCGCACCGGCGTCTTGCCGCAGGTCACGCGCACGCGCGCGCCCGGCGGCAGGTCCAGGTGGCGGGTCCCGTCGCAGGTCAGGACCGCGGGCGAGCCGTCCGGGTCGATGCCGACGGTGATCACCGAGTCCCGCGAGACGACCAGCGGCCGCGCGAACATCGCGTGCGCGTTGCTCGGCACGACCAGCAGGGCCTGGACGTCGGGCCAGATGATCGGGCCGCCGGCCGAGAACGCGTACGCCGTCGAACCGGTCGGTGTGGCGCAGAGCACACCGTCGCAGCCGAAGGCCGAGACCGGCCGGCCGTCGACCTCGATCAGCGCGTCGAGGACCCGTTCGCGGGTGCTCTTCTCGACGCTGGCCTCGTTGAGCGCCCACGTGCGGGCCAGCTCGGTGCCGCCGTCGGTGACCGTGACGTCGATCGTCATCCGCTCTTCGACCTGGTAGTCGCCGTCGACGACGCGCTGCACGGTGTCGGCCAGCGCGTCCGAGTCGGCCTCGGCGAGGAAACCGACGCGGCCGAGGTTCACCCCGAGCACCGGCACCCCGGCCGGGCGGGCCAGCTCGGCCGCGCGCAGCAGCGTGCCGTCGCCGCCGAGCACGAACACCAGCTCGACGCCCGCGGCGGGGTTGTCGTCCGGGTCCACGACCGTGCACCGCGCGCCGACGCCGTGTTCGTCCGGGTTGATGAGCGCGCAGACGTCGTCCTCGATCACCCGGATCCGGATGCCGGCCTTGGCGAAGCGCGCCGAAACCTCGCGCGCGGCTTCGCCCGTCGCGTCGCGATCGGGGTGCACCATGAGGAGCACTTCACGTTCGGTGGTCATGCGGGCCCTTCCTCGACGGCGGTGCGGACGAGCCGCTCGGCCTCAGACCTGTCTACCGCGTCCACAGTGGACTCGGCCACGTGATCTTTCCTCAGCCACACGAAGTACTCGACGTTCCCGGACGGCCCGGGCAGCGGGCTGGCGGTGACGCCGCGCAGCGCGAGCCCGAGCTTCGCGGCCTCGTCGATGACGGTCAGCACGGATTCGGCGCGCAGCTCCGGGTCGCGGACCACGCCGCCGCTGCCCAGCCGGTCCTTGCCCACCTCGAACTGGGGTTTCACCATCGGCACCAGGTCGGCGCCTTCGCGCGCGCAGGCGGCGAGCGCGGGCAGCACGAGCTTGAGCGAGATGAAGCTCAGGTCGCCGACGACGACGTCGACCTGGCCGCCGAGGTCTTCGGGCGTGAGGTTCCGGACGTTGGTGCGGTCCATGACCACGACCCGCTCGTCGGTGCGGATGCGCCAGTCGAGCAGGCCGCGCCCCACATCGGCGGCGATCACGGTCGCGGCGCCGTTGCGCAGGAGGACATCGGTGAAGCCCCCGGTCGACGCGCCGGCGTCGAGGCAGCGCTTGCCCTCGACGCTCAGGTCCGTGAACGCCTCCAGCGCGCCGAGCAGCTTGTGCGCGCCGCGCGAGGCCCAGCCGGGGTCGTCCTCGTCCCGGACGACGATGGGCGCGTCGGACTCGACGCCGGTGGCGGGCTTGCCGGCCACCATGCCACGCACGGTGACCTTGCCTTCGGTGATCAGGGCCGAAGCCTGTTCGCGCGACCGCGCAAGGCCGCGCCGGACCAGTTCCGCGTCGAGGCGCGCCCGCTTGGGCACCGTGGTCAGACCTTGTCGATGCTGGAGAGGGCGACCGTCAGCTCCGTGTGCACGGCGTCGAAGCGCTCGACGTGCTCCGCGAGCGGCAGCGCGTCGAGGTCGTCCAGGCCGGCGACGGCTTCGTCGATGCCGGCCCGCGGGTCGGTCTGCTGGGAGAACGAACCGGGCGGCGGGCCCGGCACGGGGTACGGGTGATCCTGCACGTCACAAACGGTATCAGTCAGGCCAGGCCGAGCCGTGTCACGGCGTCGCCCTCGACCTTGGTGATCCCGGACTCCCAGGCCGCGTGGCACAGCGCGCGGAGCAGGTCGAGGTCGTCGCCGTCGCCCGCCGCGACCAGGGCGTCGTCGCGCACGGTGACGGTCCAGCCCGGGCGCGGCCCGATCTTCAGGTCCTCGGCCGGGCTGGTGAGCGCGGTGAGGTCCTGGGCGAGGTAGGTGCCGCGCTCGGCCGGGGTGGCCTCGATCAGCTGCTTCGGCGTCGCGACGCCCGAGAGGACGACGAGCGAGTCGATGCCCGCGGCGACCGCGCCGGCGATGTCGGTGTCCAGCCGGTCGCCGACGACCAGGGGTTTGTCCGCGCCCGCGGACCGCGCGGCGGTCTCGAACAGCAGCGGCTCCGGCTTCCCGGCGACCAGCGGGACGACGTCGGTGGCCGTGCGCAGCGCGGCGACCATCGAGCCGTTGCCGGGCAGCAGGCCCCGCTCGCTGGGCAGCGTCGCATCGACGTTGCAGGCCACCCAGAGCGCGCCCGCCCGGATGGCCAGGCAGGCCTCGGCGAGCGCGGCCCAGGTGTTGTCGGGCGAGTGGCCCTGGACGACGGCCTGGACGCTCTCGGCGTTCTCCCGCACCGGCGTCAGCCCGGCCTGCGCGACCTCTTCGGCGAGCGACTCGGTGCCGACGACGAGCACCTCGACGCCGGCGTCGAGCCGCTCCTTCAGCAGCTGCACGCCCGCCTGGGCGCTGGTGTGCACCTCATCGGCCTCGGCGGGCATGCCGAGCCCGGTGAGGTGGTCGACGACCTCGGCAGGCGCCTTGGACGCGTTGTTCGTGACGAACCGGACGGGGGTGCCGTGCTCGCGCGCGGCCCGCACCGTCTCCGGGGCACCCGGGATCACCCGGGTGCCGTGGTAGACGGTGCCGTCGAGGTCGAACAGGACCGCGTCGTAGGCCGCGAGCAGCGCGTCACTCATCGGTTTCTTCGGCGCCCTTCGGCTCGTTGGTCAGCTCCGCGGCCCGCTCGGCGGCGTCAGTCTCGTCTTCCGCGTCGGCCTCGGCGGCGTTGAGGAACCACCGGATGGCTTCTTCTTCCCGCCCGGCCGCGACGAGGTTGTCGGCGTAGGCGTAGAAGAGGCGCGCGCTCCACGGGTCGCGCTTCTCGGCCTTGAGGTCGTCCCCCTGCAGCGAGACGACGGCGGCGTCGAGCTGCCCGAGATCCCGCCGCGCCCCGGCGGCGACGATCGCGAGCTCGACCTGGGTGGCCTTGCTCAGACTCGCCTTGTCGGCTTCTTTCGCCAGGTCAAGGGCCCGCTCGGGCCGCCCGAGAGCGCGTTCGGAGTCGGCGATGATGGCAACGTGCTCATCACTGCGCGTCATCCGCCGGACGGCCCGCAGTTCCGAGAGGGCCTCCGCCCAGTTGCCGACGTGATAGGCGACGAGCCCCAGCGCCTCACGCACGATGGGCACGCGAGAAGCCTTGGCCTTGGCGTACTTGGCGTGCTCGAGAGCGGCCTCGGGATCACTGTCGATCAACCCCCCGGCGGCGACGAGATGCTTCCCGACGGTCTCGGCCAGGCCCTTCGGCAGGGTCCTCAGCTCACGGCGGGCTTCCTCGTCGAGATCGGAGAACTCGACGTCTTCGGGCAGCTCGGGCGCCTCGAGGAGCTCCTTGGCGAGGGCCTCGTCGTCGAGCGGAGCCGAGACCTTGGGCCGCGCGTCCCGCCGAGGCCGGTCGTCGCGCCGCTCGGGCCGCTTTCCGGAGTCGCGGTAGCCGCCGGCCCGGGTGCCGCGATCGCCTCGCGAGTCGTCCGACTTCGCCGAGTAGCCGCCAGCCCGCTCGTCACGCTTGCCTGCGTAGCCCCGCGAGTCATCCGACTTCGCTGAGTAGCTGCCGGCACGGTCGTCGCGCCTGTCTGTGTAGCCCCGCGAGTCATCCGACTTCGCCGAATCCCGGTAGCCGCCGCGCTTGCCAGAGTCGCTGTAGCCGCCAGAGCGGTCGTCGCGCTTGGCCGAGTCGCGGTAGCCGCCGCCGGTGCGAGCGCCGCGATCGCCTCGCGAGTCGTCGTTCCCGCCGCGACCGCGGTCGTCGGACCGGAAGCCACCGGGCTTGCCGCCGCGGTCGTCGTCCCGCCGCTGGTAACCGCGCGAATCGTCGCGCCGCCCACCACTGCGGTCGTCGTCTCGGCGCTGGTAGCCGCGCGAGTTACCCCCGCGGTCGTCCGAGCGGTACCCGCCCGGCTTGCCACCGCGGTCGTCGCGCCGCTGGTAGCCCCGCGAGTCATCGCGCCGGTCGCTACCCCGGTCGTCCGAGCGGAAGCCACCCGGCTTGCCACCACGGTCGTCATCGCGCCGCCGGTAACCGCGCGAATCGCCACTGCGGTCCTCCGAACGAAACCCGCCCGGCTTGCCACTGCGGTCGTCATCGCGCCGCTGGTAACCCCGCGAATCGTCGCGCCGGACGCCGCTGCGGTCGTCGTCGCGCCGCTGGTAGCCCCGCGAATCGCCGCGGTCGTCCGAACGGTAACCACCGGAGCGCCGGTCGTCGCGGCGATCTGAGCCGCCGCGGCCTCGGTCGTCGGAGCGGAAACCACCCGAACGGGCACCGCCGCGGTCTTCCCAGCGCGGCTTCCGGTCGCCGTACGAGGCCTTGCCCTGGGGGCGGCCGCCACCCGGCCGGCCGCCACGGTCGTCGGAACCGCGGCCCGAACTCCGGTCGCCGCCGCGGTCCTCGTACCGGCCGCGGTTGTCGGCCCGGTCGTCGGACCGCCCGCCCGAACGGCCGGGGCCGCCGGAGTACCGGCCACCACCAGGCCGGTCGCCCGAGTCGCGGTAGCCGCCGCGACGGTCGTCGCGGTCACCGAAGCCGCGGCCGCTGTCACGGCCCTGACCTGCGTTTCCTCCGCGCTGGTCGCGGGGACCGTCGCCGCCGCGGAACGGCTTGCCGCCGCCGCGGACTCCGCGGTCGTCGCGGCGCGGCCGGCCCTGGTAACCACTGTCGCGGCCGCCGCGGTCCTGCCGCGCACCGCGCCGGTCTCCCCGGGGTGCGTCCGACCGACCGCGAGAACCTTCGTCCCGCCGTGCCGGTCGGCCGGACCCCTCATCCGCTGAGTCTCGTCGACCGAACTCGGACACCTGGCCTCCTGCCATGCAAAAAATCTTGTCCTGGACATACGCGTACGGCCCGCTAGGGCAGCCAACTGGCTATCCTAACGGGCCGTACGAAAGTTAAGTTCGGCGGTGTCCTACTCTCCCACAACCCTTCGGTTGCAGTACCATCGGCGCTGTCAGGCTTAGCTTCCGGGTTCGGAATGGGACCGGGCGTTTCCCTGACGCTATAACCACCGAAACACTCC
>NZ_BAAGUJ010000005.1:0-682165 GCF_054781455.1 Amycolatopsis stemonae | reverse complement strand
CGTGGGTCACGAGGGCCTCCGTTGATCGGTGTAGACGTCGCAATCCACACCGAACCCGGAGGCCCTCCCTTATGCCAAGATCATCCGGTCACGTGTCGCCACGATCGCAACCTCCCCGGACAGAACAGTTAGCCCTCCGCGGCCAGCGTCACCGCGACGTCGATGATCATGTCCTCCTGACCGCCCACCAGGGCGAGCTCGCCGCACCGGCGCAGGATCGCCTGGGCCGGAACGCCGTACCGCTCCGCCGCGCGCTCCGCGTGCAGCAGGAAGCTCGAGTACACCCCGGCCCAGCCCTGGACGATCGCGTTGCGGTCCATCTTCGGCCAGCGGTTCAGGTACGGCCGCACGACCTCCTCGGCCGCGTCGAGCAGAGCGCCGACGTCGAGGCCCGTGTCGATCTCGAGCCGGTCGAACACCGCCGCGAGGACCTCGGTCGGCGAGTTGCCGGCGCCCGCGCCCAGCGCGCAGAGCGAGCCGTCGATGTAGCGGACGCCCGCTTCGTACGCCAGGACGGAGTTCGCGACGCCGAGCGAGAGGTTCTGGTGGCCGTGGTAGCCGACCCACGCCGTGTCGCCGACCTCCGCGACCAGCGCTTCGAACCGTGCCCGGGCTTCGTGCATCAGCAGCGCGCCGGCCGAGTCCGTCACGTACGCCGCCTGGCAGCCCGCGTCGACCATGATCCGCGCCTGCTTGGCCAGGTCCTCCGGTGGCGTCCGGTGCGCCATCATGAGGAACCCTGCGGTCTCCATGCCGAGTTCGCGCGCCAGCCCGAAGTGCTGCGGCGAGACGTCCGCCTCGGTGCAGTGCGTGGCCACGCGCACCATCTTCGCGCCCGCGTCGAACGCCCGCCGGAGGTCCTCGGCGGTGCCGATCCCCGGCACGAGCAGCACGGCGATCTTGGCCTGCTTAGCCTCTTCGCGGGCCGCGGCGATCAGCTTCAGCTCGTCGACGGCGGAGAAGCCGTAGGTGAACGACGAACCGCCCAGACCGTCGCCGTGCGTCACCTCGATGACTTCGACACCCGCGCGGTCCAGCGCGCGCACGGTGTCGCGCACCTGCTGCTCGGTGAAGCGGTGGGCCATCGCGTGGCTGCCGTCGCGCAACGTCGTGTCGACGATCCGGACGTCGTGCTTCAGTTCGGACCGGCTCATGCGGACACCTCCTGCTTGGCCTGCGCCATCAGCTCTCCGACCCGCGCGGCCGCAGCCGTCATGATGTCGAGGTTCCCGGCGTACTCGGGCAGGTAGTCGCCGTTGCCGCGGACCTCGAGGAAGATCCCGACGCGGGCGTGGCCGTCCCAGTCCTCGCGCGCGTCGTCGAACTGCGGGTCCGCGCGCAGCGTGTAGCCGGGGACGTACTTGCGCACCTCGTCGACCATTGCGTGGATCGACGCCGTGATCGCGTCGCGGTCGGCGCCGGGCCCGATCGCGCAGAACACCGTGTCCCGCATGATCATCGGCGGTTCGACCGGGTTGAGGATGATGATCGCCTTGCCGCGCCCGGCACCGCCGATCTCGGCCACCGCCTGCGACGTCGTGCGCGTGAACTCGTCGATGTTCGCCCGCGTCCCCGGGCCCGCGCCGCGCGACGCCACCGACGCGACGATCTCCGCGTACGGCACCGGCGTCACCCGGGAAACCGCGTGCACCATGGGAATCGTGGCCTGGCCGCCGCAGGTGATCATCGAGACGTTCGGCGCGTCGAGGTGGGTGCCGAGGTTCACCGGCGGGCACACCATCGGGCCGAGGTGCGCCGGGGTCAGGTCGATGGCCTGGATGCCGGCTTCCTCGTACCGCGGGGCGTTCGCGGCGTGCGCCTTCGCCGACGTCGCCTCGAACACCAGCTCCGGCAGGGGGTCCTGCCGCAACAGCCAGTCGACCCCCTCCGCGGACGCCGCGATCCCTTGCGCCCGGGCGCGCGCGAGCCCGTCGGACTCGACCACGCCGACCATGTAACCGACTTCGAGAACTTCACTGCGTCGCAGCTTCGCCAGCAGATCGGTGCCGATGTTGCCGGGGCCGACGATCGCCGCCATCACGGGAGCCATGCTCCGACCGTCGCACCGCGCTCGGTGCCGATGACAGCCTTGTGTTCCGACCAGTGGAACGTCGACACTGGTCCGATGGCATTCGAGGTCGTGGCGGGCGCGGGGTCCCTGCGCAGCGAGACAGGCGTGCGGTTCCCCCACCGCTGGACGGATCCGGGCGTGAGCGTCGACACCGAGTTCACCGGCGGTCACCTGCTGAACCTGGCGGCGGCCGGCTGCGTGCTGAACGACCTGTACCGGGAAGCCGGGCAGCTCGGCATCGAACTCGCCGGCGCCCGGGTGCGCGCCTCCGGCGGCTTCGACACGACGACGTGGACCTCCACCGGCATCACCTACGCCGTCGAGCTGGACTCGACGGCGCCGGCCGAGGACCTCGCGCGGCTGCTGGAGGTCGTCGACGCCGTCGCCGAGATCCCGCGGGCGCTGCGAGCCGGGGCCCCGGTGCACCGCGCGCCCTGACGCCTTCGCGGGCGCCGGGTGCCGGTTTGATCGACTCCCGATCGGGGCAGCTTCGAGGAGAAGCTTGATCGAGGAGGGTTCGATGGCCGAGCGACGTTGGCGCTTCATCCCGGCGACCGCCCCGCTGTGCTGGCTCAACCTGGCCGCGGGTGCACTGCTGCTGTTTTCGAGCGTGCTGACGATGACGGAAACGGACTCGGGAGTACCGGTGCTGTCGGTGGTCGCGGGCGTGGCGGCGGTGGCGCTGATCGTCCTCGCGACGATCGGCCTGGCGCGGCCCCGGTTGCGGGGTCGTTGAGCCCGGCCCGCGGCAGCGCCGTCAGCGCGGGAGTCGCCGGTGGTCGGGCGGCCGCGCCGGGCCCCGCGGCGGCGCCGGGGCCCGGGCAGGCTCACAGCTCCTGGTGGTCCGCGTGCTCCACCCGGGCGTCCGGCACCGGGCGGCCGTCGCTCACGCGGAAGTCGTCCACGCCGTCCAGCACGAACGTCGGGGTTCCCTCGACCTTGTCCGCGCGGCAGTGGTGCACGTCGAGATCCGCCACGTCGCGCACCACGAACGCCGGCCGGGTGTCCTGCGCTCCGAAGTGGACGTCCACATTGTCCAGACTGATCCCGCGCGCGTGCCGGAAGAAGAACCCGTACGCCGGCAACGTGCCGAACATCGACGGCTCCGGGTACGCCGTTTCCAGCTCCGGCGGGTTCTGCACCGCGTCGCCCGGGGTGAGGCCGCCCGCCAGGTGGTGGCGGATGGAGCTCAGCTTGACGTCTTCGATCGGGTGACCCGGGATCCCGGCGATGCACGACGGATAGCGCGGATCCGCGTCGACCGTCGTCACGTCGCTGATGCTCACCCGGCGCAGGAAGCCGACCGGGCTGCCCGCCGGCCCGCGCATCCGCGCGCCCAGGCGGAGGAACAGCGGCATCTGGACCTTGCGCATGGTCAGGTTGCTGATCGTCACGTCCTCGAGCCAGCCGCCGTCGACCGTCTCCAGCGCCAGGCCGCGGCAGTACTCGAAGACCACGTTCGAGATCGCGATGTTGCGGAACCCGCCGTTGGCCTCGGTGCCGAACTTGACCCGGCCGGTGCGCCCGTACGACGCCGTCTTGAACGTGCCGTCCACCAGCGTGCCCAGGTCGTAGCCGCTGACGAAACAGTTGTCGATGGTCACGTTTTCCGTGTCGCGCACCCGGTTCAGCGCGTACGAGCTCTTCAGCACGATCGCGTCGTCGTTGGGCGAGTTCACCGTCGTGTTGGCGATGCGGACGTTCTTGCAGCAGTCGATGTCGATGCCGTCGCGGTTGGTGTCGATCACCAGCCCGTCGATGCGGAAGTTGTCGACGCCGGTCGGCAGGATGCCGAAGTGCCCGCCGTTGACGATCGTGATGTCGCGGATCGCGACGTTGCGGCACAGCTTGAGCGCGATCGCCTTGTTGCCGTTGAGCGGCACGGACTCCGCGCTGCCGCCGGCGACCAGCCCCTTGCCGTCGATCTTGCCCGGGCCCTCGATGGTGACGTTCTCGAGGTTCTCGCCCCAGATCAGGCTGTTGTGCCAGTGGCTGTGCCCGAAGTCCTGGTACGGGTTGCCCGCGCCGGGCTCGGCGGGGTCGTACCCCTTGCCGCCGGCCGGGGCGGCCGCGAGGATCGTCGCGTTCGCCCCCAGGTACAGCGCCACGTTGTTCTTGAGGTGGATCGAATAGCTCGCGTACGTGCCGGCCGGGAAGTACACGGTCCCGCCGCGCCCCGCGGCCGCGTCGATCGCGCGGTTGATCGCGGCGGTGTCGATGGTGCGGCCGTCACCCTTCGCGCCGAACTTCGTGACGTCGAAGAAGCCGCCTTGCGAGAGCTCCTCGGCTCCGGCGGCCGGTGATCCGACGAATGGCAGTGCGGCAGCACCCGCCGCACCCCAGGTGACCGCCTGCCGGCGGCTCACCGATCTACCCACGTCTGCTCCCTGAAATCGCCATGGCGGAAGCACCTCGCGGCGCTCCCGACGGCGGATCGGGATGTGACTCAGGCTAGGAAGATTCATCCGATGAGTCAAGCTCGTCCCCGCCCGGGGACGGGGACGAGCCCGATCTTCAGTCCAGCACCTCGCGCACGGTGCCCGCGGCCACCGTGAGGCGGCCTTCGCGCATCGCGAACCCGAGGCCCGGGCTCAACGCGACCGGCTGGCCGAGTTCCACGGTCAGCGAAGCCGCCTCGCCCGGCCGGACCACGCTGACGCCGTCGTCGAGCGTGACCACTCCGACGACGTCACTCGTGCGGAAGTGGAACTGCGGCCGGTAGTTCGCCGCGAACGGCGTCCGCCGGCCACCCTCGGCCGCCGACAGCACGTGGACGTCCGCGCGGAACCGCGTGTGCGGCCGCACGCTGCCCGGCAGGCAGACGACCTGGCCGCGCCGGACCTCGCCGCGCTTCACCCCGCGCAGCAGCACGGCGGCGTTGTCCCCCGCCTCGGCGCGCTCCATCGGCTTGCCGAACGTCTCGAGCCCGGTGGCCACGCTCGCGACGGCCGGGCCGAGCCCGATCACCTCGACCGCCTCACCGACCGCGAGGGTGCCCTGCTCCACCGCGCCGGTCACGACGGTGCCGCGGCCGGTGATGGTCAGGACGTTCTCGATCGGCATCAGGAACGGCAGGTCCAGCCGGCGCGGCGGCACCGGAACGTGCTCGTCGACGGCGGCGAGCAGGTCCAGGATCCGTTGCGTCCACAGCGGGTCGCCCTCGAGCGCGCGCAGCCCGGACACGCGGACCACCGGCACGGCGTCGCCGTCGAAGCCGTAGCGGGTCAGCAGCTCGCGCACCTCGAGCTCGACGAGGTCGAGCAGGTCCTCGTCGTCGGCGAGGTCGGCCTTGTTGAGCGCGACGACGAGGTGCTCGACCCCGATCCGGCGCGCCAGCACGACGTGCTCCCGGGTCTGCGGCATCGCGCCGTCCTGCGCCGAGACCACGAGCACGGCGCCGTCCAGCTGGGCCGCACCGGTGATCATGTTCTTGACGTAGTCGGCGTGGCCGGGCATGTCCACGTGCGCGTAGTGCCGGGTGGGCGTCTCGTACTCGACGTGCGCGATGGTGATGGTGATGCCGCGCTCGACCTCCTCCGGCGCGCGGTCGATGCGGTCGAAGGCGACGTAGTGGTTGGCACCACCGGGCTCCCGCTCGGCGAGGACCTTGGTGATGGCCGCGGTGAGGGTGGTCTTCCCGTGGTCGACGTGCCCCATCGTGCCGATGTTGAGGTGCGGCTTGGTCCGCACGTACTGCTGCTTGGTCATGGGATTTCCCTGTGCTGAGAGGTGAATGCGCGCGAAACCGGGCGAGCGTGGCGACCCTCCCCCGGCGGTTCCGCGGCAGGACAGGGGAATCGGGGAAGGGTCAGCTTCGAGCGCCGCTCAGCCGTGCCGAACCGGCGCTCGGCAGGGACGAGCCTGCGAGCGTCGCGCGATCGGACACGGGGAACATGCCGGGAAGGTTCGCACGGCGGCGGTCACGGTGTCATCCGGTTTTCCCTACGGACGCGCGGAACGCGGGCGCATCACGAGCGCGGCGACGTGGTACTCGCAGGGTTCGTCGGCGCGGTTCGCGTACGAATGCGTTACGTCGGCGGGAAAGTACAGCGAATCTCCCGCCGCCAGCACGTACTCCGCCGATCCGACGCCCAGCCACAGCGTGCCCGACGCGACCGTGACGAACTCGTGCGAACCCGGGGCGTACGCCGGGAAGTCGCCCGCGTCGCACCGCGGTGGCAGCGTGGTCCGGATCCATTCGAAGTTGACGCCCGGGACGACCGGGGTGAGCACCGTGCGGTGCCAGCCGCCCGGTTCGGCGATGTGGTCCTGCTCCGCCGCGCGCCGGACGACCACCCGGTCCGTCTCGAGGTCGGCGAGCAGCCGCGACAACGACAGCCCGAGGCCGTCGGCGATGCGCGACAGCACCACCACCGTCGGCGTCTTCTCGCCGCGCTCGATCGCCGACAGCATGCTGACGCTCACGCCGGCTTCCGCGGCCAGCGCGCTCAGCGCCAGACCGCGGTCGGCCCGCAGGGAGTGCAGGCGGCGGCCGAGGCTCACGGGGTCAATCATTCCCCTATAATACAGATCATGTCCACTATAGAGGAAGCGACGGAGGCCGACGCGGAACGCATCGCGGCCGTCTTCGCGCCGTACGTCACCGATTCGGTCGTCACGTTCGAGACCCTTCCGCCGACCGCGGACCAGTGGCGCGCGAAGATCCGCGAGAGCGAGCTGCCGTTCCTCGTCCTGACCGACGGGCGCATCCTCGGGTACGCGCTGGCCACGCCGTGGCGGCCGAAGCCGGCGTACCGGCACACCGTCGAAACCACGATCTACCTCGCGCCGGAAGCCACCGGCCGGGGCTACGGACGACGGCTCCTGGACGAACTGCTGAAGCGCTGCGCCGACGCGGGCGCCCGGCAGGCGATCGCCGTCGTCGTCGACTCCGGCAGCGACGCGTCACGCGCCCTCCACCGCTCGGCCGGGTTCACCGACGCGGGGGTGCTGCGGCGCGTCGGGTTCAAGCACGGCCGCTGGCTCGACACGTTCCTGATGCAGCGCGATCTAGGCTGACGGCCGTGGAAACGGACCTGCAGGCCGCGGCGCGGGGCGACCGGGACGCGTTCGACCGGCTCGTGCGGCCGTACCAGAGCGAGCTGCGCGCGCACTGCTACCGGATGCTCGGCGCCCTGCACGACGCGGAAGACGCGCTGCAGGAGGCGTTGCTCGGGGCGTGGCGCGGTATCGCCGGCTACGAGGGCCGCAGCTCGGTGCGCGCGTGGCTGTACCGGATCGCGACGAACGCCTGCCTGAAGCTGATCAAGCAGCGCCCGAAACGCCTGCTGCCCCGCGACCACCACCCGGCGGCGAACCCCGGCGACCCGCTCGCCGACCCGGTCGACGGCGAGGCGTTCGTCGAGCCGTACCCCGAGGACGACTGGGATCCGCAGCGCCGCTTCGAGCTGCGCGAGAGCGTCGAGCTGGCGTTCGTCGCCGCGCTGCAGCACCTGCCCGGCACGCAGCGGGCGGTGCTGATCCTGCGCGAGGTGCTCGCGTTTTCCGCTGCGGAGGTCGCCGAAGCGCTCGACACGTCGGTCGCGTCGGTGAACAGCGCCCTGCAACGGGCCCGGACCACCCTGAACCGGCAGGCACCGTCGCGGAGCCAGCAGGCGACGTTGCGCAGCCTCGGCGAAGACGCGGAACGCGCTCTGGTGGCGGACTTCGTCGCCGCGTGGGAGCGCGCGGACGTCCCGGCGTTGCTGAAGCTGCTCACCGACGACGCCCGCTTCACGATGCCACCGCTGCCCGCCTGGTTCGACGGCCGCGACGACGTCGCCCGCTTCCTGTCCGGCACCGTGTTCGCCACCCCGTGGCGGCTGGTGCCGCTGCGGGCGAGCGGCCAGCCGGCGTTCGCGTGCTACCAGCGCCACCCGGACGGCGTGTTCCGCATCGGCTGCGTGAACGTGCTGACACTGCGAGACGACCGGATCGCGGAGATCACCGGCTTCCTCGACCCGGCGATGTACGCGGGGTTCGGCCTGGCCGCGGAGTTGGACCTGACGAGCACCGACTAACGCGACTTCGCCCGCAGGTGCAGCCGCTCCCCTTGCTTCCCGAACAGGCTGAGGATCTCCGCCGGCCGTCCCACCGCGCCGAACCAGTGGGGCAACCGGGTGTCGAACTCCGCTGCCTCGCCCGGGCCCAGGGTCATGTCGCGGTCGGCCAGGACCAGGCGCAGGCGGCCCGACAGGACGTACAGCCACTCGTAGCCTTCGTGCACCTGCGGGTCCGGCTCGCCCGTCTCCGGTTCCAGGATCATCTTGAACGCCTGGGGCGCGCCCGGCTGGCGGGTCAGCGGCAGGACCGTCATCGTCGCGCCGTTGGCCCGCGGGAGGCGGCGGGGGGTCAGGCGGACGCGGGGGTCGCCGACCTCCGGGGCACCGACCAGCTCGTCCAGCGGGACCTGGTGGGCCTGGGCGATCGGCAGCAGCAGCTCGAGGCTCGGCTTCCGCTGGCCGGACTCCAGCCGTGACAGCGTGCTCTTCGAAATGCCCGTGGCCGTCGAGAGGTCGGCCAGCGTGACCCGCCGCTGGGTGCGGACCCGCTTGAGGCGGGGGCCGACCTCGGCCAGGGCCTGGGTGATCGCGTCGGTCATGCCTCCAGGAAACGCGCTTGTCCCGGAAACGGCAACATTTGTTGTCGGAATCGCGAAGCCGGGTTCAGGGTGGCGGCATGACCGAAAACAGCTATGACGTCCTGGTGGTGGGCGGTGGCGCCGCGGGCCTCAACGCCGCCCTGATGCTCGGCCGGGCGCGGCGGCGCGTCCTGGTCGTCGACGGTGGTTCGCCGCGCAACGCCCCGGCGTCGCACATGCACGGGTTCCTGTCCCGCGACGGCCTGCCGCCGTCGGACCTGCTCGAGATCGGCCGCGAAGAGCTCACCGGCTACGGCGTCGAGCTCGTCCAGGACCAGGTGGTGCGGCTCGAAGACGGCTTCACGGCCGAGCTCGCTAGCGGCCGGACGCCGACCGCCCGGCGCGTGCTGTTCGCGACCGGCGTCCACGACGACCTGCCGGACATCCCCGGGCTGCGCGAAAGCTGGGGCACCGACGTGGTGACCTGCCCGTACTGCCACGGCTACGAGGTGCGCGACCGGCCGCTCGGCGTGCTCGGCACCGAACCCGCGAGCGTCGAGCACGCGCTCCTGGTGCGCCAGTGGTCGCCGGACGTCGTCTACTTCGCGCACACCGAACCACTGTCCGAAGAGGACCGGGTGCGCCTCGACGCCCGGGGTGTCCGGGTTGTCGAAGGCACTGTGACGGCCGTCAGGCGCGAACACGGCCACCTCACCGGCGTCGAGCTCGGGAGCCGGTTCGTGCCGCGGGTGGCGCTGTTCGTCCGGACGAAGACCGTCGCGCACGACGAGCTCATGCGCGGGCTCGGCTACGAAGAGACCGACGCGATGGGCCGGACGAACGTGCCGGGGCTTTGGGCGGCCGGGAACGTCGTCGACGCGCGGGCCACCGTGATCATCGCCGCGGCCCAGGGCGCGGCCGCCGCCGGTGCGCTCAACCACGACCTCGTGGGCGAAGACGTCCGGCGGGCGGTCGACGCGTTCGGGGGCTTCACCCCGGCGGCGGAGCGCGCGGCCGCGGCGGCCCGCTGACGTCCTGGCGCCGGGCGGCCGGCCGTGCCAGGCTCGGCGTGTGCGTCCGACGTTGTACGAATTCGCCGGCGGCGACCCCGCGTTCCTCGCGCTGGCCGCCGCCCACCACGAGCGCTGCCTGGCCGATCCCGAGCTGAACCACCCGTTCTCGCACCCGGGACAGCACCCGCGGCACGTCGAGCGGCTGGCGCGGTACTGGGCCGAGGTCATGGGCGGGCCGCCGCGGTTCTCCGAGGAGTGCGGCGACCATTCGGCGATGCTGCGGCTGCACGCCGGCAACGGCGACATGGCCGACCTCGGCCGCCGGTTCGTCGACTGCTTCGTGCGGGCCGCCGACGACGCCGGCCTGCCCGCCGATCCCGAGTTCCGCGCGGCCCTGCGGTCCTACATGGAATGGGCCGTGGCCGAGGTGCTCACCTACCCCGGACCGGCCGAGGACGTCCCCGCGGGGCTTTCCGTGCCGCACTGGTCGTGGACCGGGTTGCAGCCGGTGTAACGCCGGGGGCGCCCGCCGCGTCTTGTGAGCAACGACCGGCTGTGGAGGTCCGTCGCAGAGCCGGCCCCGGGCGCGTTACCCCCCAACCCGCCCGGGCCGGCTCGTCCACGACGGCCGGATCCCGCGTGCGCGGGGGCACCGCGCTGCGCCAGAGTGGAGACCATGCTCCTCGACCGCTTCCTCGTCGCCAGCCGGGACTTCGAACGCCACCTCCGCACGGTCGCCCCGGACGGCTGGGGCGCGCCAACCCCGTGCCCCGAGTGGGACGTGCGGACGCTGGTGAACCACATGACCCGCGGCAACCTCAACTACATCGAGCTCACCCGCGGCTGCAGCCGCGACGAGTTCCGGGCCATGCGCGACGCCGACGCGCTCGGGGACGACCCGGTCACGGCGTTCACCGACTCGGTCCGGGCGTTCGCGGCGGTGTTCGCCGAGGACAGCGTGCTGGACCAGGTCCTCGACTACCCGCCGGGCAAGCTGACCGGGCGGCGCGCGCTGGCGATGCGGACCGCGGACAGCGTCGTGCACACCTGGGACCTCGCGCGGGCCCTCGGCGCGGACGAGACGCTCGATCCCGGTCTGGTCGCGTGGATCGACGAGGACTACGAAGCCATCTTCGCCGGGCTCACGCTGGGGCCGCGGTTCTTCGCCGAGCCGGTGGCGGACGCGCCGGGCGCGTCGCTGCAGGACCGCGTGCTCACGCGCTTCGGCCGCGATCCTCGCTGACGGCGCAGTCCAGCCGCGCCGCCAGCTCGGTGAGCGCCCGGCCCAGCGGGCGGTCGACCCGCACCGACGCGAAGCGGTCGCCGCGGGTTTCGCCGTGGTTCACGATCACCACGGGCTTGCCCGCGGCCGCCGCGTGGCGGACGAACCGGAGGCCGGACATCACCGTCAGGGACGAGCCGAGCACGAGCAGCGCGCCGGCGTCGTCGACCAGCCGGTAGCAGTGCTCGACGCGTGGCCGTGGCACGTTCTCGCCGAAGAACACCACGTCCGGCTTGAGGACGCCGTCGCACTCCACGCAGGGCACGAGCGTGAACCGGCGCACGACGTCCTCGGCCAGCTCGACGTCGCCGTCCGGGTTGATCCGGGTGGCGGCGCCGTCGAACGCCGGGTTCGCCGCGCGCAGGCGCCGGTCCAGCTCGGCGCGCGGGCTGGTGCGGCGGCAGCCGAGGCAGATCACGCGGTCGAGGCTGCCGTGCAGCTCGACGGCGTCCGGGACGCCCGCCGCCTGGTGCAGGCCGTCGACGTTCTGCGTGATGACGCCGCCGAGGTAGCCGCCTTCGCGCAGGGCGGTGACCGCGCGGTGGCCGTCGTTCGGGTCGGCGCGGGCGATCGTGCGCCAGCCGAGGTGGCTGCGCGCCCAGTACCGCTGCCGCCCTTCGGCGCTGGTGACGAACTCGTCGTAGGTCATCGGCGTGTGCCGGCGCAGGCTGCCGGTTTCGCCGCGGTAGTCGGGGATCCCGGACTCGGTCGACAGCCCGGCGCCGCTGAGCACGGCGACCCGCCGCCGGGCGACGACCTCGGTCAGCTCGTCGAGGCTCGACGTCCGGGGCAGCGGCGCGTCCGGCGACGTCCAGCTGAGGGTGGGGCGAGTCCGCACTAGGCCAGGGTACGTGGGCCGGGCAGGTGTTTCTCGAACCAGTGATCGGCGTAGTGCTCGTCGTTGAACGCCGGGACCTCGCGGTAGCCCGCCGCCCGGTACAGGCCGATGGCCTCGCCGAGCGAACGGTTCGTCTCCAGCCGCAGCGTGCGGACGCCTTCCGCGGCCGCGTACGCCTCCAGCTCGGTCAGCAGCCGCCGGCCCAGCCCGAGGCCGCGGGTGGCCGGCGAGACCCACATGCGCTTGACCTCGGCGGGCGCGTCGCCATGGACCTTCAGCGCGCCGCAGCCGACCGGCTCTTCGTGCAGCGTCGCGACGAGCAGGACGCCGGCCGGCGGCGTCATCTCGTCGTCGGCGGCGGAGATGCTGAGCCCGGGGTCGAAGCCGTCGTCGAACCGCTCGGCGAGCTCGGCGAAGTAGGCGCGCAGGCAGGCCCGGGCCTTCGGGTGCCCGGGCGGGAGCGGGGCGACATCGACCGCGGAGGCCGTCAGCAGGCGTTCGACCTCGGCCATCGCGGCGACCAGCCGGGTGCGCTGGCCGCCGGACAGCGGGGCGAGGAGCGTGGCGGCCGCGTCGTCGGACAGCCGGTCGAGCGTGGCGCGCTCGGCCAGGCCGGCCTCGGTGAGCCGCGCGACGCGGACGCGGCCGTCGCCGTCGCCCGGCTCGACGCGGACCAGGCCGTCCTGCTCCAGCCCGCGCAGCAGCCGGCTGAGGTAGCCGGAGTCGAGGTCGAGCCGGGACCGCAGCTCGCGGACGGCGAGCCCGGCCGCGCCGATCTCCCACAGCACGCGGGCCTGGCCGAGCGGGCGGTCGCGGCTGAGGAAGGCGTCGTCGAGCGCGCCGGCGCGCTGGGTGACCGTCCGGGTGAACCGCCGGACGCCGTCCACGAGGTCGCGGTCCATTCTCTGACTTTAGTCAGCTATCGGCGTGTAACGCCACGGCGGGCGGCACGACTACCCGGTATCCGGATGCCTGGTGGAGGGAAGCGCGTGAGCCGGCAGTTCGGGCCCTACCGCGTGGAATCGCTCATCGCCCGCGGCGGCATGGGCGAGGTCCACCGCGCCTTCGACACCCGCCACGACCGCGTGGTGGCCCTCAAGCTGCTCGCCCCGGACTTCGCCGCCGACCACGAGTTCCAGGAGCGGTTCCGCCGGGAGGCGCACGCGGTGGCGCGGCTGCGCGAGCCGCACGTGATCCCGATCCACGCCTACGGCGAGATCGACGGGCGCCTCTACCTCGACATGCGGCTGGTCGACGGCGGCGACCTCGGCACCCGGCTCACCACCGGCGGCGCGCTGGCGCCGGCCGACGCGGTCGACGTCGTCGGGCAGGTCGCCCAGGCCCTGGCCGCCGCGCACGCCGAAGGCCTGGTGCACCGGGACGTCAAGCCGTCGAACGTGCTGGTCGGCGCGAGCGGGTTCGCCTACCTCGTCGACTTCGGCATCGCCCGCGCGGCCGGGCCCGGGAGCGGCTTCACGGCGACCGGCGGCGCCGTCGGGACCCTCGACTACATGGCGCCCGAGCGGTTCACGGACGCGCCGATCGACCACCGCGTCGACGTGTATTCGCTCGCCTGCGTGCTGCACCAGTGCCTGACCGGCGGCAAGCCCTTCGCGGCGACCACCGCCGCGGCGCTGGTCGGCGCCCACCTGCACCGGCCGCCACCGCGGCCCAGCGCGCTGCGGCCCGGGCTGCCCGCGGCGTTCGACGCCGTGATCGCGCGGGGCATGGCGAAGGAACCGGCGCAGCGCTTCGGCAGCGTCACGGAACTGGCGGACGCCGCCCGGGCCGCGCTCCACGGGACGAGCGGTTCCCCGACCCGGCAGGCCACGCGGGTGGCACCACCGGCGCCCGCACCCCCGGTCCGGCGGCGGTCGAAGGCGCCCTGGTTCGTGGCCGGGGCCGCCGTGGTCGCCCTCGCAGCGGTCATCGGGTGGTCCGCGGTGCTCAAACCCCCGGCCCCGGCCGGCACGACACCTCCTCCGGCCCCGCCCGTGACGACGACGCCGGTGGCCTCGGGTGTCGCGAGCGGCCCGGATCTCGGCCTCGCGACCCCGATGACCACACCCGCGTGCGACGGCTCGTACGTCGTGGTGCTCGGCTCCGCCATCACCCCGGTCCGCTACCGCGCCGACGTCCAGGGCTTCCTCGACGCCCACCCCGGCGCGGGCTACCTGCACACGCCGACGACCGGCTGCCGCTCGTTGCGGCAGCGGGTGAACGGCGCCGACGTCTACGCCGTCTACAGCGGGCCGTTCGCGACCAAGGACGCGGCGTGCGCGCGGCGCAGCTCCGGGGCCTACGTCAAGCGGCTCGACAACACGACACCGCCCACGCAGGTCATCAACTGCTGAGCGCGTTCCACACGGAGTTCGTGTCCACAAAGGACCGCAGCAGGCCGGTCAGGCGGGCGTCCCCGCGCCCGTTCAGCTCGTCGGAAGCGATGCGGCGGGCGACCCCGGCGAGGAAGTCGGCGACCTGCACGCGGGCGTCGGAGCGCGAGTCGACGAACCGGACGCCGGCCAGCCGCTGCCCGAGCGCCGCCTTGAGCTGCAGCACGCGTTCGCCGGTCAGGACGAGCTGTTCGTCGTGGACCAGCGCGACCGGAGTGCCGTCGGCGCTGAAGTGCCGGACCGTGTGGGCCACCGCGGGCACCAGCGGGTCCAGCACCGGCACCAGGCCCGGGTCGGTCTCGAGGCGGGCGCGGTAGGCGGCCACGCGTTCGGCACCTGCACTGAGCAGGCGCATGATTTCCCCGGCTTCGCCCTCGCCGGCGAGTTCCCGGGCCAGCGCGAAGAACTCTTCCGGCGACGTCGTCACGCCACGCCGGGGCCGCAGGCGCAGCACGCTGGTGAAGGCGGCCAGGAAGTACGCCCAGCGGTCGCGGCCGAACGCGGCCGGACCCTGGCGGTGGAGCGTGCGCGCCATGACGTCGGTGCCGTGCTCGGCCAGCAGCGTGACCGCGGCGCGCACGGCGAAGAACGTCTTGTCGGTCAGGTGCACGTGGCCGTGCCCGGCCAGCGGGCCGCCGGGGTCGAGCAGCCACTCGAGCACGCGGCGGTGCTTGGCGCGCAGCAGGTGGTTCGCCTTGTACTCCTCGGCGGGCGAGCCGATGCGGTCGCGGATCTCCGCCACGCAGGCGCGCGCGGCCGCCGGGGTCAGCCGGACACCGGCGTGGGCGAAGACGTCGGTTTCGCCGCCGACGAGGTTTTCGCCCTCCGAGCCCGACTCGTCGCAGGCGATCTCGACCGGGCTCACGAGTGCGATGGTGCCAGACCCGCCGGGCCGCGGCGACCGATTACCGGCGCCCGGGCGCGGTCACGGTTGGGCCACGGCAGGTAACGACCATGCCGGGTCAGGTGACTCGGGAAGAGTAGGTGTTCTGGGAGGCGTCGAATGGCCACCAACGACCGGCCCGCCCGGCTCGCCCTCGTGGCGGCCGTGGTCGTGCTGCTGCTGGGCGGAGCCGCGGTCCTCGTGCGGCAACGGGTTTTCCCGCCGGAGACGGCCGGTCCGGGTGGGACGGTCGCGGTCGCCGGGATCCAGGTCGTCGCTCCGGCGGGCACGCGCGTGTCGGTGCGCCCGGCCGCGGAACCGCGCTCCCCGGCGCCGCTGACGCGGCGGATCGGCGGCGGCGCGGAGCTGAGCTTCGACGGGCTTCCGCCGCACGTGAGGATTTCGGTGCCCGCCGCGCCGCCGCCGGGGTTCGCGCCCGTCGTCGTCATCGCCGACGGAACCCGGCTCGTCCCCGCCGGCTACGACCCCGCGACCCGGAGCATCGTGGCGGTGGTGGCTCAGCCGGGCGGCTTCTGGGGCGGGCTGCTCGACCTCGCCGCGCTCGGCCGCGAGGTCGTGCCGGATCCGGCGCCGCGGCCGGACTGCGCCGGCCGTCCGGCGAGTTCCGCCGGGGTGACCGTCGACGTCGGCGAGCCCGATCCGGCGGCGCCGGTGTGGGCGTGCGCCACCGCCGCCGACGGCCGCGCGAGCATCACCCTGACCTCGAACGCGCGCGTTCCCTACCGGCTCGCCCTGCCGCCGGGCTGGCCCGAGCCCACCGCGCGGACCACGGCCGAGAGCACGTCCGCCGTGCAGTTGTTCGGCCGCCCGCGCCAGCGCGACCTGCTCTGGCCCGGCTCCGCCGTCACCTACGACGTCCCGTTCGGCAGCCTGCCCGCGACCCTGCGCGGCCAGGCGGAGCCCGGCCCGGCCCTCGGGACGGCGCTGGCCGCGGCGGCGCACCGCGCGGCCGTCCTGTTCGGCCTGGCCGGCGGCCCCGGCCCGGCGCCGGCCGTGCTGACCTGCGCCGCGGACGCCGGGGCCGCCCACTACGCCGCGGACCGGCCGTTCGCCGAGGTGGCCGGTGACGTCTGGGCGGCACTCGCGCCGTGCCACCCGGACGGCGGCGACGTCGTCAGGCGGTTCCTCCCCGCGGGGCCGGTGACGAGCGGCCTCGCCACGGCCGGTCCCGCGCTCGAGGTCCCCCTCACCACCGGCCGCGCGCAGCGGTTCACCCAGACCGTCGAGTACCGGCCGAGGACCGGCGCCACGACGACCCGCGCGTCCGGCACCTGCGGTGCGGTTTCCGCGGTGTCCGGCCGGCACGACGCCTACCGCTGCACGACCGGCGACACCACCTACGACCCGTGCTTCGCCGCGCCGGGGACGCGGCCGCAGGTCGTCTGCCCGACGTCGGCGACGAAGGCCGTGCTGCTCGGCTACACCGGCGCGCTGCCGGCCACGCCCCAGGACGGCGGCACGGCCGACCCCTTCCTGCTCACACTGGAGAACGGCCTGCAGTGCCTGGCGGTCTCGGGTGACCCGGCCGTCCGGTACGCCTGCGCGGACGGCCGGACCGTCCTGCGCGGCGCCCCGGACCAGTCGAGTCCGGTGTGGACAGTCGACGGGCAGACCGTCGCGAAGGCCTACACCTAGGCCAAGGTGATCTTGCCGCCGGTCACGGTGACGGACTTCTTCGCCAGCGCCTGCGTGGCCGGGCCGTTCGCGACCGAGCCGTCGGCGATCTTGAACTTGCTGCCGTGGCACGGGCAGTTGATGGTGCCGCCGGCGACGGTGTCGACGGTGCAGCCCTGGTGCGTGCAGACCGCCGAGAAGGCCTCGAACGTCCCGGCGGCCGGCTGGGTCACCACGACCTGCTTGTCCGCGAACACCTTGCCGCCGCCGACCGGGACGTCGGCGGCCGCGCCCAGCTCGGTCCCGGCGGCCGCGGCAGGGGGTGCGGCCGCGGACGTCGCACTGCCCGAGTTGCCGCCGTAGGTGCTGCAGCCGGCCACCAGCCCGGCGCCGACGACCGCCAGCGCCGTCCGGCGCGCGACCCCCGGCTCCACTTCGTCGTTGCCCACGATCGTCCCCTCAGAACTTCAGGCCGGATTGGGTGAAGAACCACAATGACGCGCTCAGCCACAGGCCGACCAGCGCGGTGAAGACGAGCCCGCCGACGACGGGCAGCGACCAGCCGGGCGCATTGTCCTTGCGCAGCAGCAACATCTTCGCGACGAACACGCCGTAGAAGAAACACCCCAGCAACGAATGCAGGAGGACCCGGGTGTCGAACGACTGGAACCCGAGCGCGTATAGGCAGTGCAGCGCGACCGGGATCGAGACGAGGAACGCCAGCCGGCCGGACCAGCGGTGCACCGGCGAGACCCACGCGGGGACCGTGCGGCCGAGCTTCCCGTACATCGCGAGCGCCGAGACCAGCTGGACGAGCGCCAGCACGACGACGACGGTGGCCAGCCACGCCTTCACCGACTGCGCGCTCGAGAATCCGGCGATGTTCACCGCGACGCCGGTCGGCGTGTGCAGGTTCCCGTAGACGCCGAGCACCACCGAGACGACGGCGCCGACCACCAGCGGGACCAGGAGCGCGACCGCCGCGCGGTTGCCGGCCGCGGGGGCGCTCATCAGAAGTCACCGGTCCCGGCCAGGCCGCTGATCGCCTCGGCGGTCACGGGCGCGCCGTCGACGGTCGCCGTGCCGGCGGCCGGGTCGAGCGCCGGGGCGGCCGCCGAGTCCTCGCCGGTCGTCAGGACGCCGACCTGGCTGCCGTCGGGCTGCACGATCCAGCCGACCTTGGCCGCCTTGCCCTTCACCTTGGGCGTCGCGCGGTAGAGGCCCGCGGGCTTCTTCGCCGGGGGCGCGGTGAACTGCCAGGTCCGGCCCGAGGCCGTCACCGTGCCGGTGACCGAGGCGGCGTCGTAGCTACCGGTCAGGCTGGAGTTCTTGGCGCCCTTGAGGTCCAGCTTCCCGCCGGCCGTGACGCCCTGCAGCCAGGCTTCGACCTTCTTGCCGTCGCAGAGGTAGGCGATGGCGTGGCCGTCGCGCACCGAGACCGCGACGGACGCGCCGCCGCCGGTGACGCGCCCGGCGTAGTCGGCCCGCGCGGGCGCCTCGGCTCCCGGCGCCTCCGACGTCGGTTTCGGGGGCGGCCCGGCCGTGGTGCTCACGGCGGCCGCGTCGGCGGCGCCGGCGACCGGCGCGGCGCCGGTCCCGGTCGCCAGGTTGACGATCCCGATGCCGCCGGCGAGCACGACGCCGGCGAGCAGTGTGAACAACGGCCCAGGATGTTTCATGGTCTTCCCCGCATTCCCCTGACCCACCACCGCGCCCATAACACGGCTGTCGGGCCGAAGCGGCTCAACGCTACGCGCGGAAAAGAGGTATCGCTTAGCCCCTGCAACCGGTTCGGCGTGGTTGACTGGCCGCATGCTGCCCTGGGACGGCGAACTCGCCGGCCGGCTCGACCGGCACACCGTGGACTCCGCGCTGCTGCGGGACAACCCGCTCGGCGACCCGCACGAGCGGCCCCTGTGGGTGTACGTCCCGCCGGGCTACGACGACGGCGACGAGCGGTACCCGGCCGTGTACGTCATCCAGGGCTACACCGGGCACCTGGCGATGTGGGCCAACCGGACGCCGTTCCGCCAGCCGTTCGTCGAGACGGCCGACGCGGTCTTCGCGGACGGCGCCCCGGGCTGCGTCGTGGTGTACGTCGACGCGTGGACCGCGTACGGCGGCTCCCAGTTCGTCGACTCGCCGGGCACGGGCCGCTACCACTCGTACCTGTGCGACGAGATCGTCCCGTGGGTCGACGCGCGCTACCGGACGATCCCGGACCGCGAATCCCGCGCGATCGCGGGAAAGTCGTCGGGCGGCTTCGGCGCGATGATCACCCCGATGCTGCGCCCGGACCTGTTCGGCGCCCTGGCGACCCACGCGGGCGACTCGCTGTACGAACTGTGCTACGTCCCGGACTTCGGCAAGGCGGTCCGGGCCCTGCGCGAGTACGACCAGGACATCCACGCGTGGTGGGCGGACTTCCGCTCGCGCCCCGCGTTCACCCACCCGGCGGACCCGACACTGCTGCAGCTGCTCGGCGTCTCGGCGTGCTTCTCGCCGCGCCCGGACGGAACCCCGGAACTGCCGTTCGACCCGGCGACGGGCGTGCTGCGCCCGGAGGTCTGGCAACGCTGGCTGGACTGGGACCCGGTCCGCATGGTCCCGTCCCGCGCCCCGGCGGTCCAGTCGTGGCGAGCGGTGTGGATCGACGCGGGCACGAGCGACGAGTACTTCCTCGACGTCGGCGCGGAGGCCTTCCGGGCCGAGGTCCTCAAGGCGGGCCTGCCGGAGGAGCGGCTGCACTTCGAGCTGTTCGACGCCGGCCACGGAGCGATCGACTACCGGTACCCGCTTTCGCTCGCCTGGCTGGCCGGGAAGCTGGCCCGGTGAACGTCCTCGAGACCGACGTCGCCCTGCCGGACGGACGCTCCCTGCACGTCTACGACACCGGCGGGCCCGCGCGGCTGACCGTCTTCTGGCACCACGGGACGCCCAACCTCGGGGCGCCGCCCGGGCCGCTGCTGCCGCCGGCCGGACGGCTCGGTGTGCGCTGGGTGTCCTACGACCGGCCCGGCTACGGCACTTCCACGCAGCTGCCCGGCCGGACGATCGGGAACGCCGCCGAGTGCACCGCCGCCGTCGCCGACGCTCTCGGGATCGAGCGCTTCGCCGTCATGGGGCACTCCGGGGGCGGCTCGCACGCCCTCGCCGCCGCCGCGCTGCTGCCGGATCGCGTGACGGCCGTCGCGAGCCTCGCCGCCGTCGCGCCGTTCGAGGTCGGCGGCTGGTTCGACGGCATGGCCGACGGGAGTGCCGCGTCCCTGCGTGCCGCCGCGGACGGCCGGGCCGCCAAGGAGAAGTACGAGGCGTCCGCCGAGTTCGATCCGGACGTCTTCACCAGCGCCGACTTCGCCGCCCTCAAAGGATCCTGGGCCTGGCTCGACGACGTCGTCCGGCCCGCACTCGGCGCGGTCGGGCTCATCGACGACGACCTCGCCTACGTCGCGCCGTGGGGGTGTGACCCGGCGGCCATCACCGCGCCGGTGCTGCTCGTGCACGGCGAGGACGACCGGATGATCCCCGCCGGGCACAGCAAGTGGCTGGCCGCGCGGTGCCCCGCCGCCGAGCTGCGGCTCTCCCCCGGCGACGGGCACCTCTCCGTGCTGGACCAGGCCGCCGACGCGCTCACCTGGCTCGCCGGTCAGGACAGCAGCGCCAGCGACGCGACCGCCGGCGCCAGGTAGATCACCGGGAACGCCAGGTGCCCGTACGACCGCGCGCGGGCCACGGTCACGAGGGCACCGAGGAAGTACAGCACCAGCCCGATCGCCGCGGCGATCCCGATCGGCGGCCAGACCAGGCCGGCCACCAGGCCCAGCGCACCGGCCGCCTTGGCCGTGCCGAGCCACGGCCACCACGCCTCCGGCACGCCGTAGGAGGTGATCGGCTCCACGACCCACTTCGCGCGGGTGAAGACCGAGACGGCCGAGAACCCGGCCAGTGCGGCGCCGACGAGGGTGACGATCACGTAAGCGGTGGACATCGGAACTCCTCCAGGGCTTGCGGACGCCGGTGCTCCGGGTCCGTCACCCCCACGACTCCACCCACCGGGTCGATGTGACCGGCCGTGACCGCGATCACAACACGAGCCGCAGCACCGGTTCGCCGTCGTCGATCTCCCCGGTCGGGACGAACCCGAGCTTCCGGTAGAACGCCCCGGGCCCGTCGTCGCCCGGCTGGTGGCTGGTCAGCAACTCGGTGGCGCCGTCCGCCCGCACGAGCGCGACGACCTGCGCGAGCACGGCCCGGCCGATCCCCCGCCCCTGGTACCGCGCGTCGACGATCAGCCGCCACAGGTAGTACGGCCCGAGGATGCCGGGCCGGCCGGGCGGCACGTCCCAGCTGAGCATCACGAACCCGACGGGCTCGTCCCCCACGTAGACGGCCCGGTACCAGGGCTCGGCTTCCGGCGTGCTCGCGGCGTCCGCCAAGGACTTCGCCACCGACGAGACGAACCGCTCCTGCCCGGGGTGCACGCGCAGGGCACAGACGGCGTCCCGGTTCTCGTCGGTGATCTCGACCAGGCGAACGAACGGAGTCACGACGCGCCCGCCGGCGCCGGCGAGGTCCCGACGGGAGGAGGTCCGGGAAACGCGATCGGCCGCGCGCCGATAACGCGCACTTCCTCCCGCAACGCCATCTCCACGCCGCTCCACCGCTCGACCCGCCGGCCGCGCAGCGACGCGAACTCCCGCACCGTCTCGGCCAGCCACGCGGACGTGGTCACGATGTTCCCGTCGGCTTCGGCACGCCCACCTCGTCCGGGCTCCGGTCGGGACGCAAGCCGCGCCAAGACGTGTGGCGCAGCCGGAGGTCCGGCGTCACACGGCGGAAGACCACCTCGCCGACCAGCTCCGGCTCCACCCAGTGGGCGCCGCGGGCGCGGTCGCGGGGCAGCTCGTTCACGAACGGGGAGTCCTCGCGGGACAGCGGGGTGAGCACGTCGCGGAGGCGGTCGAGGGCGTCGTCGGTGAAGCCCGTGCCGACGTCGCCGATGTACACCAGGGAGCCCGTGTCGTCGTAGCCGCCGAGCAGCAGCGCGCCGAGCGTGCCCGTGCGGCGGCCGGCGCCCGTCCGCCAGCCGCCGACCACGACCTCGCGGGTCTGGGTCAGCGCTCGTTTCGTCCACAGCGGCGAACGGGCGCCCGGCAGATACGGCGCGTCGAGGCGCTTCGCGACGACGCCCTCGATCCCGTGCTGGGCCGCCGTCGCCAGCAGCTGGTCCGGCGTGATGTCCGCGCGGGTGTACCACGGCGGCACGACGAGCCGGCCGTCCTCGGGGCGGACCAGCTCGGCGAGCAGCGCGCGCCGCTGCTCGTACGGCCGGTCCAGCAGGGACTCCGTGCCGACCCGCAGCAGGTCGAAGGCGAAGTAGACCACCGGGACCTCGGCTCGCAGCTTCGCCGTCGGCTCGTGCATCGCACGGCGCTGCATCAGCTCGAACTCCGGGCGGCCGGCCGCGTTCAGCGCGACGACCTCGCCGTCGAGCACCACCGCGTGCCCGCCCATCGCCGGCCCGAAGACGTCCTGCAGCTCGGGGTAGCGGTGGGTGTGGTCGCTGCCGCTGCGGCTGGTGATCCGGGCCTCGCCGGTGTCGGCGACCCGCGCGCAGCCGCGGAACCCGTCCCACTTCCACTCGTAGCCGTGGTGGTCGTCGTCCGGCAGCGGCCCGTCGACGGCCAGCATCGGCGCCACCGCGTCCGGCATCGTCCCCATCGCTCCAGTGTGGAGGATCGACGCCCGGCGCGTCACCCGGCCGGCAGCAACGGCAGCAGCTCCTGGTGGCGGCCGGCGCGGCGCAGCACGGGTGAGCCGGGTCCGTCGGGTGCCAGGTCGCCGGCCCGCAGCGCGGCCAGGAACCGCACGACCACGAACGGCTCCGGCAGGATGTCGGCGCCGCCGAGGTAGGCCAGCACGATCATCTCCTCCCCGCACGCCGCCTCGACCGCGACGGCCCAGCCGTGCACCTCGTCCCACAGCAGCGCCACGTCGCGCTCGGGGAACCGGCGCAGCCGCCAGTCCACCGCGACGTAGGCCGACACCGGGACGTCGACGTCCACGGTGCAGGACTCGAAGCCGCAGCCGAGCGCCCCGGCCACCTCCCCGAGGTACGCGCGCAGGCCGCGCTGGAACCAGAACTCCAGATCGGTGTCGATCAGGCCGGACACCCGTTTCCCTTCTCCCGGACCCCGGCCGCGCACCCTGCGCGGCCGTTCGAAGCGGATCACCCGAGCGCCGCCAGCGCGTCGGCCCGATCCCGGTAGCAGGAGAAGCCGGCGACCCCGGTCCCCCGCAGCACCCGCCACATCGACGGCGTGCACACCACCCACGCGAGCGGCACGCCCAGTTCGTCGGCGCTCTGCTGCACCTGGTGCAGCGCCCGCAGGCCGACACCGGAGCAGAACGTCACGCCGCCGAGGTCGACGACCACCGCGTCCCCCGGTTTCACCGCCGTTTCGACGCATTCGACAAAAATGGCGACGGTGGCGAGATCGATGTCACCCACCACCACGAGAAGGGTGGTGCGGTCGCCGGGGAACAGTGTGGTCACCGAAAACGGCTCGCACCACGCGCCCGCCGCGGAACGGCCGAAGGCTCGCGACAGCCGCGGCGGTTTCTGGATCTTCATGACCGGCTCCGGCGGCTCAAGATGGTGGTTTACGCGTAGACGGTACCCACTTCGTCCAGCTTGGCGCACAACTGAATCCGCCCGGCCGTCGGGCCGTGCACCGACACGGCCGTCTGCACGTGCAGTGCTCCACAAAGGACGGTCCGAATCGCCTGGTGGAACCATTCCTTCTCACCGTCGTGGAGCGCCGACGGGAACCGGAGCGGATTCGCCGGTGAATTGCGAAATCCGAAATTCAGCCGAACGCAGGAATGGGTACGCGCGTTCGGTCCAGCTCGGCGAAGAGGTCGCCGACGTCCTCGACCCGGTCGAGCACCTCGTCGGCGGTGAACCGCAGGTGGGTCACGTGCCGGCAGGCCCGGACCTCGTCCCACGTGACCGGGGTCGACACCGTCGGCTCGTCGCGCCCGCGAAGCGAGTAAGGCGCCACCGTGGTCTTGAACGGGTTGTTCTGGCTCCAGTCGATGAAGACCTTGTTCGGCCGCAGCGTCTTCGTCATCCGCGCCACGACGAGGTCCGGCGTCTCCGCGGCGAGCCGCTCGGCCAGGGCCCGCGCGTACTGCGACGTCTCGCCGGGGTCCGTGGTCACGACGCCCGCGTAGAGCTGCATGCCCTTGGAGCCGCTGGTCTTCGCGACCGGGGTCAGCCCGTCGCCGGTGAGCACGTCGTGGAGCCGCTCGGCCACGCGGCAGCAGTCGACGACCGTGGCGCCGGGGCCGGGGTCGAGGTCGAACACGAGCCGGTCCGGGGTGCTGCGCTCGTCGCCGGGCTCGACGGTCCACTGGTGGACGTGCAGCTCGAGCGCGGCGAGGTTGGCCGCCCAGACCAGCTCGGGCAGGTCGTTGATCAGCGGGTAGTCGACGATCTCGTGCTCCTTGCCGCGGCCGCCGCCGACCTCCAGGCGCGCCGTGCGGACCCAGCCGGGCGCGTGCCGGGAGACGTTCTTCTCGAAGAACGAGCCGCCGTCGACGCCGTCGGGGAACCGCACGAACGTCATGGCGCGGTCGCGGATGTGCGGCAGCAGCAGCGGCGCGATGCGCGTGTAGTAGTCGAGCACCTCGCCCTTGGTGAACCCGTGCCGCGGGTAGAGCACCTTTTCGAGGTTCGAGAGCGTCAGCTGCCGCTCGCCCACCTGCACCGTGATCCGGCTCCCCGCCACACCGCCACGCTATCACCCAAAGTTATGATACGCTCGTATCAACAACGGGAGGGGAGATCGTGAAGTTCGACGTGCTGCAGATCCTGGGGGCGGTCCTGACGGTGCTGGGTGCCCAGGGCGCCATCCGCCTGCTGGTCGACCACGGGAACACCGGGCTGCTCGGCTGGCTGGACGCGGGGTTCGCCGGGGCCCTGATCGGCTACGTGGTGGCGACGGCGATCGGCGTGGTGCTCGCCAGGTGGGCCCACGACCGGGCCAAGGCGCTCGGGCGCCGCGAGTAGGCCGCGGCCGGGCGCCGGGCGCCGGGCGCCGAGCGCCGGCGCCCGGCCGCGGCGACCGGAGACCCACCCGGGAGTCGAACCCGGACCGGACGGCTTTGCAGGCCGTCGCACGACCGTCGTGAAGTGGGCCGGAGTGGAAGACGAGGGGGTCGAACCCTCCCCGGCGATCGTGCAAGGATCACCTGCGCTCCGGCGCGTCTCCCGCATTTTCTCGTACCCCCACCAGGATTCGAACCTGGACTGGACGCGTTCTGAACGCGTTGCCTCTCCCGTTGGGCTACAGGGGCGAAAGAGCCGCGAAAAGAAAGGCGCGGCAAAAAGAAAACCGCCCGGCTCGGTTTCCCGAGGGGGCGGCTCCCGGACGCGACGGTTTCCCGTCACGGTGGGGAGCTCGCGCCACCCGGCAGGCAGGCGAGCCGCGCGCACCACGAACAGACGGCGAGTGCCCGCCGCCGGTTCGCCCGCGTGCTCGTCATGACTTCTCCTCGCCGAAGTGGTGTGCGGTCAGCATGCACCCGGCCCCGCGCCGCCGTCAATCGGTTATCGCCGGGAATTCACACCACGCCACTGGAAACCACGCGGGCGACGAATTGCGTCGCGACTTCGCGCAGTTTCACGTTCTCGCGCTGCGACTGCCCGACGAGGAGGGCGAACGCGGCGTCGGCGTCGATCCGGCGGATCGCCATGAGCATGCCCTTCGCCTGGTCGATGACCGCGCGGGAGGTCAAAGCCGTCCGCAGGTGCTCGGCCGTCTCGCGGGCCTTGACGTAGCGGTGGTAGACGCGGAACACCGCCTCCACCGCGGTCGTGTACAGCTCGAGCAGCTGCGCCTCGATCTCCGCGAAGCCGTCGTCCTGGCGGCCGTAGCAGTTGACCGCACCCGAGTAGCGCTCGTCGGCCACCAGCGGCGCGGCGAGGAAGCTGCCGAAGCCCGCCTCCCGTGCGCCGCGGGCGAAGGCGGGCCAGCGTTCCGTGGCGCCGGCGACCGGGGTACGGACGATCTTGCCGCTGCGGACCGCCTCGAGGCACGGGCCGTCGCCGACGCGGTACTGGTCGTCGTCGAGGTCCGTGACGACGGCCGCGGTCGACGACGCCGTGTGCGGCTCGTCCCCGCCCACGAGCGTCACGGACGCCTCGTCGACGCCCGGGACGGCCTGGCGCACCTGCAGGCACACGTGCCGCAGGAGGATCCGGAAGTCGTCCTCCTGCCCCAGGACGGCCCTCAGGGCTTCGAGCGCCCCGGTGACTTCGTCGAGCCGTGGTGAAGCCGTCGCGGCGGCCTCCGGCCGGTCCATGTGCGCTCCTCCCGCCGGGAACCGATCACTTCCGGGTACCCACTCCGCGGCCGGCCGTATCAGGGCCGGGCGACCGCGAGCAGCTCCCGCAGCGCGTCCGACAGGGACGCGAACATCGGGACCACCTCCGCCAGGCCGGTGATCCGGAACAGCCGCGCCAGGGTCCGGCTGTTCGCCACCACCCCGAACCGGCTGCCCTCGGCACCGGCGCGCTCCGCGGCGGCGGCCAGGGCCCGCGCGCCGGCCAGGCCGAGGAACGCCACGTGGCTCAGGTCCACCACCGTCGTGCCGGGCGGGACCGTCGCCAGCTCGCGTTCCAGGATCGGCAGGGTCAGGGCGTCGATCTCCCCGGCGAGGGTCAGCACCAGCAGGCCGGGGCGGTACTCCGTCCGGCGCGCCGTGAGCGGCGCGGACCGGGTGGGGACCGGGGTCGTCGGGGACACGGGTTCGGCACGCCTTCCGCGCCGGCGCGGGGCCGGCGTCGCCGCGGGGTGATCAAGGACTGGGTCTTGATACCCAAACCGGCGCCGGGGAAACGCCCGGTTCCGCGTCCCGGGCGCGCACGTCGACCCGAACGTGCGGTTTATCTCCCGGTTCGGGCCGGGTAGCCGATCTTCGCCAGCCGAAGAGGAGGCGCCATGACCGAGCGGTGGTACCGGTGATGTTCAGCGAAGTCGTCGTCGTCGGGCAAATCGCCCGTGATCTGGTGATCGGCGCCCCGGACGGACCGGCGCCGGTGCGGGACCGGCAGGAGCTGCTCGGCGGGAAGGGCGCGAACCAGGCCGTGGCGTTGAGCCAGCTCGGGACGGCGGTCTCGCTGGTCGGCGTCGTCGGCCAGGACCGCGTCGGCGACGCCCTGTGCGCGCTGGCCCGCGCCGACCGGATCGGCACCGCGCACGTGACCCGCCGGCCCGGCGTCGAAACGGCCCTGCTCGTCGACATGGTGGACGGCCACGGCCGGCACCGGCACATCGAGCACGTCCCGCCGGAGACGCTGGTCACCGAGGCGGACGTGCGGGCCGCGGCCGCGCCGATCTCGGCCGCCGGCTCCGTCATCGTCCAGCTGCGGCAGCCCGCTCCGGCGGCGTTGCTGGCGGCCCGCCTCGCCCACCGGGCGGGGACTCGCGTGGTCCTGGACGGCGCGCCCCGGGACGAGTACGCCGTCGCCGACCTGCTCGCGCTCGCCGACGTCGTCCGCGCCGACGGCCCCGAGACCGAGCGGCTCACCGGCCACCCGGTGGACGACGTCGCCGGCGGCGACCGCGCCGCGGCCGAGCTGCGGCAGCGGGGGCCGTCGCTGGTCGTGCTCGAGGTGCCCGGGCGCGGGCACCTCTTCGCGGGGCCGGAGGGCTCGTGGTTCGTCCCGCACGAAACCGAGGTCGTCGACCCGGCCGGGGCGGGAGACGCGCTGGTCGCGACGCTGACCGCGGCCCTGACCCGCCGCCGCCCGCTGGAGACGGCGGCCTGCCAGGCGGTCGCGGCCGCCGCGGCGACCACCCGGCACGCCGGCGGACGGCCGCGGTTGTCCCGTCCCGCGCTCGACCGGCTGGCGCCCCGGCGGCTCGAGGCCGTCCACGCCTGAGGTCCTCAGCTCGCGCGCCCGTCGACCGCGGCCAGGACCAGCGCCGCGCAGTGCCGCACCGCCACGCCGCGCTCCTGTGCCATCGAGATCAGGGTCCGCTGCGCGGCCGCGCCCGTCATCCCCTGGGCCACCAGGACTTTCAACGCCAAGGCCACGACGTCGGTGGCGGGCGGTCGTGCAGCAGGCATCGGGTGACCTCCGGCTCGGCGACGGCGAACGCGACCGGATACCCCGGCGATCCGCGCTTCACACCAGCCCAGCCGGCCGGAATCCGCTCAGCGCCCGCCGAGCCACACCGCGCCGTCCGGCGGCACGCGGTCGCCGTCCAGCGGCCCGCTCGACAGCAGCACCCGAGCCCCGTCCGGCAGCTCGAACGGCTCGCCCGACAGGTTCACCACGCACGCGAAACCCGGTTCCCGCACAAAAGACAGCACCCCGGGCGCGGCGGGCGACCACGTCATCGTCCCGTCGCCCAGCGCCGGGTGCTCCCGGCGCTCGGCGAGGGCGGCCCGGTACAGGGAGAGCATCGACCCCGGGTCGGCCGCCTGCGCCTCCGCGGTCGCCGCGGCCCAGCGGGCGGGCTGCGGCAGCCAGGTCCGCACCCCGTCGGGGGCGAACCCGAACGGCGGCTCGGTGCCCGACCACGGCAGCGGCACCCGGCAGCCGTCGCGGCCGCGGCGGGTGTGGCCGGAGCGCTCCCACGTCGGGTCGGCGAGCACCTCCTCCGGCAGGTCCTCGATCTCGTCCAGCCCCAGCTCTTCGCCCTGGTAGAGGTACGCGCCGCCCGGCAGCGCGAGCATCAGCAGCAGTGCGGCCCTGGCCCGCCGCGTGCCCAGCTCGAGGCCGGGACCGAACCGCGTCACATGCCGCACCACGTCGTGGTTGGACAGCACCCAGGTCGCGGGCGCGCCGACCGCGTCCAGCGCTTCGAGGGTCCGGTCGATCACGTCGCGCAGCGCCCCGGCGTCCCAGGCGCAGCGCAGGAAGTCGAAGTTGAACGCGGTGTGCAGCTCGTCCGGGCGGACGTAGCGGGCGAGGCGGTCCGGCCGGTCGACCCACGCCTCGGCGACGAACACCCGGTCGGGGCCGAACTCGCCCGCGACCCTCCGCCACGAGCGGTAGATCTCGTGCACGCCGTCGAGGTCCCAGTGCGGGTGCGCGTCGCGGTCCGGCGGCTGCGCGATCTCTTCGTCATCGGCGCCCAGATCGGGGAAGGCCGGGTCCTTGCGCAGGCCGTGGGCGACGTCGATGCGGACGCCGTCGACCCCGCGGGCGAACCAGAACCGCAGCAGGTCCTCGAAGTCGGCCCGCACCTCGGGGTTCTCCCAGTTCAGGTCCGGTTGCTCCGGGGCGAACAGGTGCAGGTACCACTCGCCGTCGGCCACACGGGTCCACGCCGGGCCGCCGAAGACACTGCGCCAGTCGGTGGGCGGCAGCTCACCGTCGTCGCCGCGACCGGGCCGGAAGTGGTACCGCGCCCGTTCGGGGCCGCCCGCGAGCGCCGCCCGGAACCACGGGTGGCGGTCGGAGGTGTGGTTCGGCACGACGTCGATCAGCAGCCGCAGGCCCGCCCGGTGCGCCTCGGCGATCAGGTCGAGCACGTCCTGGTCGGTGCCGAACAGCGGGTCGACGGCCCGGTGGTCTTCGATGTCGTAGCCGCCGTCGACCATCGGCGAGCGGTACCACGGCGTCGTCCACACGGCGTCGACACCGAGGTCGGCCAGGTAGCCGAGGCGGGCGCGCAGGCCCGCGAGATCCCCGGTACCGTCGCCGTTCGCGTCGGCGAAGCTGCGCGGGTAGACCTCGTACACAACGGCGTCGCGCCACCAGTTCGCGGAGTCCATGACACCCGAGTATCGCGATCACCGCCGTACGCTGCAGCACGTGACCTGGGAATGGGACCCGTCGCTGTACGCGGGCAGCGCCGCCTACTACGCCCGCGGCCGCGCGGCCTATCCCCCGGAGCTGGCCGCGGCGTTCGCCACCGAGCTGGGCCTGGACGGTTCGGGACGCCTGCTCGACGTCGGTTGCGGGCCCGGGTCGCTGACCCTGCTGCTGGCCGGGTCGTTCGCCGAGGCCGTCGGGGTCGACGCCGACGCGGACATGCTCGGCGAGGCCGGCCGCCTCGCGGCCGCGGCGGGGGTGGCGACCTGCCGGTGGGTGCACCGGCGCGCCGAGGAGCTGCCCGCCGGCCTCGGGACGTTCCGGCTGGTCACCTTCGCCCAGTCGTTCCACTGGTTCGACCGGCCGCGCGTCGCCGGAGCGGTGCGCGGCATGCTCGCGCCCGACGGCGTCTGCGCCCACGTGCACGCGACGACCCACGAAGGCGTCGAGGGCGACCACGCGCTGCCGCACCCGGTGCCGCCGAACGACGCGATCGCGGCGCTCGTCCGGGCGTATCTCGGCCCGGTGCGGCGCGCCGGGCGGGGCGGGCTGCCGGACGGCACGCCCGCGGGTGAGAGCGAGATCTACCGGGCCGCGGGGTTCACCGGACCGCGGCGGTTCGAGGTCCCGGGCCGGGTCGTGACCCGCACGGAGGACGACGTCGTCGCGACGGTGTTCTCGCTGTCCAGCTCGGCGCCGCACCTGTTCGGCGACCGCCGCGCGGAGTTCGAGGCCGACCTCCGGCGGCTGCTGAGGCACGCGAGCCCGGACGGCGTGTTCGCCGAACAGCTGCGCGAGATCGCCGTCGACCTCTGGCGGCGGTGACGTCCACTGTGGACGACGGCTACCAGGGGTTGTTCTGGAAGTCGTCGTCCTCCTCGGCCGCCCGCGGCCGGCGGGCGCGCCGGCCCGCGTCGTCCCTTGTGGACGGTCGCGGCGGCGCCGCGGCGAACGGCGGCGCCTCGCCCGCGGCGGAGTACTCCTCCCCGTCGAACGCGGACGGCGGCTCCGCGTTCGACCGGTCGGTGCTCCAGCCGGACTTCGTCTTGCGCTGGGCCAGCTCGCGGCGGTGCATGACGTACCGCTCGGCCGCTTGGACCTGCTTGGTCATGTACTCGTGCGACTGGGCCTTGATCTCCTCGCCGCGCTGCTCGCGCAAGGCCCGGCGCTCGGCCTGCTCGCGGACCAGGCCGTCCAGCTCGGCCTTCATCCCGGTGATGTCGGTCATGCGTCCTCCTACCAGGTCCGGGCGGACGGCGGGTCTTCGTCGTCGTTCAGCGAGCCGATGATCCGCCGGCCGGGCTCGCCGAGGTTGTCGAAGAGGGCACCCTCGATGTGGTAGGCGGGCGAGCGGCGTTCGCTGTCTCCCCCGCCGCCGCCGTGCGCGCCGGCCCCCATCGCGCCCATGCCGGGCATGCCCGCCATCGACTGCCCGGCCGCGCCCGCCGGAGCGGCCGCCTGGGCGAACGCGGCCGCGGGCTGCGGCTGGGCCGCCCCGACACCGGCACCGGTGTGCGCGCCGCCGGACGTCGGCGTGTCCCCGAGACCGCCCCCGCCCGCCGGCTCGAAGCCGGACGTCGAAGGAATGCTCACGCCGCCACCGTGCGCGCCGAGACCCCCGCCTCCGCCTCCGCCGTGCGAGGCCGCCCCGGGGTGGTCGCCGCCGTGCGAGCCCGCCCCGCCGTGGTCACCGCCGTGATCGCCGCCGTGCGAGGCCGCCCCGGGGTGGTCGCCGCCGTGCGAGGCCGCCCCGGGGTGGTCGCCGCCCGGGGTGAGGTCTTCGAGGGTGCCGCGGTGGGTGGGCAGGTCGTCGTCGAGCTTCTTGCCGGGGGTGTCGCCGAGGGCGTCGGCCGGCTTCTTGTCGTCCTCGCCGAGGGTGTAGGTCGTCGGGGTGCCCTTGCCGTCGTCGACGGTCACCGTCGTCGGGCCGTCCGGACCGTCGGGGCGCTCGGCCGTGATCTTGAGGTCGCCGTCCTGGATGTGGATCTTGCCGTCCGGACCCGGGTGGTAGGCGCCGTCCGTCCCTTGTGGACCGTCGCCGGCCTTGGCCGTGCCGTCGGACCAGTCGAGCTTGAAGTCCTTCGGGTCGCCGTGGCCTTCGCCGACCTTGATGTCCATCTTGCCGTCGTGGTCGGGTTCGGTCATTTCGAAGGTCTTGTCGCCCTGCTTGACCTTCAGCGTGTCGGGGGTGTCGTCCCCCTTGCCGTCGCCGTCCTTGCCGTCGTCGCCGAGCAGGCCGTCGGGCTTGCCGTCGCCGTTCTTGTCCGCCCCGGGAAGGCCGTCCGGCTTGCCGTCGCCGTTCTTGTCCGCCCCGGGAAGGTCGCCGTCCGTGCCGGTGCCCGTGTCGCCGAGGCCGCTGCTGCCGGGGTCGGTCTTGATGCCGTCGCCGCTGAACTCCTTGAGCGCGTCGGCTGCCTTCTTCTTGGCGTCCTCGGCGGCCTGCTCGGCCGCGGCTTTGCCGTCGTCGCCGGAGGAGCCCGAGCCCCCGCCGGAACCGGAGCCGGAACCGCCGCCGCCGAGGCCTTCGGCGCCGCCGAGCCCGGAACCCGAACCACCGCCCGCGCCGGCGCCGGAGTCGGTCTGGATGCCGGGACCGCTGAACTCCTTGAGCGCGTCCGCCGCCTTCTTCTTGGCCGCCTCGGCGGCCGCGGCCGCTTCGTCCTGACCACTGGACGACGGAGGCGGCACCGACGACGGCTTCGTGTCATCGGAACCGGAACCCGAGCCGGAACCCGATCCGCCACCGAGGCCGGACCCACCGCCGTCACCGGATCCGGTCGACAGATCGGGGATCGACGGCATCGAACCGCCACCACCCGCCCCGGAGCCCGAACCGGACCCACCGCCCGAGCCGGACCCGCCGCCGGTGGACACGTCCGGGATCGGCGGCACCGAACCCCCACCACCGCCGGTCCCGGAGCCCGAGCCACCACCGGTGTCACCGCCCGCCCCGCTGGGCAGGTCGGCGCCGGAGCCCGAACCACCACCGGGGATCCCGGAACCGGAACCGGAGCCGCCCTCGGGAATCGGCGGCACCTGGCCACCCGAACCACCGGAACCCGAACCACCCGAGCCGGACCCCGAACCGGAGCCGGCCCCAGACCCCGAGCCACCCGAGCCCGAGCCGGACCCAGACCCCGAGCCACCCGAGCCCGAGCCGGAACCCGACCCACCGGGACCGCCGCCACCCGGCGCACCCGAGCCCGAGCCGCCGGGCATCGACACGCCCTCGAACTCGTTCTTGATGGCGCCCATGACCTTGTCGAGGGCGTCGTAGGCCTGGTCGACCAGGTCCTTGGTGTCCTTGCAGGTCTTCTCGAAGCCCTTGTAGAGCCGGTCCCACATGTCGGGGTTGAACTGGTTCTGGATCCACTGCTTGGCCAGGTCCTGGCCGTGCTTCTTGATCTCGTCGCCGTCGCAGCAGCCCTGGTCGTTGAGGGTCTTGACCAGGTTGGTGCCGAAGTTGAGGTCCATCCAGCCGGCGATCTGGGCCAGGTCCGACTCGTTGCCGTGCTCGCCGTTGGCGACCGCGACGACCTTCTGCGCCATCGTGTAGTCGGCCTTGCCGACCAGGTCGGTGTACATGCCGATGACGGCGTCGGCCTTGCCCTTGCACAGCTGGAACACCGTGGTCGCGGTGTTGAGCGTCGCCTCGCTCGCGTTGCCGAGCGTCTGGGACAGCTTCGCGGCCTTGGGCTGGATCTTGTCGTTGTAGGTGTCGGACGCGGCGTCCGCGCCGGCGCCGCTCCACGTCTTGTACAGGGTGCCCAGCTGGGAGCCGGTGTCCTGCACGGTCCGGTCGACGGTCTCGGAGCCGGTCTTGAAGTGCGCGGCGTCGTCGACGAAGTCCTTGAAGCTGATCCCGCGCTGCTCGTCGAACGGCGTGCGGATGTCCTTGTCGAGGTCGAGCGCGCGGGTGTTGCCGCGGCAGTCGTCCGGGATCTTGGCCAGCAGCGACCCGAACGTCTCGAACAGCTTCAGCGCGGGCGCGGCGGCGTCGAAGATCTCGTCGGATGTCTTCGTGCCGGTCGAGTCGCCGCCGTTTTCGCCCGCGGCGGGCGGCTTGGTGTCGTCGAGCTTCGCCTTGCCGTCGTCGACGGCCTTCTTTTCCTGGTCCTCGTTGTAGCTGTTCTGGTCACCGCTGGACTTGGCCTTGTCGTAGGCCTCGTCGACCGACTGCCCGGCGAAGAGCGGGTTGGCGTTGTACGCGTTCGCGTACTTGTCGGCTTCCTTCCGCTTCTCCTTGATGTCGTCCGGTTCCTGGTCGGCCAGGAACGGCGGCGGAGGCGGGTTCTCGCGCAGCCAGCTGCTGATCAGCGTGCTCTTCTGCGCGGCGGGGACGCTCGGGTCGTCCAGGATCGCCTTGACTTCGCTCCACTTCTTCGCCATCAGAGCGAGCCTCCGGCGTTGGTGATCGCGCCCGCCTGGTTGTCTTCGTTGGTGCTGTAGCTCGACCCGGCGGTGCCGAGGTTGGTGCCGAACGAGCCCAGGGTGCTGCTGTACCCGGAGACCGCGGCCCACAGCGCCTTCGCGCCGGTCGCGTACTTCTCCCCGTGCGCGGTGTGCGCCCGGCCGAACTTCTCGGCGGTCACCAGCGAGTTCTGCAGGTCCGGGTTGTCGTCCAGCAGGTGCTCCGCCAGGTCACCGATGGTCTTGGACGCCGTCGACAACGCTTCCGTCGTCGCGGTGTACCCCCCGCCGCTCATGTCAGCGCCTCTCCTCAGGTCCGCCTGTTGCCAGGGCTTCCGCGAGCACGTCGGCCACGGATCCCACGTCCGTGAACCGGTCGAGCTGGTCCAGGTCGATCGTCACGCCGTAGTAGACCTCCAAAGCCGCCAGGAGCTTGATCCGGCCCTTCGAGTCGATGCCCAGCTCCTCCAGGGGAGCGTCGGGCTCGACGAGGGCCGGGTCGAGCCGGAAGGTGTCGCTGACGACCTTCGTGACCTCGGCGCGGTGATCACCCACGGAAGTCACCATAACGTGCCCGCGCGGCCGACCGGGCGACCTTGCCACTGGAAGTGCGCGGAAGTCCGCCGGAAGGGACCAGACGTACCGCACGGAGCGTGAGGTCGTGCTCCCGCGACACCGCGCGCAGCACCGCCCGGGTCACCTCTTTGACGTCCGCGTCGGCGTCGCGCGCCCATTCGGCGACCACCATGGCGCCCTCGCCGTTCTCGTCGGCGACGCCGAACGCGGCGACGCGGTCGCGGCGGACCGCCGGGTGGGCCTCGCCCGCGGCGGCCTCGATGTCCTGCGGGTGGAAGTTGCGGCCGTCGACGACGATGAGGTCCTTGAGCCGGCCGGTGACGTAGAGGTCGCCGCGGTGCACGACGCCGAGGTCGCCGGTGCGCAGCCAGCCGCCCAGGCCGTCGAGGACGCCGCCGAACGCGCCGGCGTCGCCGCGGCCCCAGTAGCCGGTCGCGACGTTCGGGCCGTGCACCCAGATCTCGCCGACCGCGCCCTCGGGCTGCTCGTGTCCCTCGTGGACGATCCGGACGAGCTGCCCGACCGGGCGGCCCACGGACACGAGCTCCGGTCCGTCGACGGTTTCGACGGCCTGGCCCTGCGCGAGGGCTTCGCGGTCGAACTTCGCGCCACGCGGGCCTTCCGGTCCCGCGCTGGCGACGTACACGGTGGCTTCGGCGAGGCCGTACGACGGCCGGTACGCCTCGCGCCGGAAGCCGTGCGGGCCGAAGACCTCGAGAAAGCGGTCCACGGTGCGCGGGCGGACGGGTTCGGCTCCGTTGAGCGCGACCCGCACGCCGGAAAGGTCGAGGTCGTCCCCGGCACCGGCGTCGGCCGCGAGGTCGTAGGCGAAGTTCGGGGCGGCGGTGAACACCGCCGGGTGGTCCGCCATCTGCCGCAGCCACCGCCGGGGCCGGTGCACGAACTCGGCCGGGGCCATGAACACCGCCCGCCCGCCGGCGAAGACCGGCAGGCACAGCAGCTGGATCAGGCCCATGTCGTGGAAGAACGGGATCCAGCCCGCGCACGTCGTGCCCTCGTCGACGCCGTAGGCCCGGCTGCCCTGCCAGCAGGCCGCGACGATCGCCCGGTGCGGGATCACCGCGCCGGCCGGCTCCCGCGTCGACCCCGACGTGTACTGCAGGTACGCGGGGCTCTCCGGCTCGGCCGGCACCGGGTCGGTGCCCGGCCCGGTCAGCTCGTCGACCACGACGACGGCACCGCCGCCGGGGACCCGGTCCGCCGCGGCCGACGACGTCAGCCACACCCGCGCGCCGCAGTCGTCCAGCACGCCGGCGAGCCGCTCGGCCTGCGCGGCGGTGCCCGGCGGCATCAGCGGAACGGCGACCAGCCCGGCGGCCAGCGCGCCGAAGAACGCGAGCGGATAGGCCAGTTCCTGCCCGGCGAGGATGGCGACGCGCTCCCCCGGCGCCGCGACCTCGCGCAGGGCGCCCGCCACCACGCGGACGCGCGCGGCGAACTCGGCCCACGTCAGCGTGTGCTCGACGCCGCGCGTGTGGTCCTGGTGGGTGAACAGCGGGCGCTCGTCGTTCGCCCGCGCGAACAGCCGCTCCACGATCGAGGTGCGCAGGACGTCTTCGGGCACCGTCACGCCAGGCAACCTACTGGACGGCCCAGAGCCCGCCCAGCCCGGCCACGTCCACGACCGTGGCGGTGCGGGGGAACAGCGTGCCGGTCAGGAAGTCGTGCGTCTCCTGCTCGCGGTCGCCGCAGCCGTCGCGCAGGACGACGATCCGGTAGTCGCGGTCCATCGCCTCGCGGACGGTGCTCAGCACGACGCCGCTGGTGCTCAGCCCGGCCAGGACGAGCGTCGTGACCCCGCGCTTTTCCAGCTGCTGTTCGAGGTCGGTGGTGGAGAACGCGCCGACGCGGATCTTGCGCACCGAGACGTCCTCGGGCCGCGGCGAGAACCGGGCGTGGATCTGCGTGCCCGGGGCGTCGGCGCGCATCGCGTCCCGCATCTCGGCGGCCGCGGTGAACCGGGCGAACATGCTGGTCCCGGGGATCGCGTCGAACTCGGCGTCTTCGAACGCGACGCGCACCCAGCCGACGTGCCCGCCGCGCGCGCGGACGTCCTCGACCACGCCGGCGACGCGGTCGAGCAGCGGGCCGGTGTCGGGCAGCTGCCCGACGATCCCCTCCTGGTAGTCCATCACGAGCAGGGCCGTGCGGTTCGGGTCGAGCGCGGTGTCAGTCATCGGTCTCTTTCTCGGTTCGGGTGGTGCGTCGGGACAGGGAACGGTCGAACACGGTGACGAGCAGGAAGACCACGCCGATGCCGACGAGCAGCAGCGCCAGGTCGTGCAGCCCGCGGGTGTCGGCGGCGGCGCCGTAGAAAGCGCCCTGCAGCGCGGAAGAGACGATCGCGCCGAGGTAGCCGAAGGTGCGCAGCAGGCCGGCGGACGCGCCGATGTCGTCGGGGTTCGCCTGGCGGTAGACGGAGTTCTGCAGCGCGAGGCTGTTCAGCCCCTGCGGCACCCCGGCCACGAGCGCGACGACCACGAGCAGCCAGACCGGCGCCGCCCCGTCCAGGGTCAGCAGCAGCGCGCAGCCGGCGAGCTGCCCGAGCGCGGCGACGGCGAGCTTGCCGCGCACCGCCTCGCGGCGCCCGGTCAACAGCGACACGGCGATCCCGGTCGCGAACAGCGGCAGCGTGGCCAGCCCGGCTTCCGCCGCGGACAGGCCGCGGCCGTGCTCGAGCCATTGCGTGTAGCCGTAGAGGAAGCTGTACGCCACGACGTACGCCAGCAGCGCGCGGCCGTAGGTGCGCAGCAGCGGGCCGTTGCGCCCGAGCAGCCGCAGGTTGATGAACGGGTGGGCGTGCTTCAGTTCGCGCACGGTGAAGCCGGCGGCCCCCACGACGGTGATCGCGAGCAGGTACCAGTCCCCCGCGCCCGGGTGCATCAGGAACAGCAGGAGCGCGACGAGCGTGCCGGCGAACAACGCCATGCCGGGGAAGTCGAGGTCGAACGAGCCCGTCTTCGCGGGCTTCGCGACCTTCGGGAACCGGCGGGCGCCGAGGACGAAGGCGACCAGGGCGATGGGGATGTTGATCGCGAAGGTGGCCCGCCAGCCGCCGACGCCGATGAGCAGGCCGCCCAGCGCCGGGCCGATCACCGAGATCGTCTGGGTGGAGGTCGCCAGCACGGTGAGCACGGACGCCGGGCTGTCGCGCCCGGTCCGGTCGCTCTCGTCGCGGATGAGCCGCATCGCCGCCGGGTAGCCGGCGCACGTGCCGAAGCCGAGGACGACCCGCGCGACGATCAGCACGGCGAGGTTCGGTGCCAGGGCGCCGATCACGCCCGCCAGCCCGACCAGGGCCGTCGCGGGGAGGAAGAGGCGGCGCGGGCCGTACCGGTCGATCAGCCGCCCGGTCACCGGCTGCCCGATGGCGGTCGCCAGGTACAGCGCGGAGATCAGCCACGCGGTCGCCGACGCCGGCTGCCCGAACGCGACGCCGATCGGCACCAGCGCGACCGCGATGATCGTCGAGTTGACCGGGTTGAGCACGGCGCCCGAGACGAGCGGGGCCAGCAGCTTCCGGTCGAAGCCGTCGCGGACCCGGTCCCGCGTCGTCATGGTTCGACGACGCGGGCGAGCAGCGCCAGCGCCTCGTTGACCACGGCCAGTTCGTCCTCGGTGAGCCGCTGCGCGAGGGTGCGGGAGAGCCACTCCTCCCGCGACGCGCGGGCGCCCTGGCCGTACGCGCGCCCTTCGGGCGTGAAGTGGATCAGCTGGCGGCGGCCGTCCGCCGGGTCGTCCTCGCGGCGGACCAGGCCGAGCTTCTCCAGTGCGGCCACCGTCGCCGCCATCGACTGCGGCCGCACGCGCTCGGCGCCGGCCAGCACGCTCGCCGTCGTCGGCTCCAGCTTCGCGAGCCGGGCCAGCGCCGAGGCCTGCGCGGAGGTCAGGTCGCCGACCTGCGTCGCGTCCATCATCTTCCGCCGCAGCCTGCCGACGAGCACGCGCAGCGTCTGCGCGGCCGCGACCGCCGATGCGGGAACCGTCTTCGAAGCCATATCGACAGGCTAGGCTTATCAGTTATGACTGTCAAATTTTCGGGACGAGCACGCCGGCTCCGGCCGCGCCGCCGGTGTCCACAGTGGAAAGCCCGTGCACCGGCGGCACGGGTCCGGGTACCGTCCGCACCATGCCCGTACCTTCCGCACTGGTCGCCGCGCTGGCCGACCCCGGACGCCTCGAGCTCTTCGCCCGCATCTGCACGGCGCCCGGCGGGCTGGCGGCCGGCGAGGTCCCGGCCAAGCTCGCGAAGCGGCTGCTCGAAGCCGGGCTCGTCACCACGGCCGGCGACCGCTACCACGCCGTGCCCGAGGTCTTCCGCGACGCGCTCGCGAAGGCCCCCGCCGACCCGCTGGAAGCCCTGTTCAGCCACGGCCGCCTGGTCGGCATCCCCCGCGCGCCCCAGCGGCGGAGGGCCCTGCTCGAGCACCTCGCCGAGCGGTTCGAACCGGGCCGGCTCTACACGGAGCGGGACGTCCGCGAGAAGCTGACGATGGTGCACGACGACCACGCGACGCTGCGCCGCTACCTCGTCGACGAAGGCCTGCTGCAGCGCAGCAACGACGGCCGCACCTACGGCCGTCCCGCCGAAACCCGCGCGGCCGGCTAGACGACGGCCGGCAGGTCGAACAACGCCAGCACCGCGGGATCGGCGAACACCACGTTGTGCGCCACGCCCGCCCCGGTCACCGTGAACACCTGCACGGTGTGCAGCCGGTACTGCCCCGTTTCGTCGCGGCAGTACGCCACCAGCGCGGGCTGGCCGTTCGCCGCCGCGCGGGTCATGCGCCAGTCCGGGCCGCGCATCGCGAACAGGCGGTCCAGGAACCGGCCGTAGTTCTCGCGGCCGCGGAACCACAGCGGCACCGGCGGCATCTCCATCACGACGTCGCCGGTCAGCAGCTCGACCAGGCCCGCGACGTCGGCGCGCTCGAACGCCCGCACGTAGCGGTCCAGGACCGCCTCGACCGCGCTGTCGGCCGGCTCGGGGACCTCGTCCGCCGACAGGTCGCCGAGGCTCGCGCGGGCGCGCTGCAGTGCGCTGTTGACCGCCGCGGGCGTCGTGTCGAGGAAGCCGGCGACCTCCGCCGCGCTGAACTCCAGGATGTCGCGCAGGCTCAGCACCGCGCGCTGCTTCGGCGGCAACGTCTGCATCGCCGCGAGCAGCGCCAGGCGCAGCGTGCCGCGGCGGGCCAGGCGCAGGCCGGGGTCGTCGAGGCGCGCGTCCGGGAACGGCTGCAGCCAGGGGATCTCGAACGACGGCGTCAGCGGCGCGCCCGGGTCCTCGCTCGCCTGGCCGAGCCCGGAGGGCAGCGGCCGCCGCGCGCGGCCTTCCAGCGCGGTCAGGCAGACGTTGGTGGCGATCCGGTGGAGCCAGGTGCGCACCGACGCGCGGGCGGAGTCGTAGCTCTCCCACGCCTTCCACGCGCGGACCAGGGTGTCCTGCACCAGGTCTTCGGCCTCGTGCACCGAGCCCAGCATCCGGTAGCAGTGCACCAGGAGCTCACGCCGGTGCGGCTCGGTGCGGGTCACGAAATCCTGCCTCATCGTCCCTCCCGCCGGAGAATGTACCGGCGGACGGGCCGGTGCTACAGGTCGTCGAAGTCCTCGGGGCGCAGGCCGTCGAGCTCGGCGCGGAACCGGGCGACCTCGGCCTCGGTGTCGAGCAGGTCGGAGGCCGGTCCTTCGGTCTCGTGCTCGACCTCGAGCTGCACGGACGCGACGTCGAGGACCTCTTCGGCGACGCTGATCGGCGCCCCCTGGCGCAGGCCGAGCGCGACGGCGTCGCTGGGGCGGGCCGACACGCGCGTACCGGACGCGAGGACGAGGTCGGCGTAGAAGATCCCGTCCCGCACCTCGGTCAGCTCGACCGCGGCGACGCCCTGGCCGAACGCCGCGAGCACGTCGCCGAGGAGCTCGATCGTGCCCGGGCGGGGTTGTGCGACCTGCTCCCGCGCGCGCACGAGCGCTTCGGCCTCGCCGTACCCGATCATGATCGCCAGCCAGCGACGGGCCCCCTCCGGCTCGCGGAGGAGCATCAGGGGCGCCTCCCCCGGCACCGGAACGGCCATCCCGACGACTTCGATCGGGATCATGCTGACCACCCCACCCTCCGTCCAACGGAATCCTCGCGCGCGGGGTACCCAGTTCGCACGCGCGGCAACCCGTTTCCGGCTGCGGAATTTTCACCGTCCGCTCTCCTCCGCTGCGGACTTCGCCGTGACGCCTTGCCGGGCGTGTCCGGGCGCTGTCACCGTCGAGGGCGTGGAGCCGACGATTTCGCGCAGCATCGACGTTCCGGTCGCCGCGGAAACGGTGTGGTCGTGGGTCACCGACCTGCCGCGGATGGGCGAGCTGAGCCCGGAGAACGTCGGCGGCCGCTGGCTGGACGAGCCGGGCCCGGGCGCGCGCTTCCGCGGCCGCAACCGCAACGGCGACCTGCAGTGGTGGACCCGGGTTCGCGTCGTGGCGTTCCAGGAGAGCCGCCGCTTCGCCTTCGACGTGCGGACGCCGATCGGGTCGCGGGTGTCGCGGTGGGAGTACGTGCTGACCCCGACGGCGCAGGGGTGCCGGGTGACCGAGAACTGGTACCGGATCGGCAGCTGGGTCGTGCGGAAGTTCATGGGCCCGCGCGTCACCGGCCGCGCCGACCGGCCCGGGTACAACGTCCGGTCGATCGAGCACACCCTCGCGGCGCTCAAGGCCCGGGCCGAAGACCACGCGGCGGCGGCGTGACGTAGGTCGCGCCGAACTGGTCAGTCTCTTGTTGAGACCCACCCTCTCGGGCTAGGTTGAGTTTTCCAACCTAGGAGGGTCATGCCCGACACCGCGCCGAAGCCCGGGCTCGTGCTGCTGGTCGTCTCGACGGCGGCGTTCCTCGCGAGCCTCGACACGTTCATCGTCACCATCGCGTTCCCCGGGATCCGGGCCGCCTTCCCCGGCGACGACCTCGCCACGCTCTCGTGGGTGCTCAACGGGTACACGGTGTTGTTCGCCGCCTGCCTCGCCCCGGCCGGGCGGCTGGCCGACCGGTACGGCCGCAAGCGCCTGTTCCTCCTCGGCGTCGCCGTGTTCACCCTCGCCTCGGCCGCCTGCGCGGTGGCGCCCTCGATCCCCGTGCTGATCGCTTTCCGCGCGGTGCAGGCGATCGGGGCCGCGCTCGTCATGCCGACGTCGCTCGCGTTGCTGCTGACGGCGTTCCCGGCCCACCGGCGGCCGATGGCGGTCGGCGTCTGGGCGTCGGTCGGCGCGGCGGCCGCGGCCCTCGGCCCGCCCGTCGGCGGCCTGCTCGTCGAGGCGTCCTGGCGCTGGGTGTTCCTGGTGAACCTGCCGATCTGCGCGCTGACGCTGCTGGCCGGGCCGCGGGTGCTTCGCGAGTCGCGGGACACCTCGAGCGGCGTCCCCGACCTGCTCGGCGCGGCGGGTCTCCTGGCCGGGGTGGGCGCGCTGGCCTACGCGCTGGTCGAGGCGTCCGACCACGGCTGGGGCGCGAGGCCGGTGCTGCTGGCGTTCGCGGTCGCCGTGGTCGCGCTGGCGTGGGTTCCGCTGCGCTCGGCGCGCCACGCGGTGCCCGTGCTGGACCTGCCGGCCCTGCGCGTCCCGACGCTCTGGCTGGCGTGCGTGACGACGGGCGTCTTCGCGGCCGGGTTCGCCGCGATGCTGTTCGGCAACGTGCTCTTCCTGACGTCGGTCTGGCACGACTCGATGCTGGTGGCCGGGCTGTCGCTGGCGCCGGGCCCGGCGATGGTGGTCCCGGTCTCGATCCTGGGCGGCCGGTTCGTGCACCGCTTCGGCCCGGGCCCGGTGGTCGCCCTCGGCGGCGTCTCGTTCGGCGCCGGCGTGCTGATCTGGTTGCTGCGCATGGGTTCCGTGCGCGACTACGCCGGGGCGATGCTGCCGGGACAGCTGCTGACGGGCATCGGCGTCGGGCTGATCCTGCCGAGCCTGTCCGGGGTGGTGGGCACGGTCCTGCCGCCGGCCCGCTGGGGCGCGGGTTCGTCGATGGTCAACACGACACGGCAGATCGGGACGGTGCTGGGCACGGCCGTGCTGGTGGCCGTCTTCGCCGGGACGCCGGACCTGACCGGCTTCCGGCACGGCTGGCTGCTCGTCCTGGCGACCGCGGTGGCGACGTCGGCGGGCGGGCTGCTGATCGCGGCCCGGCGCCGCACGGATCACTTCGTGGAGCCCCAGGCCCTGTCGAGTGCCGCGAGCCCCGCGTCGATGCGGTCCGCCGGGATCGAGCCGTAGCCGAGTACCAGCCCCGGCGCCGGGTAGCCGCCGCACAGGTCGGAAAGCGTCTGGACCGCCACCCCCGCGGCCGACGCCCGGGCGGCGACCGGCTCCAGGTCGACGTCGGCGCGGGCGCACAGGTGCAGGCCCGCCGCCGACGGGACCACCGCCAGCCGGCCCGCGAAGGCACCGTCCAAACCGGACACCAGACGCTCGTGCCGTTCGGCGTACACCTTCGTCGCGCGGCGGATGTGGCGGGCGAACAGCCCTTCGTCGATGAACTGCGCCAGCGCTCCCTGCGCCGGGACGTCGCCGTGCCAGTCCGTGAGCCGGCGGGCGTGGTGCAGCGCGTCGCGGAGTGACGCGGGTGCGACCAGGAAACCCAGGCGCAGCATGGGAAGGAGCGTCTTCGAGAACGACCCCACGTACGCGACGCGCCCCGCGCGGTCCAGGCTCTGCAACGGTTCCAGGGGCCGGTCCGAGAAGCGGAACTCGCTGTCGTAGTCGTCCTCGACGACGACCGCGTCCGCTCGCTCGGCCCACGCCAGCAACGCCGTGCGGCGAGCCAGGGACATCGGCGTGCCGAGCGGGAACTGGTGCGAAGGCGTGACGTACACCAGCTTCGTCTTCGGCGGCAGCGCTTCGACGTCGAGGCCTTCGCCGTCGACCGGCACGCCCGTGACTTCGGCGCCGTGGGACGCGAAGAGCAGTTTCGCCTGCCGGTAGCCGGGTTCCTCGACGGCCACCCGGTCGCCCGGCGAGAGCAGCACCCGGCACAGCAGGTCGAGGGCCTGCTGCGCGCCCTGCGTGACGAGCACGTCGTCGGCGTCGGCCCGCACCGAGCGCGAAACGCCCGCGTGCCGGGCGATCGCCGCGCGCAGGCCGGGGTGACCGCCGGGGTCGGCGTAGTGCGCGAACCCGGCCGCGGCCCTCAGTTCGCGCGCGACCAGCCGCCGCCAGGTTTCGAGGGGGAACAGCGCGGCGTCGGGGATGCCGACCCGGAAGTCGTACTCCGGCGCCGCCGCCGGGACGACCGGCGAGGGCAGCGACCGCCAGATCGCCTTCGGCCGCGGCCCGGGTGCCGACGGCGCCGTGCGGGACCGGACGCGCGCGGGCAGCGAGCCGCTGACGTACGTCCCGGCGCCGACGCGGCCGGTGAGGAACCCGTCGGCGGTGAGCCGGTCGTAGGCGACCGCCACGGTGTTGCGGGAGACGGCGAGCCGCCGCGCCAGCTCCCGTGTCGGGGGCAGCCGCTCCCCCGCCCGCAGCCGGCCGTCCAGCACCGCGTCGCGCAGCTGGCGGTAGATCCGGACGGACAGGTCGCCGCGCCCGGCCAGGCTGACGTGGAAGTCCATCCGGCGAGCCTACATTGGCCCAATCCGATTCGACGGAATTGGATCTGGGATCGGGCCAAGTGGGGCTCTAACGTTGCTCGCATGACGTTGATCCAGGACCGCACCAGCCGCTTCCTCGCCGCCGCCCAGCTGGCCGGCTCGCTCGGCGACGGTGCCTTCCTGACCTGCTCGGTGCTGTTCTTCACGCGGATCGTCGGCCTGACCCCGGCGCAGGTCGGGCTCGGCCTCACGCTCGGCTGGACCGTCGGCACGCTCGCCGGGGTGCCGATCGGCCACCTCGCCGACCGCCACGGCGCGCGCGGTTCGGCGGTCCTGCTGGCCTTGGCGACGAGTGTGGCGATCCTGACGTTCCTCTTCGTCCGCACGCCGCTGCCGTACGTCCTCGCCGCCTGCCTCTACTGCACCTGCCAGACCGGGCAGGCCGCCGTCCGCCAGGCACTGCTGGCCACGCTCGCCGACCCGGAGCGGCGGACGCGCGTGCGGGCCCAGCTGCAGTCGGCGGGCAACGCCGGGCTCGCGGTCGGTGCCGGGCTGGGCGGGCTCGCGCTCTCGGCCGACACCGCCCCGGCGTACCTGACGGTCTTCGTGCTCGACGCCGCCGCGTTCGTCGCGACGGCCCTGCTGCTGCACCGGCTCCCGGCCGTCCCGCGGCTGTCGGATCCACGCACCGGCGAGCCGAAGCTGGCCGTGCTGCGCGACCGGCCGTACGCCCTGGTGACGCTGCTCAACGCGCTCCTGTTGCTGCGCATGCCGTTGCTGAGCGTCGCGATCCCGCTGTGGATCGTCGAACGGACCGCCGCGCCGGGCTGGGCGGTGTCCGCGCTGTTCGTGCTCAACACGGTCGTCGTGGTGCTGCTCCAGGTCCGCGTCGCCGGACGGCTGGCGAGCCTCGGCGCGGCGGCGCGGATGGTCCGCCGCTCCGGTGTCCTGCTGCTCGCCTCCTGCGTGGCGTTCGCGCTGTCGGCGGCCGGGACTTCGCCGTGGGTCGCCTTCGGGGTGCTGGTGGTGGGCGCGCTGATCCAGGTGTTCGGCGAGATGCTGCAGTCGGCGGGCACCTGGGAGATCGGCTTCGGCCTCGCACCGGCCGACCGGCAGGGCCAGTACCAGGGGTTCTTCGGGACCGGGGTGTCGGTGGCCCGCGCGCTCGGGCCGGTGCTGCTGACCACGGTCGTGGTCGGCTGGGGCCTGGCCGGCTGGCTGCTGCTGGGCGCGGTCTTCCTGGCCGCGGGCTGGGCGATGGGCCCGGCGGTCAGCTGGGCGCAGGCCTCGCGGGTCACGACTTCAGCTGCCGCGCGTTGAGGCCGTACTGCGCCATCTTCCGGTAGAGCGTCGCCCGGCCCATGCCGAGCTTCCCCGCCGCCTGCACCACGGTCGCGCCCGGCTCCGAGAGGCAGCGGACGATCTCGTCCCGCTCCAGCGCCTGCAACCGGCTCAGCCGGTGCCCGACGCCGGTGAAGATCTCGGCCGCCAGGTGCGCGGTGTCGATCACGTCCGACCGCGACGCCGCTTCGCGCACCACACGGCGAAGCTGCTTCGCGTTCTCCGGCCACTCGTACGCCGTCAGCGCGCGGGACGCCGCCGACGTGAACGTGACGTCCCGGCCCCGGTCGCGCCGGGCGAAGTGGTGGGCCAGCGGGAGGACGTCGTCCGGCCGGAACCGCAGCGCCGGGACCTCGACCACCCGGTCGACCAGCGGCCGCAGCGCCGGCGGCACCGACCCGGCGTCCTCCGCGGTGAGCACGAACGGCGGCGGCCCGTCGGCACCGGCCTCGGCGAACCGCCGGGCCAGCTCCTCCGCCGCCCACGCGGGCAGGCCCTCCACCCCCGACACGATCACGCACGTGCCGTCCTTGGCCAGCTCGGGCGTCCACAGCGTGAGCCACGTGTCGACGTCGTCGGGCGCCGGCGGGCGCGCGTTGAGGACGCGCTCGCGGGGCCGCAGCTCCCGCCGCGCCAGCGACGCCAGCGCCGTCTTGCCCACGCCGGGCTCGCCGACGACCGCGACCACGCGCCCGGCCCGGAACGCCGCCTTCGCTTCCCCGACGGCGGTCGTCCAGGCGGGCGACAGCCGCGGCAGCGTGCCCGGGTCGACGCGGTCGGCGTAGACCCGGAACACCTCGCCGCGCGGGGTCGGCCGGGCGGTGCGCCCGGACGCGCGGGCCAGCATCAGCGCCGCCGTGTTCCCGGCCGCGGCCTGCGCGAGCGCCAGCAGCAGCTCCGAGGACTGCTCGGACCAGGTCGTCAGGTTGACGCTGCCCGCGAGCGCGCCGGTGAGCGGGTCCAGCACCGGCACCGCCGCGCACGTGTACCCGCGCAGGTCGGTGCAGTAGTGCTCACCCGCCCGGACCAGCGACGGCGCCCGGTCGGCGAGGGCGAGCCCGAGCCCGTTCGTGCCCGCGTTGCTCTCCGCGAAGTAGAACCCGGGCGCCAGGTGCACCCGGTCGAGCGAGCGGTTGATCGACGCGTCGGTGCACAGCCGGCTCAGCACCAGGCCTTCGCTGTCGGTGATCATCAGGCTGATCGGCTCGTTGGCCAGCGTCGCCTGCAGCCCGCGCAGCACCTCGCTGCCGCATTCGTAGAGCAGGGAGCCGGTGTCGACCGCGCCGGAGAACACCGGCAGGACCTCGTCCTCGGGCACGCCGTAGCGTTCGCTGCGCTGCCACGACGCCCGCAGCCGGGGCGCGATCGCGGCGGCTCCCGCGCGCGCGTCGAACGACCGCGTGACGTGCACCTGCGGGTTCTCCACCTGGACCTCCCGGGACGCGGCTCTGCGCCGGACTCCTCCACCGTACGTCGTCCGGCCCGGCGACGACGACGCCCGCTGTCTCAAACTGAGACACGCGAAGGGTCCCTGACCAGCGCCGACGTCCCTACCGTCCCAGCCACACACGAAGACGTGGAGGGATCCGGATGTACAGCAAGGACGGCGAGAACTACTTCATCGTGGACGCCCACGTGGCCCTCTGGGACGCCCGCCCGGAGAACCAGCGCACCATCCACGGCAAGCAGTTCATCGACTGCTTCTACGACTACCACCGCAACCTCAGCCCGGAGTCCGAGGTGTGGCCCTACGAGGACTACCTCTACCAGGGCGGCGAGCGGCTGATGCGCGACCTGTTCGAGAACGGCTACGTCGACCACGCGATCTTCCAGCCCGCCCACCTCGGCGCGTTCTACAACACCGGCTTCGGGCAGACCGAAGAAGCCTTCGCGCTCCAGCAGAAGCACCCGGACAAGCTGACCTACAACCACAACTTCGACCCGCGGTTCGAGCAGGCCGGCATCGACCGGCTGCGGCGCGACGCCGAGCGGTTCGGCCTCAAGGGCGTCAAGCTCTACACGGCCGAGTGGCAGGGCGACTCGCGCGGCTACAAGCTCGACGACAAGTGGACGTACAAGTACTTCGAGGCCTGCCAGGAGCTGGGCATCAAGAACATCCACGTCCACAAGGGACCGACGATCCGGCCGCTGGACCGCGACGCCTTCGACGTCGCCGACGTCGACCACGTGGCCACCGACTTCACCGACCTCACCTTCGTCGTCGAGCACTGCGGCCTGCCGCGGCTGGAGGACTTCTGCTGGATCGCGACGCAGGAGCCGAACGTCCACGCGGGCCTCGCGGTGGCGATGCCGTTCATCCACACCCGGCCGAAGTACTTCGCGCAGATCATCGGCGAGCTGCTGTACTGGCTCGACGAGGACCGCATCCAGTTCTCCAGCGACTACGCGATCTGGACGCCGAAGTGGCTGGTCGAGCGGTTCGTCGACTTCCAGATCCCGGAGGACCTGCCCGAGTACGCGCCGCTGACCGTCGACCAGAAGAAGAAGATCCTCGGCCTCAACGCGGCGGCGCTGTACGACATCCCGGTGCCCGAGGAGCTGCGGCTCGCGCCGGTCGAGACCCAGGCCGTATCGGTGGCCTGAGATGGACGCCTACACCGCGCTGGACGCGGTCCTCGACCCCGAGCTCGATGAGCCCATCACCGACCTCGGCTTCGTCAAGTCGCTCGACGTCGACGGCGGGCGGGTGACCGTCCACTTGCGACTGCCGACGTCGTTCTGCGCGCCGAATTTCGCCTACCTGATGGCGTCGGACGCCAAGGACGCGCTGACCGCGCTGCCGTGGACCACCGAAGTGGTGGTCGAACTCGACGACCACCACGACTCGGACCTGATCAACGCCGGGCTGGCCGCGGACGCGGGCTACCGCGGCACGTTCGGCCACGAGGCCGACCAGGACCTCGAAGAGCTGCGGGAGATCTTCCGCCGCAAGGCCCACCAGGCGGCGATGGAACGCGCCCTGACCGTGTTGCTGCGCGCGGACGAGGACGTCGACCTGCACGGCGTCACCCTCGCGGACCTGCCCGAGGTGCCCGCGTCCGCGGCCCTGCTGCGGCGGCGAGCGGCGCTCGGGCTGCCCGGCGAGCCGTCGTCGCCGGTCCTGGTCGACCACGACGGCACCCCGTTCCCCCGCGAAGAAATCCCGCTGCGGCTGCGGTTCGCCCGGTCGGTCCGCATTTCGATCGAAGGCAACTCCCACTTCTGCCGCGGGCTGCTCCGCACCCGCTACCCCGAAACCCCCATGGAGGCAACAGCATGAAAGCGGTCCAGGTCGTCGGGTACGACGCGCCTCTGCGGATGACCGACGTTCCCGAGCCGGAAGTCACCGGGCCGTACGACGTGGTCGTCCGGATCGGCGGCGCCGGGGTCTGCCGCACCGACCTCCACATCCTGGAAGGCCAGTGGCAGGAGAAGTCGGGCGTCACCCTGCCCTACACGATCGGGCACGAGAACGCGGGCTGGGTGCACGCGGTCGGCAGCGCGGTCACGAACGTCGCCGAGGGCGACAAGGTGATCGTGCACCCGCTGATCACGTGCGGGCTGTGCCGGGCGTGCCGCTTCGGCGACGACGTCCACTGCGAGCAGTCGCAGTTCCCGGGCATCGACACCGCGGGCGGCTACGCGGAGTACCTCAAGACGTCGGCGCGCAGCGTCGTGAAGATCGACGACGCCCTCGAACCGGCCGACGTCGCGGCGCTGGCCGACGCCGGCCTGACGGCGTACCACGCGGCGGCGAAGGCGGCGCGGCGCCTGCGTCCGGGCGACAAGTGCGTCGTGATCGGCGCGGGCGGGCTCGGGCACATCGGCATCCAGGTGCTCAAGGCGATCTCGGCGGCCGAGCTGATCGTCGTGGACCGCAACCCGGACGCGGTGAAGCTGGCGCTGTCGATCGGCGCCGACCACGGCGTGACCGGCTCGCCGGTTTCCCAGGTCCTCGACCTCACCGACGGCCACGGCGCGGAGGCGGTGATCGACTTCGTCGGCGAAGGCGGCGCGACCCGTGACGGCATCGCGATGCTGCGCCGCGCGGGCGACTACCACGTCGTCGGCTACGGCGAGAACATCGACGTCCCGACGATCGACATCATCTCGACGGAGATCAACCTGATCGGCAACCTGGTCGGCTCGTACAACGACCTGTGCGAGCTGATGGTGCTGGCCGCGCAGGGCCGCGTCAAACTGCACACGGCCCAGTACGCCCTGGACGACTTCCAGGCCGCGCTGGACGACCTCGACAACGGCCGCATCCGCGGCCGAGCCATCCTCGTGCCCTGACGACCCGTGCGCGAAGAGGCATCACGCGTGATCCAGCAGGCATCACGCGTGATCGGACGGGCATCACCGCGATGCCCCGCCAATCACGCGTGATGCCCCTCCAGACACGCGTGATGCCTCTCTGATCACGCGTGAGGCCCGTCGGGTCACTGGCTTTGCCGGGCCGCCGGGGCTTGGTGCAGTGAGAGGTCCGGGCCGGCGGCGGAATCCTGGGCCCAGGCTCCGGACTCCGCCGTCCAGTTCTGGCCGGCGAAGCTCACCCTGTCGACGCCCAGCGCCTCCGCCCGGGCGACCAGCCAGGTCGCGTACGTCCAGCCCTGGGCCGCCGGGTGGGCGCCGCTCAGCTTGGCCGTGCCCAGCTCCGCCGTGGCCGCGGCGGCGATGTCCGCCGGGGCCGCCAGGGTCAGGTTGCGGCAGGTCAGCGCGGCCGGGAACTGGCCGTTGAACGCCGCGGCCAGCGCGCGGGACTGCGGCTCCCACTGGGCGTACGCGTCCGGGACGCCGGAACGCTGGATCTCCTGGGCCGCTTCCGTGATCGGCAGCGTCTCCCAGCCCGGCAGCTTCTCCAGCTTCTGGTAGAACGCCGTCGACGCGTAGACCGGGTCGCGCAGCTGCGCGACCGTGCCCCAGCCCTGGCTCGGCCGCTGCTGGAACAGCCCGACCGAGTCGCGGTCACCGCTTTCCAGGTTGCGCAGCTTCGACTCCTGCAGAGCCGTGGCCAGCGCGACCGTCGCCGCGTGCGGCGGCAGCCCCAGCTTGGTCCCGACGGCCGAGATCGTCGCGGCGTTGCCGGTCTGCTCGGGCGTGAACGTGTACGCGGTCTGCCCGGGCAGCGCCACCGTGCAGCCCGGCGTGCGGACCGGGCTGCGCGACAGCACCACGACCACGACGATCCCCGCGGTCAGCACGACGACCGCCCCCAGGAAGATGGCCACCTTCAGGCCACAACCACGCACCCTGCCTCGCCTTCACCCGTTCGCCCCAGTCTGCCAAAAGCAGGACGCGGGACGACGGGCGGAGGTTCAGTGGCCGACGCCGAGGAAGATCGGGTTCGACATCGCCACCATGGCGTTCGGCTGGCTCGTGTTCGGGCCGCCGGACGGGCGGCGGACCTCGACGCGCACCCAGCGCGAGTACCGCGGGTAGGTGGTCCACGTCACGGTCGCCGCGCCCGAGTCGCCGACCGTCTCCGTGTGCTCCGGGCCCAGCTGGTCCAGGAACGTCACCGTCGTCCCCGGGACGCCGCCCACCACCGCGCGCACCGTCACCGGGGTCCCGATCCCCACCGGCAGGCGCTCGCCGATGCCCGCCGTGCGGCCGCTGCCGGACGCCGTGAAGTCCAGGTTCACCGCCGACGACTCCGCCAGCCACGACCGGCCGGCCTTCAGCCCGGCCAGCAGCTCCTGGCGGCGCAGCCGGTCGGCGTACACGACGGTGTGCGGCAGCGCGACGCGCTGGTCCGGGTTGTGCGCGTCGGAGTCGCCGATCGCCGGGATGAACCGGCCGCCGCGCAGAAGGCCGTCCCAGTGGATGACGCTCGCTTCGTCGTCCTGGGTCCACGGGCCGTTCCAGACCTCGACGAGGTCGGCGATCTCGTACGCGAACTCGTAGGTGCAGCCGAAGCAGTTGGCGAACGGGTGCGCCGCGGTGACCAGGCCGCCCGCGCGGTGCACCTGGTCGGTGAACCGGCGGAAGTCCTGCGGGTCGGCCGCCCGGTAGCGCCAGTCGATCCAGGTCCCGGCGGGCAGCCCGATCGCGGGCCAGTGCCCCGACCGCGTCGTGACTTCTTCGCCGTTGAGGATCAGCAGGTCGTCGGTCGCGTAGTCGCCCCAGACGAGCTGGGAGCTGGACGTGTTGTGGTCGGTGGAGATCATGAAGTCCAGGCCGGCGGCGCGCGCGTCGGCGACCAGCTGGTCCGGCGTGCGGCGGCCGTCGGAGTGGACGGTGTGCAGGTGGCCGTCGCCGCGGTACCAGGCGCGGCCCCGCTCCCGGGCCGGCGCGGACTCCGGCGCCGGGTTCGGCTTGAACGGCGCGGCGTCCGGGCCGAAGGTGAGCGTGATGTCGACCCGGTAGTTCAGGCCCTGCGGCGCGACGGTGTACGGGCCGAGGACGACGTGCCAGCGGCCCGGATTCACCGGGCCGGCGAGGTAACCGGGCGTCGCCTCGCCGGCGTTGATCGAGAACCGGTCGCGGAAGCCGCCGGACCAGCCGCGGAAGCCGCGGGCGTTGCCCAGTTCGTGGCCTTCCGGGCCGAACATCCCGATGTCGCAGGCGTTACCGCGGGTACCGGCGGGCACCGCCGGCCGGTCGTAGGAGTAGACGACGTCGATCTGCTTGACCCCGCGCGGCACGTCGACGGGCAGGTAGTACCAGTCCGGGATGTCCGGCTTGAAGGTGCCGGTGACGGTCCTGGTCTGCGTGCCGGTGCCGCCCGGCTGGTCGGCGAACGCGACGCCGGGCAGCATCCCCATCGCCGCCCCGGCCGCGGCCACGCCGCTCGCGCGCAGCAGGGTGCGCCGGCTGAAGTCCCCAGAACTCATGCGTACCTCCGCATCGAAAGACGCCCCGACGCTAGGCGGCGAACGCGAACGCCGACAAGGAACCGGCGGTGAACTTTCGGCGTGCGGCGGCCCCTGCCGGTCAGGACCCGGCGCGCCGGGCGAGGATCTTGGCGAGCGCGACGACGGTGACGGCGGCGGCGATCCCCAGCCGCGTCACGTCGACGGCGGGCACCCAGGTCACGGTCCCGCCCCGCACGACGAACGCCCCGGCGGGCCGGGCGAACACCCCGAACCCGGCGCCCTCCCGCACCGGCATTGCGCCGTTGTCGTCCGCGCCGCCGCCTCCCCCGCCGAAGACCGCGGCGGCCGGGATCACGATGGTGCCTTCACGGTCCACCGGTTCGCCGTAGACGAGCTTCGCGGTGAAGAGGTCGCGCGCGGTCGTCGCCAGGTGCCCGAGTTTCATCCCGCCATCATGGCGCGAACCGGGGTGCCGCGGCGGGGAACGTCCGCGAGCGTGCGCCGTTCCGGATCGTTGCCCGCCGCCGGGATGTCCACTGTGGCCGGTTCCGGCTGACGACCGGCCGTGACCGGGAACGGGCCACGGAATCGGTGCAGCCCTGAAAAAATTCGGCTGAAGGTGTGGGACCGCAACGCATCCGGCGATTTTCGGCGGATGCGCTTGTAGCGTCACAGCGCGTGCCCGCCGAGAGGGACGGCGGTGCACCGGGGCGGACGGGCCGGCACCGCGTCGGGGGGTGCCGGCCCGTTCTCGTGCCGACCACCGGGGCCGCGGGTCAAGCAGGGGTTGACGGCGATCCGCCCAGTTCACCGTCGTGACCGGCGGAAACCGGCCGGACGCTGCGAAATTCGTGACGAACCCGGCCGGTCCTCGCTGACTTTTCACCCGCAGGGGGTGTGAACTACGTGTATCCGGGGCATTAACCGGTGACACCTGTGCTTCAAGGGGAGTGCCCGGACCGAGGGGAGACCGCGATGACCTTCGACTTCGTCAGCCGCTGGCTGGGCAGGTATCGCGAACGGCCCGGGGTCACGGTGGACCTCTCGTGCGGCGGCCGGGTGACCCTGCGCGAGATCGACGGGCGCCCGGTGCTGGCCATCACGACGGCCCCGGGCCCGGACGGCCGCTGCAGCGTCGCCGCCGTGCCGCTTTCGGAGGCCGAGCGCCACGAGCTGGGCCACGTGCTGGAGTCGGACGTCCTCCTGGCGTCCTGAGCCCGACAGACCCGGGAACAAGGGTCCCGTACCGGCGCTTCACCGGGGGTTTCCCTACCGGTTTCCGTCGTAGGCTACGCACCGTGCTTTGTGGCAGTCCTCGCGAGAATCACGGCCCCCGCAGTGTGGCGCGGGTCGCTTTTTGTGGGGTTCCCACAACTCAGCCGCCTCGGCATGCGCCATGGCGGACAGTGGTCTACCCGGTGGTAATCCAGCAGGGTGTAGACAGGTGCAGGCGACGCTCCAGGACAGGTGCGTCGCCTTCTGTGCGTGGGTACTTGGGAGGCTCAGCCGGTGTTCAGTCGTGTCGCCATCGTCAACCGCGGAGAGGCCGCGATGCGGCTCATCCACGCCGTCCGGGATCTGTCGGCGGAAACCGGGACGCGGATCGAGACGGTCGCCCTCTACACCGACGCCGATCGCACCGCCACGTTCGTCCGTGAGGCCGACGTGGCCTACGACCTGGGTCCGGCCGCGGCGCGTCCGTACCTCGACCTGGCCAAGCTCGAGCGGGCCCTGGTCGAGACGAAGGCCGACGCCGCGTGGGTCGGCTGGGGCTTCGTCGCCGAGGACCCGGCGTTCGCGGAACTGTGCGAAAAGGTCGGCGTCACCTTCGTCGGGCCGAGCGCCGACGCGATGCGCAAGCTCGGCGACAAGATCGGCGCCAAGCTGATCGCCGAAGAGGTCGGCGTGCCGGTCGCGCCCTGGAGCCGCGGCGAGGTCGCGACGCTCGAAGACGCCCTGAAGGCCGGCGACCGGATCGGCTATCCGCTGATGCTCAAGGCGACCGCCGGCGGTGGCGGGCGCGGCATCCGCAAGGTGGCCTCGGCCGACGAGCTGGCCGACGCCTACGAGCGCACCAGCCAGGAAGCCCTGCGCGCGTTCGGCTCCGGCGTCGTGTTCCTGGAGCGCCTGGTCACCGGCGCCCGGCACGTCGAGGTCCAGGTCATCTCCGACGGCGCGACGGCGTGGGCGCTCGGCGTCCGCGACTGCTCGGTGCAGCGGCGCAACCAGAAGATCATCGAAGAGTCCGCCTCGCCGGTCCTCGCGCCGGAGCAGACCGCCGAGCTGAAGGCGTCGGCCGAGCGGCTCGCCGTGGCCGTCGGCTACCGCGGCGCGTGCACCGTCGAGTTCCTCTACCACCCGGGCGACAGGCTGTTCGCCTTCCTCGAGGTCAACACCCGCCTGCAGGTCGAGCACCCGATCACCGAGATCACCACCGGCACCGACCTGGTCCGGCTGCAGCTGCACGTCGCGAACGGCGGCAAGCTCGAAGGCGACCAGCCGGCCGAGAGCGGCCACGCCGTCGAGGCGCGCCTGAACGCCGAAGACCCCGACCGCGACTTCGCGCCCTCCCCCGGCCGCATCTCGCGGCTCGCCCTGCCGGCCGGGCCCGGCATCCGCGTCGACACCGGCGTCAGCGAGGGCGACAGCATCCCCGCCGACTTCGACTCGATGATCGCCAAGATCATCGCCTACGGCCGCGACCGCGACGAGGCGCTGGGCCGCCTGCGCCGCGCGATGGGCGAGACCACCGTCATCATCGACGGCGGCGCGACCAACAAGAGCTTCGTGCTCGACCTGCTCGACCAGCCCGAGGTGATCGACGCCAGCGCCGACACCGGCTGGATCGACCGCGTCCGCGCCGAAGGCCGCCTGGTCACCCACCGCCACTCCGCCGTCGCGCTCGCCGCGGCCGCCATCGAGGCCTACCAGGACGAGGAAGAAGCCTCCGTCCAGCGGCTGCTGTCCACCGCGCACGGCGGCCGCCCGCAGGTCCAGCACGAGAGCGGCCGCCCGCTCGACCTCAAGCTCCGCGGCGTCGGCTACCGCGTCAGCGTCGCCCGCGTCGGCGAAAAGCGGTTCCGGGTCGGTGTTTCGGCCGGGGCCGACGTCCACCACGCCGACGTCGAGATCAACCGCTTCGACGCCCACACGGGCCAGATCCTGGTCAACGGCGAGCGTTTCCGCCTCGTCTCGGCCACGCACGGCCCGATCCACCTCGTCGAGGTCGACGGCGTCACCCACCGCGTCAGCCGCGACGAAGGCGGCGTCGTCCGCTCCCCCGCGCCCGCGCTGGTCGTCGCCACGCCGCTGGCCGTCGGCGACGAGGTCGAGGCGAACGCGCCGATCCTCGTGCTGGAGAGCATGAAGATGGAGACGGTGCTGCGCGCGCCGTTCCGCGCCCGCGTCCGCGAGTGCCCGGTGTCGGTCGGCAGCCAGGTCGAGACGGGCGCGCCGCTGATGCGCCTGGAGCCGCTGCAGGACGACACCGAGGACGAAGCGGCCACCGAGACCGAGACCGTCGAGATCGAGCTGCCCGCCGAGCCCGCGGGGGTCTCCGCCGAAGCCCGCGTCGAGCGCGGTCTCCAGGACCTGCGCAGCCTGCTGCTCGGCTTCGACGTCGACCCGGCCGAGCGCAAGCGCGTCCTGGCGGCCTACACCGCCGCCCGCGCCGAGCTCGGCGGCCGTCCGGTCGAAGGCGAGCTGGAGCTGCTGACCGTCTTCGCCGACCTGTCCGAGCTGACCCGCAACACCCCGGGCGGCGAGGCCGACGCCGAGTCCGACGGCCCGGTGCACAGCCCCCGCGAGTACTTCCACAGCTACCTGCAGAGCCTCGACGTCGAGCGCGCGGGCGTCACCGAGGGCTTCCAGGCGAAGCTGTCGAAGGTGCTGGCCCACTACGGCGTCACCGACCTGGAGCGCACCCCGGAGCTGGAGTCCGCGGTGTTCCGGATCTTCCTGGCGCAGCAACGGACTTCGGCCGACGTCGCGGTCGTCTCCGAGCTGCTGCGGCTGTGGCTCGCCGGAGCGGCGCCGGTGGAGGCGCTGCGCGAACGCGCCGGGCTCACCCTGGAGCACCTCATCGAAGCCACGCAGGTGCGCTTCCCCGCCGTCTCCGACCTCGCCCGCGGCGTCGTCTTCCGCTGGTTCGCCCAGCCGCTGCTGCGCCGCCACCGCGCCGAGGTCTACGCGGCCGTCCGCACCGAGCTGCACTACCTCGACCAGCACCCGGACGCGCCGGACCGCGCCGAGCGGATCCAGGCGATGATCACCGGCTCGCAGCCGCTCGTCCGGCTGCTCGGGCAGCGCATCGGCCGCCCGGGCCGCGACCACGCGCCGCTGCTGGAAGTGCTGACCCGCCGTTACTACGGCAACCGCCGGCTGTCCGGCGTCGCCGTGCGCGACGCCGCCGGCTGCCGGTGGCTGACCGCGTCCCTGGACACCCCGGACGGCGCGCTGCCGCTGGTCACCACCGCCGTCGACTTCGCCGCCCTGCCCGACGCCCTGCGCGCGCTGGGCGAGGTGGCCACCGAAGGCGTGGTCGCCGACCTGTACGTGCGCTGGGAAGACCAGCCGGAGGTCGACGCGACCGCCGAGCGGCTCGGCGCCCTGCTGGCCGAGCACGTGGTCCCGGAGAGCGTCCGCCGGATCGTCATCACCGTGGCCGGCACCGGCGGCGCGGTGATGCACCACCACTTCACGTTCCGGCGCGACGACGCGGGCTTCGCGGAGGACCGGCTGATCCGCGGCCTGCACCCGCAGATCGCGCAGCGCCTGCAGCTGCAGCGGCTGGCCGAGTTCGACCTCACCCGGCTGCCGTCGGCGGACGAAGAGATCTACCTCTTCAAGGCCGTCGCCAAGACGAACCCGGCCGACGAGCGGCTGATCGCGATGGGCCAGGTCCGCGACCTGACGCCGCTGCGCGAGGCCGACGGCCGCCTGGTCGCCCTGCCCGCGCTCGAGGACGCCGTCACCGCGTGTCTCGCCGCGATCCGGAACATCCAGGCGCAGCGGCCGCAGAACAAGCGGTTCGACACCAACCGGATCATGATGTACGTCTGGCCGCCGACCGACCTGACGACCGAGGAGCTGAACACGCTCGTCCAGCGCATCCTGCCGACGTCGGTGGGCGCCGGGCTGGAGGAGGTCCAGTTCCTGGCCCGACGCCGCACCGAGGCCGGGAAGCTGACCGAGCTCGCCGTCCGCGTCGCGTTCGACCCCGGGCACGGCGCGAAGCTGCACCTCGAGACGCCGTCGACCGAGCCGGTGAAGCCGCTGGACGCCTACCGCCTCAAGGTGCTGGGCGCGGCCCGCCGCGGCACGGTCTACCCCTATGAGCTGACCGACCTGCTCGCCGGCCCCGGAGGCACCTTCGTCGAGCACGACTTCGACGAGGCCGGTGCCTTGGTGCCGGTCGACCGGCCGAAGGGGCAGAACACGGCGGCGATCGTCGCCGGTGTCGTGACGACGCCGACCGAGCGGCACCCCGGCGGCGTCACGCGCGTCGTGCTGCTCGGCGACCCGACGAAGGCGCTCGGTGCGCTGTCGGAGCCGGAGTGCTCGCGGGTCATCGCGGCCCTCGACCTGGCCGAGCGGATGCGCGTCCCGCTGGAGTGGTTCGCCGTGTCCGCGGGCGCGCGGATCTCGATGTCCTCGGGCACCGAGAACATGGACTGGGTCGCCGCGGCGCTCAAGCGGATCGTCACCTTCACCCAGGACGGCGGCGAAATCAACATCGTCGTCGGCGGCATCAACGTCGGCGCCCAGCCGTACTGGAACGCCGAAGCCACGATGCTCATGCACACCAAGGGCATCCTGGTGATGACGCCGGACTCGGCGATGGTGCTCACCGGCAAGCAGGCGCTGGACTTCTCCGGCGGCGTCTCGGCCGAGGACAACTTCGGCATCGGCGGCTACGACCGCGTGATGGGCCCGAACGGCCAGGCGCAGTACTGGGCGCCGAACCTGCCGGCCGCGCGCGAAGTGCTGATGGCGCACTACGAACACACCTACGTCGCGCCGGGCGAAACCGGGCCACGGCAGGTCGCGACGACCGACCCGGTCGACCGCGACGTCTCACCGTTCCCGCACGCGGTCGTGGGCAGCGACTTCACGAACGTGGGCCAGATCTTCTCGGCCGAGCACAACCCGGACCGCAAGAAGCCGTTCGACATCCGCACGGTGATGCGTGCGCTGTCCGACCAGGACCACCCGGTGCTGGAGCGCTGGGCGGGCATGGCGGACGCGGAGACCTCCGCGGTGCAGGACGTGCACATCGGCGGCCGCCCGGTCTGCCTGATCGGCATCGAGTCGCGCTCGGTGCCCCGCCGCGGCTTCCCGCCCACCGACGGCCCGGACGCGTTCACCGCGGGCACGCTCTTCCCGCGGTCGTCGAAGAAGACGGCGCGCGCGATCAACGCGGCGTCGGGCAACCGGCCGCTCGTGGTGCTGGCGAACCTCTCCGGGTTCGACGGCTCCCCGGAGTCGCTGCGCAAGCTGCAGCTGGAGTACGGCGCGGAGATCGGCCGGGCGATCGTCAACTTCGAGGGCCCGATCGTGTTCACCGTGATCTCCCGCTACCACGGCGGCGCGTTCGTGGTGTTCTCCAAGGCGCTCAACCCGAACATGACGGTGCTGGCGCTGGAGGGCTCGTTCGCCTCGGTGCTGGGCGGCGCCCCGGCGGCCGCGGTGGTGTTCGCGGGCGAGGTCAACAAGCGCACGGCGAACGACCCGCGCGTGACGGACCTGCAGGCCCAGGTCTCGGCGGCCGGCGCGGCCGAGCGGGCCGCGTTGAACGCGAAGCTGGCCGAGGTCCAGTCGTCGGTCCGCGCGGAGAAGGTCAGCGAAGTGGCGGCGGAGTTCGACCGCGTGCACAGCGTTCAGCGCGCGGTGGAGGTCGGCTCGGTGGACGCGATCATCAGCGCGGCCGAGCTGCGCCCGCGGATCATCGAGGCCATCGAACACGGCCTGAAGAAGTAGCGCTGTCGTGAGTGTTCAGGGCGGTTGGCGCCGCCCTGAACACTCACGACAAGGCAGCCCGCGCTAAGGCACCAGGTAGCGCGTGAGCAAGCTCGCGCCGTCGGTCAGGACCGTGGCCAGCTTCAGCTCCAGGGGGTCGAAGGCGCCGCCGACGGCCGCGCGGTCCGCTGTTCCCGCCACCAGGTAGGGCGCGACCGTCAGCCGGAACTCGTCGACCAGGCCCGCTTCGGCCAGCGACGCGAACAGCTTCGGGCCGCCCTCGCAGTCGATCCGCCGGAAGCCGCGTGCGGTCAGGGCGGCCACGGCCAGGTCGAGGGCCACCTCGCCCTCGCCCGCGACGACCACCTCGGCACCCGCCGCCTTCCACGCGTCGCGCAGGTCCTGCGGGGCCCGCTCGCTGGTGACGACGATCGTCGGCACCGCGGCGCCCGTGATCACCGGTGCGTCGGGCGGCAGGCTCGCGCCGGTGGTGACGACCGCGATCGGCGGGATCGGCTCGAGCCCGTGCCGGCGGCGCCGGTCCGCCGTCTCCGGATCCGGGTGGACGCCGTCGAACTCCTCGACCACCGCCGTCCCGGCGCCGAGCAGGACGACGTCGGCGAGGTCGCTGCCCAGCTTGAACACCACCCGGTCGGGGTCGGTCGAGAGCGGGCGGGACCGGCCGCCGACGGTGATCGCGCCGTCCGTGCTCGCCACGAAGTTGACGACCAGCCACTTCTCGGCGTCCGGAAAGCGGTAGAGCTCTTCGAGGTCCCCGGTGCCGAGTTCGCGGACGTCCTCGGGGGGCCAGATCTGCCGGATCACAGCCACCGCACCGCGTTCTTCGGCGGGCGGTCGCCGAGGATGCTGGCGATCATCTCGACCGTCTGCCGCGTCTGGCGGACCTGGTGCGCCCGGAACATCGCGGCGCCGTGCGCCGCCGCGAGCGCCGTGGCCGCGAGGGTCCCGGTGACCCGGTCGTCCATGGGGACGTCGAGCGTCTCCCCCACGACTCCCTTGTTGGACAACGCCATCAGCACCGGCCACCCGGTGGCCACCAGCTTGTCGACGTTCCGCAGCACCTCCAGCGACTGGTAGGTGTTCTTCGAGAAGTCGATGCAGGGGTCGATCATGACGCCTTCGCGCGGGACGCCCTTCGCGACCGCCCGTTCGGCGAGTTCCGTGGTGTCCGCGACGACCGACGCCACGACGTCGTCGTACTGCGGCTTCACCGGGTCCGTGCGCGGGTCGAGCCCGTCGACGTGGGCGCAGATGTACCCGGCGCCGTGCTCGGCGGCGACGTCGAGGATCTCCGGCTCGTACGCGGCCCAGTTGTCGTTGATGAGGTCCGCGCCCGCGCGGCACACGGCGTCGGCGACCTCGGCGCGGTAGGTGTCGACGCTGATCACGACGTCCGGGAAGGCCGCGCGGATCCACTCCACGGTCGGCACGACGCGGGCGAGCTCCTCCGCGACGGTGACCTCGGGGCCGGGGCTGGCGGGCACGCCGCCGATGTCGATCACCGAGGCGCCGTCTTCGAGCGCCTTGCCGACGGCCGCCTTCGCGCGGTCTTCCTCGTACGTCACGCCGTTGTCGTAGAACGAGTCCGGAGTCCGGTTGACGATCGCCATCACCATCGCGTGGTCGCTGGTGAGGCGTCTTCCCCGGAAGACGAGGTCGTGGATCGGCATGCGCACTCCGTTTCGAGATCGGCCCTGGCTGCTTCCGAGCATAGTGAGGACGCGGGCGCGGGACCGGCCGCGACCGGTTTCGCGACTTTCGGGGGTGTGCCGGGTTTGTCCCCGCCGACACACTGTGCGTGCCGATCCGGTGACCGCGGGTTCCCGGTGCCGGCGCCCATCCGTCGCGGCGTGAGGAGATCCTCCGATGGCGTCAAGGTCCCTGTCCCGGCTCGCCCTCGCGGCGGCCGGTGTCCTGCTCAGCACGCTGGCCGGCGGCACGGCGGCCGCCCAGCCGGCCGACACCCCGGTGTTCTGGCGGGTGCCGGCCACGACCGCCCAGGCCCAGGCGCTGGCCGCGGCGGGCTTCGACGTGGAGGAGGGCGACGCGGGCGCCGCGCTCGTCGTCGGCGGGCCGTCGGTGGCGGCGAAACTGCGCACGCTGGGATATCGCGCGTCGTTCTTCGACACCGTCTACAAGGAACTCCCCGCGCAGGCGAACTCCCTGGCGGCGGACACCTTCTACGGCGGGTACCGCACGGTCACCGCGCACGAGAACCACCTCGCCGCGGTCGCCGCCGCCCACCCCGACCTGGCCACGAAGTACACGATCGGCCAGTCGTGGAAGAAGACCAAGGGCCAGGGCGGCCACGACGTCCAGGCCCTCTGCCTGACGAAGAAGCAGGCCGGCGACTGCACGCTTTCGACGACGTCGCCGAAGCCGAAGTTCTTCCTGATGGCCCAGATCCACGCGCGGGAGCTGTCCACCGGCGAGCTCGCCTGGCGCTGGATCGACTACCTGGCCGACGGCTACGCCACCGACGCCACCGCGAAGTCCATTCTGGACACCACCGAGGTGTGGGTGGTTCCGATCGCCAACCCGGACGGCGTCGACATCGTCGCCTCGGGCGGCAACTCGCCGAAGCTGCAGCGCAAGAACGCCGACAACACCCGCGGCGGCTGCACCGGCACGAACATCGGCATCGACCTCAACCGCAACTCGACGTTCAAGTGGGGCGGCGACTCCAACTCCCCCTGCGCCGAGACCTACCAGGGCGTGAGCGCCGGGTCCGAGCCCGAGACGCAGGCACTGGAAAAGCTGGCCCGAGCGATCTTCCCCGACCAGCGCGGCACCGGGAACAACGACCCCGCGCCGGCGACGGCCAAGGGCACGATGATCACGCTGCACAGCTACGGCAACGACATCATCATCCCGTGGGGCTTCACCCAGGCCACCTCGCCCAATGACGCGCAGTACCGCAAGCTCGGCGCGAAGTACGCGGCGTCGAACGGCTACCTGGTCGGCACCAACGAGGAAACCGTCGGCTACGACACGAGCGGCACCACCGACGACTTCACCTACGGCGAACTCGGCGTCGCGAGCGTGACGTTCGAGGTCGGCGGGTCGAGCGGCAGCTGCGGCGGCTTCCTGCCGAAGTACTCCTGCGTCGACAGCACGTTCTGGCCGAAGAACAAGGGTGCGCTGATCACCGCCGCCAAGGCCGCGGCGGCGCCGTACCAGCAGTGAGTCAGGGCCGGCAGGCGTAGACGCAGTTCTGCGGACGCGGGGAATCCAGCACGTCGACGTGCCGGAACCCCGCGTCCGCGAGCATTTCCCGCGCCTTCTCGGTGCCCCACATCGCGCCCAGCGCGGCCCCGCCCTTGGCCAGCGACGTCGTCGTGCAGTACATCAGGCTGATCGAGTAGCACAGCGCCGCCAGCGGGTTGCCGACGTTCTTCTCGACGTGGCTGGAGAAGTTGGTGTCCACCATGAAGAACAGGCCGTCGTCCGGCAGGGCGCCACGGACCCGGCGCAGCACGACGTCCGGCCGGTCCTGGTCGTGGACGGCGTCGAACGCGGTGATCACGTCGTATTCGCCGGTCAGTTCGGCGGCGTCCCCGACGGCGAAGCCGGCGTTCGGCAGGCCGTGCGCGGTTTCCTTCGCCTGCTCGACGACGCTCTCGTTGATGTCGAGCCCGGTGAAGTGCGACGCGGGGAAGGCCCGGGCGGCGACCGCGATGGCGTTCCCGGTGCCGCAGCCCAGGTCGAGCACGCGCACGCCCGCCGTGAGCCGCTCCTTCAGGCCGGGGACCGCGCCGAAGAAGCCGTCGACGAGGTGCTCGCGGTAGACGTGCTTCCAGCTGTCGCCGGTCTTCGCGCCCAGGGTTTCGAGGTAGGGCCCGTACGCCGACCTCGGGACGCCGCCGCCCTCGGCGAAGCTGCGCTCCAGCTCGGGCAGGACGCCGGTGAACGCGCTGAGCGTGAGCAGCGACGGCATGAGGTTCGCCGCGGTGTCCCCGAGGAGGAACTTCGCGTGCTCCGGCGGGAAGGTGTACTCCCCGGCGTCGAGGGTGAAGATGCCGCCGGTGACCATCGCGCCGAGCCATTCCCGCACGTAGCGTTCGTGCAGCCCGGCGCGTTCGGCGAGGCCGGCGCTGGTGGCGGGCCCGCGGGCGGCGGCCTCGAACAGCCCGGTGCGGTGCCCGACGCCGATCAGCATGGTGAGGGCGCTGCCGGTCATGGTGGCGGTCAGGTGCGCCGCGAAGTCCTTCTCCTCCATGCGACCGGAGCCTACCCGCCCGGCAGACCGTCCGATGTGGACAATCTGCCGGGCGGGTGCGGTCAGTCCTCGTCTTCGAGGCCGGCGTCCGCCAGCACGGCGTACACCCGGCGGCGCGCGTCGGCGAGGATCTTCTTCACCTCGGCGACCTGGGCGTCGGTGCCGGCCTGGCCGACCTGCGCGGTGGCACCCGAGAGCTCCCCGAGCGCGTGCCACAGGGTGGCGAAGCGGTCGGCGCCGGGCTCCTCTTCGGGTTCGGCCCAGAGCTCGGCGAACTCGGCTTCCCGCCCGGCGACGTGCTCCCGCCCGGCGTCGGTCAGCTCCGCGACCCGGCGGCCACCGGTCTCGGCCGTGCGGACGAGACCCTCGTCCTCCAGCTGCTGCAGAATCGGGTAGACGGAACCCGGGCTGGGCCGCCACCGGTCGTGCGTGCGGCGCCGGATCTCCTGCATCAGCTGGTAGCCGTGCATGGGTTCTTCGGCGAGCAGTGCGAGCACGGCGGGCCGCACCGGCCGGCTCGGCCCGCGCCCGCCCCGGAACTCCTGCACCCGCTGGAAGGCACCGCCCCCGCCGAACCACCCGCCAGGTCCCCCGAAGGAGCCGGGCCCACCGGGAAAACCGGGGAACCCGGGCCCACCCGGCGGCTGCGGCGGATGGGGCGGCCGCGGTGGAGGGGGCGGGAAGCCGCCTCGCGCCAGGTCGGGGCCGGCTTCCCAGTCCTCGCAGCCAGGCGGCTCGTGGTCGCCCAGGTGGTGCCCCGGGTGCCTCAGCGGGCCGTGCTCGTGGTGCCCGCCCGGACCCACCCCGTGCCCGAAGCCCGGGTGACCGAACCCGGCACGACCAGCGAAACCGTGCTCCTCGCCGCCCCCGAAGCCGCCGAACACCCGTCGTGCTCCTGCGCTCATCTCCATGACCATCCCCTTCCGTCACCGTATCGCCGACACCTCGACGATATATCGCCGTTGGGTCGGCCGCAACCGCCGCCGCGTTCACCGGGAATTTCCCTTCCGGCAAGGTATAGGTCGTTATACGCCGGGTTGTACGGGTCTTGTACGGGCCGCATCGACGCTGTCGCCGAGACGTAGGACGTAGAACGAATCCGTTGGGAGCCCCTACCGTGAAGATCACCCGGATCGCCGGAGGCCTGCTGGCCGGACTGCTGGGGTGTGCCGCCGTGGCCGTTCCGGCGGCCGTCGGCGCCGCCACCGCACAGGCCGACGTCGCCAGCACCCTGGTGTTCACCAAGAACACCGAAGGCCATGACTGCTACCGCATCCCCACCGTCGTCAAGGCGAACAACGGCGACCTGCTCGCGTTCGCCGAAGGCCGCAACGGCGGCGACAGCACCTGCGCCGACCTCGGCGCCATCGACCTGGTGATGAAACGCTCTTCCGACAACGGAAAGACGTGGAGCGCGCTGAAGACCGTCATCACCGCGTACGGCGACACCAAGGGCAACCCGGCGCCGATCGTCATCCCGGGCAGCAACCGGATCGTGCTGCTGTCCACCATGCAGTGCTACACGAACCCGAAGTGCGGCCGGATCCCGCGGGTGTCCCTCAGCGAAGACAACGGAAACACCTGGAGCGCACCGAAAACGCTCACCACCGAGCTCGGCTTCGCGAGCGCGCCCGGCTGGCTGGCCACCGGCCCTTCGCACGGGATCGTGCTGACCCGTGGTGCGCACGCCGGCCGGCTCGTCGCCGGGATGAGCTACACCATCGGCACCGCGAACACCGGCTCGCTGATCTACAGCGACGACCAGGGTGCCACCTGGCACCGCGGCGGGACCGACACGTACACGAACACCACGATGAACCCGCAGGAGATCAGCGTCACCGAGCTGCGCGACGGGCGGGTCTACGCCGCCGCGCGCAACGACGCCAACAGCGACGACAAGTGCGTCGCGGACGGCACGCACAACCGCGCGGCCGCGATCAGCTCCGACGGCGGCGCGACGTTCAGCTCGAAGTTCGCCTTCGCCACCGACCTCGTCACCCCGACCGTCGAGGGGTCGACGGCGCGGATGAGCGCCACCGACACCGGCGGCAAGTACAACCGGATCGTCTTCGCCGGACCGTCCACTTGCGACCGTCGCAAGGAGCTGCGGGTCCACTCGTCCTTCGACGAAGGCGCCAACTGGACCGGCACCGCCGACAGCGTGCTCGTGTGGGGCCAGGACGCGGCCTACTCGGACATGGTTCAGCTGTCGCAGTCCTCGGTCGGTGTGCTGTTCGAGGCCGGCCCGGAGTTCCACGCCAACGACACCATCCGCTACGCCACGGTGACCGAGGCCGCGCTGGGCGCCCCGGCGTGCGGGGCCGGCTACGGCGTGATCGACCAGCAGACGCTCGGCACGGCCGGCACGGTCTACCTGTCCTACAACGCCGCCAACGGCCAGAACTGCGTCAGCACCATGAAGAACGACTCCGCCGGCACGGCCACGGCGACGTCGGCCTTCCTGGAGGTCAAGGGGTCGGCGCGGGCCACCGACTCCGGCTCGTTCTCCTGGTTCGCCGGCCCGGTCAAGGCGGCCGCGGCGGGCAAGTGCGTGCAGTGGGGCGGCACGGCCGGCGGCCAGTCCGCCACCAGCGGGTTCGAGCACTGCGGCTGACCCCGGGTGGGACCCGCCCCCTGGCCGGGTCCCACCCTTCGCCCCCGCCGCCCGGCCCCCTCGCCCGGGCGGCGACGGGCGGTTCAGAAGCCGGTGCAGCTGGCGACCGCGAGCGGGCCCGAAGCGGTCGCCGTCTTGGTCTGCTTGCCGTCGACGACGACCTTGCAGGTGATCGTGCCGCCGTCGGGACCGGTGGTCGCGGCGAACTGCGCGCCTTCGAGGAACCCCTTCGCCTCGACGGTCTTGGTCCACGGGACCGGCGCCGACAGTTCGGTGTTCACGAGGATGGTGTGCTCGTCGAAGGTGCTGTAGTCGACGCTGGCGGTCTTCGCGTCGCCGGTCACTTCGTAGGTGATGGTGTGGTGCTGCGTGGCCTGGTCGTTGACGTCGCTGATGGCCTTGCCGATCACCACGACCCACAGGACGCTCACCACCAGGCCGAGCACCGACACGACGATGCCCGCGATCGCCAGGCCCTTGTTGGTGGCCTTCCCGGCGCGGACCCGGGCGAAGCCGACCGCCGACAGGATCAGGCCGGCCACCACGAGCGGCCAGGCGACGACGCCGACGATCGGGATCGGCGAGAACACCAGCCCCACGAGGCCGAGGACGAAGCCGGCCGTGCCGAGGCCGTTGCGCGGCGGCACGACGGCCCGCGGCGCCACGGGCTGCTGGAGCGGGGTGTAGTCGGTCATCGGGGTTCCTTTCGCCTCTGCTGACGGCGAGCAGGAAACCAGCGGCGCGACCGGGTCCGCGTCGTCCGCGGGCCTCGTCCGCCTACGACGAAAGTCGTCACCACCGCGGTACCGAACCGGCGGAACGGCTGAGGCGCCCGCCCGTACTCTTTCTCGCATGGGACGGTCCGTGCTGGGCGTGGTGTGCACCGTGTTCGCGGTCGCCGCGAGCCTGGTGACCGGGTTCGCGAACCTCGCGATCGACATCAGCCTGCCCGGAACCGACGACCTGGCGCCCACGGCCGGGGCGCTGCTCGGCTGGTTCTTCGGGGTCGGCGCGTCGATCATGCTGGTCTGGCGGCACCGCTGGCCGCTGCTCGTCACCGGCATCGCGATCGTGCCACCGCTCCTGCTGCGCGCGGACTCGCTGGCCGCCCTGATCGCTCTCGCCGCGCTCACCACGCGGTTCACCGGCTGGTGGCGCTGGAGCGCGACGACGCTGGTGTTCGCCGCGACCGCGCTCGCGGTGTGGCGCGACGTCGGCCGGGTCGCGGACCTGTCCATTTCCGAGGCGTGGATCTCGACCGAGACGACCGGCGTGGAGGTGACCGGGATCCTGCTCACCGCGGCCGTGTACACGGCGATCCCGCTCACCCTCGGCGTCGTCCGCCACAGCGTGGCCGAGACGCGCCGCCGGACCGCCGAGCAGGCGGCCCTGCGCGACCAGGTGGCCCGCCGCGAAGAGCAGGCGCGGATCGCGCGCGAGATGCACGACGTCCTCGGGCACCGGCTTTCGCTGCTCTCCCTGCAGGCGGGCGCGCTCGAAGTCACCACGAGCACGACCCCGGACGCGGCGGAGGCGGCCAAGACCGTGCGGACCACCGCCCGGCAGTCGCTCGACGACCTGCGCCAGGTGATCGGCGTCCTGCGCGGCTCCGGCTTCGCCGACCGGCCGCAGGGCGGCCCCGCGGAACCACCCCAGCCGACGCTGGCCGACATCCCCGACCTCGTCGTCGGCGCGCGACAGGCCGGTCTCCCGGTGAACGTGACGATCCTGCTCGACCAGGCGTCGACGGCCCCGGCACCGCTCGGCACGGCCGCGTACCGGATCCTCCAGGAGGCGCTCACCAACGTGCTCCGGCACGCGCCGGGCGCCCCCGCGGACGTGACGGTGCGCGGCGGCCCGGGTGTCGGGCTCGTCCTGGAAGTCGTCAACGCGCTGCCGCCGGTCCCGGTGCCGTCGCCGGGTTCCGGCACCGGGCTCACCGGCGTCAACGAGCGGATCTCGCTCCTCGGTGGCACGCTCAGCGCCGGACGGGCCGACGAAAGGACGTTCGTCCTCCGGGCCTCGCTCCCCTGGGTCCCCGCCGCCCCCTAGCATGGGCGGGTGAGCGTGCGCGTACTGCTCGTCGACGACGATCCGCTGGTCCGCACCGGGCTGTCGATGATCCTCGGCAGCACCCCCGACCTCGAAGTGGTCGGCCAGGCCGGCGACGGCGACGAAGCGGTGCAGCAGGTCGCCCGGCACGCGCCGGACGTCGTGATCATGGACATCAGGATGCGCCGGATGAACGGCCTCGCCGCGACGGCGGCGGTGCTGGCCCAGCCGCGGGCGCCGAAGGTGCTGATCCTGACGACGTTCGACCTCGACGAGTACGTCTTCGAGGCGCTCGCCGCGGGCGCGAGCGGCTTCCTGCTCAAGGAGGGCTCGCCACAGGAGATCATCGAAGGCGTCCGCGTGGTGGCGGGCGGCGACGCGATGCTCTCGCCCCGCACGACCAAGCAGCTGATCGGCCAGTTCGTCGCGGCGCGCGCCAACCCGCGCCGCGCCCGCGCCCTGGCGAAGCTGGAGCTGCTGAGCGGCCGCGAACGCGAGGTCGTCACGGCGGTCGCGCAGGGCAAGCCGAACGCCGACATCGCGGCGGAGCTGTTCCTCAGCGAGGCGACGGTGAAGACGCACATCACGCGCACGTTCGCGAAGCTCGACGTGAGCAACCGCGTGCAGTTGACGATTTTCGCCTACGAAGCCGGGCTCGTCAGCCCGTGACCGGGTGGGAGCCGGCGTCGCCGGCCGAGGTTCGCGCCCTGTTCGACCCCGTGGGCGTGCCGTGGTGGCTCGCCGGCGGGTTCGCGCTCGAGCTGGCGACGGCCGCACGGGGACGTCGACGTGCTGGTGCCGCCGCGCGACCAGCTCGGCGTGCAACGGGCGCTGGCGGGCTGGGAGTGGTGGGCCGCGGATCCGCCCGGGACGCTCCGGCCGTGGGCCGCCGGGGAGCTGCTGGGGCCGGCGGTGCACGACGTCTGGTGCCGGCCCTCGGCCGGTGCCGGCCGATTGCGAAGCTCGGCGTCGCAGGCGCGATTCCCTGTCTGCGGGCCGAGATCCCGCTGTACTCCACGGCGAAGGACCCGCGAGAGAAGGACGAAACGGACTTCCGGGAGTGATCGGCGGCACGTACTCGCGACGCCATCCGTGGCTGTCCCGGCTCTGACCCCACTGAGGACCGGACCGGCGCAGGCGCGAACCCGATGATCTTTCACCGGTTCGGGAAGACCTTTGGGCCGAGCGGGTGACATGACTGTTGCGTCTTGGCCTCGGTGAGCGATGTATTACGTATGGTCTGGCCCGAGGACGACGCACGACACCGCGAGGTGATCGACGGACTGCGCGCGTGGGCCCGGAAGATCGATTCGGTGCCCTACCCCGCCGGCCTGGACATCGACGCCCTGATGGCCCGCCACTACGCGAGCATGGGCGAAGAGCCGGATCCCGTGATGACGATGACCGTGACGGCGACCGCCGAGGTCACCACCCTGGCCGTTGGCGGCGAAATCGACATGACCGGCGGACGGCGGCTGCAGCGCCGCCTCGCCGAGGAGATCGGGCTGGCCCCGCGGGTCCTGGTCCTGGACCTGACCGGCGCGGCCCACTGCTCCGCGCGCGGCTTGGCGGTGCTCCTGGAAGCCACCGGCGACGCGCACGAGGCCGGCGTCGCGTTCGCGATCGCGGGCTGCGCCCCGGTGGTCCGCCGGGCGGTCGACGCACTCGGCCTCGGCGCGGCCCTGCCGATCCACCCCACGCCCACGGCCGCGATCGAGTGGCTCGAGCTCCTGGACCGGCTGAAGACACCCCGGTGACCCGGGTGGTCGTGCTCGACGGCACGTCGAGCGCCGCCAAGACCGCGATGGCCCGTGCCCTGCGGGGCAGAGCTGCCCGATCCTTGGCTCACGTTCGGCGTCGACACCACGCACGCCGGGCCGGCCGCGTGTGCGCGGGCGGTCCCCGCCCGGATCGCTAGTTCGCGCTCGCCGGTGCCGTCGCCACCGCCGACTCGCCGAACCTGATCCCCTTGGCCTCCTTGCCGATCGCCGTCAGGACCGCGACCGCCACGAGCCCCGGCACCACCGTCCACAGGAGAGCCGAGGTGTACCCGTGGGACTCCGCGATCGCCTGCTGGATCGGCAGGTTCAGCGCCGCGAGCAGGTTGCCCAGCTGGTAGGTCACGCCCGGGTAGAAGCCGCGGATCGCGTCCGGGGACATCTCCGTCAGGTGCGCCGGGATCACGCCCCACGCGCCCTGCACCATGACCTGCATCAGGAACGAGCCGAGCGCGAGCATCCCGGCGCCGTGGTCGAAGGCGAAGATCGGGATCACCGGCAGGCCGAGCACGGCCGCCGTGACGATCGTCCGCCGCCGGCCCAGGCGTTCCGAGAGCGTGCCGAACGTCAGGCCGCCGATGATCGCGCCGACGTTGTAGAGCACCGCGATCCACGTGCTCGTCGACGCGCTGAGCCCGGCGCCGCCGTTTTCGTGGGCCTTCAAGAAGCTCGGGTAGACGTCCTGGGTGCCGTGGCTCATCCAGTTGAACGCCGTCATCAGCAGGATCAGGTAGCCGAAGCGGCGGATCACCTTCGGGTTCAGCAGGATGTCCTTGACCGACGTCCGCGTCACGCGCAGCTTCTCCCGCGTGGCCTCCCAGACCTCCGACTCGCGCACGCGCGCCCGGATCAGCAGGCTGATCAGCGCCGGGAAGATGCTCAGCACGAAGATCCAGCGCCACTCCAGGTTCAGCGCCGAGTGGAACAGCAGGTACGCCAGCGCGGCCAGCAGGTAGCCGATCGAATAGCCCACCTGCAGCAGGCCCGAGAAGAACCCGCGGCGCGCCACCGGGATCTTCTCCATGGCCAGCGCGGCGCCGAGCCCCCACTCGCCGCCCATGCCGACGCCGTAGACGAACCGCAGGATCAGCAGCACGGTGAAGTTCGGCGCGAACGCGCACAGCAGGCCCGCCACCGAGTACAGCAGGACGTCGGCGATCAGCGGGACGCGCCGGCCCACGCGGTCGGCCCAGAGGCCGAACAGCAGCGCGCCGACCGGGCGCATCACCAGCGTCGCCGTGGTGATGAACGCCAGCTGCGTCGCCGTCGCGCCGAACGACTTGTCCTTGGCGATGTCGGCCAGGACGAACACGACGAGGAAGTAGTCGAACGAGTCCATGCTCCAGCCGAGCAGCGCCGCGAGGAACGCATTGCGCTGATCGGAAGTAAGCGCTTTCTTGCCTGCTGCGGACGCCGCCTGCCGATCCGTCACGTTTGCCCCGTCCCGTCGGTTCTTCACCGGTAGACCTCAGGGCTGGTCTAGCACCCACCACCCCGTGCGGGCAAGGGTCACAGGGCGACGCGCGTGCGCACCCGGCGGCCGACGTCGCGGGCCCACGCCTTGATCCGGTCCCAGTCGCGGAAGTCGCCCGCGCGGTGCCCGGACGCCATGAGCTTCGGGATCAGGCCGCGCACGGTCGCCGGGTCGAGCCTGCCGCCGAAGGTGGCGGTGCGCTCCGCGTCGATGCGCGCGGCCAGCAGCGCCACCTTCGCCGGCAGGCTGACCTGGTGGCCCGCCGTGCCGGGACCGCACGGCCCGCTGTGGAACAGCCAGACCGGGCGTTCGGCGAGCGCCCGCGCGTTGCGCTCCAGCAGCCGGACGGCCTCGGGCCGCCAGCGGTGGTAGTACAGCGCGCTGCCGACGATGACCGCCGCGTAGTGGTCCACGGTGGCCACGTCGGCCGCGTCGCGCACGTCCACGCTCAGGCCGCTTTCGCCGAGCTCGGCGGCGATGACCTCGGCGATCTGCCGGGTTCCGCCGTGGCGCCCGGCGTAGGCGACGAGGACTGCGGTCATGCGCACCATTGTCGGCCTTGCCGGGCCGGACTGCGCCGTGGGCCGGGCACGATCCGCCATACGGGCGCTTCCCCGTTGCTCTGCGTGGGCATCCGAGTACCCGCGGCAGCTCAGTCCGGTGACAGGAAGGCCGGCCGCTCGCCGGGGTCGGGCTCGTCGTAGTAGCGGTGGAACACCGCGGTCTGACCACCCGAGACCGGCGGCACGATCCAGCTCCAGTCGGCCGGGCACCGCCGCCCGGCCCGCTCCTCGCGGTCCAGGTGGGACAGGAACCGCTGCGACTCGGTGTGGTGGTCGGCCATCGTCACGCCCGCGGCGTCGAACGAGTGCTGCACCGCCAGCGTCAGCTCGACGAGCGCCCGGTCGCGCCACAGGGTGCGCTCGTTCGCGGTGTCCAGGCCCATCAGCTCGGCGATGACCGGCAGGAGGTCGTAGCGCGCTTCGTCGGCCAGGTTGCGCGCGCCGATCTCGGTGCCGAGGTACCAGCCGTTGAACGGCGCGGCCGGGTAGGTGACGCCCCCGATCTCCAGCGGCATGTTGCTGATCGCGGGCACGGCGTGCCAGCGCAGCCCGAGCCCGGCGAACCAGCGGTGGTCGGGGTGGGTCAGCGGGACCTCCAGGACGGCGTCCGCGGGGATCGTGAACAGCCACGGGTCGCCACGGTCCGCCTCGACCAGCAGCGGGAGGACGTCGAAGGACCCTCTTCGCTCGGGCGGGCGCCAGCCGAGTCTCCGCACCCGCTCGGTGAAGTCGGCGTAGCGCGGGTCGCCGAGCACGGATCCGTCGTCCAGGCGGTACCCGGCGTAGCGGATCAGCTGTTCGTTGTGGATGCGCGGGCCGGGCGTGTCCGGCGTGTCCGGGGCGAAGATCGTGACGGTCGGGCGGATCCGGCCGCCGCGGGTGGCCTGGCGGAGGTGGGCCACGCACTCGCCGGCGATCGCGGCGGGGTCGGTGACGCGACGCCGGTCGCGGATCCGGAGGCTGTTCCAGTAGAGCCTGCCGATGCACCGCGCGGAGTTGCGCCACGCGACGCGCGCGCCGTAGGCCAGCTCGGCCGCGGTGTGCCGGTAGGTGCCCGTTTCGGCGATTTCCGCGCGGATCCGGGCGAGCCGGGTCTCGAACCGGTCGCCTTCTTCGGCCGCGCCTTCGGCGAACATCCGGTCCAGGAATTCCTCCGCTTCCGCGGAATTGACCGCCTGCTCCACCGAGACACGCTGGTAGATCGGCGGACCGGACGTCACCCGCTCGGGTGTAACGGTCATCGCGCCTCCCCACTCTCCGAAATCGTGATCTGCGCCCCGATGCGTAGGTCCACGGTTCCTCCGATGCTCGTCGCGAACAGGCGAGGCCGGAGATGACTGCGAAATCCGCACCTCCGGCCAGGCCGGGGAGAGTACTCCGCACCCGGCACCGCGCAATCCATCCGTCAAGAGCGACATCGCCGGCCACCCGGAAAAGCTTCCCTCCCAGGGAAAACGTCACGAAAATATCTGCTACCAAGCGTTATCCGGACATGGCGCAGCGCATTTTCCGGAATTGGATCACCCGCACGCGGGAAAACCGGCAAGATCCGTTTCCGCGCGCCCGCCTGCGTCTTTTCGTGGGGTTGCGACGAACGGCCTTTCCCGGCGGCGGTCACCCGTGTATGAGCCGGCGCCGCGCCGGCGTTAGAGTCGCGGTGATCGGCAGAGGAGGGACGTTTTCGTGAGCCGGATCCCCGTGGTCCTCGTCGCCGGGTTCCTCGGCGCGGGCAAGACGACGTTGCTCAACCACCTGCTCGCCAACCGCGAGGGCGCCCGGGTCGGCGTGGTGGTCAACGACTTCGGCAGCGTGAACGTCGACGCGCTCGCCGTCGCCGGCCAGGTCGACACGATGGTCTCCCTCGGCAACGGCTGCCTGTGCTGCGCCGTCGACGCCAGCGGGCTGGACGCGATGCTCGGGCGGTTGTCTTCCCCCGAGGCGGGCATCGACGTGATCGTCGTCGAAGCCAGCGGCATCGCCGAGCCCCGCGACCTGATCCGGCTGATGATCGCCAGCGAAAACCCGGACATCCGCTACGGCGGGCTCGCCGAGGTGGTGGACGCGGCCGAGTTCGAGGCCGCGCGCGAGCGGCACCCCGAGCTGGCCGGCCACCTGCGGCTGGCCGACCTCGTGGTGCTGAACAAGGCCGACCGCGTGCCCGCCGACGCGCTGGCCAAGGTGTCGGCGACCGTCGAGGAGCTGGCGCCCGGCCGCCCGCTGCTGGTCACCTCGCACGGACGCGTCGACCCGCGGCTGTTCTTCGACCCCGAACCCCGCGGCGAGCGCGCCGGCCAGTTGTCCTTCGACGACCTGCGCGAGGACGGCCACGACCACTCACGGCACCTGCACGCCCACTACGACACGGTCACGTTCACCGCAGGGACGCCGCTGGCGCCCCGCGCGTTCGTCGACTGGCTGGAGCGGCGGCCGGCCGGGCTCTACCGGATGAAGGGCCAGGCCGACTTCAACGCCGGATCGCGCTTCCACCTGCACACCGTCGGCGGATTCGTGCAGCTGGAGCGCTCGGCGTGGCCGTCCGGCGAGCCCCGGCGCACCGAGCTGGTGCTGATCGGCGCGGGCATCGACGCCGACGCCGTGCTGGCCGAGCTCGGCGACTGCGTGGCCCCGGACCCTTCGGCGGTCGACGAGCGCGGCCTGCTGCACGTCCTGCGGTACCTGCCCGACGAGGCCTGACGAGGCCGCCACGCCGAAGATCGGCAAACGCACGGCTTCCGGCGCGCTTCGACGGACACTGGCGGCCATGACGACCACCGCGGTGAGCGCACCACGCTGGTACCTGGTCGGCGTGCTGCCCGAAGACGTCCCCCTGGCCCACCTGATGACCCGCTCCGGCGACCTCCGCTACCGGCGTTCGGCCTGCGGCGAGCGGGAGTCCCGCAGCTGGAAGCCGGTCGACCTGACGACGTCCGAAGTGGCACCTTGTCCCGCGTGCGTGGCGACGCTGCCGGCACCACCGGCGGGCGTCCGGCTCGCGACGGCCGAAGCGGACATGGGACAGCTTTCGCTGGACCTGGGTCTCTGAGCTAAGCCAGCCGCTTTTCGTAACAGACCGACTCGGGATCTCCCTCGTGGGGCGGGAAGTTCGGCACCCGCCGGTACCCCGCTCGTTCGTACAGCCGCATCGCCGCCGGCTGGCGGGCGCCCGTTTCCAGCCGGAGCCGGACACCTCCCCCGCTGCGGGCCAGCCGCTCGGACTCGGCCACCAGCGCGCTCGACACGCCGGTGCCGCGCACGTCCGGCGCGACGAACATGCGCTTCAGCTCGAACACCCCGGGTCCGACGGGTTCCACCGCGCAGCAGCCGATGGCCCGCGCGCCTTCGCGGGCGAGCAGGTAGCGGCTGGCCGGGTCCAGCGGCCGCGGCCGCGCGTCCGACGGCAGGTCGTAGACCACGACCAGCTCGGCCGTCATCGCGGTGATCAGGGCCAGCAGCAACCCGTCGTCGGCCGGGCACTCCGCGACGGTCGCCACTTCACGCCTTCTTCGCGCGGCTCGGCGCGACCCGAGGCGGCTCGTTCGGCATCTTCGGGTACACCGGCGGCCACGGCGCGTCCATCAGCCCGTTCGCCATGTCCACTTCGGACATTTCCAGCAGCGGCGCGATCGACTGCGGCCGCTCCCCCGCCCCGGCCCAGGGATCGCCGCGTTCGGCCACCCGCGCGGGCACGGTGCTCACCGTGAACGCGTCGGGCTCCACGGTGTCCAGTTCGTCCCAGCCGATCGGCGTCGACACCTGACCGCCCACCCGCGGCCGCACGCACCAGGCACCGAACACCGTCTTGTGCGGCGCGTTCTGGTTGAAGTCGACGAACACGCGCGCGCCGCGTTCTTCCTTCCACCACTGCGCCGTGATCTTCTCCGGGTGCCGCCGCTCCAGCGCCCGCGCCAGCGCGACGGCCGCGGCCCGCACCTGGAACCCGTCCCAGCGCGGTTCGAGCACCACGTACAGGTGCAGGCCCCGCGAACCGGACGTCTTCAGGTGGCCTTCGATGCCGTGCCCGGCCAGGAACTCCCGGGTCAGCACGGCGGCTTCGCGCAGTTCGTCGAAGCCGATCCCCGGCGACGGGTCGAGGTCGACGCGCAGCTCGTCGGTGACCTCGGGCGTGTCGGCGCGGTACGGCCAGACGTGGAAGCCCAGGCAGCCGAGGTTCACCGCCCACAGGATGTGCGCCAGGTCCTTCGCGACCAGGGCGTCGCTCGTCGTGCCGTTCGGCGTGGACACGACGGTCGTGCTCAGCCACGGCGGCGCGCTCTTGGGCACGCGTTTCTGGTACCAGTTCTTGCCGCCGGCGCCGTCCGGGTAGCGCTCCAGCAGCAGCGGGCGCCCGCCGAGCCGGGCCAGCAGCGGCCCGGAGACCGCGCGGTAGTACTCGACGAGGTCGAGCTTCGTCTCCCCCCGCTCGGGGAAGTAGACCTTGCCGGGGCTGGAGATCTTGACCTCGACGCCGTCGACGTCCAGCAGGACCGCCTCGCTCATCGCGCCTCCCCGAACAGCTTCGCCAGCTCGGCCGGCGGTGCTTCGTCGAGCTGCGCGTACGTGCACGACTCCGGGGTGCGGTCGGGCCGGAACCGGACCAGCCGGCCGCCGTGCCGGAACCGCCCGCCCTGCAGGTGCTCGTAGCGGACCTCCGCGACCCACTCGGTCCGCAGCGGCTCCCAGGACAGCTCCTTCTGCGGCGCCCACCGGCTCATCGCGCCCGGGCGGCGGCCGGGTTCGGGCTCGTATTCGGCCCAGGACCGCCACGGGTGGTTCTCGAGGGCGTTCTCGCGCAGCGGCGCCAGCTCCTCGACCAGCTCGGCGCGGCGCTTCTTGGTGAAGCTGCTGGCCACGCCGACGTGGTGCAGCACGCCTTCGTCGTCGAACAGGCCCAGCAGCAGCGAGCCGATGCCTTCACCGTCCTTGTGCCAGCGGAACCCGGTGACGACGCAGTCGGCCGTGCGCTCGTGCTTGACCTTCCACATGACCCGTTTGTCCTGCTCGTACGGCAGGTCGGCGGGCTTGGCCATGACGCCGTCGAAGCCCGCGCCCTCGAACCGGGTGAACCAGTCCTCGGCCTGGGCGGGGTCGTCGCTCAGCGGGGTCAGGTGGACGCGCTGCAGGCCCTCGGCCTCGGTGCCCAGGATGCTTTCGAGCCGCTTGCGCCGCTCGCGGAACGGCTCGCCGGTGAGGTCGGTGTCGCCGAGGGCGAGCAGGTCGAAGGCGATGAAGCTGGCCGGCGTCTCCTCGGCGAGCTTGCGCACGCGCGACGCCGCCGGGTGCAGCCGCAGCTGCAGCGACTCGAAGTCGAGCCCCGCGGGCGTGACCAGCACGATCTCGCCGTCCACGACGCAGCGCGGCGGCAGCGCGGCCGCCAGCAGCTCCACCAGCTCCGGGAAGTAGCGCGTCAGCGGGCGGTCGTTGCGGGAGCCGAGCTCGATCTCGTCGCCGTCGCGGAACACGACGCAGCGGAAGCCGTCCCACTTGGGCTCGTACAGCAGTCCCGGGTCACGGGGCACGTCGTGCACGGCTTTCGCGAGCATCGGCCGCACGGGCGGCATCACGGGCAGGTCCACGCCGGCGATCCTAAATGACCCCACCGACATTTCCGGGCGTGATAGACACTGTCCGGTGACCACCGAACGACCCGAACCGCCGCTGACCGGCGGCGAGCGCGAGATGCTGCGCACGTTCCTCGACTTCCACCGCGCCACGCTCGCCATGAAGTGCGACGGACTGTCCGACGAGGACCTCCGCCGCGCGTCGAGCCCGCCGTCCACGCTGTCCCTGCTCGGCCTGGTCCGGCACATGGCCGAGGTGGAGCGCACCTGGTTCCGGCGGGTCATCAACGCCGAAGACGTCCCGCTGCGGTGGTCGGCCGAAGGGGACTTCCAGGCCGCTTACGACGCGAGCGCCTCGACGCGCGCCGAGGCGTTCGAAGCGTGGCAGGCCGAAGTGGAGCAATCGCGGAAGATCGAAGAAGCGGCCGAGTCCCTGGACGTCACCGGGTACCAGGCGCGCTGGGGCGAAGACGTCTCCCTGCGCCTGGTCATGCTGCACATGATCCACGAGTACGCACGGCACAACGGCCACGCCGACTTCCTGCGCGAAGCGATCGACGGCGTCACGGGGGCGTGATGGACCTGCTCGCCTGGTTGCTCGACTCCGACCCGGCCCTGCGCTGGCAGGTCGAGCGCGACCTGGCGGGCGAGCCCCCCGAAGTCTGGCAAGCGACGCGCGCGCGGGTCGCCACCGAGGGGTTCGGCGCCCGGCTGCTGGGCCTGCAGGACCCCGACGGCCAGTGGGCGGGCGGCGCGTTCTTTCCGGCGGGCTTCCGCGGCGGCGAAGCCCAGCCCTGGACGGCGACGACGTGGACGCTGAACTCGTTGCGCGAGTGGGGCGTCGACGCGTCGGCCCTGGCCGGGACCGCCGGGCTGCTGGCCGAGAACAGCCGCTGGGAGTACGAGAACCTGCCCTACTGGGACGGCGAGGTCGACTGCTGCATCAACGCGTGGACGCTGGCCAACGGGGTGTGGCTCGGCGCAGACGTCTCGGGGATCGCGTCGTGGTTCGCCGGGCACCGGCTCCCCGACGGCGGCTGGAACTGCGAGTGGGTCGAGGGGGCGGCGCGCTCGTCGGTCCACTCGACGCTCAACGCGCTGAAGGGCCTGCTCGCGTTCGAGACCGCCACCGGCGGCACGCCCGAATCCCGGGCCGCGCGCCTGGCCGGCGAGGAGTACCTGCTGGAGCGCCACCTGCTGCGACGGCTGTCCACGGGCGAGCCGATCGCGTCCTGGCTGGGCGAGTTCTCGTACCCGATCCGGTGGCACTACGACGCGCTGAACGCCGTGTCCTATTTCCGCGACGCGGACCGGCCGGACCCGCGCCTGGCGGAGGCGGTCGACCTGGTCCGCGCGGCGCGCCGGCCGGACGGGACGTGGCTGCAGACCGAGCGGCACCAGGGCCGGGTCTGGTTCGACGTCGACGTCCCGCCCGGCGAGCCGTCGAAGTGGCTGACGCTCTTCGGCACCCGGGTCCTGAACTGGTGGGAGGCCCGCTAGAGCGCCGCCAGCACCAGCCCGCTGCGCGGCTTCGGCGTGAAGTACGTGGCCTTCCGCGGCATCCGCCGTCCCGCGGCGTGCACCGCCAGCACGTCCGCGTACCGCACCGGCGCCAGCAGCACCACCGCGTCCGCGTCGGGCGGCAGCGGACGTCCGGCGGGCAGCGGCAGCACGCAGGGCCCGTCCGGGTCCACGCCGAGCGCCTCGTCGAACAGGACCCGCTCGACGATCTCGTGGTCGATCACCGGGCCGGGACCGGCCGGGACCGGGAGGGGGATCCGCAGCACGACCGCGCCCGCGCGGACCACCGCCTCGCCGGTGACCGGGACGGCGTGCTCGTCGTAGCGGACGTCCAGGCCGGCCGCGCACCAGCGCGACACCAGCTCCTCCGGGTCGAGGCCGGTCCTGCGCAGCACCCGGTGGATCGCGCCGATCTGCAGGTGCGGGCCCGCGGTGACCAGGGCCAGCAATGCGCCGTGGCCCGCCGCCGAGGCCGCGGCCACCCGGTGGTTGCCGTCGGCCACCAGCAGGTCGGCGGCGGCGACCGCGGCCAGCAGCCGGTTCTGCAGCGCGCCCGCCGGCACCACCCACAGCTCGTGCCGCCGCCCCGCGGCGTCCGAAGTGGACAGATCGGGCAGCCCGAGCCCGGCGCAGGCCCGTTCGACCTGCTCGGTCAGCACGTCACCGCCGGAGGCCGGGACGAGCATCGCCGCGCTGGTCGCGCACCCGAGCCCCGCCAGCACGGCGGCCCGCTCGGCCACGACGTCGGCGTAGACGTCCTCGGTGTGCCGGACCCGCGCGGCGCCCTCGTCGGTCACCGCCGCCGGGTCGACCAGGCAGAGCAGGCCCAGCGCCACGCCGTCCGGCCCTTCGATCCGGTAGGGCGCGACGATCTCGCGCACCGGCCGGTAGAACCGCTTGCGGAGGCGTTCGAGCACGGCCCGGGCGACCGGGACCGCGCCGGCCAGGTCGAGCCCCCTGGCCAGCGCCGCGGGCGTGCGGGCGGGATGCTGCACGGCCAGGAGGCTGTCGGCTGCGCCGGCGGCGGCCAGGGCGTCGACCACGCGGTCGGGCTCGGCGAACTCGTCGACGTCGGGCCCCGGCACCGCGTCCCGGACCACCCACCCCTGGCCGATCGGCCGGATCCAGCTGCTCATCCCACCCATCTTCCGGGAAGAGCACGCTGACGGAAATTCACTGGGGTGCGGCCACGCCGGATGGAATGCTTAGGGCAGCAAAGTAGTTGACCCCGATCGTGACCGCCTCGAGGAGCACCCCGCCGATGACGACCACCGCCGCCACCAGCGCGAAGGGGGTCGGTTTCCGCTCGGAACGCGGGCCCGTGCTGATCGCGGTCATGCTCAGCACCGCCCTGGTCGCGCTGGACAGCACGATCATCGCGACCGCCGTCCCGTCGGTGGTCCGCGACCTGGGCGGGTTTTCGCAGTTCCCCTGGCTGTTCTCGGTCTACCTGCTGACGCAGGCGGTGACCGTCCCGCTGTACGGCAAGTTCGCCGACGTGCTCGGCCGCCGCCCGGTGATGTTCTTCGGCATCGCCGCATTCCTCGTCGGGTCCGTGCTGTGCGGCGCCGCGTGGAGCATGCCGGTGCTGATCGCGGCGCGCGCGGTGCAGGGCATCGGCGCGGGCGCGATCCAGCCGATGTCGATGACCGTGATCGGCGACCTCTACACGGTCGAGGAACGCGCCCGGGTGCAGGGCTACGTCGCGAGCGTCTGGGGCATCGCGTCGGTCGTCGGCCCGACCCTGGGCGGCGTGTTCGCGGAGTACCTGGACTGGCGGTGGATCTTCTTCATCAACCTGCCGCTGGGCGCGATCGCCGCGCTGATGCTGCACCGCAACTTCGCCGAGCGGGTGGAGCGCAAGGCGCACAAGGTCGACTACACGGGCGCGGCGCTGCTCACGGTCGGCTGCTCGCTGGTGATCCTGGGCCTGCTCGAAGGCGGCGTCGCGTGGGCGTGGGGCTCGGTGCCGAGCGTGGCGATCTTCGTCACGGGCGCGGTGCTGCTCGCCGCGTTCGTGCTGGTGGAGAAGCGCGCGACCGAGCCGGTGCTGCCGCTGTGGGTGTTCACCCGCCGGATCCTGGTGGGCGGCAACCTGCTGGCGGTCGTGGTCGGCGCGGTCCTGATGGGCCTGACGTCGTACCTGCCGACGTACGCGCAGGGCGTCCTCGGCGCGGGCGCGCTGCTGGCCGGGTTCGCGGTGGCCGCGCTGACGGTCGGCTGGCCGATCGCGGCGTCCCTGGCGGGCAAGATCTACCTGCGCATCGGCTTCCGCGACACGTCCCTGATCGGCAGCGTCTTCGTCATCGGCGGCGCGGCCCTGGTGGCGTCGCTGAGCGCGACGTCGACCCTGTGGGCGGCGGCGCTGGCGGCGTTCGTCCTCGGGATCGGCCTGGGCCTGACGTCGAGCCCGACGCTGGTGGCGGTCCAGTCGGTGGTGGGCTGGGACCGCCGCGGCGTGGTGACGGCGACGAACCTGTTCAGCAGGTCCCTGGGCAGCGCGGTGGGCGCGGCGGTCTTCGGCGCGATCGCCAACGCGACCCTGGCCTCCCGCTTCGCCTCCCCGCCGGCCGAGGTGGCGGGCAAGCTGCCGCCGTCGGTGGACGCGACGTCGCTGGTGCTGGGCGGCCACGCGGACTCACCGGTCGCGACGTTCGTCCGGGGCGCCTTGGCGGAGGCGACCCACTACGTGTTCATCGGCCTGCTCGTGGTGGCGGCGGTTTCGGTCGTGGCGCTGCTGCTCATGCCGCGGAAGGCGGAGCAGCTGGAGTTCTAGCCGGGCTTCAGTTCTGCAGCGGTACCAGCTCGGCCTGGAACTTCTCCAGGAAGCCGTCGAAGTCCCCGTGCGCGGGCCGGATCACGAACTTCGACAGGCCCGCCTCGATGTGCTGCTCCACCAGACGTCGGGCCTCGGCCCAGCTAGTCGCGATCAGATCCGGCACCGGGACGCCGGGGGCCCGGCGTGACGCCACCGCGGCCAGCTCGGGCGGCACCCCGCGATCGGCCACCACCAGGCTCAGCCCGAAGTGGTCCTCTTCGATCTCGCGGCCGGCCTCCGCCGCGGCTTCCTGGATCGCGATGCGGGCGTCGCGGGCCTGGGCCGGCGTGTGGAAGCTGCCGAGCCAGCCGTCCGCGAGACGGCCCGTGCGGCGCAGGGCCGCCGGTGCCGAGCCGCCCAGCCAGACGTCCAGGCGCTTCGCCGGGCGCGGGCCCAGGGAAACGCCGGAAACCTGGAAAAAGGCGCCGTCGAACGACACGGAGTCCTCTTCCAGCAGGCGGCGCAACAGCGTCAAGGACTCGTCGAACACCGCTGCGCGGCGGCCCGCCGGGACCGGGAACAAGTCGTGCTCGGCCGCGCGGGCCGGGCGGAGGCCGAACACCGGCAGCACGCGCTTCGGCGCGAGCCCGGCCAGCGTGAGCAGCTGCTTCGCGACCAGCACCGGGTGACGGCCGGGCAGGATCGCGACGCCGGTGCCGACCTTCAGCTTCGACGTCCGCGCCAGCGCGTGCGCCATCCCGATCATCGGGTCGACCTCGGGTGAATACACGAGCTCAGACAGCCACAGCGAGTCGACGCCGGCCGCTTCGAGCCGCTGCGCGAGCCCGGCGAACTCGCCCGGCCCGGTCCCCGCCGCCGGTGCGACGCCCAGCCTGATCTTCAGCACACCGTGCACAACCCGGCCGGCCGGCGAGGCATTCCTCAGGCGGTCGCGTCGATGACCCGGGTCAGCACGCCGTGGAGCGCCTCCAGCTCGGCGACGTCCATGCCCAGCGTTTCGACCACCTGGTACGGGATCTTCTCCGCCTCCGCCCGCAGCGCGCGCCCGGACTCCGTCAGCTCGACGGTCAGCTGCCGCTCGTCCGTCCGGCTCCGGCTGCGTGTGACGTACCCGAGCGCCTCCAGCCGCTTGAGCAGCGGCGACAGCGTCGCCGGCTCGTGCCGCAGCGTCGTGCCCAGGTCCTTCACCGAGCGCGGCGAACGCTCCCACAGCGCCAGCATCACCAGGTACTGCGGGTGGGTCAGGCCGTGCGGCTCCAGCAGCGGCCGGTAGATCCCGATCACGCTGCGCGACGCCACGGACAGCGCGAAGCACACTTGCCGGTCCAGCTTCAGCGGGTCTTCACCCAGGTCGACCATGTCGCGATCCTAACACTAATGATTAGCGCACTAATCGTTAGTGTACTATGAGAGTCATGGAACGACCGGGTGTACTCCGCTGGTTCGGCTACGCCGTCGGTGTACGGCTGCCGAACCGCTACAACGACTGGGCGCTGCACGACGCGACGTCGAAGCACTGGCGGGCACGCTACGTGCTCCAGCGGTCCGTCGGCATCGTGCCGCTGTGCGCCGTGTGGCTGCTGCTGCCGGGCTCGATCTGGCTCCGGCTCTCGCTGGTCCTGATGGCGGCGCTCGTCGCGTACTTCTACTCGTGCGCGTACATGGAGGAGAGCGTCGAGCACCGGCTCGGCCGGCAGGGCTTCCCGCACAACACCGGGCGCAGCATCCGCGCCGAGGCCGCCGAAGCGAAGAACGCCGAGATCACCGCCCGTTACCTCGCGCGCTACCGGAACCCGTCCGAGGGTTAGCTACAGTCGGGGGACGATGAGACGCAAGCTCCGGCCCCCGATCCCGCCCCGCCACGGGCTGGACCCCGCCCGGCTGAAACTGCCCGAGGGCGAGTGGCCGACGCTGCTGGCCCACCTCGTCGACCGCCTGCCGCGCGTCGCGCCCGGCCGCATCGAGGAGATGCTGCGCGAGGAGCGCATCCACGGCATCGACGGGCCGCTCGGCGTCGACGCGGCCTACGAGCCCGGCTCGTTCGTCTGGTTCCACCGCGACCTGCCGGACGAAGTCCCGGTGCCGTTCGCCATCCGCGTCGTGCACCGCGACGAGCACCTGCTGGTCGTCGACAAGCCGCACTTCCTGGCGACCATCCCGCGCGGGCAGCACATCCTCGAGACGGCCCTCGTCCGCCTGCGCCGCGACCTCGACCTGCCCCACCTGTCCCCCGCGCACCGCCTCGACCGCGTCACGGCGGGACTGGTGATGTTCGTGATCACGCCGGAGCTGCGCGGGAAGTACCAGACGCTGTTCCGGGACCGCCGGGTGCACAAGGAGTACGAGGCGATCGCGCCGCACGACCCGGCGCTGGCGCTGCCGCGGACGGTCCGCAGCCGGATCGTCAAGGAACGCGGCGTGCTCGCCGCCCGCGAAGAGCCCGGGCCGGTCAACGCCGTGACGTACGTCGAGCTCATCGAGCACCGCGACGGGCTGGGCCGCTACCGGCTCGCGCCGTCGACCGGCCGGACCCACCAGCTGCGCGTGCACCTGAGCGGCCTCGGCATCCCGATCCTCGGCGACGACTTCTACCCGCAGCTGCGGGAGAAGCCCCTCGGCGACTTCACGAAACCGTTGCAGCTGCTGGCGAAGGTCCTCGACTTCGACGACCCGGTCACCGGCGCGCACCGCCGGTTCACCAGCGGGCTCCGGCTGTCCGCGTGGGACGACCCGGACGCGTGGGCGGCGCCCCCGGCGTGACCCGGGGACGCCGCGCGCGCATCACTTGTGCCAGAACTTGATGCCGCTCCACGTCACCGTGATCGGCCCCGCGCCGCTGGACGTTCGGTAGGTGCCGAACTTGTCGTAGTAGCTGCCGCCCGGGCTGGAGATCGTCTGCTTCAGCGAGCCGTTGATGTAGACCTTGTGCGAGCTGCCGACCTGGTTGATCGTGTTGACCCGCACCGACGTGCCGACGGTCGCGCCGCTGCCCAGCGTCGCCCCGCCTTCGACGGCGTACATCCGGCCGCCCTTCTCCACGGCCAGCAGGAAGTACGGGCCGGCGTTCGAGCCGTCCCGGAACGTCTGCTTCAGGCTGATCCGGGAGCCGGACATGCTGGTGATCTTGAAGGAGCCCTCGAACTGGTGGGTGCCGCCGGTGTAGGTGTCGTAGCGGCGTTCCGCCCGCTGCTCACCGCTGCCCGTCGAGCAGGTGAGCTTGAAGGTGAGGCCGGAGACGGCCCCGCACCCCTTTTCCTGGGTGGTGAAGCCCGGCGAGTCCGCTGTCCAGGACCCGTCGCCGACCTGGGCGTCCGCGTTCGGGGCGAGCACCGCGAGCCCGGCCACGGCCGCCGCGAGGACCCCCGCGCCGCGTAGTCTGCGCACCGTCAACCTCCTGTATCACTCGAGGCGGCGGTGGCAGGACACAGGTTCAGACCTTTGCCCGACGTGGCTGTGACTGTACGAGTCCGGGCGGCCGCGGACAAGACCCACTTCCCCCGTGCGTGGTGCGTCGGAAGTTTTCCGCGCGGCGGTGTCGAATCCGGCGGTGCCCGTTCGACACACTCGTGAAAGCACGGCACGAGCACCCGAGGAGCACCCATGCGCACCCTGATCACCACCGCCTTCGTCTCGCTGGACGGCGTCGTCGAAGGCCCCGGCGGTGAGACCGGCTACCGCAACGCCGGCTGGACCTTCCAGGACATCGAGTTCGACCCGGCGGCCTACGAGCTCAAGGGCCGTGAGCAGGGCGAAGCCACGGCGATGCTGATGGGCCGGGTCAGCTACGAGGCGTTCGCGCCGGTGTGGCCGGGCATGACCGAGGAGTTCCCGGGCTACAACGCGATGCCGAAGTACGTCGTGTCGACGAAGCTCAAGGACGAGGACCTGGTGACGAACTGGGGCGAGACCACCATCCTGCGCTCGCTCGAAGACGTCGCCGCACTCAAGGAGACCGAGGGCGGCCCGATCATCGTCCACGGCAGCGCCGCGCTGAACCGCGCGCTGGCCGACGCCGGCCTGGTCGACCGCTACCACCTGCTGGTGTTCCCCGTCCTGCTCGGCGCGGGCAAGCGGCTGTTCAGCACCACGGACAAGGCCAAGCAGAACCTGAAGGTGCTGGAGAGCGAGACCTACTCGAACGGCATCCAGAAGCTCGTCTACGACGTCATTCACTAGAACAGGTGTTCGATCTTGGTGTAGACTGGGGCCATGAACCCGGGCCTCCAGTCTTCACTGTTCGACACCCAGGGCTCCCTGTCGCTGCGCCCTCTCGCGCCCGAGCGGACCGACCTCGGCTCGGGCGCGTGGGTCGACGTCCAGCCCGGCTGGCTGGAGGGTGCCGACGAGCTGTTCGCGGCGCTGGTCGAAGGCGTGCCGTGGCAGGCGGAGAAGCGGAAGATGTACGACCGCGTCGTCGCCGTGCCCCGCCTGCTGAGCTACTACCGCGAGAACGTGCCGCTGCCCCACCCGGTGCTGACGGCGGCGCGGGACGCGCTCAGCAAGCACTACCTGCGGGAGCTGCGCGAACCGTTCCGCACCGCGGGCCTGTGCTACTACCGCGACGGCCGCGACAGCGTGGCCTGGCACGGCGACCGCATCGGCCGCGGCGCCCGCGAGGACACGATGATCGCGATCCTCTCGGTCGGCGCGGCCCGCACCCTCGCACTGCGCCCACGCGGCGGCGGCGGCAAGACGCTGGCGCGCCCCCTGGGCCACGGCGACCTGCTCGTGATGGGCGGCAGCTGCCAGCGGACGTGGGAGCACGCGGTACCGAAGACGGCCAAGCCGGTCGGGCCGCGGATCAGCATCCAGTTCCGGCCCCGCGGGGTGAACTGACCGCCGTCGACGGCGCGCTGGTCATCGAGGCCCGAGGGTCAGTCCACCAGCACCGGCAGCTCGTCGAGACCGTACACAATGGACACCTTGCGGAACGACAGCTCCTCCTCCGGCACCGCGAGCCGCAGCTTCGGGAACCGGCGGACCAGCGCCGGGTACGCCGTGCGCAGCTCCATCCGGGCCAGTTCGGCGCCGATGCAGCGGTGGATGCCGTAGCTGAAGGCCAGGTGTGACGTCGGGTCGCGGGTCGCGTCGAACTTCTCCATGTCCGGGCCCAGCTTCGGGTCGCGGTCCGCGGCCGACAACGACACCAGCACGATGTCGCCCTCGGTGATCCGCGCGCCGGCGATCTCCATGTCCTCCTTGGCAAAGCGCGGGAACGCCATCTGCACCACGGTCAGGTACCGCAGCAGCTCCTCGACGAAGCGGTGCACGGAGTCGGCGTCGCCGCGGACGGCTTCGAACGCCTTCTCGTCGCGCAGCAGCACCAGCGCGCCGAGCGCGAGCATGCTCGCCGTGGTCTCCAGGCCGCCGGTGAGCACGCCGTCGGCCAGGCCGGCCAGCTCGCGGTCGTCGATCTCGTCGCCGTGTTCCTTGATCAGCATGCCGAGCAGGCCGTCGCCGGGCTCTTCGCGCTGCTTTTTGACGATGTCGAGCAGGTAGGTCAGCGACTCCGACATCGCGCCGAGCGACGCGCCCGCACCGCCGAAGAGGTCGAAGCGCGCGGTGCTCAGCCGCTGGAAGTCCTCGCGGTCCTCGTAGGACACGCCGAGCAGCTCGCAGATGGTCAGCGACGGGATCGGCAGCGCGAACGCCTGCCACAGGTCGACCGGGCCGTCGGCCGCGGCCATCGCGTCGAGTTGCTCGGCGACGATCTCGTCGATGCGCGGGGTCAGCCGGGAGAGCCGGCGCATGGTGAACTCCGGCGTCAGCAGCTTCCGCAGCCGGGTGTGCACCGGCGGGTCCGCGAAGCCGAGGCCGCCCGGGTTCTGGTCCGCCGTGACGCCCGCGTTGCCGACGAGGTTGCCGAAGTCGCTCGAGAACCCGGTCGCCTTGCCGAGGACGGCTTTCGCTTCGTCGTAACCCGTGACCAACCAGGCGTTCATCCCGAACGGCAGGTCGAGCTTGCTGATCGGTGCCTCGGCCCGGCTCGCGGCCATTTCCGGGACCGGGTCCAGGCCGTCGCGTTTCAGCGGCAGCAGCGCCGACTCGGGCAGGATGGACGACATCTTCTCGAGGTCGAAGCCCTTTTTCGACTGCCGGGCGAGGTACCGGCGCCCGACCCAGCCGAGGACCCGTGAGCGGAGACTCCCCATGGCTCCGACACTACCGCACTAGCCCGATCGGGTGAGGCACGGCGAGACGGGTCTCACCAAGGCCCGCCTCGGCCGCGATGGACCGCGCGTCCGAGGACGAGGTGTGCTGCCGGCGGTCTTCCGGGCCCCCTCAGCGGCTCGCCCGGTTCTCCGTGATCCGCCCGTGCTCGCCGGCGACGTAGTGGAAGTACGGCCGGCCGGCGTCGTCCGTGCCCGAGTACGACGTCCGCGAACTGCCGTCCGCCTCCGTGTTGACGCCGTTCGTGCGGGCCAGCACGCCCGACGACGTCAGCCACTCCCGGGACGCGCGGACCGGCCACCAGCCGCGGCCGTCGCCGGTGAGGTCGCCCAGGATCTGCGTCATCTCGGCCGAGCCCGAGATGCGGAGGTTCTGGTCGTCGGTGATGGTCGCCGTCGCGTCCGTGGTCAGCGGGTAGGACCAGGTGTGCCGGGCGGCCGACCGCACGCGGCCGTCCACAGTGGACGTCGATGTCTGCTCACCCGCGTCGGCCTGCACGACGTGCTGGGTGAAGCCGCCGCCGGTGACGTCGTCGCTGTTGCGGTAGTCGCGGGTGCGCTCGACCCGGGTGTAGACGCGCCCGGCGGACGTGTCGACGTACCCCGCGGTCACGTCGTCGCGCTTCGCCGTGACAGTCACGTTCACGCCGTCCTCGATGTCCTTCACCGTCGTCTGCCGCGCCGGCGCCGCGGCGACGTCGTGCCGGGTCAGGGCACCGGACGTCTGCGGCGCGTTTTTGTCGGTGTAGAGCAGTAGGGTCGGCACGACGGTGAATTCCCCGCCGATGTCCGGGAAGGAGAAGGAGATGTCGTGAGTGCCGCCGTCCACGAGACGGCCCGCGAACGGCGTGATGTCGTAGGTTTCGGCGTGCAGGCTGAAGGTGTCGATCGCGACGATCGGCCGCCACAGCTGCGGCACGATCCCGCCGGAGTAGATGTGCGGGAACGTGAACGCGCTGCCGGCGGGCGTCCCGTCGATCGCGAAGTTCGCCTCGCGGTACGGGCCCTTCCCGCACAGCCCGGCCGCCGGGTACTTCGCCGACACGTCGTCCGGCACGTCGTCGAACCACTGCTCGTCGCAGGCGTGGCCTTCGAGCGTGACCTCGAGGTAGGCGCGGGTGATGTTGCGCGGCAGGTCCTTCGCGCCGAAGTGCACGGTGGGCGCCGCGGGCGTCGCGTCGACGTGCCCGAACCCGGCGACGTGGTCGGCGGTCTCGGGCGCGGGGTGCCGGCGGTCGGCCTGGTAGTAGGTGAGCGTCACGGTCTGGGCGTAGACCCCGGTGTACACGGGCGAGTTGTAGTTCTCGATCCCGCCGTGGAACGGCTGCGGCGTGCGCAGAAGAGCGGAGTACGGCGTCAGGTCCTTGTCGAAGTGGTACGTGATCGGCCGGTTGCCCTCACCGCTGGGCTCCTCGGTGGTCCCCCACCAGACTTCGGTGGCGCCGATCCGCAGGTCGCCGATCCGGTCGTACTGCCGCCCGCTGACGGTCACGGTCTGGTCCATGACGACCTTGGCCCACGGGCCGGGACAGGCCTTCGGCGGCGCGAGCGTGCCCTCGTAGAACTGCGGCGTGCCGTCGGCGGCGTTGGAGCGGAAGGCATCCGCGAGCGTGACACTGCAGTGCGCGGTGTCCGGCCGGGTCACCGCGGGCGCGGCCACCACCGGGTCGTCGGTGTCGTGTTCGAGCACGGGATCCGCCGAAGCGACCGCCCCGGAGAGCACCCACGTCAGCACCAGCGACAGGACGATCGTGAAGATCCGCACGGAGGGACCCTATCCCGCCGTCCCACCGCCGAACGTCGGAAATCGGACAACTCCGCGGCTGGGGATCCCCCGCACGGGTCCGTACCATTCCGACCGGGCGAGGAGGACTGCGGTGAGTGGCCTGAACGGAATCTTCCCACCGGGCAGTTTTCTGGCGAAGCTGCCCGCGGCATCGAGAGCGGCCCTCCTCGACTTGGGCATCCCGCGCGCGTTCCCGCCCGGGCACGTGCTGCTCCGGGAGGGCGACACCACCTCACACGCGTTCCTGGTCCTGGACGGTTGCGTCAAGGTGACGGCCACGACGCCCGAAGGCCACCTGGCGTTGCTCGCGATTCGCGCGGCGGGCGAGCTGATCGGCGAACTGGCGAGCTTGGACGGCCATCCGCGGGTGGCGACCGTCACCTGTGCGGGCCGTGTCCGTGCTCGTCTCATCACTCAGGCCGAGTTCCACCGGTTCCTCGCCGGCCACCCGGAGGCGGCGGTCGCGGTCGGCAGCAGCGTGGGCGCCAAGCTGCGCTGGGCCACCCGGCGGCGCGTCGACTTCGGCAGCCGCGAGGTGCGGATCCGCCTGGCACGGGTGCTGCTCGAACTCACCACGGCCTACGGAACAGCGACCCGCGACGGCGTGGAGATCGGCGTCGCCCTCACCCAGCCCGAACTGGCCGGCCTGGTCGGCGCGGCCGAGCCGACGGTGCACCGGGCACTGGCCGGCTTCCGCCGCGCCGGCCTGGTCCGGACCGGCTACCGGCGGATAGTCGTCCTCGACCACGCCCGGCTCGAGACGGTCGCGGAAGCGTGAACCTGCCGAACCGTTACGAGAACCCGATCACCAGAAGCAGGACGGGACCGCAGATGAGGAGCACACCCGTGCCGGCCAGGGCACGACGGACGTGGCGGTGCTTGCGCATCGCCAGATCCGCGAGCAGCCGGGCGACCTGCTGCGCCTCGGCGCACTGCTGCCGTGCCGACACCGGGGCGACAGTCCCGGTGGAGCCCGCCACGCTCGGGAAGGCGAACCGGTTGGGCTCGGCCGGCCGTTGGATCCGCGGCCGCAGCGCCTGCACCAGCTGGTAAGCCGAGAAAATCGAGCCGGCGACGAAGAACGCCAAGATCACCAGCACGACGGTCCTCAGCGCGGGCGCCGGATGGGTGGCCGACAGGAAGGTCAGCTGCGCCGCCACCAGCGCCGTTACCGTGCTGTGCACGGCGACGACGGTCCTCGCCTTCTCGTCCGCGTGGTGAACCGCGCCCTGGAACGACGTCACCGTGGTCAAGGTGGTGCCCAGCTCCTGCACAGCGTCCGACACCGGAACACCTCTTCTCGTTGTCGGGTGCATCCCGCTCTCCTTTCTCGCCGGCACAAGCATCCGGACGAGCCGGTCCGTCCACCCCGTCACGCGATGGTTTCCCGCCCCACCGCACAAACCGTCCTGCGATGTGGTGACGGCCACGCCGCCGGAGTTCCCTGACGTAACACCGCGCGCACGCGCCGCGACACGAGCGGTCGGACATCGGGGGTAATGCTGAACCAGGGACAGGATTGGCCTGCGGATTCGGTGCTCGGGTTGCTGGGCACGCGCACCAGAAACGCGTTGCTGGCCCTGGGGACTGCCGTGACCTACCGCCCGCGGCAAGTCCTGATCCGGCAGGGCGAGCAGAGCCACCACGTGCTTGTGCCGCTGTCGGGCACGCTCAAGGTCGTGGTCGACACCGAATTCGGCCGACCGGTGCTGCTCGCGCTGCGCGGGCCCGGCGACATCCTCGGTGAGATGTCGGTCTTCGAAGGGCGGCGCCGCTCCGCCAACGTGCTGACCTGCACCACCGTGCAGGCCAAGCTCGTCGGCAAGACCCAGCTCAACGAGTTCCTCGACCGCCATCCGGATGTGTGGCGCGCCGTTTCGAGCTCGCTGAGCACCCGGCTGCACTGGGCGAACAGCCGCCGCGCCGAGGTTCTCACCTGCCCGGCGCCGATGCGGGTGGGCCGGGTGCTGGCCGAGATCGTCCAGCGCCACGGCGTTCGCACCGGCGACAGCTGGATCCTCGACGCCTCCCTCACCCAAGCCGAGATCGCGTCGCTCGCCGGTGTCGCGCTGAGCACGTTCGAAAAGACCACGCACCAGCTACACCGGCTGGGTGTGCTGCGGCGGGAATATCGACGCATCGTGGTCGGAGATCTGCCTGCTCTGCTCCGGTTCAGCGGCTCGGCCGGAGCAAACCCGTATCAGTACGGGGTCGGCGGCGCGAACGTGGCTCAGAGTTAGGCGAACGCGGAATCGACCACCGGAGGTCCCCGTGGCGGACGACGAACAGTTCTCCCGAACGCTTCTTCTCGCTTTGGACGCCTGGCGTTACGGAACGCGTGACGACCAGCAGCAGCGCGAGCTTCAGAGGGCCCTCGCGACGGCGGTCCGGCACGCGGCGGAACGCAGTGGACTCGACCCCGGGCGGTGGGAACGGCAGGACGCCGGTGACGGCCTGTTCACGCCGATCACCGACGCGAACGCCGAGCCGAAGGTGGTCGGGCCCTTCGTCCGCGAATTGGACGAGTGGCTCGGCCGGTACAACCACGACCGGCAATTCCCGGCCCGGCTCCGGCTGCGGGTGGCGGTCCACCACGGCGTGATCATTCCGGGGGACCTTGGCCTCGCCGGAACGGCGCCGGTCCACGTCTGCCGCATCCGCGACGCCCGGATCGTTCGGGACGTTCTCGAGGCGTTTCCTGACGCGAACCTCGTCCTCGCCGTCTCAGAACCGATCTTCGATTCGGTAGAGCAACGCCACACGTCATTGTCGGCGGACGACCTCGTCCGCGTCGAAGTGGCGGAGCCCGCGAAGCGGTTCTTCACCACAGCGTGGCTTCACGTGCCCGGCGTCGCCCGCGAGCGTCTGCGGACCCATCTCGGCGCGCTCGCGGTCGGCCTGCGGTTCGCCGGTCCCGGTCAGCCGCCGCCAGGGTTCTTCGACGAGGTCGCCGCCAAGTCGTTCGAAGCGGTCGGCACGCCCCTGCCCGCGCGGACTACCGACACCGGGGAGCAGATCGCCCTCGACGTGCCCGCCGGCCTGCCCGGCACGCTCCTGGCCGGGACTTGGGTCGAGCACCTCCGCGAAGCCGTCGCCACCCGGTTCCCCGGCACCCGGCTCGCAGTCGGCGTCGCGCTGGACGCCGACCCGGCCGTCGCCCGTGCTGAGGCCGTCGAACTCGCGGGTTCGGACGTGACCTGCCGCCTCCTCGCGTGGGCGCCGGCGGGCCGCCTCGTCGTCGCGGTGTCCGACCCGGCGTACCAGGCGGTCGTGCGGCGGGGTGGTCGCCTGGTGTTCCCGGAGTCCTACCGGCAGACGGAAACCGGAACAGGGTGCTGGATCAGGGTTCCAGGGTACTCGGTGCCCCCGGAAGCACGCCCCGCGCCCGGCTCCGAGCAGCCCGAAACCGTCCGGCCCGGCGCCGGCGCGGCCGGCTCCGTCACCACCTTCGGAAACAACTCTCCGGCCATCGGCCAGGGCACGTTCACCGCCCCGTTCATCTTCGGCGACGTCCATGGCCTTGACGGTCGGCCGCGATGACCGACACATCGGACGCGTCTTCGACACCGGGGAAATCGGACAGCGCGGGAACGTCCGGCAGCAAGGGAGCCGACGCCAAGGCCGGACCAGGCCCCACCGAAAAGAACGAAGCCGACCGGTTGCTGGGTGACGAGAACCGCGGTGTCACCAGTGCCTACGTCGAAGGCCAGCCCTACTTTTCCCGCGAAGTCAACCAGTACAGCGTGTCGATCGGCCGGGGAGAATTCAGGGATTTCCAGGTCGGCGACCGGACTCAGATCTTCGTCGGGCAGGCGGTGTCACGCCGGTCCGGGCCGGTGCGCGAAGAAGTCCTGATCTGGGTCCGGAACCGCTACCTCGAGGTTTCCGGGCACTCGAAGATGCTCGAGGCTCTCAAGGTCAACCGGGTTCTGCTGTTGCGAGGGCAGCCGGGAACCGGCCGGTACACCACTGCCGTCCACCTCCTCGACAGTCTCGCCCCCGATCGCGTTTTCCGCCTCGACAGCGGCGACACGGTCAAGTCCCTGACCGACGCCGGACTGCCCGAAGACGATGCCGGTTACGTGGCCGAGGTCCCGCGCCGCATCGCGGGTTCCCTCTCCGAAGCGCATCTCGACAAGCTGCACGGACTGTTCAGGGAGCACCGGTCGTACTGCGTCCTGGTCGTCGGGGCCGACCCTCGCCCGTTGGACGTCTTCGGAGAGTATGCCTTCGACTATTCGGCGCCTGACGCCGGAAAACTGCTCGAGAAGAACCTGTCGCACGAAGCCCGCACGGACGACGACGAGGAATTCGAGAACCGCTGGCACGGAATGCTCGACGCGGACTGGGTGGCCAAGGCGCTGGGACCCTGTCCACGCCCCCTTGAATCCGTCCGGATGGCCGCCCTGCTGGCCCAGCACGCGCGAGGTTTGATCACGCAGGTAGACGTGGAGCGTGCCGCCGCGGCGGCCGTGTCGATCCAGGTCGCCGAATGGTTCGCCGAACTTCAAGCGGTTTTGTCAGTGGAAGAACGGGACGAAGCGCTGCGCCTCGCCGCCTTCAGGATCGCGTTGGCGGTTCTCAACAAATCTCCCTACGACATCGTCGCCGACGCGGCCCGGCGACTGGCCGGACGGCTGGTCAAGGCGACCGGCGCCAGCGGAACGCGGCGCATCTCCCTGTTCTCCGACGACCAGGACAACCGCCTGCCCTCCCTGCGTGCCAAGATGATCGACGGTCAAACCACCATCGGGCAGGAACTGGTGTCCATGCCCTTGCTGGTCTTCCACGACGAGCGGTATCCCAGCGCGGTCCTCAAGTACGTCTGGGAGAACCACCACCGCATGCGGGACGCCATCGCCTCGTGGTTGACCAAGCTGTGCAAGAGCCAGTGGCCCCTGGTCTGGGTCCGCGCCGCCCAGGCCACCGGGTTCCTGTGCGGCCTCGACTTCGTCTACGGCTTCACGAAGATGATCGAACCCGGTGCGGTCGCCGCACCGGGCAAGAACAACACGGCGCAGCGGCGTACGTCCGCGGCGATCGCCCTGGACGTGGCCGCCCAGAACGAGGACCTCGAGCCGAAGATCCGGAAGTGGCTGCGGGGCTGGTGCCGCACCGGCCGCACCCCCGTGCGCTGGACGGCGGCGGCTGCCCACGGGTTCACGCTCGGCCGGCGACGTGTCACCGAGTCGCTCGACGAGCTGCGCATCCTCGGCACCCCGTCGGAACGTTCGGCGTGGACCAGCCCCGACGAAGACGACGTCGTCTCGACCGCCGGGTTCAGCATCGCCAAACTGCTGGCGTTCGGGGAAATCCAGCCGGTGCTCGACTGTCTCGGCCAGTGGATCCGGAGTGATCGCACGAGCCTTCGCCGTCTCGCGCTGTCCGCGATGGACCACCTGACCGACCTCTACGGGTTCGAACTCTCCTACCTGACGATCTCGGTGAGCGGCGAACGGCCACAGGTCCCGGCAGCCGCGAAGAAGTGGCCGCTGCTGCTGACCCTGCAATGGCAGGAGCCGGCGCTGACCGAGCCGATCGCCGACCTGTTGCGCCAGTCGCTGCGGGCCCGCGCCGGCGGGCAGATCGCCAAGCAGTTCATCAGCAAGTGGATCCGCGTGGCCGAACGCGACGACGAATGCCTCGAAACCCTGGCGCGGTTCCTCCCCTACGTAATCGAGGCGGAAAGCGACGAACTGCGGCTGAGGCACCTGATCGAGAGGCTGCAGCAGGACTGGGCCGACCCGCTGCGGCCCGAGGTCGCGGCGCGGCTGGAAGACGCGGTCCGCGCCCGGAGGGAAAGGTATTCGCTGGCATGAGTGACGAGAAGAAAAAGCAGGGTGAGTCCGCAGCGCCGCCCGAGGAAGCGCAGTCACCCGGGAAGCCGGAACCGAACTGGCGAGAAGACGCGAAGCAGGAGGGCCTTCCCGAAGAAGAGGTCCGCACCATCGAACCTTCCAACTACAGGCCCCTGGTCGGGGAGTACCGGGTGGGGCGGCTGGACTTCCTGATCCGCCGCGCCCCGGCACGCCCGTGGACGACGACGGTCTTCGCTGACAAGAAAGGCATCTTGACGACCTTCGAGGGCGGGCGGCAGCCGAGCCTGGCCAAGATGCTGTGGGGCGGGTTCCGGAGCCTCTACGAGGTCGACATGTCCCTGCGCCGCCTGACGCTGGGCATCACGCTGCCGAGCGCCGGCGACACGTTCGTCTTCCGGGCGACGGTCGACGTGCAGTGGCGGGTCGCCGACCCCGCGCTCGTCGTGCGAGAAGGTGTCACGGACGTTCGCCGGGTGCTGGTCCCGCTGCTGCTCGAGCGGCTCCGGCAAGAGACGCGGTCGCTGCGGGTGGGGGACGTCGAAGCCGCGGAGAAGGCAGCGGGTGCCCGGTTCGACCACACCTGGCTCGAGCACGAGCACGGCCTGTGGACCAGGGTGCTCGTGCGTTTGCGGACCGACAAGCAGACCGAGCACAACCGGCGGCTGGCCTCCGAGGTCCAGGCGTTCAAGACGTTGATCGAGGGCGGCGACATCGACCAGTTCGCGCTCCAGCTGGCCCAGAACCCCCAGCAGGTGGCCCCGGTGGTCCAGGCGCTGGTCGGCGAACGGGACACGCACCGGCGGCAGGTCTTCGACTTCATCAGCAAGCTGCTCGCCTCCGACGCCCTCGACCGGTGGCAGATCGACGACCAGGTCCGGGTCACCCTGGAGTGGCTCAAGGTCTCGATCAACCGGGTCATCTCCGGCACGGACGAGGCGCGCCAGTTGTCGTTCACCGGTTCCCCGCCTTCCGGTTCGCTCGGCGGACGGGAGAACGGATCGACGTCCGGACCTCCACCACCACCGGCCGGGTAGTGCCCTGAAACGTTTCAGCACCGTGGTAGCCTGACGCCTTCTCGGCGAGGGGGTGCGGTGGTCGGCATCAAGGACGTCGCGAGGCGCGCGGGCGTCTCGATCGGCACGGTGTCCAATGTGGTCAACCGGCCGCACGTCGTCGCGGCGGCCACGCGCAACCGGGTCCTGTCGGTGATCGAGGAGCTCGGCTACGTGCGCGACGAGTCCGCGCGGCAGCTGCGCGCCGGGCGGAGCCGGATCATGGGGCTGCTCGTGCTCGACCTCGGCAACCCGTTCTTCGTCGACGTCGCCCGCGGGGCCGAGCAGGCCGCGCACGCCGAAGGCCTCAACATCATCACCTGCAACAGCGGCCAGCGGCCCGACCTCGAGGCGTCCTACCTGGCGATGTTCGCCGAGCAGCGGGTCCGCGGGGTGCTGCTGAGCCCGGTCGCGACGTCCGGTGAGGCCCTGCGCGCGTTCCGCCGCAGCGGCACGCCGTACGTCTTCGTCGACCGGAAGGCCCCCACGTCCGAGGCGAGTTCCGTGGCGGTGGACGACATCGCGGGCGGCGCGCTCGCGGCCCGCCACCTGCTGGAGACCGGCCACCGGCACATCGCGTTCGTCAACGGCCCCGCGATCCTCGCCCAGTGCCGCGACCGCGAACAGGGCCTGCGCACGGCGCTGGACGGCTCGGCGGTACAGCTGACGGTCCTGGAGGCGATCGGCCTCGACGTCTCCTCGGGCCGCGACGCGGGAGCGCGCCTGCTGGGCACGATCCCCCGCCCGACGGCCGTGTTCTGCGCGAACGACCTGCTGGCCCTCGGCGTCCTGCAGGCGATGGTCGGCGCGGGCGTCCGCGTCCCGGACGAGATGGCGATCGTCGGCTACGACGACATCGAGTTCGCCGGCGCGGCGGCGGTCCCCCTGACCTCGGTCCGCCAGCCGGCCCAGCGCCTCGGCCGCACGGCGGCGGAACTCCTCCTGGCCGAGACGGCGGACACGACGGTGGAACGCCAGGCAGTGGTGTTCGCCCCGGAACTGGTCGTCCGCGAGTCGACCCGCGTGCGCCGCTGAAATTACGTCACGAAAATCGTTTGCCGGCGCGTGAAAGACTGTCGGCCATGGGGGCGCGCGCGTGACGGACAGGTGGGTGCGGCTGCAGGCCGTCGCGGTGTCGGGTTCGGCCGCCGAAGGGCTGATGCTCGCGGCGCTTCCGCTGCTCGCCGTCTCGGTCACCACTGATCCTCGCGAGATCTCGCTGGTCAACGTGGCCGGGCAGGCGCCGTGGCTGCTGCTGTCGCTCTTCGCCGGGGTGCTCATCGACCGCGTGCGGCGGACCGCCGTGCTCGCCTGGGCCTACGCCGTGCAGGTGGGGGCCGCCGTCGTGCTCGCCGTGGTCGCGTCCGCCGGATTGCTCAGCCTGCCCGTGCTGCTCGTCGTCGCCTTCGTCGTCACCACCGCGCAGGTGCTCGGGGACGGCGCCAGCGGGGCGCTCGTGCCGGAGATCGTGCCGCCGGACCGCCTCGCCCACGCCAACGCTCGGCTGCAGGTGATCGACCGGGGTGTCGTGCAGTTCGTCGTGCCGCCGCTGACGGGGTTCCTGATCGCCGCCGGTGCCGGGGCGCCCGCCTGGCTCGCCGCGGCCTGTGCGCTGCTCGCGGTGCTCCTGACCCGCCGCATCCCGTCGAAGTCCGTGGTGGCCGCGAGCACCCATCCGCTGCGGGACCTTTCGGCCGGGCTGCGGCACCTGGTGCGGACTCCGCTGCTGCGGTCGATCACGCTCAACGTCGCGCTCGGCTCGTTCGCCGCGAGCGCGGGCACCTCGATGTTCGTGCTGTACGCGACGCAGGTCCTGCACGTCGGCTCGGTCGGCTACGGCCTGCTGCTGGCGTGCCTGGCCTTCGGCTGGATCGCCTCGTCGTTCGTCGTGCAGCAGGTCGTGGCCCGGATCGGCTACTCGTGGTCGATGCGGATCGGGCAGAGCTTCGGGGTGGTGGCGCAGCTGCTGCTCGCCGTCCTGCCGCCGTGGCCGCCCCTGATCGGAGTCGTGCTGATCTCCCTGACGGCGACCGTGCTGCTGTGGAACGTCTGCTCGCAGTCCAGCCGCCAGCGCTTCACCCCGGCCGCGCTCCTCGGCCGGGTCCTGACCAGCCACCGGGCGCTGGCCTGGGGTCTGACGCCGTTGGGCGCGCTGACCGGCGGCTTCGTCGCGGCGCACTTCGGCCTGCGCGCGGTCTGGGTGGTCGCGGCGGCGGTCCAGGCGGTCAGCGCCGTGCTCGTGTGGTTCACGCTCTCCCCCGCCGCGTTCCGCCGGACGGAGCTGGCGATGGCCGAGGCCACGGGCTGAAGCCGGGTGGCGCACCGGGTCGGGGCACCGGCACGCCACCCGGACGCCTAACCGCCCAGGGCCAGCGCCACCGCGCCCAGCAGTGCCGCGTCCTGGTCGAACCGCGCCGAGACGAGCTCGGGCGGGAACGGCACCGCGTGCGCGAGCCGGTCCGCCAGGGCCGGCAGCAGCACGTCCGCCGAGCGCACCAGCCCGCCGCCGACCGCGATGCGCTGCGGGTCCAGCGCGATCGCCAGGTTGGCCACGTGCATGGACAGCTCGTCGAGCGCCGCCGTCACCAGCTCCTTGGCCTCGACGTTTTCCTTGGCCAGGGCGAACAACTCGCCGGCGGTAGCCGGACGGCCGAGCAACGTGCTCGCCCGGCCGCCCAGCCCACGCCCACCGACGGCTTCCTCGAGCGGCGCCGCTCCGCTCGCGAAGCCCTCGGTGTCCTGCGGCGAGAGCAGGTTGTACCCGATCTCGCCCGCAGCTCCGTTGGCGCCGGTCAGCAACCGGCCGCCGACCAGCACCGCCGCCGCGATGCCGGTGCCCAGCGAGAGGAACACCGCCGGGTCGGCCCCGGCCAGCGCACCCCACCGCCACTCCGCCAAGGCCGCCGCCTTCGCGTCCGTGCCGACCGAGACCGGCACGGCCGGGAACTCCGCGGCCACCAGCTCCGCCAGGCGCAGCTGCTCCCAGCCCGGCACGTTGGGCGCGAGCAGGATGCGGTCCGGCAGCACGATCCCCGGGCTGACGACGCCGATCGCGGTGGGGGCTTCGCCCGCCTCGGCCAGGAGGGCCCTGGCTCCGGCGAGCGCCCGCACCACCACCTGCTCGGCCCCCGCCTGCGCGTCGGTGTCCAGCCGGCGCGTGGCCAGCAGGGTCCCGTCGTGGCCGGCGAGCCCCAGCGCCACCTTCGTGCCGCCGAAGTCGATCCCGAGAACCCGTTCCTCAGTCACTCCCGAATCCCCTCGATCTGCGGCGCGACGGCCGCGTCCCCGTGGTGGCCGTACCCGCCGGCCGCCGGCACCACGATCCGGCCGGTGTTCAGCCCGTCGACGCTGATCACCGGCGCCGCGCCACGCAGGTCGGACGCCTTGTAGGTGACGGTCAGCGTCTGCGACTCACCCGGCCACAGCGTGATGTCGTTGTCGTCCCAGGTCGCGTTCACGAGCTGGTTGTCGCCCGGTCCCTCGTGCCCGTCCGGCGTGCCGCGGCGGACGTCGGCCCGCAGGAAGAACGCCGCGCCCGGCGTCTTCGCCGTGTTGGTCACGGTCACCGTGGTGACGGTGTCGCCGCCGTTCGAACGCGTCGACGCGACCGCGCTCACCTGCGACTTCGGCAGGTTCTGCAGGGCCTGCAGGTTGCCGTACTGCGCAAGCGTCGCCTGCGGGTTGCCCAGCGTCTTGCCCCAGTCGACGACGTCCTTCTGCGTCGAGAGCCAGTAGACGTTGCGGTCGACGACCTTCCCGCCCTGCTTGACCTGCAGCTCGACGAAGTAGACCTGTGCGGGCGCCGGCGCCTTCGTCTCGGCCGGCACCTTCGGCTTGAGCACCCCGGTGCGCACGCCCTGCGAACCCAGCGAGAGCCCGGACGCCGTCTGGTCGTCGAGCACCTTGCCCGCCGTGTCGAGCACGCGGGCCTGCACCGAAAGCCCGGACTGGGTGGCCGCGCCGAGGTTGTCCAGGGTAACGGACCCGTTGTCGTAGCCGTAGATCGCGTGCAGCGGCTTGTTCGCCTTCTTCGCGCCGAAGAACGCGCCCGCCTGGTCGCCGTCGTCGTTGTAGAGCGACCACAGCAGCGTCGGCCAGCCCTTGTTCAGCTGCCAGTAGACGACGCCGGTCGACGGGTTGTTCCGGTCGGTCGAGTGGTGCAGGAACGCCTCGAACTGCGAGCGGGTGTTCTCGTAGTTGGCGATGTTCGCCAGGTCCACATAGGACTTCAGCGAGTTCCACTTCCCGTACCGCTGGGTGATCGACTGGTCCAGCGTGAACAGCGTGCCGAACGCGTAACCGCCGTGGTCGGGCTCGAAGTTCGCGTGGTACTGGTTGTAGGCCGGGTCCTGCCACAGCTTCGCCTGCTCGGCCGGCGAGAGGAACCGCTTGATCGAGTCGAGTGTCGGCACGGTGTGCCCGGCGCTCTGCTCGCTCGCGAAGCCCCACGAACCACCCGCGTTGGTGCGGCTGTCGTCGGAGGCGTCGAAGTGCGAGGTGTCGTACCAGTAGGACGGCGGGACCCAGTCGTACGGGCCTTCCTTCTCCCCCGAGTTGCCCAGTGTCGGCGTGCTCTTGTACTCCGCCGAGGCGATCACCGGGACCTGAAAGTCCTCCTGCTTGAAGGCGCTGAGGACGGCCTCCTCCTGGTTCGGGAACGGCTCGTTGTCACTCCAGCCGTAGTTGAACACGCTGGGGTGGTTGCGTTCGCGCTGCGCGATGCTGACCGACGAGTCGTGGATGATCCGCAGGTCCCGCTCGCCCAGCTGCGCGGCGGTGTCGGGCTGCCAGGCGTCACAGCAGATGAACCCACCGATCACCAGCAGGCCGGCGCGGTCGGCCTGGTCGTAGAAGTCCTGCGGCATGTCGTGGCCCTCGAGCCGGACGCCGGACAGGCCCATGTTCTTGATCAGCGCGATCTGGTGCGCGGTGTCGGCGGAGTCGTAGCGCAGGAACAGGTCCGGGGCGAACCCGCCGCCGCGGAACACGAAGTCCCTGCCGTTGACGGTGAACTGCCGCGCGCCCGCGGGCAGCGGCGCGGACTTCCCGACCAGGCGCGAGGTCACCGTGCGGATGCCGAAGGTGCTCTTCGACGACGTCGACAGCACGCCGTCCTGCGAAACCGCCGTGCTCAGCGTGTACAGCGGCTGGTCACCCATCGAATAGGGCCACCAGACCTTCGGCTGCGCGATCTTCACCGGCGCGAACGTGACCGTCTGCTTGGTGTTGGCCGGGATCGTCGCGCGCTGGTGGACGACGACCGGCGCGCCCGACGGCGGGGTGATCGTCGCGGCGACGTCGCCGGTCTGCGCGGTGGCCGTGTCGTTGGTGACGTCGACCTTCACCGTCAGCTTCGAACTCGACAGGTCGGGCGCGTTGTCCTGCACGACGTGCGCGTTGTCGCCGGTGAGCGCGTCGCCGACCTGCAGGGTCGGCGCGAACTGGATGCCGGTGTCGTTGTCCGGCGGGATCTGGCCCCAGTCGACCTGGTCGAGGGTGTACATCTTCAGCGGGTTGTTCGGGTAGACCTTGATCGCCAGGGTGTTCTTGCCCGGCTTCACCAGCTTCGAGACGTCGAAGGTGTGCCCGGCGAACGCCCCGCTCACGACGTCCTTGGTGGCGACGAGCTTGCCGTTCACCCAGACGTCGCCCTCGCCGACGATGCCCGGGATGGTCAGCTTCGCGTGCTGGCCGGCCTTGATGTCCGGGGTGAAGTCGGTGCGGTACCACCACGGGTCGGAGAACGGCTTCGTGACGACGGGGCCGAGCTTGTCGACGTACCCGAAGCACTTGCGCATGTTGTCGGAGTAGAAGACGTCCGGGCACTTGCCGTTCTGGACGAGTGCGGTGATCTCGGTCCCGGGCGCGCCCGCGTCGTCCGGCTTGACCGGCAGCCAGCCCTTCGTGGCGTAGCCGGGCGTGGAGACCTGGTCACCGCCGTCCTTGACGTTCGCAGTGGTGAGCACCTGCCAGCCCTGCAGGCCGATCGTGCTGAGGCCGTGCGGCTTCGCGACGCCGGTCTGGGCGGGCTCCTGCGCCGAAGCCGGCGCGGTCACGCTCAGCACCCCGGGGACCAGGAGGAACGCGGCGATGGCGGCGAGTTTCTTCGTCATGCCGGGGCTCCTTCGGTGCCGGCGAAGGCTTCCTTGATCTCCTTGGGCCCGAACGGCCAGGTGTGCTCGGCCTTCGCGTAGCCGAGGTACGCGAGCGCGCCGACGGCGATCCAGCCCAGCGACAGCCCGATCGAGAGCCAGGTCGCGGAGACGTAGATGTAGACCCAGCCGACCAGCGCGAGCAGCGTCGGCACCGGCCACAGCCACTGCTTGTACGGCCGTTTCAGGTTCGGCTGGCGGCGGCGCAGCGTGAAGATCGCCGCGACCTGGGCCAGCGACTGGATGATGACCAGGGTGGCGACGGCGGCGTTGATGACGTCGGTCAGCGTGAACAGCGAGCCGATGATCGTGATGGCGCCCATGGTGAGCACGCCCGCGGTCGGCAGGTTCAGCTTCGGGTGCAGCTTGCCGAACATCGGCAGGAACACCTTGTCCCGTGCGGCTTCGAAGGGCACGCGCGAGCCGCCGAGCAGGCCGGCGAACACGGAGCCGATGGCCGCGACGACGATGAAGACGGTGACGACCTTCGCCGTGACGGTGCCCCACGCCTGCTCGAGGACGCTGGAGGCGACCGAGGTCGCGCTCTTCAGCTCGTCGAGCGGGATCGAGCCGAGGACGCCCACCTGCAGCAGGAAGTAGAGGCCCATGATGCCGAGGATCGAGTAGATGATCGAGCGCGGGATCGTCCGGCCGGGCTCGCGGACCTCGCCGCCGAGGTAGGCCGTCGTGTTGTAGCCGAGGTAGTCGTAGATGGCGATGATGAGGCCGGCGCCGAGGCCGCCCCAGAAGGTGCCGTCACCGGCCGAGCTGAACGCGCCGGGCGTGAAGGCGAACGCCTGCGCGCCGCTGAAGTGCGAGAACGCCGCGACGATCGTGGTGAGGACGGCGATGAGCATGACCACGAACAGGACCGTGGTGAGCTTGCCGATCTGGCCGATCTTGCGGAACAGCGCGGCCACGATGACGAGCGTGATGGCGACGCCGATGATCTTGCCCAGCGGGGTCGTGCCCGCGTCGTCGGTGACGCCGGGGATCAGGTAGCCGAGGTACTGGACCAGGCCGATGATGCCGGTCGACATGATCAGCGGGATGAACAGCACCGCGCTCCACACGAACAGGAACGGCATCAGCCGCCCGGAGCGGTACTGGAACGCCTCGCGCAGGTACAGGTAGGTGCCGCCGGCGCCCGGCATCGCGGCGCCGAGCTCGGCCCAGATGAGCCCGTCGGCCAGCGCGACGATCGCCCCGATGATCCAGCCGAACATCGCCTGCGGGCCGCCCATCGTGGCGACCATGGCCGGAATCGTGACGAACGGGCCGATTCCGCACATCTGCGTCATGTTGATCGCGGTCGCCTGCAGCGGGCCGATCTTGCGCTCAAGGGCCGGTTGCGCGGGAACCGCCGCTCCGGGGTCCCCTGAACGAGTGGGTGAACTCACGGCGTGCCTCCGTCCAGTAGTTAGTAAAGTTTCTTAACATAGAACGTGGTGGGCCGGAAGGGTTCCGCCGGTAAACTTGCGGCAACGCAGGAGGATGTGTGGGGCAAAACGGGCCGCAGGTAGGAACACCGGCGAACATGCGGGCGCTGAACCAGCGCCTGGTCCTGGACCGGCTGCGCGCGCAGGGCGAGGCGACGCGGCCGCAGATCGCGGCCGACACCGGACTGTCGAAACCGACGGTGGGACAGGCACTCCTCGATCTGGAGCAGCACGGATTGGTCCGAACCACCGGGCACAGCCTGGCCGGACCGGGCCGCGCGGCGGTCGTCTACCAGGCCGCGCCGGACGCGGGCCACGTCGTCGGCGTCGACATCGGACGGCGGGCGATCCGGATCGCCGTGGCCGACCTCGAAGGCAGCATCGTCGCGCGGCTCGACGAGCCCAACCGGTGCCGCTCCGCGAGCGCTTTGGTGCGCACCGTAAGCGAATCCGTCGAACGCGCGATCGCCTCGGCCGGGCTGAGCGCCCACGACGTCGTCTCGACGGTGGTCGGCACGCCGGGCGTCCCGGACCCGGCGACCGGGACGGTGCACCGCGCGCCGAACCTCCCGGGCTGGGAGCGGCGCGGGCTGCTGCACGAGCTCGTCGCGGCCCTGGCGGGCGCCGGCTCGGACGTCGTCGTGGAGAACGACGCGAACCTGTGCGCGGTGGGCGAGCACGCCCTCGGGGCGGCGCTGGGCGTCGACGTCCTGGTGTGCCTGACGGTCGGCACGGGCATCGGCATGGGCCTGCTGGTGGACGGCCGGCTGTTCCGCGGCGCCCACGGCGCGGCGGGCGAGATCGCGGACCTGCCGTTCGGCCCGCTCCCCGCGGGCGCGGCGCAGAGCCGTCCGGGCCCGATGGAGACGGCGGCGGCGGGCCAGGCGGTGGTCGAGGCGGCCCACGCGCTGGGCCTGACGAGGGCGCGTTCGGCCAAGGACGTCTTCGGGCTGGCCCGCGCCGGGGACGCGCGGGCCCTGCAGGTCGTCTCGGAGGAGGCGGAGAAGCTGGCGTACGTGGTGTCGGCGGTGACGGCGGTGCTCGACCCCCGCCTGATCGTGCTGGGCGGCGGCATCGGCGGCAACGCGGACCTGCTGGTGGCACCGATGCGGCAAGCGCTCGCGGCGACGGTCCCGGTGGTGCCGGAGATCGTGGCCGGCCAGCTCGGCGAGGACGCGGTCCTGGCCGGAGCGATCGCCACGGCCCTGGGGACGGCCCGGGACCTGGTGTTCGACCGCCGGGGCCTGCGGCGCGCGGCCGAGGCCTAGTCCGACGGTTCCCGCGGGGTCACGATCGGCGGCGGTACGCACCCGCCCGGCCGCGAACTCGCCGCGGGCAAGGCCGTCGCGGGCAAAGTCGCGCCCTGCAGCGCCCAGCGGGCAAGGTCCCCCGCAGGCATGGTCGCGCCGCAGCTCAGTCCGACGGGCCTCGCAGGGTCAGGACCACCCGCAACACGTACTCCACCGCCGTCGGGAAGGTCGCGCCGCGCAGTTCGTCGCGGTCGGCGAGGTTGCGGGCCGCGAACTCCAGTTCCCGCTCCAGGCCCCCGCGGCGGACGACCAGCGCGGCCAGGTCCTCCAGGTCGAGGTCGGGGTGGTCCAGACGCGTCAGGGCGAACTCGATCATGAGGTCTTCCGCCGTCATACCTCCAGTTTAGGCGCGGCGGCGACCGGCGGACCGCGTTCGCTGTATCACTCCGCCGGCCCTCATGCGAGCCCCGATGCGGTGATGACACCCTCGGAGCCCACCACCGTCAGCACGGACGACTGGGCCGTTAGACGGAGATTTCGCGCGAACGTGTACGGAACGCGAATACCCGGTAACGCGTCATGATCCGGTCAGTCATGATGCAGGACCACCCGATGGCGGATCGGAGGCGAAATGGGCCTGCACCGGCACCCCACGCGAGCCGGGCTCCGGCGCCCGCGCCACGCCCTGCCCGCCCGGTGGTGGCCTCCGGTCCTGGTCGCCGCCTCGGTGGCGGCCGTGATCCCCGGGGACTCCGTCGGCGGCCTGCTCGTCGGGACGAGCGTGCTGGTCGCCCTGACGGCCCTCGCCGCCGCCCGGCGCGTCCTGGGCCACGCGGCCGTGCACGTCGACCTGATCCTGGCCGAAGAGCTCAACCGGCACTGACCCGCAGCGCAGTCGACGAGGTGTGATGCGTCTCGCCGCATTACTGTACCGTCCAGACGGTATAGTAACTGGCATGACGACGACCCTTCCCTCCGCCATCGAGCCGTTGAGCCACCGGCGCCGCTGGGCGGCGCTGGGCGTCCTCGTCGGCGCCGTCCTGCTGCTCGCGGTCGACGGGACCGTGCTCTACCTCGCCGTGCCCTCGCTGACGCGCGAGCTCGCGCCGAGCGCCACCGAAATCCTCTGGATCGGCGACATCTACTCCCTCGCCCTGGCCGGGCTGCTGGTCACCGCGGGCAACCTCGCCGACCGGTTCGGCCGCAAGAAGGTCCTGCTGCTCGGGACCGCCGCGTTCGGGCTGGCCTCGGCGCTGGCCGCCTTCTCCCCCACCGCCGGCGTGCTCATCGTCGCCCGGTTGCTGCTCGGCATCGCCGCCGCGACGATCATGCCGTCGACGCTCTCGCTCATCCGGCACCTGTTCACCGATCCCCGCGAGCGCACCCGCGCCATCGCGATCTGGTCGGCCGGGTCCGGCGGCGGGATCGCGCTCGGGCCGCTCGTCGGCGGCGCCCTGCTCGAGCACTTCTGGTGGGGCTCGGTGTTCCTGATCAACGTGCCGATCGTCGCCGGGTTCCTGGTGGCCGGCGCGCTGCTGCTGCCCGAGTCGAAGAACCCGCACCCGGGCCCGTTCGACCTGCTCTCGGCCGGTCTGTCGATGGCCGCGATCGTCCCGCTCGTCTACGCCGTCAAGCACGCCGTCGGCTCGGGGATCGACACACCGGCAGCGGTCGCGGCCGCGCTCGGGCTCGCCGCGGGGACGGCCTTCGTCCGCCGGCAGCGGCGGGCCGCGCACCCGCTGATCGACGTCGCCCTCTTCCGCAACCGCGCGTTCAGCGGGGCCGTGCTCGCGGACTTCGTCTCGGTGTTCGCGCTGACCGGGCTGCTGTTCTTCTTCTCCCAGTACCTGCAGCTGGTGCGCGGGTTCAGCCCGATGCAGGCCGGTCTCGCCGAGATGCCGGCGACGCTGGCCTCGATCGTGGTCGTCGCCGCCGTCGGCGTGGTCGTCGCGCGGCTCGGCAAGGGCCGCGCGGTCGCGGCCGCGCTCGGCGTCGCCGCGCTCGGGCTGCTGCTGGTGGCGGTGACCGAACGGGCGTCGCACTTCGGCTGGCTCGCGCTGGCCCTGCTGCCGGTCGGGCTCGGTGTCGGGCTGGCCCTGACCCTGACCGTCGACTCGGTGCTTTCGGCCGTCCCGCGCGACAAGGCGGGTGCGGCGTCGGCGATCTCGGAAACCGCGTACGAGCTGGGTGCCGCGCTCGGCATCGCGGTCCTCGGCTCGGTGGTGACCGTGGTGTACCGCGCGTTCCTGCCCGCGGACGTCCCCGCGGCGGCGCGGGACTCCCTCGCCGGCGCGATGACCGTCCTGGACCCGGCTTCGGACCTGGCGCGGGCCGCCCGCGAAGCGTTCACCGGCGCCATGCAGGTAACGTCCGTCGCGGCCGCCGTCGTCACCGCGATCGCGGCGGTGATCGCCTGGCGGACCATTCCGTCCGGAAAGGACTGACATGCCTCGCAAGGCCGGGCGCAGCCCGGAGGAGACGCGCCGGGCCCTGCTCGACGCGGCCGGATCGGTCATCCGCACGCGCGGGATCTCGGCGTCGCTCGACGACATCGCGAAGGCGGCGGGCGTGTCGAAAGGCGGTCTGCTGTACCACTTCCCGGCCAAGGACGCCCTGGTGCGCACGCTCGCCCAGGACATCCTCGACACCTACCGCGCGGAGGTGCTGGCCGCCCTCGACCCGGCGGACCGGGCCCCGGGCCGCCTGACCCGCGCGTACGTCCGGGCGTCCCTGGACACCTCCTACGACGAGGTGGCCGTCCGCGAGAACATCGCCCTGGTCGCCCAGCTGATCTCGATCCCCGAGATAGCGGAGATCGCCCGCGCGGACGCGGAGAAGTGGAACGACGACCTCCGCGAGGACGGCCTCCCGGACCACGTGGTCACCCTGGTGATCGCGGCCGCGGACGGCGCGAGCACGGCCCCGCTGTGGGGCGTCGGCCTCGAGGTGGCGGCGGCGCGGAAGCTGGAAGAGCAGCTCATCGCGATGACCCTCGAGCCCTGACCCCGGCCTCTTTGTCAACCCGCTGTCAGTATTGGGAAATCACCACTCCACGGCCCCTACGGAAGTCGGCTCCCGGGACGGGGAACAACCGGTAAATTTTCGACAGCGCGCGCAAAACCGGCAAATCCCCGTCCCCCACGAGGAGTCTTCCGATGTCGAGGAAGTTCGCCCTGGCCGGCGCCGTTGCGCTCGCCTTGGCCGTTACCCCGGTCGCCGCGGGTACCGCGGTCGCCGCCACTTCGCAGGAGGCCGCCGTCACGACGGTCTACTACAGCACCGCCAGCGCGCCGTCGTTCCGGTCGGTCATCAACGCCGGCGCCGCCAACTGGAACCGCAGCGTGACCAACGTCAGGCTGGTCGAGAGCAACTCCGGCGCGAGCCTGCGCTACACCGAGGGCAACGACCCCCGCGGCTCCTACGCCCAGACCAACGGGCACGGCAGCGGCACCATCTTCATCGACTACACCCAGGCCCGCCAGTACAACCCGACCCGGATCGCGGCGCACGAGACCGGCCACGCCCTCGGGCTGCCGGACCACTACTCGGGCCCGTGCTCGGAGCTGATGTCCGGCGGCGGCCCCGGCCCGTCCTGCACCAACGCGGTCCCCAACGCCACCGAACGCAGCCGGGTGAACTCGCTGTGGGCCAACGGTCTCGTCGCGACCAAGCAGGCCGAACAGCGGATCTACGGCTTCTGACTCACGCTTCACTGAAACGGCCCCGGGGCGAGCACCCGGGGCCGTTTCCCCGTCAGTCGCGGGCAGGTTCTTCGGCCGCCGGCGACGGCTCGGCCAGGCGCCAGCCGCCGCGGCGGCGCAGCACCAGTGCGTAGTACGCCGACGCCAGCACGATGATCGCGGCCGTGACGATCAGGCTCGGCCGGCCCACCGCCGGGTCCAGCACGTTCTGGTACACCACGAACACCAGCACGACCAGCGCGAGCACGGGCGCGACCGGGAACCACGGCATCCGGTACCCCGCGTGCGCCGTCGCGCCGGTGCGGCGGCCGTTGATCGCGCCCAGGCACAGGGCCGCGTAGACCGCCACGATCGACGTGCTCGTCACCACCAGCAGCACCTGGGCGTCGACGTAGCAGAGCAGCGCCGCCACCACCCCCGTGCCGACCGTCGCCACCCACGGCGTGCCGAAGCGCGGGTGCACCGCCGCCAGGGCCCGGCTGACCGCGCCGGGCCAGGCGCGGTCGCGGCCGCTGCTGAACACCAGCCGGGAGCTGATCAGCACGATCGCCAGCACCGCGTTCATGATCGCGAGCGCCACCGCGAGGCTGAGCACCGTGTCGAGCGTGCTGCCGCCGCGGGCGGAGATGAAGGCGGACAACATGTTCTCCGCGCCGAACAGTTGCCCGAGGTCGGGCGCGCCCAGCAGCACCGCCGTCACCGGGACGAGTTCGGCGACCACCGTGATGCCGAGCGCGAGCAGGATCGCGCGAGCCAGGCTGCGCGGCGCGTCCTGGGTCTCTTCGCCGAAGTAGACCGCCGAGCCGTAGCCGTTGTAGGCGAACATCGCCACGGCCACCGCGATCGCGATGGCGCCGACCGTCGCCGGGCTGCCGTCGGCCGCCACCGGGTGCGCGACCAGGTCGGTGAACGGCCGCGCGGGGTGGATCAGGCCGAGCGCGCTGACCACGACCAGCGCCAGGATCTCGATGGCGAGGAAGATCCCGGTGACCCACGCGTTGAGCTTGATGTCGAAGACGCCGACAACGGCGGCCAGCACGCACGTCGCGGCGGCGACCGCCGGACCGGGCAGGCCCGGCCACAGCACGCTCAGGTAGGTCCCGGCGCCGAGTGCGATCACCGCGACGATGAGCACCTGCGTGATGATCATCAGGCCCAGGACGGCGAAGCCGGGCAGCCGCCCCAGGGTGCGGGCGACGATCGCGTATTCCCCGCCCGCCAGCGGAAAGGCCGAGGCGAGCTCCGCGTAGACGAACGCCATGAACACGCCCACGACCGCGGCGGCCGCGAAGCTCAGGAACGCGCCGGTCCCGGCGCCGGTGAGCACCCCCGGCGCGATGATGAACACCGACGACGCGGGGCTGATCGCCGAGAGCGTGATGAGCAGGGTGCCGAGGGTGCGCAGGCCGCGGCGGAGGGCGGGGGTGGTCACGAGCGGGCCTCCAGTTCTTTGAAGCTCCTTCGAACAACCAGGTGACCACGCATCAAAGGCGCTCCAGGCAGACAAGTCAAGGGCTTGTTTTTTCCGAAGATCCTTCGAAGAATGACCGGCATGGCACGACCGAGCAGGGCCCCCGAGCGGCGGGCCGAGCTGATCGCCGTGGCGCGGCGCGCCGTCGTCGAACGCGGGGTCCTCAACCTGCGGCTGCGGGACATCGCCGACGGCGCCGGCCTGTCGTCCGGCTCGGTGCTCTACTACTTCCCCACCCTGGCCGACCTGCTGCGGGAGGTGCAGCACGAGGCCGTCGAGCGGTTCTGCACCACGCGCGAGCAGGCCGCGGCGGGCGGCTCGCCGCGTGACCGGCTGGTGGCGACGATCCGCAGCGGCCTGCCCACCGGGCCGGACGACGAACTCTGCGTGCTGCTCTACGAACTCGGCACGATCGCGCGGCGCGACCCGGCCTACGCCGCCCGGCACATCTCGCTGTACGAACGGCAGGTGCGGATCTACACCGGCATCCTCGAAGCCGGCGCGGCGAGCGGCGAGTTCACCCTGACCGCCGACGCCGTGGCGATCGCACGCAACCTCGTCGCCCTCGAAGACGGCTACGGCCTGCACCTCACCCAGGCCGTGCCGACGCTCGAACGCGCCACCGCCGAAGCGATGCTGCTCTCCTACGCCCGCACCGCCACCACCCGGGAGGACCTGTCATGACCCGTGCCCGCGACCTGGGCATCACGCTGCCCGGCCGGCCCGGCACGCACAACGCGCTCACCGACATCCCCGGCGTCGAAGTCGGCTACACGACGCTCGTCGAAGGCGAGGCGGTGCGCACCGGCGTCACCGCGATCCTCCCCCGCGGCCGGGCGGACTTCGCCGTGCCGTGCGCCGCCGGGACGTTCTCCCTCAACGGGAACGGCGAGATGACCGGCACCGCGTGGCTGGCCGAGACCGGGTCACTGAGCCTGCCGGTGCTGATCACCAACACCCACGCCGTCGGCCCGTGCCACCGCGGCGTGATCGACTGGGTGGTGCGCGAACGCCCCGACGTCGCCGCGGAGTGGCTGCTCCCGGTGGTCGCCGAGACCTGGGACGGCTACCTCAACGACATCAACGCCCCGACCATCCACAGTGGACACGCGGTGGCCGCGCTCGACGCCGCCGGGTCCGGCGCACTCGAGGAAGGCTCGGTCGGCGGCGGCACCGGGATGACCTGCTACGGCTTCAAAGGCGGCACCGGCACGGCGTCCCGGGTCGTCGCCCACGGCGCGGACGAGTACACCGTGGGCGCGCTCGTGCAGGCCAACTTCGGCAGCCGCCGCGAGCTGACGGTCGCCGGCTCACCCGTGGGACTCTCGCTGACGGACGACAATCCGATGGAGGACTGGGCGGCGCCGGCCGGGGCGGGCTCGGTGATCGTCGTGCTCGGGACGGACGCGCCCCTGCTGCCCGGCCAGTGCACCGCGCTCGCCCGCCGCGTCCCGCTCGGCCTGGCCCGCACCGGCACGACGGGCTCGCACTTCTCGGGCGACCTGTTCCTGGCCTTCAGCACGGCGAACCCGGGCGCGCTCACGAGCACGTTCCCCCGCACGGCCGAAGCCGAGTACGAAAGCCTGCGGTTCGTGCCGTGGGGCCGGCTCGACCCGTTCTTCGAAGCCGTCGTCCAGGTCGTCGAGGAGGCCGTGCTCAACGCCCTGGCGGCCGGCCGTGAGACGACCGGGCGGCTCGGCCACCGCGTACCCGCCGCGCTCAGTGCGCTGTCTTCAGGGCGATGACGCCCAGGCCGAGCCCGACGAGCACGACCACGAGCAGCAGCTGCTTCCACCACGGCAGGCGCGTGCGGCGCACGGCGAGCAGGGCGAACAGGCCCATCTCGGCCACGAGCAGCCAGACGCTCGCCCAGATCGCGGTCCGGAGCCGGAGCACGCCGAGCGCGCCCGCGACGAGCAGGACGGCGGGCAGCACGGCCGCTTCGAGGATCTGACCGCTCGCCCGCAGCAGCAGGCGGACGTCGGCGCGTTCGCCGTCGGCGTCGTGCAGGGCGAGGTGCGAGACGTACTCGGCGAACAGGCTCGCGGCCCAGATCCCGCCGGTGGCGATCGCGAGGTCGAGCAGCGCGGCCCAGCCGCTCAGGGGTTCGCCGAGCCGCCCGGCGAGCAGGAGCAGGGTGCTCAGGCAGGTGATGCTGCCGTAGGCCCGTTCTCGCAGCACGGCGGCCAGGTGTTCGGGACTGCGCACGCTATCCCCAGGTCAGGAACCGGTAGTGCAGCCCGGTCGACGACTCCTGCCACTCCCCCGTGGCGTCCGGCTCGCGGCCGACGTCCGGCGCGCGCGTGTCGCCCTCGAAGGTTTCCCGCAGCTGGGTGACCACGATCCGGTCCGCGAACGGCAGTGCCGCCTCGTACACGGCCGCGCCGCCGATCACCCAGCCGTCGCCCGAGACCGCCGCGAGGGCCGGGGCCAGCTCGGGGAACGTCTCGACGCCGTCCTGGGGCGTCCGCGACAGCACGACGTTGCGGCGCCCCGGCAGGGGCCGGAACCGCGGCGGCAGCGACTCCCACGTCCGGCGGCCCATCAGGACGGTCGCCCCCGAGGTCACCGTGCGGAAGTGCTTCAGGTCCTCCGGCAGGTGCCACGGCAGCGCGCCGTCGCGGCCGATGACGCCGTTCGCGGACTGCGCCCAGATCAGGCCGATCACACCGCCACCGGGGCCTTGATGCCGGGGTGCGGGTCGTAGCCGTCGAGCGCGATGTGCTCGTAGGTGTAGTCGAACAGGCTGTCCGCCGGCTTGAGGCTCAGCGCCGGGAACGGCCGCGCGTCCCGGGCGAGCTGCCTGCGGACCTGCTCTTCGTGGTTGTCGTAGATGTGGCAGTCGCCGCCGGTCCACACGAAGTCGCCGACACCGAGCCCCACCTGCTCGGCGATCATGTGCGTCAGCAGCGCGTAGCTCGCGATGTTGAACGGCACGCCGAGGAACAGGTCCGCGCTGCGCTGGTACAGCTGGCAGGACAGCTCGCCGTCGGCGACGTAGAACTGGAAGAACGCGTGGCACGGCGGCAGCGCCATCCGCGGGATGTCCGCGACGTTCCACGCCGACACGATGATGCGCCGCGAGTCCGGGTTTTCGCGCAGGGTGCGCAGCACCTCGCCGATCTGGTCGACGTGCCCGCCGTCCGGCGTCGGCCAGGACCGCCACTGGACGCCGTAGACCGGGCCGAGGTCGCCGTCCGGCGCGGCCCACTCGTCCCAGATGGTGACGCCGTTCTCCTGCAGCCAGCCGACGTTCGAGTCCCCGCGCAGGAACCACAGCAGCTCGTAGGCGATCGAGCGGAAGTGGACCTTCTTCGTGGTGATCAGCGGGAAGCCGTCGGCCAGGCGGTAGCGCAGCTGGTGCCCGAAGATCGATCGCGTCCCGGTGCCGGTCCGGTCCGCCTTGCGGGCGCCGGTGTCGAGAACGTGGCTGAGCAGGTCTTCGTACTGCGTGTCGGGCATGCCCGCGAGCCTAGACGAGCGTCGCGAGGTAGGCCCGGAGCATGGCTTTCAGCTGGTCGAGCAGCGCGGCGACGCCGTCGGGGTCGGCGCGGAACGCCTCCTGGATGACGGCGTCGGCGGCGAGGAACGCGGTGCGGCACGCGGTCGCGGCGTGGTCGTCGTCGCGGAGCAGGCCCTGCGCGACGAGCACGCGGTGCACGCCGGTGGCCATCACGGCCTTGTGCGCGCGGTCGGCTTCGCGCGTCGCCTCGGTGAGCCCGCGGCCGAGCCAGAGGGCGCGGAAGCCGGGTTCGGCGCGGTAGAGCGCGGCGAAGGCGTCGACGAGCAGGCCGACGGGGTCGTCCCAGGTCTCCTGCGCCGCCTGCGCGGCGAAAGCCGTCATGAGGTCTTCGAGACGGGCGAGGTAGCCGTCGGCGAGGGCTTCGGTGATGGCGTCGCGGTCCGGCAGGTACTGGTACAGCGCCCCGACCGAGACGCCGGCCGCGGCGGCGACGCGCGTCGTGGTCAGCGCCTCGACGCCGTCCTCCGCGAGCAGCCGGTCGGCTGCCTCGAGCACCTTGGCCAGCTTCTGCCGCGACCGCTCCTGCCGCGGCACGCGGCGCAGCCGCGGTTCGCTCATCACACCTCAAACCTGAACGTGACTTTGATTCGGATCTATCCTAGCCTCGGGCCATGGCAGTGGGGAGTTCGACCCTCGACGAGGCGCGGCGCGCGGTGGCCCGGGCCAGCACCGGCCTGGCGGGCGAGGGCCTGCTGATCGGGACCGCGGGCAACGTGAGCACCCGGACCGGCGACCACGTGGCGGTGACCGCGACGGGCGTCGTGCTGGGCGCGGCCACCCCGGCCGACGTCACGGTCGTCGACCTGGCCGGCGCGGTCGTCGCCGGCGAGCTGGCGCCGACCTCGGAACTGGACCTGCACCTCGGGATCTACCGGCGGTTCGGCGCGGGCGCGGTGGTGCACACGCACTCCCCGCACGCCACCGCGGTGGCCCTCGTGCTCGACGAACTGCCGTGCGTGCACTACCAGCAGCTCGCCCTCGGCGGCTCGATCCGGGTCGCGCCGTTCGAGGTGTTCGGCTCCCCGGAGCTGGTCACGGCGACGCTCACGGCCCTCGAGGGCAAGACCGCGGCACTGCTCGCGAACCACGGCGCGATCGCCTACGGCCCGACGCTGGACGCGGCGATGGACAACGCCCTGCTGCTGGAGTGGGCGTGCGGCCTGTACGTGCGGGCCGCGACGCTCGGCGCGCCCCGGGTGCTGGACGACTTCCAGCAGGAAGCCGTCGTGACCGCCGCGGCGCAGCGCGGGTACGGCCGGCCGCGGCGCCTGGAGGACCGGTGACGCAGACGGTCGTGACGCTCGGAGCGCACGTCCTCGACGTGCAGGTCCGGCCGGTCGAGGCCATTCCCGAAGGGCAGGGTGCGGCGCTGGTCGAGCAGATCCGCTTCGGACCGGCCGGCACGGCCGCGGGAACGGCGGTGACGCTGGCGAAGCTCGGCGCGGAGGTCCGCACGGCGGGCGCCGTCGGCACCGACCCGGTCGGCGACCTGCTGCTGACGATGCTCGCGCGGTACGGCGTCGACACGTCTTTGGTGCGGCGGCGCGCGGAGGTCCAGACGTCGGCGTCGGTCCTCCCGATCCGCCCCGACGGCAGCCGGCCCGCCTTCCACGTCCCCGGCGCGAACCTGACGTACGAGCCGTCGGACTTCGCGGCGGACCTTTCCGGCGTCACCCACCTGCACCTGGGCGGGCCGGAGCTGATGGGCGGCGCGAAGGCGGCGTCACTCCTGGCGCCGGCGCTCGCGGCGGGCGTCGTGACGTCCGCGGACCTGCTGGCCCCCGGCGACCCGGGCGTGCTCGCCTGGATCGACCCGGTGCTGTCCTCTTTGGACTACCTGCTGCCCAACGAGGACCAGGTGCTCGGCCTGACGAGCGCACCCACCCTCGAAGACGGCGCGCGGACGTTGCTCGAGCGGGGCGTCGGTTGCGTGGCGGTGACCCGGGGCGCGCGTGGCGCCTTGGTGGTGACGGCGGAAGAAACGATCGCCGTCCCGGCGTACGCGGTTCCGGTGGTCGACACGACCGGCTGCGGCGACGCGTTCTCGGCCGGGTTCCTGCGGGGCGCGGGCCTGGGCCGGTCGCCGCGCGAGGCGGCGGTGCTCGGCTGCGCGGCGGCGGCCCTGGTGGCCCGGGGGCTGGGCAGCGACCACGGCGAGTTCGACCTGGCCGCGGCCGACGCCTTTGCCGCGTCGACCCCGACGCTCCCACTGGACTGATCGACCGGATTGCAGCTTTCCTGCATCGCGACCCCTTGACTTGACGATTTCCTGCATTCAGGATGCGTCCTGTGCAGAACGAAGGCAAGACCACCGAGCTGGACCGGCGGATCGTCGCGGCCCTGCAGCTCAACGGCCGGGCGCCGTGGGGGGCCATCGCGCGGCACGTCGGAGCCAGCGAGTCCACCGTGCTCCGGCGGGCCGAAAAGCTCACCGAGAGCGGGCGGCTGCGGGTCATCGGTGTCGTCGACGTCCTCCGCTGCGGGCTCGGCGTCCCCGTCCTCGCGCGGCTCAAGTGCCGTCCCGGTGCCGCCGCCGCGGTCGCCGACGCGCTCGCCGCCCGGCCCGACGTGCGGTACGCGACCGTGCTCGCCGGGAGTGCCGACTGCTCCGCCGAGTTCGTCCTGCCCTCCTACGCCGACATCGCCGGCCTGCAGGAGAACGGCTTCCCCGCCGCCGAAGCGATCCGGGACGCCGAGACCTTCGCCGTGATGCGGACCTTCACCTCCAACCACGACTGGGACTCCGGCGAGCTCACCCCCGAGGCCGCGACCGACCTGCGCGGCGGCGACGTCCGGCCGTTCGAGGAGCAGCACTGGGAGCGGCCGCCCGAGCAGCTCGACGAAGTGGACCTCGCCCTCTGCGCCGCGCTCGGCGAGGACGGGCGGCTGCCGTTCAAGGAGGTGTCCAAACAGGTCGGCACGAGCGAGTCCACTGTGGCCCGCCGGGTCGACTCGCTGGTGCGGCGCGGCTGCCTGCGGTTCCGGACGCTCGCCGAGCCCGCGATGTTCGGCTACGCGCTGGAGTTCATGCTCTGGCTCTCGATCGTCCCCGGTGAGCTCGACCGCGCCGGGCAGCAGCTCGCCGCGCACCCCGGCACGAAGTACCTGAGCGCCACCACCGGCCGGTTCAACCTGGTCGGCCAGATCGTGCTGCGCCACTACGGCGAGCTGTACCGCCACACCACCGACGTCGTCGGCGCGCTGCCCGGGCTCCGGGAAGCCGACGTGACCCTGCAGGTTTCGACGCTCAAGCGCGCGTGGGCCCCGACCCCCGCCGCCAGCTTGGAGGAAGCATGACCGACCAGCCGTGGCTCTGGGACGAAGCGACGTGGCGGGGGCACGTCGAGCACGTCCGGGCCGGGCGCCCGCTGCGCCCGGCGTCGTGGCCCGGCGGCGCCAAGGTCGCCGTGGCGCTGTCCTTCGACTCCGACCACGAGACCCCCGCACTGCGCGACGGTGAAGTGCTGCCCGGCAAGCTGGCCCAGGGAGAATACGGCGCCCGCGTCGGCGTGCCGCGGATCCTCGACCTTCTGCGGCGCCACAACGCCCCCGCGTCCTTCTTCGTGCCCGCCGTCTCGGCGCTGCTGCACGAGGGCGAGGTCAAGTCCTATGTGGACGACGGGCACGAAGTGGCGCTGCACGGGTGGATCCACGAGCGCAACACCGCGCTCACCGAGACCGAAGAACGCGACCTCGCCTTCCGCGCCGCCGACGTCCTCGAACGCCTCGCGGGCACCCGGCCGGTCGGCATCCGGACACCGTCGTGGGACTTCTCCGCGCACACCCTCGCCATCACCCGCGAGCTGGGCCTGAAGTACGACTCGTCGCTGATGGCCGACGACGACTGCTACGAAATCCTCGAGCACGGCGAGCCCACCGGCGTCGTCGAGCTGCCAGTCGAGTGGATCCGCGACGACGCGCCGTACTTCATGATGGACCGGTTCGCGTCCCTGCGGCCCTACACCCCGCCGCGCGGCGTGCTGACGATCTGGCGCGACGAGTTCGACGCCGCGCTCGCCGACGGCGGCATCTTCCAGCTCACCATGCACCCGCACATCATCGGGCACCGCTCGCGCCTCACCGTCCTTTCCGAACTCCTCGACCACATCTCCGGCCACGACGTCTGGTACGCCACGCACGCCCGGATCGTGGACCACGTCCTGCGGGAGCAGCCATGACCACAGTGGACACCGCCGTCGCCTCCCACCGGCTGACGGCGCAGCAGCGCAAGGCGATCGTCGCCGGCGCCGTCGGCAACACCGTCGAATGGGTCGACTGGGCCGTCTACGCCACGTTCGCGCCGGTCTTCGCCGGCCAGTTCTTCGCCAGTGGCAGCGAAACCACGGCCTTGCTGTCCACTTTGGCCGTGTTCGCCGTCGGGTTCGTGATGCGGCCGATCGGCGGCGCCGTGCTCGGCGCGTACGCCGACCGCAAGGGCCGCAAGAAGGGCCTGACCCTCACCATCTCCCTGATGGCCGGGGCGTCGATCGTCATCGCGCTCTGCCCGACGTACGCGCAGATCGGCGTGCTCGCGCCGATCGTGCTGCTGCTCGCGCGGCTCGTGCAGGGCTTCTCGGCGGGCGGCGAGTTCGGCTCGTCCTCGGCGTTCCTCATCGAGTCGGCCGCGCCCGGGCGGCGCGCGTTCGCCGGTTCGTGGCAGCAGGTCTCGGTCGGGCTCGGCTCCCTGCTGGCCGCGCTGATGGGCACGATCCTCAACTCGACGTTGTCGGACGCCGCCCTGCACGGCTGGGGCTGGCGGCTGGCGTTCGGCCTCGCCGGGCTGCTCGGCCTGGTCGGCCTGTGGCTGCGGGTGTCGGTGCACGAGACCGAGGCCTTCGGCAAGCTCGGCGCGAAGCCGCGGCGCAACCCGCTGGTCGCGATGCTGCGCGACCACCCGCGGGCCGCGCTGCGCGTGGCCGGGGTGACGATCGCCGGGACGTTGATCTACTACGTGTGGGTCTCCTACATGCCCGCGTACGCGCACCTGGCCACCGGCATCCCGCTCAAGACCGCGCTGCTGGCCAACACCCTGGCCATGGTCGTGTTCATCGCGCTGCTGCCCTTCGGCGGCCTGCTGTCGGACAAGCTCGGGCGCAAGGCGACGATGACGGCGTTCGCCGCCGGGTTCGTGGTCTTCGCCTGGCCCGCGTTCCACTTCCTGGGCAACAGCTTCTGGAGCGTCTTCGTCATCGAACTGGTCGGCCTGGTGCTGATCGTCGGGTACTCGGCGAACTGCGCGGTGGTCATGGCCGAGCAGTTCCCGCCCGAGGTCCGCACGACCGGGATCGGCCTGCCGTACGCACTCTCCGTGGCAATCTTCGGCGGCACCGCGCCGTACGTGACGACCTGGCTGAACGCGCACCACCTCGGCAACCTGGTGTGGATCTACGTGGCGGTCGCCGCGCTCATCGGCGTCGCGGTGTACCTGACCATGCCGGAGACGAAGGGCAAGGTGCTGTAGTGCGGACCGTGCTCGTCACCGGGGCCGGCGGCGGGATCGGCGCCGCCATCGCCGGGCGGTTCGCCGCCGCGGGTGACCGGCTCGTGCTGTCCGACGTCCGCCCGGACGAACTGTCCACGGTGGCCGCGAGGCTGGGCGACGCCGTCGAACTGCCCGGCGATCTCGCCGACGCCGAGTACGCGGAAGGACTCGTCGAGCGGGCCGGGCCGGTCGACGTCCTGGTCAACGCCGCCGGGATCTACCCCGCCACTCCCCTGCTGGAGATGACCGCGGCGATCTGGGACCGCGTGCAGGACGTGAACGTGCGGGCCGCGCTGCTGACCACGGTCGCGTTCGGACGGATGCACGCCGCGGCCGGGACCACCGGCGCGGTCGTCAACATCTCCTCCGGCGCGGCGACCCGGGCCCGGCCCGGCGCGGCCCACTACGCGACGTCGAAGGCCGCACTGGAGATGGTCACCAAGGCCTGCGCGGTGGAGCTGGGCCCGCACGGCATCCGCGTCAACGCCGTCAGCCCGGGGTTCGTCACCGTGGACAGCGACGCGAACCCCGTCACGGAGGCATATGCGGCGGCGGTGTCGGTGAACCCGCTCGGGCGCCGTGGCGAGCCGCGCGAGATCGCCGACGCCGTGTACTGGCTCGCCGGCCCCGAGGCGGCCTGGATCACCGGCGCGGTTCTGCGCGTCGACGGTGGTTCGACCGCGGGCGCCGCCGGGCTGCCCCTGCACTGGGCCGGGGAAACGACCGTCCAGCAAGGAAAGGAAGGGCATGTCTGACCGGCGCTCGTACACAGTGGTCGGCGGCGGCGCGATCGGCGGGACGCTGGCGTTCCACCTCGCGCGGGCCGGCCACCCGGTGTCCATCGTGGACGCCGACCCGGCGCACGTCGCGGCGATCCGCGACCGCGGGCTCACCCTGCGCGGCCCCGAGGGCGACGAGACCGTCGAGCTGCCCGCCTTCGTGCCGGACGCGGCCCCGCCGGTGTTCGGCCGGGTGCTCCTGGCCGTCAAGGCGCAAGCCACCGAAGACGTACTGCCCTGGCTGGCTCCGCGGCTGGCCGAGGACGGGTTCGTCGTGTCCCTGCAGAACGGGCTCAACGAACCGCTGATCGCCGGCCGCGTCGGTCCGGAAAGGACGGTCGGCGCGTTCGTGAACCTGTTCGCGGACGTCGTCGAGCCCGGGGTGGTGCGCGACGGCGGTCTCGGCGCGCTCGTCGTCGGCGAGCCGGACGGGCGGATCACCGGCCGGGTCGAGGAGGTCGTCGCGGACCTGCAGGCCTGGGGCCCGGCGAAGGCGACGGCCAACGTCGAGGGGTACCTGTGGGCCAAGCTGGGCTTCGGCGCGATGCTCACCACGACCGCGCTCGCCGACGCGCCGATGGCCGACCTGATCGACCGGCACCGCCCGCTCATGCACGCGCTCGCGGCCGAAGTCCTCACCGCGGCCGGCGACCGGACGCTGGAGGCGTTCGACCAGTTCGACCCCGCCGCGTACCTGCCGGGCGCGCCCGGCCGCGAGGAGGCGACCGACCGGCTCACCGCGTGGCTGCGCACCCAGCCGAAGGACCGCAGCGGTATCTGGCGCGACATCGCCGTGCGCCACCGGCCGGTCGAGGTGCACCACCACTACGCGCCGGTCCTCGCGCAGGCGGACGTGCCGTTGCTGCGCGCGATGCTGGCGCGGTTGCGTGAGGTCGAAACCGGTGTCGTCGCGATGTCCGAAGACCACCTGACCGAACTGGAGCGAGGCCTGTGATCCGGGAACTGCACGAGTGGGTGGCCGCGCACCGCGACGAGCTGCTGGCCGACGTCGCCGAGTACGTCGGCATCGAAACCCCCAGCGACGACAAGGCCGCCCTGAACGCGGGACTGTCCTGGGTGGACGGCTGGCTGCGCGAGCGGCTGGGCGAACCCGCGGCCGTCCGGGACGTCGACGGCGGCCGGCACGGCGACATCAAGGTCTACGACTTTCCCGGCCGCGGCGAGCCGGTGCTGGTGCTGTGCCACTACGACACGGTGTGGCCGCTCGGCACCCTCGCGGACTGGCCGTTCACCGTGGCCGGTGACCGGGCGACCGGGCCGGGGATCTTCGACATGAAGTCGGGGCTGGTGCACGCGGTGTGGGCGTTGCGCGCGCTCGACGCGGCGGGCCTGCCCCGCCCGGCCGTGCGGCTGGTCCTCAACGGCGACGAGGAGATCGGCAGCCCGGCGTCGCGCCCGGTGATCGAAGAGGCCGCGGCGGGCACCCGGGCGACGCTCGTGTTCGAGGCGAGCGCCGACGGCGCGGTGAAGACGGCGCGCAAGGGCGTCGGCCTGTTCCAGGTGCACGCGAAGGGCGTCGAGGCCCACGCCGGGCTGGATCCGGCCAAGGGCGCGAGCGCGATCGACGAGCTGGCGCGGGCGGTCCTGGCGCTGCACGGACTGTCCGATCCGGACGCCGGCACGACGGTGAACGTCGGCGTGGTCACCGGGGGCACCCGGCAGAACGTGATCGCGGGCGCGGCGTCGGGCGAGATCGACGTCCGCGTGTCCAGCGCCGCCGAGGCGGCCCGCATCGACGCGGGCTTGGCGGCCCTCAAGGCGACCGACCCCCGCGCGACCCTCGAGATCACCGGCGGCTGGAACCGGCCGGTGATGGAACGGTCGGCACCGATCGCGAAGCTGTACGAAGTGGCCCGCGAGCAGGCCGCGGAATTGGGCGTCACGCTGCGGGAGTGCTCGGTCGGCGGCGCGAGCGACGGCAACTTCGTGGCGGCCCTGGGCCACCCGGTCCTGGACGGCTTCGGCGCGGTCGGCGACGGAGCGCACGCGCGGCACGAGCACATCAGCGTCACCGGGATGCTGGAGCGCACCGCGCTGGCCGCCGCCGTCCTGCACCGGCTCGCCGGATAACCGCTCTCGGTTTACAACCGGTCGGCGACGGCGCATACTGCTCTCGTAATGCAACCAGTTGCGAGGTGGTATCAGTGCGTGACGCGCGGTCGGGGTGTCCGATCAACCTGTCGCTGGAGATCTTCGGCGACCGGTGGACGCTGCTCGTGCTGCGTGACGTCGTGTTCGGCGGGGCTCGGCACTTCCGCGAGTTCCTCGGCGGCGAAGAGCGGATTTCGTCCAACGTGCTGGCCGACCGGCTGGCGGTGCTCGTCGACCACGGGCTGCTCACGCGGGCCGGCGATCCTTCGCACAAGCAGAAGGTCACCTACAGCCTGACCGAGCGGGCGATCGACCTGGTCCCGGTGCTGGTGCAGCTCAGCGCGTGGGGCGTCCGGCACCTGCCGGCCGGCGACGCCTACGCCGCCCGGGCCGGGGTGCTCGTCGCCGGCGGTCCCCCGCTGTGGGAGGCCTTCATGGACGAACTGCGCGAGACCCACCTCGGTACCCGCCACGGGGAGGCGCCGGACGGCCCGACCGTCGCCGCGCGCCTCGAGGCCGCCTACGCGGCCGCCGTGGCCGACCGAACGGAGTGACGATGGAAACCCGGCTCGACGAACGGTTCAGCGACCCCGGCGCCACGGCCACCGGCTGGGCCGAAACCACGAAGGCCCTGGCAGACGCGCAGATCAGCTGGCTCACGACGGTCCGCGCGGACGGCCGGCCGCACGTGACGCCGCTGGTCGCCGTCTGGCTCGACGGCGCCGTCCACTTCGCCACCGGCGAGACCGAGCAGAAGTACCTCAACCTGACCGCGAACCCGAACGTCGTGCTGACCACCGGCCGCGACTCGTGGGACGACGCCCTGGACGTCGTCGTCGAGGGGGTCGCCCGGCGGGTCGCCGACAAGCGCACGCTGGAACGGCTCGCCAAGGCGTGGCTGGAGAAGTGGGACGGCAGCTGGGACTACGAAGCGACCGAAGACGGCTTCCGCCAGTCCGGCCACGAGGCCGTCGTCTACGCGGTCGAACCGGCGAAGGTACTGGCCTTCGGCCGCCGGCGCTCCACATCGGACACTTCGATGCTGTCCACTGTGGAGTTCACCCACACCAGCCACCGGCCCTGAAACTCAGGCGCGGCCGAGCAGTTTCGCCAGCCCGCGCCGCGGGCCGCGCGACCGCAGCCGGCCGGCGACGGCGTCTTCGAGCAACGCGCCGACCGTCTCGCGCGCGCACGCCTTGTTCGCGCCGATACCGCCCGAGGGTCCGCGCTTGATCCACCCGGCCACGTACGTGCCCGGTTCGACGCGGCCCGCGGTGTTCGGGACCGTGCCGGTCGCTTCGTCGAACGGCAGGCCCGGCACCGGGGCGCCGCGGAAGCCGGCCGCCCGCACGACCCGGCCCGCGGTGATCTCGACGTCGCCGGTCACCCGGACGCCGCGGACCTCGGTGTCGCCGGTGAACTCCAGCGGCGCCGAGTGGAACCGCAGGACGACCCGGCGAGCGCCGTCCGGCGGCGGGGACGACCAGTCGACCGGCTCGCGCGGCAGGCCCCGCAGCAGCGCGGCCTTCCCGTCGCCGGCGTCGATCGCCGCGGCGGTCCGCGGGTCGTGCGCGTCGACGACGAGGTCGCCGCGGGCCGCCAGGGCCAGCAGTTCGGACTGCGTGTACGCGGCGTCTTCGGGCCCGCGCCGGGCCAGCAGGACGACTTCGCGGACCTTGCTCGAGCGAAGCCGGGCCAACGCCGGCGGAGCGAGCGACGTGCCGGCCAGGGCCTCCGGGTCGGCCGTCAGGATCCGGGCGATGTCGAGGGCGACGTTGCCGGTGCCCACCACGACCACGCGCTCGGCCGAGAGGTCCACGGCGGCCGGGGCGACGTCCGGGTGGCCGTTGTACCAGCCGACCACCGTCGCGGCCGGCAGGCTGCCGGGCAGGTCTTCCCCGGGAATGCCGAGGGGGCGAGCCTCGGTGGCCCCGACCGCGTAGATCACGGCGTCGTGCCGTGCGGCCAGGTCCGGCCCGGCCTCGGCGCCGAGCCGCAGCCGCAGCCGCGGGTGGTCGTGGAAGCGCGCGAACGTCTCGCCGATCTTCTTCGTCGACGGGTGGTCGGGCGCGACGCCGTAGCGGATCAGGCCGCCGGCCGTGGCCAGCCGGTCGACGAGGGTGACCCGCGCGTTGGTGTGCAGCAACAGGTCTTCGACCGCGTACATGCCCGCCGGGCCGCTGCCGACGACCGCGACGTCCAAGGCCGTGAAGTCGCTCGGCAGGATCCGGCTGAACTCCGGCGGCGACCAGCGGTGGAAGTTCGGGGCGACGGTCGCTTCGGCGAGGACGTCCCGCTCCGCGTAGTACCCGGCGTTGATCTCCTCGTAGGCCTTCAGCGGCCCGGTCAGGTCGCCGGCCGGGAAGACCGCGTCGACCGGGCAGGCGTCGGCGCAGGCCCCGCAGTCGATGCACGTGCCCGGGTCGATGTAGAGCATCTCGGTGGTCCCGAAGTCCGGCTCGCCCGGCGCCGGGTGGATGCAGTTGACCGGGCAGACCGACACGCAGGACGCGTCGGCGCAGCAGGTCTGCGTGATCGCGAAGGCCATGTCAGATCAGGTTCGCGCGCTTGTAGAACCACAGCGACGGCTTGGTGAGCAGCCCCGCGGAGTGCAGGAACTCCATCAGCCCGCTGCAGCTGGAGCGCAGCATCGACTTGTGGTGCTCGTTGGCCTTCGCCTCGCGGCGCCCGCGCTTGCCGTCGAGCCCCGCGTTCTCGTAGACCTTGCCGTTCACCATGCTGGTGACGATGAAGTACGACGCGATCGCGACCACGAGCGCGTTGACCTGCCGCCGCACCCAGCCCGCGCCTTCGAGCCGCTCGCGGGTCTCCTCGCGGGCGAACTTCATGTGGCGCGACTCCTCGACCACGTGGATGTTGTTGATGGTGCGCACGAACGGGACGACGCGATCGTCGCGCATCCAGTCACGCTGCATGACGTCGAGGACCTCTTCGGCGACGAGGATCGCCGCGTAGGCGGCCTCCCCGGTCGCGGTGGCCTTGAAGACGCGGCCGAGCTCGACGACGAACCGGCGCGGCCGGTAGGCGGGCGCGCGCAGCTTGGCGGCGCCGCGGGCGAACATGATCGAGTGCCGGCACTCGTCGGCGATCTCGGTCAGCGCCCACTGGAACGCCGGGTCGGTCGGGTCCTTCGCGTAGAAGTCCCGCAGCACCATCTGCTGCAGGATCATCTCGAACCAGATCCCGGTGCTGGCCACCGACGCCGCCTCCTGGCGGGTCAGCTCGCGCTGCTGCTCCGGCGTCATCTCGGCCCAGTAGGACGTGCCGTAGAGCGAGCTCCACTCCGGGCTCGCGCCGTGGTAGTCCGTGTCGAGCGGCGTCTCCCAGTCGACTTCCTTGACCGGGTCGTAGGAGAGCAGCTCCGACGACTCCAGCAGCCGGCGCGCGGTCGTCTCGCGGTCCGTCGCCGCCTCGCGTTCGCTGATGCTGGTCATCGCCGACCTCCTCGTCAGGTGTTACCCGAGTTCACTGTTACCAACCGTAACACATATCGGTTCGAGTGCACACCCGTCGCCTACCGGCGCGGCGCAGGCCATCGTCCCGGCGTGAACCGCTAAAGTTTCGGTGTACAGTTGTTCACTCGTTCGCGTCGATCGGCAGGAACCGGTGCCCTCACGCAGTCACACCCCCGCCCGGTCCGGGCCGTTCGGCTCCGGGCTGCTCGGGCCCCTCGACCAGGACGCCACCGTATTGCGCCGCCGTGTCCAGCGCCTGCTGACCGCCACCCTGATCGCCACGAACGTCATCGGCGCGCTGGTCGTGGCCGGCCTGGCCGCGCTGCTGATGCCGGCGCCGGGCATGTCCGGCGAGCTCGTGCGGGTCACGGCGATCGCGGTCCCGGTCTACGTCGTCGCGGCTGTCGTCGTCGGCACGCTGTGGGGCACCCGCGGGGCGCTGCGGACGCTGCGCTGGGCGGCCGAGGGCCGGGCCCCGACCGACGCCGAACGCGCCGCCAGCCTGCGCGTCCCGCTGCGCCTGACGCTCATGCAGGCCGTCCTGTGGGGCCTGGCGACGCTGGTGTTCGCGGCGATCGCCGTGCTCCGGCAGCCCGCCGTCGCGCTGACCGTGTTCCTCGTCGTCGCGTTCGCGAGCGTCGTGGTGTGCGCGATCGCCTACCTCTTCGGCGAGTTCGCCCTGCGGCCCTACGCGGCGCGGGCCCTGGCCGGGGCCGCGCCGCCGCGCCCGCTCAGCGGCGGCGTCAACCTGCGGATGCTGCTGTTCTGGTGCCTGGGCACCGGGGTGCCGGTGGCCGGGCTGGTCGTCACCGCGGCGCTGGCCTGGGTGCGCGGCGACGTCTCAACGACGAAGCTCGCCGTGTCGGTGATCGCGCTCGGCCTGGTCGTGCTGTGCTTCGGGCTGCTGGTCACGGTGTTCACCGCCCGCGCCGTGGTCAGCCCGATCTCCTCGGTCCGGCACGCGCTGAGCCGCGTGCGGGCCGGGGACTTCGCCGTCGAGATCCCCGTCTACGACGGCACCGAGCTCGGCCTGCTGCAGGCCGGGTTCAACGACATGACGGCCGGGCTCGCCGAGCGCGAGCGGATGCGCGACCTGTTCGGCCGCCACGTCGGCCGTGAGGTGGCGGTCGAGGCCATGCGCTCGTCCGCGGAGCTCGGTGGCTCGGTGCGCACGGTGTCGGTGCTGTTCGTCGACCTCGTCGGGTCGACGGCGCTGGCCGCGAGCCGCCCGCCCGAGGAGGTCGTCGGCCTGCTCAACCGGTTCTTCGCCGTGGTCGTCGACGAGGTCGACCGGCACCAGGGGCTGGTCAACAAGTTCATCGGCGACGCCGCCCTGGCCGTCTTCGGGGCGCCCGCGGAGCTGGCGGACCACGCGACGTGCGCGCTCGCCGCGGGCCGGGCGATCGCCCGGCGGCTGGCGCTCGAGGTGCCGGACGGGCCGGCCGGCATCGGCGTCGCGACCGGCGACGCGGTCGCGGGGAACGTCGGCGACCCGCGCCGGTTCGAGTACACCGTGATCGGTGACCCGGTCAACGAGGCCGCCCGGCTGACCGAGCTGGCGAAGAACGCCCCCCGCCGGCTCCTCGCGTCGTGGACGGCGGTCGAAGCCGCGGCCGCGGAAGAAGCCGGGCGGTGGACCGCGACCGAGGACGTCACGTTGCGCGGCCGCAGCCGCCCGACGACCCTGGCGGCCCCCCGCTAGAGCCGCGGGTCGACGTGGATCTTCGGGGCGGGCCCGGCGTCGTGCGTCCCGGCGAGCACGGCGCCGACCTCGTCGAGCCCGACGGTCGCCGCGACGAGCGGCCGCGGGTCGACGGCCCCGGTGGCGTAGGCGGCGATCGTGTCGGCCAGCCCCGGCGACGCGGACAGCACGCCGACGGCGGTGGCGTCCTTCATCACCAGTGCCCGGGTGTCGAGCAGGCTGGGCCGGCTGGACAGTCCGATGTAGACGACACGGCCCGCCGGTTCCACCAGCTCGGCCGCGAGGGCGGGCAGTTCGACCGCGCCCGAAGCGTCGACGACCGCGTCGAAGGCCCGATCCGGCAAGGTCTCGCGGGTCCACACGTGCGCGAAGCCGAGTTCGCGGGCGAAGACGTCGCCCTCCCGGCCCATGAGGTGCACTTCGGCGCCCGCCGCGCGCAGGAACATCGCCGAAAGCAGCCCGATCGCGCCCGGCCCCAGCACCAGCGCGCGGTCACCCTCGCCGGCACCAGCGGCCCGCGCCGCCCGCAGCGCGTTCCCGCCCGGCTCGACGAGCGCGCCGAGCACGGCGTCGACCGAGTCCGGCAGGGGGTGCAACGACCACGCGGGCACGGCGAGCTTCTCGGCCAGCGCCCCGGCCCGCCCGCCGCGGATCCCGACCTCCTGGCGGTTTTCGCAGGTGTGCTGGTGGCCGCGCCGGCACCGGCGGCACGTCCGGTCGCCGAGCATGGTGTCCCCCATGACGCGGCGGCCGAGCCAGGCCGGGTCCACGCCGTCGCCCACGGCCGAGACGGTGCCGGCCCACTCGTGCCCGAGCCGCATCGGGTAGGCGGCGTGCCCCTGGTGGAGGTAGGCCATCTCGCCGGTGAAGAACTCGACGTCGGTGCCGCAGACCCCGGCCCGGTCGACGTCGACGACGACCTCGCCCGGGGCGGGCTCGGGCACCGGCACCTCGAGCACTTCACCCCGCCGCGGGCCGGTGAGCACGAAGGCACGCATGGTCGAAGACATGGCTGAATGCTCGCACGCCCGGCCCGGTGACCGGCCGCGCGTGACCTGCTGCCGGTCCCCTAGGACCAGGGCGTGACCGGCCGGGGCCGGCGCTCGCCGTCCACGACGACGTCGGCGCGTTCGGTGAGGAAGGCGATGTACCCGGCGATCTCGCGCGCGTCGGACAGGGGCTCGTCGTAGGTCCAGGCCAGGTCTTGCTGCCCGCCCACCGACCAGTACGTCGCGTGGCCCTTGTAGGCGCAGGTGGTGCGCGTGTCCGACGGGGTGAGCAGGTCCATCCGGACGTCTTCGCGCGGCAGGTAGTAGCGCGGCGTGATGCCGGTTTCGAAGAGCACGCGGGACGCCGTCGAGTCGGCCACGACCACGCCGTCCACCTCGATCCGCACCCGGCTGTCGCTGCGCCGGATGTCGATGCGCGAGAACGGGTCCCGCGGGTGGCCGACGATCGGCTCGGCCTCCTCGAGCCACGCGTCGAAGGCGCCGAAGTCGAGGACGACGTGGTCGCCCAGGTCGGGATCGGCGGGCCGGAAGCCGGCGCCCGGCAGGGTCACGCCGTCCGCGGCCAGGGTCAGCGGCTCGCCCTCGCAGGTGTGCACGGCGAAGGCGGTCCGCGGGTCGAGGACCGGCGGGCCGCCCTCGGCCAGCCGCACCGGGTGTTCCGGCGCCCCTTCGCCGTCCGCGGCGGTCAGGGTCGCTCGCAGGTCGGGCTCCGGCACCGCGTAGGAGGGCACCACCCGCTTCGGCTCCCAGACCAGCACGGCCCGCCGCGAGTCGGCGAACGTCCGTCCACCCGCGACCGCCCGGACCCGTTTTGCCACCGGTTCGTACCGCAGCCGGGCCAGGTCCCCGGTGAACCGCGCTCCCATGCGTGTCGCCATGGGTCCACGATCCGCCCCGGCGGGCGCCGCGGTCAACGGCCGGGCCGAGCCGGTTCGCGCAGCGCTGTCTCGTCGAGGTCACCCACCCCCGTACCGCCGAGCGCCGCGGTCAACGGTTGGCCGGGCCGAGCCGGGTCGCGCAACGCCCTCACACCGAGTTCACCGCCCACACTCGACGACCGGACAGGCCGAGCCAGACACCCGCCCGCCGAGGTCGCCAACACCAGCCTCGGTCAACGACCGGCCGGCCGAGCCAAACCCTCATAGCCGCACAACACCCACCCGCCGAGATCGCCAACCCCCGCCCGGTCAACGACCGGCCGGGCCGAGCCAGGTCGTCATCGCCTCGTGCAACACCCACCCGCCAAGGTCGCCAACCCCCGCCCGGTCAACGACCGGCCGGGCCGAGCCAGGTCGTCATCGCCTCGTGCAACGCCGTCTCGTCGAGATCGCCGACTCCTGCCCAGGCCACGTAGCCGTCCGGACGGATCAATGCCGCCAGCGGCTGGTCCGGGAATGCCAGCGGGCGTGCCGTCTCGGCCCGCGCGCGGGTCCCCCACTCCGCAGCGACGGCCGAAGCGCCCACCCCTGCGTCGAGCACCACCGCGCGGGCGTCGCGGAAGCGGGTCGCCAGGGTCGTTCCGTCGTCGAGGGCCAGGTCCGGCACCCGGTGGCCGATCAGGGGGAACTCGCCCGGGAGGTCGTAGTGCTGCCAGCCGCCGCTGATGCTCGAGACCACGTGGGTCGCGCCGTCCGGGGTGTCGAGGAGGTCGGCCACCACCGCGCGCAGGGCCTCCGCCCGCGGGCCGCGCGGGGTGCTCAGCGCCGTCTGCGCCAGGCTCCACCGCTGCACCCACGCGCCGATCGGGTGCCGCTCCGGCGTGTAGGTGTCCAAAAGGGACTCCGGCGCGAGACCCCGTGCGACGAGCGCCAGCTTCCAGCCGAGGTTGACCGCGTCGCCGAGGCCGAGGTTCAGCCCCTGCCCGCCGGCCGGCGAGTGCACGTGGGCCGCGTCGCCGCACAGCAGCACCCGGCCCGCCCGGTACGTCTCGGCCTGCCGGGTCGTGTCCGCGTAGCGCGTGCCGACGTGGACGCGCGTGACCGCGACGTCCGTGCCGCTGACCCGCCGCAGGCTCGCCTGGACCTCCTCGGCGGTGACCGGCGCGTCCCGGTCTTCGGCCACGGCGTACTCGACCGTGTGCACCCGGGGCGGGCCGTCGCCCTCGCCCCAGCCGCCGACGACGTACGAGCCGTGCTCCCCGTGTTGCCAGTCCCCGGCGACGAGCTTCCCCGGGTCGTCGAGGTCCACCACGGCCTGCCGTCCGGTGAAGACGGGATCCACGCCCGGAAAGGCGATCCCGGCCAGCCGGCGCACGGTGCTGCGCCCGCCGTCGGCACCCACCAGCCAGCCGGCGCGGCCCTCGCCCTGTCCGGTGTGGACAGTCACGCCTTCGTCGTCGGCGTCGAACCCCGTCAGCGCGACGCCGCGGCGCACCTCGGCCCCGCTCCACGACCGGAAGATCTCCTCCAGGTCAGCCTGGCTGATCACCCCCGCGCCGAAGAACTCCTCGCCCGGACCCGGTGGCTTGAGCCGGGCGGCGCGGATGCCGATCCCCGCGAAGTGCCCGGCGAACACGTCCCCCACCGGCGCGCCGGGCGGCGGCAGCGTGTCCGGGCCGACCCACATCACCGCCGCCCGCTCGACGGCGGGCAGCAGGCCGCGCAGGTGCAGTGCGTGCACCGAAGGCGTGTTCAGCGACCGCGCACCCATCGAGCCGAACCGCGAGCGCGGCGTTTCCGCCTCCCGCTCCAGGACCAGCACCCGGGCCCCGCCCAGCCGAAGCTCACCGGCCAGCAGCAGGCCCACCGGGCCGCCCCCGGCCACCACGACGTCGAAGTCCATCTCCCCCACCCCATCGAAACCCGGGCACAGCGTGCTCAGTAACACCACGGTAGCGAACTGGGTACAGTGTTCGCAATACCGAAGGAGGTGAGCGGTGCCGGCGAACGACCAGCCGCCGCTCTGGCTGCGTCCCGAGCACGGCACCCGCGGCCCGAAGCCCGCCCGCACCCGGCGAGACGTCGCCCTCGCCGCGATCCGGATCGCCGACGCCGAGGGCCTCGACGCCGTCTCGATGCGGCGAGTCGCGGCCGAACTCGGCGCCGGGACGACCTCCCTCTACCGCTACGTGTCCAAAAAGGACGAAGTGCTGGAGCTGATGGGCGACGAGGTCATGGGCGAGCTGCGCGGCACCGCCCTGCCCGCCGGCTGGCGGGACGGGCTGCGCGCGATCGCCCGCCTGCTGCGGGACGTCGCGCTGCGGCACCCGTGGTTCCCCGCGGTGCTCGCCGGCCGCGCGATCCACGGACCGCACAGCCTGCACTGGCGCGAGCTGACGCTTTCGGCGTTCGACGACGTCGACCTGGACACCGACGAGATGCTCGCCGCGCTCGGCACGCTCTCGGCGTTCGTCCTCGGGCACGTGCTGGGCGAGCTGGCCGACCAGGAGGCGGCGCGCCGCTCGGGGCTGAGCCACGACCAGTGGATGGAACGCGAAGGCGAATACGGTCCGATGATCGTGGACAGCGGGTTCTACCCGCGCTTCACCCGCGTGATGGTCGAGGCCGAGCTGCCGCACGCCGCCGACCGGCTGGACCGGGGCTTCGAAGCCGGGCTGGAGCGGGTGCTGGCCGGGATCGCCACCCACCTGCCGTCGTGATCAGGACCGCCCGGTGAGGAGGTCGAACGCGAGGCGGCGGTGCGTCGCGAACAGCTCGAGCGCCGCGTCCCGGTCACCCGCGCGCAGGGCGTCGGCGAGCTGCCGGTGTTCGGCGGGGATCGCGGCCAGGTAGCCGTCGGTCTCGACGCCGATCCGGGTCAGCAGGAACAGGTGCACCTGCGACCGGATCGCCGCCCAGGCCTCCCGCAGGCGGCGGTGGCCGGCCGCGGCGTAGACGGCGTCGTGGAAGTCGAGGTCGCAGCGCACCATCTCGTGCTCGTCGGCCGCCCGTTCCATGCGCCGCACCACCGCGTCCACCGCCGCCAGGTCGGGCGCGCGGTCCACCACCAGGCCGACGGCGAGCTGCTCCAGGGCCGCGCGCAGGCTGTCCAGCTCGGCGACGTCCTCGTCGGACAGGGCGGTGACCGTGGTGCCCCGGTGCCATTCGCCGCGGACGAGACCTTCGCGCTCCAGCTTGAACAGTGCCTCCCGCACCGGCCCGCGACTGACGCCGAGCGCTTCCGCCAGCTCGACTTCGCGCAGCTGGCTGCCGGGCGCGTAGCCCCCGTCGAAGATCGCGTCCCGGATGCGGTCGGCGACCTCGTCGGCCAGTCCCCGGCGCCGCGCCGGAGCCACTTGCCTGTTCATGTCGCAATGTTAACATCAAGACATGATCAGGCCTCGCTTCCACCTCGCCATGCCCGTCGACGACCTGGCCGCCGCCCGCGCCTTCTACGGCGGGACCCTCGGCCTCGAGCAGGGCCGCAGCGCCGAGACCTGGATCGACTGGAACCTGCACGGCCACCAGTTCGTGACGCACCTGGCGCCGGGCGGGCGCGAGCGCGTCCACAACCCGGTCGACGGCCACGACGTGCCGGTGCCGCACTTCGGCCTGATCCTCACGGTCGAGGAGTTCAAGTCCCTCGCCGACCGCCTGCGCGCGGCGGGGACGAAGTTCGTGATCGAGCCGTACGTGCGCTTCGAAGGCCAGGCCGGCGAGCAGTGGACGATGTTCCTGCTCGACCCGGCCGGGAACGCCCTGGAGTTCAAGGCGTTCGCCGACGACTCACAGGTGTTCGCGGTCTGAGGCGTCCGGCGCGCGCAGCGAGCCCGGGTGCGCCTTCGCGGCCGGGTCGCGCCGCGTCTTGACCAGGCTGGCGACCGTCACGACGGCCAGGACGCCGAGGATCACCGCCAGGCTGACCGGCGTCGCGATCTCCGGGACGCGCGCGTCGACGTCGACGTGCGCCCAGTGCAGGATCAGCTTGACGCCGATGAACGCGAGGATCACCGCGAGCCCGGCGGAGAGGTAGACGAGCCGGTCGAGCAGGCCCTTGACCAGGAAGTACAGCGCCCGCAGGCCGAGCAGCGCGAACGCGTTCGCGGCGAAGACGACGTACGGCTCGTCCGTGACGCCGAAGACCGCCGGGATCGAGTCCAGCGCGAACAGCAGGTCGACGCCGCCGATCGCGACCAGCACCACGACCAGCGGCGTCACCATGCGGCGGCCGCCGGTGCGGGTGAGCAGCCGGCCGCCGTCGTAGGCGTCGGAGACCGGCAGGAGCCGCCGGGCCGTCCGGACGATCACGTTGTGCTCGATGTCGGGGTCGGCGTCGCGGTGCCGGAACAGCTGCACGCCGGTGTAGATCAGCAGCAGCCCGAAGAGCAGGAACATGAACGAGAACAGCGCGAGGAGCGTCGCGCCGAGGGCGATGAACGCCGCCCGCATGACCAGCGCGAGGACGATCCCGAAGGTGAGCACCTTGTGCTGGTGCTCCTCCGGGACGGCGAACGTCGTCATGATGATCACGAACACGAAAAGGTTGTCGACCGACAGGCTCTTCTCGACGATGTAGCCGGCGAAGTACTCGGTGCCGAGCTCACCGCCGTGGGCCAGCGTCAGCCAGACGCCGAACGCCACCGCGACCAGGATGTAGCCCACCGACCACGCGACGGCCTCGCCGAACCCGACCCGGTGCGGCCGCAGCGCGGCGACCACGAGGTCGAGCGCGAGCAACGCCAGGACGACGCCGATCGTGACCAGCCAGGTGCCGACACCCATCCCCGTCCCCCGCTCCCCGGTCCTTGCCGCGATCGTAAGGGGCGGAACGCGAACCCGCACCAGGAGTCCACAGTGGACTCTTCAGCCGAGGTGCGCGGCGGCCAGCCGGGTGTGCGGGTCGAGCCGGATGCCGCCCGCGCGCAGGGTGTCGTCGACGATCCCCCACACCCAGCGGGCCAGCAGCGCGGCCAGTTCGGCGCGTTCGACGCCGCGCGGGCTCTCCAGCCAGCGCGACGTGCTCGACTCGACCAGGCCGACGAGCCCGAACGCGACCGCTTCGCCCACGCGGGTGTCCACTCCGAACAGCGCGAGGTAGTGCTCGAAGACGATCGCGAGCTGACGGGCGATGGCGGTTTTGCCGTCGGCGAAGACGTCCCGGGAGCCGGACATCGCGTGCTTGGTCAGGTAGCGGTAGAACGCGCCGTGCTCGGCCAGCCAGCGGGTGTGCGCGCCGATCGCCGTGCGGATCAGCTCCATCGGGGTGCCGCCGGGGTGCCACAGGGGCGCGAACTCGGCGGTGATCAGCTCGGCGACCCGGGCGGCGATCGCCTCCTGGAGGTCGGCGGCGTCGTCGAAGTGCCGGTAGAGGCGCGTGCGGGCCACTCCGGCTTCGTCGGCGATCTGCTCGGTGGAGACTTCGGGCCCGTGCCGGGCGATCGCGCGCAGCCCCGCTTCCACGAACTCGCGGCGACGGCGGTCGCGCTGGCCGGCCCACCGCGCGGCGCGGCCGTCGGGTCGTCGCGGGGTGTCCGTCGACGTCATCGGCTGGAGTGTACCGGCGGACCCCTATGGCGTACACTGCCGTACCTCTTACTTTGGGTGCCGGCTGGTCGCGGAGAGTACCGATGGGAACTGTCGCCGAGGAACTGTCGGACGCCGAGCTGCTCGCCGCCCTTCGCGCGGGCGAGCTCGACGCGTGCGGCGCCTTGTACCGGCGGCACGCCGGGCCCCTGCGGCGGACGGCCGCGGCGTGGGCGAGGCAGCCCGCCGAGCGCGACGACCTGGTGGCCGAGACGTTCGCCCGGGTGCTGGCCGTGGTGCGCGCGGGTGGCGGCCCGGACGGCGACCTCCGGCCCTACCTCGTCGTGACGATGCGCAACCTCGTCTCGCGGTGGAGCCGGCAGCGCAGCCGCGTCGAACTGTGCGAGACGGTCCCCGAGACGTCCTCGAGCGGCGCCGAGGAACTGGCCCTGCACCGGTCGAACGAGAACCTCGTCTGGACGGCCTACTGCACCCTGCCCGGCCGGTGGCGCACGGTGCTCTGGCGGACCGAAGCCGAAGGCGACTCGCCGACGGAAGCCGCGCCGCTGCTGGGGTTGACGCCCAACAGCGTGTCGGCGCTGGCGATGCGCGCGCGGGAGGGACTGCGGCAGGCCTACCTGCAGGTCCAGGTGCCCGACGCCGAGCAGCCGGTCTGCCGCGAGCCGCGCCGGCGGTTGGGGGCGTGGGTCCGGGGCGGGCTGTCACCGCGCCGGGCGAGCGTCGTCGCCGACCACATCGCCGGCTGCGGCTCCTGCCGGACCGTCGTGAGCGGCTTGGACGAGGCGAACCGCGAGCTGCCCGGATCGGCGGTCCGCCTCACCGGGTAGGTGCGCCGAGGTTGCCCCGCCCCCGGTGCGCGGGGTTACCGTGGGGGCCCGGCCCAGGAGGTGGCGGTGGACGAAGGAGTCTGCGCGGTCCGGCCCGGCACCGACGTGGCCGGGCACGCCCGCCTGCTCGCGGGCATCCACGACGCCGTCCTGGCCGGGCGCGCGCCCCGGATCGCGCCGCGCCGGCTGGTCGAACGGTCCTGGCGGCGCGTCGCCGCGCAGGGTGTCGATCCCGACCGGCCGCCCGCGCCCGATCCCGTCGGGGCCGCCGAAGTCGAACGGCGGCGGACCGTCTGCCGCCTCAACGAAGTGCTCCCCGAACTGCGCGGCGCGCTGACGTCGGTCGCCGAGGACGCCCACCACCTGATGGTCGTCACCGACGCCGACGGGGTCGTCCTCTGGCGCGAAGGGGCGCGCGGGGTGCGGCACCGCGCCGACTCGCTCGGCTTCACCGAGGGCGCGACCTGGTCGGAGCCCGCGATCGGCAGCAACGCCATCGGGACGGCGCTGGCCGAGGCCGCGCCCGTCCAGATGTTCGCCGCCGAGCACTTCGTGCGCTCGCACCACGCCTGGGCCTGCACCGCCTACCCCGTGCACGACCCGCGGACCGGCGAGCTGCTCGGGATCGTGGACGTCAGCGGGCCGGCCGAGACCGTCCACCCGATGACCGTCGCCCTGGTCGGGACGTCGGTGCGGCTGGCCGAAGCCGTGCTGCACCAGCGGCACGAGGCGCGGCTCGAAGGCCTCCGGCAGCTGTCGGGGCACGTGCTCGGCGGCGGGCCCGGGCTCGTCGTCGACGACCACGGGTGGGTCGCGGCGCAGAGCGGCGTCTCCGGGATCGACCGGGTGGCCGCGCCCCGGCACGGGATGCCGGTCGCGGTCCGCGGGATCGGGGCGTGCGAACCCGAACCGGTGCCCGGCGGCTGGCTGCTGCGCCCGGCCGGCGGCGAGACCTTGAAGCTCACGCTCGCCTTCGACCCGCCGCGCGCGATCGTCGAAGGCTCCGCGCAGTGGACGCACCCGCTCGGCCGGCGGCAGGCCGAGCTGCTGCGGCTGATCGCGACGGCCGGGCGGGCCGGGGTGTCGGCCGCACAGCTGTCGGAGACGCTCTACGGCGACCGGACGCACCTGGTGACCGTGCGCGCGGAGCTGTCGCGGCTGCGCAAGCTCGTCGGCGGCCTGCTGCTGGCCCGCCCGTACCGGATCGCCCCCGGCGTCGACGTCGTGCTGTTGCAACCTTAGGGCAACCCTTACGCCGGCCCGGGCCGGCGCGGTTGGCTGCCCTGAACGCGCCGCCGACGACGACGGTGCCCGAGACGGGGAGGTCCGCTCATGACCCAGACCCTCGAACCGGCCGCGACCCTCGGCGCCCGGCAGCGCGTCGACGGCTGGCTCGCCGACTTCGAGGCCGCGCTCGCGGCCCGTGACGCCGACCGGGCCGCGGCCCTCTTCGCCACGACGTCGTTCTGGCGGGACCTGGTCGCGTTCACCTGGAACCTCAAGACCGTCGAAAACCGGGACGGCGTCAAGGACCTGCTGCTGGCCACGATGGACAGCGCCGACGCGACCGGGTTCCACGCCACCGAAGAACCCACCGAGTCCGACGGCGTCGTCGAGGCGTGGATCGGGTTCGAAACGGCGGCCGGGCGCGGCCGCGGGCACCTGCGGCTCACCGACGAAGGCGCGTTCACGTTCCTCACGACGCTCTACGAGCTGAAGGGCCACGAGGAACCGCAAGGCACGCTTCGGCCGAAGGGCGCGGAGCACGGCGTCAACCGCGAGCGCGTCACCTGGTCCGAAGCGCGGCAAGCGGAGGCCGCCGAGCTGGGCACGGCGCGGCAGCCGTACGTCGTCGTCATCGGCGGCGGGCAGGGCGGGATCGCCCTGGGGGCCCGGCTGCGCCAGCTGGGCGTGCCGCACGTGGTCGTCGACCGGTACGCCCGGCCGGGCGACCAGTGGCGCGGCCGGTACAAATCGCTGTGCCTGCACGACCCCGTCTGGTACGACCACCTGCCCTACCTCGACTTCCCGCGCAACTGGCCGGTGTTCGCGCCGAAGGACAAGATCGCCGACTGGCTCGAGATGTACACGAAGGTCATGGAGGTGACCTACTGGTCGTCGACGACCTGCAAGAGCGCCGCCTACGACGAGGAAACCCAGGAGTGGACGGTCGTCCTCGACCGCGACGGCGAAGAAGTCGTCCTCAAGCCGAAGCAGCTCGTGCTGGCGACCGGCATGTCGGGCAAGCCGAACGTTCCCGTGCTGCCCGGGCAGGAGCGCTTCCGCGGCGAGCAGCACCACAGCTCCCGGCACCCCGGGCCGGACGCCTACCGCGGCAAGAAGGCCGTGATCATCGGCTCCAACAACTCGGCGTTCGACATCTGCGGCGCGCTGTGGGAGGCCGGCGCCGACGTCACGATGGTCCAGCGCAGCTCGACGCACATCGTGAAGTCCGACTCGCTGATGGACCTCGGCCTGGGCGACCTGTACTCCGAGCGCGCACTGGCCGCCGGCATGACGACGCAGAAGGCGGACCTGACCTTCGCTTCGCTCCCCTACCGGATCATGCACACCTTCCAGCAGCCGGTGTACGCCGCGATCAAGGAGCGTGACCAGGAGTTCTACGACCGCCTCGAAGCGGCGGGCTTCCGGCACGACTGGGGCGACGACGACTCCGGGCTGTTCATGAAGTACCTGCGCCGCGGCTCGGGCTACTACATCGACGTCGGCGCGGCGGACCTGGTGGCCGACGGCGAGGTCAAGCTCGCGCACGGCCAGGTCGCGTCGCTGACCGAGACGTCCGTGGTGCTGGAGGACGGCACCGAGCTGGAAGCCGACCTGGTCGTCTACGCGACGGGCTACGGCTCGATGAACGGCTGGGCCGCCGACCTGATCAGCCAGGAGGTCGCGGACAAGGTCGGCAAGGTCTGGGGCCTGGGCTCGGACACCACGAAGGACCCGGGCCCGTGGGAGGGCGAGCAGCGGAACATGTGGAAGCCCACCCGGCAGGACGGGCTGTGGTTCCACGGCGGCAACCTGCACCAGTCGCGCCACTACTCGCTTTACCTCGCGCTGCAGCTGAAAGCCCGGGCGGAGGGCATCCCGACGCCGGTGTACGGCCTGCAGGAACGCCATCACCTGAGCTGACCGGAGGGGGGTGCCGTCCGGGCGGACGGCACCCCCGCCGGGTCAGCCGGTCACCGGGGTCAGCAGGACCGCGTAGTCCGGGGTCCGCTGCGTCGTGGTGCCGTTCTTGAGGTGCGCGGTCGCGGCGATCTGGCCGGCGTCGTTGATCGCCCAGGCCGCGGTGATCGTGACGCCGGCGTTCGCCGGGATCAGCCGGTCCAGATCGGTCCGGACGCCGCCGGAGTACACCCAGCCGTCGCGGCCGTCGCCGACGACCGTGCCGGCGGAGTTGACGGCGAACGCCGTGCCGGAGGTGCTGCCGCCCAGGTCCGGCCACAGGTCGGTGACCTGGCCGTGCGCGAACAGCACCGGGTGGCGCGGGGCGAACTCGTCGCCGTTGAACCCGGCGGCCCCCACCGCGATCCCGGCGGCGTTCATGGCGTGCGCTTCCGACCACGTGCTGCCGGCCAGGCTGCCCAGCGGGACGACGGTGCCGGTGCGCCAGGCGACGGCCTCGGCGTGGTGGGTGTCGGTGGTCGCGGACGCGACGCCCAGCACCTGGCCGTCCTGCGTGATGCCGAAGGCCTCGGCCACCTGCCCGCCGGGCAGGTCCGGCAGGATCGTGGTGGAACCGTTCTGGTAGAGCCAGGCCTTGCCCGTGTCGAGGCCGCTGCCCGCGATCTGGCCGGCGTCGTTGATCGCCACGGCGTGGATCTCCTCGTCGCCGGGGAGGGGGATGTCCAGGTCGGCCGGCACGCCGCCGTGCCAGACGACCGCGTCCTGCCGGATCGGGAAGTTCAGGTACGCGGTGCCGACGACGGTATCGCTGTCGTTGAGGCCGAACGCTTCGGTCGCGGTGGCCAGGTCCGGGTCGGTGGTGTCCAGGCCCGGCAGGCTGGTGAGCTGCGCCGGGCCGGTGCCGAGGTAGGCCGTTTGGCCGCTGCCGCGGAAGGTGCCCAGGCCGGCGGTGTGGCCGGCCGCGTTGATGCCGAACGGCGCGTTGCCGAACGGGAGGTTCTTCGAGCCGATGAAGGTGACGGTGTAGTGGACGGGTCCGGCCGCCTGCGCCGGGGGTGCCAGCGCGACGGCGGCCGCGAGCGCGACCGGTGCGGTGATCAGGCCCAGCGCCCGGGTGATTCTCGGTGCCACGTTCGAACTCCTGCTCTGTCGGAGACTCGAGGACACCCGGGGATAGGCGGGGTGGTTACGGAGTCCCGAACAGCCGCGCCGTCCCGTGGGCGCGCTTGAAGTACAGGTGGGCGTCGTGTTCCCAGGTGATCGCGATGCCGCCGTGGAGCTGGATCATCTCCGCCGCCGCGTGCGAAAACGCTTCGCCGCACACGACTTTCGCGGTCATGACGGCCTCGGCGTCCCCGTCGGCCAGGGCCGCGTACAACGCCGACCGCGCCGCTTCGACGTGGACGTGCACGTCGGCCATCCGGTGCTTCAGCGCCTGGAACGACCCGATCGCGCGGCCGAACTGACGGCGTTGCTTCGTGTACTCCACCGTGAGTTCCAGCGCGCGGCCGGCCGCACCGACCTGCTCCGCGGCGACGGCGATCACCGCGGTGTCCCACAGGGACTCGTCGAACCCCGCGGTGTCGAGGCGGTGGGCGGGAGTGGACGAGAACTCGACCACGGCGAGCCGCCGGGTCGGGTCCAGGCTTGTGACGCGCTCGCGGCGCACGCCGTCGAGCGGCACTTCGAACAGCCCCAAGCCGTCGGAAGTGCGCGCCACGGCCAGAAGGACGTCCGCGAGGTCGCCGTCCAGGACGTAGTGGGCGCGGCCGTCCAGGCCGGCGCCGGACGCGGTCAAGCCCGGCGACCAGGCTTCGTCGGACCACGCGAGGGCGGCGAGGGTCGTGCCCGCGGCGATGCCCGGCAGCAGCCGTTCGCAGGCTTCGTCGTTCCCGGTGCGCAGCACCGCTTCCCCGCACAGCACGGCGGAGCCCAGCATCGGCGCGGGGGTGAGCGTCCGGCCGAGTTCGCTCAGGACCACGCAGGCCTCGGCGAGTCCGGCGCCCGCGCCGCCGTACCGTTCGGGAACGGCGAGGGCGGCGACGCCGATCTGTTCGCAGAGCGTCGACCACAGCTTGTCGTCGTAGCCGAGCGGGGATTCCATCGCGGCGCGGACGGCCTCCGGACCCGATCGCCGCGTCAGCAGGGCGCGGACCGCCTCGCGCAGGGCGACGGCCTCTTCGGTTTCCAGGGGGTCGGTCATCGCAGCACCCGGGCCCGGTGGAACGCCCCGGTCCCCCACGCGCCGGCCAGGGCCCGCACCTTGGTCAGCCGCAGCCCGAGGTCGTGCTCGGCCGTGTAGCCGATGGCGCCGTGCACCTGCAGGGCCGTGCGCGCGGCGAGGTAGGCGGCGTCGCCGGCCATGACCTTCGCCGCGGAGACGTCCCGGGCGAAGGTGTCCCCGGCGACGGCCGCGCCGTACAGCAGCGGCCGGGCGAGTTCGAGCTGCGTCACGACATCGGCGAGGAGGTGCTTGACCGCCTGGTACTCGCCGATGGCCCGGCCGTACTGGCTGCGCTGCTTCGCGTAGGCGACCGACGCGTCGAGCAGCCACTGGCCCGCGCCCAGCAACTGCGCGGACACGGCCAGGACGCCGCGGTCGAACGCCACCGGGTCGGCGGCCGCGGGCCGGGTGGTGCCGGTGATCCGGAACAGCCGCCGGGCCGGGTCGACGGATCGCACGAGCTCGATCGCGACGTCGGACACCTCGCCCTCGTCGAGGTCGAGGACCACGCCGGCGACGTCGGCGTCCAGGGCCAGGGGGACTTCCGGCGGCGCGACGACCGTGGCCAGGAGGTCCCCTTCGGCGAGCGCGGTGAGCCGGTCGCCGGTCAGCACGGACGGCGCGACGGCGGCCGTCTCGACCAGCGGGCCGGGCACGGCGTGGTAGCCGAGTGCTTCGAACGCCACGACGACATCGACCAGCGAACCGCCGAGGTCTTCGTCGACCAGCAGGGCCGGGACGCCGAGTTCGGCGAGGCCGCGCCAGAGCTTCAGGCCGCGGTCGGGCTCTCCGGCGGCCCAGGCGCGCGCGACCGCCGCCGTGTCCGCACCGGCCAGGAAGTCGTGCAGGGACGCCGAGAACTGGCGTTGTTCCGGCGACAGCTGGAACCTCATCGGCGGGCCTCCCGGGGCAGGTTCAGCAGCCGCTCGGCGATCGTGTTGCGCTGGATCTGGTCGGTGCCGCCGTAGATCGGGCCGGCGAGGGAGAACAGGTAGCCGTCCACCCAGCCCCGGTCGGTCTCGGCCGCCGGGCCCAGGACATCGAGCGCGGTCTCGTGCAGGGAAACGTCCAAACGCGACCAGAAGAGCTTGTTCACACTGGACTCCGGGCCCAGCGCACCGCCGTCCTGCAACCGGCTGACCGTGCCGAACGTGTAGAGCTGGTAGGCACGGGCCCCGATCCACGCGTCGGCGACCCGGTCCCTGGTGGACTCCGGTGCGCCTTCCGAGCGCCAGAGGTCCACGAGCCGGTCGGCGGCGGCGAGGAACCGGCCGGGACTGCGCAGGGACAGGCCGCGCTCGTTGTTGGCCGTCGTCATCGCGACCCGCCAGCCCTGCCCGGCCTCCCCGATGACGTCTTCGTCGGGCACGAAGACGTCGTCGAAGAAGATCTCGGCGAACCCGGGCTCGCCGTCGAGCTGCGGGATCGGCCGGACCGTGACGCCGTCGGCACGCAGGTCGGCCATGAAGTACGTCAGACCGTGGTGGCGCTGGGCGTCGGGATCCGTGCGGAAGAGACCGAACGCGCGGTCGGCGAAGGCCGCGCGGGAACTCCAGGTCTTCTGGCCCGACAGCCGCCAGCCGCCGTCGGTGCGGACCGCCGTGCTGCGCAACGCCGCGATGTCGCTGCCCGCCTCGGGTTCCGACCACGCCTGCGCCCAGACCTGCGCACCGGTCGCCATCGCGGGCAGGATCCGGTCGCGCTGCTCCTGCGTGCCGTGCGCGAACAGGGTCGGCCCGAGCATGAAGATGCCGTTCTGGCCGACCCGGCCGGGCGCCCCCGAGGCGTAGTACTCCTCCTCGAACAGCAGCCACTGCAGCATCGACGCGTCGCGGCCGTGGTATTCGCGTGGCCACGACACAACCGACCAGCGCGCGTCGGCGAGTTCGGCCTCCCACTCGCGATGGGCGGCGAAGCCCTCGGCGGTGTCCATCGACGGCAACGCCCGGACGTGCGTCCTGAGCCATTCCCGTGCCTCGTCGCGGAAAGCGGCGGAGGCCTCGTCGATGTCGAGGTCCATCAAGCCCCCTTGTCCGCGTCGCGCATCGACCGCGCGGACTGCCCGCCGAGCGAGTCTTCCGACGTCTCCGCGTTGTGGGCGTGCGCGAGGTGGTGCAGGCCGAACACGGAGTCCATTCCGGACCGCAGGCCCATCAGGTCCTCGGCCTGGTTGACGGCCTTCTTCGCCAGCGCCAGCCCGAACTGCGGCATCCCGCCGATCTTCTCCGCCAGCTCGATGGTCCGCTGCTCCAGCTCCGCGCGCGGGACGATCCGGGTGACCATCCCCCACTCCTTGGCCTGCTGGACCGTGAACCGCTCGCCGGTGAACAGCACTTCCTTCGCCGCGCGCGGCCCCAGCACCCACGGGTGCGCGAAGTACTCCACACCCGGAATCCCCATACGCACCACGGGATCGGCGAAGAACGCGTCGTCGGCGGCGACGATCAGGTCGCACACCCAGGCCAGCATCAGCCCGCCCGCGATGCACGCGCCCTGGACGCTCGCGACCATCGGCTTCGGGATCTCCCGCCACCGCCGGCACATGCCCAGGTAGACCTCGGACTCGCGGGCGAACCGCTGGTCCCCGCCGGCGCGGTCGGTGTGGTCCCACCACATCACCGCGCGGCGGTCGAACGACTGGTCCGCGTCCCGGCCCGGGCTGCCGATGTCGTGCCCGGCGGAGAAGTGCTTGCCCGCCCCCGCCAGCACGATCACCTTGACCTCGGCGTCGTCGACCGCGCGGGCGAAGGCGTCGTCGAGGGCGTAGGTCATCGCCGAGTTCTGGGCGTTGCGGTACTCGGGCCGGTTCATCGTCACCACCGCGACCGGCCCGCGGCGTTCGTAGCGGACGACGTCGCTCATGCCTTCTCCTCACTGAGCAGCCGCTTCAGCACCTTGCCGGAAGCGTTGCGGGGCAGCTCGTCCACGAACTCGACGAACCGCGGGGTCTTGTAGTTGGCGAGCCGGTCGCGGCAGAACGCGATCACGTCGTCCGCGGTCAGTCCTTCCCCGACGACGAACGCTTTGCCGACCTCGCCGAGCCGCTCGTCCGGGACGCCGATGACGGCGACGTCGCGGACGCCCTCCAGCTCGGTCAGCGCGTGCTCGACCTCGGCCGGGTAGACGTTAAAGCCGCCGCAGATGTACATGTCCTTGAGCCGGCCGGTGATGGTCAGGTTGCCGGCGCCGTCCAGCTCGCCGACGTCGCCGGTGTGCAGCCAGCCCTGCTCGTCGACGGCCTTCGCGGTCGCCTCGGGGTCGTCGAGGTAGCCGAGCATCACGTTCGGCCCGCGCACCACGACCTCGCCCGGCGAGCCCTGGACGGCCACCTCGAACCCCGCGGTGGCCCGGCCGGACGTGCTCGCCACCAGTTCGGCGTCGTCGCCGGGCCGGCACATGGTCACCACCACGGCTTCCGTGAGCCCGTACGCGGTCAGGACGATGTCGAAGCCCAGCTCGGCACGCATCCGGCGGACCAGCGACGCGGGCACGGTCGCCGCGCCCGTGACGGCCAGCCGCAGTGACGGGAGATCGCCGCGGCGTTCGTGCAGCAGGGACTGGAAGATCGTCGGCGCGCCGGGCAGGACCGAGATCCGCTCGCGCTCGATCACGGCCAGCGCGGCCCGGACGTCGAACACCGCCTGCGGCACGATCGTCGCGCCGGTCAGCAGCCCGACGAGGATCCCGGCCTTGTAGCCGAAGCTGTGGAAGAACGGGTTGATCACCAGGTACCGGTCCTCGGCGGTGACCCGGCCGCAGTCCGCCCACGCCGCGGCGACGTCGACCGCCTGCCGGTGGGCCGACAGCACGCCCTTGGACCGGCCGCTGGTGCCCGAGGTGAAGAGGATGTCGCTGACGTCGTCGGGCTTGACCGCGTCCGCGCGCGCCTCGGCTTCGGCCGCCGTGACGCCTTCGGCCTCCGCCAGGAACTCGTCCCAGCCCAGCGTGCCGGCCACGTCCCGGTGCGGCTGCGCCAGGGGCACCCGGACGACCGTGCCGAGGTCCGGCAGCGCCGTGCCGGTGTCGCGGATCGCCGCGTGCCGGTCCGCGCCCAGGAAGTCCGCGGCCACGACCAGCGCCTTCGCGCGGCTGCGGACCAGCAGGTCGACGGTCTCGGCGGCGGTGAACCGGGTGTTGACCGGCACCAGCGTCGCGCCCGCGTAGAGCGCGCCCAGGGCCGTCAGGACCCAGTGGTGGGTGTTCGGGAGGTTGATCGCGACGCGGTCGCCGGGCGCGACGCCCCGGGCCGCGAAGGCCCGCGCGACCGTCTGAACACGTTCCAGAAGAGCGCCGAATCCGAGCCGGACGCCGCCGTCGACCAGTGCCTCCGCGGTGCCGAACTTCGCTGCGGCATCGCGGACGACGGCCGGGATCGTGGTCTGTCCCACCACACCCTCCTCTGGACCGGCAAACTAGAACGTGTTCTCATTACCCTAGGTCCCGGACGGGCCCGGCAGCAAGGAGGCGTGCGTGGAACCGACGCGATTCCGCCGCGAGGTCGCGGGCTGGCTCGCGGACAACCTGACCGGCGAGTTCGCGGACCTGCGCGGCCTCGGCGGCCCGGGACGCGAGCACGAGGCCTTCGACCTGCGCCTGGCCTGGGAACGGCACCTGGCCGCCGCGGGCTGGACCTGCGTCGGCTGGCCGCGCGAGTTCGGCGGGCGCGGACTTTCGCTGGACGAGCAGGTCGCCTTCCACGAGGAGTACGCGGCCTCGGGCGCGCCCGCGCGCGTCAACCACATCGGCGAGCAGCTGCTCGGCCCGACGCTCATCGCGTTCGGCACACCCGGGCAGCGCGAACGGTTCCTGCCGAAGATCGCCGCCGTCGAGGAACTCTGGTGCCAGGGCTATTCCGAGCCCGGCGCCGGATCCGACCTCGCCGCCGTCTCGACGTCGGCGGTCGTGCGCGACGGCCAATGGGTGATCAACGGCCAGAAGATCTGGACCTCCCTGGCCCACGTGGCCGACTGGTGTTTCGTCGTGGCGCGCACCGAACCGGGGTCGCGGCGCCACCACGGGCTGTCCTACCTGCTGGTGCCGCTGCGCCAGGACGGCGTCACGGTCCGGCCGATCCAGCAGCTGACCGGGACGTCCGAGTTCAACGAAGTGTTCTTCGACGACGCCCGCACGGACGCGGGCCTGATCGTCGGCGAGCCCGGCGACGGCTGGAAGATCGCGATGGCCACGCTCGGGTTCGAACGCGGTGTTTCGACGCTCGGCCAGCAGATCGGCTTCCGCCGCGAACTGGACGACATCGTCGCCGAGGCCCAGCGGCTCGGCACGTACGACGACCCGCTGCTGCGCAACGACCTCACCCGCGCCCGGATCGGCCTGCGGGTCCTGCGCGCGCACGCGCTGAGGACGCTCGGGCGCCCGGCCGGGCCGGAGGTCGCCGTCGGGAAGCTGCTGTGGGCGCAGTGGCATCGCGGCCTGGGCGAGCTGGCCGTGCGCGCGCGGGGTGCGCGTTCGCTGACCGCCGAGGGCGGCGAGCTGGACGACTGGCAACGGCTGTACCTGTTCACCCGTGCCGACACGATCTACGGCGGCTCGGACGAGATCGAGCGCACCATCATCGCCGAGCGCGTGCTCGGCCTGCCCCGGGAGGCCCGACCGTGATCCCCCACTACCCACCCGGCCACGACCTGTTGTCCGGCAAGGTCGTGGTGGTCACCGCCGCGGCCGGGACCGGCATCGGCTCGGCCGTCGCCAAGCGGTGCCTCGAGGAGGGCGCGCAGGTCGTCATCAGCGACTGGCACGAACGGCGGCTCAAGGAGAAGGCCGCCGAGCTGGGCGCGGTGCACGCCATCCCGTGCGACGTCACGCGGGAAGACCAGGTCCAGGCGCTCGTCGACGGCGCGGCCGAGCACTTCGGCCGGGTCGACGTGATGATCAACAACGCCGGGCTGGGCGGCACGAAGTCCGTCCTCGAGATGGGTGACGACGAGTGGTCCCGCGTTCTGGACATCACCCTGACCGGCACGTTCCGGTGTACGCGGGCGGTGCTGAAGCAGTTCGTCGCGCAGGGCGGCGGCGGGGCGATCGTCAACAACGCGTCCGTCATCGGCTGGCGCGCCCAGGCCGGTCAAGCGCACTACGCGGCCGCGAAGGCCGGGGTGATGGCCTTGACGCGCTGTTCGGCCCTCGACGCGGCCGAGCACGGCGTCCGGATCAACGCCGTCGCGCCCAGCCTGGCGATGCACCCCTTCCTCGCGAAGGTGACCAGCGACGAACTCCTCGAGGACCTCACGAAACGCGAGGCGTTCGGCCGCGCGGCCGAACCGTGGGAGGTCGCCAACGTCATGGTCTTCCTCGCCAGCGACTACGCGAGCTACCTCACCGGCGAAGTCGTCTCCGTCAGCAGCCAGCACCCCTAGGAGTTGCCGTGCCCGAAGCTTTCCTGCTCGACGCGGTCCGCACCCCGGTCGGCCGGCGCGGCGGCGCCCTGTCCGGCCGGCACTCCGCGGACCTGGGCGCGCACGTCATCCAGGCGGTCGTCGACCGCGCCGGCGTCGACCCGGACCTCGTCGAGGACGTCATCCTCGGCTGCACGGACACCCTGGGCCCGCAGTCCGGCAACATCGCGCGGACCGCGTGGCTGGCCGCGGGGTTCGGCGACCACGTGCCCGGGGTGACGGTCGACCGGCAGTGCGGGTCGAGCCAGCAGGCCGTGCACTTCGCGGCGCAGGCGGTCATGTCGGGGACGCAGGACCTCGTGCTGGCCGGCGGCGTGCAGAACATGAGCCGCATCCCGATCAGCGCGGCGATGCTCGCCGGGCGCGAGTACGGCTTCGAGGACCCGTTCTCGGGGTCGAAGGGCTGGCAGGAGCGCTACGGCAGCGTCGAGGTGTCGCAGTTCCGCAGCGCGGACATGATCGCCGAGCACTGGGACATCAGCCGGGAAGCCATGGAGGAGTACGCGTTCCGCAGCCACCAGCGGGCCCTGTCCGCCATCGACGAAGGCCGGTTCGACGCGGAGACCGCGGCGGTCGACGACTTCCGGCACGACGAGGGGCCGCGCCGGGACACGTCGGTGGAGCGGATGCGCGGCCTGAAGCCGTTGAGCGAAGGCTCCCGGCTGACGGCGGCGGTGGCGAGCCAGATCTCCGACGGCGCGAGCGCGGCTCTGCTGGCGTCGGAAGCGTTCGTGAAGGAACACGGTCTCAAGCCGCGGGCCCGCATCCACCACCTGTCGGTGCGCGCGGCGGACCCGGTGTGGATGCTGACCGGCCCGATCCCGGCGACGGCGCAGGCCCTCCGCAAAACCGGGCTCGGCATCGACGACATCGACCTGTTCGAGGTCAACGAGGCGTTCGCCAGCGTGGTGCTGGCGTGGCTGGACGAGACCGGCGCGGACCCGTCCCGCGTGAACGTGAACGGCGGAGGCATCGCCCTCGGCCACCCCATCGGGGCAACCGGGACGAAGCTCCTGGCCACGCTCCTGCACGAACTGGAGCGCCGCGGCGGCCGCTACGGCCTGCAGACGATGTGCGAGGGCGGCGGGACCGCCAACGTCACCATCATCGAACGGCTGTGATCAGCCCAGGGCGCGCAGCTTCGGCAGCACGTCTTCGCCGAACTGGGTCAGGAAGCGCTCCTGGTCGTGGCCCGGGCCGTGGAAGACCAGGTGGTTCAGGCCCGCGTCCAGGTACGGCTTGATCTGCGCCACGGCCTCGTCCGGGTCGGACGCCACGATCCAGCGCTTGGCGACCTGCTCGATCGGCAGCTCGTCGGCCAGCCGCTCCATCTCCTCGGCCGAGGACACCGTGTGCTTCTGCTCCGCCGACAGCGACAGCGGCGCCCAGAACCGGGTGTTCTCCAGCGCCTTCTCCGGGTCGCGGTCGTAGGACAGCTTGATCTCGATGGTCCGGTCGACGTCCTCGACGGTCTTCTCGGCCGCCTCGGCGCCCTCCTTCACCGCGGGCATCAGCTTCTCGGTGTAGAGGTCCATGCCCTTGCCCGAGGTGCAGATGAACCCGTCGCCCGCGCGGCCCGCGTACTTGGCCACCACCGGGCCGCCCGCGGCGACGTACACCGGCACCGGCTGCTCCGGCCGGTCGTAGATCTTGGCGTCCACCAGCTCGTAGTAGTCGCCCTTGAAGTTCACGTTGTCGCTGGTCCACAGCTCGCGGATCAGCTTGATCGACTCGCGCAGCCGCGCGAAACGCTCCTTGAACTCCGGCCACTCGCGGCCGGAGACGGCGATCTCGTTCAGCGCCTCACCGGTGCCGACGCCGAGGATCACGCGGCCGTTGGACAGCAGCGACATCGTCGCGAACGCCTGGGCGATCACCGCCGGGTTGTACCGGAACGTCGGGGTCAGCACACTCGTGCCGATCTGCACCCGCTTCGTCCGCTCGGCCACCGCCGGCATCCAGGCCAGCGCCCACGGCGCGTGCCCGCCTTCGTGCCGCCACGGCAGGAAGTGGTCGGACACCCACACCGAGTCGAGGCCGACCTCTTCGGCGCGCACGGCGTATTCCACCAGGTCCCGCGGCCCGAACTGCTCCGCGGACGCCTTGTAACCGACCTTCAGCGCCACCCTCGCTCATCCTCCCGTTTCCCGGCCCAGGCGGCGAAGGATCTCACCCGCCTCGGCCACCGTGCCCTCGACGATCTCGGCCACCGTGGGCAGGTCGTGGATCATGCCCACCACCTGCCCCGACGCTAGCACTCCCGCGTCCGTGCGGCCGTCGACCAGCCCGGCGCGCAACAGCATCGGGGTGTTCGCCGCCATGACCAGCTGGCTCCACGTCAGGGCGTTGCCGTGCTTCATCGCGAAGCCTTCCTTGACCATGGCAACCGGGGACAGTCCGGTGATATTCCGGAAGCGCAGGGCGTTGCGCGCGGCCTGCGCGAGGCCGCGGATCCGCCCGGTGCGCTCCAGCTTGTCGACCAGCTCGGTGCGCAGCACGCGGTGCGGCAGGCCGTCGACGCGCCGGGTGACGACGGTCCCGGTGAGCCCCTGCTCCAGGTAGACGCGCTTGACCTCGTCGGGGACCGTGCTCTCCTTGCTCAGCAGGAACCGCGTGCCCATCGCGACGCCCGCCGCGCCGTACGCGAGCGCGGCGGCGAGCCCGCGGCCGTCGAAGAACCCGCCGGCCGCGATCACCGGGATGTCGACGGCGTCCAGCACGGACGGCAGCAGCAGCGTCGTGGCCACTCCCCCGGTGTGCCCGCCGCCTTCGCCACCCTGCACGATGACGGCGTCGGCGCCCCACGCGGCGACCTTCTCGGCGTGCCTCGCGGCGCCGATCGACGGCACCACGACGATCCCGTGGTCACGCAGTTTCGCGATCATCTCCTTGCGCGGCGCCAGCGCGAACGACGCCACCTTGACGCCCTCGCGGATCAGCAGGTCGACGCGGTCTCCGGCGTCCGTCGCGTCCGCGCGCAGGTTGACGCCGAACGGCCTCTCGGTGCGCTTCTTGACTTCCGCGATCGCCGCTTCCAGCTCGGCGTACGTCATCGTGGCCGAGGCCAGGATGCCGAGCCCGCCCGCTTCGGCCGTCGCCGAGACGAGCCGCGGGCCGGCGACCCAGCCCATCCCGGTCTGCACGACCGGGTGCTCGATCCCGGCCAGCTCGGTCAGCGCGGTCTTCACGCCAGGACTTCCTTGTCGCGCAACGCTTTCGGGTCCAGCACGTCCCGGATGAGCCGCAGCTCTTCGCCGGTGGGCTCGCGGCTGGTCCCGGTGCCGGTGAAGTCGAGTGGGAACGTCGTCGCCGCTTCGACCTCTTCGCGGGTGACGCCCGGGTGCAGCGACGCCGCCCGCATCGAGTGGTCCGGCGTGGCGAAGTCGAACACGCCGAGGTTGGTGACCACCCGGTGGACGTCGTGGTATTTCTCGGCCGACGGGCCCGCCTTCGCCGCGTTGTCGTAGCCCACCCCGGAAACCACGTCGACGGCGTCCACGAAAACGCGCGTGCTGTGCCGCGGCACCCAGTAGCTCGTGCGGTGGTTGACGGTGTTTCCGGGCGCGCCGCGCACGCCCAGCAGCTGCTTCTTCGGCCGGGCGTGGTCGCCGATGGCGGAGATGTTCTGGTTGCCGTAGCGGTCGACCTGGTTGGCGCCCATCACGACGTGCCGGCGGCCGTGCGGGACGATCGTGTCGAGCATCTTGCGGAACGGCTGCCAGCCCTCGACTTCGCCGTCCGGGGTGACCAGGTACGCCTCGCCGTCGGACATGAGCAGGTCCGGCGCGAACGTCAGCCGCGCGAGCTTCGCGCCCAGCTGCGGGACCAGGCCCATCGGGCTGGCGACGATCTCGCCGTCGCCGCGGAACAGCTCGGCCACCGCCACGACGGCGATCTCGGCCCGGGTCGCGCTCATGCCGCCTCCGCCTCGAACTTGTCCACTTCGGACAGATACTGCCGCTCGTCTCCCGAGAGGAACCGGTCCGCGAAGCCCGGCCAGGCCTCGGGATCCTTGGCGCAGGCGGCGTAGTGGCGCTGGAACCGCTCGTCCCGGCCGTAGTCCGGCACCGCCGTGGTGAAGTGCGCGCCGCGCGGGGCTTCGACGACGGCGTCGACCGCGCCGCGGTTGAGCAGCAGCGACTGCACCGGGCCGCCCGCCAGCAAGTCCGGCGTCTCGACGACCTTTTCGACCGAGACGAACCTCTTCTCGGCGGCCAGGCAGAACAGGTCGTCGAAGTACGGGTCCGGGCCGAGGTACTGGGCGTTGCCGCGGGCGTCGGCGCGGTTGAGGTGCACGAGCGCGACGTCGAGGTGCTGTGCGGGGACCGCGACCAGCTCTTCGCCGTCGGCGTAGGGCGAGCGCACGGTCCGCAGGTCCGGGTTGGCGCGCATCACCTCCGAGCCGAGCCCGGCCCGCATCGGCAGGAACGGAAGCCGTTGCGCCGCAGCCGAAAGCGCGGCGCCGAACATGCCCTCGTCGTACTCGGTGACCTCGATCGCGCCGGTCTCGCGGGCGCGGCCGAACCACGGGTCGAACGGAATCGTGTCGAGCGTGACGAACCCGAACACCACCCGCTTGACCTTGCCCGCCGCGCACAGCAGACCGACGTCGGGACCTCCGTAGGAGACCACCGTCAAGTCGCGAACGGGTGTCCGGAGGATCGCGCGGACCAGCGCCATCGGCTTGCGCCGCGAGCCCCAGCCGCCGATGCCGATCGTCATGCCGTCCTTCAGCTCCGCCGCCACCTCGTCGGCGGTGGTGCGCTTATCGGCCATTCAAGAACTCCTCGCGGGCTTCGTCGGACGCGCCGAGCAGGTTCAGTTCGAAGGTGAAGCCCTGCTCGAAGCGGTAGCTGCGGTGCACCTGCTGGGTGTCGATGCCGTTCAGGGCCTCCTTGGCCGCCCGGATGACCCGCGGGTCCTTCTTCGCGATGTCCCGCGCGACGGCCAGTGCGGCGTCGTCCAGCTCCGCGCGCGGCACGACCTGGTAGACGGAACCGTGCGCGTGCAGCTCGGCGGCGGTGATGGTGCGGGCGGTGAAGTAGAGGGTGCGCATGAGGTGCTGCGGCACGAGCCGGGCCAGGTGCGTCGCGGCACCCAGGGCGCCACGCTCGACTTCCGGGACGCCGAAGGTGGCGTCGTCGGCGGCGATGACGACGTCGGAGTTGCCGACCAGCCCGATGCCGCCGCCGAGGCAAAAACCGTGCACCGCGGCGACAACCGGCACGGCGCAGTCGTAGACGGCGCCGAAAGCCGCGTAGCAGCCCTTGTTCGCGCCGACGAGCGCGTCGTACCCCGCGCTGCGCTGGATCTCCTTGATGTCGACGCCCGCGTTGAAGCCGCGGCCTTCCGCGCGCAGGACGACGACGTGGACATCCGGGTCCTCGCCGGCCTTCTTGATCGCCTCGGCCAGATCGAACCAGCCCTGCACGGGCAGCGCGTTGACCGGGGGGAAGTCGACGGTGACGACCTCGACGTGGGCGTCGCGCTTGGTGAGGATGCCCATCAGCTCGCTCCGTAGACGGGTTCGGGCTCGGGCGCGCGCTCGAGCAGGCCGGCGACGACCGGCCCGAGTTCGGCCGGGTCCCAGCGGTCGCCCTTGTCGGTCTCCGGGCCGTGCCGCCAGGCCTGGGCGAGGGCCACTTTGCCGCCCTCGACCTCGAAGACGCGGCCCGTGACGTGGGCGGACTCCTCACTGCCCAGCCAGACGACCAGCGGCGAGACGTTCTCGGGCGCCATCGCGTCGAAACCCTCGTCCGGACGCGCCATCGAGGCGAACACCGCCTCGGTCATCCGGGTCCGCGCGGCCGGCGCGATCGCGTTCACCGTCACGCCGTAGCGCGCCAGCTCGGCCGCGGCGACGACGGTCAGTCCGGCGATCCCCGCCTTCGCCGCCGAATAGTTGCCCTGGCCGACGCTGCCCAGCAGTCCGGCGCCCGAACTGGTGTTGATCACCCGGGCCCGCGGCGTCCGTCCCGCCTTCGCCTCGGCACGCCAGTGCTCCGCCGCGTGCCGCAGCGGCGCGAAATGGCCTTTGAGGTGCACGCGGATCACCGCGTCCCACTCGTCTTCGGCCAGGTTGACCAGCATGCGGTCCCGCACGAAGCCCGCGTTGTTGACCAGGACGTCGAGGCGGCCGAAGTTCTCCAGCGCGGTGTCGACGAGCTGTTTCGCGCCGGTCCAGTCGGCGATGTCGGAGGTGTTCGCGACGGCTTTCCCGCCCCGCTCCCCGACTTCCGCGACGACTTCGGCGGTCGCGTCCCCGTCCACGTCGTTGACGACGACCAGCGCGCCCTCGGCCGCGAAGGCCAGCGCGTGGGCGCGTCCGATGCCGCGGCCGGCGCCGGTCACGACGACCACGCGGTCCTGGCACAACCTGCTCACGAATCCTCCTGGTGGTTGACGTCGGCCGCGGCGAGGAACGCCGGGACCTCACCCCCGCCGTGGACGCGCAGGGTGGCGCCGGAAACGTAGGAAGCCAGGCCGGAGGCGAGGAACGCGGCGCAGGCGCCCACCTCCTCGGGCTCGGCGAGCCGGCCCAGCGGCACCGTCTTGCCGACCGCCTCGACCGCGGCCTCGCTGCCGTAGTGCAGGTGGGCCTGCTCGGTGCGGACCATGCCGACGTCGAGCGCGTTGACGCGCACCTTCGGCGCCCACTCGACGGCAAGGCTGGCGGTGAGGTTGTCGAGCCCGGCTTTCGCGGCGCCGTAGGCCGCGGTGCCGGGCGACGCGCGGGTGCCGCTGACGCTGGAGATCATCACGATCGCCCCGCCGCCGTCCTGCCGCTGCATGACGGCGTTGGCGTGCTGCGCGACGAGCAGCGGCGCGAGCAGGTTGAGCTGCACGACCTTCTCGTGCAGCCGCGGCGACGCGTCCGCGGCGGGGGCGTAGGGGGCCCCGCCGGCGTTGTTGACGACGACGTCGAGCCGGCCGTGCTTCGCGACGATGCCGTCGACCAGGGCCTTCACCTGGGTCTCGTCGCGGACATCGCACCGCGCGAACTCGGCCGCGGTCGGGGTCTCGTGCCGCGCGCAGGCGACGACGTGGGCCCCGTGGGCGAGGAACACGTCGGCGATGCCCTTGCCGACCCCGCGGACGCCCCCGGTCACGAGCACCACGGTGCCGGCCAGGCCCAGATCGGTCTTCACGCCTCAAAACTAGAACACGTTCCACCTTTGGGCAAGGTCGGCGGCACAACGGACGCTGCGCGGGTACTCAAGGCGATGTACGGACACGGTCGCCGGACCGACGACCTTGATCGACGCCCTGCTCAGCGATCCCCAGCTCGAAGCCGTGCGGCTCCTCCACGCGAACTAGAACGCGTTACGAGTCGCGCTTCGCGGCGTCGTACTTCGCGTTGGCTTCCATCACCTCGGGCATCTGGCCCTCGACGTCCTGGATCAGGGTCAGCAGCAGCCCTGCGGTCCGGCGGCCGCGCGGGGTCAGGCTGTACTCGACCTTCGGCGGGATGGTCGGCTGGGCCTCGCGGTGCACGAAGCCGTCGCGCTCGAGTGCCTGCAGCGTCTGGGCCAGCATCTTCTCGCTGACGCCGGAAACCCGGCGGCGCAGCGCGTTGAAGCGCAGCGTGCCGTCGTGGAGGGCGGCCATCGCCAGGATGCCCCAGCGGCCGGTGATGTGCTCGAGCGTCGCGCGGGACGTGCAGGCCTGCGCGAAGACGTCGAACACGACCTGTCCGTGCTCGTCCAGCCACTCCGGCGCCGCGCTCATGCCCTCAACGGTACCTCCCCGGCCACCGAATCCCAGGTGACGACGCTCACCAACAGTTGGCACTTTCTCAAAGTTAGTACACTCTGCAGGTAAGTAGCCCAAGAGCGAGGAGACGCAGATGATCGTGGTCACCGGTGCCACCGGCCAGCTCGGCCGCCTGGTCGTCGAAGGCCTGCTGAAGAAGGTGCCGGCCGCCGACGTGGTCGCGGCCGTGCGCGACCCGGAGAAGGCCGCCGAGTTCGCGGCGCGCGGCGTCCAGGTGCGCCGGGCCGACTACGACGACCCCGCGAGCCTCGCCACGGCCTTCGCCGGGGCGGACAAGGTGCTCCTCGTCTCGGGCAGCACGCCCGGCCAGCGGCTGGCCCAGCACGAAGCCGTCGTCGACGCCGCGCGCGAGGCGGGCGTGCGCCACCTCGCCTACACCAGCGTCCTGGCCGCCGACACGACGAAGATCTTCGTCGCGCCGGACCACAAGGCCACCGAAGAGCTCATCCGCGCGTCGGGCGTGCCGTTCACGTTCCTGCGCAACGGCTGGTACACCGAGAACTACACGCAGGCGATCGCCCAGGCCGTCGCGACGGGGTCGTTCGCCGGCAGCGCCGGCGAGGGACGGCTCGGCGCCGTCCCGCGGATCGACTTCGCCGAGGCAGCCGTCGAAGTCCTGACCGGCGACGGCCACGAAGGCCGGGTGTACGAGCTGGCCGGCGACGAGGACTTCAGCTACGCCGACCTCGCGGCCGCCGTCTCCGCCGCGGCGGGCAAACCCGTCACCTACCGGAACCTCTCCGCCGACGAGCACCGCCGCGTCCTGGTCGAGGCCGGCTTGCCGGAGGCGGTCGCGGCGATGCTGGCCGACGCCGACCGCGGCATCGCCGAAGGCGAGCTGAGCTCGTCGAGCGGCGACCTGAGCCGGCTCATCGGCCGGCCGACCACCCCGCTCGCCGAGTCCGTGGCGGCGTTGCTGAAGAACTGAAGCCGCGCACGCCGGGCGCCCCGGTTCTCTAGGCTGCTCCGTGTGGAGCCGCTGACCGCGATCACGATGATCGCCGCGAAGTACGGGGTTTCCGGCGTCATCGGCGCCCTCACCGGCAACCAGGAGCTCGGCAGCGTGTCCGCCGAGCTGGTGGGCGCGCTGGCGGCGAGCGAGGACAGGCTGGGCGAGAAGCTGTCCGCGATCGAGGGCCGGCTCGACGAGGTGCTGGAGCAGCGGTACTCGGCCGCGATCGGAGCCGGCTTGCGGACCCTGCTCGACGCGGGCACGACGAGGGACCCGCGCGTCCGGGCGGACGAGCTGGTCCGCGCCCGTGACCTGTTCCGCGACGCCGGCGCCTCGGCCCGGACGCCGCTGCAGGTCGCGGTGGCCGAGCGGTACCTGGTGCTGTGCGCGGTCGCGCTCGGCAGGCGGGAGACGGCCCGCGTCGCGTGGGGTCTGCTGAACAAGTCCGCGTTCGAAGCCCTGATCGGCGCGATGCCGGTGGTCGGACCCGCGGCCTACGAACGCGCGCGGGAGCAGCTCGGGCGGTCGGGCCGGCCGGTCTTCCGAGCGCGGCGCGAGGAGCGAATCGACGAGCTGGCGGACGAAATCCTCGACGCCGCCTCGGAGGTGGTGGAGCTCGCCCTCGACCTGCTGGCCGAGGCGGCCGACCTCACCGAGGCCGTGGGGGCCGTCCGCGCCCTCGAGCCGGGCTCGGACTTCCTGGAGCCCGAAGAGGACGACGACGATCGCCTGCGCACGGCCGGCCGGCTGGAGCTCCGCCCGGCCGGGCCCGGCCCGATCCGGATCGGGCCGCTCTCGGTGTGGTGGAACAGCGTGGTGGTCCGGCCGGCCGGCGCCCTCGACGTGACGGTGACGGTGCGGGCCGACCCGGTCTTGTCCGTGCCGCTCCAGCTGGCTCTCTCGGCGACCGCGGCACCGGTCCGGCCGGCCCGGTGGGCCCTGCCGTACCACGGCTTCCTGCACCCCGGCGCGCCGGAAGTCCGGCTCACGCAGTCGCTGCCCACCGGCGGCCCGTCCGGCTGCACGCTGAGCGTGAACGACGTCCTGCTGTTCCGGTCGGCCTGAGGGTTCACGCGCCCCGGGAACGCAACGCCGAAGCACGCAACGCCGCCTGCATCGCGAACCTCGCCTCCGGGTCCGCCAGCCGCTCGCCGAATGCCTCCTTCAGCTGCCGGACCCGGTAGCGGACCGTCTGGGGGTGCACCGCGAGGGCCACCGCGATCCGTTCCGAATTGCCGCCGTTTTCCAGCCACGAAAGCAAGGTCTCGCCCAGGCGGCGGCGCGTGCGCTCCGGGAAGCGGTCCAGCGGGGCCAGCTCCTGCCGGCCCACCTGGTCCGCCAGTGCGGCGTCGCACAGCAGCCACAACGTCGTCAGGTGCTCGGCACACCACGTCACCGGGACGTCCGGCAGCGCGCCGTCCGCCACCAGCCGTGCCGTCGTTCGCGCCCAGCGCAGGGAATGCGCCGCGGCCGGCGGCGGGACCGGCGGACCGACGGCCACCCGGACACCGAGGCCGGCGCAGAGCCGCGGGTCCACCGGAGCCGGCACCAGCAGGTACGGGTGCGGTGGCTCGAGGTCGGCCAGGACGTCGAACCCCGGCACGAAGGGAGCGGCTGACTCCAGGGCCAGGGCCGCCACTTCGCGCGGGACCGGCCAGCCGGCCGCCGCCGCGAGGTCGGCGAGGACCTCCTCGGTCACCGCCACCGGACCCGTCATCAACCGCAGCAGCCGGCGGCGCAGGCCCGTGCGGGTCCCGTCAAGCTCGGCCTGCACCTCGCGGTGCCCGCGGCCCGACATCCGGGCCAGCTCGTCCGCGTAGCCGAACAGCATCTCCGCCAGGCGCGCCATCACCGCCGACGACAGCCGGTGCCGCCGCCCCAGCCGCATGATCCCGCGCCAGCCCGCCCGGGTGCCGACGCGGTAGGCCGTCTGGAGGTCGTCGAGCGTCCGGCCCTCGCGCGCCTCGCCCGCGCCGAGCCGCCGGCACGTCTCGTGCAACCGGTCCTTCGGGGCGAGCGGGTCCTCGACCAAGTCGACGAACAGGACCACCGCGCACTCGACGCCGCGGCGGGTCACCCGGCCGTGCCGCGCGTACCCCGGGACGGCCCGCCACACCTCCCGGACGATCCAGTCCACCAGCGCCGGGACGGCCGGACGCATGAGGGCCGCGAGCTCGGCCCGTCCGGACACCTCCGCCGTCACCGGGACGGGCTGCCGAGCACTGTCGCCGGACACCAGGTTTCCTCCCCGGGGAGAACCTGCTTTACCGAGCAGTAAAGCAGGGGAACCGTAAGCTACACCTTCATGAGCCGGCGGAGTTCCCCTGATCGATCCAGCACTCGCCGCAGCCCGGCCGCCCGGCCCACCGACGGCGAACTGCTCGACGCCGCCCGCGCGGTGTTCGCCGAGCGCGGGTACGCGCAGGCGACCATGGACCTGATCGCCGGACGCGCCGACTCCACCAAACCGACGCTCTACGCGCATTTCGGGGACAAAGCCGCCCTGTTCCGCGCAACCGTCTCCCGCGAGGTCGCCGCACTGCGGGATTGGGTGCTCACGGCGTACGAGACGGCGAGCCCGCGCCCGCTGGCCGAGCGCGTCCGGCTCGCCGTGATGGCCATGTTCAGTTACGCGAGCGCGCACCCGGACGGTTTCCGGATGGTGTTCGACTCGGCCGTCGACGAGATGTCGAACGAGCGCCGCGCACTGGCGGACACCGTCACCACGCACGTCGTCGACCAGGTCCGCGCGCACCTGGTCGCCCACGGCCGCACGCCGGGCCCCGGCGCCGAGCTGCTCGCCGCGATGATGGTCGGCCTCGTCGGCCGGGCCGCGATGCACGTCTCGCACTCCCCCGGCGTCGACCCGATCGCGGCCGGGGAGCTGGCCACCGGGTTCGTGATGGCCGCGCTGCGCGGGCTCGACCCGGCGCTGCTGGACCACGTCGATGCCGGGCAGTGCGCCACCTGAGCGTCCACATCGGACTGGTTGTCACCGCGAAAACAATTATCACCGTCGCCGGAAACAGCCTCTTGCCTTGGCGCGCATTTCGGGAAAGCGTTTGCGGACATTCCGGTTTTCCCACCAGAGGTGTGATCAGCCATGAGCCGTCTGCTTTCCACCGTCACCACGATCGGGTTCGCCGCCGCGGGGCTCGCCGTCGCCACCGCACCCGCGGCGTCGGCCGCGCCGTGCACCGACGTCGACGTGCCCGTCGCCCGCGGCACGTTCGAACCCGGGACGCTGGGCGTCATCGTCGGCGACCCCGTGTACCAGGCGTTGCGGAACCAGCTGCGGCCCCGATCGACCAGCGGCTACCGGGTCGACTACCCCGCCGACCTCGGCGAGCCCGCTTCGGTCCAGAAAGGAAACACGGACCTGGTGAACCACGTGAAGACGCAGGCGGCGGCGTGCCCGCAGCAGCGGTTCGTCCTGGTCGGCTACTCCCAGGGCGCCAACGTCGTCGACAACTCGATCGGCGTCAGCAGCGACGGCGCGCTCGTCGGCGGCCCGATCGTCGCGACCATCCCGGCGGAGCTCGCCCCGCGGATCGCGGCGGTGCTCCTGTTCGGCAACCCGATCCGCGCGACCGGCCGTCAGGTCACCGGCACCTACCAGAGCCGCACCAAGGACTACTGCGCGGACGGCGACCCGGTCTGCCAGTCCGGCGGCATCGACTTCCTGGCCCACCTGAGCTACGGCAGCGACGCCGCCGACGCGGCCGCCTTCGCCGCGAGCGAGTTCTGACTTGCCGTGAAGGCCACGTCGAGGATTCGATGTGGCCTTCACGGACGGGCGCTAGCAGTTGGCGGGGGCGGGATCTCCGGCGAAGCGTTTCACGATCCATTGGTGGGCATCCGCGTTCCCGGCGAGAATTCCCGTGGCGTGGTCGGAGACGTAGGTCTGCCACTGCTCCCGGACACCGGCCGCGCAGTACGTGCGGTGCAGTGTCTCCGCCTGCGGGGTGTTGACGATCTCGTCGGTGCTCGCGTGGTACTGGAACACCGGAACCCGCGGCGGGTTCGCGCCCAGCTTGTTCTGCGCCAGCCGCGCCTGCCACTGGGGCGTGTTCAGCGGATCGGACGTCGTGTAGTCGCTGATCTTCTTGAAGGAATAGTTCAGCAGCAGTTCCGCGACGCAGGCGTTCTTCTCGGCGTCGCCCAATTGCCGGCGGCCGGTGTCGTTGAGGTAGGAATCGAGGTTCAGATCGGGATAGGCCGCATCCAGCCCGACCGCGGCGAAGGCCAGGAACCCGAACCCGATGTAGCCGTCGAGGCCCTTCGCGACTTCGGTCAGGTCCGCCGGGACACCCCCGGCGACGACGCCGACGGTGTTCAGCTCCGGCGCGTAGGTCGGCTGCTTCTCCCCCGCCCACATCGAGGCGCCGCCACCCTGAGAGTAGCCCTGGAAGATCACCTTCGCCGACTTCGACAACCGGGCCGAGGGCAGGTTCTGCGCCGCCCGGACCGAGTCGATCACGGCGGGGCCTTCGGACTGGCCGGTGATGTAGGTCGGCACCGTCGCCGGCGAATAGCCCTCGTAGTCGGTGACCGCGACGGCGTAGCCGCTGGACAGCGAATCGTTGATCGCCGGCTGGTCGTAGAGCGTGCCGCGCTCCATCGCCTTCGACGCCGTGCACTTGAACGCCGGGCCCTGCGTGCCGACGGCGTACCCGACGATCGGCGCCTTGGCCGGGTCCGCCCCCTTGGGCACGAGGACGGTGCCGGTCACCGCGTCCGGACGGCCCAGTGCGGTGGTGGACAGGTACATCACCTGCCACGCGTCGGCGTTGGCGACGTTCAGCAGCGGCACCGAGGGCCGCCAGCGCAGCACGTCACCCGGCTTCCCGGCCGGCAGCGGCGACGGCGGGGTGTAGAACGAGTCGTCGAACGGCCCGGGCAGGATCGGCGCCGCGGCGACGGCGGGCGGGCTCGCGGCCACCACGCCCAGCGCCGCCAGCGAGACGCCGAGCAGCGCCGGCAGGATCCGTCGGAACAGGACGGTCTTCACCACAACCTCCTCGAGGGGAACGGGAATGCGCTCACGCCGGCAGGCCGAGCCCGCCGGCCAGGACCGGCCACGAGTTGTGCAGCGCGCGCTGCCAGTAGGGCCAGCTGTGCGTGCCCGGGCCGTAGTAGTCGACGGTCGCCGGGATCCCGGCCTGCCGCAGCTTGTCGGTGAAGCTCTGCGACGACAGCAGCGCCGACGGCTCGAGCACGTCGGACTGCCCGGGCGGGTCGAGCGGCCCGGTCTGCCCGTTGCCGCAGGAGAGGTAGAGCGCGGTGCCGCGCAGCGCGTCGACGTGGTCGTACGGGTTGTGCGACGACCAGATCGGCTGCATCCCGAACGAGTCGCCCCACAGGGTGAGGTAGTTGAAGATCCCGGCGCGGGCCAGGATGCCGATGATCCAGACCGGGATGCCCGGGAAGAGCGTGTTCGGCACGCCGCTGTAGGACGCCGCCGCGGCGAACATCCCCTTGTGCTGGAACGCGTACGCCATCGCGCCGTAGCCCCCGATGGAGAGCCCGGCGATCGCCCGGCGCGTGCCGCCGTGGTAGCCGCGTTCGACGATCTGGCGGACCTCGGCGGTGTGGAAGGTGTCCCAGTCGGGCTTGCCGGACAGGCCGAAGTTCCACCACTTCGTGTACATCCCGGCGGGCCCGTCCGTCGGCATCACGACGAGCGCGTCCTTGTCGGCGGTAAAGGCTTTCACGTCGGTGAACTGGTCCCACGACTTGTAGTCGACCGGCTCGCAGCAGCCGTGCAGCAGGAACAGCACCGGCCACGTCCGGCCCGGCTGCGCCGCCCAGCCGGCCGGGACGATCAGCCGGACCATCCCGGTGGTGCCCAGCGCCGGGGAGTCGATCTTCAGGTCCACCGTCCGGGCGTCGAGCCAGGTCTCCTCGACGACCTTCGCGCCGTCGTCGGCCACGGCGGTGCTCGCCTGGGCGGCCGTGACGCCGCTCGCGACCAGGACCACGACGGCCAGCATCAGCAGGACGGCTCTCATCGAAGTCTCCTTCACAGGGGGATGTTTCCGTGCTTCTTGGCCGGCAGGGTCTGCCGTTTCGTGCGCAGGGTCCGCAGGGCGCGCGCGACCTGCAGCCGGGTCTGCGACGGCGTGACGACCTGGTCGACGTAGCCGCGTTCGGCGGCCAGGTACGGTCCCGTGTGGCGCTTGCGGTACTCGTCGGTCAGCCGGCGCCGGGCGAGCGCCCGCCGTTCCGGGGGCAGCCCGGCCAGCTCGCGCCGGTACAGCACCTGCACCGCGCCTTCCGCGCCCATCACGGCGATCTCCGCGGTCGGCCAGGCCAGGCTGACGTCGGCGCCGAGGTGTTTCGAGCCCATCACCGCGTAGCCGCCGCCGTAGGCCTTGCGGACCACGACGGTCACCTTCGGCACGGTGGCTTCGGAGTAGGCGTAGATCAGCTTCGCGCCGCGGCGGATGATGCCGCCGCGTTCCTGGTCGCGGCCCGGCAGGTAGCCGGGGACGTCGGCCAGGGTGAGCAGCGGGATCGAGAAGGCGTCGCAGAAGCGCACGAACCGGGCGGCCTTCTCCGAAGCGTCGATGTCGAGCACGCCGGCCTGGTGGCGGGGCTGGTTCGCGACGATGCCGACCGTGCGGCCCTGCACCCGGCCGAACGCGCAGATCATGTTGGCGGCGAAGGCGCTGTGCACCTCGGTGAACTCGCCGTCGTCGACCAGCCGGACGATCAGCTCGGCCATGTCGTAGGTCTGGTTCGGCGAGTCCGGCACCAGCCGGTCGAGCTCGAGGTCGGCCGCCGTGACGGCCGGGCTGGTGTCGTCGGCGTACTCCGGCGCGGGGTCGAGGTTGTTCGCCGGCAGGTACGCGAGCAGCGTCTGGACCCACTCGACGGCGTCCCGCTCGTCGGCGGCCCGGTGGTGGGCGTTGCCGGCGACCTCGCTCTGCACGGCCGCGCCGCCGAGCTCCTGCGCGGTCACCCGCTCGCCGGTGACGGCCTCGACGACGTCCGGGCCGGTGACGAACATGTGCGCCGTCTCGTCGACCATCACGGTGAAGTCGGTGATGGCCGGGGCGTAGACGGCCCCGCCGGCGCAGGGGCCCATGATCATCGAGATCTGCGGGACGACCCCGGACGCGTGGGCGGTGCGCCGGCCCAGCTCGGCGTAGTACGCCAGCGAGACCACGCCTTCCTGGATGCGCGCGCCGCCGGAGTCGTTGATCCCCACGACCGGGCAGCCGAGCGACATGGCCAGGTCCATCACCTTGAGGACCTTCTCGCCGGAGACCTCGCCCATGCTGCCGCCGAAGACGGTGAAGTCCTGGGAGAAGACGCACACCTGACGGCCGTCGACCGTGCCGTGCCCGGTGACGACGCCGTCGCCGTAGGGCCGGTTGGCGTCCATCCCGAACTCCGCGCAGCGGTGCCGCGCGAACTGGTCCAGCTCGACGAACGACCCGGGGTCGAGCAGCAGGCCGATCCGTTCGCGCGCGGTCAGCTTGCCCTTGGCGTGCTGCCGGTCGACGGCGCGTTTCTCGGCGATCCGGACGGCTTCGTCCTGTCTGGCCGCGAGGTCGGCGATGCGGAACGCGGTCGATTCGTCCATCACCGCACCCCCGCCCCGAGACGCGCGGCGAGGGCCGAGGCCAGCGCCGTCACGTGCGGCGGATCGATCATCGAGACGTGGTCACCGGGGACCCGCGTCACCTCGAGGGCGCCGCAGAACGCGTCCCAGCCGAGGGCGTCGTCGGTGCGCAGGTACCTGGGGTCGAGCGTCGTGGTCAGCGGGTGCGGGTCCTGCGCGCGCAGCAGCAGCACCCGTCCGTCGTAGGGCTGTGGCTGGTAGCGCTCCGCCACCCGGGCGTCCACATAGGACTCGTACTGGTGCCGCAGGACGCCGGCCCCGAGGTCGGGAACCTGCTCGGCGAGGCGGTCCATCACCCAGCGGATCTGGGCGTCCTCGGGCAACGACGCCAGCTCCTCGCGCGGGATCGCGAACGGCACGCCGTACGTGCGCGAAACGTGCTCGGCGAACCGGTCGAAGCGGTCGAGCAGCAGGTCCGCGGGCTTGCCGGACGCGGGCAGCGGCAGGATGGTGTCGATGAGGAACACGAGGTCGACGGGCCCGTCCAGGCGCCGCGCGGTCTCGTAGGCCAGGCAGCCGCCGAACGACCAGCCGCCCAGCCGGTACGGGCCGGCCGGCTGGATCTCCCGGATCAGCTCCGTGTAGCAGGCGGCCTTGGCCTCGACCGTGTCCTCGTCGTCGATGCGCTCGAACCCGTACACCGGGTGTCCCTCCGGCAGCAGCCGGACCAGCTCGCGGTACACGCTCGTCGGGCCGCCCGCCGGGTGGAACAGGAACACCGGCTCGGCGACGCCGTCGCGCAGCAGCCGCACCGGGCCACCGCCGTGGCCTTCGAGCTCCGCGCGCAGCAGGTCGGCCATCGCGGCGACCGTCGGCGTGGCGAACAGCCGTTCCACGGCGGGCACCGCGCCGAGCTGCTCCGCGAACACCGCCCGCAGCCGCCGGGCGCGTTCGGGATCCCCGCCGGTGGCGAAGAAGTCGTCGTGCACGCCGGGTTCCGGCCCGCCCAGCTCCGCCTGCCAGTGCCGGGCGACCCACCGCTCGGCCGGGTCGCGCGGGCCGGCGGTCACCGGCTCCGCCCGCGCCGGTCCGAACCCGGCCTGTTCGGCGAGGTGCCCGGCCAGTTCGGCCAGGCTCGCGCCTCGCAGGAGCAGGGGAATCGGCAGCGGCAGGCCGAAGTCGCGTTCCACCGCGCCCCGCGCCCGCATCGCCGAGAGGGAGTCGAGGCCGAGCCGGGTCAGGGGCACGTGCCGGTCGACGTCGGGGTAGCCCAGCAGCCCGGCGATGAGCCCGGCCAGGTGGTCGGCGATGGCGGTCCGCGCGGCTTCGGGGGTGGCGTCGCGCAAGGTCTCCATCCCGTCCCAAGGGGACGGTCCGGTGCGCGGGGCGAACAACGCGAAGAACGGGCGATCGGCCAGCCGCGGGAACAGCTCCAGCACCGTCTCGGCGGCGACCCGGGCCACGCCGGTCGTCGCGCGGTCGCGCGCGAGCACGGCGTCCAGGGCCGAGAGCGCTTCCTCGGTGCCGAGCGGCTCGAGCACGGGGTTGCGGGACCCGGCCGCGGCACCGGCCTCGCCCCAGGCACCCCACCCGATCGTCGCCGCGGGCAGGCCTTGGGCCCGCCGCCACGCGACGAGGGCGTCGGCCCACGCGTTCGCCGTCGCGTAGGCGGCCTGGCCCGGCGAGCCGAACAGCGCGGCCGCCGAGGAGTACACCAGCCACCAGTCCAGGTCGTGCCCGGCGGTCGCTTCGTGCAGCCGCCACGCGCCCAGCGCCTTCGGCCGCCAGACGGCGTCGACCGCGGCCGTGTCGAGGCCGATCGCGGCGCCGTCGGCCAGTACCCCGGCGGCGTGCAGCACCCCGCGCAGCGGCACCCCGCCGTCAACGGCGGCCGCGACCAGGGCTTCGGCCGTGCCGGGCCCGGCGACGTCACCGGCCACGACCCGGACGTCGATCCCCAGGTCCGGGGCGGGCGCACCGCGACGGCTGTTCAGCACCACGCGCGTCGCACCCCGTGCGGCCAGCCACTTCGCCGCGACCAGGCCCAGGCCCCCGAGGCCGCCGGTGATGACGTAGGCGCCGTCGCGGACCGGCTCGCGCACGACGTCACCCGGCTCCGGGCGGACCAGCCGCCGCACGTGCCGGACGCCCTCGCGCCAGGCGACCTCGTCGTCCGGCCCGTCCGCACGGACCTCCTCGCGCAGCTGCCCGGCCCACAGCCCGGCCGGGTCGGGCCCGGCGTCGAAGTCGACCGTGCTGACGCGCAGCTCGGGGTGTTCGAAGGCGAGCACGCGGACCAGCCCGCGCAGCGCGGCCTGATCGGGATCACCCGGTTCGCCGGGTTCGACGGCCTGCGCACCGGTCGTCACCAGCCACAACCGGGGTGGCACCGGCCGTCCGGCCAGCTCGGCGACGATCTCGGACAGCCGGGTGACGCGTCGCGCGGCCCGCGCCGGGTCCGGAGTGGACCCGGCGGCGAACACCACGGCCACCGCACCGCCGGCACCGGGCGGTGCACTGTCCTCTTCGGACACCGTGGCCCAGTCGCCGGTGTGGTCCGGCGCCGCGGGCAGGTCGGCGGGTTGCCAGGCGCCTTCGAACAGGAGCCGCTCGAGGGCCGCGTCCCGGTACCGCCGGCAGTAGACGTCACGGAACTCGACCAGGACGACGCCGTCGGCGTCGACGAGCTGGACGCTGCCGAGCAGGCCGTCTCCGGAGGGGTCCGTTTCGGTGAGGACGGCGTCCACCCGCACCCCGCGGCGCGGCTCGCCCGCGACGAGCACTTCGCCGATCGTGAGCGGCAGGTAGAGGGCGTCCGACGCGCCGACGGCCGCGGCGAGCGCGTGCAGGCAGGCGTCGGCGAGCGCGGGGTGCAGCACGTACGCGGGGTGGTCGGTCTCGGGGAGCGCGATCGACGCCGAGGCGCGGCCGTCCGCCGCCACGACCCGGCGCAGGCCGCGGAAGGCCGGACCGTAGTCCTGGCCCAGCTCGGCCAGGACGCGGTAGAGGTCGAAGGGTTCGCCGGTGACCTCGCCGAAGGGCTCCGACGGCGTGCCGCCCGCCTCGACCCGTGCCGTGGCGTGGCGGACCCACTCCCCCTGCGCGGACTTGGCGTGCACGGTCAGCTCGGTGCCGCTGAGGCCGGTCGTCACTTCGGTGTGCTCGTCGAGGGTCAGGACCTCGCGCAGTTCGAGGTCGCGGATCCGGTTGCCGCTGGAGAGGGCGAGTTCGAGGAAGCCGGTGGCCGGGAAGACCGGCTTCCCGGCGACGGTGTGGTCGGCGAGCCACGGCAGCGCGGCGGTGCCGACGTCCCCGCGCCAGAGGTGGCCGCCCGGGTGGTCGATGTGGACACCCAGCAGCGGGTGGACGCCTCGGGCGTGCGCCCGCGGCTTCGGCCAGAACCGCTGGTGCTGCCAGACCGGCCCCGGCAGGTCGACCGGCAGGGTCCGCGGCCGGGCGGCCAGCACCGGGCGGCCCTGGACGTACAGCCGGGCGAGGCTGGTCAGGAAGGCGGTCCGCTCGTCGGTCCGGCGGCTCGCCGAGGGCAGGCAGGCGACGCCGGTCGTCTGCTCGATCGCCGCCGCCGCGACCGGGTGCGGCGAGATCTCGACGAACACGGTGTGCCCGTCCGCGGCCGCGGCGGCGAGGGCGTGGCTGAACCGCACCGGGCGGCGCAGGTTCGCGGCCCAGTACTCGACGTCGAAGGCGGGCGTCTCGCGTGGATCGTCGAGAACGGTGGTGTAGCAGGGGATTTCCGGTTCCCCGGGCGTGATGTCGAGTGCTGCGCGGAACCGGCCGAGGACGGCGTCGACGGCGGCGGAGTGCCCGGCCCCGCCGACGGGGAGCCGTCGGGCCAGCCTGCCGAGGCGTTCGGCGTGCTCGACGAGGGCTTCGACCTGGTCGGTGGCACCGCTGACGGTGCACTGGGTCGGCGACGCGTAGACGGCGACGGTGACGTCGGGGAACTGCGCCAGCTCGGCCGCGCTCAACTCGACGACGGCCATGGCGCCGTCGCCCGTCTCGTCGAGTTCGGCGAGCAGCCGGGCCCGAGTCGTCATGACGCGCAGCCCATCGACGACCGACAGCGCCCCGGCGACCACGGCCGCGGCGACTTCGCCCATCGAGTGCCCGAGGACTTTCGCCGGAATGACGCCGTGGGCGCGCCACAGCCCGGCCAGCGCGAGCTGCATGCCGAAGAGGGCGAGTTGCGTGGTGGCGAGGTCTTCGGGTGCGAGGATGTCGGTCAGGGAGGAGCCGGTTTCCTCGCGGAAGACCGGATCGAGCGTCTCGACCTCGGCGCGGAAGGCGGGTTCGGTCCGCAGGAGGAGGCGGCCCATGCCGGGCCACTGCGAGCCGTAGCCGGAGAAGACGAACACGATCCCGGATTCGGGGGCCGGCGCGCCGAGCGGCCCGCGGCCGGCGGCCAGCTCCCGCAGCGCGGCCACCACCTCGTCGCGTCCCTCCCCCGCCACGGCGCCCCGGACCGGCAGGTGGTCCCGCCCGTGGGCGAGCGTCGAGGCGACCGCCCCCAACGGCACCTCCGACGCCGCCACCCAGTCCGCCAGCTCGCCCGCCCGGGCCCGCAGCACCTCCGGCGATCGGGCCGACACCGCGAACACCTGCGGCCCGTCCACGCCCCGCGGCGGGAACGACGCGGCGGGCCACTCTTCGACCACCACGTGCGCGTTGGTCCCGCCGAAGCCGAACGCCGACACCCCGGCGCGCGCCGTTCCCGAGTAGCGGGGCCAGTCGGCCGGCTCGGTCACCACCCGCAACCCGGTGAAGTCGATGTGCGGGTTCGGCGTGCGGAAGTGGAGGCTCGCCGGCAGCCGCCGGTGGGTCATGGCCAGCACGACCTTCAGCAGCCCCGCGATCCCGGCCGCCCCTTCGAGGTGGCCCAGGTTGCTCTTCACCGAGCCCAGCAGCAGCGGCCGGCCGGGTTCGCGGCCGAGCACCGCCGTCAGCGCTCCCGCTTCCAGCGGGTCGCCGAGCGGGGTGCCCGTCCCGTGCGCCTCCACGTAGTCCACCGAGGACGGATCGACGCCCGCCACCGCGTAGGCCGATCGCAGCAAGTCCGCCTGGGCCAACGGGTTCGGGGCCGTCAGGCCGTTGGACCGGCCGTCGGAGTTCACCGCGCTGCCGCGGATCAGCGCCAGCACCCGGTCCCCCGCCCGGCGGGCCGCGCGCAACGGCTTGAGGACCACCACGCCACACCCCTCGCCGCGGGCGATGCCGTCGGCGTCCGCGTCGAACGGCTTGCAGTGGCCGTCCGCGGCGAGCACGCCCGCGCGGTGGAAGCCCGCGGTGATGCCGGGTGACACCAGCACGTTGACCCCGGCCGCCAGTGCGACGTCGCTCTCGCCGCGGCGCAGGCTCTGCACCGCCTGGTGCACCGCGACCAGCGACGACGAGCACGCCGTGTCCAGGGTCAGGCTGGGCCCCCGAAGGTCGAGCAGGTACGACAGCCGGTTGGCCGCGATGCTCGCCGCGGCGCCGGTGCCCGACCAGACGTCGACGCCCGCGAGATCGGTCATCGTCAGCGAGCCGTATTCCGTGGCCGACAACCCGACGAACACCCCGGTCCGGCTGCCCCGCAACCCGGTCGGCGGGATGCCCGCGTGCTCCAGCGCCGCCCAGGTGACCTCCAGGAGGATCCGCTGCTGCGGGTCCATCGCCTCGGCTTCGCGGGGTGTGATGCCGAAGAACGCGGCGTCGAAACCGGCGACGTCGTCGAGGAAACCACCCCGCGACGGCACGTCGGCGACGGTCTCCCAGCGTCCCTCGGGCACCTCACCGATGGCGTCGCCACCGGAGTCGAGGAACCGCCAGAACGACTCCGGCGAGTCGATCCCGCCCGGCAGGCGGCAGCCGAGTCCGATGATCGCGATCGGTTCCCCGGCCGGGAGCTCCGGTACCGACGCCTGGGTCGACTCCACTGTGGACAGGTGACCGGCCAGCGCGGTGATCGTCGGGTACTGCCAGACCAGCGTCGGTTCCAGCGGGTGGCCGACGAACCGGCCCAGGTCGGCGGCCAGCACCGTCGCGTCCCGTGAGGACAGTCCGGTTTCGTGCAGCGGCCGGTCGAGGTCCACCGGGCCGAGCCGGTCGAGCAGCCACGCGCGGATCTCGCCGGCGCGCTTCATCCGAGCCGTCCGTCCAGGTAGGACTCCCGGCAGCGCGCCCGGCTGATCTTCCCGCTGGAGGTCCGCGGCACGGAACCGGGTGCCAGGACGACGACGTCGTGCAGGCCGAGGCCGTGCCCCGCCGACACCGCCGCCCGCACCGCCCCGGCGATCGCGGCGATGTCGGCGTCGGAGTTCTTCGCGCGCTCCAGGAAAACCACCGCGGCTTCCCCGTCCGGCAAGGCGATCGCGAAGGCCGCCGCCGAATGCGGGCGGACGTCCGGGTGCGCTTCGGCCGTCTGCTCGATGTCCTGCGGGTAGTGGTTGCGGCCGTCGACGACGACCAGGTCCTTCAGCCGGCCGGTGACGAACAGCTCGCCGTCGAAGAGCACGCCGAGGTCCCCGGTCGCCAGCCAGCCCTCGCCGGTGTCCGGGTCGAGCGGCGGCAGGCCGAACGTCCCGGTCGAGTCCCGTCCCCAGTAGCCGCGCCCGACGTTCGGGCCGCTCACCCGGATCTCGCCGACCTCGCCCGGCACGGCCGGTTCGCCGGTCGCCGGGTCGGCGATCCGGACCCGCTGCCCGGCCGGCCGTCCACACGAGACGAGCGTCGTGCCGGACGGCGCCGGAACCGCGACCCCGGCGGCCAAGCGGTCGCGGTCGAAGGTCACCTGCCGGGCTGGTTTTCCGGCGTCGGTCACGGACACCAGCACCGTCGCCTCGGCCAGGCCGTAGGACGACCGGTGCACCTCGGGCCGCAGCCCGCACTCGGCGAACGCGTCCTGGAACCGGGCGATCGTCGCCGGCAGCACCGGCTCGCTGCCGTTGATCAGCGAGACGACCCGGCTCAGCTCCAGGTAGCTCTTTTCGGCCTCGGACACGCGGGAAGCGCAGTAGGCGTAGGCGAAGTTGGGCGCCGCGCTGATCGCGCCGGGACTGGCCGAGAGCGCGCGCAGCCACCGCGACGGCCGTTCGAGGAACGCCAGCGGGTCCATCAGCACCGACGCCAGCCCGCCGGCCATCGGTGCCCCGATGCCGAGGATCAGGCCCATGTCGTGGAACAACGGGAGCCAGCTGACGGTCGAGGTCGTCCGGGTCTCGGCACCGTAGGCGGCGCACGCCTGACGCGCGTTGGCGAGGACGTTGCAGTGGGTCAGCACGACTCCGGCGGGCGAGCGCGTCGAGCCGGAGGTGTACTGCAGGTACGCCGGGGCGTCCGGGTCCGGCGAGGGCCATTCCCGTGCTGCCGCGGGCGCGACCGCGTCGACGGCGACCACCGGCACCCCGGGGGCGAACGCGCGCACGGCGTCGAACGCGCCGGTGGTCGTGAGCGCCACGCGCGGTGCGCAGTCGGCGAGGACCGCGGTCAGCCGGCCTTCGTGGCCGGGCAGGCCGGGCGCGAACAGCGGCACGGCGACCAGGCCCGCGCGGATCGCGCCGAGGAACGCCACGACGTAGTCGGCGGACTGCCCGGCCAGCACCGCCGCACGCTCCCCCGGCCGGGCCAGTCCGGCCAGCCGGACGGCGACCGAGCCGACCCGCTCGTCGAGTTCGCGCCAGGTGAGCGTGACCGCCCGGCCGTCCGCGGCGGCGCGGTGGTCCAGGTGGGTCACCGCGGTTTCGTCGCCGAGAACGCGCGCCCAATGGCCGAGCAGAGTCGCGAACGAAGCACGTTCTTCGGCGGTTTCTCCCGTGACGGGAACCGGCTGGGAAAGGGTTTCCATGGCTCCTCGCAGATAGCGTTTACCGGCGCAGTGAAGAGCCGGGCCCGGCGGGTTGTCAATCGAGCGGCTTCCGGTACTCACCGGCAACCGGATTACGGCACCGCACGGTTGTCACGCGGCGACGAAGTTGTGCCGCGCACGGCCAGCAGCGCCCCGGCGAGGGTCAGTCCGGCCGCGGCGAGCAGGCCCGCCGTGTAACCCCCGGCCAGCGCCTGGCCGGGCGGTGCGCCCGCGTCGAGCCGCAGCGTCCGCACGGTGGTCAGCACGGCGCCGACCAGCGCGACACCCAGCGCGCTCGACAGCTCGCGGGACGCGGTGAGCAGCCCCGAAGCCGTGCCCGACTGCCCTTCGGCCACGACGTCCAGCGCGTGCGACGTCAGCGGCGTCGTGAACGCCGACCCGGCGCCGATCAGCACCAGGGCGGGCGCGCGCGGTGCGAGGGCCGCGATGTGGTTCACCGCGGCCAGGGCGAGCAGCCCGGTGGCGACCACGGCGAGCCCGGCCCCGACCGTCCGTTGTGGACCGAGGGCCGACACCGCCCGCGGCACCACCGGTGTCGCGGCCACCACGGCGACCGCGACCAGCACCAGGGGCAGCCCGGCCCGGACCGGGTCGAGGCCCAGGAACTCCTGGTGCAGCACCGGGGTGAAGAACACGATCCCCGAGACCCCGAGGCCCCACAGCACCTGGACGACGAGGGAACCGGCGAACACCCGGTTGCCGGTCAGGGCCATGGGCACCAGCGGTGCCCGCGCCCGCCGTTCCCGGACCACGAAACCCGCACCGAGCGCGGCACCGGCGGCGAGCAGCGCGCTTCCGGTTGCCGGGTGCGAGCCCAGCTCGACGAGCGCGGCGGTGAGCAGGACCGAGCTCGCCGTCACGACCGCCATCGCCGCGACGGGCGGACGGGGACCGCCCGGGCTCCGGCCGCGCGGGGTGGTTCCGGGCAGCAGGACGAGCATCGCCGCCACGAACGGGAGGTTGACGAAGAAGATCCAGCCCCAGCCGAGGTATTCGCTCAGCAGCCCGCCGAGTGCGGGGCCGAGGGCCAGCGCGGCGGCCAGGCACGCCGTCCAGACGGCGGCCCCGAGCGTCCGGCCCCGCGCGTCGAGGTTCGAGCGCAGCAGGCTCAGCAGGCCGGGCACCAGGAACGCGGCCGCGGCGCCCTGCACGACCCGCGCCGCGACCAGCAGGCCGGCCGAATCCGCCAGCCCGCCGACGACCGCGCCGAAGCCGAACGCGAGCAGCCCGGCCACCAGCGTCGCGCGGCGGCCCCAGCGGTCGACGAGGGTGCCCGCCACCAGGAGCAGCCCGGCGAACGGGAGCATGTAGCCGAGCGCGACCCACTGCACCGAACCGAGGTCCAGGCCCAGGTCCCGCGCGATGGACGGCGCGCCCGCCGCGACGATCGTGTTGTCCAGGGTCGTGACGAACGCGCCGAGCGCGATCACCACCAGCGTCCGCCGCGTCATCGCGCGCTCCCCGCCGGCTCGCGCGCGGCCGCGGCCGGCCGGCGGCGCGGGAACCACCAGTTGGCTTCGCCGAGGCGGGCCATCACGGCCGGGACCAGCACGCACCGGACGACGACGGCGTCGAAGAGCACCGCGACGGCCAGCCCGACCCCGGCCTCGCGCACGACCCGGGCGTCCACGAACGCGAACGCCCCGAACACCAGCGCCATGATCAGCGCGGCCGCGGTGATGGTCCGCCCGGTCGCCGCGACGCCGTCGACGACCGCGGCCCGCGTGTCACCGTGGCGGCGCCACGCCTCCTGGATCCGGGCGATGAGGAAGACCTCGTAGTCCATCGAAAGCCCGAAGAGCCCGGCGAACAGGAACACCGGCAGGTACGGCTCGACCGGGCCGCCGAAGGTGACCACCACCGCACCCGTCGTCGCGGCCGCGGTCAGCAGGTTCATCACCGCCGCGGTCAGCGGGATCAGCACGCTGCGGAACACCCACGCGAGCAGCAGCACCGAGATGCCGACCACGCTGAGCAGGAACAGGGGCAGCCGCGCGGTGATGGCGGCGGAGAAGTCGGCGCGCGCGGCGACCAGCCCGCCGACGTGGGTGTCCGGGCCGCCGACGGTGGTGGCCATCGCCCGGGTCCAGGTCAGCAGCTCGTCGGTGGCCGGGTCGCCGGGCGCGGTGCGCGGGGTGACCGTGAGCAGCCAGCCACCGCCGGGCAGGGCCGTGGCCGGGCCGACGTCGGCGCGGGCGAGCAGCGCTTCCCGGAGCGTGCCCAGCGACGCGTCGCCGGTGCCGGTCACCAGCAGCGGAGCCCCGGCGCCCGGGCCGAACCCCTCGTCCAGCAGGTGCGCGGCGGTCTTCGTGATGCTCCCGGGCGGGTCGAGCGCGGCGTCCGGGACGCCGAGCCGCAGCCCGGTCACCGGCAGCGCGAGCACCCCGACGACCGCCAGCGCGGCGAGGGTGTACGGGCCCGGCCGGCCGGTCACCGAGCGCGCGAGCCGGGCCCAGCGGCCACCGGGCCTGTCGGTCCCGGCCCGCATCCGGTGCGCGGCCGGGCGCAGCAACGCGGGCAGCAGCGTCAGCGCGGCCGACGCGGTCAGCAGCACGGAAACCGCGGCGGCCGCGGCGATGCCGTCGAGGAACGACAGGCCGACGGTCAGCATGCCCGCCAGCGACACGCAGACGGTCACGCACGCGAAGACGACGCTGCGGCCGGATGTCGCCGCGGCCATGACCAGCGCCGACGCCGGTTCCGCGCCTTCGCGGCGGCCCTGCCGGTAGCGGGTGAGCACGAACAGCGCGTAGTCCACGCCGACGCCGAGCCCGAGCAGCGCGGCGATCTCGGTGCTGATCTTCGGCACGGTCATGACGTGCGACAACAGCGTGACGGCCGCGAGCGCGCAGCCGACCGAAACCGAGGCGGTGACGACCGGGAGCACGACGCAGGCGGGCGACCGGAACGTCACCAGCAGCACCAGGGCCGCGGCGAGCAGGCCGATCCCGGCGTTGCCCAGGTCCGGCGCGACCGCCGTCATCGCGGCGAGCTCGCCCGACGCGCCGGCGGTCAGCCCGCCGGCGTCGCGGACGACGTCGGCGAAGGCGTCCGCGGTGCCCTGGCCGAGGTCCGCGGCCGGGGCGTCGAACCGCACGGGCAGCACGGCGGTCCGCCGGTCGGCCGACACCCGGCCGGGCGGCGGGCCGACCGCGACGGCGTGCGGGAGCGCCGCGAGCCGGGCGGCCAGCGCGTCGAGCCGGGCTCGTCCCGGGCCCGTGTCGACCGGGCCGTCCGGCGCCCGGACGACGACGTGTTCTTCGGTGCCGGTGCCGCGCAAGAGATTCGCCGCCGCGGTGCTGTCCGCGGCGGGCAGGTCGACGGTGTCGCGGAAGGCCGCGCCGGTGTGCAGCACGGCGAAACCGAGCCCGGCCAGGAGCGTCAGCCACAGCGCGACGACCGCCCCGGACCGGCGGAAACACCACGCAACGACCGACGTCATGGTTGATCACGCTAACAACGAAAAGGGCGGCGAAGATACCGTCCGGCTTCACAAATCGAATCGCGAAAACCCTTGCGGCGGTGAGTGTTCCGCCGCTTGTCGGCCACGTGACAAATCCGCGCGCACCCCTTGGTCCGCAGATGACAGAACGGCGTCCGGCGGTTGCGGATCTCGTTTCCGTGTGCGTACATGACCTTCGCGCCGATGCGGAAAGGGGTGGCCATGACCTGGACGATCACCGTCCCCCACCCCCGCGGCACCGGCCGGGCGCGGCAGCTGTGGTGCTCGCTGCCGGCCGAGCTCGCGCGGCGGTTCCGGCCGCACGCCGACCCCCTCGCGCGGCGGATCCTCGAGGAGATCCAGCGGGCCGTGCCCGAATACGCCAAGCCCCTCGAAGGCGAGTTCGGGAAGATGATCGTGCTGGCCATCGAGCAGGCGGTCGTCAGCTGCATCGACAGCATCGACGACGTCGGGTCCACAGAGGACGATTGGCCGAAGTTGTTCCTGGACGTGGGAAAGCGCGTTCACCACGACGGCGGCAGCCTCAACTCGCTGCAGGCCGCCTACCGCGCCGGCGGCCGGGCGGCGTGGCGGTACATCGCCGAGCTCGGTCAGGCCCACCGCTTCCCGGCGGCCGTCCTGTGCGTCGGCGCGGAGGCGATTTTCGCCTACGTGGAAGAGATTTCGTCCTACTCGGTGGAGGGGTACACACTCGCGCAGGCGATGGCGACCGGCACGCTCGAACGCCGTCGCCGCCGGCTGCTCGAACTGCTGCTGGCCACGCCGCCGTCGTCGCCCGCGACGATCGCGACGATGGCGAAGGCCGCGAAGTGGACGATGCCCGAGTGGGTCACGGTCGTCGCGCTCGACCCGCGCACCGAGCAGCACCTCGCCCCGGCGCCCCAGGTCGCCGACGACGTGCTGCTCGACCTGGAAGGCACCGAACCGTGCCTGCTGACCCCGAACCCGGAGCGCGACCTGCGCGGCCTCGAAGGCCGGCTCGGCGGCTGGCGCGCGGCGGTCGGCCCGCGGGTGCGGCCGGCGGACGCGGCGACGTCGGCGTTGTGGGCGCGCCGGACGCTCGGCCTGGTCCGCCGCGGCGTGGCCGGCGACGGGGCCGTGACGCACACGGCCGACCACCTGGCGACGCACTGGCTGCTGCTGGACCGGTTCCTGCTCGACGAACTGTCGGCGAAGACCTTGGCGCCGTTCGCGAGCCTGACGGTGAAGCAGCAGGTCCGGCTGGCCGAGACGTTGCTGAGCTGGCTGGAGCACAACGGGAGCACGCCGGAGATCGCGCAGGCGCTGGGCATCCACCCGCAGACGGTCCGGTACCGCGTGAGCCAGCTGAGCGGGCTCTTCGGCGACCGGCTGGCGGATCCGGCGCAGCGCCTGGAGATCCAGATGGCGCTGCGGGCGCACCAGCTGCTGGGCACGCAGCCGCGGGAAGCCGGCCACTGACCGGGTCTTGACCGTGCGACACGCGCTCCCGCATGCTGTTAGCGCTAACAGCGCGGGAGGATGCGCGGATGACCCAGACCGAAGTCACGCGGGAGCCCTTCGGCCGCGTCGACGGCACCGACGTCCACCGCTACACGCTCAGCCGGCCCGGCGGGCTCACCGTCCGCGTCCTCGACTACGGCGGTGTCGTCCAGTCGCTCGAAGCACCCGATCGCACCGGGCGGGCCGCCAACGTGGTCCTGGGGCACCCCGGCCTCGACGACTACGTCGCCGGCAACCGGCCGGGCGCGGCCCGCGTCTTCCTGGGCGCGCTGATCGGCCGGTTCGCGAACCGGATCGCCGGCGGCGCGTTCGTCCTCGACGGCGTCCTCCACCGGGTCCCGGCGAACGACGGGAAGAACTGCCTGCACGGCGGCCCCGCCGGGTTCGACACGCGGGTGTGGTCGGCGGCCCCGGTCCCCGGCGGCCTGCGGCTCACGCTCGTCAGCCCGGACGGCGACCAGGGCTTCCCCGGCCGGCTCACCACCGAGGTCACCTACCGCCTCGACCACCGGCTGCGCATCACCTACCGCGCGACCACGGACGCCCCGACGGTCGTGAACCTCACCAACCACACGTACTGGAACCTGGCCGGCACCGGCGACGTCTCCGCGCACTGGCTGTCCATCGCCGCGGACCGCTACTGCCCCACGGGCCCGGACCTCATCCCGGAGGGCGACCCGGCGCCGGTCGGGGGCACGCCGTTCGACTTCCGCCGCGGCGCCCGGATCGGCGAGTACGGCTACGACCACAACTGGGTGCTCGACGACGGCGCGCCGTACGCCGCGCGGGCGTGGGAGCCGACGTCGGGCCGGTTGCTGACGATGCGGACGACCGAGCCGGGACTGCAGTTCTACGCGGGCGGCAGCCTGCCGCACCGCGGCGCCGGGTTCGCGCTGGAGGCCCAGCACTTCCCGGACTCGCCGAACCGGCCGGACTTCCCGAGCACGGTCCTGCGCCCGGGCGAGGTCTACCACCAGGAGACGGAGTTCGAGCTGACCACGGCCGACGAGCCGCCGGTGGCGTGAGCAACACCCGGCCCGGGAGCGCGGCGTTCGCCGTTACCCTCGCCGATCATGGGAAACCTTGTTGCCGACCTCGCGCCCACCGGGGTGCTCCGCGCCGCGATCAACCTCGGGAACCCGGTGCTCGCGAACGGGACGCCCGCGGCGCCCGGCGGCGTCACCGTCGACCTCGCGCGCGAGGTGGCCGCGCGGCTCGGCGTGCCGGTGGAGTTCGCCTGCTTCGACGCGGCGCGGAAGTCGTTCGAGGCGCTGACGTCGGGCGCCGCCGACCTCTGCTTCCTGGCGATCGAACCGGCACGGGCGGCGCAGGTCGCGTTCACCGCGCCGTATGTGGTCATCGAAGGCGTGTACGTCGTCCCGGACGGCTCCGCGTTGTCGGCCCCGGCCGAGGTCGACCAGCCGGGTGTCCGGGTCGGCGTCAAGGAGGGGTCCGCCTACGACCTGTTCCTCACGCGGACGCTGGCGCACGCGACGGTCGTGCGCGGCGCGGACGGCGTGGTCGCGTTCGAGGAACAGGGCCTGGAGGTGGCCGCCGGGATCCGGCAGCCGATGACCGCCTACGCCGCCGCACACCCGGGCACCCGGGTGATCGACGAGCGGTTCATGCAGATCCAGCAGGCCGTCGCGACGACGCCGGCCCGGCAGCCCGAGACCGTCGCGTTCCTGCGTGACCTGGTCGAGGAGCTGAAGGCCGCCGGGTTCGTCGCCGACTCCCTGCGCCGGGCCGGCCAGGCCGGCGCGACCGTCGCCCCGCCCGCGACCGACTGAGCCTCCCGGACCGGCAGGGGCGCCCCTGTCACTGTGCGCGGTCTCCCGCCGACGGAGCGGTCTCGCTTGCTCGTCGCCGCCGTCATGGATGCGCTATCGCGTCTTCTCGACGGTCGCAACGAGTGCTACGTTTCTCCTGGTGCAGGGCGATGCCGACCCGAGGAGTTGCGATGAGGCTTACCGCCAGCGCGCACACCGACTCGTTCTGCCGTGATCGGCTGCCGCCCTTCGAACAGTGGCCGCGGCTCGTCTTCGACCTCCCCGAGCTGCGGTACCCCGACCGGCTCAACGCCGCCACCGCACTGCTGGACGGCGCCGTCGAGCGGTTCGGCGCCGACCGGCCGTGCCTGCGCTCGCCCGCCGAGACCTGGACGTACGGCGAAGTCCTCGCGCGCGCCAACCGGATCGCGCACGTGCTCACCGCCGACTTCGGTGTCGTGCCCGGGAACCGCGTGCTGCTGCGGGGCACCAACACGCCGTGGCTCGCGGCGTGCTGGCTGGGCGTCCTCAAGGCCGGCGCGGTCGCCGTCTCCACGATGCCGATGCTGCGCCGCCGCGAGCTCGACAAGATCGCCGACCGGGCGCAGCCGGCCGTCGCCCTGTGCGACGAGCACCTGCTCGGCGAGCTGCCGCCGGGGCTGCCCGTCGTCGCCTACGGCACCGAACTCGCCGAACGCTGCGCGCGGCACCCGGCGGCCTTCGCCGACGTGCCGACGGCCGCCGACGACGTCGCCCTGCTCGCCTTCACCTCCGGCACCACCGGGACACCCAAGGCGACCATGCACTTCCACCGCGACCTGCTCGCCATCGCCGACACGTTCTCCCGGCACGTCGTGCGGCCCACGGCGGACGACGTCTTCTGCGGCACCCCGCCCCTGGCCTTCACCTTCGGCCTGGGCGGGCTGCTGGTGTTCCCGCTGCACGCGGGCGCGTCCGTGCTCCTGCTCGAGCGCGCCACGCCCCGGGAACTGGCCGCGATCGTCGCCGAGCAAGCGGTGACGGTGCTCTTCACGGCGCCGACGGCCTACCGCGCGATCCTCGGCTCCGGCGACGGCCCCCTGTTCGCCGGGGTCCGCCGCGCCGTCTCCGCCGGCGAAGCCCTGCCCGCCGCCGTGGCCGAGCAGTACCGCGAAGTCGTCGGCCGGCCGCTCATCGACGGCATCGGCAGCACGGAGATGCTGCACGTCTTCATCTCCGCGGCCGACGACGCCGTCCGCCCGGGCACGACCGGCACCGTCGTGCCCGGCTTCCGCGCCGCCGTGCTGGACCTCGACGGCACGCCGGTGCCCGACGGCACGCCCGGGCTGCTCGCGGTGCGGGGCCCCACCGGCTGCCGCTACCTCGAGGACCCGCGGCAAGCCGACTACGTGCGCGACGGCTGGAACCTGACCGGCGACACCTACGTCCGCGAGCCCGGCGGCTACTTCCGGTTCGTGGCGCGCAGCGACGACATGATCGTCTCCTCCGGTTACAACATCGCAGCCCCGGAGGTCGAGGAGGTGCTGCTGACGCACCCGGACGTCGAGGAGTGCGCGGTGGTCGGCACCCCGGATCCGGACCGCGGTGCCGTCGTGACCGCCTTCGTCGTGCCGCGGCCGGGCGCCACCGCGGGCCCGGACCTCGTGCACACCCTGCAGGAGCACGCTAAAGCCGTTGCGGCGCCGTACAAGTACCCGCGCCGGGTGCGGTTCATCGACGCCCTGCCGCGCAACGCGAGCGGCAAGCTGCAGCGATACCTGCTGCGCGAGCGGTGACGGGGGTGACGGGCCCGCTGCCGAGGTGGGGTGGCGGTGGGCCCGTCACGTTCGTGGGGTGCCGGGGACATGTCTCCATCGTAGCCGTGTATTCGAACACTTGTTCGCGTCTCTTCGGCTGAATTCCGGCTACGGAACGTCACAGCGACCGCGGTAACCCCGCCCGTTACCCCCTTCCGGGCGACATTCCGTCCTCAATGGACACTCACGGACCACGGAAACCGCCCCCTGGCCTCTCCGTGACCGCCGACCCGGGCGTCGGCCGGAACCTCCGGCGGTCAGCGGTAAAACTCCGGACACCGCCCTGACCTGGACCGGAGGAGCATCACCCCGACGCGCCGCGGAGCCGGTGGAGAACCCCGCGCCGCGACCCCATAAAGTCTTCGCGCAGCCATCCGGAGGTGAACGCCAGCGTGCCCGAGGTCGACTACTACGAGGTGCTCGGCGTCCGCCGGGATGCCACGGCGGCCGACGTCAAGACGGCCTACCGCCGGCTGGCCAAGACCATGCACCCGGACGGCGGCGGCACGGTCGGCACGTTCCGGCTGCTCCGCGAGGCCTACGACGTCCTGAGCGACCCGGTCGCCCGCGCGCGGTACGACTCCGGCGGCGCGACCGTCGTGCCCGTCCCGGTCCGGCCGCGGCCCCGGCGGCGCTTCGGCGATGAGCCCGGCTTCGTCCCCGACCTGCCGGAGCTGGACGCCGAAGACCTCAGCTGGTGGCACTTCGCCGGCCAGGACACGCGGATGCGCCACGGCCGCCGTCGCGGGCCCGGGCACACGCCGGTGGTCGCCGCGGTCGGCGGGATGGTGCTCGTGCTGCTGCCGCTGGTGACCGGCGTCGGGTTCAGCACCCCGGTGCTCATCGTCTGGCTGCTGCTCACCGCCGGGACCGCGGTGCTCGTCCAACGGCTGGCCCGCGGGTACCTGCGCGCGAGCAAGGCGCGCGACGCGTACGCCGAGGAGTTCGGCGGCCGCACCGTGTTCGGCGCGCCCGGCACCGAGCGCGACGAGCTGGCCGAGCGGCTGACGGCCGACCTGCTCGAGACCTACCTGACCCGGCTGCCGGGCGCCCGCATCTTCCACGGCCTGGCCTGGCCCGGTTCGGTGTTCGCCGACGTCGACCACGCGGTGCTGTGCGGCAAGCGCCTGGTCCTCATCGAGTCGAAGCTGTGGCTGCCAGGCCACTACGAGACGGCGGAGGACGGCCGCCTGCTGCGCAACGGCCGCCCCTTCCGCGGCGGCGGCAGCCGGCTGGCGGAGAGCCTCGCGGCCTACCGCGAGCTGCTGCCGGGAGTGTCCCTGCGCGGCGCGATGATCGTGTACCCGAGCCGCAGCGGCGAGCTGACCACGGCCGACCCGGCCGACCTGCCGACCGCCCCGATGACCCCGGAGGAGTTCCTGCACGAGATCGGCGAATGGCTCGCGGCGGAACCGTCCACTGTGGACCACGCGGCGCTGCGGACCATGCGCGACCAGGTAGTCGGCGGAGGCGGCCGCGCGGCTTGAGGTGCGCGCTCGTCGGTACCCGCGCGGCTTGAGGTGCGGGCTGCTCGCACTTCGGCGGCCGTGCCAGGCAGGGCAGCTTCCGACGCAGGCCGCGGGACGGCGCTCCGGCAGCTGTGGCGGGCAGAGTGGCTGCGGGCTGCGGGCTGCGGGCTGCGGGCTGCGGGCTGCGGGCTGCGGGCGAACTCTTCGGCGGCCGTGCCCGCGCGCTAGAGGTGCAGGCCACGACAGGACACTCCGGCCGCCGTGTCAGGCTGGGGTGCGTGTCCCCCACCTGCGTGCCCGGCCAGGCCCTGTGAACTCCGTCGCCACCCTCGGCACCGTGCTGCTCGCCTACCTCCCGGCAGCGATCTCGCCGGGGCCGAACTTCGTCCTCATCGCGCACACCGCCGCCGCGGGGACGCGGCGCGCTGCCGTGGCCGTTGCCCTCGGGGTGGTCGCCGCCGGTGGGGCTTTGGCCGCCGTTGCCGTGTTCGGGCTCGGAACCGTGCTGGCCGGAGCACCCTGGCTGGCGACGGCTCTTCGCGTGGTCTGCGGCGGTTACCTCGCCTGGCTGGGCGTTCGGCTGTGGTGGCGCGCCCGGGCACCGGAGGAGCCGGGCGACGACGGCACGCCGGACCGGCGGCCCGCGGCGCTCTTCCGCCGGGGCGTGGTCAGCAATCTCACCAACCCGAAGGCGGCGGCGTTCTTCGGCAGCGTGCTCACCGCGACCCTGCCCCCGGCCGAACCCGCGGCCGTCAAAGCCGCCGCCGTCGGGCTCATCGTCGTCGCCTCGACCGGCTGGCACCTGAGCGTCGCCCTGCTCTTCTCCTCTCCCGCGACCCAGCGCTGGTACGCCCGCGCCAAGCCCGCCCTCAACCGCGTTGTCGGCACCGTTCTCGTCGTCCTCGGCGTCGCCTTGGCCGTAACGCCGTAACGCCGTAACGCCGTGAAGGCCTCCCCGCGCGAGCGAGGAGGCCTTCACGAACGAGAAACCGGCTACCGAGCCCCGCCCGAGGCGCGCTGCTTCTGCGCGTGCGCGGACGCCGTGCAGACCTCGCCGACGTCGACCGTCTGGCCGCGGTCGGCGTACACGTCCGCCACGCCGACCAGCTTGCCCTTCGGCGACGTGCAGGTCAGCTGGTAGGCCTCCTTCGGCCCGTACGTCGGCGGGATCGGCGAGGCGAACGACACGTCGCCGGTCCAGTCGTCGACGGCGTTCGGGTCGGCCTGGTCGTAGTTGACCACCACCGCCTTGTAGTCGCCGGCCGGCGGGTCGAACAGCACGGCGTGCTCGGAGGTCGTGCCGCCGTTGGCCGACGAGCTGACCAGGTTGCCCGCCGAGTCGTAGACGAACAGGTCCCAGTCGGTCGAGCTGCTCTTCCAGTTGATGTTCACGCTGAACTTGCCGTTGTCGACCTGGGGCAGGCCGTTCACGTGGAAGGTGAACGTGTCGCCCGCCGGGTCCGCCGGGTAGTTCTGGTTGATCGGCGGCACCCCGGCCGGGTTGGTCACCCCGAAGCCCTGCTGCGCCGGGCCCTGCGGGTCGCGCCCGTAGCGGCCCGCCACGTACGGCCGGGTCGACGGGTTGACCGACCACGCGAACCGGCCGCCGGTCGTCGTGAACGTCGAGTTCAGGTTGTCGGTGACGTAGATCGGCGGCTTGGTGGTGCCGTCGGCCTGGATCACCGGTGACGTCGGCGTCTGGAACGTCTTGTGGAGCTTCAGCTGGTAGCCCTTCGGCGCCGAGCCGATCAGCGTCGAGTGCGCCTGCGGGTCGGCGGTGTTGGCCAGCATGTCGAGCAGCGCGGCGCGGTTGCCGCCCTTGCCCGCGCCGGTCGTCGGGGCCAGCCCGGCGTACTCGGCGACGACGGCCGTCTCGTAGGCCTCGTGGAAGCCGGCGCCGCCGACCTCGATGGTGAAGCCCCAGCCGCCGGTGGCCCAGTACGACCAGTCCTCGGTGGTGCCGGTCGTGTCGTAGAGCGCCCAGCTCGGCTCGCTGGTGTAGCCGTTGCGCGACGCCATCTTGTCGCCGAGGGCCTTGTAGACCGGCTCCTCCAGCGGCGGCCGCACGTCGGCGACGCCCGGCGGGCGCAGCACCAGGGCCGCGTTGGTGTGCCACGTGATCAGGTTCGTCACCTGGCGGTTCGACACGATCGACCGGATGTTGCGCGACTCCGGCTCGGAGAACGGCGCGGAGCCGCGGAAGGTGTCGCCGCTCCAGGCGATCTCGGCGCCACTGCCGCCCCAGAACCCGGCGTAGTTGCGGTTCGGGTCGGTGCCGCGGACACGGCCGGCGGGGTTGGCCTTGCAGACGCCGGTGGCGTACTGCGGCGGCGAGTCGCTGACGTTGCAGTTCTTGCGCTTCATTTCGTAGTCGAAGCGCGTGAAGTCGCCCTTGGGCTCGGCTTCGCGGGAGATGTCGAAGCCGTCGGGGTTGACGATCGGCACGACGATGTTGCGTGTCCTGCCGACCAAGCCGCGGATCTGGTTGTCGTGGGAGTAGCCGTTGATCAGCTCGTACGCCCACTCCATGACGTGCTCGCCGGCCGGCCACTCCCGGGCGTGGTGCACGCCCATGGTGAAGTCGATCGGCTTGCCGTCGGTGAGGTTCTTGACGTCGGTGGCGATCTCCAGCCCCATGACGTCGCGGCCTTCCCAGGTCGACTCCGGCATGGTGAACGCCGAGACGAGGTTCGGGTTGGCCCGGGCCAGCTCCTTCATCTCGTACTCGTAGTCGTAGAGGTGGCGGTAGCTGGTGCGCCCCGAGGGCAGCACGGACTTGGGCGTCGCGGCCGCGTACGCGCGGTCGGCCTTCGCGTCGGCGACGGACTTGGCGGAGAGGTCGGCCGTGACGACGGTCGACTTGAGGCCGCTCTTGGCGAGCGTGGCGCGGTCGGTGTCATCGGCCAGCACGACCTCGACGCCGGTCGCGTCGCCCTTCTCGGTGACGTCGAGGCCCAGGCCGGTCAGCTTGGTCTTGTCGGCGCGGGTCGGGGTCTGCACGCGGACCAGCTGCGCCTTCTGCGCGCTGGTCGGCGTGCCCTGCGGGGTCAGCGCCAGGAAGTCGACGCCGAGCTGGGCCCGGTCGGCCGAGCCGCCGTAGCGGCAGCCCTGGACGACCAGCTGCTGGCCCTTCTTCACGAAGCTTTCGGCGAGTTCGTGGGTGCGCAACGCGGCGGAAGCGGCGACCACGCCGCCCGTCGCCTTGTCGAACACGGCGATGTCCCAGTCGCCTTCGACGCCCGACGCCGCCATGAGCCGGGCCTGGACCAGGCCGTCCACAGTGGACGTCACTTCGCGCTGGTCGGTGCCCGAGGTGCCCTTGGGCAGCACTTTCGCGAAGCACGAGCGCGGCACCGACTTGTCGGCGCGCAGGATGTTCTGCGCCGCGCCGGCGGTGCCGGACGGCAACGCGACGAACGCCGCGGCCAGTGCGACGGCGGACGCCGTCAGCACCAGTCTTCTTGGTGAATTCCCCACAGGCAAAGACCTCCTTGACGAGGCCGGCACAGCACGGACGTACCGGTAGCGAGTGACCGTAATGGACGAAAACCGGCTCCGGTAACCGCCGTAAGTCGTACAGCCTTCACCCCGTCTTGACACCTTTGGCCACCCAAAAGGACATTTCACCGGGAGTTCAACCCGGCGTCGGCTACTGTCGGTTCATGGTCACGGTCCCTGCGCGACGGACGCCGGTCGCGGTCTCGCTGAGCGGCATCGCGGCGCTCGTGCTCGGCGCCGCGCTGGTGCTGCTGCTGCAGGTGATCCCGCCGACCGACGAGATCAGCGCGACCCGCCGCACCATCAGCGAATACGGGCTGTCGGACCACAAGTGGGTGTTCGACCTCGCCGTGGTGCTGGTCGCGCTCGGCTCGGCCGCGGGGCTCGCGGCTCTGCACCACGAGCGGCGGCTGCCGGCGGCCGCCGCCGTCCTGGGTGCACTGTGGACGGTCGGGCTGCTGGTGATCGTGGCCTTCCCGAAACCGGACTGGGCGACGGTCTCGCGCGCGGACTTCGGCGGCACACTGCACCGGATCGCGAGCGTGGTGGCGTTCGTCGCGCTCCCGCTGGCGGTGCTGGTCGCTTCGCGCACGGCGTTCCCGGACTCCCCCGGCCGCCGGCTGCTGGCCCGCGTGCTCGCGGTCGCGTCGCTGGGCTGGTTCGCGGTGATCCTCGGCGCGGTCGTCGTGGCCGCGGTCGAAGGCGGCCGCTGGTGGACGCTCATCCCGTTGGGCCTGGTGGAACGCGGGATGGCGCTGACGGAACTGGTGGCGCTGGGCACCCTGGTGGCGCCGGCCCGCGCTCAGCCGCGGTAGAGCTCCGTCAGCAACGCGGCGGCCAGGTGCGTCGCCGGGTGCGCGTCGCGGTGGCGCCAGATCAGCCGGACCGGCACCGGGTCCGCGTCGCGCAGCGGCCGGTAGCGGATGCCGTCGCGGCGGTACTGCGCCGCGGTCGCCTCGGGGGTGACGCCGACGCAGCGCCCGGTCGCGATGGCCGCCAGCCAGTCGTCGATGTCGTGGGTGTACTCGACCGCCGGGCGCGCGCCTTCGGGCCACAGGTCGGGCGTCGTCGTCCCGGTGCGCCGGTCGACGACGAGCGTGCGTTCGCCGAGTTCGGCGAACGGGATGACGCGGCGCCGCGCCCACGGGTCGTCCGAGGCGAGGGCGACGTACCGGCGTTCGCGGCCGACGAGCACGTGCGCGTACCTGTGGCTGTCCACGGCGGTGCGGACGACCGCCAGGTCGCAGCGTCCCTCGGCCAGTCCCCCGGTCGCCGTGTTGGTCCGGACCAGCTGCAGCTCGACGTCGGGGTACCGGTCCTGCCAGCGCCGCTGGAACTCCGTGGTGTGCCGCCCCACCGCCGACCACGCGTGCCCGAGCCGGAGCCGGGCGTGGCCGGTCGTGACCTCGTGCACGAGCGTTTCGGCGTCGGCCAGCAGCACCCGGGCCCGGGCGAGGACCGTCACGCCGGCCGTGGTCGGCTCGACGGTCCGGCTCGTGCGGTGCAGCAGCCGCACCCCGAGGACCCGCTCCAGCGCGAGCAGCGTCCGCGACACCGTGGCCTGCGAGACACCCAGCTCGATCGCGGCGTCGGTGAAGCTCCCGGTGTCCACGACCGCGACGAAGTGCCGCAGGTGGCGCAGCTCCAGCGAGGCATCCATACGTCCAGCGTATAGCCGACGTGTCGGATGCATTTTGCGTATGCATGAACCGGGCTGATAGTCGGGGCATGGCGAACGAAGGACGGTGGCGCGGTGCGGCGCTGATGGCGGGCAGTGGGCTGGCCAACCAGGTGGGCGCGTCCGTCGCGGCCCTGGCCTTCCCGCAGCTCGGGCCGGCCGGGGTGGTCGCGGTCCGCCAGTGGGTCGCGGCCGTGGTGCTGCTGGCGACCGGGCGACCGCGCCTGCGCGGGTTCACCGCGGCCCAGTGGCGGCTCGTGCTGACCCTGGCGCTGGTGTTCGGGACGATGAACCTGGCGCTGTACAGCGCGGTCGACCGGATCGGCCTCGGCCTGGCCGTGACGCTGGAGTTCCTCGGCCCGCTGGGCGTCGCGCTCGCCGGGTCGCGGCGCCGCGGCGACCTGCTCTGCGCGCTCGTCGCGGCGGCCGCGGTGGTGGTCCTGGTGCGGCCGCGGCCGAGCACGGACTACCTCGGCATCGGCCTGGCGCTGCTCGCGGCGGCGTGCTGGGCGAGCTACATACTGCTCAACCGCGCGGTGGGGGCCCGCATCCCCGGCGTCGCGGGCTCGGCGGCCGCCGCCGGCGCTTCCGGGCTGGCGTACCTGCCGGTCGGCGTCTTCGCGATGGTCGCGCACCGCCCGAGCGTGGGCGCGGTCCTGGCCGCGGTGACCGCCGGCGTCCTGTCGTCGGCGGTCCCGATGCTCGCCGACCTGCTGTCGCTGCGGCAGGTCCCGGCCTCGGTGTTCGGCACGGTGATGAGCGTGAACCCGGTACTGGCCGCATTGGTCGGCTGGGTGGTCCTCGGCCAGCGCCTCGACGCGCTCTCCTGGGCGGCGACCGGCGTGATCGTCGTGGTCAACGTCGTCGCGGTGGTCAGACCTGCCGCAGGACCGGTTCCGTCGTCTCCGTCAGCCGCGGGTCCGGCCGTTCCCCCGACATCGCCAGGAAGCCGCGCGCGACCCGGAGCAGCAACGGCCAGTTCTTCGGGTTCTTCTTGTCCACCCCGCCGATCAACTGCTTGAGCATCGAGAGCGTGTCGAAGTAGATGCGCTCGCACACGAGGTTCTCGTCGCCGTCGAAGACGAAGTAGGCCGTCATGCGCACGCGGAACGCCGAGCCCGTCGGCGGGATCGCGCCGAGCGGGCCGAGGTGCGTGCCCAGCAGCCAGAACTCGACGGCGACCGCGTCCGCGCTGTGGCGCAGCGCGATCAGCTCGTGGTGCTGGTCGGGGAACGCGACGCGGGTGTCGTGGTAGTAGCCGCGGACGGCGCGGTCGCCGTCGTGCACCGTCATGGTCGCGATCACTTCGTAGTGCGGGTGCGGGAACGTCGAGAGCGTCGCGTCCCAGTCCTGGGCGACCTCGTCGCGGAAGTGGTCGAGCACCAGCTTCTGCCGCGCCGCGAGGACCTCGGGGGCGGGGATGTCGAACTCGGTCATCGCACTCCCTTAAATCTACGGTGTAGGTAACCGACGATAACCTACACTGTAGACACGCCGACCGGAGGGGAAGCCATGACCGGAGCCTTGACCAGGGTGAAGCCCGTCGTCCGGTGGAGCCTCGGCCACGCGCTCCCCCGGGCCGTCCTGCGCCGCGAGGCCAAGCGCGGCGACCTGCAGGGCCGGATGGTGGTCGCGGCGGCCGACGGCCGGGACCTGACCGGGCTGTTCGAGGAGATCCGCGCCGCCGGGCCGCTCGCCCGCACCCGCTTCGGCTGGATGACCACCACGCACGCCGCGGTCCGGGAAGTGCTGTCCAGTGAGGACTTCCGCGTCGGCGTGGTCGGCTCCGACGGCTCGCCCCTCGGCCGGCTGATCGAGTGGTCGGCCGGCGAGCACCTGCACCCGGTGCGGCCGCCGTCGCTGCTGGCCGTCAACCCGCCCGAGCACACGCGGTACCGCAAGCTCGTCACCGGCGTGTTCACCGTCCGGGCCGTCGAGCAGCTGCGCGCGCGGGTCCAGGAGATCGCCGACGGCCTGCTCGACGCGCTCGATCCCGGGCAGCCGCTCGACCTCGTCGAGTCCTATTGCGGCCTGCTGCCGGTGACGGTGATCAGCGAAATCCTCGGCGTGCCGCCGTCCGACCTCGGCAAGGTGCTTTCGCTGGGCGGGGCCGCCGCCCCCAGCCTCGACCTCGGCCTGGGCTGGCGCACCTTCCGCGACGTCGAGGTCGCGCTGGCCGAGTTCGACACGTGGCTCGGCGAACACCTCGAGCACCTGCGCCGGCACCCCGGCACCGACCTGTTCAGCAAGCTCGTCGCCGCCCGCGACGACGGCGTCGGCCTCACCGAAACCGAGCTGAAGTCCACCGCGGGCCTGGTGCTGGCGGCCGGCTTCGAAACGACGGTCAACCTCCTCGGCAGCGGCATCGCTCTGCTGGCCGGCGACCCCGGGCAGCTCGCCGTGCTGCGCGAGCGGCCGGACCTGTGGGGCAACGCGGTCGAGGAGGTCCTGCGCTACGACCCGCCGGTGCTGCTGACCGGCCGGCTGGCGACGCGCGCCACCGAGGTCGCCGGGGTGCCGCTGCCGCGCGGAGCCCTGGTCACGACCGTGCTGGCCGGCGCGAACCGCGACCCGGGGGTGTTCACCGAACCGGCCGTCTTCGACGTCACCCGCTCCGGCGCGCGCGACCACGTGTCGTTCGGCGCCGGACGGCACCACTGCCTGGGTGCCTCCCTGGCCCGGATGGAGGGCGAGATCGGGTTGCGCACGATCTTCGAGCGGTTCCCCGGCCTGCGCGTGCTGCCCGGCGGCCGCCGCCGTGAGACGCGGATCCTGCGCGGCTACGAAAGCCTGCCCGCGGTGCTCACCTCGTGACGACCAGGCGGGGGCGCCCGCCCAAGGACGCGGACGTCCTGTCCCGGGACCGCATCCTGCGGGAAGCGCTCGCGCTCGTCGACGAAGAAGGCCTTGCCGCGGTGAGCATGCGCAAGCTCGCGCGCCGGCTGGGCGTCGACCCGATGAGCCTGTACAACCACGTCGACGGCAAGGACGCGTTGCTGGACGGCATCGCCGAGGTCCTGCTCGCCGCGATCCCCGCGCCCGCACCGGGGACGGACCTGCGGCAGACGATGTCCGCGCTGGCGCACGGGTTCCGGGCCGCGATGCTCGACCACCCGCGCGCGGCCCAGCTGGTGCTGACCCGACGGCTCGCGTCGATGACGGCGCTGGCGCCGGTGGAAGCCGTGCTCGGCCCGCTGCTGGCGGCGGGCTACCCGCCGGAGCGCGCGGTGCACGGGCTGCGGGCGGTGCTGGCGTTCCTGATCGGGACGCTGATGCGGGAGGTCGACGCCGCGCCGACGTTCAGCGGCACCGGCGACCGGGGCCGGCTCGCCGACCTCGAGGGGTCCGGGCTGCCGGCCGTTTCCGCGGCGGCGCCGTACCTCGCGGTGTGCGACCACGAGGCGGAGTTCGAGTTCGGGCTGGCCATCCTGCTGGACGCCCTCGCGCCGTGACTCAGCGGATGCGTTCGTGCAGCGCGGCCATGCGGGCGTCGAGGTCCGCCGCGGTCTTCGCCGCCGCGGCCAGCTCGCCCGCGAAGTCCTCCGGGACGCTGTCGGCGTACTTGTACGACAGCTTGTGCTCGACGGCGGCCCAGAAGTCCATCGCGATGGTGCGCAGCTGGACCTCGACCTTGACCTTCTCCACGCGGTCGGACAGGAACACCGGGATGCGGACGATCAGGTGCAGGCTGCGGTAGCCGTTGGGCTTCGGGCGCGCGATGTAGTCCTTGGTGCGCAACAGTTCCACGTCGTCCTGGGCGGTGAGCATGCGCGCGACTTCGTACACGTCGGAGACGAACGGGCAGACGACGCGGATGCCGGCGATGTCGTCGAGGACGTGCGCGGCGGCGATCCAGTCGTCGCCGAGGCCGCGGCGGTGGACCTTCTCCTTGATCGCTTCCGGTCGCTTGACCCGGCTCGTGATGTGCTCGATCGGGTCGTGCCGGTGGACGAAGTCGAACTCCTCGCTGAGGATCCGCAGTTTCGTCATCAGCTCTTCGATGGCGAACTTGTACATCAGCAGGAACCGCGGGAGCTGTCCGGCGACGGCGAGCTCGTCGGCCGCCTCCCGCAGGTCCTCGGCCGCCGGATCGGTGGTCACTGAAGCCTCGTGCTGTCGTCGGTCGTGGGCGCGCACCAGGTTACTGCGCTCCCTCCGGTCAACGATCACCGGCGGCCGCGAGTTCCCGCCCGTCACCGGATCGGGTCAGGGAAGCCGTAGAGCCGGCGCGCGTTGGCGCCGAGGACCGCGTCGCGGGTGGCGGGGTCGGGGACCCAGTCGGCCAGCAGGTCGACGAGGTCGCCGTCGTTCGGCATCGGGCCCCAGAAGCCGACGTGGGGCCAGTCGGAGCCGTAGACGCACCGGTCCGGCGCCGCCTCGACGAGCTCCCAGGCGAGGCGCACGGTCTCGGCGTAGGGCGGGTCGGCGAGCCGGTTGGCGCCGGAGAGCTTGACCCAGGCACCGTCGGCGACCAGGTCCCGCACCACGCCGGTGCCCTTGGCCGGGTCGGGCGCGCCGAGGTGGTCGAGCACGTACGGCACGCGGAGCCGGCCCAGGCGCCGGACGTGGGGTTCGAGCGTCTCGGGGTCGGTGAACAGCTGGAGGTGCCAGCCGTGCTCCAGGCAGACGGCTTCGAGCCGATCCAGCGCGGCGAACCCGACGCCGCCGCCGGTCAGGGTGTTGATCCGCAGCCCGACGACGCCCGCGTCGTGGAGTTCGGCCAGTTCACGGTCACCGGCACCGGGGTCGACGACCGCGACGCCCTTCAGCCGGCGGGGGTTCGCCCGGAGCGTGGCGAGCAGGAGGGAGTTGTCGGTGCCGTGCACGCTGACCTGCACGAGGACGCCGTAGGTCATGCTCGTGGCGTCAAGCATCGCGAGGTAGTCGGCTTCGGCGGCGGCCGGCGGGGTGAAGCTGCGGTTTTCGACGAACCCGCGTTCCCCGACGACGTGCGCGTGGGTGTCGACGGAGCCGGGCGGCACCACGACCCGGACCGGGGCGCGAGGCCGCGGGTCCGGGCCGGGGCAGCGGGCGTACTTCCGCTCGGGGGCGAATTCCACGCCGCCTAGTGTGCCTGCTTGCTTACTTGCCGGCAGTGGCTGTCGCGGTGGCCGAGGCCGAGGCCGCCGCGACGCACTTGACCGCGGCCGCTGCGGCTGCGTTCTTGTCGGCCTTGCCCTTGGCTTTCTGCTGCTTCTGTTCGGTGGCCATGCCCTGCTGGCCGGCGGCCGCGTTCGGATCGGCGGACGCCTGGGAGACGCAGTCGAGGACGGACGCGCAGTTCTGCTCGGCGGCCTGGTTCTGGGCCGCGTTGCCCTGGTCGGCCATGTCGTTCTGGTTGGCCATACCGTTCTGGTCGGATGCACCGTTCTGGTTGGCCATGCCGTTCTGGTCCGCCATGCCGTTCTGGTCCGCCGTGCCGTTCTGGTCCGCCGTGCCGTTCTGGTCCGCCGTGCCGTTCTGGTTCGCCGCGCCGTTCTGGCTGGCCATGCCGTTCTGGTTCGCCATACCGTTCTGGTCCGCCGCGCCGTTCTGGCTGGCCATACCGTTCTGGTCCGCCGCGCCGTTCTGGCTGGCCATACCGTTCTGGTTCGCCATACCGTTCTGGTCCGCCGCGCCGTTCTGGCTGGCCATACCGTTCTGGTTCGCCATACCGTTCTGGTCCGCCGCGCCGTTCTGGCTGGCCATGCCGTTCTGGTTCGCCATACCGTTCTGGTCGGCCATGCCGTTCTGCGCCGCCATGCCGTTCTGGTCGGATGCACCGTTCTGGTTGGCCATGCCCTGCTGGTCGGCCATGCCGTTGGCGCCGGTGGCCTGGGTCAGGCATTTCTGGACCACCGCGCACGCCTGCTCGGCTGCCGCATTCTGGTCGGCGGCGTTCTGGTTCGCCGCGCCGTTCTGGTCGGCGGCGCCGTTCGCGCCGGCCATGTCCTTCTGTTTGGCCTTGCCGTGGTGGCCAGCGGATCCGCCCTTGCCGGAAGCCATCCCGTTCTGGTCGGCCATGCCGTTCTGGTCGGCCGTGCCGTTCTGGTCGGCCGTGCCGTTCTGGTCGGCCGTGCCGTTCTGGCCGGCGCCCTGCTGATCGGCGCCCTGCTGGTCGGCACCCTGCTGATCGGCCGTACCGTTACCAGCCGCGCCGTTCTTCTTGGCCCCCTGGCCGGCCTTGGCCTTTCCGGCACCCATCCCCTTCTTCTCGGCTGCGGCCTGATCCGCCAGCGCCGCGCAGGACGCCACCGCCGCGTTGGCCGCCACCGCTCCTCCGCAGCCCGCTGCTGCCCGGCGTTGCTGGATCTGGTTCACCACCGCCTGACGGTTGGCGATTCGGGCCGCCGATTGGGCGTCCGGGGCTTCCTGCTGGCTCTTGATGAACGTCAGGTTGTTCTGCAACGCCGTGTCCAAGCCACTGCAGTTCTCCGTCGCCGCGTTGCTCGCCGGGCCGCTCAAGGCTATTGCCGTCGCCGTTGCGGCTGCCACTCCCAGCAGCGCTGCGAGTCCGATCGTCGCCGGTTTGCGGTGTCGTCCGGCCGTGCGCTCGTGGGGCATCAGCCCCTCCTCTCGGGTCGCCACCTCACCACGGCACACGGGACGCCGCGGTCGATGGTTCACCGGAACGGAAACCGGATGTCCACAGTGGACATATGTGCGTGACGGCACCCCGGTCCGGCGGTTTCGCCGGGTCGGGGTGCCGTGCTTACCAGGCCGCGTGTGATCCCGGTGTCAACGGACGTCAGCGAGGCGCGACCTGCACGCTCCAGTCGCCGTAGCCGTACGGCGGTGCGATCACCGGCACGCCCGCGTCGCCGACCGTCGTCCACGGGCCGACCGGCCGCAGCACGTAGCTGCCGACCGGGACCTTCGTGAACGTCGCGATGCCGTTCGCGTCGGTCTGGGCCAGCGCGACGACGTGCGTGCCGTCCACGCTCAGCGTGACCTTCGTCTTCACGAGCCCTTCACCGGCGTCCGGCTGCCCGTTGTGGTTGCGGTCCACCCAGAGCTGCCCCTTGGCGTCGGCCGTCATGCCCGGCACCTTGGCTTCGGCGTAGGTGTAGGGACCCGAGCCGTACGTGTTGCCGTCGTCGAAGGAGCAGTCGAGGAAGGTCCGGCCGAAGTGGGCCGCGACCTCGGGCACCTTCCCCGACACGTGCAGCACGACGCGCTGGCCCGGGGCCAGCTGCCCGGCCGGGTGCAGCGGGGAGAACGCGCCCCACTGGTCGGCGGGCACCTGCAGGCCCTGGCCGGAGCCGGCCGGGTCGCAGCCCGCGTACAGGCCGGTCAGCGGGCGGTCGCCGGTGTTGGCGAGGGTGACCGTCGCGGTCCCGACTTCGCCGACGGCGTAGCTGCCCTTGTCGAGGCTGATCGACGCGGTGAGGACGTCGCTGAGCGGCCGGATGGCCTGGGCCTCGAGGGCCGTGTTCGCGCCGCTGCCGTCCAGGCGCAACGCCGGGAGGGTCGGCGGCACCACCCAGCCGCCCGGCACCTTCTCGAAGTGCCAGCTGAAGCCGTTCCCGACGGGCAGGCCGTCGATCGCGAACCGGCCGGCCGCGTCGGTCGTCGCGACGACGTCGTGCGCCATCCCGGTGCCGATGACGTGGACTTCGGCGCCGGCGATGTCCTCGCCGGGCGACGGCTTCCCGTCCCGGTCGCGGTCGCCGTAGAGGTGCCCGGCGATGCGGTCGGTGGTGCCCGCCGGCACGAGCGGGACGGTCACCTGCGCCGTGTTGTCGGTCCAGTCGGCGTCCCCGTCGACGTAGGCGCTGAACTCCACCACCGGGTTGCCGTTGGCGGGCATGGCGACGGTCCCGTGCAGGTGGTACGTGCGGGTCTCCCCCGGCGCGAACGACGCGCCACCGGCCGCGTGGAGGTCACCCCACTCCTCGTCCTTGACGGAGAAGTAGGGGCCCGACTGCGTCATGCCGGACCCGGTGACGTGCGTCGCCGCGGTGTCGCCGAGGTTGCTGATCGTCAGGTCGACCGGGATGGCGTCCCCCGGCAGCCACCGGCCCGGCAGGGCGGTGGCGGTGACCTTGAGGTTCGGCCCGGTCTCGGCGGAGGCGGGTGCGGCGGTGACGCCGGTGAAGACGAGCGCGGCGGTCAACGCGCCGCAGGCCGTCAGCGTGAATCTGCCCGTGGGCATGGTGTTCCCCCTGTTCTTCGGTTGTCCGACCGAAGTTAGGACTCCGGCCGGACAACCGGCAGGGCGGAACGTTCCGGGAACCGGGCCGGGCAACCGGGGCGGGCGGCTCGCGCGTCTTCGCCCGCCCGGGGCCCGGCCTACCCGAGGTCGGCCAGCTGCGGCACGGCCGGGGCCATGCCCTCGATCCACGCGGCGGGTGAGCCGGTGGTCGGCGTGACGATCGCGGTCTGCACGCCGAGCTTCGCGTAGTCCGCCATGGCGCGGACGAAGTCGTCGCGGGTGTCCGGCGTCGGACGCGGGTTGTTGGCCAGGATCGTCTTGCGGATCTCGTCGTAGTCGCGGCCGACGTCGTCGCAGTGGCGGCGCAGCACGTCCAGCTTGTGCGCGACGTCGTCGGGCGAGCTGCCGAACAGGTTGCACGCGTCGCCGTACTGGGCGACCAGGCGCAGCGTCTTGCGTTCCCCGCCACCGCCGACGAGGATCTTGGGTCGGCTGATCGGCTGGGGTGAGCAGAGCGTCTCGGCGAGCTGGTAGTGCTTGCCTTCGAACGGCCCGTTGTTCTCCGGGTCCCACATCTGCCCGCAGATCCGCAGCGTTTCTTCCAGCCGTTCGAACCGCTCGGCGATCGGCGGGAACGGCACGCCCATCCCCCGGTGCTCGCGTTCGAACCAGGCCGCGCCGGCGCCCAGCACGGCCCGGCCGCCCGAAAGGACGTCCAGCGTGGTGACGATCTTCGCGAGCAGGCCGGGGTGCCGGTAGGTGACGCCGGTGACGAGCAGGCCGAGGTCGATCCGGGACGTGTACGCGGCGAGGTAGCCCAGCGTCGTGTAGCCCTCCAGCATGTTCGACTCGGCGGGCAGGCCGGTCGGCTCGATCTGGAAGTAGTGGTCCATGAAGGACAGCCAGGTCGCCCCGGCTTCCTCCGCCGCGGCGCCCACCCGGGCGAGCTCGCCGGCGATGGCGGTGGTGCCGCCTTCGATGTCGAAAATGGGGAGGTGGAAACCGAGTTCCATGGAGCTTTCTCCTGACGTGCGGTCGAAGTGTCCCCACCGTAGGACCTGGAGCGCGCTCCAGGGCAAGCCCCGGGATCAGCGCCGCGCCTCGATCGTCAGGTCTCCCCTGGTCACCGCCCGGAGGTGGGCGCCGGCGAGCTGCTCGTGCGGGTAGCCGAGGTCGATCGACGCGGCTTCGCCGAGCCGCGCCACCTGGGCGTCGGTGAAGGTCACTTCCAGCGCGCCGAGGTTGTCCTCCAGCTGCGCGGGCGTGCGGGCGCCGAGGATCGGGGCCGTCACGGCCGGGTTGAGCAGCGTCCAGGCCAGCCCGACCTGGGCGGGCGTGCGGCCCAGGTCCGCGGCGACCTCCCGCACGACGTCGGCGATGCCGAGGGTGCGTTCGGTGAGCAGGCCGATTCCGGAGTTGAAGCTCTTGCGGGTGCCGTCCGCGACGTTCGCCGAGGTCAGGTCGGCGCGGCGGTACTTGCCGGTGAGCAGCCCGCCCGCCAGCGGCGAGTACGGCGTGACGCCCAGCCCCATCGCGCGAGCCATGGGGATGAGGTCGCGTTCGGCGGCCCGGTTGGCGAGGTTGTACTCGATCTGCAGCGCGACCAGCGGCGCCCAGCCGCGCAGGTCGGCGATCGCCTGCATCCGCGAGACCTCCCAGGCCGGGACGTTCGACATCGCGACGTAGAGGACCTTGCCCTGGCGGACCAGGTCGTCCAGGCCGCGCAGGATCTCCTCGACCGGCGTCGTGAAGTCCCAGACGTGCAGGTAGAGCAGGTCGAGGTAGTCCGTGCCCAGCTGCCGCAGGCTGGCTTCCACCGACGAGAACAGGCTCTTGCGGTGCGGTCCGCCGGAGTTCGGGTCGCCGGGCCGGCGCAGCGTCGTGTACTTCGTCGCCAGCACCAGGCTTTCGCGCCGGTCACGGGCGAACTCGCCGAGCAGGCGCTCGGCGCTGCCGTCGGTGTAGGTGACCGCCGTGTCGACGAAGTTGCCGCCGCGCTCGACGTAGGTGTCGAACAGCTTGCGTGCGTCGTCGCGCCCGGCGCCCCAGCCCCACTCGGTGCCGAAGGTCGCGGTGCCCAGCGCCAGCGGCGAGACCCGCAGGCCGGAGCGGCCCAGCAGCCGGTAGGTGTCGAGGGTGAGCGGCATCGTGTCCTCCTGGGTCGGTGGTCCGTCGGGCTCCAGCCTCGCCCGGCCGCCGGCCGGGGGTAAGGGAAGACGCTGCCTGGGAACACGAGTCCCACCCCGGCTGTTGGAACCGGGCATGATCACCCCGACCGTGGAGCTGGCCGCGTTCCTGCGGACCCGGCGCGAGCGTCTCGACCCGCGGGACTTCGGCCTGCCGGCGCGGCGGCAGGCCCGCCGGACCCCGGGGCTGCGCCGCGAAGAGGTCGCCGAGCTGGCCGGGGTCAGCATCGACTACATCGTGCGGCTGGAGCAGGGGCGCGGGTTGCGTCCCTCGGCTGACGTCGTCGAGGCGCTCTCGCGGGCGTTGCGCCTGACGCCCGACGAACGCGGCTACCTCTTCGACCTGACCCGGCAGCGTCCGCGCGCCACCGGCGAACCCGCCACCGCCGCGGAGCCGTCGCTGGCCGGGCTGGTCGCCGACCTGTCGCCGCTGCCCGCCATGCTGATGAACCACCGGTTCGACATCCTGGCCTGGAATCCGGAAATGGCCGCGCTGCTGCTGGACTTCGCCACTTTGCCGCCGCCGCGGCGCAACGCGATGTGGCTGTGCCTGCTGCACCCGGAGATCCGCGAGTGCTACGTCGACCGCGAGCGCGTCGTGCGGGAGGGTGTCGCCCACCTGCGCGCCGCGTGGGCCGCCCATTCCGACGACCGGGCGCTGAGCGGCCTCATCGCCGAATGCCTCGGCGACGAGGAGTTCGCCCGGCTGTGGGCCGAGCGGGACGTCAAGGTCAACGGCCGCGGCAGCAAGGCCTTGCGCCGCCCCGGCGCAGGCGTGCTCTCCGTGCGGTTCGAGGTGCTCGCGCCGCTCCAGGACACCGACCAGCGGGTGATGATCTGCCGCCCCGCGGACGACGGCAGCCGGTCGGCCCTGGACCGGCTGCTGGCCCAGGCGCGCGACGAGGTCTGACGCGATCCGGCTGGTGAGCAGCGCCCAGAGAGTCCGGGAAGACATGACTTTCCTTGCGGTTGAACGAAAACGGGACCGGAGCGGGTTCGGTCAACCGTGGAAGTCGCTGCGGTACGAGTGATCGCCGAAGATCGCCCGTCCGCTCATGCCCCACCTACCGCACGCCCGCGAGGAACTCCGCCACGTCGGCGTCGGTGGTCACCGGGACGCCCGCGGCCCGCAGGTGGCCGGCGAACTCGGCCGACTTCCGGCCGCCCTGCGCGATGAGGAACGGCGGCGCGCCCGCGGCGGGGTACGCCAGCGGGCTCGCCGAGCGGAGCGTCTCCGGCGCGCGGCCCAGCGCCGTCAGGATCGACGCGCGCGTGAGCGGATCCAGCCCGGCGAGGTCGAAGTCGGCCGGCGCCGCCAGGGCCGCCACGGCCCGGTCGGCGGTGCCGGGTTCCCGGGCCACGCCGAGCAGCGACGCCAGGGTGCCGCCGGTTCCGGTGCCGACGGCGGAGACGCGCGCCCGGTCGACGTCCAGCGCGGCCGCGTTGGCCTTGAGGAACCGGACCGCGCACTTCGCGTCGTCCAGTGGCGCCGGCCACCGCGCGGCGGGCGCGAGGCGGTAGTCGATCGACGCGACGGCGAAGCCGCGGGCCGTCAGCGCGTCGCGCAGCGGACCGAGCCGGGACCCGGCGAGCAGCGCGCCCGGGCCGGTCGGCTTGCGGTTGCCGGCGAGCAGCCCGCCGCCGTGCAGGAAGAGCACCACCGGGGCGCCCCGGCTGTCCGGGCGCGGACGCGAGATGTCCATGAGCAGCGGGATCCCGTCCGGGTGGCAGTACTCGACCGTGCTGCTGTCCAGCAGCGGCGAGACGGTGGTGCCGGTCAGGTTGTCGCCGGCCGCGACCGTGCCCGCCGCGCCGGCCGCGAGCACCAGCAGCAGCACCGGGAACAGCACGATCCACGCCGAGACGCGCCGGACCGCGGACGGCCGCGGGTGCGCCCGCCGCCGCGCCACGACCAGGAACCCGAGCACGGCGATGACCTGCAAGGACGCCGCGACGTAGTCGGTGAAGCCGACGACTGTGTCGGCCGGCTGCCAGGGGTCCAGCCGCGCGAGCAGCCCGAGCGGGCGGCTGGCCACCCACAACGCGAGGCTCGCCGTGGCGACCAGCGCGCCGGCGTGCGCGGTCTTGCGCGTCGGCCAGCCGAGGACGATGACGGCGGCGACGAGCTCGACGGCGGCGAACAGGCCGAACAGCATCGCGTAGAACTGCCAGATCCGCCAGAGCGCGGCCACCGCGGCAGCCGGGATAAGGGCCCCGCCGAGCGCGGCGAACGCGGCCGTGACCAGCACCGGACCGCGTCGCAACGGCAGCGGGACGGCGTAGCGCGAGGTCGTCGACGGGCGGCGTGTGCCGGAGTGCCCGTCGACGACCTTCATAGCGCCAGTGTCACCCTGGACGCGGGCCGGCGCACCTACTTGCGCGAAGCCGTGTAGTTCCGGAACAGCAGGTAGGTGTCGAGGATGTCGGACGGCGCGCTCTGGACCGAGCGGTAGATCCCCCACTTCGGGCGGACGTAGTCCCCCTGGTCGGGGATGTTCACGTTCGTCATGCTGCCCTGCGCGGCCACCGGCGCGCCGGACCCGGTGCCGTTGCGGATCACGCACGACGCCTTGCCCTTCGCGCCGGGCGTGAACGTCCACTCGATGGTGATCCACTTGTCGCGCAGCGGGGACAGGTCGGTGGCCGCGATGCTCGGCGAACCCGAATTGGCGTACGCGCGGGCGTTGAGCATTTCCTTGCTGCCGCTGCGGGTCAGGTCCAGCGTCACCCACGGGCCGCCGTTGGTGGACGGCGTCTTGGTCTGGAAGATGTGGGTGAACTTGCTGGTGCCGTGCAGCGAGCCGGGGATGTACATCTCGTAGGAGAGGGTCCACGTCTCGCCGTTGTGCATCTCGAGCGTGGTGCCGCTTTGGACCATGCCCTTGGACTCGGTGCGCTGGCGGTCGCCACCACCGGTGGTGTCGCGGTCGTCCTTCCAGATGCTGAAGCGGTAGTGGTCGCCTTCCACGACGACGTACTTGCGGTCGGGGTGGTGGTTGCCGCGGTCGGCTTCGATGCCCTCGAAGGCCTTGAGGCCGTCGGTGGCGGGGTCGGGGTGCCAGAGCGGCGCCGCCTGGGCGGGCGCGGCGAGCAGGATCGGCACGGTGAGGGCAGCGACGGCGAGGGCCGTCCTGCGGGGGAATTCCGGCATCGTCGGTGTGTCCTTCCTGACGACGGTTCGGCAGGGGTGCACATCGGTCGGCGGACGGACCCGGCGAAACCGGGCTGGACATCCGATGTCTAGCAGTGAGACGTTAACTCTTCACGGGAACAGCTGGCAAGTTGTTCGCACTTTCGGGCGACGCTTCCCTCGCGGGCTGTAAGGTCTGGACATGCCGCACTTCCGTGGTACCGACGGCTTGGAGCTCAGCTACCGCGACCTCGGCTCCGGCCGGCCATTGGTGCTGTTCCACGGCTTCACCGGTTCCGGCCACGACTGGCTCGGCCCGGCCCAGGACCTCGTCGCGAAGGGCCGCCGCGTGGTCCTGCCGGATCTGCGGGGCCACGGCGACAGCGGCCACCCCCACGACCCGGCAGCGTACCCATCCGATGTTCTGGCCGACGACGGCTTCGCCCTCCTCGAGCACCTCGGCCTCGGGGACTACGACCTCGGCGGGTACTCGTTCGGCGGCCGGGTCGTCCTCCGCCTGCTCGCCCGCGGCGCCCGCCCGCGCCGCGCGGTCGTGGCGGGCCAGGGCCTCGACGCCGTCGAGCGGGCGACGTCCCGCACGGGCATGTACCACCAGGCGCTGACCACCCTGATCGACGGCAAACCCGTGGAACCCGGCTCGCCGGCGTACTGGCTCAAGCAGGCGGGCGGCGATCCGGTGGCGCTGCGCCACGTCCTGGGCACCCACGTCCCGACGTCCGGGCTGGAGAAGATCCCGACCCCGACGCTGATCGCCGTCGGCGACGAGGACTTCGGCCACGCGACGGCCGAAGCGCTGGCCGAGGCGTTGCCGGAAGGGCGGTTCATCCAGGTGCCGGGCAACCACTTCACGGCGATGACGAGCCCGGAACTCACGGCGGCGATGGTGGAGTTCCTGGATCAGGCGTAGCACGCGGCCAGGGCGGCGAACGCCGCTTTCGGTTCCCACGGCACGCCTTCGTAGGTTTCGCCCGTGCCCTCCGCCAGCACCTTCACCACGCCCCAGCTCGCCATGTCCAGGTCCTCCCGGGGATCCGCGCGGTGCACCAGTCCATAACAGACGAACGTGCAGGCGAAAGCCGCGTCGACGCCCTCGGCCGTGAACACCGCCAGCAGCTCCCGGAAGTACCGCGCCTGCTCCTCCTCGTCCCGCACGTAGGAACCGTCGAGCCGCACCGGGACGTCGCCTTCGTACTCCAGGATTTCGCCGCACCGCGCGCCGAGGTCGGCCGCGCCGCGGTACGGCGTCACGCCGAACTCCGTGATCGCGACCGGCTTTCCCGCCGCCACCAGCGTGCGGATGCCCTCCTGGTAGAGGTGCGCCACCTCCTTCGAGCGGTGCGCGTCCACCGAGACGATGTCGAACGGCGCCCAGTCGACGCGTTCCAGGGGCACCGACGCGTACGTGACCCGGCCGCCGAACCGCGCGCGGACGACCGAAACCGCGCGTGCCAGGAAGGCGTTGACCCGTTCCGGCAACAACGCGACCAGGTCCCGCGACGCCAGCAGGCCGGCGACCCGGGCGGGGAGGTCGTCGCCCGGGAGGAAGCCGTGGTTGAACAGGCTCACCTCGGCTCCGGTGACGAACACGACCTCGGCGCCCGCCGACCGGAGCCGTTCCGCCCGCGCCGCGCCGTCGGCGAGGAGTGCCAGGACCTCGTCCTGCGTGCGGTCCCACGGGAACGGTGAGAACCACACCTCCAGTCCGAGGCCGGCCGCCTCGCGGGCGGCGGACTCGATCCGGTCCAGGTCGGTGCCGATCAGCCGCACGGCCGTGCAGTGCAGGTCGTCGCGGATGATCGTCAGCTCGCGGCGGACCAGGTCCGGGTCGAACGGCCGGTTGAACCGCCCGCCCCGCTCGAAACCCGTGTCGTAGCCGATGCCTTTGGCCCGCATGATGCCTCCGAGAATTAGGGTACGGTCCGTACCGTACCCTAGTGCGGTAGAGTGGCGCCATGGCCGAGAAGACCCGGCGGCGGGGCGCCGAACTCGAGGACGCGATCCTGCGCGCCGCCGCGGAAGAACTCGCCGGCGTCGGCTACCCCGGGCTGACCGTCGAACGGGTCGCGCAGCGGGCCGGTACCAACAAGAACGCGATCTACCGCCGCTGGCCGAACCGCGCCGCGCTCGGCGTCGCCGCCTACCGCCACCTGGCCGAGGACACCCTCGAGCCGCCCGACACCGGCACCCTCCGCGAAGACGCGCTGGGCCTGCTGCGCGCGATCAACTGCGGCCAGACCTCCCCCGCCGCCCGGGTCCTGCGCGGTCTCCTGACCGGCGTCGGCGACGAGCCGGAGTTGCGGCGGCAGCTGCACGAAATGGCCGCCGAGGGCGGCGCGAAAAGCTGGCTGACCATCCTCGACCGGGCCATCGCGCGCGGCGAGGCGCGGCCCGGCGCTCGCACGCCGCGCGTCGCCACCGTGGCACTCGTGCTGCTGCGCAACGAATACCTCACGCGCGGCCTGACCACAGTGGACGAAGACGTGCTCGCCGAGATCGTCGACGACGTCTACTTGCCCTTGGCGGGCGCGTAGATCGTCACGCGCAGGGCGGGGTCCTCATTGGCCTGGAAGGTCGCGTAGTCGAAGACCCGCGGCTCCGGCAGGCACAGCGTCTTCCGGCCCGATCCACCGTGGACGACCTCGTGGTTTTCCCACCACGCCGCGAACTCCGGACAGCCGGAACGCAGCCGCGTCGCCAGTTCGGTGAACGCCGGGTCGCCGGCCCACAGGTCGTGCGCGGCGTGGAACTGCGCCACGACGTGCTCGGCCTGCCCGGCCCAGCCGGCGCCGAACAGGCGCCGCGCCCGCGCGTCGAGCAGCATGAAGACCAGGATGTTCCGGTCGGCTTCCGGCACCGCGCCGAAGTCGACGAACAGTTCGGTCACCGCCCGGTTCCAGACCAGGACGTCCCAGCGGCGGCCGGTGACGTACGCCGGCTCGGCCAAGCCCTCGACGAGCCGTCGCGTGGCTTCGGGCACCTTCTCGCGGGTGAACGCCGTGCGAGCCGGGTTGCGCGCCAACGCCCGCAGGTGGGCGCTTTCGGTGTCGTCCAGACGCAGGGCTCGGGCGAGTGCTTCGACCGTCGAGGACGACGGGCTCACCGTGCGGCCCTGCTCGAGCCGGATGTACCAGTCGACGCCGATGCCGGCCAGCTCGGCGACCTCTTCGCGGCGCAGCCCCGGCGTCCGGCGGCGGCGCCGGTCCGGCAGCCCGAGCGCCGCCGGGCTCAGCCGCTCGCGCCGCGACCGCAGGAACTCCCCCAGCCCCGCCCGTGCCGCGTCCGGCATGACCGCCTCCCTGACCCTGGACAGTCCCAGGATAATACCAGGTCTGGATACGCTTGCCGGATTCTCCGACGATCGGGGCATGAAAGCCGCGATCCTCGAAGAATTCGGAAAACCCCTGTCGGTGCGCGAGGTCCCCGAGCCGGTGCTCGGCACGGGCGAGGTGCTCGTCGACGTCGTCGCGGCCGGGGTGCTGCCCTACGCGGCGGAGGTGTTCCGCGGCGAGCGGAACTACGCGCTGACGCTGCCGGTCGTGCCCGGCGCGGGCGCCGTCGGCCGGGTGCGCGCGACCGGCCCGGACGCGACCCGCCTGGCTCCCGGCGACTGGGTGCTGTGCGACCCGACCATCCGCTCCCGCGACGACGCCCTCACCCCGGACATCACGCTCCAGGGCCTGAGCGCCCGCGGCGAGGGCGGGCTGTTCCTGCAACGCCACTACGGCCACGGTGCGTACGCCGAACAGCTGCTGCTCCCGACCGAGAACGCGATCCCGCTCGGGCCGATCGACCCGGCCGACGCCGGCCGGTGGACCGCGCTCGTCCTCTGTCTCGTCCCGTACGGCGGCCTGCTCGCCGCGGACCTGCGGCCGGGCGAGACGGTGCTGGTCAGCGGGGCCACCGGGAACTTCGGGAGCGCGGCCGTCGCGGTCGCGCTCGCCATGGGCGCGGCCCGGGTGGTGGCGCCGGGCCGGAACGAAGCCGCCCTGGCCGACCTCGACCGCCGGTTCGGCGACCGCGTCCGCACCGTGCGGCTCACCGGCGACGGCGACACGGCCCGCATGTGCGAGGCGGCCGGCCGGCCCGTCGACGTCGTCCTCGACCTGCTGCCGCCGTCGGCGAGCACCGCGCCGGTGCGGGCCGCCGCGATGACGGTCCGCGAGTTCGGCCGCGTCGTGCTGATGGGCGGGGTCGGCATGCTCGGCGGTGACGACCTCGCCCTGCCGTACCCGTGGCTCATGCGCAACAGCGTCACCGTCCGCGGGCAGTGGATGGCCCCGCGGACAGCGAGCGCGAGCATGATCGCGCTCGCCCACGCGGGTCTGCTCGACCTCGGCCGGTTCTCGGTGACCGAGTTCGGGCTCGACGAGATCACGGCCGCGCTGGACCACGCGGCGAGCACCTCGGCGCGGTTCGCCCTCACGGTCGTCCGGCCTTGAGTAGGTTCGAAGGATGACCCGGCTCGCCCGCCACGCCACGATCGCCGCCGCCCTCGACGAGGCCGCGGACGCCCTCCTCGACGCCGCACGCCCGCTCGGCACCGGGATCGGCGGATCGACCTGGCTGCTGGAGGTGGCGGGCGAGCCGGTCTTCGTCAAGCGGGTCGCCCTCACCGACGTCGAGCGGCGGCACGAAGGCTCGACCGCCGACCTGTACGGCCTGCCGCCCTGGTCCCACTACGGCGTGGGTTCGGCCGGGGGCGGCGCCTGGCGGGAGCTCGCCGCCCACCGCGCGGCGAGCGAATGGGTCCACACGGGACAGTGCGAGAACTTCCCGCTGCTGCACCACTGGCTGGTCCGGCCCGGCCTGCCGCGCCCGCACACCGACATCGAGGCGGACGTCGCGTTCTGGCACGGCGACGCGGGCGTCCGGCGGCGCCTCGAAGCGCTCGCCGCAGCGACCACCGATCTCGTGCTGTTCCTCGAGTACCTGCCGCACAGCCTCGCCGACCGGGCGGACGACGACCTGCCGCTCGAGCAGGACCTGCGCCACATCACCGATTTCCTGGCCGGGCAGGGCATCCAGCACTTCGACGCGCACTTCGCCAACATCGTCACCGACGGCGCACGGCTCTACCTCACGGACTTCGGCCTCATGGTGTCGCCGCGGTTCGAGCTGTCGGACGCGGAGGCGGAGTTCCTCGCCGACCACGCCGACCACGACCGGGCCTACGTCCGGACCCACCTGGTCAACCGGGTCCTGCGCGGCCTGCGCACGTGGCCGGACGCCCGCACCCGCAACACCTTCGTCCGCGAACACGCGGCGCAGTCCGGCCACCCGCTCGTGCGCCGTTACGCGCCGCTGGCCGCGGTCGTCAACGACTTCTACTTCGCGCTGCACGCCGAAAGCCGCAAGACGCCGTACCCGAAGGACGAGATCGCCCGGCAGCTGGAGCGCGTCGGTTAAAAGGCGCCGATCAGCCGGTCCATCGCGCGCTCGGCGAGGGCGGCGATCGTCATCGACGGGTTGCAGGCGGCGGTCGTCCCCGGCATCAGGGCGCCGTCGAGGACGTACAGGCCGCGGTGGCCCAGCACGCGGCCCTCGAGGTCGCAGACCGATCCCATCGCTGCGCCGCCGAGGGGGTGCCACGTGCTCGGCGAGACGGCGGTCGTGTCGAGCAGGACGCCCAGCGGGCCGGCGATGCGCGAGATGCGCTTGTGGATGCGCGCACTCAGCTTCGCGTCGGCGCCGGACGGCCAGTGCAGGACGGCGTCGTCCTTCGCGGCGTCGTAGACGAACCGGCCGCGTCCGGCGCTGATGCCGTAGCCGACGAGCATCGTGGTCCGCAGGTCCGGCAGGGGCGGCAGCGACGCCTGGATGACCGTGTTCGCCGTCGCCGGGTCGTCCCATTCCTTGCTGCCGTAGACGACCGGGCCGCCCTGCGGCGTGCCGAAGTCGCCGGCGAGGTTCGTCCAGGTGTAGATGCGGTCGCCGTTGCTGCCCCAGCCGGTGCCGAGCGCGTCGGGCAGGTCGGGGATGGCGCCCTTCGCGCCCGCGCGCATCAGCAGCCGCGTCGTGTTCGCCGTGCCGGCCGCCATGACGAGCGATTTCGCGGTGAGCACCTTCTTCTCCAGCACGGTTCCGGAAGTGTCGATGCGGTCGACGTGGATCTCCCAGCGGCCGTCCGGTGCGAGCGCGACGTCGGTGACGTTGTGCAGTGGCGCGACGGTGCAGCGGCCGGTCGCTTCGGCGGCCGCGAGGTAGGTGACGTCGACCGAGTGCTTGCCGCCGTTGTTCACGCCGAGCGCGCAGTCGCCGTTGGTGTAGGACGGTTTCATCTCGCCGCGGAGTTCACGCAGCGCGTAGTCCCAGTCGATCGGCATCGGGATCTTTTCGACGGCGTAACCCGCGTCGCCCGCGTTGCGGGCGAAGACCCGCGAAGCCTTATACGGCTTGCTTTCGACGAGAGCGTCCGGCGCGGTGGCGATCCCCAGCATCCGGGCGACGCGCGGGTAGTACTCGGCGTCCAGGCGGGCGTAGTCGAGCTGTTCGGGGAAGCAGGCGTGGAACAGCTCGGCCGTCGGCTGCAGCGTCATGCCCTGGTAGACCAACGAGCCGCCGCCGACGCCGGCCGCGCACATCATGGTCATGCCCTGGCCGTTCACCTGCTCCAGCAGCCCGGTGTAGCGCTCGAACGGCGGCAGCGACGGCAGGCCGGGCAGCGCGGGCGCGGAGCCGAGCCAGAAGATCCGCTTGTCGGGCGACGACGTCGGGTGCGGGAACGTCTCGGCGTCCGGCCCGGTCGGCCAGCGGCGGCCGCGTTCGAGCACCAGTACCGGCACCCCGGCCCGGGCCAGTCGCAACGCCGTCACGCCGCCGCCGAACCCGGACCCGATGACGACGACCCGGTGCTCCTCCCGGGTGGTCGGGACCCGGGCCGCGCCGAGGGTCGCGAGGGCGGCCGCACCCCAGAGGACGGTCCGGCGGTTCAAGCTGGGCATCGGCGCACTCCTCGCGACGGTGACTTTGCGTCACCGTAGGAACCCGAACCGAGAGATGGAACCGATTGCCGGTCTCACTACTCGCGAGTAATCTCCGGTCCCATGCGCGCTGTACGACCGTCCGCGGCCGTGCCCCGGCGCGTCGACGCCCGCCGCAACCGCGAGGCGATCCTGCGCGCGGCCGACGAAGCCTTCAGCGAGAAGGCCGACGTCGCGCTCGACGAGGTCGCGCGCCGCGCCGGCCTCGGCCGGGCCACGGTCTACCGGCACTTCCCCGACCGCACGGCGCTGGCCCTCGCCGTCGCCACGCACCACCTGAACGCGTTGAAGCACCTGGTGCGGGGCAAGGAGTCCTTCCGCGAGCTGCTGCGGATGGTGCTGGCGATGCAGGCCCGGCGGCGTCCGCTGGTCCGGCTGTTCCGCGAACTGCCGGAGCGCAGCCAGCGCCAGTACACCCAGGCGCTGGTCTCCCTGCTGCGCCCGGCGTTCGAAAAGGCGCAGCGGGAAGGCAGCGTGCGAGCGGACCTCGAGCCCGCGGATCTGGGCCTGTTGTTCGAAATGCACGAGGCCGCGCTGCTGTCGGGCCTGGCGCCGCGGGAGCCGGCGGAATCGGCGGAGCGCCTGGTGCGGGTGTTCCTCGACGGTCTCGCGGGTCACGGCCCGGTCGCGGAGGAACACCGAACCGGCGCGGCACCTTGGCGCGCCTGACACGCGTTCGGCAGGATCCGGCGGATGAACCGCCTCCGGTGGGTGCTGCTCTCCGCGTTGCTCCTCTGCGTGACCGGGTGTGACCCCGCCCAGTCGGCGGTGCCGTCGACGTGGACACCCCGGCCCGTCACCGCGACGTGGCCCCCCTCGGCGAGCGACCTCTCGTACTACCTGCCCGCCGACGCGGCCTTGGCGAAAGCGGGCTTGACGCGCCGGGGTCTCCCCGTGCCGAACCCGCGGATCGTCCTGCTGAAGCTCTGCGGCTTCACGCAACCGTGGGACGGCCTGGTGAAGCAGGGCCTCGAAGCGACCTGGCGCGTCGGCTCGACCGGGCAGGACGTCCGGCAGTACCTCACCCGCTACGACCACGTGGCCGGCAAGGACGTGCTCGGGGCGATCGACGACGACCTGCTCTCGTGCGGCGCGTTTCCGTTGGACGGCAAGGAATACCACACGATCACGTCCGGGATCGGCCTGGCCGGCACCACCGCCGCCGACGAGGCCGGCACCTTCTGCGCGGAGCCGGAGCCGGGCGGCCAGCCCCGGTGTTTCCTGCTGCTGGCGAGCCGCGACCGCCTGACCGAGCTCGTCCTGCCCGGCGACGCGCCGCTGCGCGACCAGCTGGACTTCCTCGCGGCGATCGCCCCGGCGTTCTCGGTGGCGCTCGCGCGGGGCGGTTGACCGGCGGGATCCCTGGGTACTTCCGGAAAGCGCACCGGCACCCGGTCCCGCCGCCGGCCCCGCGCCCCGCCGCCCGTGACCGCGTTCACGGCACACCACTTTCGCCCACCGGAGAGCGCCATGACCAACGACTCAGGAGCCTGGCACGCCAAACTGCAGCGCCAACAGGAAGCGATCGAGCGGAAGCGGGCCGAACAGGCCTCCCGGACGCAGACCGCGCCCCGCTGACCACACTGTCCACAAAGGACGTCACGGGGTGGGTCCGGTCAGGATCGCCGCCGCGCCCTTCCGGAACGCCGCCACGAGCCGGTTGCGCTCGCCCGCACGGGTCGCCACCGCCACCTGGCTCGGCTCGACCCCCTCCAGCGGCACCGTCGTCAGGTCCGGGCGGAAGCCGCTGACGACGCCCGGTCCGGCCGGGATGATCGCCACCGCCTGCCCGCTCGCCACGAGTTCGATCTTGTCTTCGATCGCGTCGATGAGCGGGCCGCCGGGCGCCGGACGGCCGTCCGGGCGCGGGTCGACGCGCCAGAACGCGTCCCACTCCGCGTCGAGGACGCGCGGCAACGGCTCGTCGGCGATGTCGTCGAGGGTCACGGACTCCTTGCCCGCCAGGCGGTGGTCCCGCGGGAGCAGCAGCACGCGGGGTTCGTCGTAGAGGACCGTCACGTGCAGCTGCGCCGCGCGCAGCGGCAGCCGGACGACCGCCACGTCGACGCGGTGCTCCAGCAGCGCCGCGCGGGCGTCGTCCCAGGCGAGGTGCTGGGTGCGGACGTCGGCGTCGGGGTGGCGCCGGCGCAGGTCGCGCACGGCCGGCGTGACGATCAGGTTGCCCGTGTAGCCGATGGTGATCCGGCTGGGCCGCGCGACCGCCTGCGCGCGGGCCACCGCGTGCGCCCCCGACCGCAGCAACTCCGCGGCGAGCGGGAGGAACGCCGCGCCGGCCTCGGTGAGCCGGGTGCCCTGCGGGGTGCGGTCCAGCAGCCGGGCGCCGACCTGCTGCTCCAGCCGGATGATCTGCCGGCTCAGCGACGACTGCGTGAGGTGCAGTTCGGCGGCGGCGCGGCCGAAGTGCCGGTGCTCCGCGACGACGGCGAAGCTGCGCACCAGGCGTAGGTCGAGGTCGGACATGCTCCCAGCGTAACCTCCCGTCCTCGCGGTTGAGCGCCCGCGACCTGCGGTGATGCACAAACCGCGTCACGTTTCGCGAAACGTTCATTGGACCGGGCACGCTCGGTGACGGCACGGTGGAAGCAAGCACCCCACGAAAGGGAGTTCCATGGTGACCTTGGGACCCGTCGGCGTCTACCTGCCGATCTCGTTCACCCGCACACCTCCGGCCACGAGCCAGCGCGACGCCGTGCGACGGCTGGAGGCCGCCGGCTACCGGACGGCGTGGACGAACGAGGTCGTCGGCGGCAAGGACGCCCTGGTGCAGCTGGCGGTGCTGCTGGGCGCGACCGAGCGGCTGACGTTCGGCACCGGCATCGCCAACATCTGGGCCCGCGAACCGCAGACCCTGCACGCCGGCGCGGCCTTCCTCGCCGACGCTCACCCGGACCGGCTGGTGCTGGGCGTGGGCGTCGGCTACCCGCAGCAGGCGGAGGGCACCGGCCGGGAGTTCGGCAGCCCGCTGGCGACGATGCGCGATTACGTCGGGCGGATGGACGCGGAGACGTGGCCGCCGGCACCGGCCGTGAAGTACCCGCGGCTCCTGGGCGCGAACGGGCCGAAGATGCTGGCCCTGGCGGCGGAGATCGCGGACGGCGCGGTGCCGGCCAACCTGCCCCCGGCGTTCACCGCCCACGCGCGGTCGGTCCTGGGCCCGGACAAGCTGCTGGTGGTCGGCTTGGTGGTGATCCCCGACCCGGACGTCGCCCGCGCGAGGGCGGCGGCGATCGAGCGCATGACGGGAACGCTGAACCTGCCGACGTTCGCGAACGCGCTGCGCCGCTTGGACTTCACCCTGGACGACGTGCCCCGGATCGCCGACGAGGTCGTGGCCTACGGCAGCGGCGAGGCGATCGCGGCCAAGGTGCGCGAACACCTGGCCGCGGGTGCCGACCACGTCCTGCTCATGCCCCCGACGACGGACGACTTCACCGCCGACGTCACGGTGCTGGAGCGGCTGGCGCCGGCCTTCGCCGACTTGGGCCGGCCATCCACGACCCGGTGAGATCGGGATCACGCGTTTAGCCGGACTACCCGGGGGTAAACGCTCGTTGTTCAGGCTGTTTCAGCTTCTTCCGCCCAGGAGTAGTTTGATGACCAGCGTCCTGACCGACGGCCTCGGGAACCCCCGGCAGCTCCCCGCGCCCCGCCGCCGTCCGGTCACCCAAGACGCCCTCGCCGAGCTGGCCCGCCTCACGGCGCTGGCCGAGCTGGCCCAGAGTTCGTCACCCTCCTTGATGCACCACGCGATCCTCGGCGGCACGAGCCCGGCGACGGTCGCGGCGGCGGCGAAGATCGACGTCGCGGAGGCCCACGTCCGCTGGCACGCCTGGGCGGACACGGCGGTGGGCCTGGAGGAGTACCTCCGCGTGCACGCCGCGTTCGCCGACGCCGTCATCGCCCATCACCGAGCCTTCGAGGAAGAACTGTGCCCGTGAAGACCGAAGAGACGACCCTCGCCGACCTGGCGGCCCTCGGCGACGCGGCCACGGAGTTGCTGAAGCAGATCAGCGAGCAGCTGGCCACGGCTGCGACGCGGCGCTGACGCCCGTCAGGACCGTGAAGGCGGGGTTCGTGGTCCATAGTGAGGGGCATGGCAGCAGCGATTACCCCCGAGGACTTCCGGCCGATCCTGGCGCTGGTGCGCGACTTCGTCCGCACGAAGGTGATCCCGCGTGAGCAGGAGATCATGGACGCCGACGCGATCCCGGACGACCTGCGCGCGCAAGCCGCCGAAATGGGCCTGTTCGGCTACGCCATCCCCGAGGAGTGGGGCGGGCTCGGCCTCGACCTGACCCAGGACGTCGAACTGGCGATGGAGTTCGGCTACACCTCGCTGGCGCTGCGGTCGATGTTCGGCACCAACAACGGTATCGCCGGGCAGGTGCTGGTCGGCTTCGGCACCGACGAGCAGAAGAAGCAGTGGCTCGAGCGCATCGCCTCCGGTGAGGTCGTCGCCTCCTTCGCGCTCACCGAGCCCGGGGCCGGCTCGAACCCGGCCGGGCTGCGCACCAGAGCCGTCCGCGACGGCGACAACTGGGTGCTCGACGGGCAGAAGCGCTTCATCACCAACGCGCCCATCGCCGGCCTCTTCATCACCTTCGCCCGCACCGACCGCGGCATCGCCGTGTTCCTCGTGCCCGCCGGCACGCCGGGGGTCGAGGTCGGGGTCAAGGACAGGAAGATGGGCCAGGAAGGCGCCTGGACCGCCGACGTCACCTTCACCGGCGCCCGCATCCCGGTGTCGAGCCTGGTCGGGGGCGACGAGGAGGCCGGGTACCGCGCCGCGATGACGTCGCTGGCCCGCGGGCGCATCCACATCGCCGCGCTCGCCGTCGGGGCCGCGCAGCGCGCGCTCGACGAGTCCGTCGCCTACGCCGCCTCGGCCACCCAGGCCGGGACGCCGATCGGCGAGTTCCAGCTGGTCCAGGCGATGCTGGCCGACCAGCAGACCGGGGTCATGGCCGGCCGGGCGCTGGTGCGCGAGACGGCGGCCCGGTACGTCTCGGGGGAGGACCGGCGGATCGGGCCGTCCGCGGCGAAGCTGTTCTGCACGGAGATGGCCGGGCAGGTCGCCGACCTCGCGGTGCAGGTCCGCGGCGGCACCGGCTACATGCGGGACGTGCCGGTCGAGCGGATCTACCGCGACATCCGGCTGCTGCGGCTCTACGAAGGCACCAGCGAGATCCAGCGGCTCATCATCGGCGGCGGGCTCGTCCGCCGGGCACGGAAGTAGGCGGCGATGCTCAGCGACGACGAGAAGCAGATGGTGGCGCTGGTGGCCGAGTTCGCCGACGAGCGGGTCCGCCCGCGCGTCCGCGAGTTCGAAGCCGACGACGTCTACCCCGCCGAATTCATCGACGAGATGAAGGAACTCGGCTTCTTCGGCCTCCTGGTCCCCGCCGAGTACGGCGGTGTCGACGTCAGCACGGCGTGCTTCGCCCGCGTCACCGAAGAACTGGCCCGCGGCTGGATGAGCCTGGCCGGTGCCATCGGCGGCCACTCCGTCATCACGTACTTGATCAAGACCTTCGGCACGCCGGAGCAGCGCGCGAAGTACCTCCCGCGGATGGCCGACGGCACGGTCCGCGCGACGATGGCGCTCACCGAGCCCGGCGGCGGCAGTGACCTGCAGGCCATGCGCACCCACGCGGACCCCGCGGACGCCGGCTACGCGATCACCGGCGCCAAGACGTGGATCTCCAACGCCGCCCACTCCGGGCTCATCGGCCTGCTCTGCATCACCGACCGCGACGTGAAACCCGCCCACCGCGGGATGTCCGTGCTGCTCGTCGAACCCGGCGACGGGCTCACGATCTCCGCGAAGCTGCCGAAGCTGGGCTACCGCGGCGTCGAGGCGTGCGAACTGGTCTTCGACGACATGGCCGTGCCCGCGGACGCCGTGCTCGGCGGCACGCCCAACCAGGGCTGGGCGCAGATGATGCGCGGGCTGGAGGTCGGCCGGATCCAGGTCTCCGCGCGGGCGCTCGGCGTCGGGCAGGCCGCGCTGAACGACGCCGTCCGCTATGCGCAGGAACGGGAATCCTTCGGCAAACCCATCTGGCAGCACCAGTCCGTCGGCAACCTGCTCGCCGACATGGCCACCAAGATGCGCGCCGCCCGGCTGCTCACCCTCGACGCGGCCGAGAAGCTCGACGCCGGAGAACGGGCCGACATGGAAGCCGGGATGGCCAAGCTCTTCGCCTCCGAGACCGCGATGCAGGTCGCGCTGGACGCGATCCGTGTCCACGGCGGCTACGGCTACTCCAAGGAATACGACGTCGAACGCTACTTCCGCGACGCGCCCCTGATGATCGTCGGCGAAGGCACCAACGAAATCCAGCGCAACGTCATCGCCGCCCAGCTGATCGCCCGCACCAAGATCTCCGGCTCGTGACGACCCTGCTGGTCGACCCGGCGCCGGTCGCGGCGCTGGCCGCACTGTTCGACAACGGCCTGCCCGCCCCGCGCCCCGGCGACGTGCTGCCGCCGCTGTGGCACTGGGTCGCCCTCCCCCGCTGGCCCGCGTCGTCGGAGCTGGGCCCGGACGGCCACCCGGCCCGCGGCGGCTTCCTGCCCGACGTCGGCCTCCCGCGGCGGATGTTCGCGGGCGGCGAAGTCGTCTTCCACCGCCCGCTGCACGTCGGTGCGCCGGTGACCCGAGAGTCCACTGTGGACTCCGTGACCGAGAAGGACGGCCGGTCCGGGAGGCTCGTCATCGTCGTCGTCCGGACCACGATCACCGGACCGGACGGCCTGTGCGTCGAAGAGCGGCAGGACCTGGTCTACCGCGAGCGGGGCACGCCCGCCGCGCCGCGCCCGGCCGCCTTCGGCCCGGTGGGCGCGCCGTTCCGGCGGGTCGGGCCGGGTGCCTGGGACTTCGCCACCGACCCGGCCCTGCTCATGCGCTTCTCCGCCGCCACCGCGAACCCGCACCGCATCCACTACGACTGGCCCTACGTCACCGGCGTCGAGGGCTACCCCGGCCTCGTCGTCCACGGGCCACTGATGACCCTCGCGCTGGCCGAGGTCCTGCGGCTCGACTTCCCCGGCACGCACGTCACGCGGCTGGCCCACCGCCACCGCGCCCCGCTGTTCTGCGGCGAGCTCGCCCGGCTGAGCGCGCAGCCGGGCGAACTCGAGCTGACCGGGCCCGACGGCGAAGTCCGCACGAGCCTCGCGCACTGACGCGGGTCAGGAGCAGCGCCACAGGTACGGGTGCGAGTGGGTGGTCGCGCTGTCGTAGCGGTAGCCGCCGATCGTTCCGTCGTCGCCGACGACCGTGGGCAGGTCCGCCTTGACGTCGCCGAACTTGCCGGCGAACGTGCCCTGGTTCCAGACGCCGTAACCGGTGCCCGCCGCATCGTCGCCGCCGCCGGCCTCGTCCAGCCGGCCGACGACCAGGCCGGCCGAGTTGAGCGTGTAGCCCGGGTTGAGGTTGGCCAGGTTGTAGCTGGAGTGCGGCAGGATGTGGGCCGCGTGCTGCTGGTCCCAGTAGACGCCGACCTTCTTGCCGTCGTAGACGCCGTTGCCGACGACGCGGCCGTTCCTGATGGTGTCGGGCGACGCGTTCTGCAGGCCCGGCACCGTGCCGAGGTGGGTCAGCGTCCCGTCGCGCCAGATGTCAAGGCTGGTCAGCAGGATCGAGCCGTCGCTGTCGACCGAGACCGGGCCGATGCCGGACGACGGCGCGCCGGTCAGGAGCGTCACGGTGTCCGGCTGGGCGGCGGGCCAGCGGACCGCGGTCAGCCCGGTGCCGTTCTGCTTGCGCACCACGCCGATGACGTCGCCCGAGTCGGTGATGCCGACGGCGGCCGACCGCGTGTAGCCCGCGGGCAGCTGGCTCGACGTCGGCGACGGCAGCGCCACCAGCTTGCCGCCGGAGCTCTTGAACGCCCGTTCGAAGACGAAGCCGGAGCCGAACATCGTGCTGTACGCGGTCCCGGCGACGGCACCCGAACGGTTCTCGGCGGTCACCTTCGCGCCGGGCGACCCGGCCGTGCCGAGGTCGGCGTACGTCCCGTTCGTCCAGGAGGCCGCCCGGGTGGTGTCGCCGAACTCGTCGGTCGGCAGCGCCCAGCCCGTGAAGCCGCCCTTGTCGTCGGTCGCGGTCACGCTCGCGCTCACGGCCGTGCCCGCGCCGAGCGCGGTGGGCGTCCAGGTGCACGCGGCTGCCGTCGTGGCGGCGGCCGCGACCTGGCCCGGGCCCAGCAGGCCCGCCGCGAGCAGCACGCAGCCCAGCGATCTGAAGTTCATCGTCTCCCCTTCGTCCGCGGCGGCCGGCAGCCGCCCCGGCCGAACCTAGGGAAGGGACGATCACCGGCCCCGGCTCAGGACCGGGGACTGGGGAAACTCCCCGACCGGCGGCCTCCGGCCGACGCCGCAGCCGGTCCGTGCCGAACGCCGGGACCTGGTGCGGGGAACGGCACTCCGTCCACAGTGGAGCACAAGCGGGTCGCCGGTCACGCGACCACCGTGCCCGCGGCCCAGACCCGGCGGATCTTCGCGGTCGCCGTGATGTCCCGGGTCGGGTCGCCGTCGACGAGCACCAGGTCCGCGCGCAGGCCTTCGCGGACCGCCCCGCGGTCGGGGAGGCCGAAGTACCGGGCGGGCAGGTCGGTCGCCGCGCGCAGGGCGTCGCGTTCGGACAGCCCGGCCGCGACCAGCAGCGCGAGCTCGTGGTGCAGGCTCGCCCCCTGGACGACCGGGAACGGCAGCATCGGCGCGGAGAACGCGTCGGTGCCCGCGAGGACCGGCACGCCGGCCGCGTGCAGCGCCGCCACCGAATCGCGGCTGAACGCGTAGCCGTCCGCGCCGAGCTTGGTCGTCAGCGCTTCCATCATCGCCAGCGTCGGCACGGCGACCTGGCCCTGCTCGACCATCCTCGACGTCGTCCCGGCGTCCAGGACACCGTCGCGCGGGACGTGGGTGACGACGTCCGCCCCGGCCCGGACGGCCCGCCGGTAGGCGTCGACGGACGAGGCGTGGGCGACCGTGAGCTTGCCGTGGCCCTTGCCCGCGGCGACCACGGCGTCGATCGTGGCCTGGTCGAGCAGGTCGCCTTCGATGACGACCTTGACGTAGTCGGCCCCCTCCGCGACGCGGCGGGCGACGAAGTCCGCGGCCTGGCCGGGCGCGGTGAGGATCGCCTCCGCGGGCATGCCGGGCATCTTCGCGTGGGTGCCGCCGGGGCCGATGGCGGGCACGCCGGCGCTGCGGATGTCGGGCACCCGGCCGCGGAAGGAGTCGACGCGCTCGCGGGGCCAGCACGCCATGTCGAGCGCCGTCGTGACGCCGTGGGCGGCCAGCGCCCGCAGGTCGTCCGGGGTGAGCAGGTGGACGTGGGCGTCGAAGAGCCCCGGCAGCAGGGTCGCGCCGGCGCCGTCGACGACCTCGGCGCCGGCCGGGTCGGTGCCGATCAGCGGGCCGTCCAGCACGACGGTGGCCGGTTCGGTCAAGCCGGTGCCGTCGAAGACGCGGACGCCGGTCAGGGCGGTCTTGGTCATGAAGCCTTCCCGGGAAGCGGAGGTGCGGTGGGCGTCAGGACGCGGGCTCGGCGCTGAAGCTGGTCTCCATCAGGATCTCCCGCGTGCGGTTGACGTGTGCCTCGAACCGGGCGACGGCCAGCTCGGGGTCGTGCGCCAGCGCGGCGTCGACCAGGCCTTGGTGCTCGCCCGCGACGTCGCGGTGGAGCTGCTCGCCGCCGGGTCCGGACCAGGCGCGGTACAGCTCCGCAGCGTCGGACAGCCGGGTGCAGATGTCGAGCAGGACGGCGTTGCCGCACGCCTTGATCAGCGTGTGGTGGAACTCCAGGTGCGCGCGGGCCCACTCCTCGTTGCGCCGCATCGACGGCCCGGGCAGGAGCATCGGCCGGCCGGCGAGCCGGTGGTGCGCGGCCAGGACTTCCGACTCCCACGTGACGCCCCCGCGCAGCACGGAAAGCCGCAGCGCCGAACCTTCGTTGACCACGCGGGCCTCGGTCAGGTCGGTGAGGGCCTGCATCGACAGCGGGGTGATCCGGAAGCCGCGGTTGCGGTCGACCTGCACGAGGTCCTGGGCGGCGAGCAGGCCGAGCGCCTCGCGCACGACGCTGAGGCTGACCTCGAACTCCGCGCTCAGCTCACCGGGCTTGACGCGCTCGCCCGGGGCCAGTTCTCCGTTGAGGATCGCCAGCCGCAGCCGGTGGTACACCGACACGGCCAGGCTCTCGCCGCCCGCTCTCTTCGCCATGCCGAAACGGTAACACACTCTCCGCGCAATAATCGATTCTTCTCTTGACAGTCGCTTATCACGGGCAGAGTATGAGGTGACCGGCGCACCTCGCCGCCCGGCCGGCCCGGGGGCGCGACCGAGTGGACCACGGCGCCGGGTTTCCTCGACCGAAAGGCACTCCGATGCGGATCGCCACCCTCGCCGGCCGGCTCGTCCTCCTCACCGAAGGCGGCGCGGTCGACGTCGAGCGCGCCAGCGACCGGCGCTTCTCCGCCGACCCCCATGCCGTCTACGCCCGCTGGGACGAGTTCACGGCCTGGGCTTCCGACGCCGGACCCGACGGCGCCGAGGCGTTCGACGAAGCCGGCCTCGGCGCGCCCTCCCCCACCCCGGCGCAGGTCTTCGGCGTCGGGCTCAACTACCGCGACCACGCGGCCGAGTCCGGGCTCGGCCTGCCGGACTCCCCCGCCGTGTTCACCAAGTTCCCCAGCTGCCTCACCGGGCCGACCGGGGAGATCGCGCTGACCGGGTCCACAGTGGACTGGGAGGTCGAGCTGGTCGCGGTCGTCGGCCGCGAGGCGCGCAACGTCGCGGCCGAGCACGGCTGGGACCACATCGCCGGGCTCACCGCCGGCCAGGACCTCTCCGACCGCACCGTGCAACTGGCCGGGCCCGCCCCGCAGTTCAGCCTCGGCAAGTCCGCGCCCGGCTTCGGGCCCACCGGGCCGTGGCTGGTCACGCCGGACGAGTTCGCCGACCGCGACGACCTCGTGCTCGGCTGCGAGGTCAACGGCGAACCCGTGCAGAAGGGGCGCACCAGCGACCTGATCTTCCCGGTGCCCGAGATCGTCGCGCGGCTGTCGGCGATCCTGCCGCTGCGGCCCGGCGACGTGATCTTCACCGGCACCCCGGCCGGCGTCGGCATGGCCCGCTCCCCGCAACGGTTCCTGACCGCCGGGGACGAGCTGGTGACGACCGTCGAGGGCATCGGCTCGATGCGCCACCGGTTCACGGAGCCGTCATGACCACTGTGGACGGACGCCGGTTCCGCGCGGTGATGGCGGCGGTCTGCGCACCGGTCACCGTCGTCACCGCACCGGGGCCGCACGGCGCGACGGTCAGTTCGTTCACGTCCCTGTCGCTCGACCCGCCGCTGGTGAGCGTCGCCTTCGACCGCCGTTCGGCGCTGCTGGCCGAGATCCTCGGCGCGGGCCGGTTCGGCGTCAACCTGCTCGGCGAGGGCCAGGACGACCTCGCCGTCCGGTTCGCCACGCGCGGCGCCGACCGGTTCGGCGGCGAGACCGCGTGGTTCGCCGACCGTGGGCTGCCCCGGCTGCGCGACGCCGCCGGCTGGGTGGCCTGCGACCTGGACCGGGTCGTCGAAGCCGGCGACCACCTGCTGCTGTTCGGCCTGGTCACCGACCTGGGCCGGACCGACGTGCCGCCGCTCGTGTACGCCCACCGCACGTTCGGCACCCACTCGCGGTTCGCCGAGCGGCCCCGCCCGCGCATCACCGACCAGATCGCCGCCTGCGCCCGCTGACCCCGCCAGGAAAGGACACCGCCGTCATGACCCTCGCGACCGAACGCCCCACGGCCGAGCAGGTGCTCGCCCGCATCGCCGACCTCCGGCCCCTGCTCGCGAAGAACGCCGCCCAGGGCGAAGCCGACCGGCGGGTCGTCGAAGAGAGCATCGCCGCGCTGACCGACGCCGGCGCGTTCAAGATCGCCCAGCCACGGCGCTACGGCGGGTACGGGCTGCCGGTGCGTGCGATGCTCGACGTGTCGGCCGCGGTCGGCGAAGCGGACGGCGGCACGGCCTGGGTGGTCGCGCTCAGCAACGTCTGCGCGTGGCTCGCCGGGTTGTTCAGCCCGCAGGCGCAGGACGACGTCTGGGGGGCGAACCCGGACGCGAAGGTGTCCGGTGTCCTGTCCCCGACCGCCGAGACGACCAAAGTGGACGGTGGCTGGCGCGTCACCGGGCGCTGGTACTACAACTCCGGCTCATGGCACGCCGACTGGGCGGCGCTGGGCGTCCCGCTGACCGACGAGCGCGGCGAGGTCGTCGACCAGGGCACGGCGCTGCTCCCCCGCACGGACCTCGGCTTCGAGGACACCTGGTTCGTCGCCGGGATGCGCTCGTCGGGGTCCAACTGCCTGATCGCCGACGACGTCTTCGTGCCCGCGCACCGGGTGCTGTCGGTGCCGCCGGCCATCGGCGGGCAGTACGCGAACGGCGAGCCCGAAGAAGACCTGTTCCGGGCCGCGCTCGTTCCGGTGCTGACGCTGGTACTGGCCGGGCCGCAGCTCGGGCTCGGCCGCAAGGCACTGCAGATCGTCCGCGAGAAGGCCGCGCGGAAGCCGATCTCCTACACGAACTACGCGACGCAGGCGGACTCCGTCGCCTTCCAGCTCCAGCTCGCCGAGGCCGCGATGCGGATCGACACCGCCCACCTGCACGCCTACCGCGCGGCCGACGACATCGACGCTGCGTCGGCCGGTGCCTACCCCGATCTCGAAGCCCGCGCCCGGACCCGCGCCGACACGGGCTGGGCCGTCGAGAACATCACCCGCGCCATCGACATCCTGCTCTCGGCGCACGGCGCGGGCAGCTTCGCCGAGGTCAACCCGCTGCAGCGGATCTGGCGCGACTCCGCGGTCGCCGCGCGGCACGCGATCGTGCTGCCCGCGGTCAACTACGAGGTCTACGGCAAGGCCCTGCTCGGGCGCGACGACCAGATCACCCCGCTCATCTGACTCCGGAAGGACCCGTCATGAGCCTGCACCGCCTGACCAAGATCGCCATCGGCGTCCCGGACGTCGACGAAACCGCCAAGTACTACACGGAGTTCGGCCTGACGCCGACCGCGTCCGGCTTCGCCACCGCCGACGGCGGCGAGCAGCTGGAGCTCAAGCAGACCCCGCACCGCCGGCTGCTCACCCTCGGTATCGGCGCCGACGACCCGGACGACCTCGGCCGCATCACCGCGTCCCTGGCCCGCCTCGACGTCGAGAGCCGCATCGACGGCGACGCACTGCACACAAAGGACCCGGCCACCGGGCTCGACGTCGTCGTGTCGGTCGCTGCGCGGCTGAAGCAGGAACCGCCGGAACCCGTGGTGTACAACGGGCCCGGGGCCATCCGGCGGGCGAACACCCGCGCGCCCGGCATCGACCGGGAACCGGCGGTGCGGCCGCGCAAGCTCGGCCACGTCGTGTTCGGCTCGACCGACCAGGCCGCCACCCAGCGGTTCTTCACCGAAGGCCTCGGCTTCAAGGTCAGCGACGAGGCGCCGGGCCTGGCCGCGTTCATGCGCTGCTCCACCGACCACCACAACGTGCTCGTGCAGCAGGCGCCGGTGAGCTTCCTGCACCACACGTCGTGGGAGGTCGACGACGTCGACGAGGTCGGCCGCGGCGCCACCGCCATGCTCCAGGGCCACCCTGAACGCCACACCTGGGGGCTGGGCCGGCACTACATCGGCTCGAACTTCTTCTGGTACCTGCGCGACCCGGCGGGCAACTTCTCCGAGTACTACTCCGACATCGACTGCATCCTCGAAGACCAGCTCTGGGAACCGCGGGTCGTCGCGGGCGAGAAGAGCCTGTACGCGTGGGGCCCGCCGCCCCCGCCGTCGTTCCTCGCGCCGGAGGACCTGGCCGACCTGATGGCCGACGCCCACGACGGTGCTTGAACCGGCCGCGTAGCTGTGGATCGCCTTAAGGAACGCGCCCGGCGGTCGCGGGCGCTCGTGCCCGGGCAGCACCATCGGAGGCATGGTGGTGCTTTCCGAACGCGCGGCCGTCCGGCGGCTGCACGACCGCCTCGGCTTCGGGCCGCGGCCCGGCGACCTCGACCGCGGGTTCGCCGAGACCCGTGACCGGCTGCTGGGCGGCGGGCCGGACGCCGGGGCGGCCGCGACGCCGATGCCCGACCCGGGCCCGCCGCCGGACAAGCCCGGCAAGCAGGCCGACCCGGCGGCGAAGCAGCAGGCCCGCAAGCAGACCCAGGCCCAGGCGACGCAAGCCGTCGGCTGGTGGCTCGACCGGATGGTGGCCGCCGACCTGGCGTCCGTCGAACGCCTGACCTGGTTCTGGCACGGCCACTTCGCCACCGGTGAGCAGAAGGTGCGCAGCCCGCGGCTGATGCTCGCGCAGAACCAGGCCCAGCGGGAGCACGCGCTCGGCAGCTTCACCGACCTGGCCCGGGCGATGGTCGTCGACCCCGCGATGCTGCTGTGGCTCGACGGCAACAGCAACAAGAAGGGCAAGCCGAACGAGAACCTCTCCCGCGAGTTCATGGAGCTGTTCACCCTCGGCGTCGGGCACTACACCGAAGACGACGTCCGCGAAGCCGCGCGGGCCCTCACCGGCTGGACCGCCAAGCGCGAGGCCACCGGTTCCCAGTTCGTCGCGAAGCGGCACGACGACGGCGTGAAGCGGATCCTCGGCGCCAGTAGCGACTTCGACGCGCAGTCCTTCGTGGACCTCGTGCTGGGCCGGCCGGAGTCGGCGCCGTTCGTGACCGGGCGCGTCTGGTCCCGGCTGGTGTCCTCGGCCCCGCCGGCGCCGGACGTGCTCAACCGGCTCGTCGCGGCCTACGGGAGCCGCCGCGACATCACGGCGCTGCTGCGCGCGATCACCGACGAACCGGCGTTCCGCGACAGCGCGACGTCGCTGGTCAAGCAGCCGGTCGAGTGGCTGGCCGGGCTGATGCGGGCCCTCGGCGTCCGGCCCGGGAAGCTCGACGAGAAGACGCAGGCGCAGCTGCTGGCCGCGTTGCGCGGGATGGGCCAGGTGCCCTTCCAGCCGCCGAGCGTCGGGGGCTGGGCGGCGGGCGGTGCCTGGCTGACGACGTCGGCGGGCGTGGCGCGCCTGCACGCGGCGCAGCTGGTCGCCGCGCACGCGGACCTCGGCGCGGTCGGGCAGGCGCGCGACAAGGTCGCCGCGATCGGTGACGCGCTCGGCGTCGACGCCTGGTCGGACCGGACGCGCACCGCGTTGTCCGGCGTCGCGGGCAACGTCCGTCAACTGTCCACAGTGGCCGCATGTGCCCCCGAGTACGCAGTGAGCGGGTGACGACCGTGCAGAAGGTGAACCGGCGCAGGTTCCTCACGGCGACCGGCGTGACCGCCGCGGCGGCGCTGGCCGCCGGCGCCACCCAGGTCGACTGGACGCGGCTGATGTCGGCCGCGCAGGAGAACCCGCTCGACCCGGACGCGGGCGTGCTCGTGGTCGTCACGCTCTACGGCGGCAACGACGGGCTCAACACCGTCGTCCCGGCGAGCGACCCGGCCTACCAGAACGCCCGCGCCGAGCTGGCCTACAAGCCGGAAGAGGTGCTCGACCTCGGCGAAGGTCTCGGGCTGAACCCGGGCATGAAGGGGTTCAAGGGGCTGTGGGACGGCGGTCAGCTCGCCGTCCTGCGCGGGGTCGGCTACCCGAAGCCGGACCACAGCCACTTCCGGTCGATGGCGATCTGGCAGACGGCGTCCCCGGAGACAGCGGTCCCGACCGGCTGGCTCGGCCGCTGGCTGGACGCGACCGGCGACGACCCGCTGCGCGCGGTGTCCGTCGACCCGGTGCTGCCGCCCCTGCTCGCCGGCGAGAAGACGGCCGCGGCGTCCCTCCCGGTGGGCGGGCTCAAGCTCCCCGAGGGCGCGCTGGGCAAGGCATTCCAGGACCTCGGCGCGGTACAGCCGGGTGAGGGGTTCTGGCAGGCGCGGGCGGCGCGGTCGGTGACCGACCTGCACCGGGCCGTCCAGACGCTGGGCGGGCCGTCTTCGCACGAGGGCAAGAAGGCCAAGGGTGAGCTGTCGGCCCAACTCGACGTCGTCGCCGGGCTGATCGAGGCAGGGGTGCCGACGCGGGCGTACTCGGTGTCGCTGGGCGGGTTCGACACGCACGCCGACGAACGCGGTACCCAGCAGCGGCTGCTGACCGAGCTGGACGGCGCGCTGACGCCGTTCGTGCAGCGGCTGGCCAAGTCCGACCGCGGCAAGCAGGCCACCGTGCTGGTGTACTCGGAGTTCGGCCGCCGCGTGACGGCGAACGCGAGCCAGGGCACCGACCACGGCACGGCGGGCCCGGTGTTCGTCCTGGGCCCCCGGGTGAAGGGCGGGTTCCACGGCGCGGAGCCGAGCCTGACCGACCTGGACGACGGCGACCTCAAGCTGACCACGGACTTCCGCGACGTCTACGCGACGCTGGTCCAGGACGTCCTGGGCACCGATCCCGGCAAGGTGCTGGCCGGTCACAGCGGCCGGATGGACGGCCTGTTCGCCTGACCACTCACGACGGGTGCGGCAAACCGGCCAGCCGGAAGCGTGCTCCCCCGCCCGGTGCGGCCTCGCACCACAGGTCGCCGCCGTGGGCGCGGGCGAAGCCGCGGGCGATCGGCAGGCCCAGGCCCGAGCCGCCCTGGCCGCGGGCCGCGTCGAGCCGGACCAGGCGGTCGAAGATCCGTTCGCGCTCCGGTCCCGGCACACCCGGGCCGGTGTCCGTGACCGTCATGCCGTCGGGGGTGGTCTCCAGGGTGAGCGTGCCGCGGCCGGCCATCGCGCGGACCGCGTTGCCGCTCAGGTTGGCCAGGATCTGCGTGAGCCGCGCCCGGTCGCCGAGGACGACCGTGTCCGGGCCGGTGACCTCGACCGTGACGTCCGGGGCGGTCAGCCGCAGCTGCTCGGCCTGCGCGGAAGCCAGCTCCCGCAACGGAACCGGCGTCCGCTCCAGCTCGGCACCGGCGTCGTCGAGGGCCAGGTGCAGCAGGTCGGCGCCGCCCCGCCCGGCCCGCTGCGACTCGCGGACCACCAGCAGCTGCAACTGCTCCCGCTGCTCGTGCGGCGTCTCCGGCGGCTGCTGCAGCAGCGCCTCGGCCGCCGCCTGCACGCCCGCCAACGGCGTCCGCAGCTCGTGGGCCGCGTCGGCGACGAACTGCCGGGTCCGTTCTTCGGACGCCCGGGCCGCCCGCTCCGCGCCCTCGAGGGCGTCGAGCGCGGAGTCGAACGCCTCCGCCGCGCGACCCAGCTCGGTGCCGGGGCGTTCCGGGGCGAGCCGGCCGCCGCGCTTGCCGGAGACGATCGAACGCGCCAGCCGCGTCATCGCGTCCAGCGGCGCGAGCGCGAACCGGACGGCCAGCAGCAGCGCGACCGCGGCGACGACCAGCGCGGCGACCCCGGTGGCCAGCAGGACCCACCGCAGGCTCTGCTCGGCGGCGGCGATCAGGGACTCGTCCGCGGTCAGGGTCAGCTTGGCGCCGTTGATCCGCGCCGGTCCGGACAGCGTCGCGTGCACCTGGCGGATCCGGGCGTCCGGCGGCAGGTCGCCCGCGCCGAAGAACGAGCCGTCCGGCAGGGAAAGCGCGCCCTGCACCCCGCGCGTCTCGACGCGCCGCACCAGGTTCTGCGGCGCCACGTTCTGCTTGGCCAGCTGCTGCGCCAGCTGGACGCGGGCGGTGAGCACCGCGTTGACGTCCTTTTCGGCCTGGGCGCGGAACACCGTGTCGACGACGAAGCCGACCGCGACCAGCACGACGGCCAGCACCACCAGCACGGTGACCGTGACGCGGCGGCGCAGCGACACGGTCCGCAGCCCGGTCACGGCTCGCCACGCAGGACGTACCCCTGCCCGCGCACGGTGTGCAGCACGCGCGGGCCGTGCGCTTCGAGCTTGCGGCGCAACGTGCTGACGTTGACCTCCACGAGGTTCGGCGCGTAGTCGCCGTAGCCCCACACGGCCGTGAGGATCTGCGTCTTGGAGACCACGCGGTCGCGGTGCTGGGCGAAGTACAGCAGCACGTTCCACTCGGTGGTGGTCAGCTCGACGTCGGCGGTGCCGTAGCGGGCCCGCCCGCCCTCGACGTCGATCACCAGGTCGCCGACCTCCACGGCCGGCCGGGTGCGCCCGGTCCGGCGCAGCACCGCGGTCACCCGCGCGACCAGCTCGGCGAGGACGAACGGCTTCACCACGTAGTCGTCGGCGCCTTCGCCGAGGCCGCGCAGGCGGTCCTCGACGCCGTCGCGCGCCGTCAGCATCACGACCCCGGCCGCCGACACCCGGCGGATGACGCGCAGCAGCTCGAACCCGTCCCGGCCGGGCAGCATCACGTCCAGCACCACCAGGTCCGGGCGGGCGCGGGCCAGTTCCGCCTCGAGCCCGGTGCCGTCCGGGCGGGCACGCACGGAAAACCCCGCGGTGGTCAGCGCGGACTCGACCGGGACACGGATGGCGTCCGCGTCCTCGATGACCAGGATGCGCGGCGGGGTCGGCTCGTCCACGGGACCAGCCTAGTGAAAACCGCCGCCCGCGCCCGGCGGAAGCCGGGCACGGGCGGCGGCGGTCTCACGTGGACCGCGAAGCGATGAAGTAGATCACAATGCCGATCAGGGCGAGAACTTCGGTCAGGACGAAGGTCGAGTACGCGATCGTCTGCAATTTTCCCCGAGCTTCGGGCTGCCGCGCGGTACCGTTGATGACGGCTGCGAAGATGAGTCCCACGCCGATTCCCGGGCCGATCGCGCCGAGCCCGTAGCCGATGGCGGCGAGGCCCTGGTTGATGGAGGCGGTTTCGGCCAGAACGATGTCCCTCATGGGCATTCCCCTTTACGTCGGTGCGCTGAAGCAAGGACAGGGTCGTGCGGAGGCGCCGAGAATCGACAGCTGTCGTCGGGTGAACGGAATTCACCGGGCAGAACACTCGAAGGGATTCCCCCGGAACCGAGCGGTTCCGTACCCCGAGGATATCACGGAATACGGACGTCCCGCCCGAAAGCGAAATGCGCGGGTGAATCAGGCGAGCGCCGGGGTCAGGTCCATGTGGACGCGGTAGTCGCGCACGCGGTCCCCGGCGAGCCGGATGACCGTGACGCACGGCAGGGCCAGCGGCGAGCCGTCGGGGGCCGCCGTCTCGATGGTGAAGCGGCAGAACAGCTGGTCGCCGACCGCCGCGACCTGGTCGACGACGTGCCGGACCCACGGCAGGGCTCCCGCCGCGCCGGCCGTCGCCGCGGTGATCGCGGCCCGGCCGGTCAGCGGCGGGTTGTTGCCGAACACGTACGTCGCGTCGTCGGTGAACCACGACGCGAACGACTCCGCGTCGCCCGCGTCGACCGCCGCGCACAGGGCGCGGACCAGCTCCTCGTGGCTCACTTCTGCAGCGCCAGGCCGTAGCGCTTCATCACCTCGGCGACGAGCTTCATGTCGCGCCCGGGCGGCAGCTGGGAGAGCTCCTCGTAGTAGTTCTCCAGCCCCGGCGGCGAAACCACCGCGATGACGCGCGTCTCCTCGTCGAACGGGTTGCGGAACACGTGCGGCACGCCGCGCGGCATGAGCAGCGAGTCGCCTTGGCCGAGGACGTGCCGGACGCCGTCCAGCTCCACCTCGACCCGGCCCTGGACGCAGGTGAACAGCTCGTCCTCGCGCGTGTGGACGTGGGTCGGCGGCCCGCCGAGGCCCGGCGGCACGACGTACTCGAACAGCGAGTACGCGCCGCCGGTGTCGGCGCCGGTGAGCCGGGCGTGGATGCCCAGGCCGATCGCGCCGAGGTTCGTGCCGTCGCCGGGGCGGATCACGCCGGTCGCGGTGTCCATTCGGGACTCCTTTCTACAGCGGGGCTTTCGCGGGTGTTTTCCAGCCGGGCCAGCACCTTCGGCCCGAGCGAGCGGTAGGCGGCCGGCGACACCGGGTTCAGCCAGTGCGTGAAGCGGGTGAACCGGCCGAGCTGGACGCCGAGGTCGCCGAGCACCTCGTCGACGTTGTGGATGGAGAACGGGATGATCTTCGTGCCGTGGCAGTGGTGCCCGCCCGTCGCGACGTCGAGGAAGGCGAGCTGGGCGACGACGTCCTCGCGCCGGGCCGGTTCGTCCGGCAGGGTCAGCGCGCCGCCGAGGTCCGCCGCGATCCACAGCGCCGCCATCTCGGCGTTGAGCGGGCTGAAGAACGAGGAGTTGTAGCCGTTGAAGTACAGGCCGGGCACGCCGACCGGCTGGATCTGGCGGTACAGCAGGAAGTTCCCGCGGTCGTCGAAGAGCCGGTCCCGGACCGGCGCGGGCAGGAACGGCACGCCCTGGCTGAAGCCGGTCGCGCAGACGACCAGGTCGGCGGGCAGGGCGGTGCCGTCGGCCAGCTCCGCACCCGGCCGGCCGCCGGCGGTCAGCCGCGCGATCACCGTGTCGCGGTGGACGCGGATCGACCCGTCCGCGACGCCTTCGAAGAACCCTTCGGTCGCGAGGCCGATCGCGTTCTTGACGATGTCCTCCATCCGGCCGCGCGGGACGAGGTCGTGCTTCGCGAGCCCGAACTGCCGCACCGACACCGTGCCGATGGAGTTCAGCATCGAGCGCCGCAGCCGGTTTCCGGGGCCGTGCAGGAACTTCTCGAAGCCGCGCAGCCACCGGTAGCGGAACAGGGCCTCGCCCAGCCGGGTCAGCAGCAGCACCTTGAAGTTGAGCACGCCCGCGACCTTGCGCGGCACCTTCCACAGCAGCTGGCGGGCGATGACGTCGGTGCTCGCGGCGACCTCGCTGATCGCGACCGTCACGTCGCAGGCGGACTTGCCGTAGCCCACGACGAGCACGTGCCTTTCCCGCGCGGCTTCGACGTCGTGGAAGTCCGAGCCGGCCAGCAGCCGCCCGCCCGCGGCCTCGAACTCCGCGCGGCCGGGGAACTCCGGGAGCGCGGGCTCGCAGAACACGCCGTTGGCGACGACGACCCGGTCGTAGGCCACGGCCCCCTGCGCCGCGGTCGTCACCACCCAGCGGCCGCCGTCGGGCACCGCCGACGTCACCTCGGTGCCGAGCCGCAGGTGGGGGGTGACGCCGAACTCGCCGGCGTAGGCGGCGAGGTACTCCTGGATCTGCGCGCCCGTGGGCCATTCCGGGAACTCCCGCGGCATCGGGAAGTCCGAAAAGGAGTACTGCGCCTTGGGGCTCTGCGTGGTCAGCCCGGGGTAGCGCCGGGTGCGGCTCCACACCCCGCCGACGTCCGGGGCCTTCTCGAACACCTCGACGTCGTGGCCGGCCTGCAGCAGCACCTTGGCCGTGGTCAGCCCGGCGAGCCCGGCCCCGATGATCGCGACGCGCATGCCTGGTCCTCCTCGTCGAGCACCCGTGCCGGTGACCCGGCTCGGCGTGCGCCACAGCCTGGATCAGCCGCCGCGGCGGACCAACGGCGAGTCCTGTTCACTGGGACGGCAGGTCGGGCCGGGGCACCGCCCACCGCCGCGCGGCGTAGGCGCGGCTCGCCGCGGCGGCCGCCATCCGCACGGCCGGTCCGATCCGGTCGGGCTGCACGGCGGCGGTGGGCCCGGTGACCGAAAGGGCGGCGGTGACGTTTCCGGTGAAGTCGAAGATCGGGGCCGCGACGCAGCTGATGCCGGCGATGCCCTCCTCGCGGTCGTGGGCCCAGCCCTGCTCGTGCACGACGGCCAGTTCGCGTGCCAGCGCTTCGGCGCCGGTGATGGTCCGCGCGGTGCGCCGGGTGAGCCCGCCGGCGACGACCGCGCCGACCGTTTCGGCGTCCGACCAGGCGAGGATCGCCCGGCCCAGCCCGGAGCAGTGCGCCGGGACGAACCCGCCGACCTGGTCGAGCATCGGCAGCTGCCGGTGCCCGCTGATCTTCTCGACGACCAGCACCCGGGTGCCTTCGAGAACGCCGAGCTGCACGGTCGTCTTCGCCGCCGCGTAGAGGTCCTGCAGGTACGGCAGGACGGCCTCCCGCAGCTCGTGGCGCACCGGGACCAGGCCGGACAGCTCGAACAGGCGGTTGCCGATCCGGTACTTCTCCCCCGGCTTGTCCAGCCAGCCCAACTCGATCATCCGGGCCGCGGTGCGGTGCACGGTCGAGCGCGGCAGGCCGGAGCGCTCGACGAGCCGGGACAGCGTCAGCTCGCGGTGCGCCATGTCGAACGCGCCCAGCAACGCCGCGGCTCGTTCGAGCGCGCCGTCGTGGGAGTCCCGGGCAGTGGGACTCATCCTTGGTCACCGGGGGTCATGGCCCGAATGTAGGACACATCATGGAGACCAACCAGTCCTTCGCGAAACGCCGCCGCGTCGCGCTCGTCGGCGGCGGTGCCGGTGGCATCGGCTCGGCCTGCGCGGCCGCCCTGCACGCGAGCGGGCACGACGTCGTGCTCGCGGGCCGCACGGAGGCCACGCTCGCCGAAACGGCGATCGAGCTCGGACCCGGCGCCGGCTACGTCGTCTGCGACCTCGCGGACCCGGCCGCGGCGGCCGGCGCGGTGGCGCAGGTGCACGAGCGGCACGGTTCGCTCGACGTCGTCGTGGCCACCGCGGGCGGCCCGGCGCCGGGTGGCGTGTTCGACGTCCCCGCCGAGCAGTGGCACCACGACCTCGACCTGCTCGTCCTCGGCCCGCTGGCCCTGATGCGGGCCGCGTTGCCCGCGATGGCCGAGCGCGGGTTCGGTCGCGTCGTCGTGCTCACCTCGACCGCGGTGCGGCAGCCGCAGCCGGGGCTCGCCGCCTCGACGGTCCTGCGGTCGGCGACGACGGCCGCGGCGAAGCTGGCCGCGCTGGAGTACGCCGACCGCGGCGTCACGGTGAACTGCGTCGCCGTCGGCGCGACGCTCACCGCGCGGCGCCTCGAAGTCGTGCGCAGCCGGGCCGGCGCGACGGGGGTCGACGTCGCGACCGCGCTGGCCGAGGACCTCGCCGCCATCCCCGCCGGCCGGGCCGCCGCGCCGCGCGAAGTCGCGGCCGCGGTGGCGTTCCTGGCCTCGCCCGAAGCAGGGTATGTCACCGGATCCGTGCTGACCGTCGACGGCGGCCGCACGGAATGCCCAGCCTGAGAGGTGCTTTCATGACCGGCTTCGTCCTGACCGACTTCCTCGCGAGCCTCAGCCACACCGTCCGCCCCGGCCGGCAGCGGCCGCTCGTCGTGCACGACGGCGAACTCGAGCAGCTCCCGCCCGGCGCGGTGCCGAACCCGACGTCGCTGCGGATCGCCGGGAAGCTGCCGACCACGACGTTCGAGCTGTTCCGGCAGGTGATCCCGGCCGGCGAGAGCTCGGACATGCAGCGCCACCACCACGAGACCGTCCACTTCGTCCTGAGCGGCGACGGCCACAGCGAGATCGAAGACGAAACCGTCGGGTGGACGGCCGGCTCGTTCGTCTACACCCCGCCGTGGACCTGGCACCGCCACTTCAACGACTCGGCCGAGCACCCGGTCGAGTTCCTGACCATCGAAAACTCGCGGCTGCTGGACCTGTTCGGGCTCGGCCGCCGCCAGAGCGCGGGCCTCGCGACCATGGCCGAGGCCCGGCACCAGGAGGACCGATGACGACTTCGCCGATCCCCGGCCACGTCGGGATCTGGGGCGAGCTGGGCGAGCTCGAGCACACGCTGCGCTACGTGGACGTGCCGCTGGACGGCCGTCCGGTGCGGACGCGGGTCCTGCGGGCGGGCGCCGGGCCGGACCTGGTGCTGCTGCACGGCACCGGCGGGCACCTCGAGGCCTACGCCCGCGACCTGGCCGGGCTGGCGCGCGACTTCCGCGTCACGGTCTACGACATGGTCGGCCACGGCTGGTCGGACCTGCCCGACCGGCCGTACACGATCGACGTCCTCGCCGGGCACCTCGTGTCCCTTTTGGACGTTCTCGGCATCGACCGGGCCCACCTGTCGGGCGAGTCGCTCGGCGGCTGGGTGGCCGCCTGGACCGCCGCGCACCACCCGGACCGCGTGGACCGCCTGGTGCTCAACACCCCCGGCAACATCGCGAACAAGCCCGAGGTGATGGCCCGGATGCGCGACAGCACGATGGCCGCGGTGCTCGACCCCAGCGACGAGACCGTGCGCCGCCGCGTCGAGTTCCTGTTCCACCACAAGGAGATGGTCACCGACGAGCTGGTGAACCTGCGCCGCCGGGTCTACTCGCGGCCGGGGTTCGTCCGGGCGATCACCAACACGCTGGTGCTGCAGGACCCGGAGGTGCGCAAGGACTTCGCGTGGGACCCGGCGTGGGTGTCGCGGGTGAAGGCGCCGACGTTGCTGCTGTGGACGAGCCACGACCCCACGGGCGGGCTCGACGAGGCCGAACTGCTGCTCGGCTGGCTGCCCGACGCGCGGCTGCACGTCATCGACGACGCCGGGCACTGGCCGCAGTGGGAGCAGGTCGGGGAGTTCCTCGACGTCCACCGCACCTGGCTGCTGTCCGGAGAGGACCCGTCCTGATGGCCGGGATCGCCGGGTTCGCCGGGATGTCCCACAGCCCGTTCGCGACGTTGCTGCCGCCGCCGGCCGCGGGCGGGCCGGGCGCGAAGTTCCTCGCCGACGCTTCGCTGGCGCGCCGCGCGGTGGAAGCGCTGGCCCCGGACGCGATCGTCGTGATCGGGCCCGACCACTTCCACGGCAACTTCTACGACGTGATGCCGCCGTTCGTGCTGGGCGTCGAGCACGCGGTCGGGTTCGGGGACTTCGGCAGCACCGAAGGCCCCCTTCCGGTCGCGGGGGGCCTGGCGTGGTCCGTCCACAACGGACTGACCGATGCCGGGTTCGACGTGTCGCTGTCGTATTCGCTGACGGTCGACCACGGAATCGTGCAGACCTACGAGATGCTCACCGGGTCCGGGGTGCCGATGGTGCCGCTGGTCGTCAACACCGCGGCGCCGCCGTTGCCTTCGCTGCGGCGGTGCGTCGCCCTGGGCGAGGCGCTGGGCGCGGCGCTGCGGTCGGCCGACGTCGCCGGGCGTGTCCTGGTGGCGGCGAGCGGCGGGCTGTCGCACTGGCTGCCCTCCAACGACCCGCGCGAAGTGGCGGGTGAACGCCGGGAGTCCCTGATCCACGGCCGCGCGGACGTCCGGGCGTTCGCCGCGGCGCGCGAACCCCGCGTCCGCGCGATGGGCGGCGACCCGGCCGCCCGGGTCAACACGGAGTGGGACCGGTGGTTCCTCGACCGCCTGTCCGAGAACGACGCCGGTTCGGTCGCCGGCCTCGGCCACGAGAAGCTGGAAGACCTGGCGGGCAGCGGCGGCCACGAGGTGCGCTGCTGGCTGATCGGCCAGGTCGCCACCGGGGCACCGCTTTCGTGGACGAGCTACGAGCCGGTGCCGGAGTGGATCACCGGGATGGGCATCGGCACGACGTTCCCGGTCACCTGACCACGGCGCGGGCACGCCGAAAGACGCCGGCGAACGGCACCGATCCTGCTACGCTGGGCGACCGACCGCTTCGGCCCGGGGGGGGAGGATCGTCAGGTGGTGTCCCAGGTCCTCGCGAGTACTTCGGCGCTCGACGCAGGCAGCTGGACGGACATCCTCGGCGCGGCGATCACGGTCCTCCTGGCCGCCAGCGGTCTTCTCGTCTGGGTCTTTTCGAAACGAGCCCGCGCCCGATCCGCCCTGCGCCGCCTCGGGGTCGAGGTCTCCGACAGCTCGTTGAGCCGGCGGATCGCCGACGACGACCGGAAGGCGGTCCGGCTGCTGCTGCGGGCCGGAGTCCGCGCCGACGCCCGGGTCGACGGCCGGACACCGCTGCAGACGGCGGTCGAATCCGGTGACAAGCAGCTGATCGACCTGGTCCTGCGGCACGCTCCCGGCGAAGCCGTCGTCGACGAGCTGCTGCGCCGCTCCCCCGGCCCGGCCGCGGCTGCCGGACCGGGCCTCACCGTGCTCGCCGGCGTCCAGGAGGTCCTCGACCACATCCAGGGGCTGATCGCGACCGACGTGGTGCCGGCCGAGCGGACGGAGGTGCTGAACCTCGGTCTCGACCTCGAAGTCGTGCAGACCTTCCTGCTCTACCGGCTGATCTTCCAGAAGAACCTCCAGAACCTCGACTACCACGGGATGCTGATCGACGGGACCGCCGAGCGGATCCGCCCGATCGTCGACGGCGGCAGCTCGATCCACACCGGGACCGCGGCCGCGGTCGTCGAGAAGGTCGGCAACCAGATCGCCGAGAACGCGGCCTTCCTCCGGCGCAGCAACATCTCGATCGAGATCCGGTCCTACGACCTGCCTCCGGTGCTGCACGGTTTCCTCGTGGACGACCGCCACCTGTACCTCGGCTTCACCGAGTTCGCGCAGGGCAAGCTGCACGGCGGTGAGTTCGGCTACCTCTACTTCGACAGCAAGGGCGCGGACCCCATGACCGCCCACCTCTTCCGGGTGTATCGCTCGTGGTTCGAACACCACTGGAAGCACGGCACTCGGCTGTGCGCCTCCTGAAAGGACGGCAATGCTGGTCATCGGGCACCGCGGGGCGGCAGGCCACGCACCGGAGAACACCCTGGTGTCGGTCGAGAAGGCGATCGGGCTCGGCGTGGACATGGTCGAGATCGACGTCCAGCCCACGCGCGACGGCCGGCTCGTGGTGTTCCACGACAAGCTCCTCGACCGCGTGACCGACGAATCCGGCTACCTCTGGGACCTCGACCACGACGAGCTGCGCGCCCGGGTCCGGGTCGGCGGCGAGCCGGTACCGCTGCTCGCCGAGGTGTGCGAACTGCTGCGCGGAACCGCGGTCCGGCTGATGGCGGAGGTCCTCACCCCCGGGACGGTCGACGCGGTGCTCAAGACGGTCCTCGAGAGCCTCCCGGCGGACCAGTGCGCGATCGCTTCGTTCCACCACGACGTGGTCCGCGAAGCCGCCGCCGGGCACCCCTACGTGGACACGATCGCCCTCGTCGAAGCGGCCCCTATCGACCCGGTGCGCATGGCCCGGGAAGCCGGCGCCCGCTGCGCCGGGCTGGGCTTCGAGTCGATCCGCCCGGAGCAGGTCACGGCGCTGCAGGAGGCGGCGATCCCGGTCTACGCCTGGACGGTCAACGACCCGCGTGAAATCGCGCGCGCGGTGCGGCTCGGCGTTGACGGCATCATCACCGACCACCCCGACCGCGTGCCCCGCTGAACCGCTCAGGGTTTGCGGGCGACGACGCCGGCGATGAGGCGCTGGGCGGTGTTGAGGGGCTTGAGGTTCGGGCCGTCCGACCACCAGTTCGCCAGCAGCACGATGCCCGGGTCCACCAGCTCGAGGCCGGGCAGCAATTCCTTGATCTCGGCCTCGGTGCGGGCGGTGGCGCCGCCCAGGGAGCCGCGGGCGATGGCGTCCTGGAAGGCCGCCATCGTGTCGTGGTCGCCGCCCTCGCCCGGGTCGAACAGGTGCGAGATCGCGACGTAGGAGCCCGAAGGCAGCGCGTCGACGTACTCGCGCATGATCTCGGCCGGGCGGTGCCGGTCGCCCTTGTGGTGGTGCAGGGTGGCCACGAACATCAGGGCGATCGGCCGCGTCCAGTCGAGGTGCTCGCGCACGACCTCGTGCCCGAGGATCGACTTGGGCTCGAAGATGTCGCCGGCGACGAACCGGGTCCGCTCGTTCTCCTCCAGCAGCGCCTGGCCGTGCGCGACCACGACCGGGTCGTTGTCGACGTAGACGACCTTCGCCAGCTTGTCCACGCGCTGCACGACCTGGTGCACGTTCTCCGTGGTCGGCAGGCCCGACCCGCAGTCGAGGTACTGGTCGACCCCGGCCCGCTCGGCGAGGAACCGGCAGACCCGGATCAGGTACCGGCGGTTCTCCAGGGCCAGGTCGGCGACCTCGGGCATGACCTGCCGCAGCCGGGCCAGCTCGTCCCGGTCGACCTGGTAGTGGTCCTTGCCGCCCAGCACGTAGTCGTACATGCGCGCGATGCTCGCCCGGCTCGGATCGACCCCGACCGGCGTGTTCGGGCCGGTCCCCACCTCGGATGCCACAACCAGCTCCCTGTCGTGCCGACGAAGACGGCACCCAGGGTAGTCGAATCACTCTATTCCGTGAAACGGGGTCACCCGGCGAGTCCTTGCTGGGAGAGCCAGTCCTTTGCTACGTCGGCGGCCTTCTCGCCGTCGGAGTCGACGCGCTTGTTCAGTTCCCGCATGCCTTCCGTCGTCAGCTTCGCGCTCACCGCGTTGACCACGGCCGTGAAGTCCGCGCCCCGCTCGTCGAGCACCTTCTTGTTCACCGCCGGGACGACGTTCTCCGTCGGCACCATGGCCAGGTCGTCCTTCAGCGCCACGTACTTGGCGTCGCCGGCCAGCGGGCTCACCGAGTCGACCGGGATGACCGTGACGGCCCCGGAGTCGAGCTGCTGGACTCGCGGCCCGAGCTCCTGGACGGTCTGGAACGTCGCGTTCGTCAGCTTGTAGACGTCCGTGAAGCCCTTGAAGCAGGTCAGCCGCTTCTCGCACTCCGGGCCGCCGGCGAGGACGACCTTGTCGAGCTTCTTGAGGTCGCCGATCGACGTGAGGCCCTTGGACTTCGCCAGGTCGGCCTTCACGATGTAGGTGTTCTTGTCCTCCGCCGCCGCGTAGTCCAGCAGCGAGACGCCGCTGGGCTCGAGCAGCTTCGCCAGCTGTTCGTGCTCGCCCTTGGCGTCCTTCACCGGGTCCTTGCCGAAGCCGGCGGCGATCGCCGAGCCCTGGTACTCCGGGATGAACTGCAGCTCGCCGCTCTTGAGCGACGGGTAGATCAGCTCCCGCGAGCCGAGGTTCAGCTTGCGCGTGACCGGGTAGCCCTTGGCCTCCAGCGCGCCCGCGTAGATCTCGGCCAGGATCTGGCTGTCGGTGAAGTTGAAGGACGCGACGACGATCGGCGCCCCGCCCTTGCCCGCCGCGGCGGGCTTGCCGTCCCCGCCGCCGCACGCCGTCAGGCCCAGCGCGGCCACCGCCACCAGTGCGGCCACTCGGATGTTCCGGGTCCAGCCCACGTCCCACGCTCCTCAGTCAAGATCGGACGTGAGGACCCTAACCAGCACCACCGACAGAAACCACATGCTGGGAATCACCCGGCGAGGTGCCCACGCAACGTCGAGCCGGTGTATCCGGTCCGGTACCGGCCCTTGGCCTGCAGGATCGGCACGACGTGGTCGACGAACGCGGTCAGCTCGTAGGGCAGCGTGGATCCCATGATGGTGAACCCGTCGACGGCCCCGGCGTCCTGCCAGGTGAGCACGTGGTCGGCGAGCTGCTCCGGCGTGCCGACGAAGTGCGTCTGGCCCGCTCCCCCGGTGATCCGGGCGGCGATTTCGCGCAGCGGGGCGCCGGGACGTTCGCGGGCCGCCGCGGCCAGCTGCTGCAGGCGGCTCGACCCGCCTTCGGCCCGCAGCTCCGCGGGCAGCGGGGCGTCGGGGTCGAACGCGTCCGGGTCGAGGCCGGCGGTGTAGAGCGCGTTCTGCCAGCGGAACTCCGGGCTGGCCAGCTCTTCGAGCCGCTCGGCCCGGGCCTTCGCCTCGGCCTCGGTGCCGCCGAGGGTCACCATCAGGGCGGGCAGCACCCGCACGTCCGCCGGGTTCCGGCCCGCCGCGACGACCTGGGCGTCCAGCTCGGCGCGGAACTTCACCGCGGCTCCCAGCGACGGCGGCCCGGAGAACACCAGCTCGGCGTACCGCGCGGCGAGCCCGATGCCGGCGGCCGACTGTCCCGCCTGGACGAGCACCGGCCGCCCCTGCGGCGACCGCGGGAACGGCAGCACGCCTTCGACGTCGTAGAACTTCCCGTGGAAGCGCGGCGCGTGCAGCTTGGCGCGGTCGGCCCAGACGCCCTTTTCGCGGTCGCCGACGATCGCGTCCTCGTCCCAGCTGTCCCACGCGCGGGTGACGACGTCCACGAACTCGTGGGCGCGCTCGTACCGGTCGGCGTGGTCGGGGTGGGCCTTCTCGCCGAAGTTCGCCGCGGCCAGCGACGTGATGGTGGTGACGATGTTCCAGCCGGCGCGGCCGCCGCTGAGGTGGTCGAGCGTGGCGAACCGGCGGGCGAGCTCCCACGGCTTGTTGTAGGTCGTCGAGCCCGTGCCGATCAGGCCGATGTCCGTGGTGACCGCGGCCAGGGCCGAGAGCACCGAAACCGGGTCGAACTGCGTCTGCGGCAGGTGCGTGACGCGGTATTCGGCGATCGCGATGTTGTCGGCCAGGAAGATCGAGTCCATCAGCCCGCGCTCGGCGGTGCGCGCGATGTCCGCGTAGTACGGCAGGCCGAGCACGCCGCGGACGTCGTCGCCGACGACCCGCCACGCGGACTCGTGGTAGCCGTTGGGCCAGATGAAGGCGGTGAAGTGCAGCTGGTTCGCGCTCACGGAGCGGCTCCTTCGACGGTGCTCGCGGCGTCGGCGACGCTCCGCCCGTGGACGGCGGGACGCCCGCCGTACGGGTCCTGGTCACTCCACAATGCCGTGGGCGCGGCCGCGCGCACCACCGGGACGACCTCCGAGGCGAAGCGCTCGAGCATGGCGAGCTGCTGCTCGTGCGGGATCATGGTGGGCAGGCTGAACGACTGCAGGTCGTGCCCGAACGCCTCGTGCCACCAAAGGATCTTCTCGGCGATCTGCTGGGGGCTGCCGACGAGGACGGGCCCGCGCGCGATCGCGTCGTCGATCGTCGGGAACTCCATCGCGTTGCCCGGGGTGTGGTTGCCGGGCTGGTTGAAGAAGGCGACGATCTTCTCGTACGTCGGGCCGAACGCGTCCCGGGCTTCCTGGGTGGTGTCGGCCAGGTACAGGAAGCCGGCGCCCGCGCCGACGAAGGCGAAGCGCGGGTCGTGGCCGTGTTCGGCGTACAGCTTGCGGTAGTGCTCGATCAGCACGGTGTAGTTGTCGCGCGGCTGGATCGCGTTGGCGGAGAAGAGCGGGTCGCCCCACCGGGCCGCCAGCTCGGCCGAGGTCCGCGTGGTCGCCGAGCCGTGCCAGACGCGGGGCGCGCCGGCGAACGGGCGCGGCAGGCTGGTCACCTCGCGCAGCGGACCGCGGAAGCGCCCTTCCCAGGTGACGTCCTCTTCGCGCCAGAGGCGGCGCAGCAGCTCGTACTTCTCGGCGAGCGCGTCCCACTGGTCGCCGTTGCCGATGCCGAACATCGGCAGCTGGCGCAGCTCGTTGCCCTTGCCGATGACCAGCTCGAGCCGGCCGCGGGAGAGCTGGTCGACGGTGGCGTAGTCCTCGGCGACGCGCAGCGGGTCGTGGATCGACAGGACCGACACGCCGGTCTGGATCCGGACCCGGCTGGTCGTCGCGGCGATCGCGCCGAGCAGCACGGTCACGCCGCTGCTCAGGAAGTGCCCGGCGTGCCGTTCGCCGAGCGCGACGGCGTCGAAGCCGAACTCTTCGGCGTAGCGCGCGGAGGTGAGCGCCTGGGCGAAGCGCTCGTCGGTGCGGACCCGGCGACCGGTCACCGGGTTCGTCAAGTGGGGCAGGATGTCCAGCACCTGGAATCTCATCGCGGGCTCCGTCCGGCTCGTGGGACACGATCATCGTGCCGACAAGGGACACCCGTCCGTCAAGCCGTTCCAGCCACCGGGCGGACTTCGCGCGGCGGCGGTCACGGCCCAGACTCGCGGCCATGACGAGCACTGCGACGTCCGAGGTGCTGCAGGTCAGCATCCGCATCGACCTCACGAGCCCGGCCGGTGACGCGGCCCTCGTCGCCGCCCGGCTGGCCACGGCGCTGGACGGCCTGGCGAGCGTCGACGTCACCACGATCCGCCGGCCGCCGCGCCTGCGGCTGGTCTCGGATCCGGTGCTGCGCATCGAGACCGGCGCGCGGCGCGCGCTCCTGCTCGGCGCGCCGCTCGCGCTGACGCGGCTCGAGTTCGACCTGCTGCGCTTCCTGCGCGCGCACCCGGACCGCGTCTTCACCCGCGCCGCGCTGAAGACCGCGTTGTGGCCGCGGCAGGACGGCAACGACCGGACCGTCGACGTCCACGTCCGGAAGCTGCGGGCGAAGCTCGAACCGCACCTCGACCCGATCACGACGGTCCGCGGGATCGGCTACCGCTTCGAAGGTTCGGCGCCGGTGGCCCTGGACTGAGTCCTCAGTGGACGATCCGCCGGAACGCCTCGCGCTCCCGCCGTGACAACGGGACCGTCGGCGCGTCCGGCCGCGGCACCGGCACCACCGACGCGGGTTCGAACGGCGGGACCGGCGGCACGAGCACCCAGCCGATCCCGGTGAACGCCCAGCCGAGCGCGCGCACCATCCGCTTCATCGGGCACTCCTCTCGCCGTCGGGACATTCTCGGCGCACCGGCGCCGCCGCCCCAGTGCGTCCACATCCTGAAAAGACGAGCAGGGCGCAGAAGGCGAGCGCCGCCCCGAGGATCGCCGAGCCGGTCCAGCCCGCGACGTCGTACAGCGTGGTCGTCGCGGCGGCGCCGAGGGCGGAACCGACCGAGTAGAACACCATGTAGCCGCCGATCGCGCTGCTCGTGCGGTCGGCGTAGCGGTTCGTGAGGACGTGCTGGTTGCCGACGTGCACGACCTGGACGGCGAAGTCGAGCACCACCACACCGGCGATCGGCACGAGCAGCGACCACTCGAGCTGCCCGATCGCGAGCCACGAGCCGAGCAGGAGGACGAGCGCGACGCCGGTGATCCGCCGGCCGTGCCCCGCGTCGTTCCCGCGGCCGGCCCGGGCCGCCCCCAGCGCGCCCGCCAGCCCGGCGACGCCGAAGAGCCCGATGTGCGTTTCGCTCAGGTGCCACGGATCTCCGGCCAGCGGTAGTGCCACGCCGCTCCAGAACGTGCCGAAGGAGGCGAAGAGGAAGAACGCGATCAGCCCGCGGCCGAGGAACACCCGCTGGGTGAACATCCCGCCCAGGGAACGGAGAACCCGCCCGTAGCCTCCGGTCCCGGAGCGAGCGTCGGCGGGCAGTGCGACCAGGCAGAGCACGCACAGGGCGGCGGCGAGGACCGCCAGGACGACGTACGCGCCGCGCCAGGCCCACAGATCGGCCAGGACGCCGGTGACCATCCGCGCGCCGAGGATGCCGATCACCACGCCGGACGTGACGACGCCGAGGTTGCGTCCCCGCTCGCCGGGCGGGGACAGCGCGGCCGCGTAGGCGACGGCGGTCTGCACGACCACCGCGAAGAGGCCCGCGAGCGCGAGACCGCCGAACGCCACCCAGCCGGCGGGCGCGGTCGCCGTGACCGCCAGGCCGGCCGCCACCAGCCCGAGGTGGGCCGCGATCAGCCGGCCGCGGTCGAGCAGGTCGCCCAGCGGCACCAGCAGCACCAGCCCGGTGAGGTAGCCGAGCTGCCCGGCGGCCACGAACCAGCCGACGGCGTCCCGGGCCACGCCCAGGTCGTCGCCCATCGGGCCGAGCACGGGCTGCCCCGCGTAGACGCCCGCGACCGCCACCCCGCACACGACCGCCAGCAGCAGCCTCGTCCCGCGCCCCACCACGACCTCCCGATTGGTTGCAATTTGCAACTCATCGGAGCGTAGGTCAGAATGGTTTCAAAACGCAACTCATGGGAGGGCTCGTGACGGCGTGGACGGACCCGGACTGCCCGGTCGCCCGGGCGGCCGACCTGGTCGGCGACCGGTGGAGCCTGCTGATCCTGCGCGACGCGATGGACGGCGCCCGCTCGTTCACGGACTTCCAGCAGCGCACGGGCATCGCGCGCAACATCCTCACCGACCGGCTCCGCAAGCTGACCGCGCACGGCCTGATCGCGCCGGCCGAAGCGGCGTCAGGCAAACGCCGCGGGTACGAGCTCACCCAGGCGGGCAAGGACTTCTTCCCGGTGATCGTCACGCTGCGCCAGTGGGGCGAGCGGCACGCTTTCGCGGCGGGGGAACCCCATTCGGTCCTGGTCGACGAGCACGGCGTCGTCGTCCCTCCACTCGTCCCCGCGGCTCCCGGCGGACGACCACTGACCAGCGAGACGACGACGGTGCGGAAAAGCCGTCAGCGACCCGGCTGACGCGAACGGTGTCCGCCGGGCGTCACCCTAGCTCGATCCCGAACAGCGCGGCGGCGTTGCCGTGCGCGATCTTGCGGCGGTCCAGCTCGCTGATCGGGGCGCGCTCGATCCACTCGGCGGCCCCGGCGTTCTCCGAATACGGGTAGTCCACGGAGAACATGATGTGGTCGGCGCCGACCGTCAGCACCGCGTTGATCAGCGCGTGGTCGGAAAAGGCGCCGCTGGTGGTGATCCAGACGTTGTCCGCGACGTACTCGGGCAGCGTCCGGCGCGGCCGGTTGCCGAACGGGTTGGCCTCGAACATGGTCTGCGTGCGCCACAGCAGTGCGGGCAGCGCCTCCCCCAGGTGCCCGAGGATCAGCTTCGCCGCCGGAAAGCGGTCGAAGTGCCCGCCCAGCAGCAGCCGCACCGCGTGTGCCGCCGTTTCGGTGCCGAAGCCCCAGGTGGCGCCCTTCATCTCCGGGTGCCCGGCGTAGAGCGCCTGCCCGCCCGGCAGCGACGGCCGCGGGTGCAGGTACAGCGGCACGTCGAGCTCGCAGAGCGTCTCCCAGAAGCCGTGGTAGCGCGGCTCGTCGAGGTAGCTGCCGTGGTCTTCGTCGCCGACGTTCGTGTAGCCGTTGACGAGCACACCCTTGAAGCCGAGCTCGGTGACCGCGCGGCGCAGCTCGGCCGCCGCGTTGTCCGGCTCCTGCACCGCGACCGCGGCGAACGCCGAGTACCGGTCCGGGTGCTTCGCCACCTGCCCGGCGAGGAAGTCGTTCTGCCGCCGCGCTTCCGCCGTCGCCGCCGCGGGGTCGACGATGCCCTGGATGCCCGGCGCGGTGAGCGACAGGATCGTGTGGGCGATGCCCGCCCGGTCCATGCTGCCGAGCCGGACGTCGTCGAACTCGCGCAGCTTCTCCATCACCGGCCGGTAGAACTCGGGCGTCACACCGCCGCGGTGCGACGCGTCGGCGAGCGCTTCCTCGTCGGCCAGCAGCCGGGCGACGCGGTCCGGGTGCTCGTAGGCCTCTTCGAGCGCGATCTTCGGCAGCACCGCCCCACCCCCTTCGTGATCTTCGGCTTCGACCGTACCGCCGTCCGGACGTGAACCGGGTCACTTTTCCCGCCGGTGCCCCGGAGTCCGAGAACCCGTTCCGGGGTTCGTGCGAAGAGCAGGTGAAACTGACCGCGGCGAAAGGCGGGCGATGACCCCGGAAGAACCCGAAGACGACGACGCGAGCGTGATCGCGCGGTCGCAGCAGGAACCGAGCCTGTTCGCGGTGATCTTCGACCGCCACGCCCGGCACATCCACCGCTACCTGGCCCGGCGCCTCGGCGCGGCGGCCGCGGACGACGTCCTCGCCGACACGTTCCTGGTGGCGTTCGACAAGCGGGCCAAGTTCGACCTCGCGCGGCCGGACGCGCGCCCGTGGCTCTACGGCATCGCGACGAACCTCGTGTCGCGCCACCGGCGGGCCGAGGTGCGCGAACTCAAGCTCCGCCTCGCCGTCGGACCGCAGGCGCCCGAAGAGGGCCACGCCGACCGGGTCGCCGACCGCGTCTCCGCCCAGGCCCTCGGCGCGGACCTGGACCGCGCCCTCGCCGCGCTGGGCCCGCGCGAACGGGACGTCCTGCTGCTCGTCGCCGCCGAAGGGCTGGGCTACCAGGAGGTCGCCGAAGCCCTCGCCATTCCCGTCGGCACCGTCAAGTCGCGGCTCAGCCGCGCCCGCGGCCGCGTCCGCGCCGAGCTCGGCGCCCTCGACCCCGTGAAGGAGACCTCGAGCCATGGATGACCTCGACCTGATCCGCGAACGCGCGGAAGCCGTCGGCTTCGCGCCCGCCGAACGGCTCGCCCCGGCCCGGGACCGGCTGCTGGCCGCCGCGCGCGGCGAACGGCCGCACCGCTCCCGGCGCTGGTTCTGGGCCGCCGGCGCCTCGATCGGCCTGGCCGCGGCGATCACCGCGGTCGTCTCGTTCGCCCCGGCCGAGCAGGTGGGCATCGGTCCCGCCGTCGCGAACGCCGACCCGGTGCGGGTGCTGGCCGAAGCGGCGAGTGCGGCCCTCCAAGCGCCCGCGAAGCCCCCGCGTCCGGACCAGTTCCTCTACGTGAAGACGGAGTACCGGGACCACAGCACGCGCGAGATCTGGCTGTCGGTCGACGGCACCCGCGACGGCCTGCTCGGCAAGGACACGAAGTTCCCCGGCTGCCGCGACGGCAAAACGCCCGTCTGGGGCGCCAACGACCCGCGCAGGAACGGCACGCTGGAGGACTGCGCGCCGTCGCCCGCCTACCGGACCGACCTGCCGACGACGGCCGACGCGATGCTCGCCTACCTGAACGCCCACCACAGCGGCGAAAAGGGCGACACCAACGCGATGGGCAAGGACGTGCTCACCATGGCGAACGAGCAGGCCCTGCCCCCCGCGTCCTACGCGGCCCTGTTCCAGGCGGCGGCGAAGGTGCCGGGGCTGCGGGCCCTCGACCACGTCACGGACGCCGCCGGCCGCCCGGGCGTCGGGATCACCTGGCCCAACCCGCCGGGCTCGGCCCCGGAGGCGAAGCCGCTCGTCATCGTCTTCGACGCCACCACGCACCAGTACCTCGGCACCGAGGACAGCGCGGTGACGGTGAAGACGTTCGTCGACGAAGCCGGGCAGCGCCCCTGACGGGCCGGGGTTCGCAACCATCCGGCGCTCTCATCCGTGCATTGAAGGTGTGAGGACGACTTCGGATCGACGGCGGCGGTTCCGCGCCCGCGCGGTGACCGTCGCGGTGCTGGTGGGGGCGGGTGCCGCGTTCGCCCACGCCGCGACGGGCACGCTGATCGCCGTGCCCGCCCTGGCCGCTTCGGCCGTCGGGCACAGCCTGCCCGACGCGAGCGCGCTGGGCCGCGCCCCGGCACCACCACCCCCGGCTCCGATCCTCCCGTTCAACGCGAAACTGACGTCCCGGGACATCCCGGTCCCCGGGGGCGGCGTGCGCGACGGCGCCTGCAGCGGCGCACTCGTGGCGCCGCGGTGGGTCGTCACGGCCGGGCACTGCTTCCACGACCTGCAGGACGCCCGGATCGGCGGCCGGCCGCCGTACACGATGACGGTGACGGTCGGGCGGGTGAAGGACAGCGATCCGGGCGGGCACACGGCCCAGGTCGTCGACGTCCGCCAGTCGCCGGTCAACGACCTGGCCGTGGCCGAGCTCAGCGCGCCGGTGGACGACATCACCCCGGTCGCGCTGGCCTCGACCCGCCCAGCGGTCGGCGAGGAGCTGCAGTTCGCGGGCTGGGGCTCGCACTCGGCGACCGTGCTCGGCCCGTCCGACCACCTCAAGCGCGGGCACTTCCGGGTGTCGGGCATCGGCGGGTCCACGTTGGAGGCCCTGCCGGTGGGCACGCGCACGGTGGACAACGGCCCCTGCCCGGAGGACTCGGGCGGCCCGTTCTTCGTCTCCGGCGACGACCACACCGGGCAGCTGGTGGCCATCGTGAACACCGGGCCGCCGTGCCCGCAGCCGGGCCCCGAGACGATCGCCCGGGTGGACGTCGTCGCGGGCTGGATCCGCGAGCAGACCGGCTGACGTACTGGGACCCGCGTGCGCCGGCCGCAGCGGCCAGCCCGGCGGCACGTGCGACGCGGGCTCCGGCGCGCGGGCCAGCGCCATCGAGCGACTCGCCAACCCGTGCAACGCGGGCTCCAGCGCCATCGAGCGACTCGCCGACCTGTGCAACGCGGGCTCCGGCGCGCGGCCGCCGAGGGCTCCGGCGCCGCAGGACCGGAGTGCGGCTTCAGGAGGCGAGCGGGATCTCGGCCCAGACGGTCTTGCCGCCGTCGTCGCGGTGGAAGTGGCCGCGGCGGCCCGCACAGGCCGCGACCAGCGTCAGCCCCGTGCCCCTCGGGGCCGCGTCGGGGGCCGCCGGGTCGAACCACGCCGAGCCGCCCGCGTCCTCGACGCCGATCCACACCGCGTCGTCGGTGCAGACCAGCACCGCCCGCAGGGGCCCGGCCGCGTGCCGGACCGCGTTGCCCGCCAGTTCGCCCGAGATCAGCACCACGTCGGCGGCCACGTCGTCCGGGACGGCGCCCGCCGCCAGCCGGTCGCGCACCCACGACCGCACCAGCCTGACCTGCGCCGCCTCCGCCGTGAACCCGAAACTTTCGCGTGTCATCCCTCGCCACCCCCAGATCGCTTCGGGTGCCGGATTCCCGGTGGCGCGGTTTTCACACCCGGGTTAGCACGAACGGACGCACCCGATCGCCGCTCAACCACCATTTACCGGGCGATTCCGGCCGTTCACCGCAGACCTCGGCGCCGAGCTGTTACACCGCACGCCCGGCGCGCGACAACACCGTGGAACATCCGAGGGGAAAGCGGGGTCGATGACGGGCGAACGAAAGGTGCGGTTGCAGCTGGGCACCCGCGCGGTCTCGGTCCCCGCCGGGCACGGCCACGAAGTGCTGGAGTACGCCGGGGTGACGGTGCTGCGCGTCGAAGACGGCGAACCGGCCGGGCAGGCGTGGATCCCGGTCGGGCAGTGCCCGAGCTTCGCCGACGACGAAGCGCTGATCGCCGCGTGGCACGAAGCCGTGGTGTGGAGCCGCTCCCCCAGTGACGCGTGAGGCCGCTCACAGCTGTCACAGCGTCCGGGCACGCGGTGTCTCTGGGCCGAACCCGTTCAGCTGAGGAGACACCATGGCCGTGCCCACCGAAGTGGTCGTGATCGGCGGCGGATACGCCGGCGTCATGGCCGCCAACCGCCTGACCCGTCGCGACGACGTCGCCGTGACCCTGGTCAACCCGCGTCCGCACTTCGTCGAGCGGATCCGCCTGCACCAGCTCGCCGCCGGCACCCACGACGCCGTCACCGGCTTCCGCGACGTCCTGGCCGAGCGCGTCCGGCTGGTCGTCGGCACCGTGACGACGATCGATCCGGCCGCGCGCGAGGTCCGGCTGTCCGAGGCGGACCTCCTCGGCTACGACTACCTCGTCTACGCGGTCGGCAGCGGCCGCCCGGACGTGCCCCGATTCGCCTATCCCGTCACGACGTTCGAAGAGGCCCGGCGACTGCGGCCGGTCGTCGCGGCCGCGGCCACCGTGACGGTCGTCGGCGCCGGCCCGGCCGGGATCGAGACCGCGGCGGAACTGGCGGAGGCGGGCCGAGACGTCACGCTCGTGTGCGGCGGCGAACTGGGGCCGTACCTGCACCCGAAGGGGCGCCGCGCCGTGGCCGCGCGGCTCGCTTCGCTGGGTGTCACGGTGCTCGCCGACGCCGTGGCGAGCGAGGTGACGCGCGACGCCGTGCGGCTCGCCGACGGCCGCGAGCTGCCGAGCGAGGTGACCGTCTGGACCACCGGGTTCGGCGTGCCGGACCTGGCCGCGCGCAGCGGGTTGAGCACCGACGCGCTGGGCCGCCTCCGCACCGACGAGACGCTGACCAGCGTCGACGACGACCGGGTCGTCGCGGCCGGCGACGCGGCGGCGCCGTCGGACCTGCCGTACCGGATGGGCTGCCAGTCCGCGGTCCAGCTGGGCCCGCAGGCGGCCGAAACCGTGCTCAGCCGGATTGCGGGCACCCGGCCCGCGCCCGCCGACGTCGGGTTCGCCGGAGTCTGCCTGAGCCTGGGCCGGCGCGCCGGGGTCTTCCAGTTCGCCCGCCGCGACGACACCGCGGTCCGCTTCCACCTCGGCGGCCGGCTGGGCGCGAAGGTGAAGGAGCTCGTCTGCCGCGGCACGGTCAAGCAGCTGGCGGGCGAGGCCCGCAAGCCCGGCGCCCGCAACGTCTGGCTCAAGGACACCCGGCGCCGGGAACTGCTGCGAACGCCCTCGGTCGACGCCTGACGGCACGGGGTGCCGAGGCGCGCGCCTCGGCACCCCGTGCCGCGACTCCGGGCTTTTCACCCGATCGACCCAAGTCCATTGTGGACATAAAGGTCAGGCGGCGCTCACCGCAGCGCGAACACCATGCCGATGTCGGCCGCCTGCTGGACCGGGTCCTGCACGGCCTCGACCGCGAACCCGCGCTCGCCGAACACCTCGCGGACGCGGTCGCGGTTCTCCGTCCAGCGTTCCACCTCGACGACCGCCTGCCGGACCAGTGGCCAGTGCCGGTCCTCGATGCCGCGCAGGACCTCCAGCTCGGCACCCTCGACGTCGACCTTGAGCAGGTCGACGCGGTCGATGCCCTCCTCGTCGAGCACCGGGGACAGCGGCCGGACGCGGACCCGGTGCGTCTCGAGCTGCCGCATCACCTTCAGCTTGCGGCCGACGAGCCCCCGCAGCACGGGGGCGGGGACACGGCGTGCCGCCGGGCCGAGGCCGCCCTGCCGGATCATCTCGACGATGCTGGCGGTGACCCGCCGCCGTTCCGCTTCGACGTTGCCCGAGTCCCGCCACGACGACGAGAAGATCGTCGCGCCCGGGAAGTAGCTGAAGTCGAGCTCGTCCTCACCGGACGCCAGCCCGAAAGGCAGCGCTTTCAGCTTGCCCGCGAAGAAGTCGCGGCCGTTGCGGTCGAGCTTCTCGTGGAGCGGGGGCAGCGGCTCGAAGGCGTAGATCCGCACGTCGCCGTCCAGCCGTTCGTACACCGCCGCGGAGAAGACGCCGACGTTGGCCCCGACGTCCAAGACGGTCGCGCCGGGCGTGAGCTCGATGCCGTGCGCGAAGTAGCCGCCGACCTCTTCACGCAGGAACGACACTTCCCACGGGTTGATGCTGTGCAGGTCCATCGTCACGGGCAGAGGCTTATCAGCCCTCGCACCGGAGGTCCAGACCCATTGGTAGGTCGCTCGATCGTGGCACGGCCGCTCCGGCCACACTGGGAGCCCGCCGATCCGAAGGGACGCCCATGACCGCGACGCCGATCTCCAGGGTGCACGACCTGCTGCTGGCGCGCGGCTGGCGGCTCGACGGCGAAACCCCGCCGGCGGACGCCGGGTTCCTCGACGACCCGGCCGCGGGCTGGTCCTACCCCGCCAGCTTCGGCGGCGAACGGACGAACGACGTCGCGGACGCGACGCCGACCCCGCTGCAGTGCCACTTCACCTTCGGCGACGACGGCGAAGTCGTGTTCGCGGTCGTCCCGGCGGGCAACCCGCGCGGCAGCGGCTGCGCGAAGCACGACACCGCCGAGCGGCAGTTCGCGGGCCCGATCGATCTCGGCGCGCTCACCGCGTTGCTCGACGAGCTGGAGTCCCGGGCGCGGGCGCACGACGTCCGCGCGCTGGTGGAGTGCCTGTACTTCGGGCCCTGCGCGGCCTGACCGGACAGACCCCGGCGCGTTCCTTGACGAACGGGCCCGGCCTCCTTAGGTTGTCGAGACATAGGACGTCAGACATCCCATGTCCTACCTCGACGAGGAGGTCGAACCCCGGTGTCCCCCCTGCGCAGGTTCAGCACGATCTTCCTGGCGGCGGCCACGACCGCCCTGTCCCTCACCCCCGCGGCCCTCGCCGGCCCGGCGCACGGCTGCACGTCCTCCGTCGCGTTCACCTCCGGCACCGAGGGCTACGACACCTTCCGCATCCCCGCGGTGGTCCGCGCCGCGAACGGGTCGCTGGTCGCGTTCGCCGAGGGGAGACGGGATTCCGCCGGCGACTCCGGAGCCATCCGGACCGTGTCGCGCACCTCGGCCGACGGCGGCTGCACCTGGGGTCCGCTGTCCGTGGTGGACAGCAACGGCGACGCCACCGCCGGCAACCCGGCACCCGTGGTCACGCGCGACGGTGAGCTCGTTCTGCTGACTGTCCACAACGGACTCGTCTCGGAGAGGCAGATCATGTCCGGGCAGGCGTCCGCTCGGGACACCCGCCGCGTGTACGTCCTGCGCAGCCGCGACAACGGGCGCACCTGGAGCCCCGCGCGCGACATCACGGCCGGCACCAAGCTGCCCGGCTGGCGGTGGTACGCCACCGGGCCCGGGCACGCCACGCTGCTGCGGCACGGCCCGCACGCGGGCCGGATCGTCGTGCCCGCCAACCACTCCGGCTCGCCGCCCGCGGGCTCGGCCGACGTCGGCACCGAGGCGAAGTACTACGGCGGCCACGACCTCTACAGCGACGACGACGGCCGCACCTGGCACCTCGGCTTCACCGACGACCGCACCGACGGCGTCGTCGCGGCGAACGAGACGTCGGCGACCGAGCTGCCCGACGGCACGCTGTACTTCTCCAGCCGCAACCAGGGTTCGGCCGCCGCGCACCGCGTCGACGGCTACAGCACCGACGGCGGGAAGACCCTCGTCGAGCCGTACCGGGTGCAGCCGACGCTGTCCGGGACGAAGGTCGAGGGCAGCGTGCTGCAGACGACGATCCCGTGGCTGCTGCTGTACTCCGGACCGGCGGACCCGGCGACGCGCGCGGTGATGCGGCTGCGGCTGAGCACCGACCGCGGGCGCACGTGGCGCCCGGGCCCCACGCTGACCGGTGGCCCGGCGGCCTACTCCGACCTGGTGCAGACTGACCCCGGCACGGTCGGGCTGCTGTACGAGACGGGCACGGCCGGCCCGTACGAGAAGATCGTGTTCGAGCGGCTCTCCCTGGGGAGCCTCGCCTCGGACCACTGACGGAGGTGAGCGCCGTGGCCGACCTGCTGGCACCGCGGGTACCCGGACCGGCACGGCTGCGGGAGCTGCTGGCCGGGGACGACCTGGTGGTCGCCCCCGGCGCGTACGACGCGCTGAGCGCCCGGCTGGTCGAGGCGGCCGGTTTCCCGGCGGTGTACATGACGGGCTTCGGCACGACGGCGTCGCTGCTCGGGCGCCCCGACGTCGGGCTGCTGACGATGACGGAGATGGTCCAGGCGGCGGGCCGCATCCGGTCGGCGGTGGAGGTCCCGGTCATCGCCGACGCCGACACGGGGTACGGCAACGCGCTCAACGTGATCCGCACGGTCCGCGAGTACGAAGCGGCGGGCGTCGCGGCTATCCACCTGGAGGACCAGGTCGCGCCGAAGCGCTGCGGCCACCTCGAAGGCAAGCGCGTCGTCCCGGCGGGGACGATGACCGACCGCGTCCGGGCGGCCGTCGCGGCCCGCACCGACCCGGACTTCGTCCTGATCGCCCGGACCGACGCCCGGGCCGTGGAGGGCCTCGACGCGGCGATCGACCGGGGCCACCGGTACCGCGACGCGGGCGCGGACATGCTGTTCGTCGAAGCCCTGCAGTCGGAAGCGGAGATCGAACGGGTGGCGGCGGAGTTCCGCGACGTGCCGCTGCTGTTCAACTGGGCCGAGGGCGGGAAGACGCCGCCCCTGGGCCGGGACCGCCTGCGCGCACTCGGGTTCCGCCTGGTGATCTGTCCGATCTCGACGTTGCTGGCGGCCACCGAGGCGATGCGCGCGGTCCTCGGCCGGATCGCCGCCGACGGCACGCCGGTGCGGGCGGTCCGCGACCTGCCTGGCCTGACCGACTTCGCGGACCTGGCCGGCCTGCCGGAGATCGAGGCGATCGGCGACCGGTTCGGCGACGGCTGAGCGGTTTTGTCGGTGCTGCCCGGTAATGTCCTGGCCGTGGAAGCACCGGAACGCATTCAGGAACTCGCCGATCGCATCGTGGCGCTGCGCGACGCCTACTACCAGGGCTCCCCCCTGGTGGCCGACGCCGAGTACGACGCGGTCGAAGACGAGCTGCGCGCCCTGGTCGAGGCGAACCCGGAGCTCGCCCCGGACCCGAACCCGCTCGAGCAGGTGGGCGCGCCCGCGGTGCTGCACGCGCCGATCCGGCACTCACGGCCGATGCTCTCCCTGGAGAAGGCGACCAAGCCCGAGCAGGTCGAGGCCTTCTTCGACCGCTTCCCCGGCCAGCCGGTCGTCGTCATGCCGAAGCTGGACGGCCTTTCGCTGGCCGTCGTCTACGAGAACGGCCGGCTGAGCCGGGCCGTCACGCGCGGGGACGGGACGACCGGCGACGACGTCACGATCCTCGCGCGCGCCCTCATCGACGGCATGCCGGACCGGCTCGACGCCCCGGGGCGCGTCGAGGTGCGCGGGGAGGCCGTCATGCTGCGGTCCACCTTCGCCGCCTACAACACCGCGCACCCGGACAAGCCGCTGATCAACCCGCGCAACGCGGCCGCCGGCACGCTGCGCGCCAAGGATCCGGCCACGGTCGCCGAGCGGCGGCTCCGGTTCTTCGCCTTCGACCTCGACACCGACCCCGACAGCGCCGAGACCGACCTGGGCAGCGCGCTCCAAACCCTCGGCTTCACCGCGGCCGACATGCGCCGCTGCGCCGGCGCCGCGGCCGCGCAGGCGGTGATCACCGAGATCGAGCAGCAGCGCAACACCTTGGACTACGACCTCGACGGCGCGGTCCTGCGGCTCGCCGACCGCGACGCTTACGCCGCCGCCGGCACCCGGTCGAGCTCGCCGCGCGGCGCGCTCGCCTACAAGTTCGCCGCCGAGGAGAAGACCACCGTGCTGGCCGACGTCGTCTGGGACGTGGGCAAGACCGGCAAGATCGCCCCGGTCGCCTGGCTGGAACCCGTGTTCGTCGGCGGGACCACCGTCACCCGCGCGACGCTGGCCAACCAGGAGGTCATCAAGGCGCGCGGCATCAAGATCGGCGACACCGTGCTGGTGCGCCGCGCCGGTGACGTCATCCCGTTCGTGGCCGGCGTGCTCGACGCCTCGAAGCGCACCGGGGACGAGCGGGAGATCGTGCCACCCAGCGCGTGCCCGTCCTGCGGGCAGCCGCTGACCGAGCAGGGCAACAGCCGCGAACTGTTCTGCACCAACGTCTCCTGCCCGGCGCAGACCGTGCGGCGGCTGATCCACTGGGCGTCGCGGGCCGCGGCCGACATCGACGCCATCGGCGGCGTCTGGATCGAGCGGCTCGCCGAGTCCGGCGACCTCGAGCACCCCTCCGACTTCTACCGGCTGACCAAGGAGCGGCTGCTGGAGTTCGACCGCATCGGGGACGTCTCGGCCACGCGCATGATCGAGTCGATCGACGGGAGCCGGGCGGTCGGGCTGCGCCGGGCGCTGATCGGGCTCGCCATCCCGATGGCGTCCGAAGGCACCGCCGCCCGCCTGTGCCGGGCCGGGTTCGGCTCGCTGGAAGCGGTCGCCGACGCGGGGGTCGACGGGCTGGTCGCCGTGGAGGACATCGGGCCGAAGGTCGCCGCTTCGCTGATCGAGCACCTCACGAGGCTGCGGCCCGAGCTCGAACGGCTGCGGGAGCGGGGCGTGTCGCTGGACGTCCGCGAGGAGGACCTGCCGCCGGTCGTCGCGTCCGGGGCGCCCCTGGCCGGCAAGACCGTGGTGGTCACCGGCTCGATCAGCGACCCGCGCTCGGGCGAGAAGGTCCCGCGGCCGACCTTCCAGCGGCTGTGCGAGCGAGCCGGTGCGACCATCGCGTCGTCGGTCTCGGCGAGCACGGACCTGCTCATCACGGGCGCCGACGTCGGCGCCGCGAAGCTGACGAAGGCCGAGAAGCACGGCGTCGAGGTCGTCGACCAGAGCGAAATCTGGCCCCGGCTGATCGAAGCCGGAATCATCTGACGCAGCGGGGCGTGAGATGCTGCGACCGCGCAGCAGGCCCGAGGGAGAGGCGGAGCGGGTGACCACCTGGACCGATGTGATCAACTATGTCCGGACGCGGTACGAGGTCCTGGAGGACACCGACGGCTGGCTCCGGTTCCGCCTGCAGGGCCCGGACGGCCGGACGCAGCAGGTGACCGTGCACCACGTCGCGGAGCTGCACGGCGGCTCGTGGGTCGAAATCTCCTCGCCGGTCGGCTGGGCCGACAAGCTCGACCTGCGGCGCCTGCTCGACCTCGCCGGGACCTCGGCCGTCGGCGGGGCCGCGGTGGTCGACGGTGTCGCGCTGCTCAAGCACACCGTGCCGCTGGAGGACCTCAGCATCGAGCACGAGTTCGAGCGCCCGCTCAAGGCGGTCGTCGCCCGGGCGGACGCGCTCGAGCACGAACTGACCCAGTCGGACGAGTTCTAGCCGGCTACACGTGCATCGCGAGCCACAACGCCATCCAGGCGAGGCACGCGAGCGCTCCGCCGACTCCGAACGCCAGCAGCACGCGCCGCAGTCCCGCGACGATCCCGGCCCGGCCCGACACCTCGGTGATCCCTGCTTCGACCATGCCGATGTGTTGCCGCGCCCGGGGTCCGGCAAACATCGGGATCAGGATTCGCCCATCACCAGTCCCTCGATGGTGTGCTTCTGGGTGATGGGCACCAGGGTCTCGACGACCGGGCAGTGCAGGTGTGCGCGCACGGATTCCGGCAGTGACGCCCAGAACTCACGTGTCACGGCGGTGTCGTGGCGTTCGTCGTTCCCCGCGCCCGGCGCGTCGAGGCCCAGGACCAGGACCGGGCGGGACTTCGCCGAGTGGTTCGCGGTGCCGCGGTGGACGGTCAGCGCCGAGCGGATCGAGATGTCGCCCATCCGCGGGAACTTGCGCACGGCCAGCGAGCGGTAGCGCGGGTACGCCGAACGCGGCGGGAACATGCCGTGCTCGAAAGCGCCGCCGTCGTCCCAGTGCGTGCCGGGCGCGATCTCGAACGGCCCCATGTCGGGCTCGGTGTCGACGGCGGTCACGTTGACGGCGAGCGAGTTGAGCCGGCGGTGGCGCGCGGTTTCCCCGGGCATCGGGAAGTCGCGGTGCCACGGCTGGTCGACCGCGCCGGCGAGCGGGACGTCGAAGCCGACCTCGACGATCCGGTAGTCCGGCCCCAGCACCGCTTCGGCGACCGCGGTGATCCACGGGTGCGCGGCCAGGTCGGCGAAGCCGCGCAGCTGCTCGGGGTGGATCTCGACGTAGAAGCGGTGGGGCCCGCGGCCGACGGCGCCACCCGGGCGGGCGCGGGCCTCGGCGAACGCCGCGTCGATGTCTTCGCCGAGCTGCCGGACCCAGTCGCGGGAAAACGCTCCGGGCAGGCCGATGATGCCGTCCTCGTACAGGCGGCCGGTCAGGGTTTCGACCTCGGTGGTCTCGAGCAGTGCGGTCATTTCCGGTCCTCCGGTGGTCACGACGGCGTGGCGCCTTCAGTTTGCAACGTGGCATGCCACGTTGCAAGAGGTACGCTGCGGACGTGAACCCGAAACTGCGGGACGTGGCCGAGCACGCCGGCGTGTCGGTGCGGACGGTGTCCAACGTGGTCAACGGCTTCCGCTACGTGGCCCCGGCGACCCGGGAGCGGGTGCAGGCGAGCATCGACGAGCTGGGCTACCGGCCCAACATGGCCGCCCGCACGCTGCGCCGCGGCCGGACCGGGCTGGTCGCCCTGGTCATCCCGGAGATCGATTCGCCCTACTTCGCCGAGCTCGCCGCGCGGACCGTGCGCGTCGCCGAACGCCGGGGCCTGACCGTCCTCATCGACCAGACCGACGGCGACGCCGAACGCGAAAAGCAGCTGCTGCACGGCAACCGCAGCCAGCTCGTCGACGGCGTGCTGTTCAGCCCCTGGGCCGTCGCGCCCGCGGAGCTGACCGCCCGCACCGACACCGTCCCGCTGGTGCTGCTCGGCGAGCACGACGGCACGGCCGGCGTCGACCACGTCGCGATCGACAACGTCGCCGCCGCGCGCGAGGCGACCGGGCACCTGCTGGCCAAGGGACGCCGGCGCATCGCGGCGCTCGGCGTCCAGCCGCGGTCGCTGAACGCGACCGCCCGCCAGCGGCTCGCCGGGTACCGCGACGCGCTGGCGGACCTCCCCCGGCGGGAGGTCCCGGTCCGGCGCCTGCACCGGGCCGACGGCCACCGGGCGATGCTGGACCTGCTGGACCTGGCCGAGCCGCCCGACGCCGTCTTCTGCTTCACCGACGAACTGGCCCTCGGCGCCCTGCGCGCCGCCGCCGACCGCGGGGTGTCCGTGCCGGAAGACGTGGCGCTGGTGGGGTTCGACGACATCGAGGACGGCCGGTTCAGCGTCCCGGCCCTGACGACGGTGTCACCGGACAAGGACCGCATCGCCGAGCTCGCCCTCGACTGCCTGGCGGACGGAGCCGGGCCGCCGCGGTCGATCGTCGCGCCGCACCGGCTCGTCGTGCGCGGCTCCAGCTGACGCTCACGCGTCCCGGTTCACCACGCGCAGGATGAGCCACTGGTCGAACCACGCGCCGGCCGTGGTCACGACGAGCATGACCAGCCCCAGGATCAGGTGCGTGTAGCTGTGCAGCGGCGCGGCACTGTCGGTGAGCTTCGTCAGGCCGAACTGGAGGCCCAGCCGCAGCACGAAGAGCACGGCGACCAGGCCGAGCGCCTGCTTGCTGCGCCACACCGCGCGCAGGTACTTGCGGCGCCGCGACAGGAGCGTGAACCACAGCGTGAGGTGCACCGCGACGAGCGCGAGTGGCAGGTACACGACCCACGGGTACCGGTCCGCGAACTGCAGGCTGAGGTCGTTGCTGGCCACCAGGAGCCCGACGAGCACGAAGTACCAGCCCGGCAGGCCTTCGATCTTCCCGGGCCGGGTCTCGGCCGCCACGTCGGCCTCCCGCATCAGAAATCGGTCCATGCGCCGAGCGTGCCCGCACCGGCGGCGCGGGCGATCAGCCGGCGGTACGAGTTTTCGCCGCGGCCTCCTACCCAGGTACGAACTCCCGGCGTGCGCGGAGCGCGGCGGCTCCGGGTGCGGCACGATCGGCAGATGACCTTCGAAGGCCGCCCGGGCATCCCGTGGACCGGCCGCCGCGGCCCGCTGGTGGCCGAAGCGGTCGTCCTCGGTGTGCTGGTCGTGGTCGACATGGTCGTGGCGGCGCGGGCCGGGGCGGGCCGGGGTGAGCTGACGACCGTCGCCGTCGAGTTCGCGCCGGGCGTCGGGCCGGTCGTGGCGCTGCTGGCCGTGCTCCGCCGCCGGTTCCCCGACCACATCGCCGTGCTGGCGAGTGTCGTCTCCGGGCTTTCGCTGCTGGGCACGGCCGTCGCGGCGGCACTGGCGATCGCGGGGGCGCGGCTCCCGCCGCAGCCCGGGGCGGCCGAGTCCCTCGCGCTCGCGCTGATGGTCGGGGCGTGCTGCCACCGGCTCTCGCCGCGGGCGGCCACCGTCCAGGCGGTGCTCGGCGGCGCGGCCGCGACCCTGGCCCCGATCCTGCGCTACGGCACCGGCTCCCCCGCCGCGCTCTACGCCGCCGGGGCCGCGGTGCTGTGGGGCGGCGCGCTGGCCGGCGGGCTCGTGCTGCGCGACGCGGAGGTCCGCCACCGGGTGGACGTCCTCGAGCTCCGCTCGGCCGAACGGCTCCGGCTGGCCCGGGAGCTGCACGACCTGGTGGCCCACCAGATCACCGGCATCGTCGTGCGGGTGCAGGCCGCGCACCGCGTCGCCGAGCGCAGTGGCGGCGACACCGCGACGTTCGCCGAGCTCGAAACCGCCGGCGCGGCCGCGCTCGGGGCGATGCGCCGGCTGGTCGGCGCCCTGCGGACCGGCGAAGAAGACCTCTTCGTCCCGCCCGCCGACCTCGCCACCGCCGTCGACCGCGCGGTGCCCGACGACGACCGCATCCACCTCGATGTCAGCCCGGACCTCGCGACCTTGGCGGTCGCGCCGGAGGTGGTGACGACGGCGCACCGGCTGCTCACCGAGTCGCTGACCAACGTCCGGCGGCACGCACCCGACGCCGCCGAAGTCCGGGTGTTCGTCCACCACGAACCCCGCGGCGCGCTGCGCGTCGAGGTGGTCAACGACGGCGCCGGGCGGCCCGCCCGCCGGGGTGGCTACGGCCTGCTCGGGATGGCGGAGCGGGTGGCGGCGGTGGGCGGTACGGTGCAGGCGGGACCGGCGGACGGCCGGCGCTGGCGCGTCGTCGCACAGCTGCCGCTCGAACCGGGCTGAGGCGAGGGGAGACCGGGTGCCGACGCGAGTGCTGATCGCCGACGACCAGGCGATGGTCCGCGCGGGGTTCCGGCTGATCCTCGATGGCGAGCCGGACATCGAAGTCGTCGGCGAGGCCGCCGACGGCGACCAGGCGGTGCGCCTGGCCCGCGAACTGCGCCCCGACGTCACGCTGATGGACATCCGGATGCCCGGCGTCGACGGCCTGCGCGCGACGGAACTCCTGGCCGGCGCGGGCGTCCCGGACCCGCTGCACGTCGTGATGGTGACGACGTTCGGGCTCGACGAGAACGTGCACGCGGCGCTGCGGGCGGGGGCCTGCGGGTTCCTGCTCAAGGACGCCGGGCCGAACCTGCTCGTCGAAGCCGTGCACGCGGCCGCCCACGGCGAAGCGCTCGTCTCCCCCGCGATCACCACGCGGCTGCTGGCGCACTTCTCGCGCCGCGACACCCGGCAGGCCCCGGCCCCCGAAAGCCCGCTGACCCCGCGCGAACTCGACGTCGTGAAGGCCGTGGCCAGTGGTGCGACGAACGACGAGATCTGCCGGTCACTCGTGGTTTCGCTGCCCACGGTCAAGACCCACATCGGCGCGGCCAAGCGCAAGCTGGGCGCCCGCAACCGCACCGAGATCGCCATCTGGGCGTGGGAAAGCGGCCTGGTCCGCTGACCGCGGGACGCGCACGACGACCGTCCGCGCGACGACGTCGCCGAACCGCTGCCGGCGGCGCGTCGCCAGCATGACGACGACCCCGGCCAGGCCCCACGCGAAGCCGTCGACGAGCATCAGCAGGTCCCGCACGACGAACGCGCCCAGCGTCGGGTGCCCGCCTTCGAGCGTCTGGACCCGCAGGCGCAGCCAGCGCATCGCCGGCGTCTGGCCGCCGTGCCGGTAGGGCCACCACACGAGGACGAAGCACAGCCCCGCGAAATCGAGGGCCAGCATCGTGTAGACGACGACTTCGAGGAACGGCAGCAGCGCCCGGCCGTGCGGGTGGAACAGCCAGACGACGGCGATGGCGAGCACCAGCATGGGCACGAAGACGAGCATCTCGTCCAGGAGGAACTGCACGACCCGGCGCCCGACGACCCCGATCCCCGTACCGGTCATGGGGCCCATGATCGCGGCCCCGGCGGCCGGGCGCGCGCTGAACGCCTCATACCCCGGGCCGAGACGGGCACCGGGAGTTCGTTCCCCGGGCTGATCACCGGAGCCCGCGGCCGGGCCAGGCTCGGGCGCACCCACTGCCGACGAAGGAGCCCCGGTGCGCATCTCCCGGACAGGACTGGCGGCCGCGACAGCCGCCCTCTTCGCGGCCGCGGTCCCCGCCGCGGCCGCCGACCCGCTCGCGCCGTACACGACGCAACAGCTCCACTGGGGTGACTGCCCGTTCAAACCCGCCGCGAACGACCAGCCCGTGCAGTGCGCGCTCGTCACGGTGCCGCGGGACTGGGCGAACCCCGCCTCCGGCACCGACTTGCGGGTGTCGATCAGCCGGGCCGCCGCGACCGGCGAACGGCGCGGCGCGCTCCTGCTCAACCCCGGCGGCCCGGGCGGTCAGGGCACACCGCTGGCGAGCACGCTCGCCGGGCTCGAGCCGACGGTGCACGAGCTCTACGACTTCGTCGGCATGGACCCGCGCGGCACCGGCCACGCCGGCACCGACGATGCCGGCTTCCAGTGCCGGGTCCCCGTCGGACGGCTGCCCCAGGGTTCCCTCGACGCCCGCGACCGGTCGGCGGCGAGCGTCGCGGCCCACCAACAGCTCCCGCGCGCCATCGCCGAAGCGTGCCAGAGCGACGCGCTCGCGCCGTACGTCACCACGTGGCAGACGGCCCACGACATGGACCTGATCCGCGCGCTGCTGGGCGACGAGAAGCTGAACTACCTCGGCTACTCCTACGGCACCTGGCTCGGCGCCAAGTACGCGTCCCTGTTCCCGGCGCACACGGGGAAGACCGTGCTCGACTCCAGCGTCGACTTCGACGGCCGGCTGCAGGCGGACTTCGAAGCGTTCCCGGTGATCGACCAGCGGCAGTTCGACGACGTCTACCTGCCGTGGCTGGCCCGGAACTTCCCCGCGCAGCTGGGCGGGACGGCCGCCGAGGTCAAGTCGAAGTGGGAGCGCGTCCGCGCCTACTACGGCGGCCACGGCGTCTCCCCCGACACCTTCGACGGCATCTTCGTCGGCAACGGCAGCGAGCTCCGGTGGCTGCTCGGCGCGCTGGTGTTCCTCCAGGGCGCGGCCGCGCTCGACGGGACGTCCGCCACGCCCCCGCGGGCACTGGCGGACTCGATGGATGCCGCGTCCCGCAAGGCGTTCGGCGTCCCGGCCGCGGCGGTGACGCCGGATCGGGTGGCCGCGGCGGCGCCGGACTACACGCAGCGGCCCGGCACGCGGTACGCGGTCGCGTGCGGTGACCAGCCGACGCGGTCCGCCGCCTGGTACAAGCGGCTCAGCGACCGGCAGGGCCCGCGGTACCCGCTGTTCGGCTGGGCGTACGGGCTCGGTGAGACCTGCGGCTTCTGGTCCGAGGAGCCGCAGCACGAACTCCCGGACGTGCCGCCCGCCGTGGCGGCGGACATCCTGGTCGTGCAGGGCGAATTCGACCCGCAGACCGGCTACGAGGAGGCTTCGGCCGGCGCGCGCTCGGCCGGCGTCCCGCTGGTGTCGGTGGACGACTCGCCGTTCCACGGTCAGTACGCGCTGGCGGGCAACCCGTGTGTCGACGGGCTGGTGAACGTCTTCCTCACCAAGAACTCCCGGCCCGGCACCACGACCTGCCCCGGCGTGCCGCTGCCGGGTGAAGACCGGGTGTACCCGGTCGCCGGGCCGGTGCGGAGCACGCCGCCGTCGGCCCGCACGAGCCTCGCGCCCGACGCGGCGGACGTGCGCACCCGGGTCCGGGACGAGGTCAGTTCCGTGAACCGCTAGCGGTCGCCGGGAAAGGCCGGTCACCGCGGGTCCCTCGCGGCATCGGACACGCGGCCGGTCGCTCGGCGGCCCCGACGGCAAGTCAGCGGGTACGGGACGGCCTGAGCACGATCGCGGCGACGACCGTCCACACCATCGACAGCACCCGGCCCACCGGGAGGAACGCGCTCGCGTAGGCGAAGGCCAGGGACAGCACCGAAAGCATCGCCAGACCGCCGGCGACGTACCCGAACCACCGGGCCGGTCCGGCGAACCCCCTCGCGGCTGCGAAGACGAAGATGCCCAGCGTGACGACGTTGACGACCCCTCCGGAGTAGAAGGTGCCCAGCCGCAAGGCCTGCACGGCGTCGAGCGATACCGAACCGGCGACGAGCGTCAGGGCGACGGAGAGGGCGCTCGAGACGAGCATGGCCAGCACGGAAACGACGGCGACCCCGGTCAGGGCGGGCTTGCGCGGGAGGGCCCGGGCGAAGACGGCGAAGCCGAGAACGGACACGGCCTGCAGCACGGCGGCGACGACCGCCGCGGCGGGGTTGGCGGTGTAGTAGGCCGCGACGTCGGCGGCCGGCGCGCCGGGCAGGGGCAGGCTGCGGTCGCCGAGCGCGCTGCCGGCGACCATCACCGCCAGGAAAGCGAGCAGGAAGACGGCCGCTCCGGCGATCGCCGGAGCGCGGCCGGGAGGTGCGGTGGTGGTGGACACGATGCGTGCTCCTCGGGGGACGGCGTGCGGACGGCCCGACCATCCCGCACGGGCGCCCGTGTCCGCGTCGGCGCAGAAGCGGCATCTCCGATACGTACGCCGACGTACGCCGGGTTCCCGTGTCCAGCCGGGGTGACAAGCTCAGAGCGGCCGCGCGCGCTGGGTGATCTCCTCGAACAGCTCGCCCACCCGCCGGTGCATCTCGCAGCCGCCGTCGAGGCCCGTCCAGAACCGGCGCACCGCTCCGACCAGGCGGTAGCAGACGTCCACCGGGACCAGGTAGCAGCCGGTGCCGTGCTCGGTGCCGCGGAACACGATCGCCTCGACGTCCGGTTCCGCCGCGCCCAGCAGGGGGTGGGTCGCGGCCAGGTCGGTCCAGAGGTCGGGGGGCAGGACCGTTTCCGCGGCGCCCGCCGGGCCGGGCTGGAACGCCGTGACCCGGGTGCCGCGGTGCAGGACGAACGCGAAGCCCGCCGGGACGCCGAGTCCGCGCCAGTCCAGGCAGGCCACCGGGTGCGCGGGGTCCCACAGGTAGCGCTCCGGCACCGCGCGGTAGCGCGCGTCGCCGCTTTGGGTGAACAGGAGGAAGCACGCGCGGCAGGCGCACATCAGGCCGCGGCGGCCGGTGTCCACCACGTGCCCGTGGTGCGCGGCTACCGGCGTCCCGCACAGCTCACAGCGTTCGGGCCGGGCCGGGCTCCGTTCCCGCACCGCGGCGGGAACTCCACTGTGGACACTCATGACGCGCGGCCCGCCGGCGGTCCCATGCCGATCTGGTGCAGGGCGGTGACGAACTCGACGCCCTCGATCTCCGGTGCGGCGTCGCGGATCCTGGCTTCCACCGTCGCCCGCGCCGCGCAGCCGCCGGTGTGCCACACCCGCACCACCGCGCCGTCGGTGCCCAGGTAGCCGGCCTCGCCGCCCATCTCCGCGAGCGCCCGCCGGACGCGCGCGGGCACGTCGAGGGGGTGCAGGTCGTGCAGGGTCAGCGGCCCCGAAACCCGCTCGTCGGCGGCGATCGCCTCGACCAGCGCCGGGTCGTCCGCGCGCAGCAGGGCGACGACCCGCGCGAGGCCCTCGCCGTGGAGATCCGTCAGCAGCCGGACGATTTCTTCGGTGCGCCCACGGTTTTCCCCGGCCAGCAGCGCGCCCAGAAGCGTTTCGAGGTCGGGCGTCACCGCTCCCCCGCCGTCCGGATCTCGCGCAGGATGCGGATCGCGGATCCGGACACGCTGCTCGTCGCCCCGGGGACACCGGCGCCGGTAGGGTCCTCCATGAACGGCATGAACTTGTCCGGGAACCCGGGCATGGTGCAACCGATGCAGATCCCGCCGACGTTCGGGCAGCCGCCGACGCCGTTGATCCAGCCGCGCTTGGGCACGTTGCACTTGACCACCTGGCCCCAGCACCCCAGCTTCACCAGGCACCGCGGCGATCCGTGCCGGTCGGCGAACTCGTCCTGCTCGTAGTACCCGGCGCGGTCGCAGCCCTCGTGGACGGTGTTGCCGAACAGCCACTTCGGCCGCAGCGCCTCGTCGACGTCGATCTCCGGTGCCCGCCCGGACGCCTGGAACAGCAGGTGCAGGATGGTTTCGGAGAGGTTGTCGGGCTGGACCGGGCACCCGGGCACGCAGACGATCGGCAGCCCGGGCCGCGACCGCCAGTCGCGGCCGAGGTATTCGGGCACGCCCATGGCGCCGGTCGGGTTGCCCGCCATCGCGTGCACGCCGCCGTAGCTGGCGCAGGTGCCGACGGCCAGGACCGCCATCGCCTTCGGGGCCAGCCGGTCGAGCCACTCCGCCGCCGTGACGGGCTGGCCCGTTCCGGGATCGGTGCCGAACCCCGACCAGTAGCCTTCGGCCTTGTTCGTCTCGTCGGCGATCGAGCCTTCGACGATCAGGATGAACGGGTCGAGTTCCCCGCGGTGCGCGCGGTGCCACCATTCGATGAAGCTGTCGGAGCCGCCGTCGGGGCCGCTGTGAAAATCGAGGAACGGCCAGTGCATGGCGATCTCCGGAAGGCCGGGAAGGCCGCCGAGAACGATCTCTTCGATACTCGGCTGAGTGGCCGCGGTGAGGGCCACGGATTCCCCGTCACAGCTCAGCCCGCCATTCATCCAGAGAATGTGGACGACCGGGGGCGGATTGCCGTCGCCGGCTTCGGTGGCGCTGACCATCGTCGACCCCTTCCTCGCGGGCGCGCGAGGAAGCCCACCGTAGCCCCGTCGGCCAGGCGCGGCAAGGGCACCGGACCTGCGGCGGGGACACATGTGATCGCCCGGCGGCCACCCCCGCCGCACCTTTTCCCGACTACACTGAAAATCCCAGCGAAAGGGGCAATGATCGTCATGGAATCGGCGGGCCGCACGCAGGGGGAGTCGATCGAGGTCGTCCCGGTCGAAATCGTCACGAAGATCTTTCCGGCGCGGCCGTCCGCCGTTCCGGGAATCCGGGAATTCGTCCAGGACTGCCTCGACGGCTCGCCGCTCGGGGAGGCCGAGGAGCGCGAGGTGGGCAACACGATCCTGCGCGCCCTGCTGACCGCGGCCGGACCGGCCGGCGTGCTCGAGGTCTCCTGCCGGAAGTACCCCCGGCGCGTCGAGTTCGACGTGCTGCCCTCCCGGATCCCGCAGCCGGACCCGGTCGTCCCGCCGTCGGCCGCGGCCGCCAGCTTCGCGGAGTGGCTGGCGGAAGCGTTGCGCGGCAAGGGGATCACGAAGGAGACCGCGGCCGTCCAGCTGGGAGTGTCCGCGAAGACGCTGGGCCGGTGGCTGAGCGGGCAGACCGAGCCCCGGCTGCGCGACCTGCGCCGGATCGAGGACCGGTTCGGGGACGTGCGGCTGCGGTGAGGGACACAAGTGTCCTCAGTCGGCGGCGGGCATCGCCAGCTCGATGGTGCAGCCCGCCGCGTCGGAGCTGATGTCGAGCCACTCGCAGAGCTGGTCGGACATCCAGAGGCTGGTCCCCGGCCCGTAGAAGGCGGGGCCCGCGACCGGCCGGTCGCTGTGCAGCGTGCACACGATCCGGCCGGCCGCAGGCCGCACCCAGACGGCCGCCCGGTCGATGCCGCGCTCGAGCAGGTAGGCGATCGCCTCGCCGACGGCGACACCGAACAGCGTCGCGGCGTTCTCGGACCGAAGCAGAGCGCTCGCCCTGTCGAGCACGTGCCGCCGGACGGCGACCAGGTCCCCCTCGAAGCGGAAGAGGTCGGCGGCCAGGCCCGGCTGCTGGTCCGCGCCGGCCCCGCCGACGTCCTCGGGCGCGGCGAACTGCGCGGACGGCCGGACCTGCCCGTCGACGAGGCACTCGGGGTGCGTGCGGCGGGCGTCGGCGACCACGGTCGCGTCGACGGTCCTGGTGTCGTACGGGCAGATCATCCAGATCCGGGTGCCGGCCAGGACCACGTTGAACCCCGCCTCGGTGCGCTGCCACGTCGCTTCGTCGCGCGGCACGCCGGACCGCGCGGGCTCGGCGAGGATGCGCACGGTGCCGGTCGGCGTGGTGTCCCGGTGCCGGGTCCAGTACCGGTGCAGGGCCCCGGCCAGCTTCGCCGGCGCCCGGCCGAAGTAGGCCGATTCGGCGACCGCGATCCGGCCGGCTTCGGCGCCCATCACCGCGTGCAGCAGCTCGAGGTTGGCCGCCGTCGTGGTGACCAGGACCGGCTCGCCGCGGCGCAACCCGTCCTGGGCGAACGGCACGGCCATCGCGAGGAACTCGATGTCGCTCCCGTAGAGGCACCCTTGGTGGCGGAAGCCGGCCTCCCGCGGGCTGCCCGGGGTCGTCATGCGTACCGAGCCCGCTCAGGCCGTGCTTCGTCGCTCTTCATATCGATCGCCTTTCCCCGGGAAGCCCCTCGGATCGCTGGGAGCGTACTCGCCGGCGCCGATTCGGCCCGTGTCCGGGGAATTGATTACACTCGTTCAGAGCAATTGCGATCAATCACCGCCACCCGGGGACACCATTGACATTCCGGCTGGACAGAGCGCCGGACACTTCTGTCCACGCCACTTCGGAGAAATTCCGACGACCAGGTGTTCGAAACCATTCCGGCCGGGTCAGGGGGAAACTTCCGTCTCCAGTCCCAGGATCCGGGTGGTGCGACGGCGGCGGAGCCAGCCGTGGGCCGAGGAGCCGTCCGGCAGCTCGTCGAGGAACGCCTTGCGCTGCGCCGACGTCATCGAGCGCCAGCGCACCGCCAGCACCGGCCGGACCGGCGGGATGAAGGCGCGCACCCGCTCGTGCGCGCCGGCCACGCGGATGTCGTACTCCCGGTCCGGCCGGTACGACAGCTCGAGGTCGATCAGGGGCTCCGCGCCGCCGGCCCGGTGCCGGCACCGCGAGAGGATCCGGGCGAGCTCGTCGATCGCGAGCTGCACGAGGCAGGGCATCTGGTCCTGCCAGCGGCCGAGGCGCGGGGCGTGCACCGCCGCCGCGGTCGCCTCGTCCGCCAGCACGATCAGCGCGCGGACCGCGGTGCCGGCCAGCTCGACGCGGATCCGCCGCCGGTCCGCGTCGACGGCGAACCGCAGCACGCGGCCGGCCACGACGGTCCCCGAGCGCAGCCCGACCCACTCCTCGACGGCGTCGGGCGAAGGGCAGGACGACACGAAGGTGAACGCCAGTTCGTCGCCGGCGAGGTGCATCGCCACCGGGAACAACGAACCGAGGTCGTGCATGAACGCCGAGCCGATGACGAGTGCGGCCCGCGAGCCGCCTCCGGTCATCGCCTCCTCCCTCCCGTGCGCTACACCTGCAGATCGGCTTCGATGCGTTTGAGGTAGTGCCGCGCCAGCGCCAGGTTCGCCCGTTCGCGGTCCAGCACCAGGTAGAGGAACAGCGAGTTCCGGTTCGTGTTCAGCAGCCGGATCAGGTGGTACTGGCGGTGCAGCGTGATCAGGATGTCCTCGATGCTGTCGTTCAGCGCGAGCGAGGACATCACCCGCATCTTCGACCGCACGACCTCCGTGTTGCCGGCCGCCGCGACCTCCAGGTCCAGCCATTCGCCGCCCCCGCTGGTGCCGAGCGACATCCCGCTGTCGTAGTCGACCAGGGCGACCCCGACGGCACCGGTGATGGACATTGCTTCCTTGAGCGCCGTGTCGATGTTCATCATCATGCTGCTTTCCTTCCGTTGAACGGCAACGTTGCGCTACGCGGCCAGGATCGCGCCGATCCGTTCGATCACCGGCCGGGCCTCGAACAGGAGGCGCCCGACATTGAGCCCCTTGTCCCCGAGGACGACCATCAACGCCAGCCGTCCGACGGCGTACACGGCCATGTAGCCGTCGCTGCCGAACACCACGGTCTGGCTCAGCGTGCCCTTCCCGGTCATTTCCGCCGCCTGGCGCGCGATCCCGAGGTCGGCCGCGGCGAGCGCGGAGATCTTGGCCGGGTCGATGTAGTCGTCCGCGTCGGCGATGATCGGGATCCCGTCGACGGCGGCCAGCACCGAGCCGGTCACCCCGGCAACGGTTTCCCGCAGGTCGCGCAGCTCGGCGGCCAGTGCTTCGAAGTCCAAGACTCTTTTCTTTCTGCTTCACGCCGAATGCGCGCAGGGAAAATCGCACAAGCGCACAGCTGGTGAATTCAATCAACCGTTCGGGTAGCTCTCGCCGCGGAACCCTACCGCCATCATTACTGGCCGCCAATCAACCCCGGCACACTCAGTCGAGTATTACACGATCGGGTGAAACACTCTTAGTTTCTGAAACGGGACACCATTTGCCCCCGCTGCCCGTTGTCCATTGATCACCGTCGCATGATTCTTTTCTGTTTCAAGATCTCGGAACGCCGCGGGCGGGCCCGTGAACTGCCCGGATGACGACCGCCGCACGACGGCTTCCGGCGGCGTCGCTGCCCGCGGGACGGTGGCGGCGCGTCCGGTCCCGGGCGGGAAGATCGTCCGTGTGCCGGCGCGGGCTCCGGGTCGGCCGACCTCCGTACCGCGTCTCCGTAGTTGCCCCGACGCGCCCGGCGTTCGCGGCGGCGATCGTGGGCCGCATGACGAAACAGCTTGTGGTGACCGAGCGGCGCCGGCTCACGGCGGTCCGTGCGGCTCGGTTGTTCGACGGGGTGGGCGCGGCCGCGGTGCCGGACCCGCTGGTGGTGCTCGACGGCGCCACGATCCTGGGCGTCGAGTCCGGCGGGACCGCGCCGGACGGCGCCGACGTCGTGGACCTGGCCGGCACGACGCTGCTGCCCGGCCTGGTCGACACGCACGTCCACCTGGCCTTCGACGCCAGTTCCGACCCGGTCGCCCGGCTCGCCGCGCGCGACGACGACCAGGCACTGGCCGCGATGGCCGAGGCCGGGCGCGCGTCGCTGCGCGCGGGCGTCACGACCGTGCGGGACCTCGGCGACCGCGGCTACCTCTCCCTGGCCCTGCGCGGGCGGGCCGACCAGCCGACGGTCGTCGCCGCCGGGCCGCCGATCACCAGCCCCGGCGGGCACTGCCACTTCCTCGGCGGGGTCGCGGAGGCGAGCGAGGCCGGGGTGCGGAGGGCGGTGCGCGAGCACGTCGACCGCGGGACCGACGTCATCAAGATCATGGCCAGCGGCGGGACGATGACGCCGGGCACGCGCCAGGAAGACGCGCAGTTCGACCGGGCCGTCCTGCGGGCCGCCGTCGACGAGGCGCACCGCCACGGGCTGCCGGTGACCGCCCACGCGCACGGCACCCCGGCCATCGCCGACGCCCTCGCGGCGGGCGTGGACGGCATGGAACACGTGTCGTTCTGGACCGCCACCGGCGTCGACCACGACGAGGAGCTGCTGCGCGCCCTCGTGGACCGGGGCGTGGCGGTCGGCGCGACCGTCGGCATGGTGCCGGTCGAGGGCCTGGCCCCGCCCGAGGAGATCGCCCGGCGGCTGCCGGGAGTCGCCGCGAACTACCGGCGGCTGCACCGGCTCGGGGCGCGCGTGGTCGCGGGGACCGACGCCGGCATCGCGCCGGTGAAACCGCACGGCGTGCTGCCGTGGGCGCCGCTGATGCTGCGCCAGCTCGGCCTTTCGCCGGCCGAGACGCTGCGGGCGATCACGTCGGTCGCGGCGGGCGTGTGCGGGCTCGCGCACCGCAAGGGCCGCGTCGCGCCGGGCTTCGACGCCGACCTGCTGGCCGTCGACGGTGATCCGCTGGCCGACCCGCGCGCGCTGCGCCGGGTCCGGGCCGTGTGCGCGCGGGGGACGTGGATCGCATGAGGACGTTCCTGAGGGCACTCGTCGCGGGACTGGCCCGGGCCGCGTGGTTCCCGGCGCCGGTGTGGCCGCGGTTCCGGTGGCCCGGAGAACCACGCTGAGCGGGCCCGGGCGCCGTATCGTACTGGCGCATGGAGCTCGGTCGGGGGTTCGTCGGCCGGACCGGCGAGCTGGACCTGCTGCGCGCCGGTCTCGAGGGGGCGCGGGCCGGGCGCGGCCGTCTGGTGCTCGTCGTCGGGGAGCCGGGCATCGGCAAGACGAGCCTGGCCCGCGAGCTGGCCCGGCACGCCGAGGGGGCGGGCGTGCCGGCCGGCTGGGGCCGCGCGAGCGACGACGAAGGCAGCCCGCCGTACTGGGTCTTCCGGCAGCTGGCCCGCTCGCTCGGGCGGCCGTTCCCGATCGACGGCGCGGACGGCTCGGCCGAGGCGCGGTTCGCCGCCTTCGAAGCCTTCGCCGACGCCCTGCGCGAGGCGGCCACCCCGCACGGCCTGCTCGCGGTGCTGGACGACCTGCAGTGGGCCGACGCGGCTTCCCTCGCGTTGCTGGTGCACCTCGCCCGCGACCTCGACCGCGCGCCGGTCATGCTCGTGGTGACCTACCGCGACACCGAAACCACCGGCCGGGAGGCGCTCACCACGGCGCTGGCGGCGCTGGCCCGCGAGCCGGTCCTGACCCGGATCCGGCTGGCCGGCCTCACCGAGGCCGAGGTCGTCGAGCAGCTGGGGCACGCCGACGTCTCCCCCGCCGTCGCGGCACTGGTGAGCCGCCGGTCGGGGGGCAACCCGTTCTTCGTGGCGGAACTGGCCCGGCTGGCCCGTACCGACGGGGACGCGCTGCCGGACGGCGTGGTCGACACCGTCCGGGCGCGCCTGGCCCGGCTGAGCGAGCCGTGCCGCCGGCTCGTCGCGACCGCCGCCGTGCTCGGCCGCGACCTCGACCCCGCAGCCCTGGCCGAAGTCACCGGCCGGGCGACGGCCGACGTCCTCACCGATCTCGACGAGGCCGCCGACGCCGGCATCGTCACCGCGCACAGCTTCAAGCACGACCTCATCCGCGAATCCGCGGCGACCGGCCTGCCGACGGCGGCTCGGCTGACGGCGCACGCCCGGCTGGCGGCGTGGCTCGGGGACCGGGACCCGGCCCGGGTCTCCGAGATCGCCCACCACTGGCTGGAGTCGCTGCCCGTCGGTGACGCGGCGCGGGCCGCGGAGTGGGCCGAGCGCGCCGGCGACCAGGCCCTGGCCCAGCTCGCCTGGGAACGCGCGGCGGTCCTCTACCGGCGCGCGCTCGAAGCCGCCCCGGCGTCCGCCGCCTGCCGGGCCCGGCTGCGGCGGCAGGAGGGCATCGCGCACCTGCGCGGCGGGGAGATCGAGCGGGGTTCCCGGGTCCTCGAACTCGCCGCCGAGGCGGCCCGGGAAGCCGGTGACCCCGCCCTGCTCGGCGAAACGGCCCTGGCGATGGAAGGCCTGTCCGACCCGTGGGGCAGCTTCAGCGGCGCCAAGATCGCCGGCGAAGCCCTCGCCGGACTGCCCGCCGGCCACGATCCGCTGCGGGCCCGGCTGCTCGCCCTGCACGCGGGGGAAGCCGGGTTTCTCGGCAGCGACGAGGCCGAGACGGCGTCCGCCGAGGCGCTGGCGATCGCCGACCGGCTCGGCGACCCGGTCGTGCTGCGGTCGGCGTTGCGCGCCCGGCAGATGGTGCGGTCGGCCCCCGGCGGCGTTCAGGAGCGGCTGGCCCTCGCCCACCGGATGATCGCCCTCGGCGAGGACAACGGCGACGCCGACGCGGCGCAGTGGGGCCGGTTGTGGCGGTTCGACGCGCTCCTCATGCTCGGCCGGTTCGGCGAAGCCGAGCACGAGCTGACCGCGATCCGGCAGCTGGCCGACCGGCTGCGGCGGCCGCTCGCGCGCTGGCACCACCTGCGCAGCCTCGCCACGATCGCGATCGCCCGCGGCCGGTTCGACGAAGCCGTCGAGGCGCTGCAGCAGAGCTTCGCGATCGTCGCCGACCGGGCGCACATGTCCCTGCAGGGCGTGCCGATCACCGTGCTGGCCGCCATCGCCGGGCTCACCGGCCGGGCCGACCTGGTGACGCCGGCGATGGAGCGCATCTTCGCCGAGAACGCGCCGCCGTTCGTCACGCTGCTGCACGCCGCGTGGACGCTGCAGCTGGGCGACCGCGCCGGAGCGGGCGAGCTCTACCGCCGGGCGTCCGCACCCGACCCGGTTCCGGTGCCGGCCATCCTCCCCGTGGCCGCGGTGACCGTCGAGGTCGGCGCGGAGTTCGGGCCGCCCGACGCCGTCGAGCGGGCGGCCGCGATCCTGCGTCCGCACGCGTCGTTGTTCGTCACCGGCGGCGCCGGATCGATCCTCGTCACGGGTTCGGCGCACCGGTACCTCGGGCTCGCGGCGGCGGCTCTCGGCCGGCTCGACGAAGCGGTCCGGGAGTTCCGGCTCGCGATCGCGGCCAACGACGAAGCCGGTACCCCGCCCTACGCGGCGCTGGCCCGCTTCGAACTGGCGAAGGTCCTGGCGCGGCGAGCGCGTCCGGGTGACGTCGCGGAAGCACTGGGCCTGGCGGCATCGGTGTCCGCGACGGCCACGCGGCTCGGGATGTCCGTGCTGCGACGGGACACCGACGTCCTCGCCGCCACCCTGCGCGGCGACACCCCGGGCCCGCTGACCCGGCGTGAACGGGAGGTCGCCACCCACGTGGCCGACGGCCTGACGAACAGGCAGATCGCCGCGCTGCTGCACATTTCCGAGCGGACGGCGGAAAGCCACGTGCAGCACATCCTGACCAAGCTGGGGTTCACGAACCGCGCGCAGATCGCGACCTGGCGGACCGCGAACCCCGAGCGCGGGACGACCTGACCGCCGCTAGGGTGCGAACCATGACGTTGCCGAGCAGCCCGGTCCTGGTCCGCACGTGGTTCGGCGACGACGGCGCCTGGGCCGCCCTCGCGGCGGAAGTCGCGACTCCCAGCGAAGACGGTTTCCTCGCCCACCTCACGCTGGTCGACGACCCGGCGTTCGAAGGCCTGACGCCGGAAGCGCTGCGGGGCAAGCAGACCGCGGGCCCGGCCGTCTCCTTCCTCGCGGACGAGACGACCTTGACCGGCACCGAACACCCCGTCCTCGCGGTCCAGGTCCTCCCCCGCCAGGACGGCGCGCCCTTCCGGGTGCTGCCCGCGCACCTGTGGAGCGTGGAGAACAACATCAACCTGGCCAACATGGACTGGGCCGACTTCACCGGCTCGACCGGCGAGGACGGCGTCTTCCGCGGCTTCTGAACGCTCAGAACACCGAGCGCAGCAGGTCCGCCACCTCCGCTTCCGACGGCAGCCGCGGGGCGTTCTTCGTGACCGCGTCGGCCACCGCGGCCGCCGCGATCGACGGGATGTCCTCGGTGGTGACGCCGAGGTCGCGCAGCGGACGCTTGATCTCGATCGCCCCCGAGATTTCGCGGACCGCCTCGATCGCCGCGGCCGCCCAGTCCGGGGACGGCGGGACGCGCAACGCCCGCGCCGCCGTTTCGTAGGCCGGGTCCGCCGCCGGGGTGCTGAACGCCATCACCTCTTCCAGGACCGCCGCCAGCGCGACGCCGTGCGGGGTGCCCGTGTGCGCGGTCAGCGCGTGGCCGATGCCGTGGACCAGGCCGAGTCCCGACAGCGTCAGCGCGTGCCCGGCCAGGTGCGCGCCGAGCATGAGCCCCGACCGGGCCGCCAGGTCGCCGCCGTCGCGGTAGGCCGCCGGGAGCCAGCGGCCGACCAGGGTCACCGCCTGCGTGGCGTAGGCCGCCGAGAACGGGGTCGATCCGCGTGAGGCCAGCGACTCGATGCCGTGGACCAGCGCGTCCAGGCCGGTGGCGGCGGTGACCCGGGCGGGCAGGCCGAGCGTCAGTTCCGGGTCCAGCACGGCGATCCGCGGCTTCACCGACGAGTGTCCGATGTAGACCTTCCGGCGGGCGCACGTGTCCTCGGTGACGCCGAACCCGTTGGTCTCCGCGCCGGTGCCCGCGGTCGTGGGCACGGCGATCAGCGGCAGGCCGCCGGCCGCGTCCCACAGCCGGTCCGCGTCCGCCGCCGCGGCACCCGGGTTGCCCGCGAGCAGCGAAATGCCCTTCGCCGCGTCCAACGCGGACCCGCCGCCGAGGGCGAGCACGACCGCCGTCCCGAAGGAACGCAGCCGCGCGGCGCCGCGGTCGAGCTCGGCCGTCGAGGGGTTCGGGCCGACGTCCTCGTGCACGGTGTACTCGACGCCGGCGCGCGCGAGGATCTTCTCGACCCGGGAAACGATCCCGGTGGCCCGCAGGCCGCGGTCGGTGACCACGAACACCCGGGAGTGGCTGAGGGCTTCGACGAAGCCGGGCAGCTCGGCGACGACGCCCGGGCCGTACTCGGTGCGGCCGGTCGGCTCGACGGACAGGCGCATGCGGGTCTCCTTCAGACGACCGGAACGGTGGGCATCGGCAGGCGGAAGGTCCGGCCCGCCCACGTTTCGTACAACCGGACGGGGCTCATTTCGCCGGCGAGGTCACCGTAGGCCGCCTTCGCCCGGCGGAAGATCTGCTCGACGAGCGCGGACAGCTCGGCCGGCACCCCGACGTCGCGGCCGAGGTCGACGGCCAGGCCCAGGTCCTTGCAGGCCAGCACCATCGCGAACGAGTCGTCGTAGTCGCCGTCGACCAGGATGGACAGCACGTCCTCCTCGAGGAAGTGCGAAGCGGCCGGGCTGGCCAGCAGGGCCGAACGCAGCACGCCGAGGTCGACGCCGGCCTTGACGCCCATCGCGAGCACCTCCGACGTCGCCACGACGTGGCAGAACCACAGGAGGTTGATCATCAGCTTGACGGTGTAGCCGTGCCCGGCCGCGCCGACGTGCAGCACCTTCTCGGGCTCGCCGAGCACCTCCAGCAGCGGCAGCGCCGCCCGGAAGTCGCCCGCGTCGCCGCCCGCGAAGATCTGCAGCGTGCCGGCCTCGGCCCCGCGCGCCATGCCGCTGACCGGGGCGTCGAGCCGCCGGACGCCGCGGGCGTCGAGCACTTCTTCGGCGACGCGCCGGGCCACCGCGGGCGTCGAAGTGGACATGTCGATCCAGAGCGCGCCGGGGGCGAGCGCTTCGGCCGCGCCGCCGCGCAGGAGGACGTCCTCGACCACGCGCGGCGTCGGCAGCATGGTGATGAGCACGTCGACGCCGTCGGCGCAGGTGGCGGGGCTGTCGACCCAGCGCGCGCCGAGCGCGAGGTGCTCGAGCGCGGCTTCGGAGCGCGCGTCGTGCACCGTGAGGTCGTGGCCGGCGAGGATCAGGTGCCGGGCCATGGGACGGCCCATGGTGCCGAGGCCGATGAAACCGATCTTCATGCTAGGTCTCCGGGAGGTTGAGCCAGGTGGTCTTGAGGGCGGTGTAGGCGTCGAGGGCGTGCAGGGACTTGTCGCGACCGGCGCCGGTCGCCTTGAAGCCGCCGAACGGGGTGATCACGTCGCTCGCGTCGAAGGTGTTGATCCACACCGTGCCGGCGCGCAACCGTTTCGCGACGCGATGGGCGGTGGTGAGGTCGCGCGTCCAGACCGACGCCACCAGGCCGAAGTCGGTGTCGTTGGCCAGGCGGACGCCTTCGTCCGGCGAGCCGTCGTAGGTGAGCACCGACAGCACCGGGCCGAAGACCTCTTCGCGCTCGATGGTCGTGCCGGGGCGGACGTCGTCGACGATGGTCGGGTCGAGGGTCAGGCCGTCGTGGGTCCCGCCGTGCACGATCGTGCCGCCCTCGGCGCGGGCGGTGTCGAGGTAGCCGAGGACGCGGTCGAGCTGGACGGCGTCGACGAGCGGGCCGAGCACGGTCGCCGGGTCCAGCGGGTCGCCCGGCCGGAACGTCTCCTCGGTGATCTTGACGACCTCGGCGAGCAGCCGGTCCTTCAGCGCGGCGGGCACGATCACCCGCGAACCGGCGTTGCAGGTCTGGCCGGCGTTGTAGAAGATGCCCCACGCCACCGCGGAAGCGGCGGCGGAGAGGTCGGCGTCGGGCAGGATCAGCTGCGGCGACTTGCCGCCGGCCTCCACCGCGACCTGCTTGCCGTTGGACTCCCCGGCGTAGACCTGGAAGAGCCGCGCGACCTCGGCCGAGCCGGTGAAGGCGATCTTGTCGACGCCCGGGTGGCGCCCGAGGGCCTGGCCGACGACTTCGCCGCGGCCGGGGACGACGTTGAGCACGCCGTCCGGCAGCCCGGCTTCGCTCGCCAGCCGGGCCAGGAGCAGCGCGGCCAGCGACGTCTGTTCGGCGGGCTTGAGCACCACCGAGTTGCCGGTCGCCAGGGCCGGGCCGAGCTTCCAGGACGCGATGAGCAGGGCGTAGTTCCACGGCACGACCGCGCCGACCACGCCGAGGGGCTCGCGGGTGATCCAGGCGAGGGCGTCGCCGCCGGTCGGGGCGACCTCGTCGTAGGTCTTGTCGATCGCCTCGGCGTACCAGGCGATCGTCTCGGCCGTCTTGGCGACGTCGACGCGCTGGGACTCGCTGATCGGCTTGCCCATTTCGAGGGTGTCGAGCAGGGCGAGCTCGGCCGTGTGCGCGGTGACGGCGTCGGCCCAGCGCAGCAGGATCGCCTTGCGCTCGCGGGGTGGCAGCTCGCGCCAGCGTCCGTCCTCGAAGGACTCGCGGGCCGCGCGGACCGCGCGGTCGACGTCTTCTTCGCTGCCCGCGGGGATGCGGGCGATCTCCCGGCCGTCGCGCGGCGAGATGCTCGGGAAGGTTTCGTCCGAAGTGGACTCCACGTGCCTGCCGCCGATGAACGGCCGCGTCTCGGGGGCCAGTTTTTCCGCCGCCGCCAGCCAGTCCTGGTGGGTCAGATCCGCCACCGGTCCACCGCCTCCTCGTCCAGTTCGATGCCGAGCCCGGGCCGCTGCGGGACCTCGAGCTCGCCCGCCGCGGTGATCATCACGGACTCGGCCAGCATGAAGTCCCGGCGCTCGGGCGTCCACCCCGGCGGATCCCACGGGAACTCGAAGTACGGGCCGCCGCCGACGCCGGCCGAGACGTGCAGGTTGGCCAGCACGCCGATGCCGTTGGTCCAGCTGTGCGGGGTGAACGCGCGGTGCTTGAGCTGCGCGAGCTCGGCCAGCGTCCGGGCGCGGTGCATGCCGACCGCGAGCACGACGTCCATCTGGTAGACGTCGAGGACGTCTTCTTCGAGGTAGCGCACCAGTTCCGGCACGGAGTGGTGCATCTCCCCCGCCGCGATCCGGACGCCGGGGTTCTCCGCGCGGAGCGTCTTGAAGCCGTCGAGGTCGTGGTACGGCAAGGGTTCTTCGACCCAGAAGACGTCCAGCTCGGCGAGCCGGCGGACCAGCTTGCGGGTCTTGGCCAGATCGGACGCGGGCGCGGTGTCGCCCGCCATCCGCCAGGACTGGTTGAGGTCGACCATGATCTCGAAGTCCGGCCCCAAGGCCTCGCGCACGGCGGCCACCGCGGCGACGCCGTCGTCCACCCGGTCGCGGTCGATGCGGATCTTCATGGCGCGGAAGCCGGCCTCACGGGCCCGCAGCGCCGTCTCGACGCGCTCCTCGGGCGACTTCAGCTCGGCCGAAGAGGCGTACGCGGGCAGTGCGCGGGCGGAGTTCCCGAACAGCGTCGCGACGGGCAGGCCCGCGACCTGGCCGATGATGTCCCAGAGCGCGACTTCGAGCGGCCAGAAGCAGCCGCCGTGGAAGTTGGCCGTCTCGATCGCCTTGACGTGCCGGACGATGTCGAGGGGATCTTCGCCGAGGAACAGGTGCTCGACCGCGGCGAAGCCGGCCATGGTGTCGCCGGAGCCGATGCCGGTGACGCCGTCGTCGGTGTGGACGCGCACGATCGTGGCGTCGAAGTGGCGCCGCGGGTCCGGGTCCCAGGCCGCGCGCAACGGCGGGTCCAGCTCCAGCCGCAGGTGGTCGAGCGTGATGCCGGTGATCTTCATCGGGCCACCGCCTCCCGGGACGGCGTGTAGAAGGGGTTGGCGGCGCCCGCGCGGGCCGCTTCGAGCACTTCGGCGGCCGTGGGGGTGCCTGCGACGGCGGCGCGGATCGCCCGGGCGGCGGCTTCGCGCTGGTTGGCGAAGGCCGTGTCGAGGTCGTCGACCTCGGGGTTCACCCAGATGGCGGCGATGAGCAGCAGGGCGCCGGTCTCGTCGGCGGGGATGTCCCCGGCCTCGACGGCGTCGACGACGCCCTGCGCGAGCCCGGCCTGCGCGGCACCCCAGGTGGCGCGGCGGTGCAGGTCCGTCTCGGCGGCGGCCTTGGGCACGAACAGCGTCGGCGGCTGGACCGGCACGGACGGGCGCAGCACGGTCACGAAGGGCACGTGACCGGCGCTGGGGGTGGCGAGGGCGGTGGCCCACGCGGCTTCCACCGGTCCGCCCCGGCGGCCCAGCACGACGTTCGTGTGGGCGGCGTTGGCGCCCTCGCCGACGAAGGCCTCGCCGATGAGCGCGGTGGACGCGAAAGTCATGGGTGCTCCAGGTCGATGGGTGGGCGGCGGGATCGACGGTAAGAGCGCCCGGAAACGGCGGGCAAGGCCCGGCGGGACATCGCAACGCGGGTTGCGCTGGCGCCAACCCCGGCCTTGGCCGGTGGTCACCTTGCCGGCGGACCACGGAGGTACCTTTCCCGGCATGGACGACACCCGGCACCAGGGGCACGGCCTGCGCCGCGACCTGGACCTCCTCGAGGCGCTCGCCTCGCCCGAGGCACAGCGCGCCGGAGAGCTGGGCGTCGTCCGCCTCGCGCAGCTCACCGGGCGGGAGAAGAGCCAGGTGTCGCGGGCGCTCAAGGCACTCGCCGAGGAGGGCATCGTCGAACGGGACCCGGACACCCTCGGCTACCGGCTCGGGTGGCGGCTGTTCTCGCTGGTCGCCCGGACGGTCGAGGACCGGCTCGTGCGCGCGGCCGAGCCCGTGATGCGGGAGCTGTCGGCCGAGCTCGAAGAGACCAACCACCTGTGCGTGCTGCGCGACCAGGAGGTGCTGACGCTGCTCTCGGTGTCCGGGCACTCCTTCCGGGTGCACGGCTGGGAAGGCCGCGGCGTGCCGGCGTACTGCACGTCGGCGGGGCGCGTGCTGCTCCTCGACGCCACGCCCGACGACCTGTACGTCCGCTTCCCCGCACTGGCCGCCGACCACCCACTGTCCGAAGTGCACACTCTGCCCGAGCTGTGGGCGAAGATCCAGCAGGCCCGCCGCGACGGCTACGCCCGGGTCCGCGAGGAGTTCGAGGCCGGCCTGGTCGGCGTTTCCGCGCCGATCCGGGACTTCCGCGGCCGGGTCGTCGCCGCCCTGAACGTCTCGGCGCCCGCCGGACGGCTCGGCGAGGGCCTCGACGCCGCGGGCCTCGTCACGGCGAAGGCCGCCGCGCGGGTCTCCGCGCACCTCGGCTGGGAGGCGCGCCCGAAACCGCCGCCCACCGCCCGGCTGACCTGAGTGGCCCGCCGCGCGGCGCACAGGCTGTCGTGAGTGTTCAGGGCGGTGGGAGCCGCCCCTGAACACTCACGACGCCTTGCGCGGGCACTCGGTCCGGACGCCCGGTTCCGGACCGGCGGGGCCCGGACTCGGCCCCGCCGCCCGCGGACCGGGCCGCCTGTGCGGGTCAGGCGGCCCGGTGCTCGAGGAACACCGGCGCCGGGGTCCGGTGGGCGACCGTGAGGTGCCCGCTGACGACCTGGGCGAGCAGGATCGCCAGCACCAGCAGCAGCGGCACCTGCCACGATCCGGTCCGGGTGTAGAGCCAGCCGCAGGCCAGCACGCCGAACCCGGCCATCAGGTAGCCCGCGCCCTGGACCACCGCGGACAACGCGGGCGAGCCGTTCTTGCTGCGCAACGAGATCGTGGTCAGGGCGAACGCGAGCGACCCCATGCCCAGGCCGGTGGCCCCGGCCCACACCCAGGGCGCGGCCGCGGGGGCGGCGAGCAGGCCGGTGATGCCGACGACGTTGGGCACGGCCAGCGCGACCACCAGCAGCGTCTGGTTCTCCCACTTCCGCGTCCAGCCCGGGACCAGCCACATCATCGGCAGGCCCAGTGCCATCGACAGGGCCAGGCACGCACCCGCGGTCGCCGGCGAAACGCCCGCCTCGCGCAGGATGCCGGGGAGCCGGCCCATGACCAGGAACGTCACCGTCGAAACCAGCCCGAAGTAGATCGTCAAGGCGTAGGGCCGCACGGCCTCCGTCGCCGCCCGCGGCGACCGGAAGTCACCGGGGGTGTGCCGCCACAGCTGGTGGGCCGCCACGGCCGCGACCGCCCAGACGCCCAGGCCGATCCGCCACGACGACGAGGTCACCGCCGCCGGGGTCAGCAGCGCGCCGACCGTGCTGCCCAGGCCGAGCCCGAGCGGGTAGGCGGCGGACCCGCCGGCCAGCAGCGGCAGCATCGTGCCGAGCACGGCGAGCGACAGGCACGCCAGCGCCGTCCCGACCAGCAGCAGCGCCGAGCCGCCGAGCACCCGCCCGGCCAGCGAAGACGCCAGGCCGATCAGGGAAACGGTGACGGTCCGGTGCGAACCGACGCGGCCGCACAGCCACGGCGCCGCCCAGCCGCCGAGACCGATCGCCCACAACGGCAGCGCGACCAGCACCGCGGCGGTCAGCCCCCCGACGACAGAGACGTCCGGCAGGGCGGCACCCAGACTCGTCACCGCCGGCCTCAGGTTGAGCGCCAGCGCGAACACCACGAGCGTGGAAATGGCGGTACTGCGGGACATGGCTCCTCCTCGCGACGAGGGTCCGGAGCTCCGGGCTCCGGGGAGCAATGCTCCGCAACACACGTACGTCAGACATCCGTCAGCTGACGTATACGCGAAGTTAACCTGCTGTCCATGCAGGTGCGAGTGCACGTGCGGAAGCGCTTACATCCCTTGTGGACGGTCAGCGCGTGGTGTGCGCACCCCCGTTGACGTGCAGCGTTTGCCCGGTGATGTGCCGAGCTCCCGCGGAAGCCAGGAAGTGCGTCGTCTCGGCGACGTCACGCGGGTGCCCGGCGCGCCCGTTGTGCGTCCTCGCGATGAGCGCCGCCCGCCGCTGCTCGGTGAGCTTCCCGCGGAAGAACTCCGTCTCGGCGATGTAGCCGGGTGAGATCAGGTTGGCGGTAAGCCCTTTCGGACCGACTTCCGCCGACAGGCCCGCGGTCCACGCCGCGAGCGCCGCTTTCGCCGCGCCGTAGGACGAAGACGCGTATTCGGCGCCGATCGACCCGACGTTGACGATCGTCCCGCCCGGGCGCAGCTTGCCGAGCACGGCGGACGTCGTAAGCACGGCGCTGAGCAGGTTGGCGTCCAGATTGGCCCGCCACGCCGAGAGCACGCCCTCGAGCCCCGGAGCCCGGTCCGCGCCGAAGTCGGTGTTGCCGCCGGCCGTGTTGACGACCACGTCGAGGTCCGGGCCCAGCTCGTCGGCCAGCCGCGCCACCTGCGCGGGATCGGTGGCGTCGCACGGGATCGGCCGGACGTCGAGCTCGCCCGCCGTGCGCGCGAGCCGGCCGGCGTCGCGGCCGGTGACGACCACCGTGTCGCCGTCCTCGCGGAAGCGCGCGGCGACCGCCTTGCCCAGCCCGGTCCCACCCCCGGTGACCAGCACGATGCGACTCACAGAGAACTCCTCCTCCTGCTATGTTTAGCTCTAAACGTAGCAACGGGGAGGCCCGGGTGTCCAACGACAGCTACCCGATGGAAGCGATCCTGCGCTGGCCCGCGGCGGACATCGCGTCGTCGTGGCACCGGGAACTGCCCGGCGTGCGGACCGAGTCCATCGAGGTCATCACGCCCGCGTGGCGCATCGCGAAGCTGCTGGCCGACGACCGGCGCCGGACGCTGGCCGAGCTCGGGATCGACCCGTCGACCCTGGACCTGCTCAGCGTGATCCGGCGGGCGGGCCCGCCCTACGAGCTGACCACCCGCGAGATCACGCGCCGCACCCTGGTCACGGCGGGCGCGGTCTCGCAGCGGGTCGCCCGCGCCGAGCAGGCGGGTCTGGTCGAGCGGTCACCGTCATCGGCCTCGCGCCGCGCGGTCGCGGTCCTGCTCACCGACGCCGGGCACAGCCTGGTCGAAGCGACCGTACGCCGGCTCCTGGAGCACGAGGCGGACCTGATCGGCGGCCTCACCCGCGACGAACGCACGACCCTCACCGGGCTCCTGGCCAAGCTGGAGGCGTCGCTGCACGAGCGCACGTCCCCCTCGGAAGGGGAAGGCCGAGAACTCCGCGGGGTGTAGCGCGCCGCCCGGCGGGGTATCACTCCGGCCACATCCCGGAGGGAGCCGACATGGGACTCATCATCGGACTGCTGGTGGTCTGGGCCGTTCTCGTGGTGCTCGGCATCGCGATCAAGGGCCTCTTCTGGCTGATCATCGTGGGCGCGGTGCTGTTCGTGGCCACCGGCGCGATCGGCTTCGTCAAGCGCAAGACCCTCGGCCGGGGCTGACCCGGCGGGCGCGGTTCGTCTCGCGGGCCACCGTCCAGGCGTCCGCGACCGGGCCCAGGTGCGCGAGCTTGTCCGGGTTCAGCACCGCGCGGATCGTCTGGACGCGCCCGTCGAGGACGTCGAGCACCAGTGTGGTGACGACCTTGCCGTCGCGGTCGCGGAACAGCGCGCCCGGCTGGCCGTTGACCTCGCGGGGTTCCACGGCGCCCCCGATCCGGGCGAACGGCGCGGCGAACGCGGTCAGCAGCCGGGCCACCGGCTCGGCGCCGAAAACGCCCTCGCCCCACAGTGGTGCTTTGCCGCCGCTGTCGCCGACCAGCTCAACGTCGGCCGCGAGCAGGTCGCGGAGGCCGTCGAGGTCGCCGTCGCGGAAGGCGCCGAAGAACCGTTCGGCCAGCCGCGCGCGCTCTTGGCGGTCCGCCGCGAACCGGGCGCGGCCCGCGTCCATGTGCCGGCGGGCCCGGACCGCGAGCTGGCGGCACGCCGCTTCGGAGCGGCCCACCGCCGACGCGACGTCGGCGAAGCCGAAGCCGAACACCTCCCGCAGCACGAACACCGCCCGTTCGAGCGGGCTCAGCCGCTCCAGCAGCAGCAACGCCGCCATCGACACCGAGTCGGCCAGCTCGGCCGAGCGTGCCGGGTCCTCGTACGGGTCGGCCAGCAGCGGCTCGGGGAACCACTGCCCGACGTACTCCTCCCGCCGGACCCGCGCCGAGCGCAGGACGTCGATGGCGATCCGCGACACCGTGGCCGACAGGAACGCCTTCGCCGACGTGGGCCGCGACGCGGACGCCTCGTAGCGCAGCCACGTCTCCTGGACCGCGTCCTCGGCCTCGCCCACGCTGCCGAGAATCCGGTAGGCGATGGAGAACAGCAGCGGGCGCAGGTCTTCGAACTCCTCGGCTTTCGTCACGTGCCCGAGACGAGACAGGCCCGCCGGTTGTGACATGTCACGGATCGGCGGGCCTGTCTCGTCTCGGGAGGCATGAACGAAACCACGACACGGATCGCACTGGTCACCGGCGCGAACAAGGGCATCGGCCGCGCGACCGCGGAGCAGCTCGCCGCACTGGGCATGACGGTGCTCGTCGGCGCGCGGGACCGGCAGCGCGGTGCGGCGGCGGCCGCGGAGATGAGCGGGGACGTGCACCCGATCGTCCTGGACGTCACCGACGCGGCCACCATCGACGAAGCGGCGGAGGAGGTCGAGGAGCGCTTCGGGCGTCTCGACGTGCTCGTCAACAACGCGGGCATCACGGGGTCCGGGCCGGTTTCGCCGGTGGACGCCCTCGATCAGGTGCCGAGCACGGTCGACCTCGCCATGGTCCGGGCGGTCTTCGAGACGAACGTCTTCGGCGTGATCGCGGTGACCAACGCCCTGCTCCCCCTGCTGCGGCGGGCACCGGCCCCGCGCATCGTCAACGTCAGCAGCGGCGCCGGTTCCCTGACGATCGCGAGCGACCCCGGCGGCCCGCTCGCCGCGCTCCCGGCGTCGGCCGCGTACTCGCCGTCCAAGAGCGCGGTGAACGCGCTGACCGTGCAGTACGCGAACGAGCTGCGCAAGGACGGCATCCTGGTCAACGCGGCCGACCCGGGCTACGTCGACACGGACATCAACAACCACACGGGATTCCTCACGACGGCCCAGGGCGCGGCGGCGGTGGTCCGGCTCGCGACCCTCGGCGCGGAAGGCCCGACCGGCGGCTTCTTCGGCGCGGACGGCGCGGTGCCCTGGTAGCGGTCACCGCGGCCGGGCGCGCGCAGCGCCACCACGCCCCACACCACGGTCCCCGGCCGTGGCGGCGACGTCGAGGAAGGCTAGCCGCGGCGACGGCGGACCGGCTGGGCGCGCCGGCGGGACTTCGGCTCGTACGGGATGTCGGCGAACCGCAACGTCGCCTGCAGCGCCCGCACCGAGCGGTCCAGCCGCAGCAACGCGACCTGCGACAGGGTGAACAGCTCGTCGACGTTCCACGAGCGGCCCGCCGCGGCGAGCACGACCGTGCGCGGGACCCGGGTGATCGCGCGGCCGGGTGCCTTCGCGGCGAGCTGGGCCAGCGCCTCTGGCTCGTAGGCCAGGGCGTCGGCCGAGACGAGCGCCTGCGTGCACAGGTGGCTGGCCGCCGTCGCGCGGCCGAGCCACTTGACGTGGATGAGCTCGCCGGCGGGCCCGAGCAGGTCGCACAGCTCGAACCGCGGGTGCCGGGGCGTGGTGGCGAAATCCCGGTCCAGGCACAGGAAACCCGGCTCGCGGGCCACCTCCCGGCAGTACCGGTTCTCGTCGTCGGGCGCCCCGGTCGGGACCCACGTGACCGCGGGCCACGCGAAGCGGCGCGCCAGCATCGCGGCGACCTGCTCGCGCATCTGCCGCACGTAGGTCTCGCCGATCCGGTACCACCGCCCCTGGTGGAAGACGTACCGGACGTGGTCGATCGAGGTCTCGAACACCAGCCACCGCGCGACCGGGATCGACGCGCCGGCCTCCTCCTCGCCCGCGTCGTCGGCGCACGCGACGATCCGCCCGGCGCGCACCGCCTTCAGCCGGTCGGCGACCGGGATTTCCGCGAGGCGGTCGGTCAGGTGCCCGGCCTCCAGCCGGCCCGGCACGGCGAACGGCCCGCCGGGACCGAGGCCGCTGACGCGGAACGAGCCCGCGCGCTCGGCGTCCTGCACCGCCGTCGCGGGCCAGGCGATGCCCAGCCGGTCTTCCTCGTCGCCCGCAAGGCTTTCCGCCAGCCGGCGCTCCAGGACCGGGACAACGCGGTCGTGGCGGTCCATCGGCCGGGTCTGGGCGACGAACCGCAGCGACGAGTGCGCGTCCGGCCCGTCGACCACCGCGCCGACGGCGTCGAGGTCGGCCAGGAACGCCGAGGGGTCCTTGGCCAGGGGCAGCCACACGGCGGTGCCGGCACGGATGCGGTGCCGCCGCCCGGTCACCCGGCCGTAGGTGAGGTCGGCGAGGTCGGCCGTCCCGGCCAGCCGGTTGACCAGCTCGCCGTACGGTTCCAGGCGGAACGCCGAAAGGTCGCCGCCGCCGGGGATCGACGTCTGCGTCGCGCGCGCGGAGGTGTCCAGGGCCGCGCTGGCGATCAGGCCGAGGTCGAACGGGTCGAGCCGCCGGATCCCGAACAGCAGGCCGAAACCCTGTTCGACGTGCTCGTCGTTGAGGGTGAGGTGGCCCGCGCCCCAGGTGACCGCGTAGGTCCACGCCGCGCGCGGGACGAGCAGCACCGCGAACGGCAGTTCGGACGACAGCGCGAGTTCGGTCCCGGTCAGGGCAGCCGCGTGCGGGAGCCACTGCGGGGCCTCGGTGCGGAACCGGCCCGCGACCAGCCGCGCGCGCGTGCCGGAGAGGTCGACCTCGGTGTCGGTGGTGACCTGCCCGTCCTTCAGCGGCACCAGCAGCTCGTCCGGGGCCGCGGTGCCGTCGAGCCGGAACAGCGACACGGGCTTGCTCGGAGCGGACGTCGAAGCCATGCGATCACCGGCCTCCCGTAAAACTGCGTCCGTTCAGGATAACGCCCGCCCGTGCCCATCCGGTTAATTCGGCTTGAACACCGAAATCTTGCCGACAGGAAGTGCTCGCGATACGCTCCTTCGCGTCCTCACCGTGACATCAAGGCTGGTCAGAAGTCCGGCAGATGATCGGGACGTGACCGGGGGAAGGCCGGGAAACGGCCACCGCAAGAATTGTTCCAGTGCACTCGTTCGGCCGCATTTACCGGCTATTCTGCGCTGTTCGGGCACCGCCGGAAGAATGGCCGCACGCACCGTGACCATCCACACCGGACAGCCGGGCCGCGGACTGGGCCGGCCGGGCGGGGGCGGTCACGGAGCGGCGGTTCGCGCCGCGCCGGGTACCCCACTACCCTGGGCTGGTCGATTCCCGTCCGGCCCGACGCTGGGGGCAGCATGGAGACAGTCCCGATGTTCGCACACGGAGACCGTCTCACCCGCCGGGACCTGGAGCTGATCACCGATGAACGCCGCCGTTACGAACTGGTGGACGGGACCCTCCTAGTGAGCCCGTCCCCGCGTCCGCTGCACCAGAGGGTGGTCGCGCGCCTGCTCGCCGCGCTCACCCCGCTTTGCCCTGCGGACTGCGAGGTTCTCCCCGCTCCACTCGATGTCGTGCTCGACGAGCACACGGTGCTCATCCCGGACGTCGTCGTCGGCCGCCGCGACACGTTCACCGACCGCGCGCTCGTCGGGGTCCCCGTCCTCGCCGTCGAAGTCGTCTCCCCGTCCAGCCGCCACATCGACCTGCACCTCAAACCGGCCCGGCTCGCCGCGGCGGGCTGCCCGTTCTACTGGGTCGTCGACCCGCGCGTGCCCAGCGTGAGCTGCTTCCGGCTCGAGGGAGACGCCTACGTCCTCGACGCCGAGGGCCGGGACGACGAGCCCGTGGCGCTCACGACGCCGTACGAGCTGACCCTGCGCGCGGCGGACCTCGTCTCGCCGCACTGAACCCGGTCAGCGGCCGTCCCACGGGCGACCGGACAGCAGGTTCGTGATCCACCGCAGCGCGAGGTCGCACAGCGCCGCCTCGGGGCCGCGGCGGTGGGCGACGATGTCGTCGTCGCGCCACAGCATCAGGGCCGTCGCGCCGCCCGCGGTCGGGGTCAGCCCGACCACCCAGCGGCGGTTCCCGAGCGCCACGACGCGCTCGGCGGTGGTCCAGTGCCCGCGCGAGCCGGTCACCGTCCACGCCGACATCCGCGCGAGGTCCGCGACCGACCTCGCGCCGTTCTCGGGGCCACCGGGCCTCCCCGTCCGGCCGTGCATCCCGCTACCTTCGCACATCCGCCGCGGATGTCCGGGAGATCAGAGCCGCACGTCGGGGTCTTCGGCCACCGAACGCAGGGCCGTCACGGTCGGGTGGCCCTCGGCGAGCAGCCGCGCGTCGCTCCCGGGCGGCAGTTCGCCTTCGACGACCACGGCGGTGAGGCTGATCGAGCCGTCGCCGTCGTGCCCGACGCGGCCGCGGACCGCACCGGACTCGGCCAGCCCGGCCCGGCGCGGCTCGCCGGCCTCGGCCCGGTCGGGGACGTTGAGGTTCAGCACGGTGCCGGCGGGCAAGGCGGCGAGCCGGTCGAACAGCGTCGCCGCGACCGCGACGGCGGTGTCCCAGTGCGGGTCCGGCCCGGGTTCCAGCCCGGCGTCGAGCGACACCGCGAGCGCACGCGCCCCGTGGAGCGACGCCGTCAGGGCCGCGCCGACGGTGCCCGAATGCAGTACCGCGCGGCCGATGTTCGCCCCGAGGTTCACCCCGGACAGCACCACGTCCGGGGGCTCGCCGAAGGCGCCTTGCGAGGCGGCCAGCGCGATGAGCCCGGGGTGGGCGGCCACGGCGTACGCGGGCACGTCCGGCAGTCCGCGCAGCTCCCGCCGCTCGACGGCGATCCGCCCGCCGTCCCCGGTGGCGCTCAGGCCGGCGCTGGTCCCGCTGGCCTCCCCCGCCGGCGCGGCGACGGTGACGGTCCAGCCGTGCGCCACCGCACCGCGGGCCAGGGCGAGCAGGCCCGGGGACGCGATGCCGTCGTCGTTGGTGATCAGTGCCCGCACACCGGAAACGTACCCGGCCTTCACCGGCCGGTGCTGCCGTCGATCAGTTCGCGGAGGATGTCGGCGTGCCCGGCGTGACGGCCGGTCTCCTCGATCATGTGCACCAGTGCCCAGCGCATCGACGGCGGCGTGCCGCCCGGGCGGGGTACCGGCTCGGTCAGGTCGGTGCAGGCGTCGATGACGGCGTTGGCCTCCTCGACCGCGGTGCGGTAGCCGGTCAGCAGCGTCGCGGCCGTCTCGTCCGGCCGCGGCCGGAACGTGCCGGGCCAGTCCTTCGGGCGCTCGCCGAGGAAGGTGAAGCGCTCGACGTGGGTCAGGTGCCGGACCAGGCCCAGCAGCGACGTGCCCGAGGGCACGCCGGACGTCCGCGCCTGTGGTTCCGGCACGCCTTCGGCCTTCGCGGCGACGGCGGCGCGCAGCTGGTCGAGAAAGCCGCGCAGCACGTCCTTCTCGCCGGGTCCGGTCCGCGGCGGCGGGGTGTCGTTGCGACGGGGCATCGGTTCTCCTCGGCAGTCAGCGGGTGCGGCGGATCAGCAGCAGGTGGTCGACGACGTCGGCGGCCTGCCCGCCGGGGCCGGTGGCGTGGCGGGAAAGCGCTTCCGCCCGCTCGACCGCCCACACCGCGGGGTCGAGGTCGAGCGACCGGGCGACCTCGAACGGCGACGGAAAGTCCGCGTCCGGGTGCCACGACCACGGCGCGACCGAACCGTGGTCGACGACCAGCAGCCGTCCGCCGGGCGTCAGTGCCCGCGCGGCCTTCCGCAGGACCTGCGCGCGGGGCAGGGCGAAGGACGTGTGCAGGTAGTGCGCCGAGACGAGGTCGAAGCGGCCCGAGGGGAACGTCTCGGCCAGGTCGTGGCGCTCGGCGGAGACCCGGGCGTGGCCGGCCAGGCGGGCGATCGCGACGCCGGAGATGTCGGCCGCGGTCACGCGCCAGCCGCGGCGGGCGAGCCACAGCGCGTCGCCGCCGGCCCCGCAGCCCAGGTCGAGTGCGGTGCCGGGGTCGAGGCCGGCCACGACTTCGGTGAGCCGGACATTGGCGCGGGGTTCGGCCCGCCGGGTCGCGTGGTGGTCGTCCCAGAAGCGGGTGGCGTCTTCGGTCATGGCCCCACCCTGGCGCCGGACGTGCCGAGGTGGCACGCGTTCTTGCGGTTTCGGCAAGATGGCCGGGGTGAGCGACGACTTCGAAGACGTCCTGCACGCGGTCGGCCCCCGGCTGCGGGCCCTGCGCCGCGCCCGCGGGCTGACGCTGGCCGAGCTGGCCGGCACCACTGGCGTCTCGGAGAGCACGCTGTCGCGGCTGGAGAGCGGGCAGCGGCGCGCCGGCCTGGAATTGCTGCTCCCGCTGGCGCGCGCCTACCAGGTCCCGCTGGACGACCTCGTCGGTGCGCCCCGCACCGGCGACCCCCGCGTCCACCTGACGCCGATCCACCGCCACGGCATGACGTTCGTGCCGTTGTCGCGCCGGCCGGGTGGCATGCAGGCGTACAAGATGATCATCCCGAGCAGCGAACGTCCCCTCGAACCGGCACACCAGACCCATGACGGCTACGAGTGGCTCTACGTCCTGCACGGCCGGCTGCGGCTGGTGCTCGGCGAGCACGACCTGGTGCTGCCCGCGGGCGAGGCCGCGGAGTTCGACACGACGCTCCCCCACTGGCTGGGCAGCGCCGACGGGAAGGCCGTCGAGCTGCTCATCCTCTTCGGACAGCAGGGCGAACGCGCCCACCTGCGGGCCCGGGCGGTGCGCGAACGGTGACCGCGGGGGTGTCCGCGCGGTGTCAGGTGCGTGTCAGGCCGGTCGGCGAACGTGGTCCCACCACACCACGGAACACGGACACCGCAAGGGGAACCGCCATGACCGCCTACACCACGCCGCGGCCGATCACCGCCACGCTGACCACCGCCGGCGCCCGGGTGCGCGTCGCCGCGAGCGACCGCCGGGACACGGTGGTGCGGGTCGAGCCCGTCGACCGCGCGAGCAAGTCGGACGTGAAGGTCGCCGAGCGCACGGAAGTCGCCTTCGCCGACGGCGAGCTGTCGATCAAGACGGCGAAGCCGGGCGCGAAGCACGGCTCGGTCGCCATCACGGTCGAGCTGCCCGCCGGTTCCCGGCTGGTCCTCGACACCGCGTGGACCGACGTGCGGGCCGGCGGCCCGCTGGGTGACTGCGAGCTGAACTCGGCGTCGGGCACCGTGCGGCTCGAGCACGTCGCCGCACTGCGCGGGCAGGTCGCCTCCGGCGAGATCACGGTCGAGCGGGTCACCGGGCTCGCCGCCATCGACGCCGGCACGGCCGCGGTCCGGATCGGCCACGCGCACGCCGACGTCGGCTTCACCGGCTCGAGCGGCCGCCTCGAGATCGACCGCGCCGACGGCGGTGTCGTCGCGAAGGCGGCGGACTGCCCGATCCGGATCGGCCGCCTGACGCGCGGTCACGCCGACCTCGCGAACGCCTCCGGTGGCATCGAGGTGGGCGTCGGCGAGGGCACCACGGTCCGGGTAGACGCCGACAGCACGAAGGGCTCGGTCCGCACCTCGCTGCCCGTCCACGACGGCACGGCGGAGCTGAAGATCGTCGCTCGCACGCGGTGCGACGACATCGTCGTCCGCCGCGCCGCCGGGTGAGCCCGGCCTCAGCCGGTCAGGATGACGTGCAGGGTCCGCGGCCCGTGCACGCCCTCCACCCGGGTCAGCTCGATGTCGCTCGTGGCGCTGGGGCCGCTGATCCAGGTCTGCGGGCGCGCCGGGTCCAGCGCCGCGACGGCGTCCGGGACGCCGGGCACGATGCGGTCTTCGCGCAGCACGCAGACGTGGACGTCCGGCACCAGGCTCAGCGCGCGGCGGCCCTGGCCGGGTCCGTGGTCGAGCACGAGGGTCCCGGTGGTCGCGATGCCGAGCGCGGCGGTGGTGACGACGGCGTCGAAGGCGTCCAGGTCTGCCGCGTCCGTGACGGAACCCTCGACTTCGACCGGAAATCCCTGCGGCACCAGCACTTTCCGGGCCGGCCCGAGGGCGGCGCGGACCGCGCCGGGCAGTTCGGCGGCCCGGCAGCGGGTCAGGGAGGCGCGGTAGTCGACGACGCGTTCGGCGAACAGCTCCACGACGTCCGGCACCGCGACCGACCGGTAGCCCCGGGGAACGGCCGCCTCGGTCCGGTCCGCGTCCCGCAAGGCATTCCGGACCCTGGCCAGGATTTCCTCCCGCGCCGTCATCGACGCCACCACGAGCGGAACGACTCCCGGGGCGGGACGGGCAGGTCCCGCGCGTTCGTCCACAGTGAACCCGGCCAGGGCAACCGGGAGAGCGTGCGGCGGCCGAGGCGGGTCAACACCCGGTTCGCGACGCCCAAGCCGCGTTCGGCGAACCCGAGCCGGCGGGCGTCGGAGAGCAGCCACGCGGCCGTTTTCATCGCCACCGCTTCGGGTTTCGGCGGTCCGGCCCGGTGCGCGTCCACGACCTGGGCACGCAGGTGGACGAGGACCTCCGGGATGTCGATGCGCACCGGGCACGCCTCGAAGCACGCGCCGCACAGACTCGACGCGTAGGGCAGCGAATCGGTCTGCTCGTCGGCGCCGACGCCCTTGAGCAGCGGGTTGAGGATCGCGCCGATCGGACCGGGGTACACCGAGCCGTACGCGTGGCCGCCGGTCCGCTCGTAGACCGGGCAGACGTTGAGGCACGCCGAACACCGGATGCAGCGCAGTGCCTGACGGCCGACCTCGTCGGCGAGCGCCCGGGTGCGGCCGTTGTCGAGCAGCACCACGTGCGTCTCGCGCGGCCCGTCCCCGGGCGCGCGGCCCGACCACGTCGAGGTGTACGGGTTCATCCGCTCCCCCGTGCTCGAGCGCGGCAGGAGCTGGAGGAAGACGTCCAGGTCGGCCCACGTCGGCACGAGCTTTTCGATGCCCACCACGGAAACGAGCACCTCGGGCAGCGTCAGGCACATGCGGCCGTTGCCCTCGGACTCGACGACCACGAGGGTGCCGCTCTCCGCGACGGCGAAGTTCGCCCCGGAGACGGCCATCTTGGCGCGCAGGAACTTCTCCCGCAGGTGCGCCCGGGCCGCGCCGGCGAGTTCGGCCGGGTCGTCGGTCAGGTCCTCGGGCGCCCCGCTCATCCGGCGGCGGAAGATCTCCCGGATTTCCGCGCGGTTGCGGTGGATGGCCGGCACCAGGATGTGGCTGGGCAGGTCGTCGCCGAGTTGCACGATCAGTTCGGCGAGGTCGGTTTCCCAGGCCGTGACGCCGTGTTCGGCCAGCGCTTCGGTGAGGCCGATCTCCTGGGTCGCCATCGACTTGACCTTGACGACCTCGTCGACGTCGTGGTCCCGCGCGATCCGGGCGACGATGTCGCAGGCTTCGCGCGCGTCGCGCGCCCAGTGGACGGTCGCGCCGCGCTCCTGGAGGGCCGCTTCGAGGGTCAGCAGGTGCTCGTCGAGACGGCGCAGGGTGTTGTCCTTGATCGCCGCGCCCGCGAGCCGCAGCTCCTCCCACTCGGCCACCTCGCCGACGACGGCCGCGCGCTTGGCGCGGATCGTGCCGGTGGCGTGGGCCAGGTTGCGGCGCAACTGGGTGTCGGCCAGGGCTTTCCGGGCCGCGGCCGGGAAAGCGGGCATGCCGACGAACGTGGCGCTCACGCGTCCTCCTCGGTCGAAGCCAGCACGTCGGCGAGGTGCAGCACGCGGACGCCGGAGCGCTGCCGCGACAGCAGCCCGCCGATGTGCAGCAGGCACGAGTTGTCGCCCGCGACGAGCACTTCCGCGCCGGTTTCCGCGACGTGCCGGGCCTTGTCGGCGCCCATCGCGGTGGATGTACCGGCGTTCTTGAGCGCGAAGGTGCCGCCGAAGCCGCAGCATTCCCCGGCGGCGGGCAGTTCGACGAGATCGAGCCCGCGGACCGCGCGCAGCAGCCGCAGCGGCCGGTCGCCGACCCCGAGCATGCGCAGGGAATGGCAGGTCGGGTGGTAGGTGACGCGGTGCGGGAAGTAGGCGTCCACATCGGTCACGCCGAGCACGTCGACGAGGAACTCGCTCAGCTCGTAGACCTTCGGGCCGGCGGCCGGGAGGTCACCGGCCCGCCGCGCGACGAGGGCGTGCTGGTGCCGCGCCGAGCCCGCGCAGGAGCCGGACGGCGTCACGACGGCGTCGTACCCGGCGAAGGCGCGGGTGAACGCGCGCACGACCGGCACGGCCTCGTCGAGGTAGCCGGTGTTGATCATCGGCTGGCCGCAGCAGGTCTGGGCGGCCGGGAAGTCGGCGTCCACGCCGAGCCGGCGCAGCAGCCGGAAGACGGCCTTGCCGGTGTCCGGGAAGAGGGCGTCGTTGATGCACGTGACCAGCACGGCGACCTTCATGCGCCCCCGCCTTTGGATTGAAAGGTTTCACATCGTCGGTGCCCCGACGCTACTACGAGCCGTTATTTCGTTTCAACCCCACGGCCGCGAAGGGCTGCTTGCCGAGATGGGCCGACCGCTTCCGCGCACGGCGGCGCCGTCGAGGGCGATCGTGCGGCAGCGGCGGGGCCTGCGCCCGCGCACGACTAAACGTCGATGTGGGAGCCCATGATCACCGTGCGGTCGCGGGGCAGGCCGAAGTACTCCGCGGCGTCCGCGGTGATGTACGACGTCGCGATGAACAGGCGCTTGCGCCAGCTCGCCATGGTCGGTTCCGGGCCGCGCTGCAGCTCGATCTTCGACAGGAAATACGACGCTTCGTCCACGTTCAGCCGGCCCTCGGTCTCCGCCGGGTCCAGGCGCGCCAGTGCGCCCGGGACGTCCGGCGTCTCCATGTAGCCGTAGCGGGCCGTGACGAAGACGATCCCGTCGTCGCTGTGGCCCAGGTCCTCCACCGTCACGCGCTGGCCGGGCGGCACCCGCGGGACCGGCTCGGTTTCCAGGGACATGATGACGACCTGCTCGTGCCGGACGTGGTTGTGCTCGGCGTTGGCGCGCAGGGCCAGCGGCGCCGTCGCGCCGCCGCGGTTGAGGAAGACCGCCGTGCCCGGGACGCGCCGGGTCGGGGTGTCCCGGTCGGCCAGTTCGTCGATGAACTCCCGGAGCGGGCCTTCGCGGCGTTCGCGCTCGGCGGTGACGATCTGCCGGCCGCGCTGCCAGGTCGTCATGATCGCGAACGCCGTGAGGCCGATCAGCAGCGGCAGCCACGCGCCGTGCACGAGCTTGGTCAGGTTGGCCGCGACGAACAGCAGGTCCACGACCAGCAGGACGGTCGCGCCGATGCCGATCAGCCAGCGCGGCGTCCCCCACTTCTGCCGGGCGATGTAGAAGAACAGCAGCGTCGTGATGGTGATCGTGCCGGTCACCGCCATGCCGAACGCGAACGCCAGCGCCGTCGAGCTGCGGAACGCGAACACCAGCGTCAGCACCGAAACCATCAGCAGCCAGTTGATCCACGGGACGTAGATCTGGCCGCGCTCGGTCTCCGAAGTGTGCGCGATCCGCAGCCGCGGCAGGTAGCCGAGCTGGGCCGCCTGCGCCGCGACCGAGTACGCGCCGGTGATGACCGCCTGGGACGCGATCACCGTCGCGGCCGTGGCCAGCACCACCATCAGCAGCCGGCCCCAGCCCGGCACCAGCAGGAAGAACGGGCTGCTGACGTTCGCCGGGTCCTCGAGGATCAGCGCGCCCTGGCCGAGGTAGCTGAGCACGCACGCGGGCAGCACCAGCAGCAGCCAGCCGCGGGTGATCGCCCGCCGGCCGAAGTGGCCCATGTCGGCGTACAGGGCTTCGGCGCCGGTCACCGACAGCACGACCGCCGCCAGCGCGAAGAACGCGATGTCGAAGTGCCCGGTCATGAACCCGATCGCGTACGTCGGCGAGAGCGCCTTCAGGATCTCCGGGTGCCCGGCGATCCCGGCGATGCCGCACACGCCGATCACCGTGAACCAGGCGATCATGACCGGCCCGAACACCCGCCCGACCGCGGCCGTCCCGCGCCGCTGCACGAGGAACAGCCCGATGATGATGACCGCGGTGATCGGCACGACCCAGTCGTCGAGACCGTCCGAGACGACCTTGAGGCCCTCGACCGCGGAGAGCACGGAGATCGCCGGGGTGATCATGCTGTCGCCGAAGAACAGGGCGGCGCCGAAGATCCCGAGCCCGGCCAGCACCACCGCGGCGCGCCTGCCCCGCTGGCCGCTCCAGCGCCGCAGCAGCGTGATGAGGGCCATGATGCCGCCCTCGCCGTCGTTGTCGGCACGCATCGCCAGCAACACGTACGTGACGGTGACGATGATCATCACCGACCAGAAGATCAGCGACACCACGCCGAACACGTTGTCCGGGGTCACCGGGACGGGGTGCGGGTCGGCGGGGTTGAAGACGGTCTGGAGCGTGTAGATCGGGCTCGTGCCGATGTCGCCGAACACCACGCCGAGCGCGCCGATCACCAGCCCCAGCCGGACGGTGTCGCGCTTGGTCGTCCCGCTCACGTGGTCCCTCTCCGCATAGGGTGCGACCCTAGTGGCCCGCACCCGCAGGACGTCGTTCCCCCGCGACGGGCCGAAGGGCGTTTCCCCCGTCTTTACGAAATTTTAGCGCCGGCGCGCACGCAGGTAGCGCCGCGGATGCACGAGCCAGTACAGGTTCAGGTCGTAGCCCCACCCGAACGCCTTCGGGGTCCAGAGGCGCGGCTCGTCCGGGTTCCACACCCGGGCCCGCACGCGGTCGGCGGTCGGGCGGCGCCAGTCGTAGGGCATCCCGGCGGCGCGGCCCTGGGGTTCGATCGGCCGCTTGCGGTCTTCTTCGGATCCGGCCATGCCCGCACCATCGCACGTCCGCGCCCGGCGCGCGATCCGTGGTCAAGACGGCGTCAAGCCCACGGGATCCGCGGTCAAGGTCCCGTTGGCGGGTCTCGCCCGGCCCGGCCGCGCGGCCGCATCCTCGAAGCCATGAGTGATCTGTCCTGGGCGCTGGTCCTGATCGGCGGGTTCGTGGTGGTGACCGTGCTCCTGCACGTGACCGGCAAGTGGCTCGCGAGCCACGACGAGAACCCCGAGGCGGCCGGGCTGGAGGTCGCCCCGCCGGGCGACCGCCTGCCGTGAGCCGTTCGCACCGCGAAATCCCGGCGATCGGCCGTCTCCGCACCCGCCGGAGCGCGCTACGGTGGCCTTACACCGGCCAAGGGGACGCCGCGCGACGGGCGGGAACGGAGCTGCCGGCATGAAGGACCTCGACGGGCAGACGGTGGTGCTGGTCGGCGGCAGCGCCGGCATCGGGTTCGAGACGGCGCGGCTGGCGCGTGCCGAAGGCGCCGAGGTCGTGCTCACCGGCCGGGATCCGGCCAAGCTCGAGCGGGCGGCCGAGACGCTGGGCGCCCGCAGCACCGCCGCGTTCGACGCCGCCGACGCGCGGTCCGTCGCGCAGTTCTTCGGGACCCTGCCCGGCCCGATCGACCACGTGCTGGTCACCGCGGGCGGCCCGCGCTACGGGCCGCTGCTGGGGATGACCGCCGAGGAAGTGCGGACGGCGGTCAGCGACCACATCGTCGTCTCGCTCGAGGTCGCGCGGCACGCCGCGCCGAAGATGCGGGCCGGCGGCACGCTGCTGCTGATGGGCGGCACCGGCGGCCGGCGGATCGGGCACGGGCTCGGCATCGTCTCGGCGGCGACCGCCGCGCTGCCGCCGTTCACCGCGGCCCTCGCGCTCGAACTCGCGCCCGTGCGCGTCAACCTGATCGCCGCCGGCTTCGTCGACACGCCGCTTTCGGCGTCGCTGCTCGGCGACAAGCTCGACGAACGCCGGGCCGAGCTGCGCGCCACGCTGCCGATCGGCCGCGTGGTCGGGCCCGCCGACGTCGCCGCGCTGGCGGTCCACCTCATGACCAACACGGCGCTCACGGGTGCGACGTACGACATCGACGGCGGCCAGCAGTTCGTCTCCTGAGCGCGCCTCAGCCGAGGGCCGCGACCAGGTCGGCCACCCGGTGGTGCGCTTCGAGCGGGTGCCGCAGCCGTCCTTCCGGGTGGATCGTGTAGTGGTTGCGCCGGCCCACGCGCTCGCGTTCGACGTAGCCGCCCGCGATCAGGTCCGCGAGGATCAGCTGCACGCCGCGCTCGGTGATGCCGACGCGCTCGGCGATGTCGTGCAGCTTCCGGTCCGGGTCGGCGGCCAGGCACAGCAGGACGTGCGCGTGGTTGCTCAGGAACGTCCACGAAGCCATGCGGGCAGCCTAGCCGTCCACACTTGACAGACGAAGCGCAGTTCGTCATTCTGGAGTGGACGGAGGGGAGTACCCGCCCGGTCCGGCATCGTCAATCCGGCTGCCCCGGCGCAGACCCGGTGCCGGCGCCACCTGTCCCAGGTGGCCGGGAAGACCTCCGGTTCGCCACCGAACCGGAGGACTGTGCTGTGACCGTCCCGATCTGGGCCTGGGCCGCTGTGCTCGGCGTCATCCTGCTCATGCTCGCGGTCGACCTCGTCGCCCACCGCAAGGCCCACGTCGTCGGCGTCCGCGAGGCGCTGGCGTGGTCCGGTGTCTGGGTCGCTCTGGGCGTCGCGTTCGGCGTCGTCGTCTGGTGGGTCTGGGGCGCGGAGTTCGCGGGCCAGTACTACGCCGGGTACGTGATCGAGAAGTCCTTGGCCGTCGACAACGTCTTCGTGTTCGCGATCATCTTCGGCTACTTCGCCGTGCCGCGGGAACACCAGCACCGCGTCCTGTTCTACGGCGTCATCGGTGCTCTCGTGTTCCGGGCGGTGTTCATCGCCGCCGGCTCCGCGCTGCTCGCGAGCTTCGCCTGGGTCCTCTACGTGTTCGGCGCTTTCCTGGTGCTGACCGGGATCCGGATGGCGCTGCACCGCTCGGAGGCGGTGGACTACGACCGGAACGTCGTCCTGCGCGTGTTCCGCAAGCTCGTCCCGTCGACCGACGTCCACCACGGCAAGAAGTTCCTCGTCCGCGAAGCCGGCCGCTGGGTGGCGACGCCCCTGCTCGCGGTGCTGGTGCTGATCGAGGTCACGGACGTCGTCTTCGCGGTCGACTCGATCCCGGCGATCTTCGCCGTGACGCAGGAACCGTTCCTGGTGTTCACGTCGAACGCCTTCGCCATCCTCGGCCTGCGGGCGCTGTACTTCCTGCTCGCCGACCTCATGCACCGCTTCGTCCACCTCAAGCTCGGCCTGGCGCTGGTGCTGGTCTGGGTCGGCGTGAAGATGCTGCTGCTGGAGGTCTGGAAGATCCCGACGGCGCTGTCGCTGGGCGTGGTCGGCCTGATCCTCGCGACGGCCGTGGCCGCGAGCCTGCTCCGGACGCGCGCGGACGTCACGTCGCGCGCAGGACCGCCGCGCCGGTGACGAGGTCGGCCGCCAGGTCCGCCAGCGCGCGCCGGCCGGCGGCGAGCGCGTACGGCACCGTGCGCACGCTCAGGTGGTGCTCGCCCGCGAAGGCCAGGAACTCCCGCGCGTCTTCGCGGGTGTTCGCCGTGACGCTGCGGATCTGGCGTTCCTGGAACAGGTGCCTCTGGTAGTTCAGGGCGGGCACGTCGGAGAGGTGGATGCCCGCGACGGCGAGCGTCCCGCCGCGGTCGAGCGCCGCCAGCGCGGGCGGCACCAGGGCACCGGCCGGGGCGAACAGGATCGCCGAGTCCAGCGGCTCCGGCGGCGGCCCGTCCTGGGCGGACGCCGCCCCGAGGTCGAGCGCCAGCTGCCGGGCTTCGGCGCTGCGGGTGACCACGTGCACCGTCGCCCCGCGCGCGATCGCCACCTGGGCCGTCAGGTGCGCGCTGCCGCCGAAGCCGTAGATGCCGAGCCTCCCGTCCTCGGGCAGCCCGGCCCGCACGAGCGCGCGGTAGCCGATCAGCCCGGCGCACAGCAGCGGCGCGAGCTCGTCGTCGGAGTAGCCGCCCGGCAACGAAAGCGCGTACGCGGCCGGGACGACGGCGTACTCGGCGTACCCGCCGTCCGCGTCCCAGCCCGTGTAGCGCGAGTCCGGGCACAGGTTTTCCCGCCCCCGCAGGCAATACCGGCACTTCCCGCACGTGTATCGCAGCCACGCGATGCCGGCCCGATCGCCCACGGCGAACCCGGTGACGTCGTCGCCGAGCGCGACCACCTCGCCGACGACCTCGTGCCCCGGCGTCACCCCGGGCCGGTGCACGGGCAGGTCGCCTTCGGTCACGTGCAGGTCCGTCCGGCACACCCCGCACACCAGGACCCGCACCAGCAGCTCGCCGGTGCCGGGCCGCGGCACGGGCACGCGCGCCCACTCGAGCGGGCCCGAAGCGATCGGCCCGGGCCGGGTGACGCGCCAAGCGTGCATTTCCGTCGCGGTCATGCGGCCAGCATCCCGCACGATCAGCCGTCGGCAAGGCGCTGGATGGTGGCGGCCAGCCAGGCCTCGAGCGCCGCGGGGTCGCCGAGTTCGGCCCGCAGGACGCGGCGCCGGGTCGAGACGCCGAGCACGAAGGCGTCGATCGCGGCCGCCCGGTCGCGGGCTTCCGCGTCGTCCAGACCGCTTTCGCGCAGGTACCGGTGCAGGGGTTCCAGCGAGTTCGTGTCGAGGAAGGCGGCGAGGGCCTCGGCCGCCTCGGCGCGTTCCCCGGACGCGCGTTGCAGCACCAGCAACGGGTCCTCCCCCGGCTCGCCGGTCCAGCGCCGGACGATGCTCGCCGCGAGCCGGGCGCCCAGCGCGGACCGGTCGCCGTCGAAGGAGTCCGCGACCGGGATCTCGACCCGGGCCGCGGCCAGGAAAAGCCCGTCCTTGCCGCCGAAGTAGCGCGTGATGAGGTTGGGCGACACCCCGGCCGCGTCGGCCACGCCCTTGACCGTGATCGCCGTGTACCCGTGCCGGGCGAACTGGCGTTTCGCCTGCTCCAGGATCCGCTGCCGGGTGGCCGCCGCGTCGCGCGCAATCATGTGTACGAGCATACACATGATGTGTATCGTCGTACACATGACGGACGGACTACGGGAAAGACTCCGGCGGACCAGACGGGTCGCGCTCCCCTGGAGCGACGACGCGACCCGCGGCATCACCGGCACCCGCCTCGACGAGCTCCTCGACCACTGGGCCGGCGGCTACGACTGGGCCACCCACGAACGCCGGATCGGCGCGCTTCCCTGGGCGACCGTGCCGGTGGGCGGCACCGAACTACGCGTGATCCACCAGCGGTCCAGGGATCCCCGGGCCCCGGTCGTCGTGCTGCTGCACGGCTGGCCGGACTCGGTGCTGCGGTTCGAGCGCGTCCTGCCGCTGCTCACGGACCTGCACGTGGTCGTGCCCGCACTGCCGGGCTTCCCGTTCGCGGCACCGCTGACCGCGCCCGGCATGTCGGCCGGCCGGATCGCGGAGCTCGTCGCCGGCGCGCTCGCCGAACTCGGCTACCCCCGCTACACGCTGTCGGGCGGTGACGTGGGCGGCACCGTCGCGGAAGTCCTCGCCGGCGCCCACCCCGAGCGGGTGGTGGCCCTGCACCTGACCAACGTCGCCCCGCAGCGCGCGCTCACGGCCGACCCGGCGGCGCTCGCCCCCGACGCCGCGGCCTACCTGGCCCGGTCGGCGCAGTGGTTCCGGGCCGAGGGCGGCTACATCGCCGCGCAGTCGACGCGGCCGAACACCCTCGCCGTCGCGCTCGGAGACTCCCCCGCGGGCCTCGCCGCATGGCTCGCCGAGAAGCTCGATTCCTGGTCCGACGGACCGGCGTTCTCCCCGGACGAACTGCTCACCTGGATCACCGCGTACTGGGTCAGCGGCACGATCGGCACGTCGTTCACCACCTACACCGAGCCGGTCACCCTCCCCGCCCGGATCGGTACGCCGACCGTGCTGTCCGTGTTCCCGCACGACCTCAAGCCCGAACCGCGGAGCTACGCCGAGGCGTTCCTGAACCTCCGCGACTACGTGACGCACCCGGCCGGCGGCCACTTCGCCGCCTGGGAACAACCCGAGGCCTACGCCGCCGACGTCCACCGCGCGGTCGAGCTCGGCTGAAGCCTCACAGCACCGCGAGCCGGTCCAGCAGGCGCTCGGCCTGCTTGATCTCCGCGCTGAGCGGGTGGTCTTCCCGGATGTGCGGCAGGCCGCCGTCGGCGAGGCGGAACGCTTCCCGCAGTGGCGTGTCCGGCAGCCGCGCGTCCGCCATCCGCAGGGCGCGCACCGCGCCGAGCAGCTCGCACGCCAGCACCGTCCGGTACGCGGCGGTGGCCACGACGGTGCTGCGGACCGCGTGCGTCGAGAAGCTCGCGTGGTCCTCCAGACCGCGGGAGATCACGGCCGTGCCGAGCGTGACCGGGGCGGCCGCGTGGCGCAGCGTGCCCAGGGCGTCGTGCGCGACGTACTCGAGGATCATGATGCCCGAGCTGCCCGCCGGGCCCTCGGCCAGGAACGGCGGCAGGCCGCTCAGGTCCGGCTCCACGAGGTCGCCGAGCCGCGCGGTCGACAGCTCCGCGACGTGGTGCAGCGCCGCGCGCAGCTGGTCGAACGCCAGCGCGACGTGGGCCGTCGAGAACTGGCCGTGGTGGTAGGCCTGCTCGGTCCCGACGTCGATCAGGGGGTTCTCCGCGGCGGCGTTGAGGTCGATGGCCAGCACCCGTTCGACGGCCGCCGCGGCGTCCAGTGCCGGGCCCTGCACCTGGGGAAAAGCCCGCAGTCCGAACGGATCCTGCAACCGGCGCCCCTCCGCGACGCCGGTGAGCAGGCGGCGCAGTTCCGCGGCGCACCGGACGGCGCCCGGGTGCGGCCGCGCGGCGTGGACGCGCTCCGAGTACGCCTCGGCCGAGCCGCCGAGGGCGCAGAAGGTCAGCGCGGTGACGACGTGGCTCGCGGCGAGCAGCCGGCTCAGGTCGTGCCAGGCCAGCACGGCCTCGCCGAGGGTGGCGGCGTTGCTGGAGATGAACGCGAGCGCGTCGCCCGGGCTGATCGCGACCGGGTCGAGGTCGCCCGCCGCCCACGGCAGCTCGCCCGCGAGGGTCAGGGCGATCTCGGCGAGCTGGGCGAGGTCGCCGGTGCCGATGGCGCCGCGCGCGTGGACGTGCGGGAGCGCGCCGACGCGCAACGCCGTCTGCAGCACTTCCAGCAGCCGCGGGTGCACGCCGCTGCCGCCGGCGGCGAGCTGGTTGAGGCGGATCGCCATGATCGCGCGCACGGCGTCGTCGGGCAGTGGCTCGCCGGTCCCGCCCGCGTGGCTGCGCAGCAGACGCAGGCCGTGGTGGTCGGCCGACTCCGGGTCGACGACGGTGTGCCGGTTCGCGCCGACCCCGGTCGTCCGGCCGTAGACCGCGCGCTTGGCGCCCAGCTCCACGGCCAGCTGGTAGCTCGACTCGGCCCGCTTCACCGCGTCGGGGCCGAGTTCGGTCGACGCGCTGCGCCGGGCCACGCGCACCACGTCGGCGCACCGGAGCCCGGTCCCGGTGATCTCGATGCGGTTCGTGTCGGTCATCGCCACCTCTCTTGACAAGTTTTCATTCATTCCTAAGGTGACATGAAACTGCTCATTCACACAAGGACGGAGGCCCGGGTGTCCCGGTCGCTGCACGAACTGCTCACCGCCCACCGGCTGACCCCGGCGCAGCGGCGCATCGCCAGCTACCTGACCGACCACGCGGCCGAGGCCGCGGCGCTCACCAGCGCCGAGCTCGCCGAGTACGCCCAGGTCAGCCAGCCGTCGGTCACCCGGTTCGTCGCGTTGCTCGGCTTCGACGGGTACGCCGGGTTCCGCCGCTACCTGCGCGAGGCGGCGGCCGAACCCGAACCCGAGTGCGGCGGCAACAAGTTCCAGGACGCCATCGACGCCGACGTCCGGAACCTGACGGCGCTGCGGGCGCAGCTGGCCGACGACACCCGGCTGCGGACGATCGCGGCCGGGCTGATGGACTCCGTTCCGCTCGTCGTGACCGGCTACCGCGTCTCCGCCGCACAGGCGGCGTCCTTTGCTTACCTGGCCACGAAAATCCACCCGGACGTCCGGCTGCTGACCGACTCCGGCAGCGTCTTCGGCGACTCCCTGCGCCACGCCCACCGGTGCGGCGCGCGGTCCCTGGTCCTGGTCGCGCTCCCCCGCTACCCGCGGGAGAGCCTGGCCGCCCTCGAAGACGCCCGCGCGCTGGGGCTGCGCACGCTCCTCATCACGGACCGGCCCGTCTCGGCGTTGACCCCCCGCGCCGACGACGTGCTGAGCGCGGGCGTCGCGTCGGAGTTCGTGTTCGACTCCCACGCCGCGGTCGTTTCCCTGACCGTGGCACTGGTCGAGGCGATGGCCGACGCGGCCGGCGCCACGGCCCGGCAACGACTGGAAGGCTTCGAAGACTATGCCGCAGAGCACGACCTCTTCCTCCCCGAGTGAGGCTGTGACGGCGTTCGACGACGTCCCCCTCAACCGGTTCCACCTGCGCATCACGGCACTGACGTTCTGCGCCAACTACTCCGACGGTTACGAGCTGGGCATCATCAGCATCGCCCTGCCGGTGATCGCCTCTTCGCTGGGCTTCGGCGCGGTCTGGGAAGGCCTGCTCGGCGCGTCGGCACTGATCGGGATCTTCCTCGGCAGCGTGCTCGTCGGCTGGGCGGCGGACAAGATCGGCCGCCAGCGGCTCTACACTTGGGACTTCCTGCTGATCGCCGTCGCGTCGGCCGCGGAGTTCTTCGTCCAGGATCCGGTGCAGCTCTTCGTGTTGCGGCTGTTGATCGGCATCGGCATCGGCGCGGACTACGCGCTCGGGCCGACGCTCGTGGCCGAGTTCGTCCCGCGCAGGTACCGCGGCGGGCTGCTCGCGTCCCTGACGGTGTTGTGGACGGTCGGGTACGTCGCGGCGTTCTTCCTGGGCAACTACCTCGTTTCTCTCGGCGGCGACTCGTGGCGCTGGCTGCTGGCGACGAGCTGCGTCCCGGCGATCGCCGTGGTGCTGCTGCGCATCGGCGTCCCGGAGTCCCCGCGCTGGCTGCTCACCCAGGGCCGCCTCGACGAGGCCCGCGCCGTGGTGCGGCGGCTGCGCGGCGACGAAACGGCGTTCGACCGGCTGGTCGCCACGCACCGCCCGGAGCGGCGCGCCCGCTACCGGGAGCTGTTCGGCCGGAAGTACCGGCGTGCCACGGCGTTCGGCGCGATCTTCTACAACGCGCAGGTCATCCCGTACTTCGCGATCTACACGTTCCTGCCGCTGGTGCTGCTCAAGATCGGCATCGGCGAGGAGGACACGACCAGCGACGGCCTGCTGAACCTGTTCCTGCTCCTGGGCAGCCTGGGCGGCCTGTGGCTGGTCGCGAAGATGACCCGCCGCGGCCTGACGATCTGGTCGTTCGCGGTGCTGATCGCGTCGATGGCCCCGATGGCGGTCTGGCCGGACGCCCCGACGGCCCTGCTGTTCCCGCTGTTCCTGGTCTTCACGTTCACCATGTCGGCGGCGGTCAACCTCGACCAGGTGTACCCGCCGGAGCTGTTCCCGACGGACCTGCGCAGCTCGGGTGTCGGGCTGCTGAACGGCTTGAGCCGCGTGGGCTCGGCGATCGGCACGTTCCTGCTCCCGCTGGCCCTGGACGGAATCGGCTTCTCCCCGACGATGCTGATCCTGACCCTGGTCCTCGCCGTGGGGCTGGTGGTGTCGGTCCTGTGGGCCCCGGAGACGAAGAACTCGTTGCTGGACTGACCCTTCAGGAGGGCCGGTTGGTCTCGGGGATCTCGATGCTGATCGGCTTTCCCTCCGAGAGGAACAGCAGTGCCGCCTGGCGGAGGAACTCGTCGAAGGTCCAGTACGCCGCCGGGGCCAGGGGGAACGGCAGCAGTCCTTCGCGGACCGCGACGAACGGGCCCCAGGACGTGCTCAGCAGCGGGTCCCAGACCGGTTCGCGCGGGATGCGCAGCCAGCCTGCGATCCGATCACCCAGCACGTACCGCGTGAACGCACCCAGGACGTGCGCGCTCAGCACGCCACCGTCCACTGTGGACCCGAGGTTGAGCAGGATGCGGGCCAGCTCGATGCCCTCGTCGCTCGGGGCCAGGATCGGCGTGAGGACCTGGTCGGCCTGCGCGTCGGCTTCCGCCCAGGACGCCGGGATGTATTCGTCCACCACGCCGAGCATGTGCGCCGTCAGCTGCCAGGAGTGCAGGTACGCCTCGGACTCCGCGCGCGGGATCGGGATCTCCCACGCGACCAGCTTCCGCATCACGGTCGTGGGCAGGCTGTGCCAGGTGACGAGCAGGTCGCGCTGGCTGATCGGCACCGCCTGGTCGGCCGTGCCCGTCCACTGCGGGGACCGCGGCAGGAGGTGGCGCACGGCGGCGTGCACGAGCCGCGTCTTGACGCACGTCACGATCATCTCGCCGTCGGGGTCGAAGGCGTTGCGCGTCATGATGTCGTAGCCGAGCTTGGCGGTCTTGGAGATGCGGTCCTTCATGGCCGCGCCGCCCTTGGAGTAGTACACCGCGCGGGCCTCGTGCGGGATGACCGTGCTGATCATGCCGCTCGCCAGGCCGTACAACAGGCCGAGGTAGAGCCCGCGCTTCTCGGTGAACGCGAACGACGTGGCCAGCTTGCCCGGGTCGGCCCACGACGGCAGCTGCCGCGCCCGTTCGACGAAGTCGTGCACGTCCGCGGGCAGCCCGTCCGGCAGGGGCTGGCCGTTCTTCTTCCACGTCCGCAGCAGCGCGTTGACCTTCGGCACGTCGCCGCGGTCGATGACGGCCGCGAGCAGCGGGTCGGCCTCGGGGTCCCACACCCACCGGGGATCCGCGCCCGCCCCGACGCGGGCGACCGATGCCTCCGCCGGCCACGTCCACAACGCCGGCGACGCCACCGTCACCGCGCCCAGGATGCTCAGCGCCCCACCGCGCTTCAACGCGAGCCGGCGGCTGACTTCGTCCTTGGCCATCGCTTCTCCTCCCGGAGCTGAGATCACCGGTGATACTCTGATACGCGATCTGGCACTCTGTATCAGACCATGCCGGGGCGCCGGTCACAAGACCTAAGCTGACAGGATCAGGAGGTGGCTGTGGAACCCGCGGCGTCGCCGTTCACCGCCGCGCCCGGCGCGGAATCCCTGCTGGCGCGCGCCTACACCGACGCGCTCGAGCAGGTCGACGACGCGGACCGGATCCGCGTCCGGGTGCTCGACGCGGCCTACGAGCAGTTCTGCCGGATGGGCATCCAGCGCTCCACGATGGAAGACGTCGCCAAGCGCGCCGGGCTCTCGCGCATCACGGTCTACCGGCGGTTCGCCACGAAGGACACGCTCGTCGAACACGTGGTGCGCCGGGAGTACCGCCGCTACTTCGACCGGTTCCTCGTCGAGATCAAGCAGGCCGAGACGGTCGCCGACCGGGTGGTGCTCGGCTTCGTCAGCTCGCTGCGCGCCATCCGCGGCAACCCGCTGATCGGCGGGCTCATCGCCGCGGAACCGGGCCTGCTCGCGTCGTCCATGATCACCGACGACGGGCGGACCCTCGCGACCGTGCGGGAGTTCGTGGCCGGCCAGCTCCGGCAGGAGCAGCACGCCGGGACGGTGCCGGCCGCGCTCGACCCCGACGTCGTGGCCGAGCTGATGGTCCGGCTGTCCGCGTCGTTCCTGGCGATCCCGAGCCACGTCATCGACCTCGACGACGACGAGCAGCTGGCCATCCTCGCGCGCCGCTACCTCGTGCCCATGCTCGAAGCCTGACCGCGGCCCGGCCGGTCGATCTGCGGGATGCCTGCCGCGCTCCCCATCGGCAAGCCCCACGGCTGATGACCAGCTGTAACGGATCACCCGTTCGGTCGATACACCGTTCGTGTCCGGGACGCCCGGACCCTTCACGAACGGACTCCGATGCCTCGTCTTCACCTGGCGGCACTCGTCGCTGTCGCCGCTCTCTGCGCGGCCTGCTCCAGCACTTCCGGCACCACCGCGCCGGCCGCCGACACCTCGTCCGCCGCCGCCGCGCCGTCGTCGACCGCCGCGCCCGCCGGCCTCGACGCCGCCAAGGTCGGCCAGGCCGTCGCCGACGCCGCCAAGAAGGCCTCCGCCGTGCACGTCCGGGGCACCATCACCCAGGAAGGCACCATCAACCTGGACCTGCAGCTCAACCAGGACAGCGCGAGCGGCACCGTGGTCAAGGACGGCATCGAGATCCCGGTGCTGCGCGTCGGCGACAAGTACTACTTCCGCTTCACCGACTCGCTGATCAAGGAAGCCGGCGTGCCCTCCAGCGCGGCCAAGCTCCTCAAGGACAAGTGGGTGCCCTCGACCGCCAAGATCGGGGCCGGCATCGGCGAGGCCTTCAAGGAGTTCATGGACTACAAGACGTTCACCGACAACACGGTCGGGCAGCTGGCCACGACGACCTTCACCGAAGGCCAGCCGGCCGGCGTGACGGCCCAGACCTACAGCAGCTCGGAGGGCACCGCCACGGTGTCCACCACCGAGCCGCACTACCTGCTGCGCATCGTGCAGCCCAAGACCGGCACGATCGACTTCGCCGACTGGGACAAGCCGGCGCCGGTCAAGGAGCCCGCGAAGGCGGACATCTACTCGGGCCCCGGCGCCTGACACCGGCGGAACGGCGAGCCCGGCTCCGGGCTCGCCGTTTTTCTCGCTGGATTCTGTACCTACTGGTATGTACAGTACCGGCATGGACACCCGGGACCAGCTCGTCGACAGCACGCGGGAGCTGCTGTGGGAACGCGGCTACGTCGGCACCAGCCCCAAGGCCATCCAGCAGCGCGCCGGCGCCGGCCAGGGCAGCATGTACCACCACTTCAGCGGCAAGCGGGAGCTCGCCCTGGCGGCCGTGCGGCGCAGCGCGGACGAGCTGCTCGCCGCGGCCGAAGCCCAGCTGGGCCGGCCCGGGACCGCCGTCGAGCGGATCACCGCGTACCTGCGCCGCGAGCGCGAAGTGCTGCGGGGGTGCCCCATCGGCCGGCTCACCCAGGACCCGGAGGTCGTCGCCGACCCCGAACTGCGCGCACCCGTCGACGAGACGCTCACCCGGCTCCAGGCCCGCCTCGCCGAGGTCCTCGACGACGGCCGGGCCGCGGGTGAGCTGCCCGCGGACCTCGATCCCGCCGCCCTGGCCGCCACCGTCGTCGCCGTCCTGCAGGGCGGCTACGTGCTGGCTCGCGCCGCGAACTCCCCCGAACCGTTCGACCGGGCCGTTTCCGGTGTCCTCGCCCTGCTCGTCACCCACTGAGGAGTCCTTCGTGCCCGTCCGCCCCAGCACCCCCGCACCCGCCGGCGCGGTCACCGGCAGCGCGTGGATCACCTCGCTCGCCGTCCCGTCCGGGCCGTCGCGCACCCGGGTCGACCGCGTGCAGTTCGCGCCGGGCGCCCGCACGCGCTGGCACCGGCACCCGCTCGGCCAGGTCCTCGTCGTCACCGAAGGCACCGGGTACGTCCAGTGCCGCGGCGGTGCGGCCCGGCTGGTCCGGGCCGGCGACACGGTCCGCGTCGCCGCCGGCGAGTGGCACTGGCACGGCGCCACCGACACCACCGCGATGACGCACCTGGCCATCGAAGAAATCCCCGAAGACGGCACGGGAACCGAGCTCGGCGAGCCGGTGGCCGGCGCCGAACCCGCCCCCGTCCCCACCCCGCCCGTCACGCGGACGCTGGTCATGGAGCAGCAGCTCCCGGCACCGCGCCTGGTCGACCACGTCGAGATCCGCCGCATCACCATCGCCCCGGACCACGGCTCCGGCCTGCACGTCCACAATGGACCGGTGTTCGGCAGCATCGAGACCGGTTCGGCCGTCTACCAGATCGAGGGCGAACCCGAGGCGGTGCTCACCCCCGGCGACGTCTTCTACGAACCGGAAGCGGCCCGGATCGCCCGCTTCGACGCCCAGGAAGAGGGCGTCACGTTCCTCGCCCACTTCCCCGCTGGGCCGGGCGAGACCCCGCGCCTGGACCCGCTCGAAAGCTAGCTGTGCCAGGATGGCCGCATGGCCACCGGTTACGACGGTTTCGCCGAGGCTTACACGGCCGAGAACGAAACCAGCCTGATGAACGCCTACTACGAGCGGCCGGCGACCTTGGACCTCGCCGGGGACGTGGCCGGGCGGCGGATCCTCGACGCCGGCTGCGGCTCGGGCCTGCTGGCCGCGCAGCTGCGCTCCCGGGGCGCGGTCGTGAGCGGCTTCGACAGCAGCGCGGGGATGCTGGCCCAGGCCCGGCAGCGGCTCGGCGAGGACGCGGACCTGCGGGTCGCCGACCTGGCCGAGCCCCTGCCCTTCGCCGACGGCTCGTTCGACGACGTCGTGGCGTCCCTGGTGCTGCACTACCTGCGGGACTGGACGCCGCCGCTCGCCGAACTGCGGCGGGTGCTGCGGGCCGGCGGGCGGCTCATCGTGTCGGTCGACCACCCGTTCGCGATCAACCTCCTGCACCGCGCGGCCGGGCCCCGGCCCGACTACTTCGCGACCTACGAGTGGACCGAGGACTGGACGATGGGCGGCCGGCGCGTTCCGATGGCCTTCTGGCACCGGCCCCTGCACGCGATGACCGACGCCTTCACCGCGGCCGGCTTCGGGATCGCCGTCATCAGGGAACCCCGGCCGGTGCCGGCCGCCCAGGAGCGCTACCCCGAGGACTTCCCGATCCTCGACACCTTCCCGAGTTTCGTCCACTTCGTCCTCGAGGCCCGTTGAGATGACCGGGAAAGGCGTGCTCGTGACCGGCGGTTCGCGCGGCATCGGCCGGGCCACCGCCCGGGCGTTCGCGGCCCGCGGCTACCGCGTGGCGGTCCACTACGGCACGCGCCGCGAGGACGCCGAAACGACGTTGGGCGAGCTGGCGGGGTCCGGCCACACGTGCCTGCCCGGCGACCTGGGCGACCCGGCCGCAGCGCGGCGGGTCGCCGACGAGGCGGTCGCGGCGCTCGGCCGGGTCGACGTCCTGGTCAACAACGCCGCCCAGGCCCCGGCCGAGCGGACCCGGCACGCCGTCGCCGAAGTCGGCTACGACCGGTGGGTGGAGGTCTGGCGGCGGACCGTCGAGGTCAACCTCCTCGGCGCCGCGAACGTCACCTGGGCGGTGGCGCAGCACCTGATCGAGGCGGGCCGGCCGGGCAGCATCGTGAACGTCGGCTCGCGTGGCGCGTTCCGCGGCGAACCCGAGCACCCGGCCTACGGGGCGAGCAAGGCGGCGCTGCAGGCGTTCGGCCAGTCGATGGCGATCGCCTTGGCGCCGCACGGGATTTCGGTGACGTCGGTCGCGCCGGGGTTCATCGCGACCGAACGCCAGGAGCAGGCCCTCGCCGGCCCGCGCGGCGACAGGCTGCGGGAGCAGAGCCCGTTCGGCCGGGTCGGCACGGCCGAGGACGTCGCGGCGGCGATCGTCCACCTCGCCTCACCGGAGGCGAGGTGGAGCTCCGGCGCCGTCCTCGACGTCAACGGCGCGTCCCACCTGCGCTGAACCAGCTGCGGCCGCACCGGGAATCCCGGCACGGCCGCAGCGTCCTCCCCCGGGCGTGATCATCGGGGGCGCCCGCCGTCGCGGGCAACCCTTTCGAGCACCGTCGAAACCCGGGTCAGCAGAGCGTGCGGAACGGCGCGCCTTCGACGTACTGGTCCCACTCCTGCGGCGTCAGCGCCGGGCCGGCCAGCTCGCAGATCCGCGCCGCGGCTGCTTCCGGGCTGGTCTGCCAGAACCGGACCGCCTTGTCCTCGCTGCCCGTCGCCAGCTCGCCGCCGCCCGGGGCGAACGCGAGCGCCGCCGCGAGGCCGGTGTGGCCGGCGAACGTCGCCGTCGGGGCCGGGTTGCGGGGGTCGGCCAGGTCCCACAGGCGGGCCGAGCCGTCCACGGCCACGGTCGCGACCTGCCGGCCGTCCGGGCTGAACGCCACCCGCTGCACCGAGCTCGCCTGGGTGAGCACGGCCAGCGCCGCCGGCTGCGGACCCGTGACGTCCCAGAGCCGGACCGTGTGGTCGTCGCCGCCGGTCGCCAGCGTGCGGCCGTCCGGGGTGAAGGCGACCGTGTTGATCGCGTTGGCCTGCCAGGGGATCTTCACGCCCTCGCCCGGGTGGGCCGGGTCGTGGACGTCCCACAGGCGGGCGCTGTAGTCGTCGCTCGCGCTGGCCAGCCGCCGCCCGTCCGGCGCGAACGCGAGCCCCCGGATGATGTTGTTGTGCCCGGCCAGCCGCGCCAGCGGCGCCGGGGAGCGCGGGTCCGCGATCGACCAGAGGCCGATCACCTGGCTGTCGCCGCCGACGGCCAGTTCGCGGCCGGACGGGGCGAACGCGAGGGCCTCGAGCTGCTTGTCGCCGGGGGTGAACGTCGCCAGCGGGGCGAGCCCGGCCGTGCTCCACAGCCGGACGGCGCCGTCCTCCCCCGCGGCCGCGAGCAGGGTGCCGTCGGGGCTGAACCCGACCGCGCGGACCGGCGCGTTCCCGGCGGGCAGCCGCGTGAACGTGGTGCCGTCACGCAGTTCCACCGTGCCGTCCTCCTCGCCGAGCGCGAGGGTGCCGGTGCCCGGGCGGTACGCGAGCGAGTCGACACCGGCGGCGCGGGAGAACATCGGCGGCGGCAGGCGCCAGAGCCAGAGCCCGCCGACGTCGTCGCCGGTCACGAGCAGCCGCCCGCCGTCGGCGAACGCCGCGCCGCGGGCGGGCGCGGGGACGTGCAGCGTGGTGATCGCCGTGCCGTCGACGTCCCACAGCCGGACGGTCTGGTCGTCGCCGACCGCGGCGATGGTCCGGCCGTCCGGGCCGAACGTGAAGTGGTGCACGGACATGGTGTCCTCGGCCAGCGGGCCGGTCCGGACGAGGTGCGCCGGCCCGGCCGGGGCCCAGAGATCGGCCGTGTGGTCGTCACTGGCGACGACGGCGTGGCCGTCCGGGCCGAACGCGACCGACCGGACCGCGGCGAGCTTCGTGGCCAGGACGACGCCGGTGCGGGCCGGACCGGTCAGGTCCCAAAGCCGGGCCGTGAAGTCCTCGCCGCCGCTGAGCAGCACCCGCGCGTGCGGCGCGAACGCCAAGCCGGCGACCTTGCCGGTGTGCCCGGTCAGGACGCCGAGCGCGGCGGGCTTCGCGGGATCGGTGGTGTCCCACACCGAGATCGTCCCGTCGGCGCGGCCCAGGGCGAGCACCTTGCCGTCGTCCCCGAACGCGGCGGATTCGACCGGCGGGCCGTCCGGAACGGACCCCAGCGCGACCGGCTGCGCGCCCAGCCGCCACAGCCGGGTGCTCCCGGACTCGCCGGTCTTCGCCAGCAGCGTGCCCGCGAGCGCGAGCGTCGTGAGCTGCTCCGGACCGGGGATGGTCGCGACCGGGGCGAGCGTGTCGCCGGCGGTCACGGACCAGACGCGGGCCGAGCCGTCGTCCCCCGTCGTGACGACCGTCCGGCCGTCCGGGGTCGTGACGATCTTCGTGATCGACCCCGGCTGCCCGGCCAGCTGCCGCACCGGCGTGGACCCGGAGGACGCGAGCACGGCGCTGCGGGCCTCCGGGGTGTCGGCGATCCGGTAGGCGGCCAGGCTGAGGCGGGTCGCGAGGGCCGGGTCGGTGGAGCGCAGGTCGCCCGCCTGCCCGGCGACCGCGCGGGAGATCGCCAGGTCGCGCTGGCGGGTCGCGGCGCCGCCCTGTTCGACGGCGACGACCGTGGCGGTGACCGCGAGCAGCGTCATCGCGGTGAGCCCGGCGACGAGCCGCCGCAGCCGCCGGGTCCGCCGCCGGGCGGCGAGCCGGCCGCCGTCCTCCTCGGCGCGGGCGGCGGCCAGGAAGTCGTGTTCGACCTCGCCGAGCCGGGACCGGTGCCCGGCCGCCCAGCCGGACGTGAGCTCCAGCCGGGCGCCGCGGTAGAGCAGGCCCGGGTCGCGCCGCTCGCGGTCCCAGGCTTCGGCGGCCTCGCGCAGCTGCTGGTGCAGCCGGAGGCCGGAGCGGTCGGACTCGATCCAGTCGTGCAGCCGCGGCCAGGCGTGCAGCAGCGCCTCGTGCGCGATCGTCACGGTCTCGCCGTCGACGGTCAGCAGGCGGGCGGCGGCGAACGCCTCGACGGCGGTCTCGACGTGGCCGGGGTCGGGCAGCTGCCTCCCCAGCGCGGCGCGCCCGGCCGGGCGGCGGGAGTCCTGCTCCTGCTCGCCGACGCGCACCAGGTGCAGCAGCAACGCGCGCGCCGCGTCCCGGGCCTCGGCGGGCAGCTCGGCGTAGGCGCGCTCGGCGGTCTCGGCGACGGCGTTGCCGATGCCGCCGGTCCGGCGGTACCCCGCGACGGTGAGCGTGGTGCCTTCGCGTTCCTGCCAGGTCGCCAGCAGGGCGTGGGACAGCAGCGGCAGCGAGCCCGGCCCGACCTCGGCGAGCAGGACGTCGACGAGGCCCGGTTCCAGCGTCAGCCCGGCCAGCTCGGCGGGCCGGGAGATCGCGGCGCGCAGCTGCGTCCCGGTCATCGGGCCGACCGTGACCTGGTTGCCGCGCAACGCTTCGAGCAGGTCCGGGTAGGCCAGGCAGCGGTCGTAGAAGTCGGCGCGCAACGCGAGCACGACGAGCGCGCGGCCGGTCGCGGCGATCCCGGCGAGCGCGCGGACGAACGCGGCACGTTCGCTCTCGTCCGGGCAGAGGGTGAACAGCTCTTCGAACTGGTCGACGACGAGCACGATCCGCTCGGCCGGGGTCGTGGGCACGGTGCCGGCGCGGCGGGCGAGCTCGGCGCCGGGGTCCGCGGTCGGCGTCATCGTCAGCACGGGCCAGCCCGCCGACCCGGGCAGGGCGTCGCGGGCCAGTGCCGGCAGCAGCGCCGCGTGCACCAGGGACGACTTGCCGACGCCCGAGGGCCCGACCAGCACGGCCGGTTTGCCGTTGCGCAGGGCGCCGGCGACCGCGCCGAGGATCTCCCCGGTCGTCTCCTCACGCCCGAAGAACCACTGCGCGTCGGCCTCTTGGAAGGCGGCCAGGCCGCGGTACGGGCAGACGTCGGCGCGCGGTGGGCCGGGCACGGCCGCCAGCAGGCGCACGAGGTGGCCCCCGGCGTCGAGGACGTCGTCGAGGCGGCCGGCCAGCTCGGCGGACGCCGGCTTCGCGCCGTTCTCGATCTTGCTCAGGTAGCCCTTGCTGTAGTGCGTGATCTCGGCGAGCCGGGCGAGCGAAAGGCCCCGCGCGGTGCGGATGCGCCGCAGTTCGCGGCCGAAGGGCGCCCGGATGTCCTGCTCAGCCACGATTCCCTGTCCAGCCTCGACGACGTTCCCGCCGCCGAACCGCGGCCGGCCAAGGCTAGCGGAGCCCGCGATCAGGACATCCGCGGCGGCGAGTGTCACTCAGCTCTCAACGGCTCCTTTGCGCTGGTCGGACCGGGTTTCCCGACGTCGCCGGCCAAGAGGCAACCCCGGGGATCTTCTCCGCCGTCGGCGCCGCCTCCATGATCGGACAGCCGCCGCCGATGCCCGAGCCGTCTCGCGGCGTTCCCGAAAGGTGCCCACCGACCATGCCGCTGCGCATCCGCTTCGCCACCGCGGACCTGACCCGGCTCACCCTCGCCCCGCGCCCCGACCCGCTGTGGGAGCTGCTGCTCAGCCTGCACGCCCTGCAGAGCCGGGCCGCCGACCCGCGGCTGGACCGCTGGCGCGCCGGCGTCACGATCGACGCGAAGACCCGGGCGCTGTTCCGGCTCGCGCCCCCGCGCGGCTACTCCCCCGACTTCTTGACGCCGGCCGAAACGGCGACGGGGTTCGAAGCGGGTCTCGACGCGGTGCTGCGGACCCCGGCGACCCGGCTCTCGGGTGAGCTGGCCCAGCTGACCGGCCGCCCGGCGCCGCCGTCCTGGGCCACCCGCCTCGCTTGCGGGGACCGGCACGAACTCGGCGAACTGGGCCGCGGCCTGGCCGAGTACCACCGGCGGACGCTGCGGCCGTACTGGACGCGGGTCGAGAAGGTCGTCGACGACGAGGTCGCCGCGCGCACCCGGGTGCTGGCGACCCGCGGCACCGACGGGCTGCTGGCGTCCCTGCACCCGGCGATCACCTGGCGCGATCAGGTCCTCGAGCTGGCCGGCGACCACGTCCAGGGCGAGCTCGACCTCGCCGGCCGCGGGCTCCGGCTGATCCCGGCCTACTTCTGCCGGCACGCCCCGACGGTGCTGGCCGACCCCGGCCTCCCACCGGTTCTGGTCTACCCCGCCGAGGTCCGCGCGGCGCCGGCGCCCGCGTCCCCGGCCGCGCTGCCCGATCCGGCGGCGCTGGCCGACCTCCTGGGCGCGACGCGGGCGACGGTGCTGCGCGTGCTCGCCGAGGGCTGCACGACGACCGAGCTGGGCCGGCGGACCGGGATCACGACGTCGGCCGCGAGCTACCACGCGTCGATCCTGCGCTCCTCCGGCCTGGTGTCGAGCGAGCGCCGCGGCGGCGCGGTCCTGCACCGGCTGACGGTGCTGGGCGCGGATCTGCTGGGCCGCCGCGAGGCCCGCTCCTGAACGAGCGGTGCCTCCGGCACGGGGGGTGTGCCGGAGGCATCGCGGGTTACGGCCGGTGCCAGTAGAGCCCGACGTTCAAGCCGCCGCTGAACTGGAAGCAGTCGGCCGTGTCGTACTTGCTGTGGTCGAAGTTCCGGTTCCTCGGGTCGGCGCGGCAGTTCGAATAGGTCCAGAACCAGTCGACGTAGTCCCAGCAGTTGTGCTGCTGGCCCGACTGTTCGCATTCGTTCGGCGTGGTCAGCACCGACGCCGGTTTCGCGACGGGCGCGATTTCCGCGGCCGACGCCGTCCCCGCCGTCACCGTGCCCAGCAGCGCCATCGCCGCCAGGCCCGCCCCCGCGGTTTTCGCGAATGTGAAACGCATTCTGCTCCCCTTTTCGGTCCGGAACCCGGTTCCCTCCGAACCGGGTTCCATGATCGAGAGTGGGGTGCGGGAAGGGGGCGGGGCAAGGCCTTTCGAAGCTCGTCGAAAGGTACCGCTCAGCGGGCCCGGGACCGCCGCAGCCGGTAAAGCGTGATCGCGACGAGAACGAGTACCGCGGCTTCGGCCAAGACGCTCAGCAATGCCTCCGGCGCGGGCTGGAAACCACGTTCGGAAAAGCCGAACAACCCCGTCGTCCGCGAAAGCACGAAGCCCGCCAGCGCCCCCGCCGCCAGCGCGGCCGCCGCCAGCCGCAGCAGGACCGGACCACCCAACGCCACCAGCACGGCCACCGCGAACGCCGCGGACGCCTGAAGCAGGAACGACGGCCCGATCACCGGGATCACGCGGTAGCCACCGACGTACAGCTGCGCGTGGAGATAGCCGCTCACCGCGAGGCACACCGCCGTCGCGAGGCGGAGGACGGTGTTCATGCCAGCTTCACGTCCTTCACCGCCAGGCCCGGCCCGCCCGGGCGGTAGGACACCTCGCGGATGCCGAGCGCGTCCTTGAGCTTGCCCGCGGGCAGGGTCACCGGCGTCGGCGCCGGCCGCGATCCCGGCTGGGGCAACGGGTACGCGGTCGTCGTCGCGCTGTGGAAGGTGATGTTCCCTTCGGTCTTCGTGAACAGCTGGTGCACGTGCCCGTTGAGGCAGGTCACCGACGAGAACCGCCGCAGGTACGAAAGCGCCTGGGTCGCGTCGTCGGTGCCCCAGCCCCACGCCGGGTACATCGCGAACAACGGGATGTGGCTGAACACCACGATCGGCGTGTCCGAGCCGAGCTTCGCGACGTCCTTGCGCACGAACTCCAGCTGGTCCGGCCCGAGGTGGCCGAGCTTCTCCAGGCTCAGCGTGTTCACCAGCGCGATGAAGTGGACGCCCTTGACGTCGAAGCTGTACCAGCCGTCGCCCGCGGTGCCCGCGCCGAACGCCTTGCGGTACTTCTGGCCGGAGTCGTCGATCGAGTCGTGCTCGCCGGGCACCGTGGACACGTGCCCGGTGTCGAGGGTGCCCATCATCTGCTTGACCTGGTCGAACTGGGCGGCCGTCGAAAGGTGCGTCAGGTCGCCGGTGTGCATGACGAAGTCCGGGCGGCGGCCGAGCGCGTTGATCTGCGTGATGGCCTCGGAAAACGACGACTCGACGGCGGTGTTCGCGGGCCCGGTGAAGCCGAGGTGGCTGTCGCTGACCTGGACGAACCGCAGCGCGTTCGGGTCGTCGTCGGCGGCCGCGCCGCCCGGCGTGGCGATCCGGCTGATGACCTCGCCGCCGGCGACGGTCAGCACCACCGCGGCACCGAACCACGCCGTGTGGCGCAGGAGCTGGCGCCGGGTCATGCCTTCCGGGCCGTGGTCGTCTTCGGTCACGGGGTCACCGTCACGGTCGCGGTCATGAACGGGTGGATGGTGCACAGGTACTCGAACGTGCCGGGCGTGCCGAAGGTGTACTGGTAGGACTGTCCGGTTTGGAGGGTCGGCGACCGCAGCGGGCCGCCGGATCCCGTGCTGGTGACCGTGTGCGCGTCCTGGTCCTGGTTGGTCCAGGTGACGGTGGTGCCCTTCTTCACCGTCGTCGCGGCGGGTGCGAAGGCGAAGTCCTTGATGGCCACGGCGTTCGCCGTCGAGTTCGCGGCGGAGGTCGGCGACGGCGGCGGCGTCATCCCGGGCATCGACGTCATGGGCGCGGCGGGCGGCGACGCGGCACAGGCCGTCAACGCCAGCGCGGCCGCGGTGACGAGCAGGAAGTGTTTCACCCCAACGGATTTCCTCATGCCAGGAATACGCTCGGGGGTTACGCTCCCTCCGGCGGCACCAGGACCTCGACGACCCCGCCCGCCTCGCGCACCACCAGGTGCGGCAGCGGCGGCGGGGTCACCGGCAGCTGGTGCATGAGGACCGCGCCGTCGACGGCGAACGACGTCCGGTGGCACGGGCAGTCCAGCCGCCGCGCCGGCGCGTCCAGGTTCAGCCGGCAGCCGAGGTGCGTGCACGTCGCCGAAACCGCGCGCACCTGCCCGCCGGAGCGCTGCACGAACCCGGCGACGGCCCCGAAGTCGAACGGCAGCACCCCGCCCTCGGGCAGGTCGTGCGCCGCCACGACGGCGCGCCACTGGCCGTTCTCCGGCCGCAGGGTCTCCTCTTCCGGAGGCGCGGCGGCCGGTTCGGCCCCGGACGTCACCAGGTATTCGACGCCCGCGCCGGCCGCGGCCGCCACCGCGGCGGCCGAGGACACCTGGATGAACCGGCGGCGGGTGCCGCCCCGCGCGGGAGCCGGGTCCCCGAGCTCCTGGGCGAGCCTGCGGTGCAGCGCGGCGACGAACTCCTCGCCCGCGGCCGCGCCCCCGGGCCGGGCGGCGCGCAGCAGCACCGCGGTCCGCAGCTCGGCCTCGTCGCCGGGACCGGCTTCGAACGGGCGCGGCCGGCGCCGGCGCAGGAGGTCCTTGACGAACCGGCGGACGCCTCGAGTGCTCACGTCTCCATCCCTTCCGCCAGCTGGGCCGCCTGGCGCAATGCGCGGTGCTGCAGCACCTTCGCGTTGCCGACGGTGGTGCCCAGCTCGGCCGCCGCCTCCTTCAACGAGCAGGCCTGCAGGAACCGCAGGCGCAGGATCCGGCCGTAGCGCTCGGGCAGCTGCGCGAGGATCGCCTCGGCGCGGGCGAGCACGCCCGGGTCCACGGTGTCCGCCTCGAACGCGGCGACGTCGCGCTCCTCGTCCAGGGTGGTGATCTCCCGGCCGAGCGTGCGCCGCCAGTGCCCGGCCAGCACGGTCCGCGCGGTGGCCAGCAGGTAGGCCCGCACCTCGCCCACGCTCGCCGAGACCCGAAGCGGCCGCAACGCCGTCAGGAAGACCTCCGTGGTGAGGTCCTCCGCGTCGGGTCGGTTGCCGACCTTCGAGAACATCAGCCGGAACACGCGGTCGACGTTGTCGCGGTAGACCGCCTCCCAGTCCGGGTAGACATCCGCGCCGACCGCGTGCAGCCGCGCGCGCGGCGCGTCGCCCGCTTCGTCCTGTTCGGCGCGTCTGCGCCGGAACCGCTGTGCCACCGGCACCGCCCGCCTTCTCCCCACCGGTCTCTTCCCGCCACCAAGGGGATAAGGGCCGGGGTTACGCCGTAACCGGAGACCGTATCGATGAGCGGAGTTTCCGACGACCCGGGGAGCGAAATGACCACATCGATGTCACGCCGGCAGCTGCTCGTCACCGGCGGGGCGGCCGCCGCCGTGCTCGCCACCACCGGCCTGCCGGGGCCCGCGGCCGCCGCGGTGACGCCGATCCGGCCGGGCGGTGCGGACGTCGTGCTCGCCTGGAACCGCGAGCTGCTGGCCATCGTGCGCACGCCCGGCCTCCAGCCCGCGACCGTGCACCCGACGCGCGGCTTCGCGCTGCTGCACGCCGCGATCCACGACGCCGTCGTCGCGACGACCGGCACCGGGCACCCCTACCTGTTCACCCTCGACGTCCGGGGCCCGGCGGCTCCGGAAGCGGCGGCGGCGCAGGCCGCGCACGACGTCCTGGCCGCGCTCTACCCGACCCGGTCGGCGGAGCTGGCGGCCCTGCTGGCCGGGCAGCTGACCGCCGTGCCACCGGCGGCCCGGGACGGCGGCGTGCGGGCCGGGCGGCTGGTGGCCCGGCTCCTGCTGGGCCTGCGCGCGGACGACGGCTCCGCGGCGACCCCGCCGGTGCTGACGCCGGGCACGGCACCCGGCCAGTACCGGCCGACGCCACCCGCGTTCGCGCCCGCGGTGTTCACCCACTGGCCCGCCGTGACGCCGTTCGTGCTCAACCGGGCCGGGCAGTTCCGGCCTGGTCCGTACCCCGCCCTGGACGGCCCTCGGTACGCGAGAGCGCTGAACGAGGTCGCCGCGACGGGCCGGGACGCGAGCACCACGCGCACCGCGGACCAGACCGTGCAGGCGAGGTTCTGGGCGGCGCCGATCTGGAACTACTGGAACGAGATCGCGCAGTCGGTCGTCGCCGGTTCGCGCAGCAGCCTGCTCGTCGCGGCCCGGGTGTTCGCGCGGCTGAACCTCACCTTCGCCGATGCCGTGATCGCGTTCTACGAAGCGAAGTACCACTACCGGATCTGGCGGCCGATCACCGCGGTCCGGCTCGCCGCCGACGACGGGAACCCGGCGACGGACGCGGTCCCGGACTGGTCGAGCCTCGCCACCACCCCGGCGGATCCGGCGTACCCCGGCGCGCACAGCGTCGTCTCGCAGGCGGGCGCGCTGGTCCTGCGGCAGGAGTACGGGCCGCGGTGGGCACTGGACGTCACGTCCGAGGCGCTGCCGGGCGTGGTCCGGCGGTTCGGCACGTTCCAGGACGCGGCCGACGAAGCCGGGTTGAGCCGGATCGCCGCGGGCGTCCACACGCGGCTCGACCACGCGGCCGGCCGCCAGTTGGGCCTCGACGTCGCGGCGTTCGTCCTGCACTCCTGAGCCTTCGCGGCTGAGGACGCCCGTCCTCAGCCGCGCAGCCGGGCGAAGAACTCGTCCAGCTGCGCCAGCTGCCGTTCCGGCGTCGCTTCCCGGGGCGAAAGCACGCCGAGGATCTGCAGCCCCATGAGCATCGCGAGCAGCTCGTCCACGACGGCGTCGACGCTCGGCGGCTCGGCGATCTCACCGCCCGCCGCGGCCTCCGCGAGGCGGGCGCTCATCTCGACGCGCCAGTGGTTCACGAAGCCCGCGTGCAGCTCGGCCTTCTCCGGGGAGTTCAGGGCCTGCTGCCAGAAGGTGATGGCCAGCCGCGCTTCCGTGAGGCGTTCTTCGTCCAGCGGCATGATCTCCAGGCACAGCGTGCGGAGCCCGGCCAGCCCGCGGCGGTTGCCCTCCACCTTGTCGGCGCGGGTGTTCGTCGCTTCGAAGATGTGCCGGAAGGCGGCGGTGAGGACGGCGTCCTTGTTCGGGAAGTAGTAGAGCAGGGCGCCGTTCGCGAAGCCGGCCGCCTCGGCGATGCGCCGGGTGGTCACCGACTGGATGCCTTCTTCGGCGACCAGCTTCCACACCACGCCGATGATCTCCCGACGGCGCGCGTCGTGATCGACAACCTTGGGCACGCGTGCTCTCTTTCCGCCGGCGGCTCGACTCCCCCAGCCTAGGCCGTGACCCAGCCGTTACTGGCGAGGCGCTTTATTTTGTACAGGTGTTCAGTATAGTTGCGCCACGCGCTCAAGGAGGACGCCGATGCCGCAGCATCCGCTCGCCCCGGTGACAGCCGAAGAGATCCGCACCGTCCGCCGGACGGCCGAGCAGGCCGGGCTGGCCGCCGACAGCACCCGGTTCGTCTACATCGGACTCGAAGAACCCCCGAAGGCGGACGTGCTCGCCGGCACCGCGGACCGCCGGTTCCGCGCCCTTTTGCTCGACCTGGCGACGCAGGTCTCCCGCGACGTCGTCGTCGACGTGGTCGCCGGGGAAGTCGTCTCCGCCACCGAGCTCGACACCGCGACCAGCGGCCAGCTGCCCGTGCTGGACGAGGAGTTCGAGCTCGTCGAGCAGGTGCTGGCCACCGACGAGCGCTGGCTCGCCGCGCTCGAGGCGCGCGGGCTGGCGGTCGAGAACGTCCGCGTGGCACCGCTTTCGGCCGGCGTCTACGCCGGCGAGTACCCGGAGGAGTCCGGCCGGCGGATCCTGCGCGGCCTGGCCTTCCTGCAGGAGAAGGAAACCGACTCCGCGTGGGCGCACCCGATCGACGGTCTCGTCGCCTACGTCGACACGCTGAACCGGGTGGTCGACCAGGTCATCGACAGCGGGCCCGTGCCCGTGCCGCGGGAATCCGGCAACTTCGACGATCCGGCCGTCACCGGGCCGCCGCGCACGACACAGAAGCCGATCGAGATCACCCAGCCCGAGGGGTCGAGCCTGCACCTCGACGGCAACCTCCTCACCTGGGAGAAGTGGTCGCTGCGCGTCGGCTTCGACGCGCGAGAAGGCCTGGTGCTGCACCAGATCGGCTTCGACGAGGGCGACGGCGTCCGCCCGGTGGTCCACCGCGCGTCGATCGCCGAAATGGTGGTGCCGTACGCGGACCCGGCGCCGGTGCGGTCGTGGCAGAACTACTTCGACACCGGCGAATACCTGGTCGGCCGGTACGCGAACGCGCTGGAGCTCGGCTGCGACTGCCTCGGCGAGATCACCTACCTGGACGCGGTGATCGCCGACGAACGCGGCGAACCCAAGACGCTCCCGAACGCCATCTGCATCCACGAAGAGGACTTCGGGATCCTGTGGAAGCACACGGACCTGTGGTCCGGCTCGGCCCAGACCCGCCGCCAGCGCCGGCTGGTCGTGTCGTTCTTCACGACGGTCGGCAACTACGACTACGGCTTCTACTGGTACTTCTCCCTCGACGGCACGATCGCGTTCGAGGCCAAGGCGACGGGCGTCGTCTTCACGTCGGCCCACGACGGCGGCGACTACCCGTACGCGTCGCAGATCGCCCCCGGGCTCGGCGCGCCGCTGCACCAGCACCTGTTCAGCGCCCGGCTCGACATGACCGTCGACGGCGTGCGCAACCGCGTCGAGGAGGTCGACGTCGCCCGGGTGCCGATCGGGCCGGACAACCCGCGCGGCAACGCGTTCACCACCCGCACCACGGTTCTGGCAAAGGAGTCCGAAGCCCGGCGCGACGCCGATCCCGCCCGCAACCGCGTGTGGCACATCGTCAACCCCGGCCGCGAGAACCGGCTCGGGCGGCCGGTGGCCTACGCGCTGATCCCCGAAGGCCTCCCGACCCTGCTGGCCGACCCGGGCTCGTCGATCGCGCACCGGGCCGGGTTCGCCACGAAACACCTGTGGGTGACGCGTTACGACCCGGCCGAGCGGTATTCGGCGGGCGACTTCGTCAACCAGCACGCGGGCGGCGCCGGTCTCCCCGCCTACGCGGCCCAGGACCGGCCGCTGGACGGCGAGGACATCGTCGTCTGGCACACCTTCGGCCTCACGCACGTGCCCCGGCCCGAGGACTGGCCGATCATGCCGGTCGACTGCACGGGATTCACCTTGAAGCCGGTGGGGTTCTTCGACCGCAACCCGACGCTGGACGTCCCGCCGTCCGCGGGCGCGCACTGCCACCGCTGACCATGCCCCGCGCCTCAGCCGAGCGGGTAGTGGATCATCTCCACGCCGCCGGTGGCGTAGTTCGGCACGTCCGCGGCGACGGCTTTGCCCGCTTCGGAGCCGAGCGCGGCGGCCATGGCTTCGGCGGACTCGAAGTCGGCGTTGAAGACGGCGAAGTACTTGCTGTCGCCGGCGAGCGAGGCGACGTCGAACGAGTACTGCGACTTCACGAGGCCGGGGAGCTTCGCGGCCAGCGGCAGGTGGGTGCTGACGTAGTACTCGCGGAAGTGGGCTTCGTCGGCGGGCGGCGGGTAGAGCACGGTGAGCCGGTGCATCGGGTTCCTCTCGCTGCGGGTACGCGCTGCCGACCTTAGTCCCGGACGGCGGCCCGGCGCCGGATCAGGACTCCGGAGCCTTGAGGACTTCGGTCGGCAGGCCCAGGTTCTCCACGATCCGCTCGACCGCCGCCCCGAGCCGCGCGAAGTCGTCGCCGAGGGGGTCGAGGACCAAGCGCCGCACCGTCTCCACGTGGGCCGGTGCCGCGGCCGCCAGGTGCGCGCGACCGGCGTCGGTGAGGGTCGCCGTCGTGAACCGGCGGCCCTGGCCCGTGCAGACCTTGCGCGTCACCCAGCCGCGGTCCTCCAGGCGGGCCACCGCGTGCGAGATCCGCGGGAGCGAGCCGTTGGCCATCTCCGCGATCACGCTCATCCGCAGGGTTTCCCGCGGCACCACCGAAAGCCGGGCCAGGATCATGTAGCCGAGCAGCGTCAGGTCGGCGTCGCGCAGCAGCTGGCTCTCCAGCGCACCCGGCAGCGTCAGCAGGACCTTGGCCAGGTTGATCCAGGTCCGCTGCTCGTCGTCGTCGAGCCAGCGGACCGGCTCCTCCTGATCGCTCATCCTCTTGACTTTAACACGCAACCCAACTTACCGTTTGGGTTGAACACGCAACCCAAGGAGGAGCGATGACCACCACCGCCACCCGTACCCCGGTCACGGCCCTCCGGCTGGGCCTCGCCGTCCTGGCGGCCGCCGCCGTCAACACCGTCATCGCGCTCGCGGCGTCGGCCCTCGACGACGGCGGGATCGGCATGGGCCTCGCCCCCGTCGCCTACCTGCCCGCGACCGTCGCCGGCCTCCTCGTGGGCGCGGCCGGCTGGACGCTGGTCGCCCGCCGGGCCCCGAAGCTGCTGCGCGTGCTCGTCCCCGCGGTCCTGGTCCTGACCTGGGTCCCGGACCTGCTGCTCCTGACCGCGGGGGCCACGGCCGCCAACGTCGTCGGGCTGATGCTGATGCACCTGGCCGTCACGACGGCGATCGTCGTCACGATGCGCCGCTGAACATGGCGATCAGGCGGTGCGGCGCGTCGTCGCCGAAGAGGAACTCGTGCAGTTCGTCGCCGTCCGCGGCCGCCTCGGCGCTGCGGACGAACATGGCCGCCTCGTACTCGGCCAGGGCCGTCTCGACGTCTTCGGGGTGCGCCGCGAGGGCCTTGCCCAGTTCGGCGCCGTCGAGCATCGCCAGGTTGGCGCCCTCGCCGTTCGGGGCGGCGAGGTGCGCGGCGTCGCCGACCAGCGTCACCCCGGGGACCCGCTCCCACCGGTGCCCGGCCGGCAGCTCGTAGAGCGGGCGCAGCACCGGCGCCGTGTCGCCGCCGGTGATCAGCTCGGTGAGCTCCGGCGCCCAGCCGTCGAACTCCGCCGCGACGCGCGCCGCGGCGCCTTCGGGGTCGGTGAAGTCGATGGCGGCGAACCACTCCGGTGACTCCGTCAGGGCCACGTACGTGTGCAGGGTGTCCCCCTTTTCGCGGTGGGCCTGGATGCCCTTGCCCGGCACGACCGCGAGCAGCGACCCGCCGCCGACCGCCTCGGCCGCGGCCGGGTGCCGGGTATCGCCGTCGTGGAGGAACGTCTCGACGTACGACCGGCCGGTGTACTCCGGCTTGGCCGCCGAGAGCAGCGGCCGGACCTTGGACCAGGCGCCGTCCGCGCCGACCAGCAGGCTCGTGACGATGGTGGCGCCGTCGGCGAAGGTCACTTCGTGGCGCCCCTCGCCCAGCGCGCGGACGCCGCCGACCTTGTGCCCCCACCGGACCGTGTCTTCGGGCAGCGAGTCGAGCAGCAGCTGCCGCAGCTCGCCGCGTTGCACTTCGGGACGTCCGCCGGTGCCGTCGTCGGCTTCTTCGTAGAGGACGGCACCGTCGCTGCCCAGGATCCGGACGGCCTGCCGGCCCTCCAGGACGAGCTCGCGGAACCCGGCCGTCAGGCCGGCCGCTTCGAGGGCGGGCCGGCCGTTGTCTTCGTGGATGTCGAGCATCCCGCCCTGCGCTCGCGCGGTCGGTGAGGCCTCCGCCTCGTAGACCGTGACCGGGATGTCGTGGACGTGCAGGACGCGGGCGAGCACGAGGCCGCCGAGACCGGCACCGATGATCGTGACGTGGGTGGTCATGAGGACTCCTCCGGGTCGTTCTGGAATGATGTTCCAATCTTGGAACACCGTTCCAGATATGTCAAGATGGCGGTATGTCACGACGCACCGAAGCGCTCTCCCGCGAGCGGATCGTGGAGACCGCCGTCGAGCTGCTCGACAACGACGGCGAGAGCGGCCTGACGTTCCGGGCGCTGACCGAGCGCCTCGCCACCGGCGCCGGCGCGATCTACTGGCACGTGGCGAACAAAGGCGAGCTGCTCGACGCCGCGACCGAAGGCGTCGTGACCGCCGCGCTGGCCGTCGAGCCCGCCGCGTCCTCGCCGAAAGAGGAGATCCGTGTCGTCGCGCTGAGCCTGTTCGACGCGATCGAGGCGCACTCCTGGCTCGCCACGCAGCTCGCCCTGAACCTCTCGCGCAGCTCCTGGGGATCGTTGACCCCGCGGATCTTCGAACGCTTCGGACGGCCGGTGCGCGCGCTCGGCGTGCCCGCGGGAAGCCTGTTCACGGCGACGTCGGCGCTGGTGCACTACGTCCTCGGCGCCGCCGGGCAGAACGCCGCGAACGCCCACAGCCCGGTGACCGCCGCCGGCCGCGCCGAGTTCCTCGACTCCGTGGCGAAGGCCTGGGAAGACCTGGACCCGGACGAGTACCCGGTCGCCCGGTCCATCGCGGCGGAGCTGCGCGAGCACGACGACCGCGAGCAGTTCCTCGCCGGGATCGACCTCGTGCTCGCCGGCATCACCGCCCTCCACCCGGCGTAAATCGCTTGCCCCGGGCCGAAGACGGCGCTGGACTGCCGCCATGGAGATCCGCTCTGCGACCGACGAGGACTTCGCCGTCTTCGTCGACACGGTCCACGCCGCGTTCGGCCGCTTCCCGGAGCCCGGCGGCACGCTCTTCTCGGCGTTCGAACCGGACCGCGCCCTGCTCGCGGTGGCGGACGGACGCCCGGTCGGCACCACCGCGGCGTACTCGTTCGAGCTGACGCTGCCCGGGGAGGTCGTCGTCCCGGCCGCCGGGGTGAGCGCGGTCGGCGTCCTGCCGACGCACCGGCGCCGGGGCGTGCTCAGCGCGATGATGCGCCGCCAGCTCGCCGACGTGCGGGCGCGCGGGGAGCTCCTCGCGGTGCTGCTGGCCTCCGAAGCCCCGATCTACGGCCGGTTCGGCTACGGCCCGGCGACCACCACGCAGCGCGTGACGGTGCCGCGCCGCCAGGCGGAGTTCGCCCCGCCGCGGGGCGCGTCCGAGGGGACCGGCTCGGTCGAGCTGCTGCGCCGCGACGCCTGCACGGAGCTCATGGAAGAGGTCTACGACCGGTACCGCCGCGCTCAGCCCGGCGCGCTGTCCCGGCCGCACCGCTGGTGGGCCGCGGGTGCGGGGCGGCCGCCGGTGGCCCGGGCACCGCGCTACGTCGCCGTCCACCGGGACGCCGACGGCGTCGCGGACGGGTACGCGAGCTATTCGCTGGGCGACTCCGGCACCTTGACGGTCGACGAGACGATCGCGGCCGCCGACGACGTCTCCACGGCGCTGACCCGGTTCGTGCTCGGGCACGACCTGGTCACCGAGATCGTGTTCAAGCAGCTCCCGGCCGACCACCCGCTGCGCTGGCAGCTGGCGGACTCCCGCGCGGCCCGGCTGACCGACGACACCGACTGGCTCTGGGTGCGGCTGCTGGACGTCCCGCGCGCCTTGACGGCCCGTGGCTGGTTCACCGACGGCGAGCTGGTCCTCGACGTCACCGACCCGTTCCTCGTCGAGGGCGGCCGCTACCTGCTGAGCGTCCGGGAGGGCAAGCCCGCGTGCGTCCCGACCGACCGGGACCCGGACCTGTCCCTGGACGTCCGGGACCTGGGTTCGGTGTACCTGGGCGGTACGGCGCCGAGCACCCTGGTGCGCGCCGGCCACATCCGCGCCCACCACCCGGAGGCCGCGGCCCGTGCGGACGCCCTGTTCCGCGGGGAGCGGGCGCCGCACTGCCTGCACTGGTTCTGAGCGCGTGATACACGCACGAAGAACGGGTGCTCACCGCCTCCGGAAACGGCGTCGGTTTGACGTTCTTCATGGCGGCCCGCCGATCGACGACCTCTCCGGGCTACGTCGTCCGGCGCGCTAAGTTGTCGCCGGACGACGGTCGATGCGGAGGTGCCGGTGGTGCGGATCAGCGACGAGGACTTTCTCTGGTTCACCGGACGAGCCCTCGACGGGATGTCGGCGATCCTCGCCTCCCTGGGCGACGAGGACGCCAACCGGCGGCCGGCGCTGCCCGGAGCCAACACGCCCTACGCGATCGTCACGCACTGCTTGGGCGTGCTCGAGTTCTGGGTGGGGTCGCTGGTCGCCGGGCGTTCGGTGCACCGGGACCGCGCTGCCGAGTTCACTGCCGCGGGTCCGGTGGCCGGCCTGCTCGAACGTGTCGAGCAGGCCAGGGAGCAGCTGCGCGCCGATCTTGCGGCGGCCGACTCGACGGCGCCGCTGCGGGCCGAGGCGCCACCCAAGTACCGGGACACCCCGGCGGGGCGAACCCAGGGTGGGGCGTTGCAGCACGTGTACGAGGAGCTGGCGCAGCACCACGGCCAGCTCGAGCTGACCAGGGACGTTTTTGCGAGCCGCGTATGACACTCAGTGCCAGATCCGCTCGGTGAGCCGACCGGCCACCGTCACGCAAGGCACTCGCCTGGAAGGCAGCCTCACCCGTCACATTCCGCGCTCAGCGCGCCGGCTGGCCGCCGGCGCGCAGAGCGGCGCTCACCTGGGCGACGACCTCGTGCAGGGGCGTCGCCGTGCTCATCACCGCGACCACCGTCGAATCGTCGCGGCCGGTGGGGCGGAATGCGTCCGCGACCAGGGCGAATGCCTCCGCCGCACTGGTCTTGATGTCGTCCTGGCCGCCCGTGCGCAGCCAGCGCCGGAGCACGTGGTTGTTGGCCGCGGCGATGGCTGCCGCCGCCACCGCCGCGCGCAGGCTGGCCGTGTCGTCGCCCTGCTGCTCGAACCGGGCCTGCAGGTAGCGCGTCAGCACGCGCTGGTAGCGGTCGACCGTCGCGACCTCCTTGTCGCGCAGCGACGGGACCGCGCGCGTGAGGGCGAAGCGCTTGAGTGACACGTCCAAGTCGGCGGCGTAGGAGTCGAGGACCAGGCCGACCGCCGAACACGCCACCTCCACCGGGTCGCGCGACGGGTCCGCGTTCGCGAAGGCCTCCTCCATCTCCGCCACGATCTCGTCGTGGTTGGCGAACAGCACGTCGTCCTTCGCGTCGAAGTACCGGAAGAACGTGCGGCGCCCGACCCCCGCGGCGGCCGCGATGTCGTCCACCGTGGTCGCCTCGTAGCCGTTGGCCGCGAAGAGGTCCACGGCCGCGGAGGCGAGCGCGCGGCGCAGCCTTCGCCGGCCCGCGGGGGTCGCCCCGACCCGGGTGGCCGGCGCGCGGCGCGGCGAATCCATCATAGCCGGACGGTAGCAGCCGGGCTTGCTAACGGCACTGAGTGCCGTTACAGTGAGACGAACCTCCCACCGAGCGGAAAGGCGTCGACGATGTCGCTCGACCAGAAGGTGCCGACGAGCTCCTCGGCCCCCCGGGACCCGGCCGGCGACCGGGTCGACGCCTACTACGGCCGGCTCTTCGGCTGGCCGGTGAAGTGGCGCGGGACGCATCCGTTCCTCGCGCTGGAGAACGGGATCTGCGCGGTGACGCTGCCCAAGCTCAGCGCCGGCCCGGTCCTCTCCCGGCTCGCCACGACCGGCTGCCAGGGCCCGGCCATGCACCTCCCGACCCCGCACGGCCCGCGGGTGGCCCTGCTCGCGGAAACCGACGGCCTCTTCCCCGCGCGCGACGCCCTGCCCAAGGACGTCGAGGTGCTGGCCTGGGGAACGTTGCTGCCGCTGCCGGTGGGCGCCCGCCGCGTGGAGGTCGCGACGGAGTGGCTCACCGCGCCGGACCCGCACCAGCGGTGGCTGCCCAGCCTCGGCGCGGTCCTCGCCGCCGTCCCCGCCCGGTTCTGACCGGCAGGCCGCTGGGTTCCGTCCGGCCGGCCCCATCCTGACCGGCCGTGCCCGCCCTGCGCTGACCGGCCGGACGGGCACGCGAGCGGGTCCGGGTCGCGCCTGCCCCGCCCGGACCCGCTCCCCCGGCTGCCGACGAAGCTCGACGGGCGGGAATCGCGGCTCGGCCGGGCATCCCCGACCTCAGTCCACAAAGGACAATTGTTTGACGGCACCGCCGGTGGGGTATTCACCACCCGGCGATCCCACGCAGCCCCCGTTGCCCGGGTCACGGCCGTGGTCGCTCCGGCCGCGCTGTGAGGACACCATGACCCGTGACGAAGCCGCGACGGTCCGGCTCGAGGAGCCGGTCTTCCGCCTGCCCTGGACGGCGTTCGCTCTGCTGCTGGTCGTCGTGGCGGATCAGGTGACCAAGTGGTGGGCCTGGCGCGAAGTACCCCGCACGCACATCAACTTCGGCGGGAACCCGCTGGTCGGACCGGTTGTCGGCGCCTGGTACGCCGATCCGGTCACCGGCGCGGTGCTCGACCTCGCCGGCAGCGCGACCCTGACCGCGGCCGTGCTGCTCCTCCTGCGCCGCGGGCACCCGGTGTTCCTGCGGGCGCCGGCCGCGCTGGCGATCGGCGGCTGGACGAGCAACCTGCTCGACCGCCTCGGCCTGCACCACCTCACCGCGCCGGGCAGCGTCCGCGGCGCGATCGACTTCGTGCCCGTCGGGCGGTATTCCTTCAACGTCGCGGACTTCTTCATCGTCGGCGCCACCCTGGCGTTCGCGCTCGCCCAGGGCTACCGGTGGCTTTCCCGCGCCACGACCGAGGTCCCGCGCATCCCGCTCCGGCTGCGCACCCCGGCCCGGATCGCGACGGCGACCGGCGTGGTGGCGCTCGTGGCCGCGGTGACGCTGGGCGCGACCCACTACGGCGGAGCGACGCATCCCCCGCGCGGCCACCGGATCTCGGCGACCCCCTGACTCATCGCGGTGTCTTGGCACTGGTTTCCCAGACGCGCATGTTCACCCCCTCGACAGCCGCTTGGTGCGGCGGTCGGACACCGCCGCACCAAGCGCTCCTCTCGATCTGGGCCGCCCTACCGGTTGTCGCCGTCCTGGGGGATCGACGCCGGGACGGACGGGCTCACGCGAGCGATGTCACCGCTGAGCACCCACGCGCGCTGGCTCGGCGCGAACCGCGGCGAAAGCAGCCCGTCGTTGATCTCCCGGGTGACCGCGATGCGGTTGTAGGCCGTCGCGGGCAGGAACAGCCGGTCGTTGGACTGGCCACCGTCGGACGTGCCCTCCAGGTCCGCCTCGACCGCGTCGACGATGCCGTCGTGGTTGCCGTCGACCCGGGCGACTTCGGCCGCGTAGGCGTCGAAGATCCGCTGGCTCAGGTTGTGCTCGTACGGTTCGAACGACGCCGTCCGCAGGTAGACGTCCAGCATCACTTCGTTGCCCAGCCCGCTCGGGATGAAGCGGAGCCGCTTCTCCTTGTGGTCGTCGTTGTTCGGCATCGGGCGGTCCGGGTCGTCCGGGCTGGTGTTGAGCAGCCGGTCCGGGTCGCGCGGGATGTTCGGGTTGTCGCCGTCGACCTGGGGCCTGTTCTGCACGCCCGCGGGCCCCGAGCCCGGCACGATCGAGGACAGCGCACCGATCTTGCCCTTCTCGAACGTCCCGGGGGCACCGCCGGTGAACGGCAGCTCGTAGGCGGGCGGCACCCAGTTCGTGTACTGGTTCAGCTCCCAGTAGGAGTGGAGGTCGCTCTGCTGCGTCGCGTTGTAGGCACCCAGCGACAGCTGGATCGGCACGAGGTTGGACACCCGGTCCGGCCAGTGGTCGGTCGCGGACGGTTCGCGCGGTGCCTTGCCGTCGGTGGTGAACACCGCGCCGGGCCGGTTGTGGTGGTCACCGGCCTTCGCCAGCGCGGCGGCGTCGGCGGCGGTGACCGTCCCGAACGTGGCGTGCCCGTCCGGCCGCGGCGCCGCGACGGCCGGCACCGTCACGTCGTGGATCATCCAGCCCTCGTACCAGCCGGACTCGTTGTTGATGACGAACAGCCCCGAGATGTCGGTGAACATGTCGACGAACGAGCCGGGGTCGTTCGGATCGGTCGGCAGCCCCGGTTTCGGTTCGACGACCACCCGCGTCGCGCCCAGTGTGGGCAGGTCGTGGTTCGGCCCGGTGGCGGTCGGCGCGACACCGTCGTTGATTCCCGGAATGGTCGTCGTGAACACATTCGGTTGGAAATTCTTCGTGTCCATCAAGTAGTACTGGAATAACTGACTCGGCGACGGCGCTTCGGAAAACGCGGTCATCGGCGGGAACGTGCTCGGCCGGCCGGCCAGCACCGCCAGCCGGTCCTTCAGCGGCTGCGGCAGCTGCCGGATGTCCCCGCGATCGGTGAATCCCCCTCCCCCTTGCTGCGTAACGGCTCCGGCCCCACTCGCGAACGTGGCGGTCGCCCCCAGCGTCAGTGCCGCGACCACCGCGGTCGCGGCCTTGCGCTTGCTCCTCATGATCGCTCCTCGCATGAAACGGGCAGTCCCCGCGCTCGCCGGCAGGGGCGCGGAGGAGAAATCAAGGTGGCCCCTCGCCGAGAGATATGCACCGGGGTTACACCACTCCCGGTCCGCCGGTATGGTGGGGAACCATCGGAAACACGGATGTGGAGTCCCGATGGAGGGGAAGTCCGAATCGGACTGGGAAACCGTCTACCGCGAGAACGTCGTCTGGATCTACCGGCTGATGCTGACCAAAGTGGGAAACCCGGCGGACGCCGAAGACCTCACCGGCGAGGTGTTCCTCGCCGCACTGAAACCGTTGCGCCTCACGGCCCGCAGCGAAGAGGTGCGCGCCTACCTGCTCGCCACCGCGCGGACGGTGCTCGCCGCGCACTGGCGCCGGCTGTTCGGCCGGGAAATCACCACGATCGGCCTCGACGAAACGACGGAAATACCCGATCGCGACGACGAAACGCCGAACGGCTCGCCCCGGCACGCGACGGATCGGCGGATCACGGCAATTCTCGCCGAATTGCCCGAGCGTGCCCGGAAAGTCCTGCAACTACGGTTCCTGGAGTCGTACTCGCTGCAGGACGCCGCCGACGAACTCGGCGTCACCCTGGCCAACGTGAAGGTGATCCAGCACCGGGCGCTGCGGCTCGCCGCGCAGGCCGCGGCCCGGATCGAGGAGGGGGCATGAACGACGTCGAGCACTTCGCCGAGAGCCTGATCAGGGAGCGCACGCCGGAACCGTTCCGGCCCGACGACGAGCAGGTCGCGCAGATGCGCGCCGCCATCGAACTGCGTGCCGTGCACGTCGGGGCGGCCGACGCGGTGCCGGACCCGGACTTCGTCGCCGGCCTCGGCCACCGGCTCGCGGCCCGGCTCGACGCACCCGCCGCCGGCCGGCCGCGCACCCGCCGCACCGTGGTCCGGACCGCGGGCGTCGCCGCGGCCTCCCTCGCGGCGGGCGCCGGGATCGACCGGCTCGTCCGCGGCACGGACACACCGGCGTCACCACCGGCCGCCGCGGGCACCTGGCGCACGGTCGCGGCGAGCGCCGACCTGCCCGCCGGGGGCGTGCGCGAGTTCGAGCTGGACACCTTGATCGGCTTCGTCCAGCGGACCCCGGACGGCCTGCGCGCGGTGTCCTCGACCTGCACGCACCTGGGCTGCCGGCTGCAGCTCCTCGCTTCCGCACGCCGGCTGCAGTGCCCGTGCCACAACGCGATCTTCGCGCTGACCGGCGAGATCGTGCACTACGACCTGCCGGTGGACATCCCGCCCCTGCCGCAGTTCGAAGCGCGGGAACAAGACGGCGAGATCCAGGTCTACGCGCCGGTGAGACGCGCGTGAGCGGCGGCCGAAGTCGGCGGGGATAGCCACGGGTCATCCGGGGTACCCCCTCGAGATGGCTGAAGGACGGCACGGCGGGATCGAGGTTCTCCCCGTGGACGCGGAACAGGCTCTCGTGCTGGAGGTGAGCGGCACGCTCGACGCGGCGACCGCGGAGACCGCGCGCGGCAAACTGCTCGACGCGACCGTCACCCTCCCGCCACCGCGGCTCGTGCTGCTCGACCTGCGGGACGTCGACGTGATCTCCGCGGCCGGGGTGCGGGCGCTGGGCGAGTTCGCGGTGACCCGCGCGCGGACCGGCGTCCGGTCGGCCGTGCTGCTCGAGCCGCACACGCTCAACGCGAAGTTCCTGCGCGGCGGCCACCTGCCCGTGCACGGCAGCGCGACCGAGGCGATCCGGACCGAAGCACCCGGCGGAGCCGACGAGGACCGGCTCGGGGAGCAGCTCGCGGCGCTGACCCGGGTGCTGCTGGACGCCCCCAGCGTCACCCGCGCCCTGGAGCAGGTGGTTGCCGCGACGACCGTCGTCGTCCCGCACGCGCGGCTGGTCAGCATCACCCTGCGGGATCCCGGGGGCCGCTTCTTCACCCCCGTCGAAATCCCCGACATCGCCGCCGACCTCGACGACGTCCAGTACCGCACCGGCGCGGGCCCCTGCCTGGACGCCGCCACGCCCGACGGGCCCGCCTACGCGCTCGACCAGGACCTCGCCCGGCCCTCGGCGTGGCCGCAGTTCGCCGCGGTCGCGACGGCGCACGGCCTCGGCGCGGTGCTGTCGACGGCCCTGCTGCCGGCCTCTCGCCCGGGCGGGCTCACCGGCGCCCTCAACATCTACGCCCACCGCGGCGGCATCACCCCGACCGACCGCCACCGCTCGCTGCTGCTCGCCACGCACGCCTCGCTGGCCCTGGAGCACGCCCGCGGGGCCGAGGTCGCCGAGCTGGAGCGCACGCACCTCAAGGAGGCGATCGGGTCCCGGGACGTGATCGGCCAGGCGAAGGGGATCTTGATGGCCCGCCAGGGCCTCGACGCCGAAGCCGCGTTCGCCCTGCTCCGCCGCACTTCGCAGGACCTCAACGTCAAGCTGGCCGAGATCGCGGAAGCCCTGGTCCAGAACCACGCGAAGCTGGCTCCCGTCGAAGACGCCTGACCGCTCAGATCCAGGGGTTCCCCGCGGCGAGCCGGGCGGTGAAGCCCGTGTCGTCGCGGTGGAGGACGACCTCGCTGCAGACCTGGTGCGCGATCCACAGCCCACGGCCACCGATGTCCTGCCCGGCGGGCAGCAGGCCGGCGAACGGGTCGCCCGGGCCCTCGCCGGTGTCGTGCACCGTGACGACCGCGTGGCCGGCTCCCGCCCAGATCCGCACCCGGACCGGCGGGCGGCCGTGGCGCAGGGCGTTGTCGACGATCTCGCTGACCGCCAGCACGAGGTCGTCGGCCTCGGCCGCGGGCAGGTGCGGCTGGACGGCGTCCGCGACGGCCCGGCGGGCGGCCGAGGGCGTCGGGTCGGCGAGTTCGGCCAGCGGCGCGTTGCGCTGGATCGCGAAGGGCACCGGCGGCCGCGGGCCGGCGAGGAACGCGGTCGGGTCGACGTACCCGGCGTTGGGGTGGTACCCACCGCCGGGCGTGGCGAGGAACGGGTGGGTGCGGGCGACGTCGTCGAGCACGTGCCGCGGGGTCGTGCGGGTGTCGTAGGCGCACATGCTGCGCAGGGGGAACTCGTCGTAGGCGTGGTTCACCGCGGACTCGTAGCGGGCCCACCAGTCCCAGGAGGTCCCGATCACGGCCGGCGGGATCTCGCCGAAGACGCGGATGCCGGTGGCGCCCTCGCCGACGAGCCCGGCCAGCAGCTCGCGGTAGGACTTGATCGCCGTGGCGGGCCGCGTGTAGAGGTCGCCGGTCGGCAGGAAGTGCACGGCGCCGGCCTCGGGAAGCGCGTCGCGCACGAGTTCGGCCCGGTCCGGTACCAGGGAAACGAGGGTCGGCTCGCCCGCGCCGAGCCCGTCGCGGAGGAACGGCACGGCGACGGCGAGCAGCTCTTCGTCGGAGGAGTAGTGGACGGCGGCGTGGTCGTAGCCGCGCCGGGTGGTGGCCGGGTCGGTGGTCGTCACGGGCGCTCCACCCGCACCCCCGGGACGTCGAACAGCTCCAGCAGCCGCGCCGGGGTGCTCAGCCGCGTCCGCAGGACGACCGTGGTGCCGTGCCGTTCGGCGTGGTCGGAGACGGCGAACAGGCCGCGGTGGTCGATGAAGTCCAGGCCGGTCGCGTCGATCGCGACCGGGTCCGCGGCCGAGCCCAGCCCGGCGCGCTCCAGCGCGAGCGGCCACAACCGGCGGACCGCGACGTCCAGCTCCCCGTCGAGGGCGGCGGAGTCCCCGGGCCCGGCGTGCCCGTGCAGGTGGAACGGCGTCGCGCCGTCGTGGGCGAAGGGGTGCATGCAGGCCAGTTGCGCGACGGCTTCGTCGCCCAGTTCGGTCCGGTCGTAACCGCACATCGCCGACATCGGGTGGGCCGCCATGTAGCGGTCCACGCTGTGCTCGTAGCGGGCGAAGGCGTCCAGCTGGGCGGGCGTGCGCACCAGCGAGGTCGCGTCCGCGGCCACCCGCAGCCCGGTGAACCCGGCCGCCAGCGCCGCCTCGGTCGCCGCGGCGTAGAACCGGACCTGGCCGGCGGGGTCGACGACGGCTCCCGCCGGGTAGGTCGAGTCCACAGAGGACACCCGCACGGCACCGCGCCGCAGCCCCTCGTCGAACTCGCCGGTGCCCTGCAGCTGCCGGGCCAGGGACGTCTTGTCACCCTGGCCCACGTAGAGCACCCGCTTCCCCGCGGCGAGGCCCTCGGCCAGGAACTCCCGCGCCCGCGAGACGAACTCGTCCCGCCGCCGGTAGCCCCAGCACACGTGGTCGCGGAGCGGCGTCGGCAGCCCGCGGTCCCGCTGTGTCGGCATCTGCACGCGCTGAGACTACGCCGCCCGCCTCAAAGTCCGGGGTGCTCACCCGCCGCGCGCAGGCCGGGCACCCAGGCCACCGCCTGGTCCACGTCGTCGGCGAGCAGCACGACCTCGATCAGCCGGCCCATCTCGAGGGCCCGTGCGACGTTCGGCCGCGCGCCGGCGACGACGAACGGCACCCCGGCCTCGGCGGCCGCCATCGCGGTCTCCGCGAGCACCCGCAGGCCGGGCGACGCGCAGAACTCGACGCGCTCGAAGTCGACGACCAGCCCGGCCGGGCCCGACCGGATCCGGGCGGCCAGCTCGGACCGCAGCGGCTGGGCACCGACCATGTCGAGCTCGCCGGCCACCGCGACCACGACGACGTCCGACACGGTGCGGACGCTGATCCGCGTGTCGTCACTGGGGTTCGGGACCGGCATGACACCACCGTAGCCCGCTCGTCCGATCGCGCGGCCGCACGACGTCCGCGCCGGGCTACCCTGACGTCGGGACGCGGTGTGCGCCGTGGCTCGTGCTCGTACGTTCTCCGACCAGCCAGGTCGACCATCGTCACCGGTGGCCACCCGACAGTGCGCACACAGGGGACGGAATGCGGCGATGGGAGGCGTGGGCCGAGCCGGCCGCCGGCAGCCCACCCAGGCAGGTGATCGTGGTCCGCGGCGGCATCGACGCGGCGGTCGCCACGGCGTTCGAGCGGCGGTTGCGCGAGCTGGCGGGCGCCGGGCCGGCCGACGTCGTCGTCGACCTCTCGGCCGCCTCGCTGTTCACCGCCGCGGCGGTGCGGGCGATCGCGCGGACCGCCACCGGCTGGCGCGCGCACCACCGCCGGACCCGGGTCGTCATCGGCCCCGGCAGCCCGGCCCGCCGGGTCGTTCCCCTGATCACCTCGCTCGGGCTGATCGCGGTGCACGACTCGCGCGGCGCCGCGCTCGCCGCCGACGGCGCGGCCGTGCTCCGCGCCGCGCCGACGACCAGGGCCGGGACCATGGCCGAGCTCGTCCAGGCCGTCCAGCAGCTCCAGCGCCGCTACTCGCTGAGCGACATCGAAACGGCCGTCGGCCTCCTGCGGGACGCCGCGACCCGGCACCGGATCCACGCCGGTCAGCTGGCCGCCGCGTCGGGCGAGCTGCTCATCCCGGCCACGCGCGGCGTGGTGCCCGACGGCGCCGCGCCGGCCATGCCGTTCCCCGTCCGCGCCAGCCCCGCCCCGAAACTGCTCACGGTGCTCGACGCCGCGCTCAAGGCCACGATGAACGTCATGGCGGCACCGGCCGGCTACGCCCAGGTCGCCACCGCGAACGCGCTGCTGCTGGTCGGCGCCCACGGCTTGGACCGGGAGCTCTGGCGAACCCTCGGCCGGATCGGCCGGTTCGACACCGCGTGCGCGCGGGCCAGCCTCTACGGCACCCGCGTCGTCGTCCCGGACCTGAGCACCGACACCCTGCTCACCGGCACCCGCACCCGGGACGTCCTGCTCGCCGACCGGTTCCGTTTCGCGCAGAGCACCCCGGTGCTCGACCACGACAGCCTGGAGTGCCGGGCCGTGCTCTCCACCCTCGACCGCCGGTCCGGCCGGGTCGTCACGGCGGCGGAAGCCACCGAGCTCGACCACATCGCCCACTCGGTGAGCCGCTGGGAAGCGTGGGACGACCGGCGGCGCCTGCGCGCGGCCCTGCGGGACCTGCACGACACCCTGGCCGCCGGCTGAGGATCGCGACCACGAGCTTCCGGTGCTCCGGGCACGGCAGCACCGCGCCGGAGAACGCGTCCGTGGTCACCGGCGGGTTTGAGTCACGTCCGGCCGGGCACCCGGCTCGACGGGTCACCGACCACACGGGCGGTCGCGCGCTCCCGGTACCGCGCGCCGGGCCGCCTTGCGCGAGGGTGACCCGGCCCGCGGGGCTGCAGGGGGCCGCCGCCGGCCGGGCCACCCTCCCGGTCGCCGGATCAGCCGGTCAGGTCGCCCTCCTCGGCGTTGCGCCGGGCGTAGTGGGCCAGCTTGTCCTCGTCCACCGTCACGCCCAGGCCCGGCCCGGACGGCACGCGCAGCCGGCCACCGGTGAGCTCGAGGGGCTCGACGATGTCGTCCGCGTGCAGGTAGTACATGCTGTCGATGGCCCGCGACAGGACCGGCGTGCTCGCCACGACCGCCAGGTGCGCGGCGGTCGCGATGCCCAGTTCGCCGCCGCTGTGCAGGTTCATCCCGAGGCCGAACGTCTCGCAGTGCGCGGCCAGGGCCTTCGTCGCCGCGATGCCGCCCCACTTGTAGACGTCGCCGTGGACCACGTCGACCGCACCCAGCCGCACGGCCGGTGCGAACTCTTCGAACCGCACCACGCACATGTTGGTGCACAACGGAATCCGCACCTTCGCGCGCACCTGGGCCATGCCTTCGATGCCGGCGCACGGGTCTTCGAGGTACTCCAGGTCCAGCTCCTCCAGCGCGAGCCCGGCACGGATCGAGTCGGGCACCGACCAGGCGGCGTTCGGGTCGACGCGCAGCTCGACGTCCGGCAGCGCGCGCCGCAGCTCGCGCATGATCGCGACGTCGCCCCGGACGTCGGTGGTGCCCTTGAGCTTCACCGCCGTGAACCCGCCCCGGGCGACCACCTTCGCCGCGTGCTCGGCGACCCCCTGGGCCAGTTCGCGGCCCGCCGCGCCCGGAGCGTCGGCACGCGTGACGAGCGCCGTGATCGGGACTTCGTCGCGGACCCGGCCGCCGAGCAGGTCCGTCACGGACTGGCCGGTGACGCGCCCGATCAGGTCCCAGCAGGCGACGTCGAGCGCGGCCAACGCCGCGTAGCCGAGGTAGCCGTGGAAGAACGGCACCATGTGGTGGCGCCGGTGGAACGCCTCGAGCGCGAACGGGCTGGTGCCCACCAGGCCCGCGCCGAGCTTGCGCACCAACTCGGCGACCGGGCGGCCCCACATCGTCTCGCCCCAGCCGGTCACGCCGGTGTCGGTGCGCAGCCGCACCACGGTGCGCGTTTCGCCCGTCTTGGTCTCGAACGAGCTGGTGAACGGGTTGGTCAACGGCAGGTTCACGACGAGCGCGTCGACTTCGGTGATCTTCATGCCTCCCCTTCGGCGTGGGTTGCGCGGGTGGCCGCGTCGAACGCGCGGATCGCGTCCGCCAGCGCGGTCACCCGGTCTTCGAGCAGGGCGGCGCCGCCTTCCGCGGTCGCTTCGCCGGCGTCGTCGGTGCTGCCGCCGGCGCGGGCCCATTCGCCGTGGCGTTCGGCGGTCAGGCCGGGGTACGGCGGTTCGGCGAACAGCGGTGGCGGCGTGACCTCCGGCCGCGGTTCGCGCGGGCGGACGAGGTCCGGGTGCGCGGCGAGCATCAGGGACGTCTCGTAGTGGCCGGCGTGGCCGGGTGAGCCGCTGTGCTCGCCGAGCGAAAAGTACGAGCACGCACCCACGGCTACGTCCGCGCGCAGGGCGTGCTCCTTGACGGCCAGGCGCATGATCTCGTCGTTGCCGCCGTGGCCGTTGACCACGAGCACGCGGCGGAACCCGCTGGTGACGAGCGAATCGAGCACGTCGGCGAGGACGGCCTGCAGGGTCGCGGCCCGCAGCGAGACCGCCGCGGCGAACAGGTGGTGCGGGCTGTGGCCGAAGGGCAGGGCGGGCAGCCGCACCACGGCCGGCGTCCCGCCGAGGCGGTCGAGGGCGCGGTCGGTGACGGCCTCGGCGAGCAGCGTGTCGGTGCCCATCGGCAGGTGGCCCGCGTGCTGCTCCTGCGAGCCGATCGGCAGCAGTGCGATGGCGTCGCGCGCTTCGGCACGGACTTCCCGCGCGGACATCCGCGTCAGTTCGGGCATCGGGTCTCCCCTGTCGTCGCGGGTCGTGGCATCGTGGCCGCATGAGCACCGGCGAACGCCCGGCCCTGCGGCTGGTCCCGGCGCCGGCCCCCGAGGCCGGCGGCCCGGTGCTGGGGGCCGTCGAGCTGCTGCCCGGCCGCGTCCGGGCGGCGCTGGTCGAGCTGTCCGGCGCGGTGCGGTGGCGCGCCGAGGCGGCGTACCCGCGCGACACGGCGGACCCGGCCGAGATCGACGCGGCCCTCGAGGCGGTCGCGCGGTTCCCCGAACGCCCGGTCGGCGTCGGCGTGGCCGCCGCCGGCCTCGTCGACGCCGCGGCGGGCGTGATCATCGAGGTCAACGAAGTGCCCGCGCTGCGCGGCTACCCGGTCGCCGCGAGACTGTCCACTGTGGCCGGTGTGCCGGTGCACGTCGAACACCGGGCGCGGCTGCAGGTCATGGGCGACCGCTGGTTCGGCGAGGGCCGCGGCCGGACGGCGTTCGCGTCCGTGTCCACCGGAGAAGTGCTGGGCGTCGGGATCCTGTACGGCGGCGAGGTCCTGGCGCCACCGGGCGGCCGCAGCGGCGCGCACATGACGGTCGCGGCGAGCGGCCGCCGCTGCACCTGCGGCGCCCGCGGCTGCTGGAAGACGGTCGCGACGACACCGTGGCTGCGCGCCGAGGCGGCGCGGCGCGGGCTGGCCGCGCAGTCGGTGCGCGAACTGGCCGGCGACCCCCTGCTCGACGAGTACGCGGCCAACATCGCGCTGGGCCTGGTGAACGTGCAGCAGCTGTTCGCCCCGGGCCTGTTCGTCCTCCACGGCGAGGCCGCGGACGGCGGCGAGCACTTCCGCGCCCGCATCGAAGCCCGGCTGCGCGAAGATTCGTCGTGGGCCAGCGGCGCCGCACCGCCGAGGGTGGTGGTGAGCCCGGGCCCGGCCGACGACGTCGCCCTGCTCGGCGGCGCGGGTCTCGTGCTTTCGCACCGCTGAGGCCCTCATCCGGCCGCCCGGCGGCGCGCCAGCCGCGGGTCCGGATTCGGCACCGCGTCGAGCAGGCTCCGCGTGTACTCGTGCGAAGGCGAGCGGAACAGCGTGGCCGCGTCCGCCAGTTCGACGATCTTTCCCGCGCGCATCACCGCCACGCGGTCGGCGATCTGCTGGACCACCGCCAGGTTGTGCGACACGAACACGTACGTCAGGCTCAGCCGCTCCTGCAGCGCACCCAGCAGGTCCAGCACCTGGGCCTGCACCGAGACGTCGAGGGCGCTCGTCGGCTCGTCCAGCACCACCAGCCGCGGCTCCAGGGCCAGCGCCCGCGCGATGGAGACGCGCTGGCGCTGGCCGCCGGAGAACTCGTGCGGGTAGCGGTCCTGGACCTGCGCGGGCAGGCCGACCGCTTCGAGCAGGTCCGCCACCCGCTCGCGGACCCGGGCCCGGGCGCGGCGTCCGCGCATCGACGGGTCGTGCGTCAGCAGGGGTTCGCCGACGATCTCCGTGACGCGCAGCCGCGGGTTCATGCTCGAGTACGGGTCCTGCAGCACCACCTGCATCTCGCGCCGGACCTTGCGCAGCCGCCGGGCCGGCATGGTGAGCAGGTCGGCGCCGTCGAAGCGGACCGTGCCCGCCGTCGGCTCGACCAGCCGCAGCAGCAGGCGGGTCAGCGTCGTCTTGCCGCTGCCCGACTCCCCGACCACCGCGAGGGTTTCGCCCGCGACGACGTCGAGGTCGACTCCGTCCACGGCGGACAGTGCGCCGTAGTCCTTGCGCAGCCCGCGGATCTCGGCCAGGTTCGTCATGCCCGCTCCAGCTTCGGTGTGGCGCGCAGCAGCTCGCGCGTGTAGTCCTCCCGCGGCGCCTCGAACAGCGGCACGACGTCGCCGGTCTCCACGACCCGGCCCGCGCTCATGACCACCACCCGGTCCGCGACCTCCGCGACGACGCCCAGGTCGTGCGTGATGAGCAGGATCGCCATCCCGTGCCGGGCCTGCAGGTCCACCAGCAGCTCGAGGATCTGCGCCTGGACGGTCACGTCGAGCGCGGTCGTCGGCTCGTCCGCGATGAGCACCCGCGGCCGGCCGACCAGCGCCATCGCGATCATCACCCGCTGCCGCAGCCCGCCGGAAAGCTGGTGCGGGTACTGCGAAGCCCGGCGTCCGGCGTCCGGGATACCGGCTTCCTCCAACGCCGAGACGGCCGCCGCGCGCGCCTCGGCCCGGGACGCGCCGTGGTGCTTCCGGACCACCTCGGCGACCTGGACCCCGACGCGCCGCACCGGGTTGAGGCTCGTCATCGGGTCCTGGAAGACCATGGCGACGTCGTTGCCGCGGACGCGCCGGAGCTCCTTTTCGGGCAGCCGCAGGATGTCCCGGCCGTCGAGCAGCACGGAGCCGCCCGCGTAGACGCACGGCGGCTCGGGGTTGAGCCGCAGCACCGACAGCGCCGTCGCGGTCTTGCCGCTGCCGGACTCCCCCACCAGCGCCAGGGTTTCGCCTTCGGCCACCGACAGGCTCACGCCGTCGGCCGCGGTCACCGCGCCGGTGTCGACGTGGAACTCGACGCGCAGGTCGTTGATCTCCAGCAGGCTCATGAGCGGTACGCCTTCGGGTCCGCGACGTCGCGCAGCACGTCGCCGGTGATGTTGACGGCCAGCGCGGTGAGCATCAGCGCGATGCCCGGGAACACCGCCACCCACCACGACGTGCCGAGGTAGAGCTGGCCGTCGGCGAGCATGCCGCCCCAGGTCACGGTCTGCTTCGGCACGCCGAGGCCGAGGTAGCTCAGGGACGCCTCCGCGACGATCGCCGCGGCGACGTGCAGGGTGCCGATGGTCGCCAGCGGTGCCATGACGTTGGGCAGCAGGTGCCGCCGCATGATCGTGAAGTCCGTGACGCCGATCGCGCGGGCCTCGGTGACGAACTCCCTGGTGCGCAGCGAAAGCACCTCGGACCGGATGACGCGGGCGTAGGAGACCCAGCCCGTGAAGCCGAGCACCAGCACGACGTACCACAGGCCGGAGCCGAGGAACCCGACGATGGCCAGGGCCAGCAGGATCGACGGGAACGCGAGCTGGATGTCGGCCAGCCGCATGAGGATCCGGTCGAACCAGCCGCCGAGGAACCCGGCGACCAGGCCGATCGCGGCCCCGGCGAGGCCCGCGAGCAGCGCCGCGCACGCACCGACGAGCAGCGAGACGCGGGCGCCGTAGCAGAGCCGGGACAGGATGTCGCGGCCCAGCTGGTCCGTGCCGAGCAGGTGGGCGGAGTCGCCGCCGGCCGCCCACGCGGGCGGGTGCAGGCGCACCAGCAGGTCCTGCGCGCCCGGGTCGTAGGGCGCGATGACCGGCGCGAACAGGGCGACGAGCACCATGAGCGTCAGCACGGCGAGCGCGACGGCGCCGAGCTTGCTGCGCAGGAGCGCGCGGGCCATCTTCGGGCGGGCGGCGGGCAGGGCGACGGCGGTCATGCGGTCACCCGCACCCTCGGGTCGAGCAGCGTGTAGGACAGGTCCACCAGCAGGTTGACCAGGACGAACGTGGCGGCGAAGAACAGCACCGCGGCCTGGACCAGCGGGAAGTCGCGGTTCTGGATCGCCTCCACGGTGAGCCGGCCGAGGCCGGGCCAGGAGAACACCTGCTCGGTGAGGATCGCGCCGCCGAGCAGCGAGCCGACCTCCAGGCCGACCACCGTGACGACCGGCAGCGCGGCGTTGCGCAGGCCGTGGGACAGGACGACGCCGGCCGTGCCGAGGCCCTTCGCGCGGGCGGTGCGGATGTAGTCGGCGCCGAGCACGTCGATCAGCGACGTCCGCAGCAGCCGCGCGATCACCGCGACCGAGTAGACGGCAAGGGTGATCGCGGGCAGCACGAGGTGGTCGAACCCGCCGTAGCCGGACGCGGGCAGCAGCTGCAGCCGCACGGCGAAGACGAGGATCAGCAGGATCCCCACCCAGAACGCCGGCGTCGACTGCCCGACCAGGACGCCGGTCATCACGCCGGTGTCGCCGGCGCGGCCGCGGCGCACCGCGGCGAACGTGCCCGCCGGGACGGCGACGACCAGCGCCAGCAGCAGGGCCGCGCCGGCCAGTTCGAGCGTCGCGGGGACGCGGGCGAACAGCACGTCGGCGACGGGCTGGTCGTAGACGAGCGACGTGCCCAGGCGCAGCCGCGGCAGGCCGCCGAGGTAGTCGAGGTACTGGGTGAGCAGCGGGCGGTCCAGGCCGAGGCTCGCGCGCAGCGTCGCCTCCTGCGCGGCGGTGGCGTCGGGCGGCAGGATCAGCTTGACCGGGTCGCCCGACAGGCGGACCAGGAAGAACGCCGCCGTGGCGACGAAGAACAGCACGACGACCGCGGTCAGCACCTTGGTGGCGACCGTGCGGAGCACCCCGCTCCCGGCGGCGGCCGGGCGGCTCAGCGCGAGCGCGGTCATGGCGTCACCGTCGCCTTCGCCATGTTCAGCACGCCGACCACGCCCGGTGTCCACTGTGGACGGGCGTTGACCGCGTGGACGTTGTCGATCTGGTAGAGGAACACGAACGGCGCCTCCTCCTTGAGAAGGTGCTGCAGCCGCGTGAACGCGCGCTGCCGGTCGGCGGGGGCGGGTGACAGCTCTTCGGCGTCGACCAGCCGGTCGGCGTCGGCGTTGTGCCAGCGGCTCTGCCGCCGGTCGTGGCGGACGTTGGACTGCACGAGGCTTTCCGCGTCGAGCGTCCAGCCGGTGCTGGCGGCCAGGTAGATCGGGCCGAGCGCGGCGCGGTTGCTCGAGGTGAGCCGGCTCGTGTACGTGCCGGCGTCGACGAGGTCCACCTCGGCCCGGACGCCGGCGCGGGCGAGCAGGCCGGAGATCGCCTCGGCGAGGTTGGCGTCGGCGGTCTGCGCGGTGAGCGAGGTGTCGAAGCCGTCGGGGAAGCCGGCCTCGGCGAGCAGTTGTTTGGCCAGACCGAGGTCGCGGGTGAACGGCGTGACCGAGGCGTCGAAGCCGAAGGACTCGCGCGGGAACATCGTCGGCACCTCGCGGGCCTTGCCGTCGAGCACCGCCTTGATCAGCAGCGGCACGTCGACGGCGTGGTTGAGCGCCCGGCGGACGCGCACGTCGCGCAGCGGGCCGCTGGTGGTGTCCAGCGACAGGTAGGACGTGCGGATGCCCGGGTAGTGCTTGATCGAGACGCCCTTGTAGCCCTGCAGCTGCAGGGCGGCGTCCGGGGTCAGGTTGGCGACGATGTCCACTTCGTCGCTCTGCAGCGAGGCGAGCGCCGAGGACGGGTCGGGCATCGGGAGGAACACCAGCTCGTCGTAGGCCGGTTTGCCGCCCCAGTAGACGGGGTTGGCGCGCATCCGCAGCCGGTGGTCGCGCTGGAACTCGGCGAAGGTGAACGGCCCGGTGCCGACGGGGTGCTTCGCGAACCCGGCGTTGCCGACCTGCTTGAGGTAGCCCGGCGGGACGGCGACGCCGCCGAACAGCGACACCTTCGCCGGGATGATCGGGTCGGGCTGGCTGCAGCGCAGGTCCACGGTGAGCTGGTCGGTCGCGACGGCCTGCTTGACGTAGCGTAGCTCGACGATCGGCGACTTCGTGGCCGGGTCGAGCAGCCGGTTGATGCTGAAGGCCACGGCCTGGGCGTCGCACGGCTCCCCGTTGTGGAACCGTACGCCGGAGCGCAGCTTGAACCGCCAGGTCAGCGGGTCGGGCGAGGACCACTCCAGGGCCAGCCCCGGCGCGAGCCGGTTGTCCGGGCCCCGGGTGGTGAGCGTGTCGAACAGGTTGGTCAGCACATTCATCGAGGTCAGGTCGCCCTGCTTCTGCGGGTCGAGCGTCTTCGGGTCCGACGTCTGCGCGACGCGCAGCACGCTGCCGGTGGCGCCCGCGGCGGTGCCGCACGCGCTCAGCAGGCCGGGCAGGGCCAGCGCGGGGAGCGCGAGCCCGCCCAGCCGCAGGGCGTCGCGGCGCGACAGTGGGGACACGGCGCCTCCTTTCCGTCTTTCGGAAGAGCATTCCGTCACGCGGAACGCAATTGCGCTAAGCTAGGCGCCGTGAACAAGGCTGTCAACGCTTCCCCCGCCGCCCGGGGCGCGGTCGAGAAGGCTCTGGAGGTGCTCGCGACGCTCGCGGGACCCGGCGGGCCGCACCGGCTGGCGGACCTCGCGCAGGCCTGCGACCTGCCGAAACCGTCCGTGCACCGGATGCTGCAGTCGTTCACCGACGCCGGTTACGCGGTCAGTGCGGGCAGCGGCCGCTACACCGTCGGGCCGCGGCTGCTGGGGCTGTCCGCGGCGGCGCTGGCGGGCCTGAAACCGGCGCGGCCTGTGCTGGCCGAGTTGCAGCGGCGCACCGGCCACACGGTCCACTACGCGGTGCGCCACGGCGACCGGGCGGTGTACGTCGAGAAGCTGGAGCCGGAGCAGGCCTACCAGCTCGCCACCCGGCCGGGCGGCGAGGTGCCGCTGTACTGCACCGCGGTCGGCCGCGCGATCCTGTCGCGGCTGTCCGAGTCCGAAGTGGACGCCGTACTGGCCGCGCCGCTCGCCGCCCGCACGGCCAAGACCTTGACGGACCCGGCGGCTCTGCGCGCCGAGCTGGCCACTGTGGACAGTGCGGGGTACGTCGTGGACGACGAGCAGTTCGAGGCGCACGTCCGCTGCCTGGGTGCGCCGGTGCTGGCCGCGGACGGCGCGGTCCTGGGCGCGGTGAGCGTGTCCGGGCTGACGTTCACGCTGCAGCCGTCGAGCTTCGACGTGCTGGGCCCGCTGGTCGCCGAGGCCGCGAACCGGCTTTCGGCGGTGCTCGCCGGAACGACGCTACGAGCCGTCGATGCTCGCTGAGCTGCTGAACCAGGCCCGTGCCGACCGGGTCTTCTCCGCGGCGGCGTGGTCGGTCGGCACCGCGGACGGCGTGCTGGACCGCGGTTTCCTCGGGACGCGCTGGTGGGACGGGCCGCCGGCCGGCGAGGCGAGCCGGTGGGACCTGGCGTCGGTGACCAAGCCGGTGACCGGCCTGGTGGTCGCGGCCTTGGCCGAGCGCGGCGCGCTGTCCTTCGACGACCCCCTCCCGGAGTTCCTCCCCGCGTACGCGGGCACCGACAAGGCGTCGATCACCGTCCGGCAGCTGCTCACCCACACGTCGGGCCTGCCGGGCGGAACGCCGCTGTGGCGGGAGTTCCCGACGCGCGAGGCGTTGCTCGAAGCGATCCGGGTGACGCCGCCGGCGGGCGTGCCGGGTGAAGTCGAGTACTCGTCGCAGGGGTTCATCCTGCTCGGCCTGATCGCGTCGGCGGCGGCCGGCGCTCCCCTGGACCGCCTGGTCGCCGACCTCGTGACCACCCCGGCCGGGCTGAGCCGCACGACGTTCGGCCCGGTCGGGGCCGCCGTGGCCACCGAGGACTGCGCGTGGCGCGGCCGGGTCGTGACCGGCGAGGTGCACGACGAGAACGCGGTGGTGCTGGGCGGGATCTGCGGCCACGCGGGCCTGTTCGCGCCGCTGGCCGACGTCGAACGCCTCGGCCGGATCCTCGCCGGCGGCGCGTCGCCGCTGCTGAAGCCGGAGACGCACGCGGAGATGATCGCGTGCCACACGCGCGGGCCGCGCCGCGGCCTGGCGTGGCAGGGCCTGGACGTCCCGGGCTCACCGGTCGGTACGGCGTTGCAGCCGGATTCCTACGGCCACACGGGGTTCACGGGCACGAGCCTGTGGGTCGAGCCGTCGCGCGGCCGTTACTACGTGCTGCTGACCAACCGCGTCCACCCGAGCCGGGACCGCGACGTTTCCGCCGTGCGGCGGGCGTTCCACGACGCGGCGGCCGTGCTCGGCTGATCAGCACGGTTCCGGGTCCATGGCGATCGGCTCCGCGCGCACCGCGCAGGCCTTGATCGTCCCGGTCCCGCACTCGATCCGCGCCCAGACGGTCTTCCCCGGGTCCGCGGCCCGCACACCCCACGCCCGCGAGAGGTCCCGGACCAGCACCAGCCCCCGGCCCCGGCCGCTCACCGGCGCGCGGTTCCCCGCCACCGGGGCGTCCTCGCCCTCGTCGTGGACCTCCAGCAGCGCCGAGCACGGCCGCGGCGTCGCCTCGGCGGTGACCGTCACCAGGCCGGTCCCGTGTTCGTAGGCGTTGGTGGCCAGCTCGGTGACCACCAGCTGGACCGCCCAGAGGTGGTCGGCGCCGAGCAGCGGCAGCGCGCGGGCGGTCCACCTCCGGAGCGCGCTGAGCGGGGGCGGCGCGTCCCGCTCGATCGTGAACGCCGACCAGTCGCCCGAACCCGAGGACGTCATCCGACCAGTGTGCCCTCACTCCGGGTTCGCTTGCAGGGCCTCGGACAGCGTCGGGTAGAGGAGGACGCTGTCGTCGTTCCACAAGCTCAGCAGCACCACCGAAACCGGGCGGGGCGGGACGACGAAGCACAGCCGCCACCCTTCGACGCGGGCACGCTGCGCCGTCTGGCCGAGCACGCGCAGGCCCGCCGCGCCGAGGAAGGTCACCCGGGACAGGTCCAGCACGGTGACCGGGGCCAGCTCCTGCCAGGTCTCGTGCTGCAGCGCGCGCACCGAAACGGTGTCGATCTCACCGGCCGCGCTGATGACCAGCAGGTCCGGCCGCACCTCGAGCCGCTCGACCGCGAGGATCTCCGCGGCGGCCTGCCGGGGGACGCGCCGGTCGGTCGGCATGGAGAGCCCTCCCGTCCCGGGCCGCGCACCCGAACACCCAGTCAAGCAGGCCGGGCGGGAAAGGGGAATCCGCCCGTCACGCGGATGGCGGCGTTTGCCGCCCCGGCGCCCGGGTAGCCGATCCGAGAGAGGTCTCTCCACCGAAGACGCAGGGGAGCGTGGTGACGGTGAAAGGTACGTTTCACCCGGAACGTCTCCGGGTGGTCCGGACACGCGGGGAGTCCGATGTCGTGGTCCTCGCCCTGTCCGGCGAACTCGACGCGGGCACGACGCCCAAGCTCGCCGAAGCCGCCGCGCAGGTGCTCGCGGCCGATCCCGAGGTGCTGGTCCTCGACCTGACCGAGCTGTCGTTCCTGTCCCTCGCCGGGGCCCGCCAGGTCCGCGCGACCCACGACGACACGGCCACCAGCCGCCTGCGCGTGGTGACCGGCGAGCGCCCGGTGGTGCGCGACTTCCTGCACGCCACGGGGTTCGAGGCGGTGCTGGACTGCTACCGCACGCGGCTGGGCGCGCTCACCGCGGGCAGCCGCGCGGAGTTCGTCCGCCACGCGAACGCCGCCTGGGACGGGCGCTAGCCGAGCGCGGCCCGCGTCAGCGTCTTCGCCGTGTGGACGATGCTGCGCACGGCTTCCTCGGCCGGCAACCCGTGGAGATCGGTCAGCCCGAACAACGCTTCCGCGCTCATCACTACCGCAAGATCCCGCTTCAGCTGGGCCACGTCGGTTCCCCGCAGGTCGGCCGGCGGCGCGAGCGCCTGGTCGATGAGCCCGAACCGCAGGCCCGGCCGGGCGGCGGTGTCCGCGGGCCGGGTGATCGTCGCCGCGATCATCGCGCGGACCGCGCCTTCGTGGGTCAGCACGTGCCGCAGCAGGTGTTCCGTCGCCGTCGCGACGCGCGTGACGGGGTCCGTCGCGTCCGCCACCGGGGCGAGCGCCTCGGCCGGGTCGAACAGCGTCCCGGCGACGGCCTCGCGCAGCAGGCTCGCCAGGTCGGGGAAGTACCGGTAGGCCGTCGCCTCCGACACCTCGGCCGCCTTGGCGACCTCCGGCATCGTCACCGTGGCGCCGCCGCGGACCAGTTCGGTCGCGGCCGCCAGGATCGCGTTGCGCGTGCGCCGCTTCTGATTGACCCGTCCGCCGTCCATGTCCGCCGCCTTTCGCAGTCAAGCCGGCTCTCATCATAAGAGTGCACTTGCACGAACGCCAGATGAGGGTTTACCTTCTTCGTGAAAGTTCACTCTCATGAGGAGTCGGCATGACGCGCATCTCGATCGTCGGGCCCGAAGCGGGCGAAACCACCCTGACCGGCCCGATCCGGCTGCGGATCCTCGAGGACGGCAGCACCACCGGGCACCGGCTGGGCCTGGGCGAGATCGTCGTCGCCCCGCACACCCCCGGCCCGCCGCAGCACCGGCACGCCCAGCACGACGAAGGTTTCTACGTCGTCCGCGGCACCGTTCGCTTCACCGTGGGCGAGGAAAGCCACGACGCTCCGGCCGGCACCCTCGTCATGGTGCCGCCGGGCGCGCCGCACACCTTCGCCAACCCGGGCGACGAACCCGCCGTCATGCTCAACACGTTCACGCCGGACCTGTACGTCCAGTACTTCCGCGACCTGCGCGCGTTCGCCGCCGAAACCGGGCGGCCCGCGCAGGGCACCGAACTCACCGAGATCATGGCCCGCTACCACACGGAACCGGCGACCACCTACGCCGGCGAGACACCCGTGGCCGGGCCGCGGACCGTCGACGTCCGCGTCGGCGACCTGAGCGTCCGGGTCGAAGACCGCGGGGCCGGGCGGCCGGTCCTGCTGCTGCACGGCGGCGCGGGCCCGGCTTCGGTGGCCGGCCTGGCCGGGTTGCTCGCCGCGCGGGGCACGCGGGTGCTCGCGCCCGTCATCCCCGGCTTCGACGGCACCGCGGCGTCGGACGCCGTCGCCGACGTGCCCGCGCTCGCCCGGCTCTTCCGGGCGCTGCTCGGCGAACTCGGCGTGCACGACGTCCTCGTCGCCGGCAACTCCGTCGGCGGGTGGATCGCGGCGCAGATGGGCGTCGACGAGCAGGCGGCCCGCGACACCGGGGACGTTTCGGCGCACCGCGTCGGCCGGCTCGCGCTGCTGGACCCGATGGGGATCACCGTCGACGGGCACCCGATCACCGACCTTTCCGCGACGCCGCCGGACAAGCTCGCCGACGTCGTCTTCCACTCCCCCGACCGGTTCCGGCTCGACCCGGCCCTGCTCCCGCCGGAACGCCTCGCCGCGATGCAGGGCGACGCCGTGGCCCTGAACCGCTACGCGGGCGACCCGTACATGCACGACCCCGCTCTGCGCGCCCGGCTGGAAGCGGTGCGGCTGCCGGTGCGGGTCGTCTGGGGCGAAAGCGACGGGGTCGCCGACCTGTCCTACGGACGCGCGTACGCGGCCGCTTTCGCCGGCGAGAACGACGAAGGCGCCGAGTTCACGGTCGTGCGCGGCGCCGGGCACCAGCCGCAGCTGGAGCAGCCGGACCGCGTCGCCGAGCTCGTCCTCGGCACCCCGGCCTGAGGGGCGCGATCGTGGTCGTCTCCCCGCCGCGTCCCGGCCGGGCACCGATGAGCCCGGCCCGGCTGCGCGCCGCCTTCGCCGTGCTGTTGCTCGCCATGCTGCTCGCGATGCTCGACAACACGGTCGTCGGCACCGCGATGCCCACGATCGTCACCCAGCTCGGCGGCCTCGACCGGCTGTCGTGGGTCGTCACCGCCTACACCCTCACCACCGCCGCCTCCACGCCGATCTGGGGCAAGCTCGGCGACCTCTACGGCCGCAAGCGCGTGCACCTGTACGCGATCGCGCTGTTCACCGCCGCCTCCGTGGCGTGCGGCTTCGCCCAGGACATGACGCAGCTCATCGCGTTCCGCGCGGTGCAGGGCCTCGGCGGCGGCGGGCTCGCCGTCGGCGCGCTGTCGCTGATCGGCGTCCTGGTCCCGCCCCGGGACCGCGGCCGCTACCAGGGCATGACGGCGAGCGTGATGGCCGCCGGGCAGATCGGCGGCCCGCTCTTCGGCGGCCTGGTGACGAGCCTGCTGGGCTGGCGCTGGACGTTCTACCTCAACCTCCCGCTCGGCCTGGCGGTGTTCGCGGCCACCGCGGTCGTCCTGCTGGTGCCGGCGACGCCGCGGCGCCGGGTGCACCTGGACGTCGGCGGCGCGTTGCTGCTCACGACCGCCGTGACGGGCCTGCTCCTGCTCACCGACCGCACGGGCCCGGCGCTGGCGTTGGCGCCGGTGACCGTCGTGGCGTTCGCCGCTTTCGTGGTCGTGGAACGGCGAAGCAGCGAACCGGTGCTTCCGCTGAGCCTGTTCGCCCGGCGCGACATCCGGCTCACGACGGTGATCATCTTCGTCGTCGGCGTCGTCAGCTTCGGGACGATCACGTTCGTGCCGCTGTTCCAGCAGACCGTGCAGGGCGCCTCGGCTTCCGGCTCCGGGACGCTGCTGCTGCCGATGACGCTCGCGGTCGTCGTCGCGTCGCAGGTGGCCGGCCGGATCAGCAGCCGGACCGGCCGGTACCGCGTCTTCCCGATCGCCGGCGCGGTGGCCATGGCCGCCGGGTGCGGCGTGCTCACGACCGCGCACGCCGGCACGCCGGTCTGGCTCACCAGCGGCGCCCTCGTGCTGATCGGCGCCGGGCTCGGCCTGAGCACGCAGATGATGACGCTGATCGCGCAGAACACGGTGCCGGTGGCGGAAATCGGCGTGGCGACGGCGAACACGACGATGTTCCGCACGATCGGCGGCGCGGTCGGCACGTCGGTGTTCGGCGCGTTGCTGGCCACCGGCCCGGCACCGCTGGAGACGGGGATGGCGCGCATCTTCACGGTCGCCGCCGTCGCGGCGGGGCTGGCGGCCGTCGCCGCCTGGCGCATCCGGGAAACCCCGCTCCGCGGAACGGACTCCGGCCAGCCGGAGTGACGCCTGCGCCGCACTGGCCCGGACCGGCTCTAGCCGGGCAGCGAGCGCGGCAGGCCGAATGCCGGGAAGACGCTGTTCTCGAACCGCGCCAGGGCAGCGATCCGGTCACCGGCGAGGGTGAGGACGTACAACCCGGTGCCGTGCCGCGTGCCCGAAGCCGTGCGCAGGTACGCCCCGAACGCGGGCTGGCCGTTGGCGCGCGCCGGGACGAGGTCGAAGCGGCGGCCGGCCCCGAAGAGGGCCGCGCAGAAGCGGGCCACGACCTCCCGGCCCTCGTATTCGAACGGCAGCGGCGGCATCGAGACGAAGACGTCGCCGGTCAGCAGGTCCACCAGCGCGCCGACGTCCGCGGCCTCCCAAGCGCGCACGAAGTCCGCCACGAGCGCGTTCTCCCCCGGCGAGCCGGTGGCGGGCGCCGGTTCCGCCGGGCGCTGCCGCAGGCCGGCTCGCGCCCGCTTGAGGGCGCTCTTGACCGACTCGACCGTCGTGTCCAGCATCGCGGCCACCTCGCTGGCGGGGAACGCGAGCACGTCGCGCAGAACGAGCACGGCCAGCTGGCGGGGTGGCAGCACTTGCAGCGCCGTCACGAAGGCGAGCGAGACGGATTCCCGTTGCTCGTAACGGGCCTCCGGGCCGAGCGGAACCGGGAACGCCCCCTCCAGCAGGGCGTCGGGAAAGGGTTCGAGCCAGACGGCTTCGCCCAGCCGGGTCGGCTCGGGCGGTTCGACGCCGGGGATGTCCCACGCCTTCGCGGGCCGTCGTCCGGCCGCGCGAAGCTCGCTGAGGCACCGGTTCGTGGCGATCCGGTAGAGCCAGGTGCGGACCGACGCGCGGCCGTCGAAGCCGCCGAGCCCGCGCCACGCGGACAGCAACGTCTCCTGCAGCGCGTCTTCGGCGTCCTGGAACGAGCCGAGCATCCGGTAGCAGTGCAGCCGGAGCTCGCGGCCGTACGGCTCGGTCAGCGCCCGGAACGCCTCGCCGTCCCCCGCCCGCGCCCGGCCGATCAGGTCGGCTTCCACCAGTTCTCTCCCCTCTTCGCGTTCCATCCTGTACTGACGCCACCGTGCGCGCGAAGGGGGCGGCCGCCCCCTTTTCCGAAGCCCCGGCGTCGGAACCGGCATGGGAAAACTCATCATCAGTGAAAACATCACGCTCGACGGAGTCGTCCAGGACCCGACCGGCGAGGGCGCGTCGGGCCGCGGCAGCTGGTTCACGGGCATCGCGGACAAGGACCGCGAAGCGTGGGCCAAGGCCGAGTTCGAGGAGGCGCTGGCCGCCGGAGCCCTGCTCATGGGCCGCCGGACGCACGAGTACTTCCTCGGCCGCGGCTGGGCTTCACGCCCCGGGGAGTGGGCCGATCGCCTGCGTGACCTGCCCAAGTACGTCGTCTCCTCCAGCCCGCTCGAGGGCGACTGGGGCGAGACGACGGTGCTGAAGGGAGACGTCGTCGAGGAGGTGACGACGCTGAAGCGGCGCGTGAAGGGCGAAATCGTCGTGTACGGCAGCGGCCGCCTCGCGCACACCCTGATCGAACACGACCTCGCCGACGAGCTGCGGCTGATGACCTACCCGTTCGTCGTCGGCGCGGGCGACCGGCTCTTTCCCGCGACGAGTGCGGTCAAGGCGCTGCACCTGGTCGGCATGCGCACGGTCGGCGACAGCCTCGCCCTGCTGACCTACCGGATGGCCGAGCCCCGCTGAGCGCAGGTGCCGTCGACAGTTGTCCGAGACAACGATCCACCTCGGCCGAAAGGATGAGACTGCCCTGTCCCTTCGGCCGAAGTGGGCGGCCCGGTCACCGCCCTAGCTTGAGGGACATGGGATACCCACGAGCCGGGGTCGTCGCCGTCGCGGCCGGGGCCGCGGTGGTGGCGGCCGGGGCGAACGTGCTCGCCGCCACCGCGGACCCCGTCGCGCCGGAGGTCTTCAGCGCGACGCCCGCCGAGCCCGGGCACGCGAACGAGGGCAAGTACACCGCCGCCGGCTACCGGCTGCACGTCCACGAGGTGACCGGCGACGGCGCGGGCATGGGCACCAGCGTCGAGCCGCACACCGCGTACTACTCGGAGAACCTGCACGGCGACGGCGCCTGGCGGCCGAAGCTCCTGAAGTTCTCGGTCGGCCGGGACACCGACGGGGCGACCGTGTTCACCTACCCGGTACCCGCCCCGGGCCGGGGCGTCGACTGCGTCGCCTCCGGCACGGAGCAGGCCCCGCGGGTCCGCTGCGAAACCAAGCTCAGTACCCGACCGTGAAGTGCCGGTCGGTCCCGGCGTTCTCGAGCTCGTCCACGACAGCAACCGCGAGATCCTCCGCGGAGATGCGGGACGAGCCGTCGGGCCGCGTGAGCAACGTCGTGGTCCCGCGGCGGTAGGCGCCCGTGCGCGGGCCGGGCTCCAGCAGCGCCGGCGGGCTGAGGTAGACCCAGCCGGCGGCCGGGTGCGCCCGGCAGGCGGCCAGCTGCGCGGCGCTCGCTTCGGCGATCGCCCGGTACTCGGCGGGGACGTACCGCGGGTCGTCGAGCACCCGGCCGGCGCCCGTGCGCAGCGGGGCCGCACCGCCGACGACGAGGAGACGGGTACCCGCCTTCGCGGCCGCGTCGAGCAGGGCCGTCGTCGTCGAGACGACCGTGTGCTCCTGCCCGGGTGCCGGCCGGGCGGCGGCCACGACCGCGTCCGTCCCGGCGAACAGCGTGGCCATCCGGTGCGGGTCGCCCGCGTCGCCTTCGACGGCGACGACCCCGGGGACGTCGGGGCGTCGCGTCCGCACGACGGCGACGAGGTCGTGGCCGCGCCGGGCGGCTTCGGCCAGGACGCGGGAGCCGACCATGCCGGCCGCGCCGACCACGGCGATCTTCACGGGAGCCTGCCTTTCCGGGGGAACGGGGCGGGGAGCTGGCCGGCGACGAGCGCGGCCAGGGCGAGCGCGAACCCGGCGAGCTGGACCGGGCCGAGCGTCTGGTCCAGGACGACCGCGCCGAGCACGGCCGCGACCAGTGGTGAGAGCAGTGCCAGCACGGCCACCGACGCGACCGGCAGCGTCGTGACGCCCCGGAACCACAGCGCGTAGGTGACGAGCCCGCCGACCAGGCCCAGCCACAGGTAACCCAGCACGGCCCGGCCGTCGATCGGCGGCGGTGCCCCTTCGAAGAGGACCGTCACCGGCAGCAGGACCAGGCCGCCCGCGGTGAGCTGCCACCCGGCGAACGCGGTCGCGCCGACGCCTTCGGGCCGTCCCCAGCGCTTCGTCAGCGTCACGCCGAGCGCCATCGTCGCCGCGCCGCCCAGGCCGGCCGCGACGCCGACGCCGTCGAACGCCGCTTCGGGCCCGATCACCACCAGGCCGACGCCCGTCATGCCGACCGCGCCCCACAGCAGCCGCCGGCCGGACAGCCGTTCGCGCAGCACGGCGACCGACAGCACGGCGACGGCGAGCGGTTGCGCGGCGGCCAGGGTCGCGGCCACGCCGCCGGGCAGGCGTTCGGCGGCGACGAACAGCAGCGGCAGGAACAGCCCGATGTTGAGCACCCCGAGCGCGGCGGCCTTCCCCCACCACGCGCCGCGCGGCAGCGTCCGGGTGAGCGCGAGCGCGATCACGCCCGCGGGCAACGCGCGCAGCAGGCCCGCGAACAGCGGGTGGCCCGGCGGGAGGAATTCGGTGGTGACGACGTAGGTCGTCCCCCAGACCGCGGGCGCGAACGCGGTGAGCGCGACGCGCGGCAGGTCCGCGCGGCGGGTCCCCCCGGCGTCCGGCCGCAGGAGTTGGCTTGTCATACCCCGATCCCACCGGAGCCCGATCCATGAGTCCAATACATGTTTGTCACGGCAGCGATCGTGATCCAAGATGAATCGGTGGAACTGCAGCAGCTGCGTTACGTCGTCGCCGTCGCCGAGACGTCCAGCTTCACCCGTGCCGCCGAGCGGTGCCTGGTCGTCCAGTCGGCGCTCAGCCACCAGGTCGCCCGGCTGGAACGCGAGCTCGGGGCGCGGCTGTTCGAACGGACCAGCCGCCGCGTGCGGCTGACCCCCGCCGGCGAAGCGTTCCTGCCGTCGGCGCGCCAGTGCCTGGACGCGGCCGAGCGGGCGGCCGCCGAGGTCGCGGCCGCCGTGGGCGAGGTGCGCGGGCGCCTGGCCGTCGGCCTGATCCCGACGGTCACCGCGGCCGACGTCCCGGCCGCGCTGCGCGAGCTCCACGAACGCTTCCCGCAGGTGCGCATCAGCCTCCGGGTCGGCGCCAGCGACGACCTCATCGAGCAGGTCGCCGACGGCCGCCTCGACGTCGCCTTCCTCGGCCTGCCGACCACGGCGCACCCGCGCGGCGTCGCGGTCCACGAACTGGCGCGCGGCCACCTGGTCGCCGTCGTCGCGCCGGACCACCCGCTGGCCGGCGAAGCGACGGTCAGCCTGCGGCGCCTGGCTTCCGAGGTGTTCGTCGACCTCCCGGCCGGCACCGCCGGGCGCCTGCAGTCCGACCAGGCCTTCGCCGCGGCGGGCCTGGACCGCGACGTCGCCTACGAAGTCACCAGCGCCGACTACATCGCGCGCCTGGTCGGCCCCGGCCTGGGCGTCGCCATGGTGCCCGCCGGGTACGCGCCGCAGCTGACGGGCGTGGTGACGATCGAGATCACCGACGCCCCGGCCCGCGTCGAGTACGTCATCTGGGACCGGGCGAACCCGACACCGGCCGCGAGCGCGTTCGTCGCCCTGCTGGGCATCGACACCCGCCGGGACTGACGCCCTGACTCTCTACTGTGGACAGTGCGGAGCAGGACGAGCTGCTCCACTCGGCGGCGGCCGGCGCCCTGACCGTCCACTGTGGCCTGAAGAGAAATTCGGCGAGGCTTTACCTACTGGCGTTTAATGCTTTGCTGCCCACAGGGCCACCCGGGTGAATTCGAGGCGGTCCCCGGCGGAGCATTGCCAACGCCCGGCCACGGACTAACGTGATGGGCATCGAACTGACAGCGGAACCCCGCCACACCACGATCTTGGTGACTGTGAGGGGGGAACTCGACCTCGCCGGTTACGCGGTCCTGCGGGACGGGCTGCTGAAGATCGCTGCGGACTCGCCGTCCGGGTTGATCGCCGACGTCGACGGCCTGGTCATCGGCGAGGCTTCGCCCGCGATGGTGTTCACGCTCGTCGCCAAGCGTATGGGCGAGTGGCCGGGCATCCCCTTCGCGCTGGTCACCGGGCGACGCGAGCACCTCCGGCTGTTCCACCTGTCCGCCATCGACCGGCACGTCTCGGTCAGCCCCGACGCCGACACGGCCCTGGAGGCGTTGCGCCACCCGTTCCGGTGGCGGGCCGGCCGGACGCTGCCCCGAACCCGCGACGCGACGGAGCTCGCCCGCGAGTTCGTCCGGCGGTGCTGCCACGACTGGGCGATCCCCAAGTCGGTCTACGACGGCACCATCATCGCGGCCGAACTGGTCGGCAACGCGATCCAGCACACGGCCTCGGTCCCCCGGCTCGAACTGGACCTCCGCCGCGGCCTGCTGTCGATCGCGGTCCTCGACGACGACCCGCGGCCCGCCGCGCTCATCGACCGGCCCGGCCCCCGCGGCCCGGGCCTGGGGCTGCGGCTCGTGGCCCACGCGGCGAAGACGTGGGGCAGCAGCCCGCGCTGGTCCGGCGGCAAGGTCGTCTGGGCCGTGCTCGGGGTCGGCCGCATCGGCTGACCGAAGCCGGGCCCGTCGTGTCCGGCTCGGGTGCAAGGGACCGGGCCCGTGCTCGCCCCCGTTTCGGGGCTGCCGTGCCGCACCCGGCCCAGGCCGAGCCGCCGGGTCAGGAGCCGGCGGGGCTCTGGTCGTCCCGGCGGGTGCGGCCGGTCTGGCGGGCCGTCCACTCGCGCTGCCACTGGGCGAGGCGGTGCCGGTCGAGCCCGAAGACCACGCCGCGGTAGCACGCGACGAGCAGCGTCACGAAAGCCGTCCAGAAGGTCGCCGCCGCCAGCGGGGCGCCGATGATCGCCGCGGCCGGGGTCAGCGGGCGCTCCGCGGGCATTCCCGTTTCGTCGAGCCAGATGTCGACCCGGCCGCCCGCGAGTGCGCCCGCTGCCGCGTCCACGTCCCCGACGCGCTGCTGCCCGTCACGCGTCCACCACGTCGCGCGGGTCGGCGCGGAGTCGAAGGGCGTGCCACCCCGGCCGGCCGCGGCCGGCAACGGGCCGTCGGCCAGCAGGACCGCCGTCGCCGGGTAGTGGGTCGCCGCCTGTTCGCGGGCCTTGGCCGCCTGCGCCGAATAGACGCCGATGCCCAGCAGCACCGCCCCCGCGGCCGCCAGGAGCGACAGCAGGATGACGAGTGCCAGGAGCGCCGCCTGCCAGCGGTCGGACGGGCGGGCGAGCGAGCCGCGTCCGGGCAGCAGGCTGTGCCGTAACCGGGTCAACCGCATCCTGGTGTACATCGCCCCTGCCTTTCGGTTCGCTGGAAGACGTGGCCCAGCATCGCCGGGCGGGGCGGGCGATCCGCAGGGGCGAGGGTCCTCGGTTCGCGGGCCGTGCGGCCGTTTCCGCGGCCGGGGTTCCGGTGACTTTGGGCCCTGTCCGCGACGGGCGGAGTGCCCGACGCTGGAGACCCGTCCGCCGAGCGAGAGGCCGCCAGATGCAGACCGTCGACGTCGGTGCGCTGTCCGTCTCGGCCTACCGGGCGGTCGCGCCCCCCTGGATCATCGAGCCGCTGCTCGCCGTCGCGGAGCGGCTTCGCGGCGCCCGCGTGCTCCACCTGAGCGCGACCCCCTACGGTGGCGGGGTTTCCGAGCTGCTGCGGTCGGCCGTCCCGCTCTGCAACGACCTCGGTGTGCGGGCGAGCTGGAAGATCATCAGCGGCGAACCCGCGTTCTTCGCGGTGACCAAGAAGCTCCACAACGCCCTGCAGGGCGGCGCCGAACCGGTCACCGACGCCGACATCCGGCTGTACGAGGAGACTTCGCGCCGCAACGCCGAGCAGCTCTCGGCCGACCCGGACTTCCGGGACTGCGACTTCGTCTTCGTGCACGACCCCCAGCCCGCCGCCGTGCTGTCCTTTGCGGACACCCGCGGCGCGCGGTCGGTGTGGCGCTGCCACGTCGACACCTCGGAGCCGGCCCCTGGGGTGTGGGACTACCTCGGCAAGTTCGTCGAGCGCTACGACGCGACGGTGTTCACGATGGCGGACTTCGTGCCGCCGACGCTGTCCCGCGACCGCGCGGACATCATCTGCCCGGCGATCGACCCGCTCAGTCCCAAGAACATGTCGCTGGACGACCGGACCGCGCACGCCGTGCTCAACTGGATCGGCATCGAACCCGATCGCCCGCTCGTCACCCAGGTGTCGCGCTTCGACCCGTGGAAGGACCCGCTGGGGGTGATCGAGGCGTTCCGCCTGGTCCGGTCCGAGCTGCCCGGCCTGCAGCTGGCCCTGGTCGGCTCGATGGCGCTGGACGACCCGCAGGGCTGGGAGGTCTACCGCCAGATCGGCGAGGCCGGCCGCGACGACCCGGACATCCACGTCTTCACCAACCTCACCGGCGTCGGCAACGTCGAGGTCAACGCCTTCCAGCGGTTTTCTTCGGTGATGATCCAGAAGTCGGTCCGCGAGGGCTTCGGGCTGGTGGTCTCGGAAGCGCTGTGGAAGGGCACGCCGATCGTCGCGGGCCGGGCCGGCGGGATCCCGCTGCAGGTCGCCGACGGCGCCGGCGGCCTGCTCGTCGACTCGGCCGAGGACTGCGCGCAGGCCTTGCTGGGGCTCCTCCGCGACCCGGGCCGGTCGGCGGCCACCGGCGCCTCGGGCCGCGAGCGCGTCCGGCGGCACTTCCTCCTGCCCCGGCTCCTGCTCGACGAACTGACCCTGCTGGACGGCCTCGCCCACGACGACCCGCCGGGTGCGCTGATGACGCGGTCCGCCCACCGGGACCCGGTCTGCGGGCTGACGGTCCCGCCGGACGGCGCGCCGACGGCGTCCGGGCACGGGCGGACCCACGTCTTCTGCTCCGAGCGGTGCCGCACCGCGTTCCTGGCCGGAGAAGCGTCATGACAACCCGGCAGTGGCACGGTGGCGAGCTGCGCTGGAACGACGAAACCGAGGACTGGACCGTCCTGGCACCGGGGCGGCGGGGGCGTCCGCACGGGGTCGCGCGGGCCGCCTGCCCGTTCTGCCCGGGTTCCTCGCAGGACACCCCGCCGGAGACCTGGCGGCTCCCCGGCGGCGGGCCGGCCTGGCGCGTCCGCGCGGTCCCCAACCGCTACGCGCTGTCCGACAAGCACGAGATCGTCATCGAATCACCCCGCCACGACTGGGACCTGGCGACCGGCACCGAGGCCGAGGTCGCGGACGTCCTCACCGCCTGGCAGCACCGGCACCGCGCGCTGCGAACGTCCGCCGCGCAGGTCGTCGTGTTCCGCAACCACGGCGCCGCGGCCGGGATCTCGCTGGCGCACCCGCATTCGCAGGTGGCCGGGCTGCCGGTGCTGTCGGCCGGGACCCGCCGTGAGCTGGAGACGGCGCGGGCCCACCACGCCGGTCATCGGCGGCGGCTGGCGGACGAGCAGCTCGAAGCGGCGCTGAGCGACGGGAGGCGGATCGTCTTCGCGGACGACCACGTGGTCGCCTACGCGCCGTTCGCGCAGGTCGCCGCGTACGAGGTCCGGATCGTCCCGCACCACGCCCGGCCCGACTTCGCGGCCGCCACGACCGAGGAGATCCGGGCGACCGCCGGCTGCGTGCGCACCGTCTTGGCCGCGCTGCGCGCCGAACTCGGCGACCCGGCGTACAACGTCGTCGTCCGGACCGCGCCCCGGAGCTACGAGACCGCGCCGTTCCTCGCGTGGTCGCTGCAGGTGGTCCCCCGCCTGGAAATCCCCGCCGGGCTCGAGCTGGCGACGGGCGTCCCGGTGACGACGGTGGCCCCGGAGCACGCCGCGGCGCGCCTGCGCACCGCGGTCGGGACGGCGCAGGCGCGGTAGCGGTCAGCTCCCGGCGGTCGCCGGCTCGGGCACGATCCGGAACACCGGGAAGTCCGCGGCGATCCGGCCGAACTCCTCGAGCGGAGCGTGCCGGTCGACCGGGATGTGGGGCCGGGCTCCGGGAGCCACGGCGAGGTACCGGCGCAGCACCGGCGGACGTTCACCGGGCGGCACCGCTTCGAGCCGCACGGGTTCGGCGCGGCCGTGCCGCAGCACCGCGTGACCACCGGCGGCGTGGACGTTGCGCACCCACTGGGTCCGGTCACCGAGCATCGCCACGAGGTAGCGCTCCCCGGCGAGGTCGGCGACGACGAGCGGCACCTTGACCAGCCGCCCGGAGGTGCGGCCGGGGACCTCCAGCGTCACGCCGCGGTGCGGCAGCGCGCCGGCCCCGTACGCGACCGCGTCACCGCGGTTCATCAGCCGGGCCACGCCGTGGGGCCGGGCGCCGCGGTACTGCCGGCGGGACCACCGGTGCACCGGGCCGCCGGACGGCGCCGAGCCGCCGCGGGGCGATTCGGCGTCCCGGCGGACGGTGCGCAGGGCCGCTCGCATCACGACCCGCACGAACGGCCGCACCAGCGTCCAGTAGCGGGCGAACCGCTGCGCCGACGCGGGATCGGCGGTGGCGGTGCGCGCCTCGTACGTGACGAGCGTGTGCGACCGGCCGTACGGCCGCAGCGAGATCGCGGCGGCGATCCGGCCCCAGCCCGGCTCGGTGAACCGGGCGAAGGCCTCCGGGGTCATCTCCCGCACGTCGTACCACTCGATGTCGGGCTGCCAGAACCGGCCGACGGCGCCCAGGACCACCTCGCGGCCCGGGGTCTCGCCCAGGCGCAGCCAGCCGGGGAGCCCGGGGCCGGCGCCGAAGGGCACCAGCCGGGGTGGCGGCTCGTCCGCGCCGGTTCCCCTGGCCCGCCGGGCCAGCGTGGCCGGCACGTGCCGCGCGTAGATCGCCAGCCCGGTCAACGGCGAGCGAACCCGCAGCAGGTCCAGCTCACGCACGGCCCGCCAGGTCGCCTCGACGCCGGCGCCGACGACGACGTGCTCGATCAGCGTCACGTCGTACCGGGGCAGGAACCGGTCGATCAGCAGGTCTTCGGTGACCGCTTGCCCGGTGAGGACGGAATCGGTCATGACCGATCCTTTCGTTCGGAGGGAACACTTTCCGGTCGGTGCCGCCGCAACGCCGCGCGGGCCAGGGTGACCAGCCCGGTGAGCAGGCCGAGCACGGACCCCGCGACGGCGGCGGCCAGGACGACCCGGGCCACCGTGGCCCAGCCGGACGGCGAAGGGCCGAAGTCGAGCGGGAAGACTTGCCAGAGGCGGACCAGCGCGGCCAGGCCGGCGCAGGTCGTCACGACGCCGTCGAGGGCGACCAGCCACTCGGGGTCGTGCCAGAGGTGGACGAACGCGGTGACCAGACCGGCCACCAGGGCGAGGTCGACGAGCCCGACCACGGAGGAGAACCCGGCGGTGAGGAACGGCACGGCCGCCCAGCCGGGCCGGCCGTTGATCAGGGCGAGCAGGACGCCGTTGACCACGACCCCGGCGAAGTACCCGGCGAGCCGGGTCCTGGCGCGTGGTCGGCGGGGTTTCGCTTCGGTCGTCATCGTGACCTCCGTTCGCCCGATCGTCGCGCCACCGCCGGACCCGGCGGCAGGGTCCTGGGTCCCCCGGCGCAGAGCCGAAAGGCCGCTCCTCAGCGGGGTTCGCGGGCCGGCAGGGCGAGCTCGGCCGCCAGGCCGCCGGCCAGGACGTCCAGGTCCGGGCACCGGTCACGGTCGGCCAGCAGCGAAATCGTCAGCGCGCCGGCGTAGGACAGCGCTTCGAACACGACCGTCAGGTTCCCGTTTTCGCCGACACCGAGCGGGATCGCCGCCCGGACCGGCACGCCCCCGAACGCGACCCGCCCGGCCGGGCCCCGCACGTGACTGACGAGCGTGTGCATCCGCCGCTGGTGGTTCAGGTACCGGCGGTACCCGCCGAGCGCGGCCAGGGTCCGGAACGCCGGGCCCAGCACCGCGATCGGCGGCGGTCCCGTCGCGGCCGTCTTCGTGGCGCGGACGCGGGCCGCGACCCGGGCCAGCCGGTCCGGCACGGGACCGGTGGCCGGGACGGCGACGAGCATCGGGCTGACCGCGTTGCCGAGCGCGGTGCCCGCCTCCGCGGACCGGCCGGACACCGGCACGGCGATCGCGAACGTCTCGACGGTTTCGCCGCGGGCCAGAAGCAGCCGGTGCAGGGCACCGGCCACGGCGACCAGGACCGCGTCGTTGACCGAAGCCCCGTGCCGGTGCGCGCCCGCCCGCAGGGCCGCGAGCTCGGTGGTGACGACCGCCGCCAGCCGGTGCGCTCCGGTGGGCCCGAGCAGCGAGCACGGCGCGGCCCGCGCCGGGTGCAGGCCGCCGCTCGCCGCGGTCGACGCACGCAGCGCCCGCACGGCGGGGCCGATCCGGCGCACCGCCCGCAGCCGGCCGGCCAGGGCGTCCCGGACGAGGGCCCCGGTCCCGGGCCACGGGAGCGGGAACGGCACGGCCGGCACGTCGGGACCGCCGTCGACCAGCCGGGCCAGCACGGCGAGGCCGCCGACTCCGTCCGCGAGCACGTGGTCGAGCACGATCACCAGGGCGGTTTCCCCGCCGGCCAGCCCGGTGACGAAGGTCGCCGACCACCGCGGGGCGGTCCGGGGCAGCGGGTCGGAGACCAGCGCCAGCGCGGTGTCGAGCGCCGCCTGCCGATCCCCCGGCGGCAGGCACACCGCGGCCCGGACGTGGCGGCGGACGTCGAAGCCGGGGTCGTCGGCCCAGATCGGGCCGCCCGCCCCCGGCGCTACCGGGACCAGGCGCCGGCGCAGGCGCGGGACCGCCGGGACCCGCTCGGCGATCAGCTGCCGGACGCGGGCCAGGTCGAGACCGGGGGCCCGGCCCAGCAGCAGGAGCACGCCGAACTGCACCGGCCGGTCGCTCGTGCCCATGGCGAGGAACGCGCGGTCGGTGGGACTCGCGCGGTCGACGACCGGAGCGCCGCTCGTCCGCGTCATCGGTCCGGCCGGAGGACCTCTTCGACGGCCCGGCGTGGCGCGGGCGGGACCGTTTCGGCGGCGTAGCCGATGCGCAGGAGCACCTGGGGGAAGCCGGTGAGCCCGAGGTCCTCGCACAGGGCCGACCGGACCGGCTCGAGGTGCAGCGGCTGGGTGAGCACCGCGCCCGCCAGGCCGAGGGCGACCGTCGCCAGCCAGGCCCGTTCCATCGCGTAGCCGGCCCGGACGTGGTCCGGGCGGCCGTCGTCAGCGGTGACGAAGAGCATGAGCGTCTCGTCGGCGAGCCGGCGTTCGAGTTCGGCCTGTTCCGGCACCTCGGTCGCGCGGCGGACGAGGCCCGCCCACGGCATCGACCCCGCGGGGATGCGGCTGGCGGCGAGGCCCACGCCGTGGTGGTGGGAGCTCTCGTCCCGGATCGTCCAGAGGGAAAGTTCCCGCTGGTACCCGCTGTCCCGCCGGAAGGTCTCGGCGGCGGCGTGCAGCAGGCGCGCGATGACGGCCACCTCACGGCCCGGCCGGACCGGGCGTGCCTCGACGCCCGGTGCACTGCCCGCCGCGACGATGGCGCGCACCACCTGCGGCGGCACCGCCACCGCTTCGAACGGCGCGCGGTGGCTGGCCCGGTGGGTGATCGCGCCGAAGCGGCGCAGTTCCTCGGTGCCCGGTGCCGCCGCGGCACCGACGGCGATCCGCGCGACGACGTCGGGCTGTCCGGCATCGGGCGGGAACGTCACCTCCGCCGACCGGCCGAGCGCGCGGACCGCGAGTTCGAGGTTGGCCGCCGCGGCCCCGCAGGAAGCGGCGCGGTCGCGTCCGTGCGGGTCGTGGTGCGGGAGGACCGGTTCGGGGCGTTCGCGCACGACGAGGGCTTCCGGCGACACCTCCAGCAGCCACGGCTGGGTGTTGTGCACCGACGGCGCCCGCGTCATCGAGCGGACCAGCACCTGGGTTTCGGCGGGCGTCCAGGCCGGGGTATCCACAGTGGACACTTTGCTCACCTGGCCCTGGACAGCACGGGTGCCCGGCGGTGGTGCCGCAGGAGACCGGCGAGGTCGCCGTGGCCGGCACGCAGGTCCGGCGGCACGGGTTCGCCGCGGGCGCCGCCCGCGGAACGGATCGCGGCGACGAAGCCGCGGACCCGGGCCGGCGGCGGGACGAGCCCGGCGCACAGGTAGGCGAGCACCAGCAGGTCCTCCCCGGAATGGGTTTCCACGGCGAACGCCCAGCCGTGGCGCTCGTCCCACAGCAGCGCCAGGTCGCGGCCGGGGTACCGGGGCAGCCGCAGGTCCAGCGCGACGTAGGCCGAAGCGGGGACGTCGAGGTCCGCGGTGCAGGACTCCTCCCCCACGCCGACCGCGGCGCTCACCGCGGCCAGGTAGCCGGTCAGCCCGCCGCGCAGGCCGTGGTCACGGTCGATACCGGTCAGCAGGGGAATCACCTTCCATCGCGTCGGGGCGTGGACCGGCCACATCGGACCGGTTCCCGCCGAGCTTCGACCGTACGTTCGCCGAACGCCCGCCGGATGGCGTCCTTCGGCCTCGGTGGCGAGGACTTTCGTCACTCCGGCCGGCCACTGTTCCGAGCGCGGCCACGGGCGGCACGGGAGTGCGCCGCGCCGCCCGCCGTCCGGCGGTCAGTTCGTCGTGACCGGGATTTCGACCTGGCCGCCCGCTTCGGCTTTCGCCAGCGGGACCGTCACTTCGAGGATGGCGATCGGCATCGTCATGAGGCGTTCCTCCCCGGTCTTGATCAGCCGCAGGAACGCCTGCTCGAGGTCGGCCGCCCCGGTCCGCGCGCGCAGCGTGTCCGGGGTGCCTCTGGCGAGCACGTGACTGGAGATCAGCAGCGTCACGCCGGTCTCCGCCAGGTCGTGGAACAACCGCCAGAGCTCGTCGCGCAGCCGCGGGTCGGAGCCGACCGTCGGCTCGTCCAGCACCAGCAGGTCCGGTGTGCCCAGCAGGGCCTCGGTCACGGTCAGGTCGGCGTAGATCGCCGGTTCCCGGGTCGCGTAGCCGATCCGGTGGCGCAGGTCGGGGCTGCCCGCCGGGCGGCCCAGCACGTGCACCCGGCCGGACTCGACGATCTGCACCCCGGCGATCGAGCGCATCAGCGTGCTCTTGCCGCAGCCGTTCGGCCCGAGCAGACCGGTCACCGTGCCGCGCCGCACGGTGAACCCGATGTCGCGCAGCACCTCCTGGCCGCCCCGGCGGACCCGCAGGCCCGCGACCTCGATCGCCGCTTCGTCCACGACGCGCTCCTCCGCTCTCGACGACTCCATCGTGGGCGGCCGCCCGGTGCGGGACAGGTGCCCCGAGTCCCCGGCCTCGGTGACTTTCGTCCCCGGTGCCCGTCCGGCGTCCGGGCCGATCCTCGGGGCATGACCGGACCCTGGGCCGCCGTGCACGAAACCCACATCGGCGCCGTGTTCCTCGTGGGGGACCTCGCCTACAAGCTGAAGAAGCCGGTCGACCTCGGCTTCCTCGACTTCTCGGCGCGCGAGACGCGCGAGCGGGTCTGCCACCGGGAGGTGGCGCTGAACCGGCGGCTCGCGCCTGACGTCTACCTCGGCGTCGCCGACGTCACCGGTCCCGACGGCGGGGTGTGCGACCACCTCGTCGTGATGCGCCGGATGCCCGAGGCCCGGCGACTGTCCACTTTGGTCAGATCAGGGGCGCCACTGCGCACCGCCGTCCGGCAGCTGGCCCGGCAGCTCGCCGCCTTCCACGCCCGGGCCGCGCGCGGGCCGGGGATCAGCGCCGGCGAAACCCGCGACGCCGTGCGCGGCCGGTGGCGCGACAGCTTCGCCCAGGTCCGGCCGTTCCACGGCGAGGTGCTCGACCCGGCCGTGGCCGTCGAGATCGAGGCGCTCGCCGAGGACTTCCTCTCCGGCCGGAAGCCGTTGTTCGACCGCCGGATCGCCGAAGGGCACGTCGTCGACGGGCACGGCGACCTGCTCGCCGACGACGTCTTCTGCCTCGACGACGGCCCGCGCGTGCTGGACTGCCTGGAGTTCGACGACCAGCTCCGGCACGTCGACGTGCTCGACGACGTCGCCTTCCTGGCGATGGACCTCGAGCGGCTCGGCGCGCCCGGACCGGCGGACCAGCTGCTGCGCGACTACCGCGAGTTCACCGGCGATCCCGCTCCCCCGGCCCTGGTGCACCACTACGTGGCCTACCGCGCGTTCGTCCGGGTCAAGGTCGCCTGCCTGCGCCACACCCAGGGCGACCCCGGCGCCGCGGACCTGGCCCGCGAGTACGCCGGCCTGGCGCTGCGGCACCTCCGGCTGGGCGCGGTCCGCCTCGTCCTGGTCGGCGGGGGACCGGGCACGGGCAAGTCGACGATCGCCGGCGGGCTGGCCGACCGGCTGGGCGCCACCCTCCTGCAGTCGGACCGGCTGCGGAAGGAACTGGCCGGGCTCGAGCCGGTCCCCCGGCCCGCCGAGGCCTACCGCGAAGGGCTCTACGACACCGCCCACACGGACGCGACCTACGCGGAGCTCGCGCGCCGCACCGGTGAGCTGCTGGCCCTCGGCGAGACCGTGGTGCTGGACGCGTCGTGGACCGCGGCCCGGCACCGCGCGCTCGCCGCCGCAGCGGCCGAGACGGCGAGCAGCCCGCTGCTCGCCGTCCACTGCCACGCACCGGAAGCGACGGCGGCCGAGCGGCTCACCACGCGGACGGCGGCCCTGTCCGACGCCACGCCGGAGATCGCGCACCGGATGGCCGCGGACGCCGATCCGTGGCCCGAGGCGCACCTCCTGCCGACGACCGGCACGCCGGCCGAATCGATCGCGCGGGCGATCGCGGTGCTGGCGCCCGAGCACCGAAAGTCCCCGGCCCAGAGGCATTCCGGCCCTGCCGACGGGCGCGAACGCGGTGCGAGTCTCGACCCGGAAGCCACACCCGACCCCGAGGCAGGCCGATGATGGACCGAGGATTCCCGGACGACTTCACCGTCAAGACCGCGGTCGCCATGGCCGTCCGCGCGCCGTCGGTGCACAACTCCCAGCCCTGGTACTGGCGGATCGGCCACAGCTCGCTGCACCTCTACGCCGACCAGGACCGGCTGCTGCACGAAACCGACCCGGACGGCCGGGACCTGGTCCTCAGCTGCGGCGCCGCGCTGCACCACCTCCGGATCGGCCTGGCCGCGCTCGGCTGGGCCGCCGAGGTGCACCGGCTGCCGAACCCGGACGACCCCGGCCACCTCGCGGCGATCACGCTGCACCAGCACGACCCGTCGCAGGACGAGGTCGCGATGGCGGCGGCGATCCCGCGCCGGCGGACCGACCGGCGCCGGCACAGCTCGTGGGCCGTGCCGCGCGGGCACGTCGAAGCACTGGCGAGGGCCGCCGCGCTCGAGGGCACCGTGCTGCAGGTCGCCGAGAACGCGGCGCGCTACCACCTGGCCACGGCGATCGAAGAGGCGTCGCGACGCCACGCCGACGACCCCGCCTACCGCACCGAGCTGGCCGCGTGGAGCGGCCGCCACGTCTCCCCCGACGGCGTCCCGGCCCGCAACACGCCGGCGCCGGACGACACCCCGGGCGCGCTGCGGGGCCGCCCGTTCGCCGACCCGCTCCTCGCCCAGCCTCCCGGCGCGAAGGCCGAAGACGACGAGACCGTCCTGCTGGTGCTGAGCACCGCGTCCGACGACCGGATGTCGCGGCTGCGGGCCGGCGAAGCGACGAGCGCGGTGCTGCTGACGGCGAACGCCTTCGGCCTCTCGTCCTGCCCCCTGACCGAGCCGCTCGAGCTGCCCGACGTCCGCGAAACCGTGACCGAGCGGGTCACCGGCGGGTCGTTCCCGCAGATGGTGCTGCGCATCGGCTGGGCCCCCGCGAACGCCGACCCGCTGCCCGCGACCCCCCGGCGCGACCTCGCCGACGTGCTGCAGCCGCTCGAAGCGCCCCCGAAGCACTTCCAAGCCCACTAGGAAAGGAGCCGTCATGCCGTACTGGCACTACCCCGGAACCATGGGCTGGGTCGGCGGCATCGGCATGCTCGTGCTGATGGCGCTGGTCCTCGCCGCCCTCGTCAGCCTCGCCGTCGTTCTGGCGCGGCGGGCTCCGCAGCCGCCGAGCCCGGCCGACACCGCCCGGCGGATCCTCGACGAGCGGTTCGCCCGCGGCGAGATCGACCAGGCAGAGTACGAAAGCCGCCGCGACGCCCTCGCGAGGACGAGATGACCGGACGCGGGCGCGCTGCCCTCGTGGCGCTCGTGTGCGGGCTCGCGGTCGCCGGGTGCGGGAGCGACCAAGGTGCGTCGCCCGCCCCCGGCACGACCAGCACGCTGCCCGCGGCATCGGTAGCCCCGGCGCCCGCGACCACCGCGACGTCGGCGCCCGGCCCGGCCACGACCACGAAACCGGCGCCGCCCGCCGCGACCACCACCGCGCCACCGGCGCCGCCGTCCTGTCCCGAAACGGCGGGCTGGCGCACGGACGCACGCACGTCGGACCCGATGAGCCGCGACGCGCTCTACCTCGTCCGGGCCGGCCGGCACGCCTGCTTCGACCGGGTGGTCTTCGACGTCAACGGCCCGGCCGCGGCCGGCTACGCCGTCCGGTACGTCACCGTGGTGACCTCGGACCCGAAGGGCGGCCCGCTGCCGGTTCCCGGCGGCGCCGCGCTCGAGATCGTCGTGCGCGCGCCCGCCCTCGGCACGGACGAGTCCGGGCACCAGCCGGGCCGGGTCCTCGCCGCGGTCGGCGACACCCTCGTCAGCACGCCGGGCTGGCCGTCGCTGAAGGCCGTGCGCTTCGCGGGCTCGTTCGAAGGGCTGAGCACGTTCGCCGCAGGTGTCCGCGCGAAGCTGCCGTTCCGCGTCTTCACCCAGCTCGGGCCCCAGGACCAGGTCCGCCGGGTGGTCGTCGACATCGCCCACTGAGAGGACGTCATGGACCGGCTCAGCCCGCTCGACGCGGCCTTCCTCGAAATCGAAGACGAAGACCCCGGTACTTCACTGGCCATCGCCTCGCTGGCCATCGCCGAAGGGCCGGCACCGGGGCAGGACGACTTCGAGACGGCCGTGCTGGCCCGGCTGGCCGGGATCCCGCGCTACCGCCAGAAGGTGCGCACGGTCCCGTTCGACCTCGGGCCCCCGGCCTGGGTGGACGACCCGGCGTTCGACGCCCCCGCGCACTTCGGCCGGGTCGCGCTTCCGGCGCCGCACGACGAACCGGCCCTCACCGACCTGGTCGCCCTGCTGATGGGCGAACGGCTGGAGCGGGACCGGCCGCTGTGGGAGTTCTGGGTGATCGAGGGCCTGCCGGAGGGGCGCTGGGCGATCCTGGCGAAGGTGCACCACGCGCTGGCCGACGGGCTCGCGGCGACCCGGCTGCAGACGATCCTGTTCGGGGACGCCCCGGCGGACGCCGCTTCCAGCCTGGCGGCACCCGATCCCGGCGCCGCCAAGCTGCTGCTGGAGGCGGCCGGGGCGCTGCTGCGCAGCCCGTGGGACCAGGCGCGGCTGCTGGCTCGCGAGGTGCTGCACCCGAACCGGCTGGCCCGGCGCGTCAGCGAGGCCGCGCGCGGCCTCGCGGCGATGACGACGGCGTTGCTGCCGGCGTCGCCGACCCCGCTGACCGGACGGCTCGGGCACGACCGGCACTACGCGACGGCCTCGGTGGCCCTGGCCGACGTCAAGACCGTGGCCCGCGCTTTCGACGTCACGGTGAACGACGTCCTGCTGGCGGCCGTCACCGGTGGCTTCCGCGAGCTGCTGCTGCACCGGGGTGAGACGCCCGCCGCCGACAGCGTGCGGTCCCTGGTCCCGGTGTCCGTGCGGACCGGCACCACCCTCGACAACGAGGTCTCGCTCCTGCTGCCGCTGCTCCCGGTCGACCTGGCCGACCCGGCCCAGCGGCTGGTCCGGGTCCACGACCGGCTGCGCACCCTGAAGGCGGGCGACGAAGCCGCCGCCGGCGCGCTGCTCACCGCGGCCGCGGCCCGCGAGCCGTTCGCGCCCGTAGCGTGGGCGATCCGGGCGGCCTCGCACCTGCCGCAGCGCAACATCGTCACGGTGACGACCAACGTCCGCGGCCCGGCCGAACCGCTGTCGGCCCTGGGCCGCCGGATCGTCGAAATCTACCCGTACGTCCCGATCGCGCTGCGGGTGCGCATCGGCGTGGCGATGCTCAGCTACGCCGGCCGGGTGACGTTCGGGATCACTTCCGACGCGGAGGCGATCCCGGAGACGGATCTGCTCGCGAAGGCGATCGAGGGCGAAGTCCGGGCGCTGCGGGCCGCGGCCCGCTGAGCATCGCTACGCCTCGGGCTCCCCGGCCCGGCTGACCGCGGCGAACTCCGCGGCCAGCGCGTCGACCAGGGCCCCGGGGTCCGGGATCAGCTTGCGGTCGGTGCCGAACCCGAACCGCACCTCGCCCGCGTAGCTGAAGACGCAGATGGTGATCGCCTGGCGGCCGCTGCACGGCGCCCAGCCGACGATGCCCGCCACCTCCGCGCCGGCCAGCGTCATCGGCGTCCGGGGGCCGGGGACGTTCGTGAGCACCCCGACGGCCTTGCCGGCGAAGAACCGGCTCACCGGCAAGCCCAGCGCCGCCGGGCTCCGCGCGATCGCGTACTGCACGCCGAAGGTCAGCACGGGTTCGAAGGAGTCGCGGATCCGCGCGACCCGCCGGTGCACCTCGGCCAGGCGCCCGGCGAACGTCCGGCGACCGAGCGGGAGCTGGGCCAGCACCAGCGAGAAGTGGTTGCCGAGGGTCGAGGGGAGCTCGTCGTCGAAGGAGGAGAGGCTCACCGGGATGAGCCAGCCGAGGTCGGACGGTCCGGGGCGGGCGGTGCCGTGCGCGGCGAAGTAGCGGTCGAGCGCCCCCGTGACCAGGGCGGTGCAGACGTCGTTGATCGTCGTGCCGGTCTCGTGGGCGATCCGGCCGAGCGTGAGCAGCGGGACCGGCTCGCCCCAGGCGGCGGTCTTCTCGACGCCCGGTTCGCCGTCCCACAGCCCGGTGGCGGTCGAGGGACCCAGCAGGTCGCCGGTGCCGGTGGCGCTGTGCCAGAGCGTCGTCACCGCGCCCGCGACGGTGTCGACCGCGCGGCGCGGGCCGCCGCTCAGGGCCGAAGACACGAACCCGGCAGCGGCGCCGGTGACGCCCACCGCCGCGGTCGCGCCGAGCACGGGCAGGGCCACCGCGGACTCCAGGACCGGGTGCACCCCGGCCGCGCGTTGCTGCGCCTTCGCGCCGGCGTCGGCGAGGGCCCGCAGGGCCGCCGCGCCGAGCCGGACCACCGGCTGCGCCACGGGTTCCCGGTGCGGGGCGGCACCGCCGACCTTCGCGTGCAGCGCCGTGCCGGCGCTGGCGTCGGCGGGGTCCAGGAGGCTGAACAGCACCTGCGTCAGCCGGATCCCGTCGGCCATCGCGTGGTGCGTCCGGCACACCAGCGCGCTGCCGCCGCGGTAGCCCCGCAGCAGCTCGATGGTCCACAGTGGACGCTTCGGGTCGAGCGGCTCGCCGCGGCGGGCGGCGACGTACTCCTCGAGCGCCGCCTGGTCGCCGGGCGCCGGGAGGTCCCGCACGACGACGTGGTCGTCGAGGTCGAAGCCGGGATCGGTCTCCCAGGCCAGGCTGCGGCCGTGCGGAACGGCGCGCTGGAAGTACACCGGATAGCGCGCGAGCAGCCGGTCGGAGACGAGCGACCGCAGCCGGGCCGGGTCCACCGGGGTCCGCGTCCACAGCACGGACGTGACGACCATGAGGTTCTCCGGCCGGTCCAGGTGCAGCCACAGGCTGTCCTGCGCCGGGATGCGCCGGTGGGGCCCGACGAGCTTCCGAGTGTTCGACACCCGTTCAGCGTCTGTCCGCGCCCGGCCCGGCGAAAAGGGCCGGAAGTCCCCCGCGGGTACCGCCGAGGACCCTGCCTCGCCACCCCGGCCGGCCCCATCGTGGAGACGTCTGCCGAAATCCTGGAGCATCGGAGAAACCTCATGTCCCCCACCCACGTCGTCGTGCTGGGCAGCGGGTTCGCCGGACTGGAGACCGCGTTCGCGCTGCGTGCGCTGACGAGTCCCGACCGAGTCCGGCTGAGCCTGGTGTCCGACCGGGACGACTTCCTCTTCCGGCCCAACAGCATTTACCTGCCCTTCGGCGCGGCCGAAGCGCCCCTGCACGTACCGCTCGCGAAACCGTTGCGGCGCCGCGAGATCGACTTCCGGATCGGCGAAGCCGAAGGCATCGACGTCGACCGCGGCGTCGTGCACACCTCGCACGGCCCGGTCCCCTACGACCACCTGGTCATCGCCACCGGGGCCGCGATGCGGCCCGAAGAGGTGCCGGGCCTGGCCGAGCACGCCCGGGCGGTCTGGACACCGGGCCAGCTGCACGCGCTCGGGGAAAGGGTGCGGTGGGTGGCGCAGAACGCGCGGCACGGCCGGCTGCAGCAGGTCCTGTTCCTCGTGCCGCCGGGCAACAAGTGCGCCGGCCGCTGTACGAGATCGCGCTGATGCTCGACACCTGGCTGCGCCGCCGCGACGTCCGCGACAGCGTCCAGATCGCGTTCACCACCGCCGAGCAGTCCTACGTCCAGGCGTTCGGGCCGCGGCTGCACGAGGTCGTGGCGGCGGAGTTCGCGGCCCGCGGGATCGAGGGCCGCACGGGGACGGTGCCCGACAAGGTCAGCGAGCTGGAGATCGCCTACACCGACGGCACCTCGCAGGAGTTCGACCTGCTGGTCGCCTTCCCGCCGTACGTCGCGGCCCAGCGCTTCGACGGGCTCCCCGCCGACGACCGCGGGTTCCTCGTCTGCGAGGAGAGCCGGCGCGAGGTGCTCGGGAACAAGGGGATCTACGCGCCCGGCGACGCCGGGGACTTCCCGGTCAAGCAGGCGTTCCTCGCGCTGCTGCAGGCCCAGGCGGTGGCCGGGCAGATCGCCGTCGACGCCGGCGAGCACCTGCCGGGGCCCGGGTTCGAGCCGGTGAGCATGTGCGTGCTGGAGATGGCGGACAAGGCGACCTTCGCGCAGGTTCCGCTCGCCGTCACCGGCGACCCGGCGCGGCCGGGTGGTCGTCGACCCGGACGCGCTCGACGCCTACCGCGTCGGCACGTCCCCGGCTTGGCGGCTGGGCAAGAAGGCCCTCGGCGCGTACGTGCCGGGCCGGTTCCGCGCCGGGCTGCCGGTGCACGCCGGGACCGGGTGGGACGCCATGGCCTTCGGCCTGCGCGGCGCTACCCGCTGGCTGACCCGCTGAAACCGTGAGGGCCACATCGAGGGGACGCTGAGTCCCCCGACGTGGCCCTCACGGACCGGCGGGTCAGCGGGGTGCCGGGACGACGGGTTCGCCGTTGGGCACGGCCTTGGCCGGTGCGGCGGCGGCCGCCTCGCGGGCGAGGAACGTGCCGAGCTCGCCGATCGTGCTCATCAGCGGTGCCGGGAAGACCACCGTGCTGTTGTGGTCGACCCCGATCTCCATCAGCGTCTGGAGGTTGCGCAGCTGCAGCGCCAGCGGGTGCGCCATCATCGTGTCCGACGCGGTGCCGAGCGCCGCCGCGGCCTGGGCCTCGCCCTCGGCGTTGATGATCTTGGCGCGCTTCTCCCGCTCGGCCTCGGCCTGCTTGGCCATCGCGCGCTTCATCGTCTCCGGCAGCTGGATGTCCTTCAGCTCCACGAGGGTCACGTCGACGCCCCACTCGGTGGTGGTCACGTCGAGGATCTGCCGGATGTCCGAGTTGATCTTGTCGGTCTCCGCGAGCGTTTCGTCGAGGGTGTGCTGGCCGACGACCTTCCGCAGCGTCGTCTGCGCGATCTGGTCGATCGCCGCGTAGACGTTCTCGATGGCCACCACGGACTTCACGGCGTCCACCACGCGGAAGTACGCGACCGCCGAGACGTCGACGCTGACGTTGTCCCGCGTGATGATGCCCTGCGACTGGATCGGCATCGTGACGATCCGCAGCGAAACCCGGCGCAGCACGTCGATCACCGGGATGATGAACCGCAGCCCGGGCTCGCGGACCCCGACCACCCGGCCCAGCCGGAAGAGCACTCCCTTTTCGTACTGCTTGACGATCCTGATCGACAGCGCCAGCAAGACGATGACGACCGCGGCGGTGATCAGCCAGCCGATCATGACGCGACTCCTCTCATCCGGCCGGGTCCGCTCCAGCGGTCGGAGCGCCCGGCGGTCATCAGGTCGACGACCGTTTCCTTGGTCAGGTCGCCGGCGTTCATGTTGTGCGACACCACGATCACGCCGAGACCGCGTTCGGCCAGCCGCCCCACCAGCTGCAGCACGACCTCGGTCTGCTGCACGCCGAGCGCCGCGGTCGGCTCGTCCATGATCACCAGCTTCGAGTGCCACAGCACGGACTTGCCCGCGCTGTTGTCGCCGACGAGCGCGGTCACCTGCCCGGCCGGGATGTCGAGGCGACCCCGGCCAGTGCCTGGACGGGCCCGAACTTCTTGGTTTCGCCCCGGACGCGCAGCGAGGGAAGCCCGTCACGCCCCGGTCAGGCCGTGCCCTGGGTGAGCTCGGCGAGCCGCCGGCCCAGCGGGCTGTCCGGGGTGCGGGCCGGTGGCGGGATGACGGCCACCGGGCACGTCGCGTGCCGCAGGCACGCGCTGCTCACGGAGCCGGCCAGCACGCCGCGCAGCCTGCCCTTGCCGTGGCTGCCGACCACCAGCATGGTGGCGTCCTTGGCCCGGTCGGTGAGGATCCCGGCGGGATCGCCGTCCGGGACCGAACACCGCGCGGTGACACCGCTGAGGTTCTTCGTCACCGCCGCGACCAGCTTTTCGAGTTCGTGGAAGTGCACCCGCCTGGCCTCCTCCAGAGTCCGGTTGACCGAGGCCTCGTCGAGCATCTCGTCGTGCATCCACACCGTCAGGACGTCCAGTTCGGCGCCACTGGTCTCGGCCTGCCCGGCCGCCCAGACGAGCGCGGCCGTACCCGCCTCCGATCCGTCGACGCCGACCACGATCCGGCCTTTCGCGGTTGCTTCCGTCATCACCGCTCCTCTCCGTCCCGGTCCCCTCCGGTGTCCAGCGAACTACGGCGTGACGTGCGGCGAAGCAGGAGTTCTACCCGACCTGCGAGGACCAAAGGCCTTCCGCGAGCACGGCCCGCACCGCGGCGGGGACCGCCGCCGCGACCGCCGCCGAAAGCCCGTGACCCGGCGTGAAGTCCGCGCCCGCGACGCCGAGCAGGACCAGGTGTCGAGGCCGCCGGTCCAGGACCTCGCCCAGCCGGACCGCCGCCGCGACGTCGAGCGCGTGGCCACCCCGCCCGGCACCGCCGGGCCACCCGCCGTCCCCGGTGAACCGCAGGATCCGCCCGGCCGGGACGCGCCCCCGGGCAGCGTCGACGACGACCGCGAGCGAGGCGCCCGCCCAGGCGTCCACCAGCTCGGCCGGGTCCGCGATCCGGGGCACCACCCGCACGCCCGGCAGCGCCGGGAGCGCGGCCACGACGGCCGGGCCGATCCCGTCGTCCCCGCACAGGGGGTTGCCGAGCCCGAGCACCACGACCGTCACCGGCGCACGACCGTCAGGTCGAGGAAGTGCGTGGCGCAGGAGATGCACGGGTCGTGGTTGCGGATCACGCGTTCGCAGAACAGGGCGAGCGCGTCGTCGCCGAGGTCGAGGCGGGTACTCGCGAGCCGGCACAGGTCGTCCTCGATGGCCGCCTGGTTCTGCGACGTCGGCGGGACGATCGCCGCGGCGGTGACCAGCCCGGCCTCGTCCAGGGTGTACCGGTGGTAGAGCAACCCCCGCGGCGCTTCGCTGACCCCGTGCCCGGTCCCGGCGCGCGGTGTCACGTCGACGCACGGCCGGTCGGGCCGCTCGTAGCCGTCGATCAGCCGGATCGCCTCTTCGACCGCGTACACGACTTCGACGGCCCGGACCACGATGGACCGGAACGGGTTCCGGCACTCGGCGCCCAGTCCCGCGCCGGCGGCCGCTTCGCGCGCTGCCGGGCCGAGCAGCGCCGAGTTCAGCGAATACCGGGCGAGCGGCCCGGTCAGGTACCGGCGGCCGTCGAGGCTCGCGTGCAGCGCCGTCGAATGCGGCACCTGCCGTTCGACGACGTGGCCGGGGAACTCCGTGGCGGGGAAGGCCTCGCCGGTGCTCGTGACCACGCTCCCGCGGTCGACCGGGTACCGCCCGGGCTCGCTCGCCGACAGCAGGTCGTGGTCGGTTTCGCAGTCGGGGAAGTCGAACGCGGACACCCAGCGGACGACTTCGCGCGCCTGGTCCAGCGCGCCGGCCAGCCGTTCGCGCATCGGCGCCAGCTCCGCGCGCGCCGGCACCGAGTAGAACCCGCCGACCCGGACGTTCACCGGGTGGATCGCCCGGCCGCCCAGCAGTTCCATCAGCGCGTTGCCGGTCTTCTTGAGCGCCAGGCCGCGTTCGACGGCGCCGCGGTGATCGGCCGCCATCGCGATCCCGTCGGGGTAGCCGAGGAAGTCGGGCGCGTGCAGCAGGTGGATGTGCAGGGCGTGGCTGGAGATCCACTCGCCGCAGTAGACCAGGCGCCGCAGGTCGGCGAGCGGCCCGTCGAGCTCGACACCGCACGCCGCTTCGAGGGCGTTGCAGGCGCTCGTCTGGTAGGCCACCGGGCAGATGCCGCAGATGCGCGACGTGATGTCCGGCGGCTCGGTGAAGTCCCGGCCGCGCAGCAGCGCTTCGAAGAACCGCGGTGGCTCGTAGATGTTCAGCTCGGCGGTGTGCACCTGCCCGTCCTCGACGACGAGCCGCAGGGCGCCTTCGCCTTCGACGCGGGCGATCGCGTTGACCGCGAGCCGGCGCGCGGTCACGGCCGCCGCCCCCGCGAGACCGCTTCGAACTCGGGAGCGGCCGCGTTGAACGTGGCGAAGACCCGGCCGACGGCGTCCTCCCCCATCCCGCAGGTCCGCAGGATCGGCAGCAGTGCGGCGGTGTTGGGCTTCGTCATCGGGCCGAAGCAGCCGAAGCAGCCTCGGCGGTGTGCGGGGCAGAGCGCGCCGCACCCGGCGTGCGTGACCGGCCCGAGGCACGGGGTGCCGTCGGCGACCGTGACGCAGGTGAGGCCCCGGCGCTTGCATTCGGTGCAGACGCTGGTGTCCGGCAGGTCCGGCTTCCGCCCGGCGAGGAAGGCGGTGAGCGTCTCGAGCAGCTGGCCGCGGTCGATGGGACAGCCCCGCAGTTCGAAGTCCACCGGCACGTGGGCCCCGATCGGCGTCGAAGTGTCCAAGGTGGACAGGTAATCGGGGCTCGCGTAGACCGACGCGGCGAACTCGGCGACGTCACCGAAGTTGCGCAGGGCCTGGATGCCGCCGCTGGTCGCGCACGCGCCGATCGTGACGAGCACCCGCGACTGCCGGCGGACTTCGCGGATCCGCCGTTCGTCCGCCGGGGTGGTGATGGAGCCTTCGACGAGCGAGACGTCGTACGGCCCGGGCTCCACGGCGCTGGTCGCCTCGGTGAACGAGGCGATCTTCACCCGGCCGGCGAGGGTGAGCAGCTCGTCCTCGCAGTCGAGCAGCGTCAGCTGGCAGCCGTCGCACGAGGCGAACTTCCAGACGGCGAGGGTGGGCAGGCTCATGTCACAGCTCCCGGACCAGGAGGAGGGGTTCGGCTTCGGCGTAGGTCACGACCGGGCCGTCGCGGCACAGCAGCAGCGGGCCGAGCTGGCAGTGCCCGCACAAAGCCGCGCCGCACTGCATGTTCCGTTCCAGTGAGACGCGGATGTCTTCCGGGGCCACCCCGTCGTGGCGCAGCACGCGGGCGCTGAAGCGCATCATCGGCTCCGGGCCGCAGACGAACGCGACGGTCCGGCCCGCGGCCGGCTTCACCCGGGCCAGTGGCTCGGTGACGAAGCCGACCTCGCCGGCCCAGCCGGCGGCGGGCTGGTCGACGGTGCGGCGCACTTCGATCGAGGTCTCCCACGCGGCGAACTCGTCGCGGTAGAGGAAGTCCCCCGGGGTGCGGGCGCCGGCGACCAGGACCACGCGGCCGTACGCCGCCCGGTCGGCGAGCACGGCGAGCACGACCGGGCGCAGCGGCGCCAGCCCCACTCCCCCGGCGACGATCACGACGTCGCGGCCGCGCGCGGACTCGACGTCCCAGCCGCGGCCGAAGGGCCCCCGCACGCCGAGCACCGTCCCCGGTCCCGACGTGTGCAGGGCGTGGCTGACCGCGCCGACGTCCCGCACGGTCTGCTCGAGCGCACCGTCCCGTTCGGACGGATCGCCGCTGATCGAGATCGCGACCTCGCCGACGCCGCGGGCGTAGAGCATCGTGAACTGCCCGGGCCGGAACCGCGGCACGGCCCCGCCCTCGGGGACGAGCCGCAGCGTGGCCGTGTCCCGGGTCTGCTGGGTGCGCCGCTCGACGCGGTAGGGCACCGGCAGCATCGGTTCAGTCACGACCGCTCCGGTAGAGGTCGAGCAGCCGGGCCCGGGTCCCGCGCAGCCGGTTCGCGAGCACTTCGAACAGCGCGCGGGTGAGGGCGTAGCCGAACGCCGGGTCCGCGTCGGCCAGCTCGCGCAGGAGGTGCCCGTCCAGCTCGGCCGCGGTCACGGTGGTGACCGCGCGGGCACCGAAGTCCCAGCGGTGGGGCGGGACCAGCCACGACCAGCCCAGCAGCTCCCCCGCGCCCAGGGTCTGGACGACGACGTCACCGCGGCCGGGGACCGCGGTGTCGATCTCGACCCGGCCGCTCTCGAGCACCCAGAGCCGGTCCGCCGGCCTGCCTTCCGCGCACAGCCGCTCGCCGGCGGCGAACGCGACCTCGCGGGTGGCGCGGGTCAGCAAGGCCGTCTCGGCGGGCGACAGGCGCGAGAACGGGGGCAGCGCGGTGAAGCGGTCAACCGCCGGCATGACCGGCTCCTTCCCCGGCGAGCCGCGCGGCTTCGGCCGTGATGTCGATGCCCGCCGGGCACCAGGCGATGCACCGTCCGCAGCCGACGCAGCCCGACGTGCCGAACTGGTCGTGCCAGGTGCTCAGCTTGTGGCTCATCCACTGCCGGTACCGGCTTTGCCCGGACTCGCGCACGCTGCCGCCGTGCACGTAGGAGAAGTCGAGCTCGAAGCAGGACGCCCAGCGCTCGGCCCGCCCGGCGTGCTCGCCGGTCACGTCGGTGCCGTCCTCGGTCGTGGTGCAGAAGCACGTGGGGCAGACCATGGTGCAGTTGCCGCAGGTGAGGCACCGGCTCGCGATCTCGGACCAGACCGGTGATTCGCGCGATTCCCGAAGCAGCGTCCGCAGGTCGCCCGGGGGCATTTCCCGGCCCATCTTCCCGGCGGCGGCCGCGACGTCCGCCCGGGCCGTGGCGACCTCGCCGTCCGCCGCGGCCCGGGTGGTGACGAGCCCCAGGATCCGGGCGCCCTCGGCGGACCCGACGTCGACCACGAACCGGTGGCCGTCGTCGTCGATGCGTTCGGTGAGGGCGAGGTCGTAGCCGCCGGAGGCGCCCGGTCCGGTGCCCATCGACGCGCAGAAGCACACCCCACCGGGTTCGGTGCAGTTGGCCGCGACGGTGAACAGCCCTTGCCGCCGCCGGGCGAACGCGCCGCTCGCGGCGAGCACCGTCCCGAGCACGGAGATCGCGGCCAGGTCGCAGGCGCGGACGCCGAGGAAGGCGTACCGCGGCACGTCGTCGTCCGCCGCGACGTACTCGCCGCCGGGACCGGTGTGCCACAGCGGCCGGTGCGGCGGGTGCAGAAACCGCTTCCACGACTGGGGTCCCGCCGAATGGGCGAACACCGCCGCGTCGGTGCGGCGCCGCAGCCGGTACCGGCCGGGCGCGGTGTCCACGCTCCAGCCCGCCGGCAGCTCCGCCGCCGAACCCAGCTCCGCCGGCACGATCGCGTCGTCGCGGACCGTCGGGCCCACGACCCGGTACCCCTCGGCCAGCAGCACCTCGACCAGCCGGTCGAGCCCCGCCCGGTCGAGCACCCGGATGTCGCCGGTCATCGGCTCCCCTTTCGCCGCGTCCAGGGAACCGGGTGGGCGGCACGCGGCCCTAGGGCCGAAGGTCACCGACCGGGGAAGTTCGGCCCTCCCACCGGGGAACTAGGGCCCTACGAGCGGCCTCGCGGGTGCCGAACCATCAGGAGGAGCAGACGTAGACAGGGAGAAGCAGATGACGGTACGGCTCGGGATCAACGGCTTCGGGCGGATCGGGCGCGACATCCTCCGGTGCGTGCTGGAAACCCCGGACAGCCCGATCGAAGTGGTCGCGGTCAACGACATCACGTCGCCGGAGATGCTGGCGCACCTGCTCGCGCACGACTCCACCTACGGGCGGCTGCGCATCCCGGTCGAGGTCGTCGACGGCGAAGCCCTGCGCGTCGGGGACCACCTGATCCAGGTCAGCGCGAAGGCCGATCCGGCGGACCTGCCCTGGGGCGAGTACGGCGCCGACGTCGTCGTCGAGTCGACCGGGAAGTTCCGCACCCGTGAAGCCGCCGGCGTGCACCTGGCCGCGGGCGCCAAGAAGGTCGTGATCTCCGCGCCCGGCAAGGACGTCGACGCGACGATCGTGCTCGGGGTCAACGAAGACGGCTACGACCCCGCGAAGCACCACGTCATCTCGAACGCCTCGTGCACGACGAACTGCGTCGCGCCGATGGTGAAGGTGCTGCACTCGGCGTTCGGCATCCGCCGCGGCCTGCTCACCACGATCCACAGCTACACCGGCGACCAGGCCCTGCTGGACCGGCCGCACAAGGACCCACGGCGCGCCCGCTCCGCCGCGGTCAACGTCGTGCCCACCAGCACGGGCGCCGCCAAGGCGATCGGGCTGGTGCTGCCGGAACTGTCCGGCAAGCTGGACGGCGTCGCGGTCCGCGTCCCCGTCGAGGACGGCTCGTTGACCGACCTGACGGTGGAGCTGGACCGCCCGGTGACCGCGGAGCAGGTCAACCACGCGTTCGCCGAGGCGTCGGACGGCGACCTGAAGGGCATCCTGCGCTACACGGAAGCCCCGGTGGTGTCCCGCGACATCATCGGCGACCCGGCCTCGTGCGTGTTCGACGCGGAGCTGACGAAGGCCGACTCGCACCTGGCGAAGGTGTTCGGCTGGTACGACAACGAATGGGGCTACGCGACCCGCACGGTCGAGCTGGTGGAGCTGATCGGGCGCTCGCTGGGCTAGGTGCCCCGGGTGCCCGCCGGTGACGCCGCCCGGCGGGCACCCGTCCCCACCGGGCCGGGAACCGGGATCACGACGCGGTTCCCGGTCCCTCCCGTCAGCGCAGCTCGGCGGCCGAGCCGTCGTCCTGGGTGTACCTGAGGCGGTTCCGCACCGCGACCACCCCGGGCACGGCCTCGGTCAGCCAGCCCGCGCGCTCGACCTCGCTCCGACGGTCGAGCACGCCGGTCAGGGTCACCACACCGTCGTCGACGCGCACCTCGGCGGTCGCCGGGTCCGCCCAGATCGACCGCCGCAGCACTTCGCGCTCGACGGTCTCCTTGATCTCGTCGTCCGGCCGCAGGAACGCGCGCAGGACGTCCCGCCGGGCGAGCACGCCGATCAGCCGGCCGGAGCCGTCGACGACGTAGAGGCGGCGCAGTTTCGCCTCCACCAGCCGCCGGGCCGCGCCGGTCACCGGCTCGTCCTTGGCCACGGTCTGCACGCGCCGGGTCATCAGCTCGCGCGCGGTCAGCCCCTGGGCCTTCGTCCACACGCGACGCTTCCGGAACACCGGCTCCGGCCGGTGCGCCTCGCGGCGGTGGCGGGCCAGCAGGTCCGCTTCACCGACCACGCCGATCGGGCGCCGGTGCTCGTCGACCACCGGGATCGCCGCGATGCCGTGCTCGGCCAGCAGCGAGACGAGCTCCTTGAAGGACGTCCCGGTGCCGGCGGTCACCACCGGCCAGGTCATCAGATCCGACACCAGCGGACCGCGCATCGCACACCTCCGGCTGAGGGTTCGCCTTCACGGTAGAAACCCGCTTCGCCGCCGCGCTGTGGGCGACGGTCCCCCGTCCAGGGGTCTTTCGCCCCTTTGCCCCGCACCCCGGACGGCCTTCCCTGAAGGGCCCAGCGGAAGGAGCACGACATGACCGACCACCGGCGGTGGCGCGACCTCACTCCCCGGCAGCGGGCCCGGATCCGGGTCGCGGCGAGCGTCCAGCTCCTGCTCGCCGCGACCGCGTGGTGGGACCTGGCCCACCGGCCCGCCACGCAGGTCCGCGGCCCGAAGTGGCTGTGGGCGCTCGTGATCGCGGTGAACTTCGTCGGGCCCGTGCTCTACTTCGCGCGGGGACGGGCCACCACGACCGGGCAGAGCGCGTACGACATCAGCGCCTGACTCGTCGAGCCGAGGGCCAGCCCGGTCACCCCGCCCCGGCCCCGGCTGCCGACGACCAGCAGCTGTGCCCGGTCGGCGAAGTCGAGCAGCCGCTCCGCGGGGCGCCCGGCCCGTACTTCGCGATCCACCACCACGTCCGGGTACTTCTCCGCCCAGCCGGCCAGCCGCTGGGCGAGCAGCTCGCGTTCGTACTCGTCCACGCCTTCGCCCGCGCTCCACCAGCCGTCGCGGCGGCAGTGCACCGCGATCAGCCGGGCGCCCCGCCAGGCCGCCTCCTCGTAGGCGGTGGCGATGGCCTCCTCGCTCGCCGGGCTGCCGTCGACGCCGACCACCACCGGGCCTTCGGCGGGTGGTTCGTCTTCGCCGGCGTGCGGGCGGACCAAGGCCACCGGGCAGCGCGCGTGCGCGGCCAGGGCCACCGTGACCGAGCCGAGCAGGATCCGGCCCAGTGGCCGCAGCCCCGGCGTGCCGAGCACGAGCATCGCCGCGTCGCCGGACTCGGCGACCAGCGCGTCGGCGGGCCGTTCGGGCCGCAGCACCTCCTTCGCGTCGAGGCCCGCAGCGGCCGCACCCGCCTCGGCCAGCATGGCCCGGCCCTGCCCACTGGCCGCTTCCAGCAGCTGCTCGTACGTCGGATCGCCCCGCGGGTAGGGCGCGGGCAGGTCCGGCAACGCATGGACCAGGCGCAGGCCGAGCCGGCGCTCCCGCGCGACGCGGGCCGCCCAGCGGACCGCCGAGAGCGCTCCGGCCGAGCCGTCGACCCCGACCACCAGTTCCGTGCCGTTCATCCGCTTTCCCCTTTCGCCTCGCCGAAGTCAACCGGCCGGTGGCGTCGGCGGCGGGAGGCTTCCGCCCCGGTTCGGGAGGACTTCGGTCCTTTCCGCCGCGGTCCTCGTGAACCGGCACCGAAGGGCCTCCTCGCCGGGGACCTTCGGCCCCAGAAACGGCCGTGGCGCCGGAAGAAACTGACCGCAGCACCGAAAGAACGGAGGTTTCCCATGTCCATCCGACCGGACGAAAAGAAGACGGCCACGAGCCAGGCCCCGAACCACCGGGCCACCGAACCGGCGCCGGCCCCCGATTTCGTCGCCGGACCCACGGTCGCCGGCAGGTCCCTGGCCGTCCTCCGGATCGCCACCGGGTTCATCTTCCTGTGGGCGTTCCTCGACAAGCTGTTCGGCCTGGGCTACGCGACCCCGTCGAAGGGCGCGTGGATCAGTGGCGGTTCCCCGACCAAGGGCTTCCTGAGCGGCGTCCACGTCGGCCCGTTCGAGTCGATGTTCCACGCCTGGGCCGGCACCTGGTGGGCCGACTGGCTGTTCATGCTCGGCCTGGGCGGCATCGGCATCGCCGTCATGGCGGGCGTCGGGCTGCGGCTGTCCGCCGCGGCGGGCGGGCTGATGATGCTCATGATGTGGGCCGCCGAATGGCCGCTCGCGCAGAGCATGAGCACCGGTGAAGCAACGCACTCGACCAACCCGATCGTCGACTACCACATCATCTACGGGCTCGTCCTCATCGCGCTGGCCGCCGCGGCGGCCGGGAACACGTGGGGTCTGGGCCGCCGCTGGGCCGACCTCGTCGGCGAGCGCAAGTGGCTGCGCTGAAAGCGATCCGTTCCCCTGGGCGCCCGCCGGTCGGCGGGCGCCCGTTTTCCTGCCGGAAGGAAGAAAGATGAAGGCACTCGTGTACGACGGCCCCGGCCGGCGCAGCTGGACCGACCACGCCGAACCGGAGCTCACCGCGGCGACCGACGCGATCGTGCGGGTCGACGCCGTCACGATCTGCGGGACCGACCTGCACATCCTCAAGGGCGACGTGCCGGAGGTCGAACGCGGCCGGATCCTCGGTCACGAAGCGGTCGGCACGGTCGTCGAGGCCGGGACCGCGGTGACCTCGGTCCAGGCCGGCGACCGGGTCCTCGTGTCCTGCATCTCCGCGTGCGGGCGCTGCGAATACTGCCGGGCGGCGGCGTACGGCCAGTGCCTCGGCGGCGGTGGCTGGATCCTCGGCCACACGACCGACGGCGTCCAGGCGGAGTACGCGCGCGTGCCGTTCGCCGACACCTCGACGTACGTGCTGCCCTCCGGGGTGAGCGACGAGTCCGCGCTGATGCTGGCCGACATCGTGCCGACGTCCTACGAGGTCGGCGTGCGCAACGGCGGGGTCAAGCCGGGCGACACGGTGGTGATCATCGGCGCCGGGCCGATCGGGCTGGCCGCGATCACGAACGCCCAGCTGTTCTCGCCCAGCACGATCATCGTGGTGGACAAGGAACCGGCCCGGCTCGACGCGGCGAAGTCGTTCGGCGCCGACCTGATGGTGCAGCCCGGCGAAGCTCCGGCGACGGTGGCCGAGGCCAGCGGCGGGCTCGGCGCGGACGTCGCGATCGAGGCCGTCGGCGTCCCGGAGACGTTCGAGCTGTGCACCCGCCTGGTGCGCCCGGGCGGGCACGTGGCGAACGTCGGCGTGCACGGCGCGCCGGCGACGTTGCACCTCGAGGAGCTGTGGATCAAGGACGTGACGATCACGACGGGGCTGGTCGACACGTCCAGCACGCCGACGCTGCTGCGCATGCTCGCGGCCGGGCGGCTGGACACCAGCCGGTTCGTCACCCACCGGTTCGGGCTCGACGAGATGGACGAGGCCTACGACGTCTTCGCCCACCCGCAGGACAGCAACGCCTTGAAGGTCGCGCTGTTCCGCAGCTGATCCCACGCCGAAGGGGCCACCGTCCGATCCGGACAGTGGCCCCTTCGGCGCCGGCGCTCAGTTGTGCGGCTTGTGCGGGCTGAGGACTCCGACCGGGCCCGGCGGCGTCGGGGAAATGCTCCGGTCGTCGAACTGCGCCTTCAGGCTCTGCCGCACTTCGACCACCCCGTCGACCCGGCGGATCAGCGCCGTGATCACCGGGATCATGCTCTCACGCTCGACGGAGCCGTTGAGCGTGACGATCCCGTTGTGCACCGCGACGTACAACGAAGCAGGGTCAAGGGCCATCTCCCGCAGCAGCACCTCCTCCCGGACTTCGTCCCGGATCTCCCTGTCGGTGCGCAGGAACACCCGGAGCAGGTCCGACCGGGACACCACCCCGACGAGCTTCCCCTCACCGTCCACCACCGGCAGCCGGTGGAAGTGGTGCTTCTCCAGCAGTTTCGCGGCCACCGTCACGTCGTCGTCCGTCCGCACGGTGACGGCGGGCTTCGTCATCAGGTCCGAGACGAACGCCGCCCCCGCCTTCCGCTTCGCCTGCCGGGCGCCGGGCTGCAGCAGACCGTGCGGCGCCTCGTGCTCGAGCAGGTCGCCCTGCGAGACGACGCCGAGCACCAGCCCGTCGTCGTCCACGACCGGGGCGCCGCTGATGTTCCACGAGGCCAGCAGGACCGCGACGGCCTTGAACGGCGTGTCCGGCCCGACGGTGGCGACGTCGGTCGTCATGACCATCCCCACCTTGCGGCGACTGGGCATCCCGACCTCCTTCACAGCAGCGGCCCGGGGTAGTAGGTGGCCGCCGGCTCCCCGGCCGGGGCCGTTTCCCTGTCCGGCTCCGGGACGGTCCGCGCCGGGATGACCACGACGGGGCAGCTCGCCTCGCGCAGGCAGTGCTCGGCGACCGAGCCGACGAGCAGCTTCAGCAGCCGGCCGCGGCCGTGGCTGCCGAGCACGAGCATCGCCGCGGTCTTCGACGCCTCTTCCAGCGCCACCGTGGCCGAGTGCTCGACCAGTTCGGCCCGGATCGCGACACCCGGGTGCTCGTCGCGGACCGGCCCGACGACCTCGTCGAGCTGCCGCCGCTCCCGGTCCGCGACCGTCTGCGGGGTTCCGGCGACCGCCGCGCCGAGGTCGTAGACCGGTTCGAACGTCCACGCCCGCAACGCGACGACCTGGCGGCCGCTCTTCGCTCCTTCGTCCGCCGCCCAGCGCAGCGCCGCCACGCTGACCGCCGAATGGTCCACGCCGACGACGATGTCGCCCTGGTTTGCCGTGGTCATTTCCGTTTCACCTTCTCCTCGTCTTCAAGAACGGGTCTTGCGGTCCTGGCCCTGGGACCACTCCTGCTGCCACCGGGCGTAGCGGAGCCGGTCGAGGGCGAACACGGTGAGCCGGTAGGCGGCCGCCAGCAGGGCCAGGGTCGCGAGCCACAGGCCGAGCCCGACGCCGACGGCGTCGATGGCGGCCCCGGCACCGCTCAGGGGCGCGTCGACGACGGTGCCGTCCCGGTCCACCCAGGCCGGCAGGGTGTCGCCCTTCAGCGTGCCTTCGTCCGCGATGACCTTGCCGACCTTGCGGGTCCCGTCCGGGAGCACCCACGTGGCGTCGGTGGGCTCGCCGGATCCGGTGACGCCGGTGCGCGAGTTCACCGTCAGCGGCGGGCCGTCGGCCAGCAGCGTCGCGGTGACCCGGGTGCGCTCGCTCAGCTGCTGCGCGGACCGGGCCTGTTGCCGCACGTACGTTTCCGACCCGAAGCTCGCCGCCACCGGCAGCGCCGCGAGCACGACGAGGACCACGAAGACCAGCAGGCCGGCTTGGACGCGGTCCGACGGCCGCGCCACCGAACCGCGGCGCGGGAAGACCGTGCGCCACATCCGCGCGACCCGGTTCGACGACGTGCTCATGGTCCTGCTCCCTTCCGTTCCTCCCAGGATCATCGGAATTCCCGCTTCGCCGAAGAGGCCTTGGACCCCAGCCTGGTGTCCGTGGGCGGGCACGCCGGGGACTTAGGGCCCTGTGCCACGGCGCGGTGGAGCGAGATCGTCGGGACACCCGACGGAAACGGAGCACCGGCCATGCGCGCACGCGACATCATGAGCACCCCGACGTTCGCCCTGTCGCCGTCGGCGAGCCTCGGCGAGGCCGCCGCGATGATGACCGCCCACGGGTTCACCACGATGCCGGTCGTCGACGCGGACGGGCGGCTGCTCGGCCTGCTGTCCGAAGTGGACATCCTGCGCGCGCCCGTCCCGCCCGGTGACCCGGACACCGGGGTGATGGTGGACGGTGGCCGGCACACGGCGGGCTCGGTCATGCGCACGTCCGGGCTGGCCGTGCCGGCCGACGCCGAAGTGCGCGAGCTCGCGCGGCTGATGACCGACGCCGGCGTGCGCTCGGCACCGGTCGTCGAAGGCGGGCGCGTGGTCGGCATGGTGACCTTCCAGGACGTGCTGCGACACCGGTGAGGCGTCAGCTCGCCGGCACGTCCGGGCCCGTGCGGTAGGTCAGCACGTCCTCGACGGGACGCCGGGCGGTGAGCCGGGTCGGGTAGCCGTAGCCGATGCGCAGCAGGGTGTGCGGCTGCCCGAGCCCGGCGAAGAGCCGGTCGAGCGACTCGCGCGTGCGCGGGGTCTCGAAGGGCTGCGAGAGGAACGAAGTCGCCAGGCCCTCGGCCGTCGCGGTGAGCAGCACGCGCTGCATCGCCATCCCGGCCCGGACCTCCGCGTGCGGGCCCTTGTCCCGCGTCAGCACGGCGCCGAGCAAGGGCTCCTGCTCGTACTCACGTTCGGGCAGCGCGGGGTTCTCGTGCGTCGCCCGCAGCGACACGATCCCCGGACTCCGCGGGGGCGGCCCGGCCGCGACCTTCGGCACGCCGTCGGGACTGCCGGGTTCACGCTGGGTCCAGTACGCCGCCTCGGCCTTGAACGCGAGGTCGTCGGCCTGCAGCGCCTCGGCCTGCCGGACCAGCGACGCGACCGGGGTGTAGCGGCCCGAGACGTCGAGGTACTCGATCTGCCCGCCCTCGTGCAGCGCCGCGGACTTGAGCGCGGCCCGCACCGCGGACGGCACTTCCTTGTCCAGCAGCGGACGGCGGTTGGTGTGCCGGCGGAACACGGCCTCGGCGAGGCGGCGGTCGGCGGCGGTGGCCTTCTGGTTGCCGTCGAGGCGGACCACGGCGACCAGGTCGGGCTCGGCCGGGTCGGGCAGCAGGCGCACGACCGTCGCGAACCCGTTGGCGCGCAGGCAGATCTGCAGGTTGAGGGCCGCCGCGCCGCAGGCGAGCCGGGCCTCCCGCCCGTGCGGGTCCGCGACCGTCAGCATGCGCTCGCGGTCCAGCCAGACCTCGAACACGTCGTGCTCGACGACGAACCGCCACGGCTGGGTGTTGTGCGGCGAGGGCGCGCGCACGGCCGACGCGAGGGCCTGGTCGAACGCGGTGGGCAGCGGTCGGTTCATCGTCGGGCTCCGGTTCCTGGGTAGCGGACCAGCCCAGCATCGCGCCGCCGGCCCACCCATGACGACGGCCGCGCGTCACGTCCCCGAGGGACCAAAGACCTCCGGCCCGGCTGAAGCCGTTCTCAGCCTTCCGGTGGGATCCTGTCCCCACGGCCGGAGGGTGCGCCATGGATCGGCAGGCAGTGCACGAACAGTGGGAACGCGATCGCGCGACCCTGCACGAGCTCGTCGCCTCCGCCACGGCCACCGAGCTCCGCCGCCGGTCGCGGGGCACCCGGTGGACCAACCGGCAGCTGGTCTTCCACCTCGTGTTCGGCTACCAGATCGTGCGGGCGCTGCTGGTGCTGGTCCGCGTGTTCGGGCGGCTCCCGGACCCCGTGAGCCGCCGGTTCGCCGCCCTCCTCGACGCGGCCACCGCCCCCTTCCACGTGGTCAACTACCTCGGGTCCTGCGGCGGCGGCCTGCTGGGGCCGCGGCTCGCCGCCGCATGGCTCGACCGGATCGTCGCCTCACTGCACCGGAGCCTGGACCGGGCCGGCGAAGCGGACCTCGCCCGCGGGATGCACTACCCGGTCCGGTGGGACCCGTTCTTCCGGCCGTACATGACGCTGGCCGACGTCTACCGCTACCCGGCGCGGCACTTCGAGTTCCACCTGCGGCAGCTCACCCTCGACCGCTAGCGCCTCAGGCGCCCGGCGCGGGCCGGCTCACCGCCCGGGCGAAGACGTTCCGCAGCAGCTGCTGCACCACCGGGTCCACGCGGATCGCGCCGTTGAACGTCAGGGACGACGTGCTGAACACGAAACCGCCGCCCGGCAGTTCCTTGCACACCATGGCCGCGCCCGCGCGGTCGGTCGGGTTCGTGCCCTGGGCGATGACCGCGGCCGGCGGTACTTCGCCGTCGAAGCCCTGCAGCGTGTCGAACTCCCACGCGCTCGCCGCGCCGTTGCGGCCGTGCGCGCCGAACTCGCTCCCCACCGACAGCCCCGTGCCGGCCAGGAACGGGTGGTCGTGCAGCACCCGGTACGGCGCGAACGTCATCCAGCCCTCGTACTCGAAGTTCACGCCGAGCAGCTGCGACTCTGGCAGGTTGTAGTGGTCCAGGAACAGGTCGCGGCTGCCGTCGGCGGCGCGGAAGGTCAGCGCGGTGCCGTCGGCGTTGAACTCGGCGCGCTCGTAGATCTGGTTGCCCCCGGTGGCGATGACGCTGCCGCCGGCCGCGAGGTAGCCGGCCAGGTTGGTGCGCATGGCCAGCGAGAAGTACTCCGGGTGCGCGCCGAGCACGATCGCGCTGTAGGACCGGAGCCAGCCGCCGGTGTGCAGGTCGTAGTCGGTGTAGCAGTCGAAGCCGATCTGCTCGCCGCTCAGCCAGCGCAGCAGTTCCAGGTCGCTCCACAGCTCGTTGTCGTACTGGCCCTTCGGCGCGATCAGCCAGTCGTAGCTGGGGCGCAGGAACGAGATCACGCGCTGGACGCCGTCCTGGCCTTCGGAGTACTGGTCGTGGCCGCCCCAGCCGTTGTAGGCGTGGTAGGTGTTGGTCGGCAGGACCACGGCGATCTTCTTCGCCGGTGCCGCCGGCCGCACCACGAACGGGATGTGCTGCACCCGGTTGTACCGCCCGGTGAATTGGGCCGAGTAGACGCCGGACGGCCAGTCGGCGGGGATGGTGACGCCGTACCGCTCGGCCCAGCCGCACCCGGCCGAGCGGTAGTTCGACGGCAGCGCCTGGAGCCCGCCGGTGACGGTCGTCGTGCCGGTGACGGCCGTGGGCGTGTCCCCGCCGGGCACGACCCGCACCACCTGCGCGCTGACCGAGGTGAACGCCGTCGACAGCGCGACCGACACCCGGCCGCCGGCGGGCACGCTCTGCCGCTGCGGGTAGCCCTGCAGCCCGGCGCTGCGTTCGATGGTGAAGCCCTGGCCGACGAGCTTGCCGGTGGCGTTGTTGATCCACCGCGCCCCGCCGTCGGTGTCGACGGTCTGGAAGTTGGTCATCCGCAGCTCGATCAGGTCGCCGTCGTCGCCGGGCACGGTCGAGTGGTCGATCCGGACGAGGTAGACGGCGCCGTTGGCGACGCCGGCGAACAGGTCCCGCCGGATGAGCTCGAACCAGTCGCTGTCGCCGATCACGATGGGCGTCCCGTTGTTCGCCCAGCCCACGCCGTCGCGGTAGCGGAACCAGGTCAGCGCGCCGGTGCCGCCGACGGCGTAGATGACGTTCCCGGTGTCGGCGAACAGGTAGCGGGCGACGTTGAACCCGCCGCCGAGCGGCTGCGGGGTCTCGAAGGTGCCGCTGATCCGGCGCGAGCGGTAGAGGACGCCGTCGGCGTCGACGCACCAGATGACCCCGCCCGGGCCGCCGAAGATCCGCGGGAAGGCGTTGAACCCGGTCCCGACGACGACGCCGGTGCCGCCGTTGGCCCAGGTGCCCGCGCCGGTTTCCAGGTCGGAGACGATCCGCTGGTAGTACAGGACGGTGCCGTCCCCGCGCACGCCGTAGAGGACGCCGTTGGTGTCGCCGAGCACGGTGGTGAAGTCCTGCCAGCCGGAGCCGATCTGCACCCCGAAGCCGCCGCCGGCCCAGTCGAAGGCGGCGGTGGACCAGCCGCGGTGCCGGTACCAGTAGAGCGCGCCGTCCGACTGGACGCCGTAGAGGATGCCGTCGCCACCGCCGACGAACCGGCTCCACCGCTGGTGCGGATCGGACGCGACGGCCGCGGCGGCCGCCGCCGGCACTTCGTTCGCCCGCCGGTAGCCCTTGGGTACTTCGGCTTCGCTGATCGGAAGTTCTTCACGGCCGGTAAGGAATCCCATGCTCACCCCCATGCTTGCGCCGCGCGCCCTCGCGCACGCCTACCTGTCAAGCGCGGAAAGCACCCGGCAGGTTTACACGAATGGGTGACGATCACCCGATGAGCCCAACGGTTGATTGCGATTCGGAGTCAGCCGAGTACTCGTTCACCGCTTTCCGGCACCACCGCGCACCACCCGGCGGCCGCGTGCAGTTCCCGCGCGAACGCGTGCGACGGCTCCGGCTCGCCCTCGACGACGAACGCCGTCTCGGGGGCCGGGGTCGCGGTCACCCAGGCCAGCACCTCCGCCGGGCCCGCGAACCCGCCGGTCTCGCCCAGCGCGGTCACTTCCGCCCGGACCGGGACGTACCGCCCGTGGATCTTCAGCTGGCGAGCGCCTTCCGCGAGCCGGGCGGCCCGCGTTCCCGGCCAGGCGTGCCCCAGCAGGACGACGCCGTTGCGCGGGTCCGGCAGCAGGGCTTCCAGGTGCCGCAGCACCCGGCCGGAGTCCGCGGTCGCGAAGCCGGCCAGGACGACCGACGGCCCGTCCGGCACCTGAGCGGCCTCGGGGATCGCGGCGTGCGCGTCGCGGCGCAGTTCGGGCCACCGCTCGGCTTCGGCCCGCCGGTGGACGTCGAGCGCGGCCCGGTCCGCCGGGGTATCCAGCACGACCGGCAACCGCGGGACCTCGTGGGCGTCCATGAGTTTCCGCAGCAGCGTCAGCAGTTCCCCGCTGCCGGTCACGGAGGTCGGGACGACGACGCTGCCGCCCCGCCGGACCGCGCGGTGGATCGCCGCGGCCAGGCGGCCGGGCAGGTGACCGTCGCCGGGCGGGCGCGGGGCGGCGAGCACCAGTGCGTCGCAGCGCGGACGTGGGTCCGGGGCGCGCAGCAGCGAGTGACCGGCGGCGCCGAGCGGTCCCGCGAACACGACCGACCGGCCCCCGGCGCGGACCCGGACCCAGGCCGCCCCGAGCCGCCCGCCGGCGCGGCCGAACTCGACCTCCGCGCCTTCGCACCGCCGGAGCGTGCCGAACTCGACCGGCCGCACCAGCGCGACGGCCCGGGTCACGTCCTCCGGCCGGAAGGGCGGCAGCTCGGGGCCGAACGGGGCCCGCTCCGCGTCTTCCGCGAACTGCTTCGCGGCATCGGAAAGCACGATCGGCAGCAACGCCGCGGTCCCGGGCGTCGCCACCACGGTTCCGTGCCAGCCTTCGGCCACCAGCTGCGGCAGGAACCCCGCTTGCCCGAGGCTCGCGCCGGGCAGGATCACCGCGTCGACCGCGTGCAGCTCGTCCGGGCCGGGCGAGAAGTTGCGGCGCCACAACGCCTCCGGCCCGGCGAACAGGCCGCAGCCGACCAGCAACCTGGTGTCCGGCGTCTCGAGCAGGTGCCGGGCGCAGCCGGCCCCGCCCAGGAAGGTCAGCACCGGATCGGCGTGGGACGCCGGCCGGTGCCCGGTCACGTGGAGCCGGCCCGGCCAGGGGCTGGTGCGGTAGCGCGCGGACGCGCGGCGGGCCGCGGTCAGCGCGGCGGCACGGGAACCTTCGGACATCGGTTCGTCCCCTTTCGCGGCGTCAGCCGGCGATGTCCCGCCGGCGGAACCCGGCCACGCCGGCCACGACGAGCGCGGCGCCCAGCGCGGTAAGCCAGAACAACGGCGCGCCCTGGACGGCCGCACCGGGAAGCTTCGGCGAGTGGGTGAACGGTGAGAGGTCGAGGACCCACTGGTCGAGCTTCAGCAGCGCGCCGAACTCGCCGAGCAGCAGGAACGTCACCAGGGCGACCCATGCGGCGGTCAGCGCGCGGCCGAGCAGCCCGAACACGACGGTCGCGATCCCGGTCAGCACCCAGACCGCCGGCAGCTGCGCCAGCGCCGCGCCGGTGAGCCGGAGGGCTTCGGGCCCGACCCGGCCGAGGTGGGCGCCGTTGGTCAGCCCGGCCGCCAGGCCGAGCGCGGTCAGCAGCAGGGCCGGGGCGACGGCGGCGAAGACCAGGTAGCCCCCGAGCAGCCGGCGCCGGTCCACGGCCGTGGCCAGCAGCGGTTCGACGCGCAGCGCCCGCTCCTCGGCGCGCAGCCGGGCCAGCACCGCGATGACGTAGGCCGAGGTGATCACCCCGGCCATCGCGAACTCGGCCGCGAGGAACGCGTCGGAGATGCCCTTTTCCCCGCCCAGCGCGGTGATCATGGCTTGGGCCTGGGCATTGGTCAGCATCGAACCCACGTTGCCGGCCAGGCTGCCGCACACCATGCCGAGCAGCACGTACGCGCTCGCCCAGACGGCCAGCGAGCCGCGGTCGAGCCGCCACGCGAGGCCCCACGCACTCCGCAGCGACCTTCCCGCCCCGGCAGGGCCGGGGTGGTCGGGCAGCAGTCCCGCGTCGAGGTCGCGGATCCTCGCGAACGCGACGGCGGTCCCACCGAGCACCACGGCCGTCACGGCCGGGATCGCGAGCACCCACCAGACGTCCCCGGCGTACGGCCGGATCTCTTCGCTCCACCCGATCGGCGACGCCCACGACAGCCAGGCCGGGCCGGTGGAATCGCCCACCGCGCGCAGGAAGTACGCGGCGACCAGGACGAGCACGGCCAGCCCCGAAGCCGACCGGGCGCTCTTGGTCAACTGGGCCGTCACGGCCGCGACGCCACCGAAGACCAGGCCCGCGGACGCCCAGCAGAGCCCGAACGAAAGCGAGCCCGCGACCGGCAGCCCGGTCGCCGCCAGCGCCACCGCCGTGGCCAGGCCGAGCCCGAGGCTCGCCCCGGCCGTCACGGCCAGCGCGGCGGCGAGACCGCCGTACCAGCCCACCACCGCCGAGCCGAGCAGCTCGCGCCGGCCCGCTTCCTCTTCGGCGCGGGTGTGCCGGACCGCGGTGAAGATCATCACCAGGCCGACCAGCGCCGCGCCGAACGCGGTCAGCTTGAACACCGAAATCGCGCCGAGGGTCGCTTCGTGCACCGGCCCGTACAGGGCCCGCAGCGCGGGAACGGCGTTGATGCTGCCGGCCGCGGCGTGCAGGTCCGCGGCCGTCGGGTAGACCGCCGCGGTCGCGGCCGACGCCGAGGCGGCCGTCGCCGCGAACACGGCGGTCCACACCGGCAGCCGGATCCGGTCGCGCCGCAGCGCGAGCCGGACCAGCGCGCCGGTGCCGGTGAAGGTGCCGCTCATACCGGCACCGCCTCCGTCGCCGCCGCACCGCGGTAGTGCCGCAGGAACAGCTCTTCGAGCGTCGGCGGCCGGCTGACGAGGCTGTGCACCCCGCACTGCCCGAGTGCCGCGAGCACCGGGGACAGCGCGGAAGTGTCGACGGTCAGGCGGATGTCCGGGCCGTCCGCGGTGAAATCGTGCACCCCGGGCAAGCGCGCCAGGCCGTCCGGTGCGCCCGCGAGCCGCGCGGTGATCGTTGTCCGGGTCAGGTGGCGAAGGTCGTCGAGGCTGCCGGAATCCACCCGCTTCCCGGCGCGGATGATGCTGACCCGGTCGCACAGGGCCTCCGCCTCGGACAGGATGTGGCTGGACAGCAGGATCGTGCGGCCCCGCTCGCGTTCCTCGCGGACGCACTCCCGGAAGACCTCTTCCATCAGCGGGTCGAGCCCCGCGGTCGGCTCGTCGAGCAGCAGCAGCTCGACGTCCGAAGCGAGCGCCGCGACGACGGCGACCTTCTGCCGGTTGCCCTTCGAGTACGCCCGGCCCTTGACCCGCGGGTCGAGTTCGAAGCGGTCCAGGTACCGCTTGCGGCGCACCGGGTCCAGGCCGCCGCGCAGCCGGCCGAGCAGGTCGATGACCTCGCCGCCGGTGAGGTTCGGCCACAGCGACACCTCCCCCGGCACGTACGCGAGCCGCCGGTGCAGCGGCACCGCGTCGCGCCAGGGATCGCCGCCCAGCAGCCGCATCTCGCCGGCATCGGCGCGCAGCAGGCCCAGCAGGAGACGCAGCGTGGTGGTCTTCCCGGCGCCGTTCGGGCCGAGGAAGCCGTGCACCTCACCGGGTTCGACGGTCAGGTCGAGCCCGTCGAGCGCGCGGGTGCGCCCGAAGGACTTCCGCAGACCGCGGATCTCGATCGCCGCGCTCATCGGGTGGCCTCCAGCAGGATCCGGCGCTCGGCCGACGCGATCGCCGCGCGGGCGCTGCCGATGACGTCCGGGTTCACCGAGATCGACGTGATCCCGAAGCGCACCAGGTGCTCGGCGAAGCCGGGCTTGGTGGACGGCGCCTGGCCGCACAGCGACGAGGTGATGCCGCGGTGGCGGGCGATGCGGACGATCCGCTCGATGGCGTCGAGCACCGCGGGATCGGCTTCGTCGAACAGCTCCGCGCACTGCCCCGAGTCGCGGTCGACACCCAGCATCAGCTGGGTGAGGTCGTTGCTGCCGATGGAGACGCCGTCGATGCCCATCCCGGCGTACTCGCCCAGCCAGTGCACGACCGAGGGCACCTCGGCCATGACCCAGCGGTGCAGGCCGCGCTGCTTGCCCAGCGGGCTCGCGTCGACCAGCTCGAGGCATTCCTCGAGCTCCCACTTGGTGCGCACGAACGGGATCATCAGGTGCAGGTTCGGCGTCTGCTCGCGCACCCGCGCGAGGGTCTCGAGCTCGAGCGCGAACAGGTCGCGCTCGCGCACGTACCGGTAGCAGCCGCGGTAACCGATCATCGGGTTGCTCTCGGCCGGCTCGAACTCCTCCCCGCCGGCCAGGCCGCGGAACTCGTTGGTGCGCAGGTCGGTCGCCCGGTAGACGACCGGCCGGGTGCCGAACGGCTTGGTGATCTTCAGCAGCGACTCCGCCATCTTGTCCACGAAGGACCGTTCTTCGCCCTTGGCGAGCAGGTCGCGCGGGTGCCGGCCGCCCAGAGCTTCCGTGAGCAGGAACTCCGCCCGCAGCAGGCCGACGCCGTCGACCGGCTGGGCCGCCACCTCTTCGGCGTGCTCGGGCATCGCGAGGTTGACGTAGAGCTTGGTGCCGATGGCTTCCGGCACGACCTGGGTGACCACGGGCGCGGTACGGGCGGCTTCGTGCTTCGCCGCACCCGGCCGGACTTCGCCCTGCGTGCCGTCGACGGTGACCAGGCTGCGGTCGACCAGGACGCGGGTGGCGTCGCCGGTACCGACCACGGCGGGCACCCCCAGCTCGCGCGCGACGACGGCGGCGTGGCAGGTCATCCCGCCGCCGTCCGTGACGACCGCGGCCGCCCGGCGGATCGCGGGCACCCAGTCCGGGTTCGTCATCGGCGCGACCAGGATTTCGCCGTCCCGCAGGTGTTTCGCCTCGACCGGGTCGTGCAGCACGCGCACCGCGCCGCTCCCCTCGCCCGGCGACGCGCCGAGCCCGGTCACCAGCGCGACGGTGCTCGCCGGCGTGGTCGGCGGGAGCGTGGTGATCGGCCGGGACTGCACCAGGAAGATCTCGCTGTCGGCGATCGCGAACTCGATGTCCTGCGGCACGGCGTAGTGCTCCTCGACGCGCGTGGCCATGCGGGCCAGTTCGAGCACGGCGGTCTCGCTCAGCACACGCCGCCCGCCGGCGGGCTCCGGCAGCCGGACGGTGACGTCGCCGCCGTCGGTGTCCGCGATGATCTTGTGGGTCTGCTTCCCGATCCGCACGGAAAGGATCAGCAGGTCCTGCTTGCCGACGACGTAGGTGTCCGGTTCGACGGCCCCGCTGACGATCGCCTCGCCCTGCCCGAACACGGCCTCGATGACCACGCGGTCCCGGTCGCCGGTGCGCGGGTCGGCCGTGAAGATCACGCCGGAGCGCTCGGAGCGGATCATGCGCTGGACGACGACGGCGATCGCCGGCTCGCCCGTGAAGCCGCGGCTGGCCCGGTAGCTGACGACGCGCGGGCTGAACAGCGACGTCCAGCAGTCGACGACGTGCTCGGCGACCGCGTGGTCGCCCCAGATGTTGGTGTAGGTGGCGTTCATCCCGGCGAACGAGGCTTCCGCGCCGTCCTCACCGGTCGCCGAGGACCGGATGGCGACCGGCGTCGACGAGCCGAGCTCGCGGTAGGCCTGCGCGATCTCCTCCCGCAGCTCGCCGGTGAGCCCGGCGAGGCGGACGAGATCGCGGATGCGGTCGCACTGCTCGGCCAGGAAGTTCGCGTCGTCCACATTGGCCAGTGCCTTGGCGTGCAGGTCGGCCACCTCGGCGCGGACGCCCGCCTTCTCGAGCGCGGCCCAGTAGCCGTCGCGCGAGATGACGAAGCCACCCGGCACCGGGAAGCCGGCCGAGATCAGCTCGCCGAGGTTGGCGCCCTTGCCGCCGACGGTTTCGTCGTCGGCGAGCCGGATTTCGGTCAGGTCGCGTACGTAGGTCATCGGGGTCCTCCTGGGGTTCGGAACAGCTCGCCGAGCGGAAGCCGCGGTGAGGGTGCCGCCGGGACGGCGGGGCAGCCGAAGCGGAAGATCGCCTGCGGGCACCCGGGAAGCGCCAGTTCCGACACGAGCCGCGCCCGGAAACCGGTCAGGTGCAGGGGCTGGGTGAGCACCGAGCCGGCCAGGGCCTTGGCCGTCGTGGTGAGCCAGCCGCGCTGCAGGGCCGCGCCGGCCGCGAGGTGGTCGGCGCGGGTGTCGCCGTCGGTGCAGACCACCAGCAGGTCTTCGGCCGCCAGCCGGGCGGCGAGCACGGTGTCGTCCGGCACCGGGGTGTTCCGGCGGACGAGGCCCGCCACCGGCGGCCCCTCGGCGCTCAGGGCGTCCTCGGGCACGCCGTCGCCCCAGCCGTGGGTGTGCGCGGTCCACACTTCCAGTTCGCGTTGGTAGCCGCGGTCTTCGCGGAGTACGCGCGTGGCGAAGCCGAGCAGCTCGGCCAGCTTGTCCAGGTGCCCGGGCGCGACGAAGTGCACGCCCGGGGTCTCCCCCGCGGCGGCCACGGCGGCGTGGACGGCGGCGGGTACGCGGCCGGGGTGGAAGGCGTGCCGGTAGCTGCGACGGCGGGCGATGGCGTTGTACAGCGCGAAGTCCCGGGCCGACGTCGTGTGCGGGCGGCCGATCGTCACCGTGGCCGCGACGTCGTCGCCGTACTCGACGTGGCACTCGCGGCCCAGGACGCGGACCGCGAGCACGAGGTTGGTCACGGCGGCACCGCAGGACAACAGCCGGTCCCGGCCGAACGGGTCGTGCCGGCGCAGCTCGACGTCGCGGCGTTCGAGCAGGTCGACCTCGGTGCCGCGGACGAGCAGCTGCCACGGCTGGCTGTCGTGCACCGACGGTGCCCGGCTCACGGCCCGGGCGAGCACACCGATCTGCTCGGTGGTCAGGGCGGCGGTCATCGCGGTCACTCCTCGGCGCGGAGCCCGGCGCTCCGCCGAGAGCCATCGTCACCGCGATCCGGTGCCCGGCACCGGAGCACAAAGTCCTCCGCTCCGGCGGAATTCGTCCCCTACCCGCGGCGGGCCGGCGGGCGCACGATCGCGGCCACACCGGAGGAAAGAAGGAAGACCATGGAGTCAGAGACCGGCCGCGTGATCGTCGTCGGCATGGACGGTTCGCCCCGCGGCGACGCGGCTCTGCGCTGGGTCCTCGAAGTCGCGGCGCACGCCGGCGACACGGTCCGCGCGATCCTCGTCCGGCCCCGCGACACGCTGCTGCCGGGGACGTCGTTCACCCTCCAGCCGCACGGCCGGGTGCCGGAGGCCGGCTACTCGCTCTCGTCGCACATTTCCGGTCTCGGCCTGGAATCGCGGGCGACCGTCGAGACCCGGACGGTCCACGGCGACCCCGCGACCGAGCTGGTGACCGCCTCGGCCGACGCCGACTTGCTGGTGCTGGGCGCCCACCGCGGGGGCCCGGTCGCGGACCTGGTGCTCGGCAGCGTCGGGCGCGAGTGCGTGCGGTACTCGCGGTGCCCGGTCGTGGTGATCACGCCCGAAGCCGCGCACCGCCTGACACCGGCGTAGCGGCGGTTTCACTCCGGCGGCAGCCGCGGCGACCGCTCGATCCGTCGCTCCGAGCCCTCGATCAGCCGTTCCGCGCGGTCGATCAGGTCCTTGGACGCGTCGCGGCGCCGGCGGACCCGTTCGGCCGCCTCGGTCGCGCGCCGCGCCCTGTCGGACCCGGCCCCGCCTTCGACGCGTGCACTGGACAACGAGGGCTCCCTTCGCCGGCGTGAGACGGCCGTTCCAGTGGTACTTTCCGAACATGGACGCCGCATCGCCGCCCGATCGGCATCCGGTCGACGAAGTCGAGCCGTACGAGCCGCTCAGCACGGACCTCGCCCGGCCGGTGGTGCTGTTCGTCGAAGACGAAGCGGACCTCGTGGCGATGGCCGAGACCTACCTGCGCCGCGACGGCTTCCAGGTGGTGACCGCGGGCGACGCGCGGTCGGCCGCGACGGTCCTGCGCGACCGCGACGCCGACCTGATGGTCCTCGATCTCGGGCTGCCCGACGGCAACGGCCTGGACCTGCTGCGCGGGGTCCGCGCCGGCCGGCACCTGCCGGTGATCATCCTGACCGGGTGGAGCAGCGAGCGGGACCGCGTGGTCGGCCTGGAGCTGGGTGCCGACGACTACGTGGTCAAACCGTTCTCGCTGCCCGAACTGGCCGCGCGGATCCGGGCGGTGCTGCGCCGCAGCCGGCCGCCGGTGGCCGGCACGGTGCTCCGGCTCGGCCCGCTGACGATCGACACCGCCTCGCACGAGGTCGCCGCGGACGGCCGCCCGGTTCAGCTCGCCCCGCTGGAATACGGGCTGCTGGCGTGCCTCGCCGCCGCGCCGCGCCGCGTCTTCACCAGCGCGCAGCTGCTGACCGCGGTGTGGGGGTGGGCGAACGAGCGCCACGACCCGTCGTCGGTCGTCGAGCACGTCTACCGGGTGCGCCGCAAGCTCGCCGAGGCCGGGGTCGAGCGGCCCCGGATCGTCACCGTGCGCGGCGCCGGCTACCGGCTGGACCCGTGACCGGCGAGTTCGCGGGCCTGGACTACCGCCGGCTGTTCCAGCACCTGCCCTCCCCGTACCTGCTGATGACGGCCGGGTTCACGATCGTCACCGTCAACGACGCCTACGCGCGGGCCACGATGATCGACCCGGCCGAAGTCGCGGGCAAGCCGATGTTCGAGGTGTTCCCCGACAACCCCGACGACCCGGACGCCGACGGCGTCGGCAACCTGCGCCGCTCGCTGGAGACCGTGGTGGAGACCGGCCGGGCGGACGCGATGGCCCTGCAGCGCTACGACATCCGCGAGCCGGACGGCCGGTTCGTCGTGCGGCACTGGAGCCCGGTCAACAGCCCGGTCTTCGACGACGACGGCCGGGTCGTGCTGATCGTGCACCGGGTGCAGGACGTCACCGAGCTGATCGACCTGCGCGAGCGGGACCGGGAGCGCACCGCCGCGCGGCTGCAGCAGATGGAGGCGGACCTGTTCTCCCGTGCCCGCGAGGTGCAGGAGGCCAACCGGCGGCTGCGCGAGGCGAACGCCGAGCTCGCCGTGGTCACCGAGGAGCTGCGGGCCCAGCAGCGGGCCAAGGACCGGTTCATCGCCACGCTGTCCCACGAGCTGCGCAACCCGCTCGCCTCCGCCAGCGCGGCGCTGGACGTGCTGGGCCTGGACGTCGCCGGCCACCCGGCCCAGGCGGTGCTGGAGCGCCAGCTCACCGCGCTCACCCGGCTCACCGGCGACCTGCTCGACGCCGCCCGCGTCGTGACCGGCAACCTCCGCGCCAGCCGCGCCCCGCTGGACCTGCGCGCGCTCGTGCACGCGGCGGTGGACGACCTGCCCGCGCACGTCCCCCGGCCGGCGGTCGCCCTCCCGGCCGAGCCGGTGGTGATCGACGGCGACCCCGTCCGGCTCGGTCAGCTGCTGACCAACCTGCTGGACAACGCGCGCAAGCACACCGGCGACACCACCGCGGTGACCGTGCACCTCGGCGTGCGGGAGGGCCGGGCCGAACTGCGCGTCCGGGACACCGGCCCCGGGTTCGACCCCGCGCTGGCGGGCACGCTGTTCGACCCGTTCACGAGGGTCGGCACGGGCGCGGGCGCGCCGGGCGGGCTGGGCCTCGGGCTCGCCATCGTGCGCGGCATCGCGGAACTCCACGACGGCGAGGTCAGCGCGCACAGCGCCGGCCCGGGCACCGGCGCGGCGTTCACCGTCCGGCTCCCGCTGACCACGAGGACCCTCGCCCCGGCCGGGCCGGGTTCCGCGCACCGGCCGCTGCGGGTGCTGCTCGTGGACGACAACGCCGACCTGGCCGGGATGTACGCGATCATGCTCCGCGGCCGGGGCGACACGGTCACCGTGGCCACCACCGCGCGCGACGCGCTGGCCGCGGCCGGCTCGGCGGCGTTCGACCTCGTCCTCTGCGACCTCGCGCTCGGCGAGGACATCGACGGTTACGAAATCGCCCGGCGGCTGCGCCGGGACCCGCGGCACCGGCACGCGCTGCTGGTGGCGGTGTCCGGGTTCAGCCAGGACGCCGACCGCGAGCGCAGCCGCGCCGCCGGGTTCGACGCCCACTTCGCCAAACCGCTCGACCTCACCGAACTGGACGCCCTGCCACGGCCGCGGGACGACGGCGGCGAGCCGCCCACCTGAACAGTTCGTCCGCGCCCCGCACCAGGACCGGCATCGGCAGCCGGGCGTCGACCGGCTCGGGCTCCGCCGGTTTCGGCCTCAGGTGGGTGGTCGTCACGGCTTCCGTCGCGCCGGGGTGGCGAGGCGGACCAGCAACACGCTCTGGGGGACGCCGGGCAGCACGTCGGCTTGGCGGGCCCGCTCCGCCGTCCCGAGAACGGACAGCACCACCCTTCGGGAGGCGCACCCGCGGACGGCCGCGGCGAGCCGGGTCCCGTGCAGGGCGGCGCCGGCGAGGACGTGCTCGCGGCGGCTGTCGCCGGGGGTGGTGACCAGCAGGGACGACTGGCCGGCGAGGTCGGCGCCGAGCCGCTTGAGCGCCGGCGCCCAGCCCGGCCGGACGATCCGGACGTCGGTGTCCGGCCAGAAGTCGTCGCCCGCCAGCGCGTCGAGCACGGCGAGACCGACCGGCCGCAGCGGCACGCCGTGTCCCGGCTCGCCGAGCTTGCGCAAGACCGCGTAGCGGGCCCGATCCCCGCTCGACGCCGTGCGCGGGCCACCGACCCGGACGACGGCCGCGACGTCGGGGCGGTCCGGGTCGGCCGGGAACGTGACGACCGGTTCCCGGCCCAGCACCCGCACGACCGTCCAGACCGTCGACAGTGCCGCTCCGCAGTCGAGCAGAGCGGCGTTCCCGGCCCGCTCCCGGCGGGTGAGCGGTTCGGTCAGCACGACCTCGTCCGGCCGGACCTCGACGACGACGCGGCTCGGGCCCAGCCGGGCCAGCGCGTCGCCGAGGACGGCCCGGGACGAGCGCTCCCACCGGAACCCGGGGCCGGTCATCTTCCCGGCGAACCGAGGTGTCTCGTGGCGGCCCGGCAGGTGGCCAGCAGGCCGTCGACGTCGATGACGGTGACCCGGTTCTCCAGCCCGGCCGGGACCTCGGCCGGGACGTCCGGGTCCGGGGAGACCAGGGCGACGGGCACGTGGTCGCGGACCGCGCACACGACGCCGTACTCGCGTGCGGTCAGATCTCCGGTCCGGCCGCGGACGTCGACGAGGAGGTCGGGCTGCGCGAACGGCTCGTCGAGCGGGCACCGGCCGCCGACCGCGAGGGCCCGGCAGACCCCGGCCCGCGTGTGGCAGCGGCTGACCAGGCAGCCGGCGTCCCGCAGGGGCTGGACGAGGAAGTCGGCGTCTCCGAAGGACGCTTCGGTCAGCAGGACGTGCATGGGTCACCTCGCGGAGGTTCGGGCGAGCGCTTCTTCGGCGCCGCGGGCCAGCTCCAGGTCTTCCCGGGGCAGGACGATCAGGGCGGGCACCGGCGAGTCCGCCTGCGTGACGATCCGGTCGGCTTCGGTGTGCGGGACCTTCCCGGCCCGCAGGCCGAGCACGCCGAGCCCGTCGAGGACGGACGTGATCACGTCCGGCTGGTGCTCGGCGACCCCGCCGGTGAACACGACGGCGTCCAGCCGGGACAGGCTCGTGGCGGCCGCGCCGATCTCCCGGCGGAGCCGGTGGCGGTACACCGCGAGGGCGGCTTTGGCGTCCGGTTCGCCCCGCACCGCGGCGGCGAGCACCCGGCGCAGGTCGCCGTTGGTGCCGGTCATCCCGGCCAGGCCGGAGCGGTGGAACAGCGCGTCCGCCATCTCTTCCGGGCCCATCGGCGCCGTCTGCATCACGTGCAGCAGCAGCCCCGGATCGACCGAGCCGGAGCGCGTCGCCATCATCGCGCCTTCGAGCGGGGTGAACCCCATGCTGGTGTCGACGCCGTGGCCGTCGCGGATCGCGGTCACCGACACCCCGGCGCCGACGTGGGCGCACACGAGCTGCAGCCCGTCCGGTTCCCGGCCCAGCAGCTCACCGGTGCGGCGCAGCGCGTACTGGCACGAAAGACCGTGGAAACCGTAGCGGCGCAGGCGGTTCTGCGCGGTCCACGCCCGCGGCAGCGGGTATCGTGCGGCGGCTTCGGGCATCCGGGCGTGGAACGCCGTGTCGAAGCACGCGACCACCGGGACGTCCGGCAGCAGGCGGCGGACCTCCCGGGCCACCGAGAGCGACCGGGGCTGGTGGTTCGGGGCCAGGGACGTCAGGCGTTCGAGGTTGGCGAGCAGGGTGTCATCGACGCGGGCCGGGGCCTTTTGCGCACCACCGTGGACGAACCGGACGGCGACGGCGTCCACATCGGACCACCGGCCGATCGCCTGGCCGATCGCGTCCGGCGCCGTGAGGTCCCAGGCGGCCCAGCCGACGCCGGTGCCGTCCGCCACCAGCGACACCTTCATGCTCGACGAGCCGGGGTTCAGGGTGAGCACACGCACAGCTTTCCTCTCGGGTCAGTCCGGCAACCGGCGCAGGAACGGGTCTTCGGCCACCGGGTGCGCCAGCCGGGCGCGGACGTCGAGGGCGACGCAGCCCGCACCTTCTTGCGGGGGTTCCGGGTGGCGGAGCCCCCGGCCCGGGGCGGAGTCCCGGTCGTCACGGGCCCGTACGCGCACCGGGTTGAGGTCCAGCTCGGCCAGCTCCGGCACCAGCTCGGCCAGCCGGCTGACCTTGAGCAGCAGCTCGCGCACGGCGGCGCGGTCGAGCTGCCCCGACGCCCACAGCGCCTTCGAGGAGCGCAGGCCGTCGAGCAGCAGGTCGGCGTCGGTGCCGGTCAACGGCGCCAGCCGGGCCGCGCGGTCGGCGATCAGGTCGGTGTCGACGCCGCCGAGCCCGAACACGACCAGCGGGCCGAACACCGGGTCCGACCGCACGCCGACCAGCAGCTCGCGGCCGGGCTCGGCCATCGGCTGGACAGTCACCCCGCGCAGGGCCGGCCCGAACCGGGATCGCAAGGTGCGGAACGCTTCCACGATGCGGTCGGCGCCGCGCACGTTCAGCAGGACGCCGCCGGCCGCGGTCTTGTGCAGCACGCCTTCGGCGTCGGCCTTGAGCACGACGGGCGAGCCGAGGTCGGTGGCCGCGGCGGTCATCGAGTCGTCCGCCTTGATGTAGCGGGTCTGCACCATCGGGATTTCGGCCAGCCGCAGCAACTCCACCGCGTCCTCGGGCGGGAGCCAGCCTTCGCGCTCGGCCACGAACGCGCGCAGGGCGTCCGGATCTTCCAGCGGCTCGACGCGGTCGTCGGTTTCGGGCCGGTTGAGCCATTGTTCGTAGCGGACGAGCCGGGCCAGCACCGCGGCGGCCGCGGCCGGGTCGTCGTAGCAGGCGGTCACGCCGGCGCCGGGCACGAGCGCCGTCACCCGGGCCCGCTGGCCGGGCCGGACGGCGAAGACGGTTTTGTACTCCGGCGGCAGCACCGCGGCGAGGGACGTGCCGGGGTCGCCGACGGCGGTCGGCACGGTCGCGGCGATCACCGCGTCGACGCCGTCGTCGTCCAGGACCGCGCGCAGGGCGTCGGCGAACACCTCGGGCGGGACCGCGGCGGTCGTGTCGACCGGGTTGCGCGGCGCGGCCTCGGCGGGCAGGAGCTTCACCAGCCGCTCCCGGGTCTCCCCGGACAGGTCCGCCATGATCAGGCCTTCGCGCTCGCAGGCGTCGGCGGCCAGCACCCCGGCTCCCCCGGCGTTGCTCACGACGGCCACCCGCGGGCCGCCGGGCAGGAGCTGCCAGGACAGCCCGGCGATGACGTCGACCAGCTCGGCGACGGTGTCCACGGCGATCACCCCGGCCTGCTCGAACAGCGCGTCCCGGGTGACGGCCGGGGTCGCGGCCGCGGCGGTGTGCGAGGCGGCGGCGCGCTGGGCGGTGTCCCCGCTGCCGGACCGCACGGCCAGCACCGGCCGGGTCCGGGCGAGCTGCCGCGCGAGCCGGCCGAACTTGCGGGGGTTGCCGAACGATTCGAGGTAGAGCACGGCCAGTTCCGTGCGGAGGTCGGCGGTCCACCACATGAGCAGGTCGTTGCCGCTGACGTCGTACTTGTCCCCGGTGGAGACCAGGGTGGACAGGCCGAGGCCGAGGTCGGTGAGCGATTCGGCGAGCGCGATGCCGACCCCGCCGGACTGGGTGACCACGCCGACGTGGCCGGGTTTCACCGGTCCGGCCAGGAAAGTCAGGTTCAGCGGGCAGGCCGGGTCGGTCGAGAGGATGCCGAGGCAGTTCGGGCCGGCCAGCCGCATGCCGTGCTCGCGGACCGCCGCCCGGACGCGGGCCCCGTGCTCGGTGCCCGTGAGCCCCGAGGAGATCACGAGGACCGCGCGCACGCCGCGCTTCCCGCACGCTTCGACGGCGTCGGCGGCGGCCGGTGCGGGCAGGCAGACCACGGCGAGTTCAGGCGTCCGGCTCAGCTGGGCGACGGACGGGACGCTCGGCACCCCCAGGACGACACGGGCGTTGCGGTTCACGACTTCGATCGGCCCGCGGAAACCCGAGTCGACGAGGTTGGCCAACACGGCGTGGCCCACCGAACCCGGCCGCCGCCCGGCGCCGATCACGGCGATCGACGCCGGCTTGAGCAGGTGCGCCAGGCTGGCCGAGTCGGCGACCGAGTCGCGCTTCAGCACGGCGTCCACGTAGGCGGGGTCGTCCTCGAGGACCATCACGACGTCGCGCTCGGGCCCGCCGGTACTGGCCTCGAACCGGAGGCCGAGGTCGGCGAAGACGCGGATCACCTTGGCGTTCTCGGCCAGCACTTCGGCGAGGAACCGCTTCAGGCCGGCCTTGCGGGCGTGGGAGACGAGGTGTTCCATCAGCAGGGTGGCGACGCCCTGGGTGCGCACCGAGGCGTCCACGACGAGGGCCACTTCGGCGTCGGCCGAGCCGGTCAGCACTTCGTAGTCGGCGACGCCGACGAGTTCGCCGCGCAGGTAGCAGCCCACGGCGTAGTGGCCGGGCCCGGGCTCGGCCGCGATCCCCGCCGCGAGTCTGTCCAATCCGGACGGTGCGCCGAAGAACCGGAAGTAGGTGTCCCGGTCGGTGAGCCGGGTGTGCAGGGCGAGTACCTCGGCGGTGTCGGCCGGGTGCAACGGGCGCACGCGCACCACGTCACCCCCGGCGAGCAGAGCCCGCGTCATCGCTTCTCCTCAGGGCACGAGAGTGGGCGCGACCGGCCAAGGGGCCGCGCCCACCGCGGAGGGTCACCTAGCTCTTGGTGACCTGGATCTTGACGTGCTTGTCGCGCGGGTGCTCCGAAACCGGCATCGAGATCTCGAGGATGCCGTCGGCGTACGTCGCCTTGACCTTCGCCGGGTCGGCCCCGGCCGGCAGGCTGACCGTGCGGCTGAAGGTGCCGTAGTAGAACTCGCTACGACCGCCTTCGACCTGCTCCTTGGCTTCACGCTCGGCGGAGATGGTCAGCAGCCCGTTGTGCGTGGTCACGGAGATGTGCTTCTCCGGGTCGAAGCCGGGCAGTTCGGCCCGCACGAGGTACCGTCCGTCCTCGGTGGACTCCTCGATCCGGACCGGGTTGTGCTCGGCGAACGGCCAGGGGTTCTCCAGCCACGCCGCGATGCTCGGCAACGCCAGGCGTGAGCCCGGCACCAAGGCAGTCATCCGTTCCTCCTTCCGTGCGACATCGGGTGTCGCACCCCAAGCAGACCTCGGGGACGGTGCCCGGCGACGCGGCCGGATTGCCTGAACCACGAGGACTTTCGTCACCGGCCCCCAGCCGGGGACCAAAGCCCCTGTGCGCCGCCGGGCGGCCGGTGCCAGCCTCGGCTCCCGGGGGTCGAAGGGAGTGGCCATGACGCACGGAGGCGAGGAGTGGCGGATCGACGTCGGGGTGGACCACGAGCCCCTGCGAACCCGGGCCCGAGTCGTCCTGCGCACCCCGGACGGGCACGAGTTCTCCGGGGTCGGCGTGGCCCACCGCGACGGCCCGGACCACGTCGCCGGTTACCTGGCGCTGGGTCGCGCGATGTCCGACCTGACGGAAGAGCTGCTGGAGGCGGCGGCGACCGAACTGGAGGCCGACGCGTGGCGGACCTGACCGCGTGACCACGCGGTACCGGGGCGGGCCGGCGAGCCGAGGGGGAGGGAGCGCACCGGCCCGCGTGACGGAGGTTATCCGACCGTCACACACTCCGCCGATCGGAGCACGCGGCGGTCAGCCGACCGGCGCCGTCCATTCGACGCGCACGCCGCCTTCCGGACCGCTGCCGAGGGTGAACGTCCCGCCCGCGGCTTCCGCGCGGTCGCGCAGGTTGCCCAGCCCGCTGGGCGAAATGCCCTCGGCGAGGCCCTTGCCGTCGTCGACCACGACGACGCGGATCGTCTCGTCCTTCACCGCGACCGACACCGAAACCGTCGAGGCGTTCGCGTGCCGTACCGCGTTGCTGACCCCTTCGCGCACCACCGCCTCGACCTGTTCGGCCAGCTGGGCCGGCACGGTGTCGATGGGGCCGGCCATGCTCACCGTCGGCTGCACGAGCGCGTCGTCGGTCAGCTCGGCGATCGCGTCGTGCAGGCGGTGACGCAGCCGGGTCTCCCCCGCCGCGCCGCCGTGCAGGTCGAAGATCGCGGTGCGGATCTCCTGCACGATCTCGTGCATCTGCTGGATGCTGTCCCCGAGCCGTTTCTGCAGCTCCGGCGACTTCGTCCGGCGCTGCGTGCTCTGCATCGACAGGCCGACCGCGAAGAGCCGCTGGATCACGTGGTCGTGCAGGTCGCGGGCGATCCGGTCGCGGTCGCCGAGCACGTCCAGCTCGCGCGCGGCGCGCTGCTGCGCCGCCAGCTGCAGGGCCAGCGCCGCCTGGTCGGCGAAGGAGGCGACGACCGACAGCTGGGCCCCCTCGAACGAGCCGGCCCCGGCCTCGCGGGCGGCGACGAGCACGCCGGTCGTGCGGTCGCCCGCGCGCAATGGGACGACCATCGCGGGCCCGAAGGTGTGCGTGCCCAACGCGAGCTCGGGCACGCTGCGCGGCGTCCGGTCCCGGTAGACCGCACCGGGCACCGTCTCGTCGAGGGCGATGTGCGTCCCGGACAGCTCGGCCGCCCGCGTCCCCGCGCACACCGTGACCGTCAGGTCGTCGACGTCGTCACCCCAGTCCTCGTCGACGTCGAGGCGCCCGGAGTTCGGCAGCGCGAGCATCGTGACGTCCGAGCCGGTCAGCTCGAGTGCCCGGCTGGCGATGAGGTTCAGCGCTTCGGCCGGGTCGGTGCCACCCAGCAGCTCGGTGGTGACCTCACTGGTGGCGGCGAGCCACTGCTGCCGGATCCGTGTCTGCTCGTACAGGTGCGCGTTCTCGATCGCGATCCCGGCGGCCGCGGCGAGCGCCTGAACGACCACTTCGTCGTCGTCGGTGAACGGTTCCCCGTTCTTCTTCTCGGTCAGGTAAAGCCGGCCGAACACCTCGTCGCGCACCCGCACCGGCACGCCGAGGAACGTGTGCATCGGCGGGTGGTGGGTGGGGAACCCGACCGACGCCGAATGGGCCGAGATCTCCTCCAGCCGCAACGGCTTGGCTTCGTCGATCACCACGCCCAGCACGCCGTGGCCCTCGGGCAGCTCACCGATGAGCCGGCGGGTCTCGTCTTCGATGCCGAGGTAGACGAACTCGGACAGGGAGCCGTCCTCGGCCAGCACGCCGAGCGCGCCGTACTTCGCCTCGCCCAGTTCGATGGCCGCCTGCACGATCCGCCGCAGCGTCGTGTCCAGTTCCAATCCGGACGCGACGGCGAGCACGGCATCCAGCAGACCGTCCATCTTGTCCCGGGTGCCGATCAGCAGCTCGATCCGGTCCTGCAGGTCGCGCAACAGCTCGCGCAGCCGCAGACCGGACAACGTGCCGGCCAGCCGCCGCGGCTCCTGCCCGCCTCCGCTCACCAAGTCCTCCGCATCATCGGTGACTTTGTCCCCTTTCCGCGGCACCGCGGCGCGAGAGACCGTCGACGGATGTTTCCGGATCGACGGTGTGCCGGTCCCCGGCACCGAGGGGGAACCATGACCCTACCCATCACCTCGATCGGCTTGCTGGACTCCGATCAGGTGAAGTCCGTCATCGGCGCTGCGGTGCTGGCGCCCTCGACGCACAATACGCAGCCCTGGCGGTTCCGCTGCACCCCCGCGGGCCTCGAGCTGCACGCGGATCCGGACCGTGCCCTGCCCGTCGCCGACTCCGACCGGCGGGAACTGCTGCTGTCCTGCGGAGCGGCGTTGTTCAACCTGCGCACCGCCATCCAGGCGCTCGGCGCGCACCCGGCCACGACCCTGCTGCCCCGGCGCGACGAGCCGAACCTGCTGGCGGTGGTCCGCCCGTTCGCGGCGCGCCGTCCCGACCCCCGCCTGGTCGGGCTGGCCGACGCGATCCCGCGCCGGCACACCAACCGGACGCCGTTCGAACCGGACCACGTCCCCACGTCGGTGGTCGCCGAGCTGCGGCACGCCGCGGAGGTCGAGCAGGCGTGGCTGCCCCGGCTCAGCGCGAGCCAGCTGGAGGGGTTGCGGGAGCTCGTGCACAAGGCCCACCACGCGCAGCTCGCCGACCCGGCGTTCCTCGCCGAGTGGCGGCACTGGACCGCGCGCTCCCCGGACAGCCGCGACGGCGTGCCGGAATACGCGGCCGGGGCGATGCCGTCGAACAACGGGGGCTGGGTCCTGCGCGACTTCGGCTCAGTGCCGCGCGACCGGACCGACCACTCCGAGCCGCTGGTCATGGTGATCGGCTCGTTCGACGACGACCGCACGGACCGCATCCGGGCGGGCCAGGCGATGCAGCGCGTCCTCCTGACCGCGACGGCCGCCGGGCTCGACGCGTCGTTCATCTCGCAGCCGGTCGAGGTCCCGGCCGTGCGCGCCGAGCTGCGCCGGCTCCTCGGCGGCGGGCTGTGGCCGCAGATCGTGCTGCGGCTGGGCCGGGGCGCCCCGGTCCCGTGGACCCCGAGGCGGGCGGTGGACGACGTCCTGCTGGAGCCCGCCGGTCACTGACCCTGGTTGCGCAGTTCGGTCGCCAGCACGGCGGCCTGCGTCCGCCGTTCCATCCCCAGCTTGGTGAGCAGCCGCGAGACGTAGTTCTTCACCGTCTTCTCGGCCAGGAACATGCGCTCGGAGATCTGGCGGTTGGTCAGCCCCTCGCCGATCAGCTCCAGCAGCTTCCGTTCCTGGTCCGAGAGGTCGGCCAGCGGCCCCTTCTTCGCCTGGCTGTCGCGCAGCTTGGCCATGAGGGCCGCCGCGGCGTGCGCGTCGAGCAGGGACTTGCCGGCGCCGACGTCGCGCACCGCCGAGACCAGGTCCATTCCCTTGATGTCCTTGATGACGAACCCGCTCGCCCCGGCCATCACCGCGTCGAGCATCGCCTGCTCGTCGGTGTAGGAGGTCAGCATCAGGCACCTGAGCTCGGGCAGCTTCGACCGCAGCTCCCGGGCCAGCTCGATGCCGTTGCCGTCCGGCAGCCGCACGTCCAGCACCGCGACGTCCGGGTTCAGCGCGGGGATCCGGGCCAGCGCGTGCGACACGCTGCCGGCTTGGCCGACCACGGTCAGGTTCTCGTCCTCGTCCAGCAGGTCGGCTACGCCGCGACGGACGACCTCGTGGTCGTCGACCAGGAAAACACGGAGCATTCCGACCTCCCGAGCACGGTTCGACGGAGATCAGGGTACGACCACAGGGCCCGCGGTGGCAGGGACCCGTGACCGTCCGGGAAGTGACCAAGGACCCTCTCGCCGAAGGGCTCCCGGACCGGATGCTTCCGTGGTCGACATCGTCCGCGCGAGCAGGAGATCCGGATGAACGCACTGGACCTCGCCCGATGGCAGTTCGGGATCACCACCGTCTACCACTTCCTCTTCGTCCCGCTGACCATCGGGCTGTCGTTCCTGGTCGCCGGGATGCAGACGGCCTGGGTGCGCACCGGGAACGACCGCTACCGCCGGATGACGAAGTTCTGGGGGAAGCTGTTCCTCATCAACTTCGCCATGGGCGTGGTGACCGGCATCGTGCAGGAGTTCCAGTTCGGGATGAACTGGTCGGACTACAGCACGTTCGTCGGCGACATCTTCGGTGCGCCGCTGGCCATCGAGGGGCTGCTCGCCTTCTTCCTCGAGTCGACGTTCCTCGGCCTGTGGATCTTCGGCTGGGACAGGCTGCCGAAGAAGCTGCACCTGGCCACCATCTGGCTGGCCGCGACCGGCACGCTGCTCTCGGCGTACTTCATCCTCGCCGCCAACTCCTGGATGCAGCACCCGGTCGGCTACGCCGTCAACCCCGCGACCGGCCGCGCGGAACTGAAGGACTTCGGTGCCGTGCTGACCAACTCGACGGCCGTCGGCGCCTTCGCCCACACCATCACCGCGTGCTTCCTCACCGCCGGCATGGTCGTCGTCGGGATCAGCGCGTGGCAGCTGCGCAAGGGGCGCAGCGCCGACGTGTACCGGCCTTCGATGAAGCTCGCCCTGGTCACCGTGCTGATCGCGAGCCTCGGTGTGATCGTCACCGGGGACCTGCAGGCACGCTTGATGACCGAGCAGCAGCCGATGAAGATGGCCGCCGCCGAAGCCCTCTACGACACCGTCGCGCCGGCGTCCTTCTCGCTGTTCACCGTCGGCTCGCTCGACGGCTCGCAGGAGAAGTTCAGCATCCGCGTCCCCGGTGTCCTCTCGTTCATGGCCACCGGCCACTTCGACGGCCGCGTCGAAGGCATCAACGACCTCCAGGCCGCCGAGCAGCAGAAGTACGGGCCCGGTGAGTACCGGCCCGACATCCCGGTCGCCTACTGGACGTTCCGCCTGATGATCGGCTTCGGTTTCCTGTGCCTGCTGATCTCGCTGGCCGGGCTCTGGCTGTTCCGCCGCGGCCGCACCCCGCGCGCCCGCTGGTTCTTCCCCGTCGCGACGTTCGGGATCGCCCTGCCGTACCTGGCCAACAGCGTCGGCTGGATCTTCACCGAGCTGGGCCGCCAGCCGTGGTCGGTGTTCGGCGTGCTGAAGACGGCCGATTCGGTGTCGCCCACGGTTTCCGCCGGGAACGTGCTGACCTCGCTGATCGTGTTCACCGTGCTCTACGGCGTGCTCGCGGTCGTCGACGGCGTCCTGATGGTCCGCTACGCCAAGGCCGGTCCCCCACCACCCGCGGCGCCCGAACCCGAATCCGACGAGCCGCGGCCCGCGGCGTTCGCCTACTGACGGAGCACCGCCATGGCCCTCACCGACATCTGGTTCCTGCTCATCGCGGTCCTCTGGACCGGCTACTTCGTCCTCGAAGGCTTCGACTTCGGCGTCGGCACGCTGCTGCGCGTCCTCGGCCACGACGACACGGACCGCCGCGTGCTGATCAACACGATCGGCCCGGTGTGGGACGGCAACGAGGTCTGGCTGCTCGTCGCCGGCGGCGCGACCTTCGCCGCGTTCCCGCTCTGGTATTCGAGCCTGTTCTCCGGTTTCTACCTGGCGCTGGTGCTGGTGCTCGTCGCGTTGATCCTGCGCGGGGTGGCGTTCGAGTTCCGCGGCAAGATCGACAGCCCGCGCTGGCGAAACGCGTGGGACTGGATCATCGTCTTCGGCTCCGCCGTGCCCGCGCTGCTGTGGGGCGTCGCGTTCGGCAACATCGTCCACGGCGTCCCGCTCGACGCGCGGCACCACTTCACCGGCTCGTTCTTCACGCTGCTCAACCCGTACGCGCTGCTCGGCGGACTGGCCACGCTGAGCCTGTTCTCCTTCCACGGTGCGGTTTTCCTGACGCTCAAGACGACCGACGCCCTGCGCGACCGCGCGCGGACGCTGAGCCGCGCGCTCGGCGGCGCGGCGATCGTGTCCGGCGGCGGGTTCCTCGGCTACACCGCGGTGGAGCACGGCGGGTGGGCGTGGCTCAGCTCGGCGCTCGCCGCCCTGCTGCTGGCCGCGGGCGTGCTGTTCGCCGCCGGCGAGCGCGACGGCTGGGCGTTCACGAGCACCGCGGGCGCGATCATCGCCGTCACCTTCACGCTGTTCTGGTCCCTCTACCCGGACGTGCTGCCCTCGACGACGAACCCCGCGTTCGGCCTCACCACGACCAACGCGTCCTCCACGCCGTACACGCTGCAGATCATGACGTGGGTCGCGGTCGCGTTCACCCCGATCGTGCTGGCCTACCAGGCCTGGACGTACTGGGTGTTCCGCAGGCGGATCAGCCGGGCGTCGATCCCGGCCGGCGCCGGCCTCCCCCGGTGAGGCCGCTCGACCCGCGGCTGCTGCGCCACGCGAGCGCGGTCCGGCCGTTCGTCCTCGCCTGCGCCGCGCTGGGCGTGCTCACCGCGATGCTGGTGCTGGCCCAGGCGGAGCTGCTGGCGAAGACGATCACCTGGGCGTTCCTCGACGGGCTCTCCGTCCGGAACCTGCTGGTGCCGCTGGCGATGCTCCTGCTGGTGGTGCTCGCGAGAGCCGTGCTCTCGTGGCTGTCGGAGACGACCGCACACCGCGCCGCCGCCCGGGCGCTGTCGCAGCTGCGGGAGACCGTCGTCGCGGCCGCGCTGCGGATCGGCCCACGCCGGGCGGAGCACTCCCCCGCGGAGGTCGCGGCGCTGGCCACCCACGGCGTCGACCGGTTGGAAGGCTACTTCGCGCGGTACCTGCCGCAGCTGCTGATCGCGGCGGTGGTGCCCTGGGTGGTCGGGATGCGGATCCTGCTCGCCGACTGGGTCGCCGCGGTCGTCGTCGGCCTCACCGTGCCGCTCATCCCGGTCTTCATGATCCTCATCGGGCGCTACACCCAGCGCGACGTCCGGCGGCAGTGGCGGGCGCTTTCGGTGCTGGGCGACCACTTCCTGGACCTGGTCGCCGGGCTGGCCGAGCTGACGGCGTTCGGCCGGGCGCGGGCGCAGCTCCGGTCACTGCGGGAGATCACCGGCAAGTACCGCGCGCACACCATGCGGACGCTGCGCGTCGCGTTCCTCTCCGCACTCGTCCTCGAACTCCTCGCCACGCTGTCGGTCGCCCTCGTGGCCGTGTCGATCGGCCTGCGCCTGCTGGCCGGCGAGCTGGACCTGCGGACGGCACTCGTCGTGCTGATCCTCGCGCCCGAGGTCTACCTGCCGCTGCGCGCGGTCGGCTCGCGGTTCCACGACAGCGCCGAAGGCTTGGCCGCGGCCGAGGAGATCATCGCGCTCGCCGCCACCCCGTCCGGCGACCACGGCACCCGCGTCGTGCCGGACCTCGCACGCACGGCGTTGCGCTGCGAAGACGTGACGGTCGAGGGCCGGTCCGGCCCGGTCCTCGACGGTTTCGGCCTGCGCCTGCCGCCCGGTGAGATCGTCGGTGTCACCGGGCCGAGCGGCGCGGGCAAGTCGACGTTGCTCGACCTCCTCCTCGGCTGGCGCCGGCCGGACGGCGGCCGGATCCTGGTCGGCGACGTCGACCTGGCCGACCTCGGCCGGGCGACCTGGCACCGGCACCTGGCCTGGGTGCCGCAGCAACCGCATCTGGTGGCGGGCACCGTGGGCGAGAACATCCGCCTCGGCTCGCCCGACGCCACCGACGACGCCGTGCTCGCCGCCGCCGACACCGCGGCACTCGACGTCCCGCTGTCCACTGTGGTCGGTGAGCGGGGCGCCGGGCTGTCCACGGGCCAGCGCCGCCGGGTCGCGCTGGCCCGCGCGGTGCTGCTCGACCGGCCGCTGATCCTGCTCGACGAGCCCACCGAGGGCGTCGACGCGGAGACCGAGGCGGCCATCCTCGAGCGGCTGCCGAAGGTGCTCGCCGGGCGGACCGCCGTCATCGTCAGCCACCACCCCGCCGTGCTGGCCCGCTGCGACCGCGTCGTCTCCCTCGGCGGCCCGGCGCCGGCCGCCGAGGCCGCGCCGGTCACGGCTTCGCGCCCGGTCACGCGCAGCGCGGGGCCCGCCGCCGGCGCGGCGTCCACTGTGGAGCTCTCCGGCTCGAAGTGGCGGCCGCTGCTCGACGCGGTCCGGCCGCACCGGCTGCGGCTGGCCCTGGCCTGCCTGGCCGCCACCGCCGCGCTGGGGTGCGGGGTCGCGCTCACGGCGACGTCGTCCTGGCTGATCGCGAGCGCGGCGCTGCACCCGCCGGTGCTGAGCCTGATGGTGGCGATCGTCGCGGTGCGCACGTTCGGCCTGGCGAAGGGCATCCTGCGCTACGCCGACCGGCTCCTGTCCCACGACGTCGCCTTGCGCGCGCTGGCGGAGCTGCGGGTGCGCGTGTGGGCACAGCTGGTCCGGATCGGGCCCGCGGGCACCGCGCGGCTGCGCCGAGGCGACCTGCTGCACCGCCTGGTGTCCGATGTGGACAGCCAGCAGGACGTCCTGGTCCGCGGCTTGGTGCCGGGCGTGTCGACCTTCGCGGTCCTCGCGGCGACGGCGGTCACCCTCGGGATCATCCTGCCCGGCGCCGGTCTCGCCGCCGCGGTGGGCTTGACGGTCGCCGGGGTGCTGGCCCCCGTGGTCGCGGCCGCGGCGGCCCGCCGGGCACAGCTCGAGACGGCGAAGCTGCGCTCCGACCTCACCGCGGGCACCGTGGAGCTGCTGCAGGCGTCGGCCGACCTGATCGTCCACGACGCGGCGGTCCGGCGGCACTCCCGGCTCCGCGAGCTCGACGCCGCGCTGACCTCGCTCCAACGCCGGTCCGCCGGCTGGCGGGGTCTCGGCGGCGGCGTCGCGACGCTGGGCGTCGGGCTCACCTCCCTCACCTGCCTGACGCTGGGCATCGCAGCCGTTCGGACGGGCGCGATCCCGGGCCCGGCACTGGCCGTGCTCGCGCTGGTGCCCCTCGCCACCGCCGAGCTGGTGGCCGGCCTGCCGGAGGCGGCCCAGCGGCTGCTCGGCGCGGCCGGCTCCGCACGCCGGATCGCCGAGTTGGACGTGCTCGCGGCGCCCCACACCGCCGGTGCCGCCAGCGCGCCGGCTGCGGCCGGGCTGGCGGCCGAGCGGCTGTCCGTCCGCTGGCCCGGGGAACCCGCCGACGCGGTGCAGGACGTCACGCTGCGGATCGGCCACGCCCGGCGGATCGCGCTGACGGGCCGGTCGGGTGCCGGCAAGAGCACGGTGATCGCGGCGTTGATGCGCTACCTGGACCCGTCGGCAGGGCGCGTCCTGCTCGACGACACGGACACCCTGGCTTGCACGGGTGACTCCGTCCGGGAGCGGATCGCCTGGTGCGGGCCGGACACGCACCTGTTCGACAGCACGCTTCGGGAGAACCTCCGGCTCGCCCGGCCCGCCGCCTCGGACACCGAGCTGAGGACCGCCCTGAGCCGCGCTCAGCTGGGACCGTGGCTCTCGAGCCTGCCGGAGGGCCTCGACACACCCCTCGGCGCCCATGGCACGCCGGTGTCGGGTGGCGAGCGCCAGCGCATCGGGGTGGCCCGGGCGGTGCTCTCGGGCCGCCCGATCCTGCTGCTGGACGAACCGACGGCCCACCTCGACGCACCGACCGCCACGGCTTTGGCCGCGGACGTGCTGGCGGCGACGCGGAACCGCGCGACGCTGGTCGTCACGCACCGGCCGGCGGAGTTCCCGGCCCTGCCGGCCGTGGACCTCGACGCTGCCTACTCGTCCTCTTCGGCCAGGACGGTCTCGGGCGGGTAGATCCACGTGATGGCCAGCGATCCCCAGCCACGCCGGACGAGGTCGGTGCGGATCTGGTGGGCGGTGCCCGGTTCGGGCCCCGCCGACGCGATCAGGCTGAGGACACCGTCACCGGGATTCGCGTGCTCGGCCGCGGTTTCACAGCCGCTCGTCCACGGAGGCTTTCACCTGCGGTGGATGGTCGTGGTGGGTGATGAGAGTGCTGTTGCGCCAGTCTCCGTCGTACTCCCAGGAAGCTGTGCATGGGCGGGTGCTCGTCCGAGACCCCGAAGACCGCCGGTCGTCGGCGATGTTCGCGAGCCGGATCGGGCGTGCCTCCTCCACGACCGCCCCGCGCAGGCCCTGCCCTCGGGCCGCCGGAAGACCCTCGCCACCGTCTCGTCGCCTATGGCAGCGTGGACGAACTCGACGAGCTGCCCGCCTACCCCGATCACGCCCAGCAGCTCGCGGGCCGCCTGCACGATCCGGCGCAGCAGCGTCAGCAGGTCGAGCTCGCCGGTCACCATCTGGGTGGCGTGCAGCAGGCCGCGCAACCGGCCCTGGGTGCCCATCACCTCCCGCGCGCACTCGACCAGTCAGGAGATCTTGCCAACGGCGTAGGAGGTGCGTCGGCGCAGCCGCGGGACGGCGAGCGCGAGGTGCTCGGCCCGCCGGTACGCGTGTTCCGCGGCGTCCGATGAGGACAGTGCGCCGTCGGGGTACGGCAGGCTGTCCAGGGCTTCGTGCAGCATGTCGAACGCGGTGAGGACCAAGGCCGTCAGGTGGCCGTCCGGCGGCGTCGCCGAGCCGCTCGGCCAGCTCGACCACGTCCTCCAGTGGCGTGCCGAACGCCTGGCGCGCCGCCAACGGCGTGTGCAGCTCCCCGCCGGTCGGCAGGCCCCGCGCGCGGTCAGCACCTCGGCGACCGCGTCGGCCTGGTCGCGCAGCACCACCGGCACGTCCGGCTTGTGCGGCGGGCACCACGTCTTGGGCACCTTCACGCCCCCGGCGGGAGCACGCCGCGCACGCCTCAGCCCTCCCAGGTCCAGTGCCGCACCTCCGGCAGGTCCTCGCCGTGGGCGCGGATCCACCGGCGGTGCCGGCCCTGCGCCTCGGTCATCCGCTGCCGCAGGACGCCGGCCGTCGCCACCAGGCCCGGTACCCGGTCGATCACGTCGATCACCAGCTGGAACCGGTCCAGGTGGTTGAGCACCAGCATGTCGAACGGTGTCGTCGTGGTGCCGTGCTCGGTGTAGCCGCGCACGTGGAGGTCGTGGTGCCCGGTGCGGCGGTAGGCCAGCCGGTGGATCAGCCACGGGTAGCCGTGGTAGGCGAAGATCACCGGGCGGTCCGGGGTGAACAGCGCGTCGAACTCGCGGTCCGAGAGCCCGTGCGGGTGCTCGTCGGCCGGCTGCAGGCGCATCAGGTCGACGACGTTCACCACGCGGACCGCGAGCGACGGCAGCTCCCGCCGCAGGATCGAAGCCGCCGCAAGGACTTCCAATGTCGGCGCGTCGCCCGCGCAGGCCAGGACGACGTCCGGTTCGCGGTCGGTCCGCGTGCTCGCCCACTCCCAGATGCTCACGCCCCGGGCGCAGTGCAGCGCGGCCTGCTCCGCGTCGAGCCAGTTCGGCGTTTCGTTCTTCCCCGCGACGACCACGTTCACGTAGTCGCGGCTGCGCAGGCAGTGCGCCGCGACCTCCAGCAGCGTGTTGGTGTCCGGCGGGAAGTAGACGCGCACGACTTCGGAGCTCTTGTTCGCGACGTGGTCGACGAACCCGGGGTCTTGGTGGGAAAAGCCGTTGTGGTCCTGCCGCCAGACGTGCGACGTGAGCAGGTAGTTCAGCGACGCGATCGGCCGCCGCCACGGGATCGCCCGGTGCACGCGGAGCCACTTGATGTGCTGGTTCACCATCGAGTCGACGATGTGCACGAACGCTTCGTAGCAGGAGAAGAGCCCGTGCCGGCCCGACAGCAGGTACCCCTCGAGCCAGCCCTGGCACAGGTGTTCCGAAAGCACCTCCAGCACCCGGCCGTCGCGGGAGAGGTGCTCGTCGGCCGGCTCGACCGCCGCCTGCCACTCCTTCGCCGTGACGTCGTAGACCGCGTCGAGCCGGTTGGACGCCGTCTCGTCCGGCCCGAACAGGCGGAAGTTCGCCCGGTCGGCGTTGAGCGCGAAGACGTCCCGCAGGAACCGGCCGAGCACCCGGGTCGGCTCGGCCTGCGTGGCTCCCGGTGAGGTGACCGCGACCGCGTGCGCCGCGACGTCCGGCAGCGAGAGCGGGCGCAGCAGCACGCCCCCGTTGGCGTTCGGGTTGGCGCCCATCCGCCGCTCCCCCGCCGGGATCAGCGCCGTGACGTCGGCGACCGGGCGGCCGGCTTCGTCGAAGAGCTCCTCCGGGCGGTAGGACCGCAGCCAGTCCTCCAGTTGCTTCAGGTGCTCCGGGTTGTTCCGGACGTCCGGGATCGGCACCTGGTGCGACCGCCAGGTGCCCTCGACCGGCAGACCGTCCACAACGGACGGACCGGTCCAGCCCTTGGGGCTGCGCAGCACGATCACCGGCCACACCCCGCGCCGTTGCGCGAGGAGGCCGAGCGCCGTGTCGAGCGCGGCCGCCATGGCCTGGTGCATCGCCGCCGGTTCGTGGCCTTCGACGTGGATCGGCTCGTACCCGTAGCCGCGCAGCAACGCCTCCAGCTCGGCCGGCGGGATGCGGGACAGGACCGTCGGGTTGGCGATCTTGTAGCCGTTGAGGTGCAGGATCGGCAGCACCGCGCCGTCGCGGACCGGGTCGAGGAACTTGTTGGCGTGCCACGACGTCGCGAGCGGGCCGGTTTCGGCCTCGCCGTCGCCGACGACGCACGCGACCACGAGCCCGGGGTTGTCGAAGGCCGCACCGAAGGCGTGCGCGAGCGAGTAGCCCAGCTCGCCGCCTTCGTGGATCGACCCGGGCACCTGCGGCGCCACGTGGCTGGGCACGCCGCCGGGGAAGGAGAACTGCTTGAACAGCTCCGCCATCCCGGCGGCGTCCCGGGTGACCTCGGGCCAGGCGTCGGTGTAGCTGCCTTCGAGCCACGTGTTCGCCAGCAGTGCCGGGCCGCCGTGGCCCGGGCCGGTGACGAGCAGGGCGTTCAGGTCGTGCGTGCGGATCGCGCGGTTCAGGTGGGCGTACACGAAGTTGAGTCCGGGCGAGGTCCCCCAGTGCCCGAGCAGTCTCGGCTTGACGTGCTCGGGGCGCAGCGGTTCGCGCAGCAGCGGGTTGGCCATCAGGTGGATCTGGCCGGCCGCGAGGTAGTTCGCGGCCCGCCAGAGGGCGTCCACCTGGGCGAGTTCGGTGCTGCCGAGCACCGCGGGCCGGGTGCCGAGCGCGGTCACGCCTTCCGCTCCGGGCGGACCACGAGCACCGGGCACTGGGCGTGCTGGACCAGGGCCTGGCTGGTGGAGCCGAGCAGCATCCCGGTGAAGCCGCCCCGGCCGTGGCTGCCCACGACGACGAGCTGGGCCTCGGCGGAGGCGGTCAGCAGCGCGTGCCGCGGCCGGTCGCGCACGATCTCCCGGCGGACCCGGACGTCCGGGTACTTCTCACCCCAGCCGGCGAGCCGCTGGCCGAGCAGCCGCTCTTCCTCTTCCGCCAGCATCGCCGGGTCGACCGGGATGCGGGCCGTGCCCCGGGTGTCTTCGTAGGTGAGGTCGGTCCAGGCGTGCACCGCCACCAGCGGCGCACCGCGCAGCGAAGCCTCTTCGAACGCGACGGCGAGCGCCTGTTCGCTGTTGGGGCTGCCGTCGACGCCGGCGACGACCGGTCCCTGCTCCGGGATCGCGGCGGAGCCGTGGCGGCCGCGGACGACCGCGACGGGACAGTGCGCGTGCCCGGCCACCGACGCGGCGGTCCCGCCGACGAGCATGCCCGTGAAGCCGCCGGAGCCGGTCGCGCCGACGACGAGCATCCGGGCGTGCCGGGACTCGTCGATCAGCCGCGGTACCGGCGGGTCGTTGGGCACCTCGGTGGTGATCGCGAGGTCCTTGTCGACCGACAGCGCGAGCTTGCGCGCGTCGGCGACCGCCCGCTGCCCGTCGGCCAGGATCGCGTCGAACAGGGTCTCCGCGCCGATGCCGGAAAGGCCGCCACCGTAGTACAACCCGGCGACCTGCAGGCCGTTGACGATCTTCAGCTCCAGGTGGCGCAGGGAGGCGATCTTCGCCGCCCACGCGACGGCCGCGCCGGCGCCGGCCGAGCCGTCCACGCCCACGGTGATCCTCGGGTCGATCGCGGTCATCGTTTCTGCTCCTCACCCGCGTAGGCGGTCTCGGCGGCGACGACGCCCGGCACGGCGAGCGCCAGCAGCTGCGCGACGTGCCGGTCGGTGTCGTCGTCGAACTGGTCGGTGATGTGCACGAACCCGTCCCGGACCTCGACCTTCCAGCGGCCGCTGCCGCCGTAGACCTCGAGCCGGTGCCGGACGTCCCTGGCGATCTCGACGTCTTCCCGGGCGAGCACCCGGACGACGTCGCCGCGGGTGACGATGCCCACGACGGCCGAGCCGTCGACGATCGGCATCGCGCGGATCCGCGCGTCCACCAGCGCCTGGCACAGGTCCGCGACGTCGGTGCCGGTGCTCATGGCGGTGGCGGGGGTGGTCATCAGGTCGCCGACCGCCTTGCCGGCGACGGTCTCGCGGGGTTCGTGGACGTACCGCGGGTCGGCCGGGATGCGGCCGCGGATCAGGTCGGCCTCGGTGACGATGCCGATGAGCCGGTCGTCGTCGTCCACCACGGGCAGTGCGGTGAAACCGTGCGCGGACAGCAGTTCGGCCGCCTCCTTGGCGGACGTCCACGGGTGCACGGTGATCACCGGCGCCGTCATCAGGTCGCGTGCTCGCATCGGGTGTTCCTGCCTTTCGGGTCACCTGTCAACCTAGGAAGCCGGCGTCCGGTGCACCGCCGCCATCGGTCACCGGTCGTGGGGCCGAAGGTCCCGCCGCAGCTCGCGTCGGAGGTCGTGCCACGCCGCGGGCAGCTCCGACGCGCAGTGCTCCGCCGTAGCTGCTTCGGCGTCCGCGTCCACCACGAACCCGCGCTCCGCCAGCACGCGCAGGTGCGCTTGCGCGACGACCGCGTCCTGGAACTCGCCGAGCAGGTCCTGGAACGTCCGCAGGGCCTTCGTGCCGGAGGGCAAGGCGCCGGCTTCGAGCGCGTAGCGCAGGCGCTTGGCGGCCTTGCGCACCTCGTGGACGGCACGATCGCGGTCCGGCGCGGCCGGCAGCGCGGCCACCCGGCCGTCCACCTCCTCGACCACGGCGCGGGCCAGCCGGGGCAGCACTTTCGCCGCGGGCCGGCGAACCGCTTTCCGCCACGGCTCTTCGCTCAACACGACCTCGAGCACGTCGAGCGCGTTGAGCAGCTGGACGTACCGGCGGCTGTCCAGCGCGCGCCGCACCCGGGCGTTCGCCTCTTCGGTGAGTTCGGCGAAGTAGGCGTCGGTGCGCTCCCCGGCCCAGGCCCGGGCCCGGGCCCACTGGACCTCGGTGTCCCGGGCGGGCGCGAGTTCGCGGCCCAGCCACCGCAGCGCGGCGCTGAGCTCCTTCAGCAGCTTCCGCCCGCCCAGCACCGGGGCGTAGGCCGAGAAGGCACCACGCAGCCGCCGGGCGGCCACGCGCATCCGGTGCACCGAGTCGGGTTTGCCCTGCCGGACGGCGAGGTCCGCGGCGGCCAGCGCGGCGATCTGCTTCCGCACGTACCGCAGCACCACGCTCCGTGCCGAGCCGTCGTCGGGCCGGGCCGGCGTCGTGAGCCGCTTGCCGAGCCGGGCGCGGAGCTCGTCCGGCCCGCCCCGCAGCCGGGCGACCGGCACCAGTTCGTCGTCCCGGGTGTAGGCGCGCACGAGCCGGGACAACGCCGGCGGCACGCCGTGATCCGCGCCGAAGACGCTGACCTGCCCGTCCGGGGTGTCGAGGCACCACCGTCCGGCGCGGGAGCTCAAGGTCAGGCCGTTCCTCAGCAGGCGCAGGCCCTCGGTGTCGAAGAACTCCGTCTCGTGCAGGATCGTGACCGTCGCGCTCATGACGTCTCCAGCCTTCGGCGGGCCAGCAGCGCCAGCCCGAGCAGGACGACGAGCAGCCCGGCGGTCACCCACTGGATCGGCGCCCGCACCCCGATGACCCCGAACTGGACCGCGAGCCAGCCGGCGAGCACCGCGCCGGCGGCCAGCGCCGCGACCGGGGCCCGGAAGTCGATCCGCCAGGCGAAGACGGCCGCCCAGGCCAGCGAACCGCCGACCACGAGCACGAGGGCGATGCCGGGCAGCACCCAGCTGGTCAGGCCCAGCGGGGTCAGCCACTCGACGGGCAGCCGGAACCCCGGCGCCCCGGCGATCAGCGCAATCCCGCCGTACACCGCGCTCGCGGCGAACAGGGTCTCGAACGTGGCCAGCAGGCGCATGGTCGCCCGGGTCCGCAGCGAGGTCATGTCCCGCTCCTCTGCGGCCGGACGACGGCGACCGGGCACGGCGCGTGCGCGACCAGGGCCTGGCTGGTCGAGCCGAGCAGCATGCCCGTGAACCCGCCGCGGCCCCGGCAGCCGACCACGATCAGCTGCGCGTGCTCGCCGCGCTCGAGCAGGGTGCGCACCGGGCGCCCGCGGACGACGTCGAACTCGATCGGCAGGTCCGGGTACTTCGCCTGCCAGCCGGCCACCTGCTCGGCGAGCTTGTCCCGCTCGGCCCGCTGGATCGCCGCCGGGTCCTCCTCCAGCGGGTGCGCGCGGAGCATGCCGTCGGCGAGGACGTCGCTCCAGGTGTGCACCGCTCGCAGCTCGGCGCCGCGCAGCCGGGCCTCTTCGCACGCGAACGCCACCGCCGCGTCGCTGTCCGGGGAACCGTCCGCGCCGACGAGCACGGGACCGGTGGCCGGCGGCGGGTCGTGCGGCGTCCGGCCCCGGACCACGACGATCGGGCAGTGCGCGTGCGCCACGATCGAGACGGCGGTCGACCCGACGAGCAGACCGGTGAACCCGCCCAGGCCGCGCGAGCCCAGCACGACCAGTTCGGCGTGCTCGGACTCCTGGACCAGCGCGGTGACCGGGCTCCATTCGCGCGCGGCGGTGACGACCTCGAGGCCCGGGTGCTCGGCGAGCACGGCGGCTTTCGCCGCGGTGAGCCATTCCCGGGCGCGGTCCGCCAGGCCCGTCCGGACCTGCTCGTGCGTGCCGAACGCGACCGGCGCGTTCACCTGCGGCAGGCTATAGACCTGCACCAGCCGCAGCGGACGACCGCGCCGGACGGCCTCCGCCCCGGCCCAGACCGCGGCCTGGACCGCGGACGGGGAACCGTCGATCCCGGCGACGACCGCGCCGTCAGCGAACCCGGGCATGGCCGTCCTCCCGGTGGATCTCCTGCCGGACCCGGTCGAACCGGCCGCGCGCGCGATGTTCTTCCGCCTGTTCCTCCTCGGCGGTCAGCACGATCGCGTCGGGGCCGGGGAAGACCGTCGACACGTGGTCGTCGGCCGTCCAGCGGACGACGTAGGGCGGGCTCCCGTCGGCCGAGCGGACCTCCAGGATCCGGCCGCGCTGCTCGGGCGCGTCGACCCACGGTCCCTTGACGACGAGCCAGTCACCCGGCTGTGCGAGCATGGTCATCACTTCCTCACGAGTCCACTGTGGACGGCTCGGGCCGCCGGGAGGCGCGGTGCGCCGCGACGGCGATCAGCACGACCCCGCCGGCCAGCACGAGGGCCCCGGAAGCGAGCAGGGCCAGCGCGATCCAGCCGAGGGCGGGCGCGGTGGCACCCGCTTCCGCGCGCACCGAAACCCCGCGCGACCCGTCGGCGTTCATCACCACGGCGGTCCACTGCCCGGCGAGCACCGGCCACGCGACGGTCTGCGTGCCCGCGCCGGACGCACTGGCCACCCAGACCCCCGCGTCACCGGGCGGGGCCGCCGGGGCACCACCCGCGTGCGTCCCGTCGCCGGCGACCGCGTACTCCGTCGCGGCCAGATAGCGCTCGACGTCACCCGAGCGGCCGATTCCCACGAAAACGGGACGGTCGCCGGTGGCCCGGATCCGGACGTCCCCGACGAAGCTCGTGAGCTTCGGCACCGACAATCCCTCCAGCCGCACGGGGTCGGACGCGACCGCGTACCCGGCCGAGACGAAGGTGCTCGACGCGGACAGGTAACCGTCGGCGTCGCGCTGGGTACGGTCGGCCCAGAGCAGGGTCGCACCCCCGGTGACCAGGCCCATCGAGCCGAGCACCAGCACCGCGCCGGTCACCGCGGCGGCGATCCGGCCCGCGGTCCAGCCCGCCGCGTGCGGGTGCGGTGCCTCCGGGTGCGGCGGCTCGTGACCGGCTTCCGCGCCGCCCATGTCGAGCCGGAACGGCGGGTACTCGTCGGTCATCAGGGACACGTAGGCCGCGACGCGCAGCACCCAGCGGTCCATGCCGAGCACGAAGTCGAAGATCGGCCGCGGGTAGCGGCCGGTGAACAGCAGCACCACGCCGGCCACGACGACCAGCACGCCGACGAGACCGCCCGCGGCCCAGTCGAACGTCTGGTCGCCGCCCGTGCGCAGCACCAGCCAGCTGCCCCCGCCGACGAACAGGCCGACGACCACGAAGTGCGGGATGGCCAGCAGCCACCACTTCACCAGCACCAGCCCGCGGGAAAGCCGTCCGGGATAGGCGATCTCGAGCCGCGCCGGGTAGTCCGGGACGTCGGCGAAGGTGAACGGCGGGTACCGGTCGGTGCCCAGGGCGGCGTAGGAGTAGTACTGCACCCGCCAGCTCCAGCGCAGCACCCCGGCGGTGAAGTCGAACAGCGGCCGCGGGTACCGGCCGGTCACGAGGATCGCGAAGAAGGCGGCGATCGTCACGAAGGGGTAGGCGAACCAGAGGAACGCCAGCACGACGTAGTGCGGAACGGCCAGCAGCCACTTCACCAGCCACAGCCCGCGGGACAGGGGCTCGTCCAGGGTCGCCTCGACCCGCACCGGGTATTCGCTCATGACACGCTCCTTTCGGCGTGGGCGAGGATCGTCCCGATCTCCCGGCCCCAGGCGCGGATCGTGGGCCAGTCCCGGTTGTCGGCGTCGGCGACCCGCAAGGCCGTCACGACGGCACGTTCGGGGAACTTGAGCGTCCGGCGGTCGATCTTCCCGCCGAACAGCCGGTGGCCGCGGGCGCCGACCCGGCGGACGAGGTCATCGACGACGACCGGCTCCTCGGCGGGGCGTTTCTGCTCGCCCACCGGGCCGCTGGAGAAGAGCCAGACCTGCCTCCGCCGCAGTTCGTCCGAAAAGGACTCCGCGAGCTTCCTGGCCGGCTCCAGCCAGTGTCCCATGTAGACGGCGCTGCCGAGGACGACGGCGTCGAAGCCGTCGACCGAGTGCACCAGGCCGGCGTCGCGGACCTCGACCAGCGACCACATCCCGGCTTCGGTCAGCGCGGAACCGATGGCCGTGGCCACGTTTTCGGCGATTTCCCTGGTGGCGCCGTGCCGGGTCGCCACCGCGACGAGAACCTTCATGTCGGCACCGAGGCTTCTTCCCCCAACTCGACGCCGACAACGCCGTAGATCGTCCTCGCCAGCGCGGTGACGACGCGGCGCTCGGCCTCGTCGACGAAGACGCCGCGGATGGTCACCATGCCGCCGGTGACGGAGATCGTCCACCGGTCGCGGTGACTCGAGTAGTCGGTCAGCAGCGCGTTGAGGTGCGAGGCGATCGTGTCGTCCTGGCGCACCATCGGGCTGAGCATGTCGCGGCGGCTGACGATGCCGACGAGCACGCCGTCGTCGTCGACCACCGGGACGCTGCGCAGCCGGTCGCCCAGCATCTTCCGCGCGATCTCGGCGACGTCGGTGTCGAGGTCCACCGTCACGGCCGGCGTGGTCATCTTCGCGCCCACCAGCACCTCCGCCGCCGGGCCTTGCCCCGGGAGGCCGCTGCGGAGCGCGTCGGCCTCGGTGAACATCCCGAGCACGGCGTCCTCGGCCCCCACCACCGGCAGGGCCGCCACGCAGTGCTCGGTGAGCTGCACGATGGCCTCGCGGACGGGGGTTCCCGGGCCGACCCGCACCACGGGCCGCGTCATGATGTCGCGTGCCTTCACGACGGCTCCTCTCCTGGAAGTTCAGTGCACGACCGCGACCGGGCAGGCCGCGTGCGCGAGCAGGTCGTTGCCGGTCGAGCCGAGGACCCCGCCCGCGACCGGGCCGCGGCCCCGCGTGCCGACCACGATCAAGCGCGCGTCCGGCGCGGCGTGCCGCAACGCACGGGCCGGGACGCGGTCCGCCACCGCCTGGGTGAAGACCTCGAGATCCGGGTACTTGCCGGTCCAGCTCGCCACGCGGGCCGCCAGCTTTTCCCGCTCGTCGACGCCGTCGCCGGTGTGCCAGGCGTGCACGACCAGCAGCGGCGCCCGCCGGTCGGCGGCTTCCTCGACGGCGAACCGCAGCGCGTGCTCGCTCGACTCGGAAGCGTCCACGCCGACGACGACGGGCCCGGTGCGGACCGCCTGGTGCACGGGCACCACCACGACCGGGCAGGGCGCCTCCGAAGCCACCCGCAGGGCCACCGAACCGATCAGCGCGCCGCGCAGGCCGCCGAGACCGTGCGAACCGAGCACGACGAGCGCCGCGCCGGCCGCGCCGGCGAGCAGCACGTCGGCGGCGAGCCCGAGTTCGACCGCCGTTTCGACCCGGACCCCGGGCGCCCACTCGCGGGCGATCTCGGCGCTGCGGCGAAGCAGGCGGTGGACGTGCTCCAGCAGAAGTTCGTCGTGTTCTCGCGGGGGTGAGTCGTCGAAGACGCAGGCGTGCAGCAGCCGCACCGTCGCGTCACGCCGGTGTGCTTCCTCCGCGGCCCAGCGAGTGGCGGCGAACGACGGCGCCGAGGCGTCCACCCCGACGAGCACCGGGCGGCTTGCGGTCATGGCTCCTCCTGCGGTCTCCGGATCAGCATGGGCGGGGCGCGTACCGGGCGGTCAGGGCACGAAGTCCCTTTCGCCGGGGACCAAATCCGCCTGTCCCGGCGGCCGTGTTCGCCGACGCTGGGACGATGACGACACCCGATCTGCTCATCGACCACTACCTGCCGCACCCGCACTTCGAGGTGGTGCGCACCGCGATCGTGGACGCGCCCGTGAAGGAGACCTACGCCGCGGCGCGCGAACTGGACTTCACCGACGTCCGCGGCGGCGTCGCGTCGGCCGCGGGGTGGCTGCGCATGCTGCCCGAGCGCTGGCACAACCGCCGCCACGGCCCGCCCCGCCGCCCGACCCGGCTGACCCCGGACGACCTCGACGCCGGCTCGGAGTGGACCCTGCTCGCCGACCGGCCGGGCAGCGAGTTCGCGCTCGGGGTGGCCGGCCAGTTCTGGAAGCCCGTGATCACCTGGCGCCGGGTGGAACCCGACGACTTCGCGGCGTTCGACGAGCCCGGGTTCGGGAAGCTCGTGCTGGCGGCGTCGGTGGTCCCGTACGGCCCGCACCGCACGCTGCTGACCGTGCACACGCGGGTCCGGATGAGCGACCCGCAGAGCTGGGTGAAGTTCCGCCGGTACTGGCGGCTCTCGCGGCCGGCTATCGGGTCCGTCCACACGGCGCTCGTCCGCGCGATCGCCGCGAAGGCCCGGGAGGGGGCCCTCGCGGCGTACACACGCACGGATCAGCCCTGACGGCCGCCGGCCGGTCCCTCTTCGGTGGCCGGGACGACGTCCGCTTCGTTCTCCTTGACCGCGTGGTGCTCGACCGCGTGCAGGTACCGGCCGACCTTCGGGCCGCCGTGCCGCCCGCGCTCGGCGACGTCACGCCGCGCCTCGGCTTCGATCGCGGCCTTTTCCTTGTCGTCCATGGTTTTCCTCCTCCGGTCAATGCGGCAGCAGGGTCGCCGCGTGGTCGGGTACGTAGGTCTGCAACCGCCGGTCGGTGCGGAAGTAGCCGGCCGGCTCGGGCCGCGGCGGCAGCGACACCGCCTGCCGCGGCACCTCGAAGTACGGCACGCTCGCGAGCAGGTGGGCGATCATGTTCAGCCGCCCGCGCCGCTTCTCCTCGCTTTCCACCACGAGCCAGGGCGACTCGGTGGTGTCGGTGTGGACGAACATGTCGTCCTTCGCCCGCGAGTAGTCCTCCCAGTGCGTCACCGACTGCAGGTCGATCGTCGAGAGCTTCCAGCGTCGCATGGGGTCGTCGATGCGGGCACGGAACCGGCGTTCCTGCTCGTCCAGGCTGACCGAGAACCAGTACTTGCGCAGCAGGACGCCGTCGTCGATGAGCAGGCGCTCGAAGATCGGGCACTGCTGCAGGAACCGGCGGTGCTCCTCGGGGGTGCAGAACCCCATCACGCGCTCGACGCCGGCGCGGTTGTACCAGCTGCGGTCGAACAACACGATCTCGCCCGCGGCCGGCAAGTGTTCGACGTAGCGCTGGAAGTACCACTGCGTGCGTTCGCGTTCGGTCGGGCTCGGCAGCGCCGCGATCCGCACCACGCGCGGGTTCAGGTGCTCGGTGACGCGCTTGATCGTGCTGCCCTTGCCGGCGGCGTCCCGGCCTTCGAACACGACGACCAGGCGAGCGCCTTCGGCCCGCACCCATTCCTGGAGCTTCACCAGCTCGGCTTGCAGGCGAAGCAGTTCGCGCTCGTAGACCGCGCGGGGGAGCCGCGCTTTCTTCCGTCCGGCCATACCCCCGACGCTACGAACTCCGCTCGTCCCGGGACTGCGGCCGGACGTCGGCGGAGCAGGGGCCTTTGGTCCTTCGCCCCGGGGCGGTGCGGCCCTCGCCCGCGTGCGCGGGCCGGGGGACCGTCGGGGTATGCAAGCGACGTTCCCGCTCGGGCGCCCGGCCGGCATCCGCGTCGGCGCGCACTGGTCCGTGCTCCTGATCATGGCCCTGCTGGCCGAGCTGCTGGCGCAGTCCCTGCTGCCGGCAGCCGTCCCGGGCCGCTCGCCGGTCGTCTACTGGGTCGCCGGCGCGGCCGGATCCGTGGTGTTCCTGGCGTCGCTGCTGGTGCACGAGCTCAGCCACGCGCTGGTCGCGCGGCACCACGGGCTCGCCGTCGAGCGCGTGACGCTGTGGCTGCTCGGCGGCAGCACCGAGATGTCCGACGAGCCGCCGGCACCGCGCGTCGCGTTCGCGGTCGCGATCTCCGGGCCGCTCGCGAGCCTCGTGGCCGGGGCCGCGTTCCTGGGGGCGTCGCTGCCGCTCACCGGCATCGCCGGCGACACGCTGTCCTGGCTCGGCTGGACGAACCTCCTGCTGGGCGTGTTCAACCTGCTCCCCGGCGCGCCCTTGGACGGCGGCCGGGTGCTGCAGGCCGCCGTCTGGAAGCGCACCGGCGACAAGCGGCGCGCCCAGGCGGCGGCCGCCCGGTCCGGCCACGTCGTCGGCGTGGTGGTGGCCGCCGCGGGACTGTTCGAGCTCCTGTGGCTGGGCAGCTTCGCCGGGCTGTGGCTGGTCGGCATCGGCTGGTTCCTCGCGTTCAGCGCCCGTGCCGAGCTCGCGGCCGGCCCGGCACGCGAGGTCCTGGCCCGGATCCGGCTCGGCGAGATCATGACCCGGCAGCCGGCGACCGCGCCCGGGTGGTTCACCGTGCGGGCGTTCGTCGACCAGGCCGCGTCCGCCCGGTTCCGCACCTACCCGGTGGTGACGTTCGACGGCCGTCCGGCCGGGGTGATCAGCCTGGCCCAGCTCGCCCGGGTGCCGGAACGGACGAGGGCGTCGACGCGGGTCGAGGACGTCTGCGCCCGCCCGCCCGAGTGCCTCGTGGCGAGCCCCGAGACCCCGCTGACGGCGGTCCTCTCGCGGATCGGCGGCCGCCCCGGGCAGGACCTCGCCCTGGTGGTCGCGGACGGCGCGCTCGTGGGCGTGGTGAGCCCCGGCGACATCGCCCGCACGGTGGAGCTGGCGGTGCTGGGCACCGAAGCCCACCGCCCCGCCCACTAGCCACGTCGGCCGAAGTTCGCGCGGTCACGCCAAAGGCAGCGTGAAACCGGCGGCGCCGGGCACCGAAGCCCACCGCTGCGCCCCCAGCCACCTCGGCCGAAGCACCCCGGTCACGCCGAAGGCAGCATGAAATACGCGCCCCCGGCGACACCGCCCGCACACCCGAACCGGCGGCACCGGGCACCGAGGCCACCGCCCCACCCCCAGCCACCCCGGCCGAAGCACCCCGGTCAAACCGAAGGCAGCGTGAAATACGCTTCTTCCTCCTGCGCGAAGTGCAGGGTCAGCACCGCGTCGAGGCCGTAGAGCGTCGCGCGCAGGTCGTCGACCTGGTCGGGCTGGATGCCGTCCGGGGCCTCGGTCAGGTGGCGCTGCAGACGGCGGGCCAGGCGGCCGATCTCGGCGTGCTCGCGGCTCATCGTCACCGTGCCTTCGGGCCCGCCCAGGGCCGCCGCCAGTGCCGGGTACAGCTCGGTCTCCTCCGCCGCCTCGTGCGGCAGCAGCTGGTCGGTGAGCAGGCGCGCGGCCGTGCGCGCGGCCGTGTCCGCCGTCGGGGTCGCGCCCTCGGCCAGTGCGTCCGCGGCCTGCCGGACCGCCGCGCGCGCCGGGAGCAGCTTCTGGTGCTCGGTCTCGAACCGGCGCATCATCGCCGCCGGTGCCGGGCCGCGGCTCTTCCGCTCTCCCAAGGCGCGCAACGCGTTCAGGATGACCACGACGTCGATGGCCTCCTGCACCAGCGCGCCGGCGACCGGGACCAGGAAACCGCCCGCCGCGGCGAGCATCGCGAGCAGCGACAGCAGCGTTCCGGCCACCGCACTGCCCACGGCCAGCCGGTGCGAACGGCGGGCGATCTCCGCCGCGTCGGCGAGCCGGTCGAGGCGGTCGTCCAGGATCACCGCGTCCGCGGCCTGCGCGGCCGCCGTCGCGCCCCGCGAACCGAGCGCGACGCCGACGTCCGCCGCGGCGAGGGCGGGCGCGTCGTTGACCCCGTCGCCGGTCATCACGGTCACCCCACGGGCACGCGCGGCGTCCACCTCGCGGAGCTTCTCCGCCGGCGTCACCTCGGCGTGGACGTCGTCCAGGCCCAGCATCGCGGCGACTTCGCGCGCGTTGTCGACGCGGTCGCCGGTGAGCAGCCGGACGTCGCCGATCCCGGCGGCGCGCAGCCGGCGCATCGTGCGGGCCGCGTCGGGCCGGATCGGGTCCTTCGCGAGCAACGCCGCGACGGGCTCGCCGTCGAACTCCACCCACAGCACCGAAGCGAGGTCCAGCCGGCCCCGGCGGGCGGCCGCCCGCGCCCAGGCCGGCAGCTCGATGCCCGGCCGGCGGCCCACGCGCACCCCGTGCCCGCGGACCCGGCCGCACACGCCCGAACCGACCTCCTCGGAGACGTCTTCGGCCGCCGCCGGCACGACTCCCGCGGAAGCCGCCGCGCGCACCACGGCCGCAGCCAGAACGTGCGGCGAGTACTGCTCCACGCCCGCCGCGCGTTCGAGGACCTCGGCCACGTCGTGGCCCGGCGCGCACACGACGTCGGTGATTTCAGGCCGGCCGCGGGTCACCGTGCCGGTCTTGTCCATCAACAGCACCGAAGCGCGGCCGAGGGCTTCGAGCGCGGCGCCGTCCTTGACGACGACGCCGGCCTTCGAGGCGCGGGACATGCCACCGGTTACCGCGATCGGGACGGCCAGCAGCAGCGGGCACGGCGTCGCCGTCACCAGCACCGCGACCGCGCGCCCGGCCTCCCCCGTCAGCAGCCAGGCGAGCGCGGCGATCAGCAGGGACGCCGGGAGGAACCAGACCGCGACGCGGTCGGCGATCCGGGCGATCCGCGCGGTCCGGGCCGCGGCTTGCTCCGCGAGCCGGACGACGCCGGCGTAGGCGCTGTCGGCCGCGGCGGCGCTCGCCCGCACGGTGACCGCGGCGCCCGCGTTGACCACTCCACTGTGGACGGTGTCGTCCGGCGGCCGGGACACCGGCAGGGGTTCGCCGGTCAGCGCGGACTCGTCGAAGGTCCCGCCGTCCGGGAGCAGGCCGTCCACCGGGACGACCTCGCCCGGCAGGACCACGATCAGCTCCCCGGCGCGGACGGCGTCGACCGGCACGGTCTCGTGGCCGTCCCCGGTGCGCCGGTGCGCGAGCCGGGGCGCCCGCTCCAGCAGGGCCGTCAGGTTCCGGCCGGCCCGCCGTTGCGCGCCGGCTTCGAGGACGCGCCCGGTGGCGACCATCGCGGCGACGATCGCCCCCGCGAGGTACTCCCCCACCGCGACGGTCGCGACGAGCGCCAGCACCGCGAGCAGGTCGGCACCCCAGCGCCGGGCCCGGAGATCGGCCGCCACCCACACCACGGCCGGGACCAGGGTGAGCAGGTCCGCCGCCGCCCAGGCCGCGTCCGCGACGACCGGCGCGCCGGCCCACCACGCGACGCCCCCGGCGGCGACCAGCAGCAGGACGCCGCCGAGCAGGACGGCTTCCCGTCGGGTTTCAGCGCGCACGGCGATCCCCGGTGAGCAGGTCGACGAGGCGGGCGGGCAGCAGCTTCAGGACGTGGTCGAGCCGGCCGGGCGAGCAGAGCCGGTCGAAAGCCGCGGTCACGGCCGCCGCAGTGGCGGGGACTTCGGCCCGGGCGATGCCCGCCGAGCCGGCGAAGCGCCCGACGAACCCCGGCACGTCGTACCGGGTCGGCACGTGGCTCGGTGTCCAGCCCTCGAAGTAGACGCCGCGCAGCAGCTCGGGCAGCTGCGCGGCGAAATGCACGGCCGCCTCGACGGTGAGCCGGTCGCGGACCGTGTGCAGCCAGGCCCGGACCGCGCGGTAGGCCGCGTGCCGGTCCTCGGTCCCGAGCGCGTCGCCCACGGCCGCGAGCCAGGTCCGCGCGGTGTTTTCCGCGTGGGCGAAGGGATCGTTCGCATGCATGGCGCCTCCCGGGTGCGGTCCCCCAGGGTCGGCTGCCGCTCCTGCGGGGAAAAGGGCCTAAGGGCCTCGACAAGGTCCCTTCCGCGAAGCCCTTCGGCCCTGGGGCCCGCCGCCGTCCGGCGCAACCATGGGGGTAAGCGATCCGAGGAGGAGCGATGGACCACACGATGCCTGACGCGTACACCGTCAAGGCGGCCGTCGCGCTCGCCGTGCGGGCCCCGTCGGTGCACAACTCCCAGCCGTGGCAGTGGCACTACGGCGGCCGCACGGTCGAGCTGCGCGCCGACCCGCGCCGGCGGTTGCGCCACACCGACCCCGACGGCCGCGACCAGCTGGTCAGCTGCGGCTGCGCGCTGCACCACTTCACCGTGGCCGCCGCGGCGATGGGCTGGGCGGCCCACGTCGAGCGGCTGCCCGAACCCGGCGTCCTCGCCCGGATCGAGCTGGTGCCGCACGACACCCGGGACGGCGACATCGCCCTCGCGGCGGCCATTCCGCGCCGCCGCTCGCACCGGCGTCGCTTCGCCGGCCGGCCCCTGCTCGTCCGGGACGAGGTGTTCCTGCAGAAAAGCGCGTCCGACCAGGGTGCGCAGCTGCACGTGGTCACCGACGCGGCACGCCGGTCGGCGCTCACCAGTGCCGCTGTGGAAGCCGCGGGACTGCACCGGGCCGACCCGGACTACGAGGTCGAGCTGGCGGCGTGGAGCGGCCGCGAACACGCCCCGGACGGCGTCCCCGCCCGCAACGCGATCCTGGCCCTCGCCCCCGCGAGAGAACTCCGGGTCCGCGCATTCGCCGGCGCGCGGCTGCCCGACCGGGCGGGCCCCGACGGCGCGGCCCTCACGGTGCTGGCCACGGCGGGCGACTCGGCCCTCGACCGCCTGCGGGCCGGCGAAGCCGCCAGCGCGGTCCTGCTGACCGCGACCCGCCTGAACCTCGCGACGTGCGTGTACAGCGAGCCGCTGGAGCTGGCCGCCACCCGCGGCCTGGTCCGCGACTGCGTCCTCAGTGGACGCCTAGAGCCCCAGCTGGTGATCCGGATCGGCTACGCGCCCGAAGACGCGGATCCGCTGCCGGCACCACCTCGCCGCCCGATCGACGAAGTCCTCCGGCCGCGGCCACACCTCTACGGTGCCGGGTTGCCGATCCCGGAGCAGCTGCGGCGCCGGGCCGGGTCGTGAGCGACGGTCAGCCCGGGCGGCCGGCGGGTGGCGCGGGGGTCTGGCTGAAGTTGCCCTGCCACGTCGCTTGCGCGCCGGAGTCGCCGATGCGGTAGATGTCGTAGCAGGCCGCTCCGGCGGCCAGGACGGCGAGGATGGCGAGCACGGTGGTGACCGTCGTCGAGGCGGGCGCGAGGTAGGTCTTGCGGCGCACCGCGGTGGCGGTGCCCCCGCCGGTGCCCGGGAGTTCGTCGTCGCCCCGGGACTCAGCGGCGTCGACCGTGCTTTCACGCTGACGCCACCACACCACGAGCGCGAGGACGGCCACCGGGATGGCGACGTAGAGCGCGGTGTCCCCGAGTTCGGTGTGGGTGTGCAGCAACAGGGTGCTCGCGACGCGCCGTTCGAGCCACTCCCCCGCGTCCGTGGTGACCGGGACGAGGATCGTCACGAGCACGGCCAGCAGCGCGTTCGGCCCGGCGAGCTTGCCGCGCGCCTTCGGCCAGAAACTGCTCACCACCAGGAGCACCGCGCTCAACGGCAGCAGCACGACGATCGCGTGCACGAGCAGGATGTGGGCCGGCAGGCCGTTGATCGTCGTCATGACGTCCTTCGGGGTCGATGTCCGCGACGGTGATCATCTTGGCGGCGCCGGGTGAGCATCCGATGTGACGATGGTGAGAACAGGGTAAGAAGACCAGCCCTGTTCACCGGGGCATCGAGCGGATCGTGTCGCGGCCGCGACACGATCCGGCAGCGAAGGTACGCACGTGCGTGACGAGGAAGTGCGCAGGCTCAGGTCAGGCGAGGCCCACGCCGTAGGCGTTCAGCGCCGCGGTGACCGGCTGGAAGTAGTCGGTGGTGCTGTCGCCGCCGGACACGGTGCCCAGCGCGGTGCTGCCGTCGAACAGAGCGCCGCCGCTGTCGCCGTGGTCGGAATGGACGTTGGTCTCGATCAGGCCGTAGACGACGTCTCCGTTGCCGTAGTTGACCGTCTGGTCGAGCGCGGTGACCGTGCCGCACGTCAGTCCGGTGGTGCGGCCGCTCTTGCAGACCTGCTCCCCGACGTAGGCGTCGCCGGCCTGGGTGATGGGCTGCGTGGTGCCGTCGTAAAGGTCGACCTCACCGGGACCGTCGCCGGAGTCGTTGCGGATCAGGCCGTAGTCGGTGCCGGGGAAGCTGGAATCGACCGAGGGTCCGATCCCCTGCCAGGCCGGGCCGCCCTGGGTGCAGTGTCCCGCGGTGATGATGTACTGCTGGCCGCCGCTGGTGACGTTGAACCCGGCCGAGCAGATGATCTGACCGGTGCTGATCTCGTCGCCGTCGTAGACCTGCGTCGTCAGTGGCTTGGTCGTGTGCTTGACGCGGACAGCCGAACCGAGCGAAGCGATCGCGGCGCGCAAACTCGCCATCCCGCTGCCGTGCGCGGCGTCGGAGATCGTGACGACGATCTGGTGCGTGGCGGGATCGATACCCCAGGCCGTGTTGGGGACATTGTGGACGCGGTCGAGCACACCTTTCGCGGACGCGAGCGCAGCCGCATCGGGCGCGGCCGAAGCCGGTGCTCCCAAGGCAAGCACGGAGGCCGCCGCGATTCCGGCGGTGAACATGATTCTGGACAGGGACGTGTTCATGAGGCACTCCCAGGTGATCCGGAGGGGGACACCTCCAGCGTCGCCCGAGCAGCCCTTCGGTCACCACCTACCTCAGTAGGGAAAGTCGGTGATTTTCCGTCAGGTGACGACCGCGCGAGGCCGTTCTTCGGTCCACAGTGGATCTCGCCATCGCCGGCCCTGCGCTCTCAGCGTTCTGTCAGGCTGGCCCCGCTAAGGTCGAGGCCGGTAGCGGACCGAGAGGAGGACCGGCGTGCACCGGCCACCACGACGGGCCCCTGCGCACTTTCTCGGGGCACCGGCCAAAGAACGCGTCCGAACGGTCACGGTGACCCTCGCGGTGCTGGGTGCCGCTGCGCTGGCGACCGGCTGCTCGACTCCCCCCTCCCCGCCGCCGCTGTCCCCGCCGATCCCCGGCGATCCGCTGGACCTGGGCGCGTACGGACCGAAACCCTGCGATCTCCTGCCCGCGTCCACGCTGGGCCGGTTCTTCGTTACCCGTCCAGGCAGTGTCATCGCGGGCCCGGACGGACCCATGTGTTCCTGGATGCCTTCGGACACCTCCGGATTGACTTACTACGCCTCGATCGACACCACGGGCGGAGGCCTCGAAGGCGTCTACGCACGGCGGACGCAGTTCTCGGCGTTCGAGCCGACCGTCGTGCACAGCTACCCGGCCGTGCACGTCGAAGACGGCGTCGGTCATTGCCGGATCGAGGTCGGCGTGGCCGCCGGCGTGGTCCTCGACGTCGTCATCGACGCCCGTGACCGCAAGCTCGCCGCCTACGACGACCCGTGCACCGAAGCCGACACCTTCGCCGGCGACGTGATCGGGTACCAGGGCCACCGAACGCCATGACCACGCTCAGGGACACCACAAAGTGTTCCTACGTCGACGTGTCGAACCGGCCGCCGCGAGGATGCCGAGAACCCTCACGGCTCTGCGCGTTCGGTGCGTTCGCGGGTTTGCCGCTGCCGCTTCGACCCGGTCGCGGTTCCTTCGAAATCAAGAACGGACTCCACACCAGCAACCCGATGGCACAGCAGAACAGGGCAGCCGCCACGATCACGACGACGATCATCAGGCCGGCCCTCCCCACTCGGATGTCCCGTGACCGACACTAGGCCAAGCCTGTTGAGTGGACGCTGAGCGAACCGAGCCCCCAGGGAGTTCATCGTCGAGGCGCACGCCTCTTTCTCCACAACAACACCGCCGCGGCGAGGGTCACGAGCGGCGCAGCGGCCGCGACGGTCAACGCCATGATCACCGGAAGGCCCGCGGAGGGAGCCGGGCTGCCGGGCGGCACCGGCGGCGGGATGAACCGCAGGTGCGAGTCCATGTGGTGCCACCGCGTCACCTCCAGGTGGATGATCCGCCAGCTCCCCGCCCACAGGACCACGGCCACCCCCAGCACCACCCACAGCAGACGGCGCCTGGTCATCGGCCGCGGAGCATCGCGGTGCGCAGCTGCGGTGGCGAGACGCCCAGCGCGGCCAGGATCGGCGGGACCAGCCCGCCATCCGCGGCGACCACCGCCGCGCCGATGTGGTGCTCGGTGACACACGAGGCTCCAGCATGCCGGGCATCCTTCGCGGCGGTGTCCAGGCACGACCGGGCCCGGCCGGTGACCGGCAGATGGCCGGGCAGCCGCACGCGCCGCCGGCGCCAGGTCCGCGGCGTCGGCGCGGACACCGGCCCCAGGTTGGCCTCGACGGCGTTCCGCACCGCCTGCAGGTCGATGCCGATGGTGGCGAGCGCCTCGGCGTCCAGTCGGTCGAACACGCTGCGCGGCGAGTTCAGCAGTCGCTCGGTCTGGGCCGCGACGCGATCCGGCGTCACGCCGAGGGCTCGAGCGGCTTCCCCGACCGGCGTGGGCGAGTGCGCGATCGCGTAGAGCAGGTGCTCGCAGCCGAGGAAGGGGTGCCCGAGGGCGCGAGCGCGGTCCTGGGCGGTGCGCACCAGAGCCCGGACGTCCTCGTCGAACTGCGGATTCCTCATGCCTGCCCCCCGCTTCTGCGCCCGTGCTTGCGATGCACGGTCTGCTTCGTGACCCCCAGCCGGGCCGCGATGTCCTGCCAGGACCACCCCGCCCGGCGAGCCCGGTCCACCTGCAGCGCCTCGAGTTCCTCGGTCAGCACCCGCAACGCCGCCACCGCACGCAATCCGACGTCCGGGTCGGTACTCGCCGCGCTTTCGGCGATCTGCATCCGCGTCTCCATGCCGTCAGCATAGGCTGACACCCGACGGTCGTCAACATATGCTGACGACGGGCGCGGCATTCGCCGCCACGTGGACGCCGGAGGCCAGACGTCATGGATACGGCGTGACGACCGGGACGAGTCGGCCACCGCGGACGGGCCGGTGATCACCTCATCGGCGAGCGCTCAGGGCGCCGCGCTTGACGATCCCGATCACTCCCGTCGCGACGAACAGCACGGCACCCACGATGATCAGCCAGAACAGTCCCTTGATCACCATGCCGAGCACCACCAGAACCGCCCAGACGACCAGCAGACCGATGAGCAACCCCATGACGGCTCCCTTCAACGCCGATTCCGAACGACACGGCGTGTACCCACCGTCGCGAGGCATCACGCTTGGCACGACGAATGCGTTCTCAGCGTCCTCACAGGACACCGCGGAAACGGCTGCCGAAAGGGTTCGTGTCGCCGCCCTCGCGGACGGCGACACGAACGGGAAATCGTTACAGGTGATAGAAGTCGCTGTAGTGGTCGGGTGAGTACCAGACCTCGCCGGTGTCGAGGTCGACCACGATCCGGTAGGCGTCCCGGTGCGCCCCGCACGTCCGCGGGTAGACGTCGTACTCCTGGAACGAGTCCCCACCGGGCAGCTGACCGTCGTTGTTGTAGTAGGTGCCGCCGGCGTAGTTGCACTGCCCGTTCGGCCAGTCGTACCACCCACGACTGCCCGGATAGCCATCGGACTGCCAGATCGAATTCGCCGACCGGGCAGCGGAGCAGCCCGAGATGGTGCAGGAGTCGTAGGTCGAGGCCATCGCCGGCGTGCCGGCCGCCGAGATGCTCAGCGCCGACGCGACAACACCGGCCATCACACCGACCCTCTTCGCCCACGACCGCTGAGAACGCAACCGATTCCGCACAAGTCCTCCAGGTAAGAGCCACAGATGAGCAAACCTCGATGAGACTGACTTTTCGATCGCTCGCAGGCTAGGAAAATCATCGCCAAATGTGAATGAACTTCAGTAGGAACTCCGGCAAGAGCCACAAATCACCCACGTCAAGTCGCCGAAGCTATCGCGCCTCACCTGCGGCCGAGGCAGGTGGAGTCCCCTCGGGATCGGTGCGCCCGGCATCCTTGCCGGTGGCCGAGAGATATCCGACGAACGCGACAATCGCCACCAGCAGGGCAAGGCTGACAGGCCCGGTGCCGAGGTCGAGCCCGCCGCGGGCGGCCGACACTCCCATCCAGTCGGCGAACGACGCGCCCAGCGGGCGGGTGACGACATAGGCGAACCAGAACGCGATGACGACGTTCAGCCCCAGTGTCCGGCGTGCCACCATCGGCACCGCGATCAAAACCGCGAAGGCCACCCCCGAGCCGAGGTACCCCAGGTGCAGCGTCGTCGCGGTGAGGTCGCCCGCCGCGGTGCCGAGCGCGAAGGTGGTCACGACCGCGAGCCAGTAGAACAGCTCCCTGCGGAATGTGGTGATGCTGTGGATCGCCAACGTCTTCTCGGTCGCATACCAGACCCCGAAAACAGCGGCCAGGGCAACCGCGAAGAACACCGTTGAAACAACGTAAGGAATACCGAAACCGACATGCAGGACATCGGCCGCCATCGTGCCGAAGACGCTGACCAGCACCACAGCCGTCCAATAGAGCCAGGCGACATAGGCCCGGGACCGGAACTGCGCGATCAGCGCGACCACGAGACCCGCACCGGCGATGCCGACGGCGATCACCGGGTCCACCAGGTGCGCCAGGAAGTCCGATGTGGTCTCGCCCATGCCGGTCGTCAGGACCTTGACGATCCAGAAGTACACCGTCACTTCCGGGACCTTGGCGGCCATCCGGCGCGGCGCCGCCGGGGAATCGTCGAGCCGGAGTTGCCCAGTTGTCATGGCGGAATCCTGGCACACGGCCGGACAGGCCGATCCGCAACCCACTCGTTTCCCTATTCGACCGTTTGCCAAGTTTGCCGGATTCTTTCATGCTGGTGCAATTGCTTCTCGGCCGCGTTTTTTGCCGGCCGGAGCCCCTGCGCTAACCCTGCGGTTACCTGGTGCGGGAAACGGCGCGCTCTCACGCCTGCCACACGGGAGCAGGAGGAATCTGGGGCAGTTACTGGTTCTTAAGGAGATCGTTCTCGTGCACGACCGATCAGGCGGTGCGGGCTTGCGCGTCGGCAAGGTCGTGGTGGCGCTGGGCTCCGTCGCGGTGCTGGGGCTGACCGGGCTGAGCTGGTCGCAGTTCAAAACCGGCGTGACCACCGCGGACGTCATCGACCCCGGTCAGGCCGCCGCCGGCCCGGCCGACGAACAGAACATCCTGCTGGTCGGGCTCGACACCCGCACCGACGCCGAAGGAAACCCGCTCCCGCAGGAACTGCTCGACCAGCTGCACGCGGGCGACGCGAGTGACGGCGGGGACAACACGGACACGATGATCGCGGTCCACATCCCGGCGGGCGGTGCAGGAGCGACCGCGTTCTCGATCCCGCGCGACTCCTACGTCCAGCTGGCCGGCGGGTTCGGCAAGCACAAGATCAACTCCGCGTACACCTACGCGCAGGTCGCCGAGGCGAATTCGCTGCGCGCGCAGGGCGTGGGTGGCGCTCAGCTGAACGTCCGCGCCGCGCAGGCGGGGGCCAAGAACGCGATCAAGACGGTCCAGCAGCTGACCGGGCTGACGTTCACCCATTTCGCGTCGGTCAACCTGGTCGGCTTCTACTCCATCAGCCAGGCGATCGGCGGCGTTCCGGTGTGCCTCAAGCAGGCGACGCGGGACTCCTTCTCCGGTGCGGACTTTCCCGCCGGTCCCCAGACCGTCTCCGGCAAGGAGGCGCTCAGCTTCGTGCGGCAACGCCACGGGCTGCCCGGCGGTGACCTCGACCGCGTCAAGCGTCAGCAGGTCTTCATGGCGAGCCTGGCCAGGACCGTGCTGTCGGGCGGCACACTGAGCGATCCCACAAAGCTGGCCAACCTGATCGACGCGATCAAGAAGACCGTCACCCTGGACCAGAGCTGGGACGTGCTCGGGTTCGCTCAGCAGATGCGGAACATGAGTTCCGGCCGGATCGAGTTCAAGACCATCCCCGTGGGCAACGTGGCACTGAAGACCGCCGGCGACGGCGAGGCGGTCGAGGTCAACCCGCAGGCGGTCCAGTCGGCGATCAAGACGGCGATCACCGGCGCCGGCCCGGTCGCGCCCGCGACAGGGCTGCCGCCGTCCCAGGTGAATTCCGGTACGGGGAGCGGGAAGGGCGATCCGGCCGTCACGGTCGACGTCCGCAACGCCAGCGGTACCAACGGACTCGCCGCGGCCGTATCGCAGAGCATCACCGGGCTGGGTTTCAAGGCGGGCAGCGTGGCCAACGGCGCCACGCGGCGCACCTCGGTCGTCGACTACGCGGCCGGCGAGCAGGCGGCCGCCCGGCAGGTGGCCGCCCACCTCGGGAACGGCGTCGGGATCGCCGCCGATCCCAGCCTCGCCCGCGGCCACGTCCGGGTGGTGCTCGGCACCGACTACCACGCTGCCGCGGGCACCTCGGGCACGCCATCCGCCGGCCAGACCACCCCGCCGGGCGATGCGTCGATCACCGCCGACAGCCTGACCTGCGTCAACTGAACAAGCGCCGCTCAGCGTCCTCTCAACAAGCGACGCCACACTGTTCATCGGACACAGGAAGGTGGCGCATGCCCAGCGCAGTCGATCACGTCGTGATCATGGTGCAGGAGAACCACACCACCGACAACTACTTCCGGTCGATGGCCGCATACGGGGCCAACGTGGCGACGGGGTGGCCGGTGTCGGCCAATCCCCCGGCGTCCGACCAGCCGCACGACCGGCATGCGTACTACCGCTGGCTGACCAAGGCGAGCACCGGCGACCACGTGCAGTTCGACACGACGACCGCACTGCCCTTCTACGCCTGGCTTGCCGCGACCGGGGCCTTCCTGGAAAACCACTGCTCGGGCTTCGGCACCAACTCCACACCCAACCACCTGCTGATCGTCGGCGGCCAGTCCCCCACCCTGCGCAACCCGCCCCGGTCGGCCCCGCAACCGGTCTGGGACTTGCCATCCCTGCCCGGGCACGCCCAGGACCACGGCGTCGAATGGCGCGCGTACACGGGCTCCAGCGGATATCCCCTGCAGTTCTACAAGCAGCTGTCCGGTTCTCCCCGGATCGTTCGTTCCGCACAGTTCGTCACCGACGCCGGAAAACGCGCCCTGCCGGCGTTGTCGATGATGTGGCACGACTCGCCCCTGGACGAACATCCCCCCGCCGACGTGAGCCAGGGGATGACCGCGATCTGGCAGGCGGTGGACGCCGTCGTGCAGGCCGGCTGGGAACGCACGGTATTCCTGCTCACCTGGGACGACTGGGGTGGCTACGACGACCACGTCGCCACCCCCGACGTCGAACACACACCCGACAACGTGCAACTGGCCTACGGCCCCCGGGTGCCCCTGCTGATGTTCGGCGGCCGGGTCAAGAACCGCATCGACTCCCGCTGGTGCTCCCACGTCAGCATCCCGAAAACCGCACTGCACCTGCTCGGCCTGCCACCGCTGGGTGTTCCCCGCCTCGACTCCGACGCCGGACTGGCCGACCTCGTCGACCTGAGCACCGCGGCGACGATCAGCCCCGTGCCACCCCGGCCCGGCACCACCGTCACCCCACCCCCACCACCCCGTCCCGCACCGAAACCGGCTCCCGTCCCGCCTCCGCCACCCGGCGGATCACAACCGGTCACGCCGGTGATCCTCCGCAACGGCAGGACACTCCCGCCACCCGACGACGTCCCCCTGAAGCCGGGCCACGGGCGCAGCCGATAGCGGTCGTGGCGGGATGGCTCCACCACCTACGCTCCGGACGCCCGGAGCTGGTCCGGCGCCCCGGCGAGGCGGCGCTGAAGATCCAGGACGGCCCTGGCCCTGGCGAACTCCGCCGGAGTGAACGGCAGCAGCGACCGGGTCACCACCACTCCACCGTCGGCGTCGGCCAGCCGCATCACCGTTCCGTCGATGCCTTCACCGGCCCGCTTCCCACGGCGCCCCAAGGGTTTCCGCGCGACGTCGCAATCGCCCAGAACCGCCGGCAGCAGCCGGCCGAGATCCACTTCCCGCGCAGCTGCCATCGTGAGCACGCGGGTCAGCAGGTCGACGAACTCGTGCGCGTCCGCGGGTATGACCCGCACGTCCCGGCCGCCACCGAGTTCGATGACCGTGGCGATGTCCGCCGCGGTCGCGTCGGCCGGCGTACGGACCAGGAACTCGTCCACCACGCCGTCCGGTACCGCGAGCACCTGCAGCGAGACGATGTCGTAGCGGTGCGCCGCCAGCGCGGCCGTCACGCCGGCCAGGCTTCCCGGCACGTCGCGCACCGTGGCACGCACCCGCCAGGCCACCCCGGTCCGCGCCGGGTGTTCACCCGTGCTGCCGCGCGCCGGGTTCGGTTGTGGGCGGTGCGTCCACCACCTGCGCCACGCGGCCGTGGCGATCAAGAGCCCGCCGAGGCCGAACAGCACGACGGGGCCCACGCGGTTGTGCGACAACGTGCTGACGAACAGATCGGCCACCCCGGTGGCGATGAACAGGGCCGCGAGCTCGACCAGCTCACGACTCATCGAGGTCCTCGCTCGCTGGACGGTCTTCGGCTGCGCCTCGGCATCGGTCATGCGGCCAGCATCCGCGCCGTCTCTTACACCGCCCCTGCCGATCTGTCACGATCCAGTTAACCCGGACGTACGGATCGGGCACGCCCAGTTTGCGCGCGGCGTCCAGCGGCCAGTTCGGGTTGTACCGCAGCTCTCGCCCGAGCGCGACCAGGTCCGCCCGCCCGTGCTCGTAGCCGGTTTTCAAGCCCGGGTACGGCAGCCCGGTGATCCCTCCGGAGCTGCAGTCAATGACGTCCCGTGCTGCTCTGCAGTGGCACCGGACCTGTGGCCAACCGTTCGTGCCGTGCTGACCTCCGAGGTTGCCTGGGGCGTTCAAAGCGCCGAGTCCTCGCGACAGCCGGACTGTGGCTGCCCCACCCGACGCTGCCGGAGGTCTGCGCCGTTCCCGGAGCTAGCTCCGAACTGACGCTTCAGGTCACGCGAAAGACCGGCCAACCGATCTCGGTGCGCCATGCGGCGGGATCGCTCGAGTCACGAGGACCGGCGACGTAGACCTCCCGCATCGGCCCGGCCACCGACATCGCGTTCTCCACCACCCAGGTCCCGAGTTCGCCGTAGGTGACCTCGACGCCGTCGTGGTCGCCGACGTGGGTGGTGACGGCCAGTTCGGCGGCCGGAAGAACCGCGGGGTGCACGCGTCCGGTGCGAGGTGGCGCCGCGGTCGGCAGGTAGACGAGCGCGTGACCGCGTTCCTGTTCGAAAAGGGCGTTGTCGTAACAGCCGCCCGGCGGCCCGGTCACGGAGTCGCCGACGGTCGCCTCCAACTCGGCCATCGCACCGGCGAACCAGGCCGCGACGTCGCCGTGCCCGACCACGGCCTCCACCGCCGCGACCGTCCGGGCGGGCTCCGCACGCAGCTCGACGTCGATCGGGGCGGGGTCGGGACGGAGCAGGCGCCGCAGCGACACGACCGCGGCCCTGGTGCGGTCGAGCACGTCCTCGAGGCGCTGCAGGTGGTCCGCGACCAGGGCCGCCCGGACACCGGGGTCGGGGGTCCGCAGGATCCGCTGCACGTCGTTCAAGGGGACGTCGAGTTCGCGGAGCCGGTGGATGACCTGCGCGGTCGGGATCTGGTCGAGCCCGTAGTAGCGATACCCGGTGGTCTCGTCCACCACGGCGGGCTCCAGCAAGGCCGCCTCGTGGTACCGGCGCAGCGTCCGCACGCTCAAGTGGGTCAACCGCGAAAACTCCCCGATGCTCAGCACCCCTCCATCCTGGACTCTCCCCCGGGGAGAGAGTCCACGGCTTGACCCTCCTGCGCCGCGAGATCACACGATGGGCGCATGACCGAACCCACGCGGTACCGATCTTCAGAGAAGAGTGAAATGTCCAGTTCGGATCGTGATCGTCTCGACGGTCGCCGGGCGCTGGTCACGGGCGGTTCGAAGGGCTCGGGCAAAGCCGTTGCGGAGAGGCTGCGAGAGCTGGGTGCCGACGTCTACGTGACGGCACGAACGATGCCCGAGGGGTACGAGCACCCCGACCGGTTCATCGAGGCGGACGTGACGACGATCGCAGGCACCGACGCGGTGGCCACTCGGATCGCCGAGGCCGGTGCACTCGACATCCTGGTGCACGTCGTCGGAGGTGCGTCGACGCCGGCCGGCGGCTTCGCGGTCATCACCGACGACCAGTGGCTCACCGAGCTGAACCTCAACTTCCTGGGGGCGGTGCGGCTCGATCGGGCTCTTCTCCCGGCGATGATCGAGTCCGGGGCGGGCGTGGTGCTGCACTTCACCTCGATCCAGCGTGAACTGCCCCAGTACGACGCGTCTCTGGCTTACGCGGCAGCGAAAGCGGCTCTGCGCACGTACAGCAAAGGACTCGCCAACGAGCTCGCGCCGCGCGGCGTACGGGTCAACGCGATCAGCCCCGGCGGGATCGAGACCGAAGCCTACGAAAGGTTCGTGGACCGGATCGCCGAAGGCAACGGGCTCACCCGTGAAGCAGCCAAGCAGACCATCTACGACTCCCTCGGCGGAGTACCGCTGGGACGGTTCGCGAACACCGAGGAAATCGCGGACCTGGCCGGGTTCCTGGTCTCGGACCGCGCCTCGGCGATCGTGGGCGCCGAGTACGTGATCGACGGCGGGACTGTTCCGACCGTTTGAGGCAGGAACCGTTTCCGGGCGATCCTCGGCGGCGGAAGCGCTCCCCCGAGGAACTCCACTGTGGACCCGACGTACGGTGCTTGCCTGCGCCCCCGACCGGCGGCGATAGTGGTACCACGCCGTCCCGAGGAGGCCCGTGCCCGCCGATCGCCTGCCCGCCGCGCTCCCCGGCGACCGGGAGTTGCGCAGGTTGCTGCGGCACGGCACCTTTGCCCAGGTCCTCGACCACTGCCTGAACGTCAACGGGCTGAGCCTCAAACGCCTGCAGGACCACCTCGCCGTCCGGGGCGCGCGGGTCAGCCGGGCGGCGCTGAGCTACTGGCGCACCGGGCGCAACCGGCCGGAACGCGACGAGTCGCTGCGGGCGGTCCGGGCGCTGGAAGACCTGTTCGGGCTTCCCGAGTCCGCCCTGGTGTCCCTGCTCGGGCCGCCCCGGCCGCGCGGCCGGGCCGCGGAACCGGGATCGGTGGACCGCAGGCGGATGTGGCCCGGCCACGACCCGCTGCTGGTCGCGCTGGCCGCACCGGCCGACGACCGGCTGCGCTACCTCACCGTGCACGAGCACGTCCTGGTCGGCGCCGACCGGCGGCTCGCGGAGGTCCGCATCCGGATGGTCGTGGAAGCACAGCGCGAGCACGTGGACCGCTTCCTCGTCTACCAGTGGGTCGAGGAGTCGGACCTGCCGGAGCTCGTCGAGCCGCGGTGCTGCCGCCCCGGCCGGATCCGCCGTGACCGCGAAACCGGGGCCACGGTCTGCGAACTCGTGCTGGACCAGCGGCTGGCGGTGGGAGAACGGGCGGTCGTCGACTTCACCTGGCGCTTTCCCCCCGGCCCGGAACTCACCTCCTACCACCGGCGGTTCACCCGCCCGGCCCGGGAGCTGGTGCTCCAGGTCGGCTTCGCCGGAACCGCGCCCGCGCACTGCGTGCCCTACCGGCAACGCACCCCCGCCACGGCGCCCCGGCAGGGCCGGCCGCTGTGGATCGGCCCCTCCAACACCGCGCACCTGGTGCTCGAGGACGTCCAGCCCGGGATCGCCGGGCTGAGCTGGGAATGGGACTGACCGGTGGCCCCACCGGGAGCCACCGGCCCGTCCCCTCCTCCCAGGATCAGTAGACGTACCAGGAGAACTGGTCACGTCCGGCGGTCCCGGCGGTGTCGGTCGCGGTCACCGTCACCTGGAACAGCTGGTTGACGTTGCCCGCCGCCCCGCTGATCACCCCGGTGGTGGCGTTGATCGACAGGCCGGGCGGGAGCCCGGTCGCCGACCAGCGGTAGCTGCCGGTGCCGCCGCTCGCCGACAGCGGCAGGGTGACCTGCTGCCCGTGCTGGGTGAACTGGAACCCGGGGTCCTGCACGGTCACCGGTCCGCTGCCGCCCTTGGTCACGGTCAGCGTGTACGTGGTGTCGTGACCGGCGGTCGCGTTCTTGCCGGTGACGGTCACCTTGTAGGTGCCCGCCGGGGTCGACGCGCTGGTGGCGATGGTCACCTTCGAGGAACCGCCCGCGGTGACCGAGGCCGGGTCGAACGTCGCCGTCGCACCGGCGGGCAGCCCGGTCGCCGACAGCGCGATGTCACCGCCACCCGGCGGCGGGGTGCCGCCGATCTGCGCGTTGGCCCAATCGCCCATCGAGCCCCACAGCTTCCCGTGCGCGTTGTAGGACGCGCAGTCGGTGCGCAGCCAGGAGAACACCCCGTAGATCTTGCCGTTGTAGTAGTACGGCCCGCCCGAATCACCCTGGCACAGGCCCTTGCTGCCGTTGCCGTACCCGTCGCAGAACATGTAGTCCGGGTTGAAGATCGACGAGTCGATGGTCCGGCAGTTCTGCCCGTCGACGGTGGGTAGCACCACCTCGCGCAGCTTGGTGTTCTTGTTCGCGTCGTTGGCGTCGGTCTTGCCGTACCCGATCGCGGTGCCCTGGGTGCCCAGCGGCAGCGTGTCCGAGGACGACGCGATCGCCGGGTAGGTCATGCCGGCGGGCACCGGGATGTCGGTCTTGGTGAAGATGATCGCCACGTCGTTGCCGTTGCGGAAACCCTCGTCGCTCTGCGGGGTGTAGTCCGGGTGGATCCGGTACTCCGCGATTTCGATCCGGGTGCCCTGGCTGGTGTCGGCCAGGTCGTCACGCCCGTAGATCAGGTACTTCGGGTCCCCTTGGGCGAACTTGCAGTGCGCCGCGATCAGCACCGCCCGCTTGGCGACCACGCTGCCGGTGCAGGACTGCTCCTGCGGGCGGACGCCGCCGGTGCGGTGCTGCGAAATGATGAACGGGTATTTGGCGACCGTGGTCGGCTGGCCGCCGATCACGCTCGGGCTCGCGCCCTGGCCGGTGCTCGCCGCCGCCGTGGAGACGGTGGCCGTGGCGGGCTGGCCGGCCGCCACCGACCCGGAGCTCGGGTTGACGCTGATGGAGAAGTCGCCCGTTCCGGAGCCGTTGACCGTCAGCGACACCGTCGCGGTGTGGGTGGCGTCGGACCCCTTCCCGGTCACCGTGACGGTGGCTTGTCCCGGTGCGGCCGACGACGACGCGGTCAGGGTGAGCGTGGCGGACTGGCCCGCGGTCACCGAGGCCGGGTCGAACGTCGCGGTCACGCCCGCGGGCAGGCCGCTCGCCGACAGCGCCACGGTCTGGGCGCTGCCCTTGGTGACCGTGGTGGCGATGGTCGAGGTCACGGACTTGCCCGGGTCGACGCTGACCGACGCCGGGTTCGCCGCCACCGAGAAGTCGTTCGCCGCGGGCGGGGTGGCGTCGCCGATCAGCGAGTCGGCCAGGGTGTCGCCCTGCATGGACCCCCAGCCGGTGCACAGGTCGTAGCCGGTGCCCGCCGAGTAGGTGCCGTTGGTGCCGGTGGTGACGTCGTGGAAGTTCGACGAGTAGGCACTGCCCTTGGCGATCGAGTACAGCGTCGGGTTGATACCGCCGAGGTTGGTCTTGCCCCCCGCTTTGGCCTTCTGGTTGACCATGGCGACGTAGCCGGCCCAGAGGGGCGAGGACAGGCTGGTGCCGCCGACGTCCTGCCAGCCGCCGTTCATGTAGACCGACAGCGCGCCGGCCCCGTAGTCGGCGTCCAGCGCGACGTCGGGCACCGAGCGGTGGGCGTTGCTCCCGGTCTGCCAGTCCGGCCGGTCGTAGAGCGCCGAGTAGCCGCCGCCGGAGCGCGTGTTCCCGGTGCCGCCCTGGTTCCAGCAGGACTCCGACGTGTAGGTGCCCGCGCTGTCGGCGGTGCGCAGCTGGGTGCCGCCGACCCCGGTGAACAGCGGGTCCGACGGCGGGTAGTCGGCCTGGACGGTCGAGTTGTCGCCGTTGTAGCCGCAGCCCGTCGCGCCCCAGTCGCCGGACGCCGACAGCATCGTCACACCCTGGGCGGCGAGCTGGGTGTAGGAGTCGTGCGACGCGGGGATCGGGTCGGCCTCGCACTTTTCGCCGAGCAGCCAGGAGCCCGACAGCACGGTGATCGCGTTGTCGGAGGCGATCTTGGCCATCTGGTCCACCCACGCGCTGTCGGTGTTGGGCGCCTCGTAGACCACCTGCGCGGCCCCGGGTGCGGTCGCCGCGACGGCCTCGATGTCGAGAGTCACCTCGAGCTGGTTGCTGCCGGGACTCGACACGCCGCCGTCGACCGGAACCACCCGCGGGGTCACCGAAGGCTGGCCGAAGTAGTTCGTCCAGGCATTGATGTCGGACTGCTTGAACGCGTCGAACTCGATGAGCCCGACGGTCTGCCCGGCCCCGGTGTAGGACGCGGAGAGGTTCTTCATGCTGTAGGCGGTGCGGAACTGGGCGGGCGTGTAGCCGCCGGCCGGCCCGCCGGGACCGCCCGGCGCGGACGCGCGGTGCGCGACCTCACGGTTGGTGAGGCCGGTTACGCCCCGCACGACGGTGGCGACGTCGGCCGGCACCTTCGGTGCGCTGTCGTTGGCGTAGAAGTGCTTCCCGTCGGGGCCGGTGTAGCTGCTCAGCGGGGCGTCGAACGCTTTCGCCACGACGTCCGCCGGCGCGGAGGCGTCGACGACCTGCCGGTTGCCGGACACCGCGTCGACGTGAAGTCCCCGCCCGCGCAGGAAGTTCGCCACTTTGTCCACATCGGACTGACGCGGCGCGAACAGCTCGTTGTACTCGGCCGAGGTCAGGAAGTGCCGGTAGGCGGGAGAGCGCGGATCGTCCACCGCGGCCACGAGCCGGTCGAGACCGGCCTGGTCGTGGGGCCGCAACGCCACCGCGACGTGCAAGGGCGGGGCGTCCGACAGCGTGCCGTCGCGGTGCGCGCCGGCCGGTACCGGAGCACCGCCGGAAGCGAGCGGGACCAGCGTCGGCGGCGGACCACCGGTGGCGCCGGCGGCCACCGAGGTGGCGGCCGTGACGAGACACGCCGCGAGCGCGACGACTCGGAAAGCGGACAGGGTTTTTGACACCGTTCCTCCACTTCGCGGGACTGGGATCGGCCGACTCGAAAGCGCGCGATCGCCGGTGCCGGAAGACGCTAATGGCGTCGCGGCCCCTTGGTACGCGGGAAGTGAACGTTCAGAGTTTTTCACCGACCCCCGGGGCGGCGGGGCGGTTTCCGCAGTTCAGAGGCTCGTTACGCGCCAGTGGTCCACACCGGCGGCGCGGGCGTCAGGGAACTCGGGCGGCAGATCGACGTCCTTGCGTTCTGCCCGGAACGCGACCTCGGCGCGCCGGATCAGCTCGGCGTCTTCAGTTCGCGGGCGCGCTCGAACGCGTACCAAATGTTGTTCTCGTTGTAGCCGATGCCTTGCGCGTGGGCTCCGGTGAACCCCTGCAGGAATACGAACAACGCGAGCGGGCCTGCTTGTTCGGTGCGGACCAGGTTGATGAGTGTCGGACACTGGTAGACCAGGCTCGTCTTGCGACCGGTGTAGAAACCCCACTTCAAGTCCGGATTGACCTTCCGGAGGACCTCGCCCGTCAACCAGAACAGGTCGAACGTGATCGCGGTCCAGTACGGCCGCGGCAGTTTCGGGTTCCCCGGATCCGGTTCGGCTTCCGCCTTGATCCACTCCAGGACCGTCCGGACGCCGTCCTCGTCGCACGTCAACTCGATACCGTTGTATTCGAGGAGCCCGAACAGCTCCTTGATGCGGTCGTCTTTCATCCGCAGCATGTCGTCATAACATTCGCGCGCCTTCGCGCGTTCCATGTCCCAGAGCGGCCCGGGGTGTACTGGGATGTACGGAAACCAGTGACCGAGTTCCATCACGGTCTGAGCCTACGTCTCGCCAGGCCCTCCGTGCGGCCGATCGCCCCGGTGGCCGGGCTGCGGAGGAAGTGCCATTCGACTCTTACGGCTCGAACCGGCTCGAACAGGGTGCGGATGCGCGCGGCGAACCGGAGTTGGCGGCGGTTGTAGGGGCGGGTGCCCACCCTCGGAGCGTTGCCGGAAGGCCAAGGGTGGCCCAGCTCCTCCAGATTATCTTCAGCGCTCGCTTGACACAATCTACAGTCAGCGCTATAAGAAAAATATCGGTCAGGAACCTGGTGACAGTGACCCTGGGAGTGATCGAGATGGACGGCACGAGCGTTCCCCGCCCCGCGGGAACAGAGCGCGGGAGACTGCCCGAAACCGAGCAGCGCGGCTTCGCCGACCTGGTCTATGCCGAGCCGGCGTGGGTGCGTGCGGAGTTCGACGCGATCATCGCCGCCAACTTCGGCACCGGCGCCGAGCACCCCGAGGTTCCCCCGCGCCGAACACCTCGTGCCGCGCGGGATCGTCGCGCTCGCCCCGGTGGTGCGGGCCGCCGGCTCGGTCCGCCACCCTGGGCGCGACGAGGGGATCTCGCGCGGACGGCCCGCCGAGTCGGGGCGCGGGAGCGGTCCCCTCCGCCGCCCGGTCGCGGTGCCGCGTCAGGCAATCCAGCGAACACACCGGAGAAAGGCGAGTGGCCGGCAAGGAGGTGATGACAGGAGGGCACGGCGACGAGAGGTCTTGAGTCTGCTGTGGACGGTCAGCCTGACGTGCTCGCCGGCAGCCACCCGCGAGGAGCGCCGGCCCGGCGTCTCGTGACGCGATCCAGGCGACACGTCCCGGCAGGGCTCGCCCGTTGTGTGCCCTCCAGCAGGAGTTGCGCCTTCCCTTCCTCGACAGTCGAGTCCGATCCGCCCGCCACAGCCCGCGCTGCGGCGGGCATCGGACTGTCAGGCAAGACCTCATGCAGCCTGGTCAAGGAGGAGAGGCGGGTTGAACCGCCGATCTCGAACCCAGATGGTGTGGAAGGAGACTGTGCCATGGTGATGCGTACCGACCCGTTCCGTGAGCTCGACCGGCTGACCCAACAGCTCTTCGGCGCCAACGGGACGCTGACCCGCCCGGCAGCGATGCCGATGGACGCCTACCGCGCCGGGAACGAGTACGTGGTGGCCTTCGACCTGCCGGGCGTGCACCCGGACTCGATCGGCCTGGACGTCGACCAGGACGTGCTGACCGTCAAGGCCGAGCGTTCAGGCCCGGCTGAGGACGGCGCCGAGTACCAGGTCGCCGAGCGCCCCCGCGGGGTGTTCAGCCGGCAACTGTTCCTCGGCGACGCCCTGGACTCCGAGCACATCCAGGCCAGCTACGAGGCCGGTGTGCTGACACTGCGGATCCCGGTCGCCCAGCGGGCCAAGCCCCGCAAGATCGCCATCAGCGCCGGCGGTGACAGCAAGCAGATCAACCCCTGACCAAGGCCGGCGGCGCCAGCCACCGGTGCGCTGCCCGGCGGTGCTGGGGCTGCCACGCCGGCCGAGGCTCGACGCCTGCTCGCCGACGCGTCATTGCCCGGCGCAGGCGACGTGACCGCTGTTATCACCGAAACCCACGCGGTCACCACCACCGAAGGGACGATCGTGATGAGCCTGGACAAGCCATGGAACGACGTGGCCGATCAACTGCGCCCCGCCCAGCCCGACGCCGAACTCCCGGACGACGAGTTCGACCTCGTTGTGGAGCCGGTCACCGAGCCGATCGAGGTGCTCGAGGCCGACCCTGCCGACGTGGCCGACCAGCGCCGCGACGTGCCACTGCCCGACGACCCACAGTGGCCCTGACCGCGGGCAAGTTTCTAGTGATGAGCCCTGAGGGATCGAAGCTAAAACAGATCGACGATGCCTCGGCGCCCACCGCCGGGGCCAGGATCCGCGCATGATCAGGACATCGCGTTGATCGACCGCGCGGGAAAGCTCAACCAGGCCAGCTGGGATGAGCGTGCCACGCTTCACGGTAACGACGACACCTGCTACGACGCTGCTGGCGTCGTAGAAGGCGCCAGCTCGCTGTCATCCCTCGAACTCGGCCTTGTCGGCGACGCTTGACAGCATCAGCTGGGCCCGCCGCGGAGCACGAGTCACCGGGGTTGACTTCTCCCCTGCTGCGGTGGACAAAGCCTCGATCAGGGCAGCCGCCAAAGCGTCTGGCTCCAGCACTTCTCGAGCTCGCAGAGTGATGGCGTCCTCGGCCGTTCGAAGGACACTGATCCTGCCAACGGTGGCGGCCTCCGGCACGGAGGATCGACCGACCTGCGCTGAACGCGCGGTTGTGGCCTCGATGATGGTCAGCCGCGGCCAGCGGTCACGATGAAGTCGGTCTGTGGGATGCGGCGACGGGTGGCTTAGCTTCCTGGACCACGGACTCGAGCGCTGCGTGCCTGCGCGCGTCGGCAGCGCGGGCACGCAGCAGCGGTCCTTGCGAGGTGTCGAGGTCGCGCAGCGGCTTCTGGTTGCCTGGCCGCGGGACGACAATGGTACGGAACCCTGTAGTAGTGAAGGGGGTCGGCCAGGTGGGTACCTCGTCCGCTCATGGCACTGCCGGTGTGTTACGGATGCTGCGGTTGCGCGCGGGGTTGAGCCAGCAGGATCTGGCCGCGCGGGCGGGGATGAGCGTACGGGCGGTGCGATATCTGGAAAGCGGACAGGTCGCCCGCCCACGGGCTGCGTCACTGCACCGGCTGGCCGCGGCGTTGTGCGTCGAGGTCGACACATTGGTCGGCGTGCTGGACACTGCCTCGGGGCCGGTATCGCCGCGTCCGGTGCGGACACAGATCGGCGTACTGGGACCATTGCGGGTCTGGCACGACGATGCCGAGCAGCCCCTCGAAGCCCCGATGCAACGGCTGTTGCTGGGGCTGCTGGCCACGCAGCCCCGTCGCACGGTCGGCGTCGCCGAGATCGTCGACGTGTTGTGGAGCGACAGCCCACCGGCAACCGCGGCTCAATTGGTTCAGACCTATGTTGGCCAGGTGCGCCGTCTGGTGGAACCCGACCGGCGCGACGGTGCTCCGTGGCGGGTGCTGCGCCGGGAGAGCGGCGGTTACCGCCTCGACGCCGACGGCCTGGACTTGGCCGATTGCCTCGATCTGGCGGCCCGGGCCCGGCAAGCATGGACGGACGGCCTCGCCGAACCGGCGTACCAGTGCTACCGCGAGGCATGGTCGTGCTGGCGCGGCCCGGTGCTGCTCGGTTTGCCATCTCGGTTGCGTGAGCATCCGGCGGTGTCCGCGGTTGCCCGGCTACGGGTCACGATCCTCATCGAATGGGCCGATGTCGCGTTCGCGCTCGGCCAGTACGACGAGCTCGTCGAGCCGTTGCGCATGGTGTGCGACGAGGAACCGCTGCACGAAGGCCTCGCCGCACGCCTGATGCTGGCGCTGGCCGGAGGCGGCCGGCAGTCCACCGCATTGGCCCTGTTCGAGCGAGTGCGGGAACGCCTCGACGACGACCTCGGCGTGGCACCCGGGACGGAGCTGCGCGCGGCGCATCTGCGAATACTGCGAGGTCAGCTGCGCTCGCCATCGGGTATGACGGACGGCCCCGCAATGGTCGCGAGGCAGCTGCCCACCGAGGTGACGTGCTTTGTCGGCCGGACCGGGCACCTGCGTGAGCTGGACGCGATGCTCGGGCAGCACGGTGCCCGAGGGCCGGCCGTCATGATCGCCGGTATGGGAGGCGTCGGGAAGACAGCGCTGGCCGTGCACTGGGCCTACTCGGTCCGCGACCGGTTCCCCGGTGGCCAGCTCCACCTCGACCTGCGCGGGCACAGCGTCGACCCGCCGCTGCGGCCGCTGGAGGCGCTCGCCCAGCTGCTGCACGGTCTCGGCGTGCCGGCCGAGCGGATCCCCGGGGACGAGCCGCGGGCCGCCGCGCTGTATCGCAGTCAGCTGGCGAGGCGGCCGGTGCTGGTGCTGCTGGACAACGCGGCCGATGCGACACAGGTACGCCCGCTGCTGCCCGGCGGCGACGGCTCCCTGGCCGTGGTGACCAGCCGAGAGGAGCTGGGCGGCCTGATCGCCCGGGAGGGTGCCCGGCTGGTGCGGCTGGAGGCGCTCGGCGAGGCCGAGTCGCACGCCCTGCTGACCGAAATGCTGGGCGCGCGGCGCACCGACGGTGAATCCGCGGCCGTGGCCGAGCTGACCCGGTTGTGCGCGTACCTGCCGCTCGCGTTACGGATCGCCGCGGCGAACCTGACCACGAGGCCCGGCCACCGGATCGCCGACTACGTGACGCGGCTGGCCCGGGACCCCCTTGCGGCACTGAGCATTCCCGGCGATGCGACCACGGCGATCCGGGCGACGTTCCGGTTGTCGGTCGATGCCTTGTCGGCCGGCGAACGCCGGATGTTCCGATCGCTCGGCCTGACGGCCGGGCCGGACATCGCCCTCGAGACCCTCGCCGCACTGCTCGGGACGTCGGCCGACGCGGCGCGGCGCAGCATGGACGTGCTCGTCGCGCGGGCGCTGGTCACCGAGCCGAGCCCGGGCCGCTACGTCCTGCACGACTTGTTGCGCTGCTACGCCGCCGAACTGGCCGCCGAAGAGGAGGACCGTGCCGAGCGGGACGCCGCCCTGACGCGGCTGGCCGGGCACTACCGCACCGCCGTCGCCGCCGCGGCCGACATCCTGTACCCGCACCTGCTGCGCATGCCGGATGCGGGCAACGCGGCGCCCACCCGGTTCGCCGGCAAAGACGCCGCACTCACCTGGTTCGAGGCCGAGGCCGCCAACCTGGTCGCCCTCGTCGTCGCACTCAACGCCCAAGGCCACTACACGGAAGCCTGGGAAATCGCGCACCTGAGCAACGGATACTTCCTGCTGCGCATGGACTCGGCCACCTGGCAGTCCCTGGTGAACGCCGCCGCGGTCGCCGCCGAAGCCGCAGGTGGCCCGTTCGAACAGGCCATGGCACACCTGCAGTCGGGCATGGTGATGGCCACGCCAGGCCAGTCGGCGGAGTCGGCGCGGCACAACGCGCGCGCCGCCGAACTCGCGCGCGCCGCCGGCTGGGTCGAATGTGAAGCCGTCGCGCTGAACAACCTCTCCCGCTGCCACTGGACGGCAGGCCGGGTCGAGGACACGATCCACCAGTTGACCGAAGCACTGGTACTGCACCGCAGAGCCGGACGGCAGGCCGGCGAAGCCGTCACCCTGGCGAACCTGGCCGCCGCCTACGCCGAACGCAGCTGCGACGAATCCGGCCTCGCCCGCCGCGCCAGCTTGGTGCACGCGAAAACCTTGCTGGACCAGGCACTGACCCTGCACCGCGCCATCGGCGACCGGCGCAACGAGGCGGAAACCCTGCGTGTCCTGGCGGAGGCACACCGCGACCTGGAGGACCTGGCCCCGGCACACACCCTCAGTGTCCTCGCCCTCGGCATGGCGCAGGACAGCGCCGACACCAGAGCCGAGATCGGCGCCCTGAGCACCCTCGCGACCGTACTGGCACGGCAAGGCAACGCCTCGGAGGCCCTGCGCTACCACGAGCGCGCCCTGCACCTGGCGGAAGCCAAGGACCAGCCGTACCTGCAGGCTCAGGTTCTGCTCGACCAGGCCGATTCACTGCTGCGTCTGGGCAAGCCGGACTCGGCGCTGCTGGCCGTCCAGGACGCGCTGGTGCTCGGCCGGCTGGCCGGCTCCGCGCTGTTCGAGCTGCGTGGCCGCCGCCTGCTGGCCCGGATCCCCTCCGCGGTGAACCCGCACGCGCCGCGCGACACACGGGTCGCGCGGCGCCCGACGAGCGACGGACGTGTCAGGACGACACGGGGGTCTGGATGAAGTTCTGGTTGGGCTGACCGTTGCCGTACCACAGATCCACGTTCGCGCCGGCACCGTAGCTGAAGCCCTGGACGTCGAGGTACAGGCCGTTGCCCTTGTCGCGGTAGCTCGCCGCCGACGAGAACCCTCCGGTGAAGATCTGCCCCTCGTCATTGGCGGTGCAGTTGGTCTGCACCACCGCGTCACCGGCGTTGCCGTCGGTGTCGATGCACAGGCCGCTGTTCTCGTTGCGGATCAGGTAACCCACGAACGTCCCGGCGTTGGACACCGTGTCGAAGAACCACTTCTGCTCGGCCGCACCGTCGTTGTACCACTGGATGATCCGGGTACCCGCCCCGGTCGACCCACCCGCGACAGCGACGTTCAACCCGTCGTACCCGGCCGTGATCCAGTACGCCTGGGTGCCATGCGTGACGTAGTTGGCATCAGCGTGCGCAACACCGCCCCCCAACGTGACGGCACCCAGCGCGGCCAGCACACCGACCCGGGCGAGCAGTCTCGGCAACCTGATCTTCATGTCTCCTCCTGTGACGCGGCCGGGGTTGTCGGCCGTGACACAAACCTAAGAAGCGCGACCACGACATCCGCCCCACTGCCACTGCAGTCCCGTTCCCGCAGGTCGCGACGGGTGACCGGCAACAACCGGCAAGACCGACCGGCAGGAGGCCGTTCCGGACCGTCCCGGCGCAGCCATGTGTCGTATCGATATCGCTCACGGAAACTCGGATGATGGACGATCACCGACGAAACTGTTGTTATGTAAGCCAAATACGCACATGGGCCGGAGTGCTTCGCCCACGGCGCACACCGACCACGCCCACGGCCTCCAGCCGGTGCGGTTCCTCGCCGAAGGCCGCTACCCGTCCCCGCAGGGCATCCTCGGTGCCCGGCGGCCGGCGCCATTCACCGGCGGCTGGAGACGCTTCTGGCCCCAGCAGCACTGCCCGCCGCGCACCCGGTGTGCCACCTGGGCGTGTGACTCCCGAACGGTCGTGCGGCGCGCCGCATGACCCGGTCAGTGCGGCCGAAGCGCCGCGAGATAGGCCGCGACCCGGATCCTCAGATCGCGAACGTCGGGCATCGCGACCGAGAAGCACGGAACCGCGCGATACCCCGCCGTCGGACCGGCATGTCCGGCCGGCCCGGCGAAGTAGACGAAACCGTCCTCGCCGTCCCGGTGCGGCGCACCCCAAACCGGAAACCGGCGGCCCGGCTCCCGCCCACGCCAGTACGCCGGCACCTTCATCACCTCGCCCAGGGCCGCACACAGCCCCGGCAACGACGCGTCCAGCGCTCCCAGGCCGCGGCCCGGCCACACCCGCGGCAGCTCACTCGCCGCAGTCAGGTCTTCGGTGGGCGGACTGAACCGGAAAATCACCTCGGCAGCACGGATTTCGGCAGTCCACCGCCCCATCTGACGAGTGCCGGCGATGATCATCGCCCGATTATCACCCGGCACGGCGCGCTCGGCGATCCAGGACCAAGCTCGATTCAGCGCTCGTCGGCATCCCACGAACGTCCCGCCACCAGGTTGCTCACCCACCGCAACGCGACCACGCACATCTCGGCCTCGCTCCCCCGGCGATGGACGCGGACCTCGTCGCCCCGCCACAGCATCAGCGCGGTCAAGCCATCGGACGTCGGGGTCAGGCCGATGGTCCAGCGCCGGCCGTCGGCATAAACGACCCGCTCAGCGGTGACCCACCGGCCCCGCGCGCCCGCCACTGTCCACGCCGACAGCCGGGCCAATTCGGCAACCGAGCTCACCGCGAGTGACGCACGCGAAGTTCCGTCCATGCGACCACTCTCGCATAGCGGAATAACCCCAGGACGAACACGTGTCGTTCACCTCGCGTTCACTCTATAGTGGCTTGAGCAGGGCAATCACTCGCGACGGCGCAGTCAGCAGGGAAGGGTCCGCGATGAACAACCCGAACCTGGACACCTTGGCCTCCGAACAGCTCGACACCCACCTCGAACAGGTGGAGGACCGCCTTAGCCGCGACTACTCCAGCGTGCCCAGGCCCCGGCTGCACGACCTGGTCAGCAGCGAGCGCGCCCGCTTCAACGACGCCCGCGTACACGCATTCGTCCCCATCCTGGTCGAACGAGCCGTCCGCACGACCCTGACCACACCACCGGGCAAGCACCAGCGCACCTAGACCAGCACGGAGCATCCGGACAAACACGACACCGCCGACCACGGGATTCGCCGAACGTCGCTACACCGCCCCCGGCGCTGCGGACGAACGTCGCCCGGTCGAACCCAGCCGCCGATTGCGGTGTCCTGCGCCAGCTCGCGCAGCACGAACTGGGCCACGCAGCCGACGAGAGCCGAACCTCACGACGGAGGAGCGAGGCTCCGGCAGAGATCGATCGGGAACTTCGGCTCGACGGCCAGGATCTCGGCGCAGCCGCCGCCCTGAGCCCAGGCGAAACTCGCCCAGTCGCTTCCCGTCCAGCGGTAGATGGCACGGCTCACGGGCCGGCCACGGTGCCGCAGGTCGTGGATCAGCCAGTTCTGGTCGCACGCCCGCGTGGTGCCCGGGAACTCGGCCTCCACCCGGAACTCCAACTGCGCGATCCACGCCCGGTCGCAATGGTCGGCGGGCGGCTGGCAGCCGAGGAACTTGTCACACTTCTTCCAGCCGCCGGACACCAGTCCCCACGTGTCCTGGTCGTTGACGACCACCCGCCGCGTCCCGATCGGAGCCGACGTCTTCATCGGGAAGTCGGCCGAGGTCCACTGGCAGCCCGAGTCGTCCGTGGTCCGGTACAGGACTGCGGCGTCGATCCGGTCGGCGGTTTCGGTGACCTGGGTGCGCGATCCGACAGCACAGGCGGACAGGCCGACGTGCAGCACCGCACTGTGGTCATCCGGACCCGCCCGGACGTCGGTGACCGTCGCGGTGAATTCCGCCGGAGGCGCCGACACGGGCGACGGGGCCGGCACGGTCTGCGACGTGGTTTCCGGCGCGGCGGTACTTCGATACGGGATGTTCAGTGCCAATAACAGCCAGAACGCAAACCCACCGACGGCCAGCGCCCCAAAAGTCCACAACACAGGCCTGACGAACCTTGACATCGAAGTCCCCCCTCAACGCTGCCCGCCGAAGCCTACCCGCCCCCGAACCGCGGCACGCGATCATCACGAACGAGCGGGCGTTAGAGTCGGCTGTGGACGATGCTTCACTGCGGACGACGTTCTTGGTGGCGAGGGCGACCGAATCCCGCGGTTGCCTCGAGCCGGGCGACTGGCCGGACGTCGCAGTCAGCCTACTGCTGGAAGGCAACGACGATCCCGAGATCGCCGAACTGGCCGGCCCGAGCCGACGAGCCAGCGGCTGGGACACCAACGCACTGCTGGCCGCCGCGTACGACCGACACACGACCTCGGTGCCCGACCCGGAGACGGCAGTGGACCTCGTCGCCCGGTCACCGCGGCGACCTCCGTGCCCAACCGGCCGCGGTGACCGGGCCGATGACCCGCCTGCCGGCCCGACTCGCACCCCCGGACTTCGAACCGAACCTAGCCCGTCGATGCTTCGCCGAGGAGGAGTACCTCGACTGCGGCTGCGGCCAGGACGACCTTGGTTTCGAGGCCGAACTGCAGTCGATGCCGACGCTGGGGCTACCGGGGCCCGTCGTGCAGGCACTACGTTCGACTCTCCCCGCGGTCCATCCCCCTCACGGGCATCACCGTCACTGATCGCCCGCGAGGTCCGGGCCTGACAAGAGGAACGCGGCGACGCACTCACATGCCGATGGGTGAATGCTGACGACTTGGCCTTCGTCATGGTGTTTACCTCCAGCGAGCAGACCCACCTGGTGGGAGGTCGCGACCGGTGCAGCGAGCGCTTACGCCAAGGCGAGGCGATCGGCGGCGGCCTCACGCACGTCCGTGTTCTCGATGGGAGAATCACGCAGCCGGCCAAGCCATCGGCGGACTTCCCCGGTGAGCGGCGCATGTCGCGCGGCCACCACCCGGACATCGGCCTCGCAGTCTGCGAGCGCATCAGGCAGCTGCTGGCGCGTGGTGTCAGGATCCAAAGCCAGTAACGCATTCACATAGGCGGCCCGTTCGTAGGAGTGTGGACTTTGGTACCACAGCGAACGAAGCCTCGGCGCGGCCTCGGTGACGCCCAAGCGCGCGAATCCGCGAGCGAGGGCGTCATAGCCACACCATTCGTCTTTGTCGCTGTCCAACCGGCCGAGGGCGTCCAGCAGTGCGGGAACGTCGGCAGCGTCCCCGTGTTCGGTAAGCTCCACCACCGCCCTCCACCACAGTGGATGGGACGGATTCCGGGCCCATTGGCGAGCAAGCCTCACGGTCTGCGGGCCCAGTTTCGTGAGCGCGTGGACCAATCCGATTGTCCGGACGTCCGGGCGGGCGGCCAACTGGTCGGCGACGTCGAGCAACCGCCGTTCCGGATCGCGGTGCCGCGCGAAATCGTGCAGCACGGCCGAGAGCGTTTCAGGGGGAGTATCCGGGTCAGCGAGCAGGCTGAGCAACTCGGCGACCGGAGCGCCACGATAGGGCAGACTCGGGCACCGCCAGGCAACCGACGGTTGGGCACGCTGGAGCAGATCGTCGATCCGGCGGTCGCGGCCGGCCCACCTCGACCACGGATCTTGACCGAGGAAGACATCCTCCGGCGAGGCGTTCCCCGCACGGCCGGCAACGATCGGAGCGAGGTCCTCCCACCATTCGCCAGGCCAGGTGCCGGCGACGGCCTGCAGGACCTCGACCCAACGTTCACCCTCACCGACGTACTGGCGCAAAGCGTCTACTGCCGCGGCGACGGGTGTCCGGGCAAGGGTAGCCAGTAGGTCGACGCTCTGACCGAACCGGTTTCCGTTGTACCCGGAGCTTCGCCCGGTGCGCCAGAGTTGTTCGACGATGGGGTCGACGGACAACTCGGCGTCGAGGACCAGCCGGGCGAGATACACCGTCCGCTCGTCGACCTGCCGGTCCCACCGGTAGTCCCGGCGCACGCAGTCCAGTACGAGTTCTGGTGCGACCCGGTGAGTCGCCACCCAGGCGCCTGCCGCACCACAGCCACGTTGCAGAGCGCCCTGCAACGTCTTGGCGGACGCGTAGTACCAGCTGTCGTTCCCAGTGTCCGTGTCGTCGGTCATCGTCCGACAGTGTGAGTCGGTGCACCTCTCGCGGCCAGCGAATAACGCATTCTCATGCCGCCGGTCGTGCACTCCGACCGGCGCCCTGATGCCGGCTCGTCGTGTCTCCTCGACGAACTACCCCTACCGCCCTCAGCCGGAAGCGCCGGCACCCGGAAACCGCTGGCAGAACCTCGACAGCTCCGGCACGATACATCCATGCACCGCCCCGATAACGCCCCCGCGCTGGCGGAACTGATCCCGCGCTACGTCACGCCGGGACGGCGTTACCTTCGACTCGGCGGAGGACTTTTACGGCCCGAGGTCACCGACCGCGCCGTGTTCCTCCGGGACCTGGCCGAGGCGGCCAGGCAAATCACCGACACAGAACTCGAGGTGCTCCTGGATGACGGCGGATGGCGCGAACGCAAGACCGCCGCGTGGTTCATCGCCGTGACCGACCGGAGCCAGTTTCGCGACAAGCTCGGCTCCCTTCTCCTCGCCAGCGAAGGCCCCAAGGCCGGCAGGGCGTACTGCATGGCCCTGACCTGCCTTGGCACCCAAGCCGACGCAGCCCACCTCATCGCCTATCTCGACCGATATCTGCTCCGGCCCGACCTCAACTACGACCAGCCCGAGGCCCTGGGTGCACTCTTGTGCCTCGACGAGGCACTCGGCGCCGGCCACACCACACGCTTCATCGAACCCCACGGTCACTGGTGGCAATTCTGCGCCGCGCTACCCGCCGGGGCCTGGGTGCCCTCCCTGCAGGACGCACAGCGGTCCATCCACCAAATGTGCGCACTCGCAAAGGAAAGCGCGCTCACCAGATCATTCGACGGACGTAACGACCGCCGCTGACCTCGACTACCGCCAGACGGACACGACTGGACTGGCAGTCCAACATCCGCTCATGCCGACGAGCGGATGGCCCCGAGGCGACCCAGATTATCGAGGGCTGCACCGGGTGACGTCCGACGAGTACCCCGGCGCCTGGCTGATGCTCTGCCGGGAACTCGTCAACGTCCTTCTCGGTCGATCGAGCGCAAAGCCTCCAACGGCGTACGGCCCGTCGCCTCGGCCAGGGCCGTGACAGCCGCTGCCGCCAGCGCAGTCAGATTGAGAGCAGCCAGCACCGCGTCCTCTCGGGAGGCGGCATCGGTGATGTTGTAGACATCCGCATCCTCATCGGCAAGGTAGGCTGCTACACCTTCGACCGCGGCGCGGCGCGTGGCCGCCCGCTTCCTTCGTTCGCTGCTCGACACTCTGCCAGTATCCTCGCCGGCGTCCGCACACGCCGCTGACCGCACAGCCATGCAGCGGTCGCCTCACTGATGCGTGGCCGGTCTGCCGAGCACCCACCCACGCCGGTTGGACCCGCACACAAGGCAGGATCCGGCGGTCATGGCTCCGGGTTCGGGCCCGACAGGCGCCGCCACACCCGGCGCCTGACCGGCGGTTGCGGTAAGAGTGCGCGTAGGTGCTCGGGAACCGGCACACCGGCTGCGGCAGCCTCGACGTACGCCTTGGCGCCCTGCGCTCCGAGATTGGGTGCGGACGCGCGCACAAGCCGGAGTGCGTCAAGGCGCCGACCGGAACAGAGCAGCTCAGTGATCCGAGACCGCAGGGGGTCATCGCGTTCGAGGCCGCGAACCTGCTCGAGGTAGTCCTCGATCCACTCACCGCCTTCTCGATCAGCGGTCGCATGCACCGTGTGCAGGCTGCCGTCCACCCCATCGACCAGGAAAGGCCCGTGGCCCACCACCATGTCCATGAACTCGCGGGTGCGCACATAGCGCTCGCTTTGGCTGAAGATCAGCCAGCCAAGCCGGTGTGGACTGACATCCATGACCACCATTCCCGGGTGACCCTGCGTCGGCCACTCGGCCAGATGTCGCTCCACGACCTGAACGGCCCACGCCTTCGACACCATGGCAACAGGCTAGCGGGATCATCGTAGCGGCGTGCCTATTGTTGCTGGTCGAGAACCTTGGCCATGACGACGTTGGTCTCGATGTAGCCGAGCTTCCGGTAAAGCGATCGGGCGACCGAGTTGTTGCCGAACACCTGGAGCAGCACGGTTTTCAGACCGACGGAGCGGACCTCTTCCTCCATCGCCCGCATGAGCGCTTCACCATGCCCCTGGCCACGCAGGTCTGTCTCGACCTTGATGTCGTAGAGGTAGGCGACCCGGTCGGCGCCGTGGGGACGTTCGGCGAACCAGATCATGCCGATCTCCTGGTCGCCATGCCGCGCGATGTAGAGGTGATGGCCGGGTGTGGCCACGCCCTCGGGCAAGAGCTCGGCGTACTCGTCGACGGCGCGCTGTCGCGCCCCATCGGCCGGCCAGCTCTTCGCCGAAACATGAGCCTCGGCATAGGCCGGCACCGCGTCTCGGTGGTATGCCGCGTATTCCTCGCTGGTCATCGGATCGAGCCGGACCTCTGCCATGGCCACCCTTCTTCTCGCGCTGCAGGCCGCGTACACCGTATCGGTGCCCTCGTGCCAGGCGATCCTCGCCGGGAAAGCCGTACGCACGCTCATGCCGACGAGCGTGCGTTCAGCGTGCACAGTGGACCGGCGGCACACCCGGCAGCCTCAGGTCAGGTGGTCTCCTGGTGCTCGGAGCCTGTGTCGAAGTGGCGGTCCAGGTATTCCTCCGGAGACAACGGGCTGTCACGGAGCAGCGAAAACACCTCGCTCCCCGAGGCGAGCTCCACCAGCCCGGTCTCGTACCCCTGGGCCAGTCCGAGATAGGTGGCCCCCATCGCCTCCGCGTACTCGCGGGCTTCCGCCTCGGCGGCGGTGAGCGCGCCCTCCATGTCCGCCGCCCGCCACACCGTGAGCCGTTCCTCGTACGGGCGGCGGTCGGGTTCGTTCCACTGGAAGACACACCGCACCGCGAACCATTCGTGCATCACGGCCCCGTTCCTCGCTCACCCCGAACCACCGCTCGGTGGGTATCCCTACTGTAGCGGTCGTCGAGGGCGAAAGCGGCGCCCGTGTGGCCGACGGATGCCGCGGGGAACCGGACTCCCGGGCCGGTGCGTGATCAGGTGTGCCAGGCCCTGCGGATCGCCCGAATCCCAACCCGGCGACTGTCCATCAGGGACAGCCCACGGTCACATGTGCTCGGCGCCGGCCTTGATCGCCTCGCGGATCCGCGCGTAGGTGCCACAGCGGCAGATGTTGCGGATCTCGTCGAGGTCGGCGTCGGAGATCTCCCGGCCCGCGGCCCGCGCTTGCCGGACCTTCGCCACGGCGGCCATGATCTGCCCCGGCTGGCAGTAGCCGCACTGGGCGACGTCGAGCTGGAGCCAGGCTTCCTGCATCGGGTGCAGGTCCTTGCCGACGGTGGCGGGCAGCCCCTCGATCGTGGTGATCTCGTCGGAGTCCTTGATGTCGGCGACGCGCACCGAACACGGGTTGAACGCCTTGCCGTTGATGTGGCAGGTGCAGGCCTTGCAGACGTCCAGCCCGCAGCCGTACTTCGGGCCGGTGATCCCGAGCAGGTCGCGCAGGACCCACAGCAGCCGGACGTCGTCCTCGGCGTCGACCGTGACCACCTGGCCGTTGACCTTCAGGGTGTGTTGCGGCACAACGTGCTCCTAGTAGGCGTAGTCGAGGCCGTCGGTCGGCGACGGCGGCGTGGACGGCTGCACCGGCAACGGCTCGAAGCTCAGCGTGCCGTGGTTGATCGGGAACGAGGTCGGCATCTTGCCGACCGCGCGGGCGTAGGCGCACGCGACCGCGGCGAACGACGGCGCCACCGCGAGCTCGCCCGCACCGCTCGGGCTGTCCGACGTGTTCGGCATGACGATCACGTCGGTCTCCGGCGGGGTGTTCCACTCCCGCGTGTAGAAGTAGTTGTCCCAGCTGCCTTCCAGCGGGATCCCGTCCTTGACGTGGATGCTGGAGGTCAGGCACATCGCGATGCCGTCGTTGAGCCCGCCGATCATCTGCGCCTCGAGGCCGCGCGGGTTGATCGCGAACCCGGGGTCGACGACCACGAGCGCCTTGGTCACGCGCGGGCCGGTGACCGCGTCCCGGATCTTCCGGTTGACCGTCTCCGGCCGGCAGTCGATCTCCACCAGCACCGCGACCGCGCCGCGGTACTCCGAGTGCAGCGCGATGCCCTGCGCGGTACCGGCGGGCATCGCGCGGCCCCAGTTCCCGGCCTGCACAGCCTTGTCGAGAACGGCACGCAACCGGTCGTCCCGCAGGAACTCGCGGCGGAAGGCGACGGGGTCCTTGCCGAACTTCTTCGCCAGCTGGTCGACGACCAGCTCTTCGGCGGTCACCACGTTCGGCGAGTAGATGTTGCGCATGCTGCCGGTGTTGAACTTCAGCGGGATCTCGTTGAGCAGCTGGGTCGTGACCCCGAAGTTGTACGGCGAGGACTGGCTCAGCAGGAAGATCGACTCGGCGAAGCTCAGGTTCCCGCCGACCGGCAGCCTCGACGCGAAGGCGGTCAACATCTCGCCGAGGCCGTGGCTGAACTCGGTCTCGACGCTCGTGTGCCGCTGCTCGAAGCTGACCACGTTGCCCAGCAGGTAGGTCGCCCGCACCCGGGACACGCACATCGGGTGGATGCGGCCCTGGCGGAAGTCGTCGGTGCGCGACCACATCAGTTTGACCGGCTTGCCCATCTTCTGCGACGCCTCGGCCGCTTCGGCCGCCGCGTCGTGGAACAGGTGCCGGCCGAACGACCCGCCGCCCTGGGTGACGTGCACCTTCACCGCGTCCTGCGGCAGCCCCAGCTGCTTGGCGATGTCCTCCTGCGCCACGATCGGCACCTTCAGGCACGACCAGATCTCCGCCCGGTCCGGCCGGACGTCGGCGATCGCGGCGCCGGTCTCCAGCGGGCTGTTGCTCGCGGCGGCGAAGGTGAACTCGGCGTCGATGTACTGGTCGAGCAGGCCGGGCACGGTCATCGGCAGCTGCGCGGCCTTGAGCTTCTCGAGCACGGTCGCATCGGACTCACCGTCCACTGTGCCCGGGCCCCAGGTCACCTTCAGCGCGCGGATCGCGTCGATGCACTGGCCGAAAGTACGGCCACGCACCGCGACGCCGTGGGAAATGGCGGCGACATCGGTGATCCCGGGCATCGCCTTGACCTCGGCCGCGTTGAGGATCGTCCGCGGGGTCCCGTTGATCGTGGGCGGCCGGGCGACCATCGTCGGCAGCGCGTTCGGCACGGCGATGTCAAGGGTGAACTGCTTGGTCCCGGTGACCGCCGCGTGGGCGTCCAGCCGGTTCTGCGGCGTCCCCAGCACCGTGAACTCCGAGCGCGGCTTCAGCGTCGCGACCACGCTGATCGTCGTCGCGGACGCGGCGGCCTTCGCGAGGGAACCGTAGCTCGCCGTACGTCCGCCGGAGCCGCGCACGAACCCACCCGACGTCGTCAGCTGCGACGCCGGTACCCCCCACTGGGCGGCGGCCGCGGCCAGCAGCCGCTGCCGGGCGATCGCCGACGCCGTCCGGACCGGGGTGTAGATGCTGCGCATCGAGTTGGAGCCGCCGGTGAGCTGGTTCATCAGCAGCTCGGGCCGGGCGTCGGCCAAGGTGACGTCGATCTTGTCCAGCGGCAGGTCGAGCTCTTCGGCGATCATCATCGCCACGGCGGTGGTCATGCCCTGACCGACCTCCGCGCGCGGTACCGCGAAAGCGGCCCGGCCGTCGGCGCCGACCTGCACGGTGATCAGGCCCGAGGTCGGCAGCGCGGCGAGGTTCTGCAGGTCGCCGAGGTCGAAGATGTCCTCCGGCTGCGGCAGCGTCGGGATCGCGGCGTCGGCCTCCCCCGGCGCGAACTCCGCGAGGCCGACCTGCGCGGCGACGGCCAAGGTGGGCGCGGCGAGCACGAAGCCGAGGAAGCGACGACGGGCGAACGCGCGGGACTCGGGCTCGGGTGGCTGCCCGGCGGGGACGTGGTGGGCCATCAGCAGCTGAGTCCTCTCGAACTACGGTGTCGGAGAAGTGCGGCCCTGAGCACCGCCGCCGGATTTTTGCACGGATCACACCGCCGGATGAAGGACCTGACTGCCTACATTTGGCCTAGTGCCGTTGGGCACTTTGCACAATGGGTGGTCGTCACGGCACTCGCGGTGGCGGCAGGAACGGCAGCGCGCGAGCGACCAACGCCAGCTCCAGGGGCAGATCGCCGCCGGTCAGCCGGTGTTCGATCAACCCTTCGATCCGGTGGATCCGGTTGAGCACCGTGTTGCGGTGGCAGTGCAGAGCCAGCGCCGACCGGGTCGCCGAACCACCGGTGCGCACCCACGTCGACAGCGTCTCCAGCAACGGACCGCGTTCGTCGCCCCCCAGGTCCAGCAGGCCCCGCAGCCAGTCCTGCAGCAGCGAGTCCGTCAGTTCGGGCGAGCTGAGCAGCAGAGCCTCGGGCAGCCGTTCGGCCAGGCACACCACGTCCACCCGGCCCGGCGGGACGGTCCGCATCGCGAGGACGGCCTGGCGGTAGGCCGTGTGCACCGCGGCCAAGCCGTCGACGACCAGCGACACCCCCGCCGGCACGGCCAGCACCGCGCCGACGGCCGCGACGACGTCCGGCACGGCGCGGCGGGGCAGCGACACCAGGCCGACGAGCACGTCGGCCCGCGACTGCCACGCCGAAGTGGAGCCGAGCTTTTCGAGCGCGGCACCCAGCGGCTCGGCGTCCCCGGGCCCCGCCGCGGCGACGACCACGTACGGGCCCGAAACCGGCAGCCGCAGCGTGCGGCCGGCCTCGTAGGCGAACCCGGCGTCGGCCGCCCGCCCCTGCAACAGGCCCTCCCACAACGACGCGCGCCGCTGCTCGTCGGCGCGCACGAAACTGCGCTCAGCCGTGTGGTAGGCGAACGCGACCTGGGCCGACGTCGCGTCCACGACCTCCCAGACGCGGGTCGCGAGGTCGAGCATCGCGTCGTCGGGCAGGCGCCCGGTGGCCCGGGCCTGCTCGGTCAGCGCCTGCCAGACCAGCCGTCCGCCGATCCGGAACGAGCGCAGGACGTCGTCGAGGGGCAACTGCTGCTCGGCCCGGCGCCGGCCCGTCGTCCGGGCGGCGTCGTAGAAGTCGTCCTCCGCTGCGCCCTGTCCGACGAGCTGAAGCACGCGTCGCAGGTTGTCGTGGCACGACTGCCACAAGTCGTCGCGGGGCACCACGTCGATCACCCGGTAGCCCGGGTTCTGGTCCCCGATCGCGACCACCAGGGCGTCGGTCAGTTCGTCGAGCTCACCCAGCAAGCTGGCCGCCAGCGACGACGCCGTTTCACTGTCGTCTTTCCGCGTCCCGAGCATCAGCACCACCACCTCGTCGTAGCTCCACCGGCGGGATTCGGCGCCGGTCGCCGCATGGATGGGAACAGAAGGCGCCGACGGCAGTCGAAACCTTAGCCCGTGGCTCCCCCGGCCGAACGGGCTGAAGTGCTCTTAGTCGTCATACCTCGAGATCGAGCCTCCGGTATGGCGCCTGCTCGGCCTGGCCGATCAGTGGCAGGCTCGCACCATGACGATGCAACGGTTCGAGGTGAGCCGCCGGATCGCGGCCCCGCCCGCGAAGGTCTTCGCTCTGCTGTGCGACCCGCGTGGGCACGTGGCCATCGACAGCTCCGGCATGCTGCAGTCCGCCGACGGCGAGCCGGTCGACCGGGTGGGTGACGAGTTCACCGTCCACATGGACCGCGAAGCCCTCAACGACCTGCCGATGGGCAAGTACGACGTCACCGTCGTCATCACGAAGTACGAGCAGGACACCCTGCTGGAGTGGACGATCTCCGGCACCATCCAGCCGCCCATCCGCCACCTCTACGGCTACCGGCTCGAGCCGGACGGCTCCGGGACCCGCGTGACGTCCTACTACGACTGGAGCGAAATCGAGCCCCGCTACCGGGACAAGATCGACTTCCCGATCATCCCCGAAGCCGCGCTGCGGGCGACCCTCGGCATCCTCGCCCGCACCGTCGAGTGAGCCGGCTCGGCTCGTCTCGCCGAGCCTCCGGCAACGACTTCCCCTGCCCCACTGACCCGGTGGTGGGTGCGGGGTCCCCGCCCGCACCCACCACTCCGCCGGAGACGGCATGCCGTCCCCGGCCGGGCCAGGACGCCGCCCTTCCGGCGTCCTCCGGTGGCCGGTCCCCCGACCGGCCACCGACTCCGGTTGCCGAGGCCCTCCGGGAGGCTGGGCTGCTCGCGGCCAGGGCCAGACCGAAACCAGGGTCACCCTGGATCGTCTTCCGGGTCTCCGCGCGCCGAGGGGCCGGTCGCCGCCACGGCCCTGGAGTGATCCGGCGGTGGCGACGACCGGCGGACGCCGCCGCTTCGGCGTCCCCGGCGGCGGATCTCCTGCTACCCGCCGCCAGACTGCGCGCTGTCCGGATCGGACAGCGACGAACGGCCACCCGGACTCCAGGAAGTTTGCGGAGTCCGCGGTGGCCGTCCGGGGATGGCCGCCCGTCGGCGGCCGAGCCGGGGTTACTTGTTGGTGCCCGGGGTCAGCACCTTGTCGATCACGAAGACCGTGGCGTTCTTCGTGGGAATGTTGCCGCACAGGATCTTCGCACCGTTGACCGTCATGTTCTCGCCCGAGCCCTCGATCTTCAGCGGGCCACCGGCGGTGTTCAGCGACTCCAGCGAGCCCGCGGTGGCGAGACCCTTGGCGTCGTAACGCTTTCCGACGACGTGGTACTGCAGGATCGGCGCCAGCTCGGCCGGCTTGCCCGCCAGTTCCTTGAACTTCGCGTCACCGAGGGCTTCGAACGCCGGGTCGGCCGGCGCGAACACCGTGATGGCCTGCTGGCTGTTGAGGGTGTCGACCAGGTTGGTGGCCTTGACGGCCGCAACCAGCTTGGTGAGCAACGGGTTCGTCGAGGCGGCCGAGGCGACCGGCTGCGGGCCCATCGAGTCGAGCGAGCCCGGCGCGGACCCCTGCGGCAGCTGCGAACAGGCCGGCCCGAAGACGTCGGCGTTGGTGGTCACGCCGTCCGCTGAACCGGAAGCCATGCTCGACGGCGGCGCGGCCATCGACGAAGAGGGGGCCGCGGCGCTGGAGCTGCTCGACGACCCGGTGGAGCTGCTGCCGCAGGCGGTCAGGGTGAGCGCGGCGGCCGCGGTCAGACCAATACCGGCAATACGAAGGTTACGCACGAGAATTCACTCCAATTGGTTACGCGGCTGAGGCTGCCGATTCGGCGAGAACCTCTTGTTGCCAGTGGTTCGGGGCCCGGCGGGAACCGGATTGGTGAATCGGGAAAAACTTCCAGGCGGCGGTGAAGGTGACGTTGTGCCAGCCGGTCGCGCTATCGGTGACGGTGCCCGCGCGCTGGTCGGTCTGCGTGTAGCCGACTTGTCGGTGGCGCGGCAGAACACCTGGTCGACCCACATCCGCCAGGTGTTGAGGTTGACCTCGTGTGACAGCGTGGTCTCCTGCCACGGCCCTTGGTCGACGCGGACCTCCACCTGCTCGATCCCGGTGTGCTGGGCCCACGCGACCCCCGCGACTCGGTCTTGATCGGCGCCTCGCGGGCCCAGCTGCGCTTGAGCCAGTAGGCCTGCCGCGCCGCCCACGTCGTCACTTCGATGTCCACGACCCACTTCGTCGCCGACACGTACCCGTACAACCCGGGCGTGACCAGCCGGGCCGGAAACCCGTGCTCCAGCGGCAACGGCTCGCCGTTCATCCCGATCGCCAGCATCGCCCCACGGGCGCGGTCCTGCGCCGCCGCGACCGGGGTACCCGAGGTCCACCCGTCGACGCTGGTGCAGAACAACTGCTCGGCACCGGGTTTCACCCCCGCCTCGGCGAGCAGGTCGGCCAAGTCGACCCCGACGAAGTTCGACGTCGACACATAATCGCCACCGACCTCATTGGACACACACGTCGTCGTCACCGTGCGCTCGACCAGCGGCCGGTTGCGGATGTCCTGGTAACCGAAGCGGACTTCACGCTCGACGGCTGGTCGGTGCTGGACCGGCCCCACGAGCTCGACGTCCCGACCCTGGTCCTGGCCGGACGCGATGACGTGCTGTTCCTCCCGGGGCCCAGTACGAACTAGCCACGAAGATCCCCCGCGCCCGGCTGCAGCTCGTCGAACACGCCAGCCACAACCCGCACGACGAGCAGACCGCCGAAGTCATGTGGGCTGTACTGGGTTTCCTCGCCAACCCGCCGAGCGCCGGAGCTCGCTGAAAGTCATCCAGGTCGCACCCGAGGAGTCTCGCCGGTCGGAACAGGACAACGCCGTTGTCGACGGGCCGAGCAGGTGAGACCTGGAAACGCTGTCTGCTCGGGATCGCTGGTTCGGGCAGCCTCGCGAGCGACGCGGGTCGAGATTCACGACTGCCGGCCGATGGGCGTTCGAGCCGGTCCGGTTGCCGCGGGTCTCCTACCGTGGCGGCCCCGACCAGTTTGGTCGGCAGCTGGTTGGTCGACGCGGCCAACGCGACGGGCCGTCGGCTACCACCGGCTCACTGCCCATCACCACCTTCCCCGGGACACCGTCCACGGGCTTCGATTCGTGCCCTAGCAGACCGGATGTCCGACAGCGGCGATTGGCGAAGTTCAAGAGCAAGAAACAGTTTTGGTTAACAGACGGCAATTCACTCACAACTACATACGGAGGTAGGTAGTTTCCCGGACGGCCATCGGGGATTCTTGCGAACGTCCACCTGGCGCCGGCCACACTCCGACGACAAACGTTCGTTGCCCATTCACGCTTCCACGACCCGGCGATCGGCATCGCACCGTAATCCGCGACGTCCCCACGGTTCGAAGGATCGCCATGCCTGTCCGGGCCGACGCCATCCCCTCGGCCCACAGCGAAGACTCATCAAAAAGAGCCGCGGCTCATCAAGTGGAGAACTGCCGATTTTCCGTCGAAATCGGTCGGCAGTCGATCACTTCGAAGAAGTTTCCTGAGTTTTTTTACCGCCCGGCAAGAATCGAACATCTGGAGGAATGTCATGCCATTGGTTTCCGAGAACCGCTGGGGCCGGATGGGCGCGACGGTCTGCGCGACCGCATTGGGGCTCGCCGCCGCGATGACCGGCACCGCCCACGCCGCAACCCCCGACCAGAGCGCAGCGCACCAGCCGGCCGCCTCGCACAAGATCGTCATGCACCGCGCGGACGCGGCGGCTCGCCGGACGCCGCTGTCCCAGCTGGCCTGGGGCGGCGGCCCGGTCGAGCACAACACCAAGGTCTACCTGGTCTTCTGGGGCTCCCAGTGGAACAGCGACGCCAACGGCGTCCAGTCCTACCTGACCAACTTCTTCGCCGGCCTCGGCAACGGCTCCGAGCGGTGGTCGAACGTGATGGACCAGTACACCGACAACAGCGGCAACGCCTCCAGCGGCAACCCGGTCCTCGGCGGCACCTGGGTCGACAACGGTTCAGCCGCTCCGGCCAGTTCGACCGCGTCGCAGATCTCGGCCGAGGCCAACCGGGGCGCCGGCCACTTCGGGGTGTCCGGCGTGAACGCGGACGTGTTCGTGGTGAGCCCGTCCGGCACCAGCCCGGACAACTTCCCGAACGCCGGCTTCTGTGCCTGGCACGACTGGAACGGCAACGTCGCCTACACCAACATGCCCTACGTCCTCGACGCCGGCTCCGGGTGCGGCGCCAACTCCGTGCAGAACTCCCTCGACGGGTTCAGCATCGTCGGCGGCCACGAATACGCCGAAGCCGAAACCGACCCGCAGGCCGGCAACGGCTGGCTCGACTCCAGCGGCGAGGAAAACGGCGACCTGTGCGCCTGGCAGGGCCTGACCGCACTGTCCACCTCAGCCGGCCGGTTCGCCGTGCAGCCGACCTGGAGCAACGACATCGGCGGCTGCGCCACCTCCGCCTGACGGGCACCTGGGGCGCCGTCCGGTGCGAAAGCACCGCACGGCGCCCCCACTCCACTCGATCAGCACCTCGTCGAGGTCACGGCGAGGGGACGGCTTTGCGGCGCGCCCTCGGCCGATCGCAAGAAGCGCTTGCGGCCACACCGCGCCACCCGCGAGCTCGCGTAGCTCGCGCCGCACGCTTGGCACCTCCACCGCCGCAGACCAGAATCCGGCGTCCAGCCCGGCGAGCGTCGCGGTGAGCAGCACCCGCTGCATGGCCTGCCCGGCGTGCAACCACGGAACCAGTCCATCGTCGAACGACGCGACGAGCATCAGAGGCGGCACGGCCCGGCCGGCGCGGTTCAGGGCAGCCGGACGCCGGAACTCGCCGCCTCCCGGGACCCGTCCCGTCTCCGGCCACCGCCGTCCCACAGTCTCCGCTCGGCCCGGAACTGCGGGTCCGACAGCCGCCGCGTGGCGCAACGCGGCGATCAGCGAACCCGGGATGGCACACGCGGTCGGCGCGCCACGGAGGCTCCGGCGCCGGGGGATCGCGCCGGCCAGGCGAGCTATTGTCGGCCGAGGCGCCGTGGTGGGGACCGACCGCGAACAACGACGGGTGCTCGACGCGAGGCCGCACAGTGCTGACGGGCAGGAACCCTTAAGCGTAAATGGCCGCTCGAAGGTTGAACAGCGCGGCGCCGCAGGACAAGGCCAACTCGCGATTTCAGCTGTCCGTGACCGGAAGGGCCCGCCGGAAGTCGCCGTGCACCTCGACCTCCGAGGCCGTGCAGCGGAACAGCCACGGCTGGGTGTTGTGGATCGACGGCGCCATCAAAGCGCTGGATTGCGTTGCATTGATCCCGTTTGCACTACGTGTCAGGATGGCTCGGTTGCGGGGTGAGCTGGCCGCTTTCGGACCGGCTCGTCAGGACATCTCCGCGCCCGCGATGCTCAGAGCGTAACCGCCGTACTGTTCCGCGATGTCGGCCGCGGACAGCTCCCCGTCGTCGCGGAACCATCGGGCGATGCTCACGCACATCTCCCGGATCGCGAACGAGGCCAGCGCCGGCGAATCGACCCGGAAGACTCCCGCCGCGGCCCCTGAGGCGATGATCGCGCGGAAAGCGTGCTCGTGCTCGCGGCGCCGGCTCTGCAGGCGACCGCGGTGCGGCTCGTCGAGCGAATCCGTGTCGCGATTGACCACCAGGGCCTCACGGCGGTGGGTCGCGTGCCGGTACGCGTAGACCCGGGTGGCCTCGCGCAGCCGCGTCTCCCAGCCGCCGTCGGCGGTCGCGTGGTGGAACTCCTCGAGCACGGTCGCCGTGGTTTCGTCCACGATCGCGCGCAGCAGGTCCTGTTTGGACCGCATGTGGTTGTACAGGCTCGGGGTGCGGATGCCGAGGCGACCGGCGATCTGGCTCAGCGCGGTGCCGTGGAACCCGCGCTCGGCGAAGAGGGTCAAGGCGACGTCGAGCACCACGCTCTCGCTCACGACCGGGCGCAGGTCGGTCACGGCTTCACCGCGGCGAGCCAGGCAGACGCCTCGTCCACGGTCCGAAGCCGGTTCGTCAACGGTGTCACGACGTCGTCGGCGTCGGCCACGAGCACCCGAAGCCCCGGCACCCGGGCACGCACCTCTTCGATCACCCTTTCGGCCGCGACCAGGCCACTGTAAGGGCCGTCGTCGGGCGAAAACGGGCCCACGCCGAGGACGAACCGGCCATCGCTGAGGTAGTCGAGGGTTTCGGCGGCGTCCGCCACGAGCGCCGCGTCGCGGGAGGTGGTCAGGCAGCAGATACGGACCCGCCTGGTCAGGACGGCCACGGCGGCGCAGGACGTGAAGTCCTCTTCGAGGTAGATCGTGTCGCAGCCCGCTTCGTCGAGTAGTTCGCAGGTCCGCCGCAGCTCGGCGGCGGGCCGGTCGCGCAGCCGCAGCACGACGCGGGTCACGCCGGCTCCGGACCGGTGGCCAGCTCGTTCGCCGCGGCTTCGACGGCGTCGACGATGCCCGCGTAGCCGGTGCAGCGGCAGATGTTGCCCGACAGCTCTTCGCGGATCCGCGCCCGGCACGGCCGCTCCTCGCGGTTGAGCAGGTCGAGCGCGGACATCAACATGCCCGGGGTGCAGAAGCCGCACTGAAGCCCGTGGTGGGCCGAGAAGGCTTCCTGCAGCGGGTGCAGGGTGCCGTCCGGCCCGGCCATGCCCTCGATCGTGGTGACCGACGAGCCTTCCGCCTGGACGGCGAACATGAGGCACGCGCGCACCGGCTCGCCGTCGACCAGGACCGTGCACGCGCCGCAGACTCCGTGCTCACAGCCGACGTGGGTGCCGGTGAGCCCGAGGTCCTCGCGAAGAGCGTCGGCCAGGGTGCGCCGCGGTTCGACGTCGACGTCGTGGCGATCGCCGTTGACGGTGAATTCGACCTTCATGCTGCGACACGCTCCTTCTCCTGGACGAGGGCACGGCGGACGAACTCTGCGGTCATCGCACGCCGGTAATCGGCCGAGGCGTGGATGTCGGAGCTCGGTGACGTGGCGGCCGCGGCCGCCGCGGCCACCTGCTCCACGGGCGCGCCCGCGTCGAGCAGCTGTTCGGCCTCTTCGACGCGCAGCGGGACGCTGCCGACCCCGCCGACCGCGATCCGCCAGTGCCCGCCGACCTCGGCGGCGGCGACCGTGACGAGTCCGAAGTCGCCGTGCCGGCGGGAGAACTCCGCGAACCCCCACCGCTGGGGCAGCGGCATGTCGACGGCCGTGACCATCTCGTCCTCGGCGAGGGTGGTTTCGAGGGCGCCGGTGCAGAACTCCGCCGCGGAGCTCGTGCGGGTGCCGCGCGGGCCGGCGATGTGGATGGTGGCTTCCAGCGCCGCGGCGACCACCGGCAGCTCGGCGGCGGGGTCGGCGTGGGCGATGCTGCCGCCGCTGGTGCCCCGCGAGCGGATCGCCGTGTGCCCGATCCACCGGGCGGCCTCGGCCAGCATCGGGTGCCCGGTCTGCTCGACCAGGCGGGCGTGGCGGACCAGTGCGCCGATCCGGATGGCACCGTCGAGGGGCACGATCGTGGACAGCCCGGGAATCCGGTTGATGTCCACGAGCACCTGAGGCCGGGCCATGCGCAGCGCCAGCACGGGCGCGAGGCTCTGCCCGCCGGCGATGATCTTGCCGTCGCCGGCCGCGTCGGCCAAGGCCTGCACGGCGTCCCGGACGCTGGTGGCCCGGTGGTAGTCGAACGGTGCGGGTTTCATGACGGACCTTTCAGCGCCCTCGGAACCGCGGGGCGCGCTTCTCGGCGTGGGCACGCCGGCTTTCGGCGAAGTCCTCACTGCTCCAGCAGGAATCGAAGAGTTCGTCCAGCCGCGGCTCCGACGGCTGCGGCTCGAACAGCGACTCCAGCGCGGTCTTGGAGTACTGCAGCGACAAGGGCGCGAACTCCGCGATTTCGCGGGCCCACGCCATCGCGTCGGCGAGCGTCCCGAGCCGGTCCGCCAGGCCGTATCCGTGCGCCCGCTCGGCGTCGAGCCGGTCGGCGCCCAGCAGCATCGCCCGGGCCGGTCCCCCACCCGAGAGCAGCGCGAGCCGCCGGACGGTCCAGGGGTCCACGGCGAGGCCGTTGCGCGCGGTCGGGACCGCGAAGACCGCGGTGCTGTCGGCAACGCGCAGATCGCAGGCGATCGCGAGCTGCGTGCCGGCGCCGATGGCGGGGCCGTTGACGGCCGCGATCACCGGCACCGGCGCGGCGGTGATCGCGCTCAGCGCGGCGTAGAGCGCTTTGCGGAAGCCGTCGCCGTAGACGCCGTGGAGGTCGGCGCCGGCGCAGAAACTGGTGCCGGTGCCCGTCACGACGATCGCCCGGGCCGTACCGGCGAGCTTCTCGACCGCGGCACGCAGCGCGTCGAGATGTTCGACGTCGAGCGCGTTGCGCTTTTCGTGGCGGTCGAGAACGATCAGGCCGACCCCGTCCTGTTCCTCGATGGTGATCATCGCAGGGCCTCCCAGACCGTGGCGGGGGTCAACGGCAGGTGCGTGATCCGGACGCCGAGGGCGTCGGCGATGGCCCCGGCCAGCACGGCGTTCGGGCCGAGGGTGCCGCCCTCCCCTACCCCACGGACGCCCAGCGGGTTGTCGGCGGGATGGGACACGTGGTCGATGACGAGGTCCGGGATCTCGGCGCTGGTGGGCATGAGGTAGTCCATCAACGTGCCGGTGGAGAGGTTCCCGGCCTCGTCGTAGATCAGGTGCTCGTACAGCGCGCCCCCGAGGCCCTGGGCGATGGAACCGGCGATCTGTCCCTCGACGATCTGCGGGTTGATCACCGTCCCGGCGTCCTCGACGCAGACCCACTTCAGGATCTGCAGCGCGCCCGTCGCCCGGTCGACCTCGACGACCGCCGCCTGCGCGCCGGCCGCGAACGCACCGCGGACCGGGTCGTAGAACTCCGTGGCCTCCAGCCCGGGCTCGATGCCCTTCGGCAGCCGGTTGGACTCCAGGTAGGCGACCCGGGCCACTTCGGCCAGCGTTCCGAGCGGCTTCGGGTCACCCGTGACCCGGATTTCGCCCGCGACGACTTCCAGATCATCCGGGCCGACCTCGTACAGCTCGCTCGCCAGCCTGAGGATCTTCTCGCGGACCGTGTGGCCCGCGCGGTGGGCGGCGCCACCGCCGATGACGGCCTGCCGGGACGAGAACGCCCCGAAGCCCCACAGGGATTCGTTGGTGTCCCCGATGCGCACCTCGACGTCGTCGAACGGCACGCCCACGGCGTCCGCGACGATCTGCGCGACGGTCGTCTCCAGGCCCTGGCCCTGTGAAGTCACCCCGGACAGGACGGTCACCCGGCCGTCGGGGTCGACCCGCACCGTGCACGCGTCGTGCCCCGTGCGGAACGGCATCCGGGGTCCCGCGGACGCGGCCCGGCCGAGGCCGGTGAGCTCGTTGTAGCAAGCCATCCCGAGGCCGATCGGGTTCTCCCCCGCCTCACGCCGGCGCCGCTGTTCGGTGAGGAAGTCCTCGTGCCCGATCGTCGTGATCGCCTTTTCCAGGCACTCGCCGTACCAGCCGGAGTCGTCGACCAGCCGGGACGGCATCCGGTACGGGATCTCCTCGGGCGTGACGAGGTTGCGCCGCCGGATGTCCAAACTCGACAGTCCCAGCCGGACCGCGGCGTCGTCGAGGAGCGATTCCATCGCGAAGACGCTCGCGGGCCGGGCGACCCCGCGGTAGGGCCCCGACGGCGCCGTGTTGGTCGCGACCCCGCGGACAGTGCAGCGGTAGTGCTGCAACCGGTACGGCCCGGACAGGAGCCCGCCGGCCATCAGCGGCTCGATCCCCGCCGTCCAGGGGTAGACCGAGTACGCGCCCACATTGCAGGTCACGTCGGCGTCGAGGGCGACCAAGGCGCCGTCGGCGGAGAACCCGGCCCGCACCAGGTACCGGTGGTCACGGGCGTGGGTCGCGGCGAGCAGGTGCTCGGCGCGGTCTTCGACCCACTTCACCGGAACACCGGGCATCTGCCGGGCGACCAGGCACACGGCGACGTCCTCCGGGTAGAGGACGGCCTTCACACCGAAGCCGCCGCCGACGTCGGGCGCGATGACGCGGATGGTGCCCTCGGGGACGCCGAGGAGCTCGGCGAGCATGTTCCGCGCGATGTGCGGCACCTGGGTCCCGGACCAGAACGTCAGGCGTTCGCCGTCCCAGACCGCCGCCCCGGCCCGGCATTCCATCGGGTTGCCCGCGTGCCGGTTGGTTATCAGCTCGCGTTCGACGACGATGTCCGCCCCCGCCAAGGCTTCCGGCACCGCACCGGTGTCGAAGGTGCGTTCCAGCAGGACGTTGTCCGGCGCGTCGGCGTGCAGCGGCTCGGTCGGCTCCGCCCAGGCGGTGACCGTGGCCGGCAACGGTTCGTAGTCGACGTCGATCAGTTCGAGTGCGTCCTCGGCCTGGTACCGGTCGTCGCCCACCACGACGGCGACCGGCTCGCCGGCGAACCGGACCTTTTCCCGGGCCAGGATCGGCTGTTCGGTCTCCACATAGGACGGCAGCGCCGACTGGGCGCGCAGGCCGATCGCGGCGAAGGCGGGGTGGTCGCCGCTGAACACCGCCCAAGCCGCGCCCTCGGCGGCGGAGGTGTCGACCTCCTTGATCCGGGCGTGGCCGTAGGGGCTGCGCAGGAACGCGATGTGCCGCATCCGCGGCAGCTGCAGGTCGGAGACGTACCGGCCGCGTCCGGTCAGCAGGCGGTCGTCCTCCTTGCGGCGAACGGTCCGGCCGACCGCGGGCTCGGCGGTGGTGTCGGCGGGGTGGGTCTGCTCGGGTGTCGTCATGGCATCGTGTACCCGCCGTTGACCGACACGATCTGTCCCGTGGTCCAGGACGAAAGCGGCGAAGCCAGCAGCAGGACGGTCGGGGTGATGTCTTCCGGCGTGCCCAAGCGGCGCAAGGGATACGCGGAGAGGATCTTCTTCATCTTGGCCTCGTCGGCGTTGCCCGTGTGGGCGTCGAGGCTCTGGGTCCGCACCAGCGCGATCGAGACGGCGTTCGCCCGGATCTGGTGCCGCGCCAGCTCCTTGGCCAGGGACTTGGTGAGGCCGACGGTGGTCGAGCGGGTGGTCGCGGTGACCAGCAAGCGTGATTCGCCGACCCGGCCGGAGTCGCCCATCAGGCTGACGATCGAGCCCCCGCCGTTTTCGGCCATCTGCCGGGCCACGGCCTGGGTGACGCGCAGCGTGCCCGCCACCGTGACCCCGATCTGCGGCGCCCAGTCCTCTTCGGTGGTCTCGAGGAACGGCTTGCTCTGGGTCGCGGCCGCGTTGTTGACCAGCACGTCGATCGGGCCCAGCTGCTCGGCGACCTCGGCCACGGCCCGCGTCACGGACTCGCCGTCCTGCAAGTTGGCGCCCACGGCGATCGCCTTGACGCCCAGGGCGGCCGCTTCCTTGGCGCCCTCTTCCGCGCCGTCGGCCGAGGAGTTGTAGTGGAAGGCGACGTTGGCGCCTTCCGCGGCGAAGGCGACTCCGATCGCGCGTCCCAGGCCCTGCCCGGCGCCGGTGACGAGGACGTTCTTGCCGCGGAGCTTGAGATCCATGGTCATTCCTTTTCGAGTGGGGTGAAGCGGCGCTCGCCGTCCACGGTGATCAGCCGGCCGGGAGGGAAGTGCGCGGCGGCGAGGAGGTCGGGCCGGTCGGTGACGGCTTGGACGAGGTCCGCGCGGACCTTGCGCGCGGCCACCGGGTCGAGGTCGAACACCGCTTCCCACGCCGGATCCGTCAACTCGACCGGGGCGTGCGCGACGTCGCCGAGCAGCAGCGCCCGCTCGCCCTCGCTCGACACGACGTAGACCGCGGTTCCCGGGGTGTGCCCGGGCAGGTGGCGGACGTCGAACCCCGGCGCGAGGGTGGTGTCGTGCTCGAACGTCTCCAGCCGCTCGGTGAGCGGGGAAAGCTTGCGCACCGCGCCCGGGTCGGCGTCCGGGCTCTCCACGAAGTGGGCCCAGTCGGCCCGGTGGACGCGGTAGGTCGCCTCCGGGAAGACGACCTGGCCCTTCTTCGTGGCCCACCCGACGTGGTCGAAGTGCAGGTGGGTGAACACGACGTCGGTGACGTCCCAGGGGTCGACGCCGAGGCCGCGCAGGCTCTCCAGGAACTGCCCGCCGTGGTACTTGTCGTTGTCGATCGTCCCGACGCCGGCGTCGACCAGGATGACGCGGCCGCCGGTCCGGACGAGGAACCCGCCGAGCTCCAGGCGCAGCCGGCCCGCCTCGTCGAGCAGGTGCTCGTGGCACGACCAGGCGTCGGAAACCCCGGGGTGGGTGAGCACTTCGCGGGCGGGTTCCTGGCCGTAGCCGTCGTAGACGGGTTCGACGGTCAGGGCGCCGACCTTCATCGGGCGCCCTCCGGCACGACGAGGGTGCGGATTCCCCTGCCCGCGGCCATCTCCGTGAGCGCAGCCTCCACATCGGACAGTTTGCCGTGGCCGGTGACCATGGCCGCCAGGTCGAGCCGCCCGTCCCGGATGTGGTCGAAGTAGCGCGGCAGGTCCTGCTCGGCGTTCAGCGAGCCGGCGACGCACCCGACGAGGGTGCGCGCGAAGTGGAACAGCTCGAGGGCGCTGAAGCCGACCTGGTCGTCCTTGCCGCCGATGCCGACGACGCACGCGGTGCCGCCGCGCCGGGTCATGCCCCAGGCGTCGCGGATCGTGCGCGAGGAGCCGACGCAGTCGAAGGCGAAGTCGACGCCCTGCTTGCCGGTGAGCGCGCGGACGGCCTTCTTCGTGTCGTCGTCGGCCGGCACGAAGTGGTGTGCGCCGAGCTGGGCGGCCAAGCTTGCCTTGTCGGGGTTGCGGTCGACGGCGATGATGTTCGTCGCGCCGGCGAGCCGGGCGCCCTGGACCGCGGCCAGGCCGACGCCGCCGAGGCCGACGACCAGCACCGACGCGCCGGGCGTGACCGCGGCGGTCTTGGTGACCGCGCCGACGCCGGTGGTGATCGCGCAGCCCAGCAGCGCCGCGTCCGCGGTGCTGATGTCGTCGGGAACCTTGACCGCGGCCGCGGCCGGGACGACGGTCTGCTCGGCGAAGGAGCCGACGGTCAGTCCCGGGTAGACCGGTTCTCCCGCGGAGTCCAGCGCGTAGGGCTCGGCGCCGCGGGCCGAGCCGTTGACGCACAGGTGCGGCTCGTCGCGGGCACAGCTGACGCAGTGGCCGCACGGGGTGATCCACAGCAGGATGACGCGGTCGCCCTCGCGCAGATCCGTGACGGCCGAGCCGGTTTCGACCACGGTCCCGCAGGCCTCGTGGCCCAGCACCGCGGGCAACTGCTGGGCGAGCACGCCGCGGGCCAGCGACAGATCGGAGTGGCACACGCCGGTCGCGTCGATGCGGACCCGGATGTCGCCCTCCCCGACGTCGCGCAGCCGGATGCGTTCGACCTCCATCGGCTTCTCCGGCGAGCGCAGGACCAGCGCGTCGACCTCGACCTGGTATCCGTCCGTCACAGCTGCACCGCCTTGATCTCGAGGACGTCTTCGATGCCGAAGTCGCCGATTTCCCGGCCGATGCCGGACTGCTTGTAGCCGCCGAAGGGCGCGCGCGGGTTGAACGGCGCCGCGTTGACGTCGATCTGGCCGGTGCGGATGCGGGCCGCCCAGTCGAGCGCGCGGTCGGTGTCCCCGAGCCACAGTGCGCCGCCGAGCCCGTAGATCGAGTCGTTGGCCAGCTCGATCGCGTGGTCGTCGGACTCGGCCGACAGGATCGACAGCACCGGGCCGAAGATCTCCTCCTGCGCGAGCCTTGACGCCGGGTCGACCTCGCTGAACACCGCCGGGGTGACGAAGTACCCCTGGTCGGGCAGCGGGAGGTTTTCGGTGACGAGCTTGGCACCCTGCGGCTCGAGGAAGCTCCGGACTTCCTTGCGCTGTCCTGCGGAGATCAGCGGGCCGAGCCGCTGTCCGGGGACGTACTTCGCCGCCGCCGCGGCGGCCAGCTCCTCCACCTGCGCCAGCCGGGCGGCCGGGACGATGAGCCGGGACAGCGCGGTGCAGGTCTGCCCGCCGTTGAGGAAGCAGTTCGCGACGGTCACCTTGACCGCCTTCGCCAGCAGTTCGTCGGACACGTCCGACAGCACGACGCTCGCGGACTTCCCGCCGAGTTCGAGGGTGACGCCCTTGACGGTCTCGGCCGCGGCCGCGGCGACCTGCCGGCCCACGGGGGTGGAACCGGTGAAGGACACGTGGTCGACGCCGGGATGGCGGGACAGCAGGTCCCCGACCACCCGGCCGCCGCCGGTGACGAGGTTGAGCACGCCGGGCGGGAAGCCGGCGGCCTGGAAGGCGCGCGCCAGCTCGAAAGCCGCGAGCGGGGTCAGGGCGGCGGGCTTGAGCACGACCGTGCAGCCGGCCGCGATCGCCGGCACGACCTTGACGACCACCTGGTGCAGCGGGAGGTTCCACGGCGTGATCGCGGCGACCACCCCCACCGGTTCGCGCAGGATCACCGAGTTGTCGCGGTTCTGGCGGAAGGGGAACTCCTCCAGCGCGTCGGCGGTGCGGGCGATGACCGCGAGCGGCACGTCCACGTGCAGCTTCCGCGCCACCGGCGGCGGCGAGCCCTGCTCGCGGGTGATGAGGCCGGCGAAGACGTCGGCCCGCTCGGCGATGACGTCGTGCAGGCGGCGCACCGCGGCGGCACGGTCCCGCACGGAAGTCGCGGCCCACTTCGGGAACGCGGCGCGTGCGGCCTCGACCGCCTGGTCGACGTCGGACTCCGTCCCCTGGGTCACCACGCCGGTGACCGCTTCGGTGGCCGGGTTGTCGACCTCGCTGTCCTCGCCGTGCCCGGCGACCCAGTCGCCGCCGATGTAGAGGGCGGGTTCGCGGATCAGCTCGTCGGTCATCGGACGGTCTCCTCGGGGTTGGCCCGGCCGGCCAGGGCCGGGAAGGACAGGTTGATCACGACGGGCGGGCCGGCCGGCGCCGGTCCCGGGCGGCCACCGCGGTTGCGGACCAGCAGGATCCCGGCCAGCAGGGCCACCAGGCCGCCGACCACGGGCAGGGCGCGCTTGGCGATGAGGCCGCCCATGCCGGAGAAGACGTCGAGAGCTTCGACGTCATCACCCGAGGTCGCGGCCCGGGCGACCGGCGGGCCGCCGGTGGCCGCGGCGCCGGGGGCGAACTCGGCCTCCAGCCGCTGCACGAACTGCCCGATCAGCTTGTTGGTGACGTCGGAGATGACGCCGCGGCCGAACTGGGCCACGCGGCCGGACAGGTCGAGCTGGGTGCGGACGTGGACCTTGGTGCCGGAGCCCTGCTCGGCCAGGCTCATCGTCACGGTCGCCGCGGCGTTGCCCTGCCCGCCCGCGTCCTTGCCTTCGGCGCGGACCACCGCGCGGTACGCCTTGTCGTCCTTCTCCGCGAACCGGGCGGTGCCGCGGTACTGCGCCGAGACCGGGCCGACCTTGATCTTCACCGAGCCGCGGTACACGTCGTCCTCGACGCCCTGGAGCGAGGCTCCCGGCAGGCAGGGCGCGACCCGCGGTAAATCGGTCAGCACCTTCCACGCGTCGTCGACGGGCAGGTTCACGGTGAAGGTGTTGGAGAGCTCCACAGACACCACCTTACTAATTAACGTTAGTTTGTATGCTACGGGCAGCGTGCTGCCGGGGTCAACGGCACCCGCGTCTCACCCGGCGGGCGCCGTCAGCCGCTTCTGCAGCAGGAACCGCTGGATCTTCCCGGAACCGGTGCGGGGAATCGCCTCGATTTCGACGACCTCGGCCGGGATCTTGAACTTGGAGAGCTCGCGGGCACAGCCGTCCAGCAGGGCGCCGACGTCCAGCTTCCCCGGCTCTTCCGCGACGACGAACGCCACCGGCACCTCGCCCAAGTCGGGGTGTTCGCGCGCCACCACGGCCACATCGCGGATCTGCTCGGACTTCAGCAGCACAGCCTCGACCTCCGCGGGGTAGATGTTCTCCCCGCCGCGGATGATCAGTTCCTTGGTCCGGCCGCTGATGGTCACGAACCCGTTGGGATCACGCCGCCCGAGGTCGCCCGTGCGGTACCAGCCGTGGTGCAGCACTTCGGCGGTCGCGTCGGCGCGGTTGTGGTAGCCGCGCATGACGTTCGGCCCGCTCACCCACAGCTCGCCCTCTTCGTCCACGCCGACGTCCTCGCCGGTCACCGGATCCACCAGGCGCACCCCGACCCCGGGCATCGGCAGCCCGCACGAACCGAGCACGCGCCCGCCGTCGACGGTGTTCATGGTGACCATCGTCGAGGTTTCGGTGATGCCGTAGCCCTCCAGCAGCTTGACCCCGAACACCGCTTCGAACTCGGCGTTGAGGGCCGCCGGCAGGATCGCCCCGGCCGAAAGGCACAGCCGCAGGCCGCCGGGGTCGACGGGGCGCTCCCGCGCGGCGTGCACGAGGTACTGGAACATGGTCGGCACCCCGGGCAGGATCGTGAACTCTTCCCGCGCCAGGAGGTCGAACACCCGGCCCGGCGAGAACTTGGTCATGATGCGCTCGGTCGCGCCCGTCGCGAACACGCCGAGCACGCACAGGACCAGCGCGTAGGAATGGAACAGCGGCAACGGGCACAGCACTTCGTCCTGTTCGGACAGACCCGCGATCGGCGCCCAGCAGGCCGCCACAACCCACAGGCACGAGCGCTGGGTCAGCAGCACGCCCTTCGGCCGGCCGGTGGTGCCGGACGTGTAGAGCATCCAGGCGACCTCGTCCAGGCCGAGGTCGTCCCGCGGCGGCCCGGCGGGCTCGGAGGTGGCCAGTTCCTCATAGGACAGCGCGTCGTCGACCCGGCCGGGGCGGACCACCAGCACCGTCGCTCCCCCGGTGCGGGCCAGCTCGCGCGCGTGCGCCGCGTGGGCCCGGTCGGTGATGATCACCGACGCGCCGGAGTCGAGGAACATGTACTCGATCTCGGCGGGGGCGGCGTCGGCGTTCACGCAGACCCCGACCAGCGAAGCCCGGGTCGTCATGAGGTAGGCCTCGGCGATGTCGGCGCTGTTGTCCAGGTAGATCAGCACGCGATCACCCCGGGCGGCGCCGCCGGCGACGAGGTGACCGGCCACCCGGCGGGTGCGTTCGGCGAGCTCCCGGTAGCCCACCGAGCGGTGGTCGTCCCGGAAAGCGATCTTGTCCCCGAACCGCTCGGCCTGCTCGGCGAGCAGCTGCGGTACGGGACGGATCAGCTCGACTTTGAGCATGAGCACTCCTGACGTTACTAACTAATGCTCGTTAGTTTTGTGAGGGTAGCGCCCACTTCAAGCGCGCACAAGGGTCAGCCGTGACGCCCGGTCAGTTCAGGCCGGCGATGCGGAGCGCGTAGCGGCTGTAGGTCTCGGCGACCGCTTCGGCGGACTGCGGCCCGTCCTCGCGGAACCAGCGGGCGATGCTCACGCACATCTCGAGGATGCCGAAGGCGGCCAAGGTGGGCTCCTCCTCCGTGAACCGGCCCGCGGAGACGCCCTCTTCGACCAGGTCCCGGATGGCGTGGGCATGACGTCGCCGCAGTTCGAGCACTTCCGAGCGCACGGGCTCGTCCAGGCTGTCGACGTCCCGGTTGACGATCAGCGCCTCGCGCCGGTGGGTGGCGTGCCGCAGCGCGTAGACGCGCGCTGTCCGGCGCAGGCGTTCGACGACGTCACCGACCCCGTGCACCGCCTGTTCGTGCTCCGCCCACACCTGCTGGCTGGTTTCCAGGATGATGTCGCGCAGCAGGTCCTGCTTGGCCTTCATGTGGTTGTACAGGCTCGGCGTGCGGATGCCCAGCGCGTCGGCGATCTGGCTCAGCGCCGTGCCGTGGTAGCCCCGTTCGGCGAACAGGGTCAGCGCCGCGTCCCGGACCGCGCCCGGGCTCACGGTCGTCTTGGTTTCGCCACGCGCCGACGTCTTGGAACTCGCCACCTCCCGATGATAGGCACTCACCCACCCCGTTCGGCGACGGCGTCCCGCGGACGGGACCAGCCGGATCACCCATCCCCCGCCGGATCGGATCCGTACGACGAGGAAACGACAGCGTGACCCGCGTGCACGAAGTCCGTTGAGGACGGTGGGGGCAGCGGCCCGTTCGCCGCGTCCGCGCGGAACGCTTCGAGCAGGTACGCGACCAACCGCCGGGACGCCGCGGCGTCGGCGGGCAACGCGGTCACCAGCCCGCCGTGCGCCGCGAAGACGACCGCGAGGTCGGAGGGGTGGAAGTCGGCCCGCAGCGCGCCCGCCGCCTGCGCCCGGCGCACCAGCGTGGCGAGCTCCCGGTCCGCCTGGCTCCGCAGCCGTGCGTGGGCCACGGCGTCGTCGGGGAAGGCCGCGATGAACGCGGCCGGGAACCCGCGCTCCTCCCGCTGCAGTTCGCAGACCGTCTCGATCAGCCGCCGGAACCCGAGCCACGGATCGCGTTCGGTGAGCGCGTCGGCGAAAGCCCGCGTGCAGGTGTCGATCTGCTGCGCGAACGCCGCCCGCACCAGTGCGTCGCGGTTCGGGAACCGCCGGTACAGCGTCGCGACCCCGACGCCGGCGCGCCGGGCCACCGTCGCCATCGGCGCGTCGATCCCGCTCTCGGCGAAGACCGCGCGGGCGGCGACCAGGATGCGCTTCCGGTTGCGCCGCGCATCCGCTCGCAGGTCGTCCCGCACGGGGATCCGAGAAGGTGCCACGGGCAATGTCTCTCACCTCGACCGATCCGGATGATCTCGTCCGTTTCCGACCCTACGCTCGCCGTCATGACCGACCGCACGATGAAAGCAGTGCTCTTCGACCGCTACGGCGACCCGGATGTCCTCTACGTCGCCCGGGTGCCGCGGCCCGCTCCGGAGCCTGGTGAGGTGCTGGTGCGAGTGCGCGCGTTCAGCGTCAACGGCGGCGAACTCGCGGCCCGCTCCGGCAAGCTCCGCCTGCTCACCGGCCGCAAGTTCCCTCAGCGCGTCGGGCTGGACTTCACCGGTGAAGTGGCTGCGCTCGGCGCCGGGACGACGGCGTTCACGGTCGGCGACCGCGTCTGGGGCGTGCTGGGCCGCACCGCCGGCTTCGGCAGCGCCGCCGAGTACGTCACGGTGCCGGTCGAGCGGCTCGGCCCGGTGCCCGACGAGCTGGACCTGGTGCACGCCGCGGCCCTGCCGGTCGCCACCACGGCGGTGACCGCGCTGCGCGACAAGGCCGGGCTGCGCCCCGGCGAACGGCTCCTCGTCCGCGGCGCGGCGGGCGGCGTCGGCAACACGGCAGTCCAACTCGGACACGCGTACGGCGCCGACGTCACGGCGTTGGCGCGCGACGCCAACCTCGACTTCGTCCGCGGTCTCGGCGCCGCCACGGCCGTGGACCACCGGACCGCCCGGCTCACCGAACTGGGCCGCTTCGACGTCGTCCTGGACACCGTGGGCACCGACCTGCCGAGCTTCCGCCGCCTGCTGGCTCCCGGCGGCCGCATGGTCACCATCGCCTTCGACCTGACCCGGGCGGTCAGTTCGCTGGGCTACCTGGCGGTGAGCACGATCCACGGCCGCAGCCGGGTACGCGCGTTCAGCGGCAACCCGAAGCGGGCGGAGTTCGACGACCTCGCCCGGCAGGTGGCCGAAGGGGACCTCCGCCCGGCGGTCGACCAGGTCTTCACACTGGCCGAGACGGCGGCCGCACACCGCGCCCTCGAGGCCGGCGGCGTCCGGGGCAAGCACGTCGTCCGAGTCGACTGACAGTGTCGAAGACGGTGCGCCGACAGCTCATGCACCGGAACCGGCGCTCACCGGCGTGCCGCTGATCGGCCTCTTCGGGGTCAGCGCCGCCGGACTGTGCGGTGCTTCAATGATCGCCATGTCGCTCGACGAGTTGCGTGCCTTGCTGGCCCGGCATGCCCGGCCCGACCTGAGCACGGACATCGATGCCGTGCGCATCTTCCGCGCCGATCGACCCAGCCCGCCGGTGCCGACCACCTACGGCCAGGTGCTGGCACTCGTCGCCCAGGGCACCAAACGGTTCGCGCTGGGCGACCGCCTGTACGAGTACCACGCCGGCCACTACGTCGTCGCCTCGGTTGAGTTGCCGGTGACCGCGCAGTTCGTCCGGGCCGACCCGCGGGAACCCGCGCTCGGCTTCGGCCTGGACCTGCCGCCGGCCGCCGTCGCCGAAGTGCTGCTGGCCGCGGATGCCGGGGACCCGCCGGACCTCGCCCCCGGCGCGCCGGCCGGTCCGGCCGTCAGCACCGCCTCCGCCGAACTGCTCGATGCCGTTGTCCGCCTGCTGCGGCTACGACCCCGTCGCCTACGCTCTCGCACTCGACGCGCTCGACCACCCCGGGCCGGCGGCGCCCGGACGGATCGACCGCACCGTCTGCGGCAAGCTCTTCATGCCGGGTGTCGACCCGCTGGCGTTCGCCACGAACTACGCGGCTTTGGCCGCCGTCATCGCCCAGCAGCTGACGCTCGCCCCGAAGTCAGCGCACGGCGAACCGGCATTGAAGTCGTACACCCTGCGGCAGAACTGACGGACGGCGTCCGTGGTCAGTCTTCGTGGCGTTTCCGACGCGCCCTGGGTCAGCTCGGCGTCGCCCAGGGCTTTGCGCCGTCAGTGGATCGCCGTCCGGATAGCGGCGGCGCTCGCCCGGGCGCCGGGGAGGTTCGGCGTGCAGAACTCCGTCACCATCGCCAGGAGCCGCCCCGAGGCCGCGTCCTGCGACGCCGTCACGTCCGGGCTGGACCCGACCGTGATCCGGCGGGTGCCGGCCTCGTCGCTCATGCTCCACGTGTTGTACCCGGGCACGTCCCCGGCGTGCCCCCAGACATCGGGAGCGCCGGGACCGCAGGGGCCTACCAGGGAGATACGCATCAGCCCCAGCCCGTAGCCGATCCGCCCGTCCGTGCCCGGCCACGGGACCGTGGTCTTCATCTGCGCCAGCAGGCCGGCGGGCAGCAGCTCGCCGCCGAGCAGTGCGTGGAAGAAACGGTTCAGGTCGGTCGCGCTCGAAATGATGTCCCCGGCCCCGAAGTAGCGGCTGAGGTTGTAGGCGGTGACGTCGGTGAGCCCGTGCGGCGCCGGGTAGAGCTGCTCGTAGCCGTGCATGGCCGCGTCCGGCACCAGCGGGAAGTCCCTCGGCAGGAAGGTGTCGGCCAGGTGCAGCGGACCGGTGATCCAGTCGGCGAGCACCTGCTCGAACCGACGGCCGGTGAGCTTCTCGACCAGCAGAGCCAGCACGTTGTAGCCGGTGTTGGAGTACGACCAGCCCGTGCCCGGCGGGAACAGCAGTGGCTGCACGGTGCTGTCGTGGATCGCCTCGACCTCACCGAAGTGCACGAAGCGTTCGGTGTCCAGCTCCGGCAGGGTCGTCCAGGTGTACTGCGGGGCCAGGTCCCGGGGCAGGCCGCTGGTGTGCTGCAGCAGCTGGCGGACAGTGATCGGCTCCGGGTAGGGCAGCAGGCCGGGCAGGTACTCCGAGATCGGCTCGTCCAGCCCCAGCCGCCCCTTCTCGGCGAGCTTCAGCACGAGGGTCGCCGTGAACGTCTTGGACACGCTGCCGATGCGGAACCGCCCGTCGATGTCCGGCTTCGCCCCGGTGACGATGTCACCGGCGCCGGCCCGCCCCCGCCAGCGGCCCGCCGGATCCGCCGCGATCGCGATGATCCCCACGTTCCCCGCCTGCACGGCCGCGTCCAGTGCGGCCTGACGTGGATCGGTTCCCGCGGCGGCGGTACCGGTTCCGGCGAACAGAAGTACGGCACAAGCAGCGGCTACGATCGATCGACGCATGGTCTCCCCCGAGTTGTGCGGTGCGCCAGAACGTAGCGCAGTCCGGCCGACGCCGTAAGGGGATGCGCTCCGCGGATTCGTCTTTTCCCTGCGCAGTAGCGGGTTCCCACGCCGCCCGCGCCATCGGCGCCAGCGGCCTTCAGCGTTGTTCGAGCTTGTCCACCAGCAGCCGCGCGGGCAGGATCATCGAGCCGAGGCCCAGCCGGGCCGGGACGCCGTCCTCGTCGGCCGTCACCAGCCGCTTCTCCAGGTTCTCCAGCAGCTCCTGGCAGTCGTCGAGGTCGACGGGCTCCCCGACCACCGCCACCGCCTGCACCGCCCCGGCCAGCAGGTGCACCAGGTCGGCCAGGGAGTCGCGCTGGGCCGGCCAGGGGTACTCGAACGGGTGGTCGCCGGCCCCGCGCGCGGTGGTGCGCACCGCGGTGACCAGCTGGGCCACCGCGGGCCACAGCGCGATGAGCGTCCGAAGTGGACGTTCGTGGTCGGTGCCCGCCTTGGGGCGGGCCCGGCGCAGGTTGAGCAGCCGTCCCTCCCGGGTGAGGCCGACCGCGTCCTCCGCGGCCAGCACCTGGCTCCGGGTGTCCTGCCACTGCGACACCAGGTTGTCGAGCTCACCCGGCTCGTCGACGCGGACCACGTCCGACAGCGACTCGAGCAGATCCGCGAGCGCGGTCGCCAGCCGGTCGGCCGCCGCGGCCAGGCGTTCGCCGTACAGCGGCGGCAGGATCAGCGTGTTCACCGCGACCCCGATCGCCGCGCCCAGCGCCGTCTCCAGGAGACGGTCCCCCATCAGCACCGGGTCGCGGGCCGTGCCGTAGGAAACCAGCAGCATGCCGGTGACGCCGACCCAGATCCCCGAACTGCCGAAGTGCCGCCAGTCGCCGGCGAGCAGGCCGGTGAACACGACCACGGCCAGCGCCACCGCCTGCCACGGGATCAGCTGCCCGGCCACCGCGGCGATCACCACCCCGGTGGCCACCGAGCCGACCTGCTGGAGCCACCCGCGCAGCGACCGGTACACGGTCGCCTCCACCAAGAAGATGGCCGCGTACGGAGCGAGGAACGGCTGGGGCAGCCCCAGCACCAGCGTCGCCAGCAGCCACGCGCCGGTCGCCGCCAAAGTGGCCTTCGCGCTCTGGACGAGCACCCGCCGTTCGCGGCCGGGGACCCGGATCGCCCGGGCGAACCAGCCCACCGGAGTCCGGTCGTGCTGATCGCCGTCCGCGGCCCCGAACGCCGCGGCGAGGCCCTGCTTGACGTCGTCACCCGCCTTCAGCCGCAAGGCCCGGCGGGTCCGCTCCTGCCGCTCGCTCATCCGGGCAACGCCAAGACGCCACCAGGCAGCACGTCACCGAGCAGCCCACCGGCGACCGCGCCCGGGTCGTTCCACGGCGTCAGCGCGACGACCACCCCGCGCGGTTCGAGCACGATCACGTCCGTCGCGCCCGGGTCGCCGAGCAGGCTCCGGCCGCGATGGACCGGGCCGGGTCCCGCGTACTGGTCCAGCGTCGCCGCGCCGGCCAGCGCGCGTGCCCGAGCCACCGCCGGTCTCGTTCGCCAGTGCCAACGCGGCGTCGATTTCGTCTTCACCCGCGGTCGGCACGCTGCCCACCGGACTGGCGTCGGCCGGGTTCGGATCTCGCTCGTCCCCGCGGTCATCCGCACCTCCTTCACGTCCCTGCGCGGTTACCCACGCGCCCGCGATCGACACCCCGCTCGACTACACCGTGGCGATCACCACGAGCCGGGCGACCTCACGGCGCATGCGAAAGAGATTCATCGGCCGGCTTTCGACGGTGATCGAATCCCTTGCTCGTCAAGGATGAACGCACGAAGATCGCATCATGTCGAAAGTTCGCCGGACCATCGTCACAACCGCCGTCATCGCGGCTGTATCAGCCGTTTTCGCCCCGGCCGCGAACGCGGACACGATCCACCAAGTGCCGTGCAACGCTCCGGACTTCTTCAGGTTCCAGGACCGGGACTTCAACCAAACGTGCTACGCCTATGCCGGCGTTACCGAACCGGGCCTCTCTCTCGTAACCGCCTGGAGCAGCGGGAACAACGCCGGCTACTTCGTCTGGTCCGACTTCGACGGCGGGCCGTTCACCCGGTTCTTCGGCAAGAACGAGCACGGCACCCTGCCGGACCGCAGCACCTACATCGAAACACTGAACATCTACTGAGCATTTTTTCAAGCACGATACGGAGCGGCGATGTTTCCCAAGAAGGCCCTGACGATCGCATTGATCAGCGCGACCGCGTTCACCGCGACCACCGGGGCCGCCCAGGCGAGCCCGGCGATGACCTGCACATTGAAGAACGGCACCGCGATCACCGCCTACCCGGATCCCAACAGCCACATCATCTGGTGGGCTTCGGCGGGCGACCAGTTCACCAACTTCGACGACTACTGGCAAGGCTACGACCACGCGACCGACATCGGCACCGATGCCCACCGGATCAACGTCCCAGGCTGGTTTCCCGCAGCCGACCTGAACAACCTCTGTTTCCCGTGACCTGGTCACCACGTTCCCGGGCCAAGGTGAACACGAGGTCCTGATCGACGTTCCGAACCAGGTATCCGGCGAATTGACATCGTGTACCCGAACACAAAGGAGGGGGCCCAAAATGTCCAAAAAACTGGCGCTTGCCGGGAGTGTGCTGGCTGCGACCGCTGCGTTGGCCGGGACCGGCGTGGCGACCGCTTCGCCTCAGGCAACAAACCCGAACACGTGCGTAGCCCCGGCCGGTCAACTGATCACCCAGTGCGGAACCAACTCGTCAGGAGCACCTGGCGGCCGCACGACAGTCTGGTGCGACTGGAGTGGCGGCCCGGCGGCTTCCTTCGACAAACAGTTGAACGGACTCTGGTATCACTACCCTGCGAACGGCGCCAACAGCGGTACGGTCAACTGTGGGACCACCAGCGACCTCGCCAGTACTGTTCACGTACAGGTGACCTTCTCACGAGGCGTATCCGTCATCAAGGTTGGCTGGCACGTCTAGGGCCACCTCGAGGGAGGCTGGCGTCGTAAACCTCGTCGCACGGCACCGGCGCGACGTCCGCTGGTCGCCACCCAGGACGGGCGTCCTCTCACGGCCTGGGAGACGCCAGATGCACAGGACACGTTCGATCGCGTCCGGCTGGTCCGCGGCTTCTGGGTGCTGAGGGCCGGACCGGCAGGCGCCCTGACCTTCCCGGCGGACGCACTCGACGCCGTCGACCGGCACGGGACCGAACCGTCGTCGGTCGGGTGACCTGGTGGGCTGGTGTCCGGACAGCCGACGTGCGTGGCGGGCGCCGCCCGCCACGCACCCGGCCGGTAGAAGTACCGGGCGGTCAGGCCACGTCGTTCCAGACGTAGTCCAGGCGGTTGCGCACCTCGACCACTCCGGACAGTTCGGCGATCAGGCGGGTCACCGGGGCGATGTCGCTGCGGCGCTCCACGCGCCCGACCACCGTCACCACTCCGGCGCGCACCTCCGCGCGGACCCGGTCCGGGCCGAGATTGAGCTGGTCTCGCAGGACCCGGTCGCGGACTTCGCGCTCGAGGTCGGCGTCGCCGCGGGTGAAGACGCTGATCAGGTCGCGGCGGGACAGCACGCCCACCGGCCTTCCGTTGCGCAGCACGAACAACCGGCGGACGCGGGCGCGCGCGAACCGCGTGGCGGCGGTGGCGAGCGTGTCGTCGGCGTCGATCGTCACGGCGGGGCTCGTCATCAGGTCGCCTGCCGTGCACGCGGTCGCCTTGCGGGCCAGCCGGCGGTCGCGGCGGCGGGGCTTCCGGTCGTCCCACAGGTGGGGCAGCAGGTCGGCCTCCGAGACGACGCCGACGAGCGCGCCGGTCTTGTCGACGACGCCGACCGCGCTGATCCCGTTGCCGGTCAGCAGGGCGGCGATGTCCTTGAACGGCGTCTGCGGGGAGACGGTGATCGGGTCGGCGGTCATCACCGCGGATACCGTGGTCATGGCGGAACTCCCTTGTGGTTCAGGCGTTTTCGGCGCGGACGACCATCACCGGGCAGGCCGCGTGGTGCAGCAGCGCCTGGCTCGTCGAGCCGAGCACAAGGCCGCTGAACCCGCCGCGGCCACGGCTGCCCACGACGAGCAACTGGGCCTCGTGGCTCGCGCCGAGCAGGCGGTCGCGTGGTCTGTCGTGCTCGACCCGGCGCTCGACGACGACGTCCGGGTACTTCTCCTGCCACCCGGCGAGCCGCTGCGCGAGCAGCCGCCTGCCGGAGTCGCGCAGGGATTCGCCCTGGAAAGCGACGTTGCCGTCACTGAACAGGCCGGCGGTGTCGCCGTCGTGCCACGTGTACACGGCGACGAGCGGGGCGTGGCGGATCGAGGCTTCTTCGAAGGCCCACGCGATCGCGGCCTCGCTGAGCGGGCTGCCGTCGGCGCCGACGACCACCGGGCCGTCGACGGTCTCGCGCCCGCGCACGACGACCACCGGGCAGTGCGCCTTGGCCGCGAGATCGACGTCGGGCGAGCCGCTGAACAGGCCCGCGATCGAGCCGACGGGCTCGCCGGTGACGAGCAGCCTGGCGCGCTCGGAAACCGCGCGCAGCGCCGGGATCGGACCGCGGTCGCTCGCCTCCGTGGCGACGGCCAGGCCGGGAACGGCGGCTTCGAGGGTCTTCCGCGTCTGCCGCAGCAGCTGATCGGCGTTGGCTTCCTTGACCGCGAGCCAGTCCGAGGGCGGGTAGACCTTGCCCCCGAACGCGTCGTCTTCGTAGCCGTAGGCGGTGAAGACGAGCAGCGGCGCGTGCCGGCGGGCCGCTTCCCCGGCCGCCCACAGCGCGGCCGCGGCGGCGCTTTCCGAGCCGTCGACGGCCACCACGACCGGCGCGTTTCCGGTTGCGCTCATGACGTTTCCCTCCGGGGTTCCAGTGCGTCGAACCGACGGTAGGACGGACTCGATCCCGGTCGCTGCGGTCGTTCGTCCCCGCACCCGGGGACCTTTGGCCGCTCCCGGCCGGGGCACGGAGCGGCATCGTGGAGACAGAGGAGGTGCCTGCGATGCAACGGGAATGGCGAGACGCGGCGGCGACCGTCCCGGTCCTGCTCACCGTCGCCTTGTATACCGGTTACCTCACCGACGGCTCGGTGCTGTGGGTGCACGACCCGCGCGCGATGGCCGCCACCGCGGCCGTGCTGGGCCTCGCCTCCTGCGTGCCGGGCGCGCAGACCTGGCGGCGGAACTCGTGGTGGCTGGGCGCTCCGCTCGGCACGGCCGCGGTGCTCTTCACGGTCTTCACGCTCGTCACCGGCGACGGCACGACCCTCGCGGCGCTGGTGGGGTCGATCGTGGTGCTGTGGCTCGTGACGACGGTCCGGCACGTCCTGAGCCCGGCCCGGCGGCCGTGACCGGCCCGCTGGTCTCCGGGTCGGCTGCGGCACCGCCGGGCCGCGGCCTACCGTCGGGCCACGGCACCCGGAGGAGCTGCCGATGACCACGACGTCACACCCGATCGTCGCCGGGATCGACGGGTCGGGCGAGGCGCTCGGGGACGCTCTTCCGGGCTGGAACGCGGTCGCTGGGTGACGGCGACGGCGGTGGCCACTTCGGCACTCACCGGCGCCGCCCTGGCCCGGCTGCCCGGGCTGCGCTGACCCGCGACCAGAGCAGCTTGTCCGCCTCCACCACCGCGAACGCCACCACCGCCGCGCCCAGCACCCACAGCCACGACACCGCGTCCACTGCAGCGGTGTGGAACCACGCGTTCATGACCGGCACGTAGGTCAGCACCAGCTGGAGCGCGGCCGTCACCCCGAGGCCCAGCGCGAACATCCGGCTGTGGCCGGGCCAGGCCCGCAGCACGGGCCGGTCGAGGGAGCGGCAGCTGAGCAGGTACGCCGCCTGGACGCCGACGAACACGTTGATCGCGATCGTCCGCGCCTCCTCGACCACGACCCCCGCGGCGAGGTTCAGGCGGAAGGCCGCGAACGCGGCGACGACCTGCAGGAGCGAGACGAGCACGACCCGGCGCAGCAGCGCCGCGGTGAACAGCGGCCGTTTCGGTGGCCGTGGCGGGCGCCGCATGACGCCGTGCTCCGTCGGCTCGAACGCCAGCGTGAGCCCCAGGAACACCGCCGTGGTCATGTTGATCCACAGGATCTGCACCGGCACGATCGGCAGCGTCGCGCCGAGCACGATCGCCACCAGCACGACCATGCCCTCGCCGATGTTGGCCGGCAGCGTCCAGGCGAGGAACTTGCGCAGGTTGTCGAACACCCCGCGGCCCACCCGGACCGCGGCTTCGATCGACGCGAAGTCGTCGTCGGTCAGCACCATGTCCGCGGCCTGACGAGCCGCGTCGGTGCCGCCCGAGCCCATCGCCACGCCGATGTCGGCGCGGCGCAACGCGGGCGCGTCGTTCACCCCGTCACCGGTCATCGCGACCACGTGTCCCCGTCGCTGCAGCGCCCGCACCAGCTCGAGCTTCTGCCCCGGCGACACGCGCGCGAACACCTGCGTCCCCGCCACGGTTTCGTCGAACTCCGCCGCCGGCAGCTTCGCCAGCTCGGTTCCGGTGAGGACGCGCGTGGCGGCCAGCCCGACGGATTCGGCGACCGCGCGCGCGGTGCCGGCGTGGTCCCCGGTGATCATCTTGACGTCGACACCCGCGCTCCGGCAGGCCCCGACCGCCGTGACCGCCTCGGGCCGCGGCGGGTCGTGCATGGCCTGCAGCCCCAGCAGAACCGGAGCCTCGCCCGGGGTGAACCGGGCGAACGCGAGCACCCGCAGCCCGCGCCCGGTCAGCCTTCGGTGCACGCTGTCGAGCGCAGCCCGGTCGAGCGGGCGGACGTTCCCGCCGGGCAGCACCTCGGTCTCGCACCGGGCGGCGACTTCTTCGACCGCGCCCTTGAGGTAGCCGACCGAGCCGTGGACCGTCGTCATCATCCGGGTTTCGGACTCGAACGGCACGGTCCCGGTCCGCGGCGCGGCGGCCCGGATCGCGGCCGGGTCGAGCCCCGCGTCCCGTGCCGAGACGAGCAACGCGATCTCCGTCGGATCGCCTTCGGCCGGCTGCGCGTCGTTGCACAGCACGCCCGCGACGAGACACTCGCGCAGCACGGTTCCCGCTTCGGCCAGGGGAACCAGCTCGCCCGCCGCCGCGAGCGTCGTCACGGTCATCCGGTTGCGGGTGAGCGTGCCGGTCTTGTCGGTGCAGATCACCGTCGTGCCGCCGAGGGTTTCGACCGCGGGCAGGTGCCGCACGATCGCGCCGCGCCGCGACATCCGCACGACGCCGATCGCCAGGACGATCGCCACCGCCGCGGGCAGGCCCTCCGGGATCGCGCCGACGGCGAGGGCGACCACCGCGGTGAACATCTCGGGCGCGGGCGTGCCGCGCACGACACCGAGCACGAAGGCCGCTGCCGAGACCCCGACGATGACCACGCTCAGCTGGCGGGAAAACCGGGCCAGCTTGCGCGTCAACGGCGTCGTGACGGCTTCGGCGGTGGCCACCAGGCGCTGGATGTCGCCCAGCTGCGTGGCGCTTCCGGTCGCGGTGACCAGGCCGCGGGCCTCGCCGCGGGTCACCAGCGTGCCGGAGTAGGCCGAGCCCGCGCGGTCGGCGACCGGAGTGGCCGCCGGCACCGGACCGGTGGACTTCCTCGCCGGAACCGACTCGCCGGTCAGCGCGGATTCGTCGATCTCGGTCAAGGTGGTCCCGGCGAGCCGGAGGTCGGCGGGCACGCGGTCGCCCGCGGCCAGCTCGACGACGTCACCCGGCACCAGCCGGGCCGCCGGCACGCGCCGGGGAACGCCGTCGCGGACGACCGTCGCTTCCACCGGCACCAGGGTGGACAACGCTTCCAGCGCCCGTTGCGCGCGCGACTCCTGCACGAACCCGACGACGGCGTTCAGCAGTACCACCCCGCCGATCACGCCGGCGTCGACGTGCCCGCCGAACACCCAGGTCACCACGCCCGCGAGCAGCAGGACGTAGATGAGCGGGTTGTGCAACTGGGCCAGGAACCGCCGGATCGGCCCGGGTCCGGCCGGCACGCTGACGGTGTTGGCGCCGAAGCGGGTCAACCGCAGCTCGGCCTCTTCGCTGCTGAGCCCGCGCTGCGGGTCGACGCCGAGCCGCTGGGCCACGGCGGCCACCGGCAGCGCGTGGAACGCCGCTGCGTCCGTCACCGTTGCGGCGTTCACCGCACTGCCTCCCCGTCGTCGGTACCCCGGGTCACCACGGACAGCCGGGCGGCGAACTCCGCCGGCGCCGTCCACAACGTCCGCTGCCGGGCCGCGCCGCCGCCCCGGGACCGCGGAGTGCGCACCAGCCCCGTCGCACCTCGTCGAGCTCTCCGGCGGCCTGCAAGGCCGGCCGGACGTACGCCAGCAGGCGTTCGGCCCCGGGAGCTTCCGGTCCGCACCGGGCGGCGGTGCGGAGGTCACCCGCGAGCGCCGCGTCGGACGGCTGGGGCGGCAACTCGCCCTCCAGTGCCGTGACGACGATCGCCCGCACCAGGCCCGCGAGGAGGACGGCGTCGGCGACGTCGAGGCACGTGTCGGCGATCCGCACCTCCACCGTCGGGTGCCGCGGCGAAAGCCGCGCGTAGAAGTACACGCCGCGAGCGTCGGGGGCGGCTCCGATCAGGATCGCCTCCGCGACCGCCGCGTCGTACTCGCCGATGTCGCGCCACGCGGCCGGCGGCCGGGCCGTCGGCCAGCGGGACCAGAGCGGGTACCGGGCACTCGCCCAGCCGGAATCGCGGCCGTCTGCGTACGGCGAGTTCGCGGTCAGCGCCAGGAGCACGCCGAGCCACGACCGCAGCCCGGCCAGCGCCCGGACCCCCGCCGCCCGCGACGGGATGCCGACGTGGACGTGGCAGGCGCAGGTCCCCGCGCCGTCGACCAGCGCCGGGAACCGGGCCGCGAGCCGCTCGTACCGCGCGTCGGCGGTGACCTGCGTGCTTCCGCCGAAGGGCGCCACGCCGGTGGCCACGGCGAGACACCCGGCGTGGCCGGCGGCTTCGCTCACCCGGCGCCGCAGCCGGGTCAGGTCCGTCCGGACCTCGTCGAGCGACCGGCAGACCCCCGTCAGGGTTTCGACCTGGAAGCGCAGGAACTCCGGCACCACACCGGGTTCGCCGCCGAGCACGTCGAGGACCCGCGGCGCCGCCGGCACGGCCAGCCCGGTCCGCGGGTCCAGCAGCACGAACTCCTCCTCCACGCCGATCGTCGGGGGATCCGCCACGGCCGTCAGGAGACGACGCGGCCCAGCGCCGCACCCCACGCCTCGGCCCGCTCCGCCTCACCGGGCTTCAGCCCGGTCTCTCCGGGCTCCGTCCCGACGAAGAAGCTCTCGGCGGGCAGCACGAGCAGGCACCCGCGCCGCCGCAGCCGTTTGGCCTCCCCGAGCGAAGCGGCCCCGGTGAGCACGCGCGCCTTCTCGATCCGGGTGTCGAAGGTCGCCGCCGGCAGCTTGGCCGGCACGGCTTCGAGGGAGTCCAGCCACTCGCGCACGCCGGTTCTCGAGCGGGTCGGCCCGGCGGACTGGTCCGCGGCCGCCTTGCGCGTCGACGCGCGGCTCATGCTGTGCACGTGCGTCGGGCCGCCGACGACGAGCAGGTCGACGCCCGTCAGGTCCCGAGGCGCTTTGTCGACGTTGACCACCTCGACGGGCGCGGACAGGGCCAGCCCCTTGCCGATGGCCTCGGCCAGCTCCTCGGTGGCGCCGAACATCGATTCGAAGACGACGAGGATCCGCATGTCCGCTCCTCTCAGTGGTTCAGCCGGACCGGCTTGCGGGTGAGCGCTTCGATGTCGCCGGCCGCGGAGTCCAGCAGGTGGTGGGCCAGATCGCTCAGCGCGCGCGACGCGGCGAGCTCGTCGCCGATCTCGGGCACGTCGTGGTCGACGGGGTTGAGCCGGGCGGTCCCGGTTCCGGTCAGCTGCGTGTCGTCGGCCGTGTGCAGCCGGGCGGTCGCCCGGGTCTGGCCGTCGTTCTCGTCGATGTGCACTTCGACGTGCCACCGCTTTTCCCGCATGGCTTCCTCCTCAGGTTTCCTCGGGCACCATTTCGATGGCGCCGCACGGGCATTCGGCGACGCAGATCCCGCAGCCCTTGCAGTAGTCGAGGTCGATCGCGTACCCCTCCCCCGCATCGAGCTTGAGCACCGCGTTGTCCGGGCAGACGCCGTAGCAGTTGTCGCATTCGAAGCAGTTGCCGCAGGACAGGCAGCGGCGCGCTTCGAACAGGGCCGTCGACGCGTCCAGCCCGCCCTTGATCTCGTCGAACGTGGACACCCGCCGGGACAGGTCGAGGTGCGGGCGGACGGTCCGGTCGGCGTCGCTGTAGTACCAGGTGTTGAGGTCGTCGAAGGTCGCCTCGCGCCGCGCGGGCGGTGCCGGGGCGACGGCGCCGCGCAGCCAGGCGTCGATCTCGCGGGCCGCCTTCGCGCCGTGTCCTACCGCGACCGTCGCGGTCCGGCCCGAGGGCACCATGTCGCCGCCGGCGAAGATCCCGGGATGCCCGGTCATCATGCCGGGCCCGACGCGCACGACACCGTCGTCGTGGTCGACGTCCGGCAGGGTGTCCACAAGGGACAGATCGGTGTCCTGGCCGAGCGCGAGCACGACGCTGTCCGCCGCGAGCCGTTCGAACTCGCCGGTCGGCTGGGGGAACCCGGAATCGTCGAGCCGCATCTTCTGCACGGTGATGCCCTCGCCGTCGATCTCGCTGATCGTCGACAGCCATCGCATCGAGACGCCCTCTTCGACCGCCTCGGCGACTTCGGACTCGTGCGCGGGCATCTGCGCCCGGGTCCGCCGGTAGACCACCACGGGGTCGGTGGCACCCAGCCGCATCGCCGTGCGCGCGGCGTCCATCGCCGTGTTGCCGCCGCCGTAGACGGCGACCCGGCGGCCGAGCAGCGGCTTCTCCCCGCTTTCCATGCCGTGCAACAGGGACACCGCGTCGAGCACCCGGGCGGTGTCGCCGGCCGGGATGTAGGCCCGCTTGCCGACCTGGGCGCCGACGGCGAGGAACACCGCGTCGAAGCCGGCCTTCGCGGCCACGACGTCGGTCACGCGGCTGTTCTGTTCGAAGACGACACCCATGTCCCGGATCCGGCCGATCTCGGCGTCGATCACGTCCCGCGGCAGCCGGTAGCGCGGGATGCCGTAGCGCATCATCCCGCCGGGCGCGGCCTCCGCGTCCCGCACCGTGACGGCGTGCCCGAGCCGGGCCAGGTGGTAGGCGGCCGACAGCCCGGCCGGCCCGGCGCCGACGACGAGGACCCGCTTGCCCGACGGCGGCGCGACCGGGACCGTCCAGCCTTGCTTGATCGCTTCGTCGCCGAGGAACCGCTCGACCGAGTTGATCCCGACGGCTTCGTCCAGCTGGCCGCGGTTGCACGCGCTCTCGCACGGCCGGTAGCAGATCCGGCCGAGGATCGCGGGCAGCGGGCTGTCGGCCATGATGCCCCGCCACGCCGTCTCGTAGTCCCCGGATTCCGCGTGGTAGAGCCACTTCTGGATGTCCTGCCCGGCCGGGCAGGCCTGGTTGCACGGCGGCAGCAGGTCGACGTAGACCGGCCGTTCGGTGCGCCACGCGCCGGTCTTGTTCGCCCGGCTCGAGCCGACGTCGAGGGTGATCGCGAACGGCTTCTCGTGCGTCATCTCAGGCCTCCCCGAGCAGGTCGAACCGGCGGATGGTGCGATCCGCGAGCGCCTGAATCCGCTCGATCACCTCGGTGCGCGGCGGGTCGCCGAACAGGTGCGCGTACCGCGTCTGCAGGCGCAGGTAGTCCTCGACCGGCACCCGGTGGCGGATCTTCGACGTCGCGACGATCTCGCCGGCTTCCGCTTCGAACACCGGGAAGATCCCCGTTTCCTCGGCCAGGCGGGCGATCCGGATCGTGTCGTGCGAAGCGCTCCCCCAGCCGAGCGGGCACGGCACCAGCACGTGCAGGTAGCGCGCGCCGCGGAACTCCATGGCCCGCGTCACTTTCGCTTCGAGGTCGCGCAGGTCGGCGACGGTCGCCGTGGCCACGTAGGGGATCTCGTGCGCCAGCGCGATCATCGGCACGTTCTTGCCCTGCCCGGCCACCGCGCCGGGCTCCGGCCCGAACGCGGGTGTGGTCGCCGTGCGCGCGGCCATCGGCGTCGCCCCGGACCGCTGGACGCCGGTGTTCATGTACGCCTCGTTGTCGTAGCAGACGTAGAGCACGTCGTCGTTCCGCTCGAACATCCCGGACAGGCAGGCGAAGCCGATGTCGACGGTGCCGCCGTCGCCGCCCTGGCCGACCACGCGCACGTCGGTGCGGCCCTTGGCCTTCATCGCCGCCGCGACCCCGGTCGCGACCGCGGGCGCGTTGCCGAACAACGAGTGCAGCCACGGGATCCGCCACGACGTCTCGGGGTACGGCGTCGAGAAGACCTCCAGGCAGCCGGTCGCGTTGACCGCCACCATCCGGCCCCCGGTCGCGCGCATCGCCGCGTCGAGCGCGTACCGCGCGCCCAGTGCCTCGCCGCAGCCCTGGCAGGCGCGGTGCCCGCAGTCGATCGAGTTGATCCGTTCCCGGTCGGACTGGACGCTGCGCTGGTCTTCGCCGAGCAGCCGGCCGCCGACCGCGAAGCTGCCCGTCTGGTAGAACTTGATCGGCGTCGCTGCCGCGTTACCGGTCCGTCCGAAAGCAGGCGGAAACGGTCCGCGGCCGGTCTGCGCGAGGTGCGGGTTTCCGCCGTGACTGCCGGTGGGATCGGTAAGTTTCGACACAGCGTCACCCGATTCGCGAGGCGACCGCACCGAGGTCGCGGAGGATGTTCTCGGCCGTCGGCCCCGACCGGCGCGCCGCCGCGAGCCGAGCCAGCTCCCGGTCGATCAGCGAGCGGTCGAGATCCAAGAAGCTCAGCGGCGGCAACCGGTCCGCGGCCCGCAGCATCGCGGCGAGGGACTTCTTCGTGATCGCGCGGCCGCCGAGGCCCGCGATCACCGCGTGGACTTCGGCCGCCGGCGCCGCCATCACGACGTTCTGCGTGGCGATGCCGCCGACCCCCGGCTCGAAAGCCCGCTCCAGCACGACGACGCGCCGCGCGTGACCGAGCGCCGCGCGCACGGCGGCGGCGGGGAACGGCCGGAAGCACGTCAAGCCCAGCACCCCGACGCGCAGGCCATCCTCGCGCAAGTCGTCGACGGTGTCCTTGAGCGTGCCCAGCACCGAGCCGAGCGCGACGACGATCGTGTCGGCGTCTTCGGTGCGGTACGAGCGGGTCAGCCCGCCGGAGTTGCGGCCGAACGCCTCGGCGAAGCGGTCCGCGACGTCGGGGACGACGTCGAGCGCCGCCATGAGCCGCGCGTGCGCGAGGTAGCGCACCTCGGTGAAGGCTTCGGGCCCGACCATCGCCCCGATCGACGACGGCGCGGCGGGGTCGAGCACCTGCCGCGGTTCGTAGGGCGGCAGGAACGCGTCGACCTCGGGCTGCCCGGGCAGGTCGACCGGTTCCCAGGCGTGGGTCAGCACGAAGCCGTCCATGCACACCATCACCGGCGTGGACAGCTCTTCGGCGATCCGGAACGCCTGGACGTGCAGGTCGGCGGCTTCCTGGTTGGTCTCGGCGTAGAGCTGGATCCAGCCGGCGTCGCGCAGGGCCATGCTGTCGCTCTGGTCGTTCCAGATGTTGATCGGCGCACCGATCGCCCGGTTGGCCACCGTCATCACGATCGGCAGGCCCAGGCCGGAGGCGTTGAAGACCGCCTCGGTCATGTAGAGCAGGCCCTGGCTGGCGGTCGCGGTGTAGGCCCGCGCTCCGGCGGCCGAGGCGCCGATGGCCACCGACATCGCGGCGAACTCCGACTCGACGTTGACGAACTCGCACGGCGTGAGCGAGCCGGACTTCACCAGCTCCGCCAGGCCTTCGACGATGTGGGTCTGCGGCGAGATCGGGTACGCGCAGACGACCTCCGGACGGCAGCGCGCGACCGCTTCGGCGACCGCGCGGGACCCTTCAATCTGCCTGAGCACCGGCCAGCTCCTCCCGTTCGGCGCGGACGAACTCGTAGGCGACGGTCGCCGCGGCGAGGTTGCCTTCGGCGGCCGGGCCGTGGAACCGGCCCGAAATCGCCGACAGCACGCTCTTGAGCCCGACGACGCCGGTCAGCGCGGCGAACCCGCCGAGCAGCGCGGCGTTTGGCACCGGGCGGCCGAGGTGCTCGCGGGCGAGTTCGGTCGCCGGGACGACGAGCAGCCGCTCCGGCCGGAACCCGCTCACGAACTCGCCGAGGCCCAGCTCGCCGAACCCGTGCGCGGAATTGATGAGCAGGCAGCCCTCGGGACCGAAGCCCTCGAAGACGTTCACCTGGTGCAGCAGCGTGGCGTCCTGGACGATCAGCGCGTCCGGCGCGACGATCGGTTCCCGCGTGCGGATCGGGCCGTCGGAGATCCGGCAGAACGCCACCACGGGCGCCCCCGTGCGTTCCGAGCCGAAGCTGGGGAACGCCTGCGCGTGCCGGCCTTCGGTGAAGGCGGCCACCGACAGCAGTTCGGCCGCGGTCACCACGCCCTGACCGCCGCGGCCGTGGATGCGGACCTCGAAGGTGCTCATGCGCTCGCGTACTTCGCGAGGATGTCCTGCAGGGCGGCGACGAACCGCAGGGACTCGTCGTGGTCGCGCTGCCAGACGTTGCGCCCGAAGATCAGCCCGGTCGCCCCGGCCTCCATCGACTCGCGGGCCTTCTCCAGCATCGCGTCGTCACCGGCCCTGCCGCCGCCCGAGACCAGCAGCAGGGTGCGCCCGGCCGACCGCACGACCGCGTCGATCGCGCGCTGGGTGGTCATTTCCTGGGCGTAGACCCCGGGGACGTTGTCGATCTTCGCCGGGTGCGGGAAGTTGACCTTGACCACGTCGGCGCCGAGCTCGGACGCCGTGCGCGCGGCGTAGTCGACGGCGTAGAACGAGTCGCGCCCGCCCTTCGCTTCGATGGCCGAACCGCGGGGGTAGGCCCAGACGATCAGCGGCATGCCGAGGCGGTGCGCGTCGTCCCGGACCCGGCGCAGCTGCGCGAAGTCCTGTTCCTGCGCCGGAGTCCGACGTAGAGCGTGTAGCCGACGGCGTCCGCGCCCAGGCGCACCGCGTCCTCGACGCTGCCGTGCAGCGGCGACAACGCTTCGGCGTCGGAGGGGATCTCGGTCTTGCCGTTGAGCTTCAGCACCAGCGGCACCTCGCCGGCGTAGTCCCAGTAGAACTTCTCGGCCAGCCCGATCTGGAGCACGACCCCGTTGAAGCCGCCCTCGAGCGCGAGCTTGAGAACGTACTTGGGGTCGCCTGCGGCCGGGTTGGCGAAGAAGTCGCGGGGCCCGTGCTCCAGGCCCTGGTCGTAGGGCAGGAAGAACGCGGTGCCGTTGCGCAGGCCGTGCTGGTGCAGGATGCGGTGCAGCCGCGCCTTCTTGCCGGTGTTCAGCCCGAGCTCGGCCAGCGGGGGACGGTGCGTCATGACGGCCTCCGAGTCGCTGATGCGTGGTGCGCCCAGCAAATCGCGGCGCCCGGGCCACCACCGCTGGCGAACGCCACCGGCACCGGGGCCCTCGGTCACCGGCGGGTGGGACCATCGGCTCTCCCCCGCGCGCCCGCCGCCGGTGACACTTCGCCGAATGAAGGTCGACGAACTGCTCGCGAAGGCGAAGGACGGGCTGGAGACCAAGCTGGTCTACGGCGAGCCGTACGAGGTCGACGGGGTGACGGTGATCGTCGCGTCGTCCGTCGGCACGGGCGGCGGTGGCGGGGACGGCCGCGACGAAAACGGCCGCTCCGGCGAAGGCGGCGGGTTCGGGCTGTCGGCGAAACCGGTCGGGGCCTACGTCATCAAGGACGGCAAACTCCGCTGGGAACCGGCGATCGATGTCAACCGCCTCCTGGCGACCCTCGGCGCGATCGCCGTCGCGGCGCTCTTCGTGGCGACGCGGCTGGCGAAGTTCAAGTACCGCGCGCAGCACGGGCGGAGGATTCCGTGGATCGCACGCGAGAACGGCTCACGCCGCGTCCGGGGTTCGTCGCAGAAACCCGGGACGACCGCGCCGTCGGATCGGCGGCGCGGACCAGGGGCGCGGCCCGCCGGATGGCCCGGTGACTTCCGTCCCGCCGGCGGGTGACGTCCTCCTCTAAGCCCTTCGCGTGGCACGAGCCGAGAGTTTCCTTGTCAGCACGGAGTCCGAGACCGGGGAACGATCAGTGGGCACAGCGGAACTGCACGCGTTGGGCCCCGGCAGCTGCCGGGCCCTGCTGGCTTCCGTGCCGCTCGGCAGGCTCGGTTTCGTCCGCGAGGGGCGGCCGGCGATCCGGCCGGTCAACTTCACCGTCGCCGGCGACGTGATCTGGCTGCGGGCGGGCCGCGGCTCCTGGGCCGACCGGCTCGACGGGCAGCCGGTCACCTTCGAAGCCGACGCCTACGACGCGGCCGGGCACAGCGGCTGGAGCGTGATCGTGACCGGGGTCGCCACCCTGACCACGGACGTCGAAACGGTGGTCGCGCAGCTCGGCGCCGGGCTGCGGTCCTGGGCTCCGCCGCCGCGGGACCGGCTCCTGAGGATCAGCGTCGACCGGATCGAGGGGCGGCGGCTCACCCCCGGCCCGGCACCTGACGCCGCCGGAACGGGATCGCCATGACGAGACAGTCCCTTCGCCACCGCGGCTCCCTCGCAGGTGTCGTGACGGCCTCGGCCCTGCTGCTGACGGCCTGCGCCCCGGGCGGGAACACCTTCGCCGCCACGACCGCCGAGCCGGGCTTCTGGCTCGGGCTGTGGCACGGGTTCATCTGCCCGATCACCTTCCTGGTCTCGTTGTTCAACGAGCACGTCGGCGTCTACGAGGTGCACAACGACGGCCACTGGTACGACTTCGGTTTCGTGCTCGGCATCGTCATCGCCGCGAGCGTCTTCCACAGCCCGACCTACGCCCGGCGCAGGCGGTAGTCCCGCCGCGCGGGCATGATGGCGGCCATGCCGCACCACGTCCTGCTCGCCGACGACGACCGCGCCATCCGCGAATCGCTCGTGCGGGCCCTCGACCTCGAGGGCTACGTCGTCACCGAGGTCACCGACGGGGTCAGCGCACTGGCCACCGCCCGGCGCGAAGACTTCGACGTGCTGATCCTCGACGTCATGATGCCCGGCGTCGACGGCCTCGGCGTGTGCCGCGTGCTGCGCGCCGAAGGCGACCCCACCCCGATCCTGATGCTGACCGCCCGGGTCGAGACGCCCGATCGGGTGGCCGGGCTGGACGCCGGCGCCGACGACTACCTGCCCAAGCCGTTCGAGCTCGACGAGCTCCTCGCGCGGCTGCGGGCCCTGCTGCGCCGCACGTCGGCCGAGCCGGAAGCGCGGCGCCCGCTGCGCCTCGGCGAACTCGCCGTCGACCCGGCGGCACGGCGCGTGTGGTGGCAGGGCACCGAAATCACCCTGTCGAAGACCGAGTTCGACCTGTTGGAGCTGCTCGTCCGCAATGCCGGGATCGTCCTCGACCGCGCCACGATCTACCAGCGCATCTGGGGCTACGAGTTCGGCGCGGACTCGAAGAACCTGGCCGTCTACATCGGCTACCTGCGGCGCAAGCTCGAGCAGGCCGGGGCCACCGAGCTGATCCACACCGTGCGCGGCGTGGGCTATTCGGTGCGGCCGGCATGAACCTGCGCAGCAAGCTCGCGATCGCGTTCGCCGGGGTCGGCGCGGCGGCGGCGATCCTCGTCGGCGTGCTGAGCTACCAGGCCGCGTCGGAGCGGATCAACGCCGAGCTCGACCGGTCGCTGCTCACGACGTCGGCGGAGGTCGCGGCCGGGGCGACGCAGGTGCTCGCCCCGAGCCCGGTGACCCGCGGCCCGGACGACGACGACCACGACGAAGCCCAGCCGATGGTGGCGCAGTCCCTCGCCGCGGACGGGACGGTCCGCCCGATCGGCGGCCGCCCGGTCCGCCTGCCCGTCGACGACGAGGACCGGGCCCTCGCCGCCGGCGGCACCCTCGGCCCCCACCGCTACTGGAACTACACCTCCGGCCGGGACGACTACCGCGCGATCACGGTGGCCCTGGGCCCCGGGCGCGGCGCCGTCCAGCTCGGCATCGACGTCGACGAGTCCCGGAACGTGCTGAGCGGCCTCGCCACCCGCATCACCGGCGTCAGCGCGCTCGTCCTGGTCGTCGCGGCCCTGGCCGGCTGGCTGCTGGCCCGGCAGATCACCCGGCGGCTGGTCCGGCTCACCGACGTCACCGAGCAGGTCAGCGAAGGCCGCCTCGACGACGTCGCCGTGCCCACCGGCGGCCGCGACGAGGTCGGCCGGCTGGTGACGTCGTTCGACCGGATGCTCGGCCGCCTCGCCGACGCCCGCGCCGACCAGGAACGCCTGGTCCAGGACGCCGCCCACGAGCTGCGGACCCCACTGACGAGCCTGCGCACGAACGCCAGCGTGCTGCGCCGGTTCGCCGAGCTCGGGCCCGAGGCCCGAGGCCGCCTGCTCGACGACGTGGACGGCGAGACCCGCGAGCTGACCCACCTGGTCGACGAGCTCGTCGAACTGGCCACCCGCCGCTACGAGGCCGACGAGCCGACGCCGGTCGGGCTGGGCGAGCTCGTCGAGCGTGCCGCCGACCGCGTCCGGCGCCGGTCCGGGCGCACCATCACGGTCACCTCCGACGCGTCGGTGGTGACCGGCCAGGCGAAAGCACTGGACCGCGCGGTGGCGAACCTGCTGGAAAACGCCGTGAAGTTCGCCCCGGACGGCCCGATCGAGGTCGACGTCCGCGACGGCCGGGTCCAGGTGCTGGACCGCGGCCCCGGCATCGGCGACGAGGACGCGGTCCGGGTGTTCGACCGCTTCCACCGCGCGGACGGCGCGCGCGGGCTGCCCGGTTCGGGACTGGGGCTGGCCATCGTGCGCGACATCGCCCTGGCGCACGGTGGGGCGGTGTTCGCCGAGCCGCGCCCGGGCGGTGGCGCTGTGGTCGGGTTCACCGTCGGCGCCGATCAGCTCTTACCGGTTTCTCACCCTGGTCACGTCGACGGCTAACCGGGCTCCGGGAGGGTGGATCGAGAAGATCACTCCGAGGAGCCCGTCGATGTCCACCGCTTTCGCCACCCGCCGCGTGGCTCCCCCCGCGGTCCGCGCCTGGTGGCGGGACGCCGCGGGCCTGACGGCCTGGCTGAGCGTGCTGTTCGTGGTCGCCCTCTGGGTGTCCGGGCGCGGCCTGCAGGACCTCGGCACCGACTTCTTCACCTCGACGGGACGGCTGACCGGGTTGCTGTCGGCCGACCTCCTGCTGCTGCAGCTGCTGCTCATGGCGCGGATCCCCTGGGTGGAGCGCAGCTACGGGCAGGACGACCTGGCCCGCCGGCACCGGCTGGTGGGGTTCACCTCGATCACCCTGCTCGCCGCCCACATCGTGCTCATCACCCTCGGCTACGCGGCGACCGACCGCTCCGGCGTCCTCGGCGAGCTCTGGCTGCTGGTGACGACCTACCCGGGCATGCTCCTGGCGGCCGCCGGGACCGCCGCGCTGGGCCTGGTCGCGGCGACGTCGGTGCGCGCGGCGAGGCGGCGGCTGCGCTACGAGTCGTGGCACCTGCTGCACCTCTACGCCTACCTCGGCGCCGGGCTCGCGTTGCCGCACCAGCTGTGGACCGGTGCGGACTTCACCGCTTCGCCGGTGGCCACGGCCTTCTGGTGGACCGCGTACGCCACGGCGGCGGGTGCGGTGCTCGTGTTCCGCGCCGGGCTGCCGGTGTGGCTCAACCTGCGGCACCGGCTGGTCGTCGAGCAGGTCGTGCGCGAGGGCCGCGGAGTCGTCTCGGTGTACCTGCGGGGCCGGGACCTCGGCCGGCTGCCCGTGACGGCGGGCCAGTTCTTCGTCTGGCGGTTCGTGTCCGGGCCGGGCTGGACGCGCGGCAAGCCGTTTTCCCTCTCGGCCGCCCCGGACGGGCACCGGCTGCGGATCACGGCGAAGGACCTCGGACCCGGCAGCCGCCGGCTCGCCACGCTGCGGCCGGGCACGCGGGCGCTGTTCGAAGGCCCGTACGGCCGGCTGACCGGAACCGTCCGAAAAGGACGGAAGGTCGCGCTGTTCGCCTCCGGGATCGGGGTCACGCCCCTGCGCGCGCTGCTCGACGAACTCCCGTACCGGCCCGGGGAAGCGGTGCTGTTCCAGCGCGCCGGCCGCCCGGCGGACCTGCTGTTCCGGCGCGAGCTCGAGGACCTGGCCGCCCGGCGCGGGGTGCGGATCCACTACCTGCTCGGCCGGCGCTCCCGCGACCGCGCGTCGTGGCTGCCCGCCGGCTACGCCCCGGTGCCCGACGACGTCGTGCTGCGCCACCTCGTGCCCGACATCGCCGACCACGACGTCTACGTCTGCGGCCCCGACGCCTGGACCGGCGCCGTGCTCGACGCCGCGCGCCGCGCCGGCGTCCCCGCCGACCGCGTCCACGCCGAGCGGTTCGCCTGGTAGGAAAGGACTTCCCGATGCGCAGGATCGCCATCGCCGTCGCCGCGACGGTCTCGGTCGTCGTGCTGCTGTTCAGCTACCGCACCAGCACCGACCAGGCCCCGGTCGCCGCCGGCCGCCCGCTCGGCCGGCCGCAGCCGACCCACACCGCGACTCCCCCGGCCCCGGCCCCGGCTTCGCCCGGTGCCACCACGCCCGGTGCCACCACGAGCGGGGGCGGGACGTTCACCGGCGACGCCGCGGACACCCGCTACGGGCCGGTCCAGGTGCAGATCACCGTCGCGGGCGGCCGGATCACCGACGCGCAGGCCGTCCAGTACCCGCAGGAAAGCAGCCGCGACGTCCGGATCAACTCCGACGCCGTGCCGGCGCTGAACCAGGAGGTGCTGCAGGCCCAGAGCGCGCAGATCGACGCCGTCAGCGGCGCCACCTACACCTCCGAGGGCTACCAGCAGTCGCTGCAGTCGGCGCTCGACCAGGCCCACCGGTGAGCACCACGCACCGCCGCTCCTGGACGCGGGCCGTCATGGGCACCCAGGCCAGCCTGCACCTGCGCGGCCCGCGCCTCCACTGCGATCCCGCGGTGGCTCCCGCCGTGGCCGGCGCGTTCGGGCATCTCCGGGCCGCCGACGAGCTGTTCAGCACGTATCGCGCGGACAGCCAGGTGAGCGCGCTGCGCCGCGGTGAACTCCCGCGCGACCAGTGGCACCCGTGGCTCGCCGAAGTCGTCGAGCTCTGCGAAGAGGCCCGGGAGCGGACCGACGGCTACTTCGATGCCTGGCTGCCCGGCGGCTTCGACCCGTCCGGCCTCGTCAAGGGCTGGGCGACGGAGCAGGCCGCCGCGCACCTCGGCCGCCTGCGCGGCTTCGCCCACTACCTCAACGTGGGTGGCGACATCGTCGCCCGGGTCACTCCCTCGGCCGGCCCGCCCTGGCGCGTCGGCGTGGCGGACCCGGCCGACGCGACGGAGTTGCTGGCCATCCTCGACCTGCGCGCCGGCGGCGTCGCCACGTCCGGCACGGCGGCTCGCGGCGCGCACATCGTCGACCCGCACACCGGCACCCATCCCGCCGGGCTGCTCGCCGTCACGGTCACGGGCCCCACCCTGCTGTGGGCCGACGTGTTCGCCACGGCCGCGTTCGCGCGCGGCGGGGACGTCGAACGCTGGGTCTCCGCCCGCGCGCCCGGCTACGAGGTCGCCGCGCTCGCCCGCGCCCCGTGACGACGGCCCCGCCCCGGCCCCGCCCCCTCCACGAAGGACACCATGACCACCGTCAACGGCCTGCCCGCGCACGTCCTGCTCGTCCACGCGATCGTCGTCCTGCTTCCTCTGGCCGCGCTGCTGCTGGTGCTCAGCGCCCTGTGGCCCGCCGCGCGCGCCAAGCTCGCCGGCCCGAACGCGATCCTGTCCGTCCTCGTCGTAGTGCTGGTCCCGATCACCACCGACGCCGGCGAGTGGCTGGAACGCCGCGTCGCCCGGACGCCGCAGCTGCGGACGCACACCGAACTCGGCGACACCGCGCTGTGGGTCGCGATCCCGGTGGCCTTGCTCGCGCTCTTGGTGTGGTGGCGGCGCCGCGAAACCCTCCGGGCGCAGGCAGCCGACACGACCGAGGCGACGGGCCGGCGGACCTACCTCGGCCCGGCTTCGACGGCGGTCACCGTGGTGCTTTCGGTGCTCTCGATCGCGGCCGCGGGTGCGGCGTTCTACGACGTCTACCGCATCGGCGACTCCGGCGCCCAGGCCAGCTGGCAGGGCCAGTTCAGGTCCACCCCCGCGCCGGGCGGCGACGGCGGCTGACCCCCGTCCGGAGTCTCGGCCGAGGATTCCGCACCGAGCGGGACACGAACACCGATCGCCGGTTTCGCGGCACCGCACGGCTTCGAAATCCGCGGCCGGGACATCGGCGAGCACAGCGCGCCGACCAGGGCATTCAGTCCGTTCGCACTGGCCACGACGCTGTCGAACGCCTAGAGTTGACGGGTTCGGCGAGGCGTCCCCGTGGCGAGGGCGCCCGGCCTGGCCGGCAGGTGGCGAACCGCCCCGGTCCCGGCAGCTCAGACATCTCCGACACGAATACCGGTCCTTGGCGAGAAACCGGAGAAGACGATGTCGCGTTCCCCCGAGCGGCGCCCGAGCCGGGCGCCGCGGCAGTCGGCCTGCGCCCACTGCGGGCAGCCGGTGCCCGCCGGCGCGGCGCGGATGGCGCTGGTGCCCGATTCCTCGATGGTCGACTCCGGCGATCTCGGCCGGCACGGGCAACGGGTGGTGATCGCCTGCAGCGACGACCACCTGTCGGCCCTGATCGACCGGGCCCGGCTCGCTTGGGTGGACGAGGAATGGTGGTTCGGGCTGCTGTGGGAAGCCAGCGCACGCCCGGAGATGCGCGACGCGCCGCTGGCCCGGGTCGGTGCACGTGCCCGGCTTTCGGCGCGCCAGGTCGATGCGGCCCTCGACTGGAACACCCGCCGCACGCAACCGCGCAGCTTCCTCCCGGGCGGGCAGTTCCTGCTGCCCAGGCAGCGCGACCGCGCGACCGGCGAATGCGCGGCGAAGCAGGGGGAAGAACAGCGCTGAAGCGGCGCTGCCGCGACCCCGAGCCCGCAGCTCCTCCACTGTGGACGGTCGTGCTCCGGGCACGGCTCTTCGAGGACCAAAGTCCTCACATCCGGCGTCCACCGCCTCTTCGGCCCGCCCGGGCGCGTGGGAAAGCATCGAGCCGGAAGGACGGGGTGCTCGTGCGCTACGCCGACCGGTCCGGCGCGGCGGCGCCGGCGGCCCGATGGTCTCCGCAGGTCGTGCCGGAACGAAGGACCGGAGGTGTTCCCGTGAGCAAGATCGAGCTGTCCCCGGCCGAGCGGCGCCACCGGGCGGAACAGGACGTCGCCGCGCCGGGCCGCCACCGCGAAGGCGAACTGCTGCTTCGCGTCCGTTGCTCGGCGGGCCACCCCGTGGCCGAGGTCTACGCCACCGCGCGCGGCTCCGTCTTCGTGTCCCCGGCCGACGCCCGGCAAGGGGACGAGTACGTCGGCACCATCGCCGGCGACGGTGACGACCTGGTGCCGGCGTGGTGCGCATGCGGCGGCCGGCGGATCTCGCGCTCCGCGCTGCCGCGGAGCATCTCCTTGCACGAAAAGACCGTGCTCGTCCGCTGAGCGGCCGGAGGACCTGCCGATGGACCGGAGCAACCCGGACACCGCCACGATCGAGACCGCGGTGGCCCTCGCGCTGCGCGCGCCGTCCGCCCACAACGCCCAGCCGTGGTGCTGGCGAATCGGCTACAGCACCCTGCACCTGTTCGCCGACCGGGACCGGCGGCCGCCGGAGCCCGACCCGGGCGAGCGAGACCTGCTGCTCGGCTGCGGTGCGGCCCTGCACCACCTCCGTGTGGGCTTCGCCGCGCTGGGCTGGCGCGCCGAAGCACACCGGTTGCCGGACACGCACGATCCCGACCACCTGGCCGTCGTGACCGCGCACCCGGCCCGGCCGGCGGCGGAAGCGATCGCGCAGGCGGCCGCCATCCCCCACCGGCGCACGGACCGGCGCGGGCTCAGTGCGGTGCCGATCGCCCGTCACCACCTCGACACCCTGACGCGAGCAGCGGCCCGTGAAGGCGCCACGCTGCGGGTCCTGACCGGCGCGGCCCGCCGCCTGGTGCTCGAAGCCATCGCCGAGCACGCCGGCCGGAGCCGGCCGGGCACCCTGCTCACCCGGCCCCCCGGTCCCGGCACCGGAGGCGCGCTGCTGGTACTGACCACGACCACGGACGACCGGCAGGACCGGCTTCGCGCGGGCGAAGCGGCCAGCGCGGTCCTGTTGTCGGCGACCGCGCTCGGCCTGTCGACCTGCCCGCTCACCGATCCCTTGAAAGGCCCGGGATTCCACCGGGCCACGCTCGCCCGGACCACGGGCGGCCACCCGCAGATCGTGCTGCGGGTCGGGTGGGCGCCGCCCGGCGCCCACCCGCCGCCCGCGACACCGCGGCGCCCGCTGGGGCACGTCCTGGAACCCCTCCAGGCGCCACCGAAGTACCACCACCGGCTTTCCCGTGAGGAGGAGAACTGATGTCCACAAAGGATCGCTCACGTGCCGCGCACGCCCACCGGACGACCAGGGACCGCGTCCGGCTCGTGCTGAACCCCGTGACGGTGCGCTTGGCCAGCGGCACTGGTACGCCCCGGCGATCGAACACACCGGCCGCACCTCCACGACGCCTCCGGACGAAGGGAGTCACCTACGTCGTCACCGATCCCCGGATCATCGATGCAGCCGAAGCCTTCACGCGGGTCTCCCCGGCCCACGCCCGGGTCTGGCGCCGGTTCGGCATCGCGCACTACCTGGAACTGAAGACCCGCGAGGACACCTGAGGTCCAAGGGCCCGGCGGCACGGGGAGAAGGGCGCACACGGTCCTGGCTTCCGCCTCTCACCGCCGGCCCCGGCGGGCGGGACCATCGAAGTGCCGGGCGAACGCACGGCGCCAGTCGGCGGACGGGAGGCCGAGATGACTCTCACCCGGCACGATCGGAACCACGGGCACGCCCGGGCGGGCGGATTCCCCGACGGGCTGTGCGTGCGCGCGCACGGCGGCCGGTTCACCGGCCGGACCGGGGTCGTGGTCGGCCACGCCCCCGACCTGCGCCCCGGCTCGGTGTGGGTCGAGTTCACCCCGGGACACCCGCGGCTGGTCCCGGGGTACCGGCTCGACGTCGCCCCGCCCGAGGACTGAACGGATCCCGTGATGCCCGACGAGCCGATGTCCGACGAACGAAGCCGCGCCATCCGGACGGTGAAGCGGCACGCCCACGGCAGCGCCGACGAAGCGGTCCTGCTGGCGATGCTCGGGCTGGACCACGCCGAACCCGCACCGCGGGCGCACCACCACCGCCCGGCGGCCGCGCTGTCGCCCGCCGAGGTGCGTGAACTGCTCGCACCGCTGGCCGCGCAGCGGGCCGGCGCGCGCTGACCTCCGGGGCCGGCTCCCGACACGAACAGGGGTGGACATGTCCGTATCCGAGGCGAGCCGCGTGATCGCGGCCGCCGGAATCCTCTTGACGACCGTCGCCGCGTGCGGCAGTGCCTCCGACACCGCGGCGCCCCCTTCGCCCTCGATCGAGCCGGCGTCGGTCCCGGCGCCGCCGTCCACCACGGGAACCCCTTGGTGCATCACGGCCGCGCTGCACATCAGCCTCGGGCACGGTGAAGGCGCGGCGGGCCACTTCTACGTCCCGATCCGCTTCACCAACACCGGAACTCCCTGTGGCATCACGGGATACCCGGGTGTGTCGTACTTCGCCGGGGCCGACCACCACCAGGTCGGCGACGCCGCGGTCCCCGACCCCGGCCCGGTTCCCCGGCTGGTGCTGCAGCCGGGGCAGTCAGCGTCGGCCTGGGTCGACCAGGTGAACGTCGACAACTACGACCCCGCTCTGTGCGGTCCGCAACCGGTGACCGGCCTGCGCGTGTACGCACCCGGCAACACCGTGCCGGTGCTGCTGCCCCAGCCCGGCGCGCGGGCCTGCACGCAGCACATGGAAGGCCGGCGAACGCTCGCGGTCCAGGCGGTGCAGGGCGGGACCGGCTGAGACGTCGCCGAGGTGACTTTGTGCTTGCGGGGCGGGGACTTCACTCCCTGCGCGGACCGGAGCCGGCGAGGAGCATGAAGGTGAGGGCCCGCCCGCAGCCGCCTGACACTCCCGGCGCGGGCACCCTCCTCCGGGACGGCGGTGGTGATCCGGGCGCCCTCCCCACACCCCGTCACCGCCGTTCCCGGGGCGCTCGCCCGGCAGTCCGGCCGGTCGTGTCCGAGTGCCCCGGCCCGGTCGAGCGCCAGGACGCCGTCGGAGAACATCTCCGACCACACCACGAGCGCCCTGCGGCCGGCATCGCGTCCGGGATCCCGCCGATGCCCAGCTCCAGCGCCGCCCGTCGGCGATCCGTACCCAGCGACACCACTCCGCCGACGGGCGCCGCGGTGTGCACGAGCACGACGTCCGGCAGGCGCACTTCCTCGAGCAGCTGCGGAACCAGCGACCACCGGCACGGCGCCGGGGCAAAGGGCCCTCCGGTCGTTTCGCCGATGACCTTCGCCTCTGAGCGGCCGGGTTCCCCGTCCTTACCGTGGGACACCGCGTGTTCCGTGTCCGGCGGTCGAAGGGGTGGTGGGCTTGCTCGAGGTGGCCGATACCGGGACCAGCGCACCACAGGCCGCGCCGCCCGCCGTCGCGGTGAGCGCGCTGGGCTCGTCGGCGCGCGGCCTGTCCGGCCCCGAGGCCGCCCGCCGGCTCGCCGAACGCGGGCGCAACGAACTGGTCCACGCCCGGCGGTCGTCGCCGGTGCGGCGGTTCCTGGGGCAGTTCACCGATCTGTTCGCGGTGGTCCTGATCGTCGCCTCGGCCATCACGTTCGTCGCCTACGCCCTCGGGAATCCCCCGGACGCGGGCAACCTCGAACTCGCCGTCGCGATCCTGGCCGTCGTGGTGCTCAACGCGGTGATCGGGTTCGGGCAGGAGTACATGGCCGAACGGACCGCGGAGGCACTGCAGGCGATGGTCCCCCACCGGGCCCGGGTGATCCGCGACGGCCGGCGCCGCGAAGTCCCCGCCACCGAGCTGGTGCCCGGTGACCTGGTCGTGCTCGACGCCGGGGACGCGGTGTCCGCGGACTGCCGCGTGATCGAGGCGCACGAGCTGACGGTCAACAACATGGCGCTGACCGGGGAGAGCGCCCCGGTGTGGCGCACCGCCGATCCCGTGCCGGCCGCCGTGCCCCGGCTCGAAGCCCGCAATCTGGTCTGGATGGGCACGACTGTCGCGACCGGCGCCGGCAAGGCCGTGGTGACCGCGACCGGCCAGGCCACCGAGTTCGGCCGGATCTTCCGGCTGACCAGTCAGACCACGGCCGACGTCAGCCCCCTTCGGCGGCAGGTCGCGAGCATGGCGCGCCGGGTGGCCACGGCGGCGTTCGCGCTCGGGGTGCTGCTCTTCGCGGCGCGGCTCGCCGCCGGTGGTGAGCTCGTGGCCACCTTCGTGTTCGCGCTCGGGGTGATGGTCGCGCTCGTGCCCGAGGGACTCCCCGCGACGCTGTCGGTGGCGCTCGCGGTCGGCGTGCGGCGGATGGCCGGGCGGCACGCGCTCATCAAGAAGCTGGTGGCGGTCGAAACGCTCGGCTCGACCACCGTCGTCTGCACCGACAAGACCGGCACGCTGACCACGGCCGAGATGACCGTGCAGCAGGTGTGGGCGGCGGGCCGCGTCCACCGGGTCACGGGAGCCGGCTACGCACCCGACGGCGAGGTGGAAGATCCCGGGCCGGTCCGGGAACTGCTGCGCGTGGCCGCCCTCTGCTGCGACGCCCGGCTGGTGCCGCCGAGCGGACGCCAAGGCTGGCGAGTACTCGGTGACACCACCGAAGGGGCGTTGCTCGTGGCGGCCGCGAAAGCCGGATTGGACGTCGACGCCGAGCGCCGGGCCACGCCGAGGGACGGGGAGCTGCCGTTCGACTCCGTGCGCAAGCTGATGACGACCCTCCACACGCGCGACGGGCGCACGTGGGCCTACGTGAAAGGCGCCCCGCAGGAGCTGCTCGCGCGGTGCACGCACATCCGCGGCGAGCACGGCGTCCGGCCGCTGGACGACGCCGGCCGCCGGGACGTGCTGGCCGCCAACGACGAGATGGCCGGCTCGGCGCTGCGGGTGCTCGCGGTCGCCGTCCGGGAGGTGCGCGGTGCCGCGGCCGGACACGACGAAGCGGAGAACGGCCTCACCCTGCTGGGCCTGACCGGCATGCTCGACCCGCCGCGCCCGGAAGTCGTGGCCGCCGTCACCGCCTGCCGCGAGGCCGGGATCCGCGTGGTCATGGTGACCGGGGACTACGCGCTCACCGCCGAGGCGATCGCCCGCCGGGTCGGCATCCTGGCCGCGGGGACGGTTCCGCGCACGGTCACCGGCACCGAACTGGACGGGGTCGGCGACGCGGCTCTGCGCACCCTGCTCGGCGACCACCCCGACGTGCTGTTCGCCCGGGTCAAGCCCGAACACAAGATGCGCGTGGTCGCCGCCTTCAAGGACCGCGGCGAGATCGTCGCGGTGACCGGCGACGGCGCCAACGACGCCCCTGCCCTGAAGCGGGCCGACATCGGTGTCGCCATGGGCGAGTCCGGCACCGACGTGGCCCGCGAGGCCGCCGTGATGGTGCTGCTGGACGACTCCTTCGCCTCCATCGCCGCCGCCGTCGAGCTCGGCCGTTCGGTGTACCAGAACATCCGCAAGTTCCTGATCTACCTGTTCAGCCACAACCTCGGCGAACTGGTTCCGATCCTCGTCGCGACCGCGGTCGGCTTCCCGCTGGTACCGCTGAGCGCGGTGCAGGTGCTGGCCATCGACCTCGGATCCGACGTGCTTCCGGCGTTGGCCCTCGGCACCGAACCGCCCGAACCCGGCATGATGCAGCGACCACCCCGCAGCCCGAAGGAGCCGCTGTTCTCCGCCGCGCTCGTCCGGCGGTTCCTGTTCCTCGGCTGTGTCCAGGCCGCCGTGGTGACCGGCGCGTTCTTCTGGCGCATCCACACCGCCGGCATCCCGTTCGCCGCGTTCGGCCACGAAAATCCCGTCTACCGCGAGGCGCTCACGATGTCCCAGGCCGGGATCGTGCTGTGCCAGTTCTTCAACGGGTTCGCCGTGCGCAGCGACCGGCTCAGTGTTCTCCGCATCGGCATCCGGTCCAACCCGCGCTACCTGGCGGCCCAAGGGGTCGCGCTGGCGCTCATGTGCGCGATCAGCTACCTCCCGCCGCTGCAGGACCTGTTCCACACCGCGCCCCTGTCCCTGGTCGACTGGGGTCTGCTCATCGCCCTCGGCTCGCTGGTGCTCGTCGCCGACGAAATCCGCAAAGCCCTGCTGCGCCGCAAGGAGGCCCGCACGTGAAGGTGATCATCATGGGCTGCGGGCGGGTCGGCTCGACCCTCGCCCAGCAGCTGGCGGCCGACGGCCACGCCGTGTGCGTCCTCGACCGCGACCCCGCGACGCGCGAGCTGCTGCCCGCCGGGTACCCGGGTGACTTCGTGGTCGGCAACGGCTACCACCGGGATGTCCTGCGGCAGGCCGGGATCGACGACGCCGACGCCTTCGTCGCCGTCACGGCCGGCGACAACACCAACATCGTCGGCGCCCGGATCGCCAAGGAGGACTACCGGGTCCCCCAGGTCGTCGCCCGCATCTACGACCCGCGCCGCGCCGACATCTACCGCGACCTCGGCATCCCCACCGTCGCCAGCGTCCGCTGGACCACGCACCGGATCCACCAGCTGCTCTCCCACCGCAACCTCGACCCCGAAACCGTCTTCGGCAACGGCGAAACCCTGCTCGTCCGCGAACCCCTCCCGGCGTGGTTCACCGGGCGCCCCTTCGCGGAGCTCGAGGTCGACGGAGAGATCCGGGTCGTCGCGGTCACCCGCGGCGGCGCTTCGTTCCTGCCCACCGCCGCGAGCACCGCCGAAGCCGGCGACACCGTCGGCTTCGCCGTGGCCGCCTCTTCGTTGCCCCGGCTGTCCTCCTTCCTCGACAAGGAGCTCGGAACGTGAACATCCTCGTCGTCGGCGCCGGCCGCCTCGGCGAGCAGGCCGCCCACCTGCTCGCCGCCGCCGGCCACCGGATCACCGTGATCGACCGGGACCGGACCCACCTGGACCGGCTCGACGGCGAGCACCGGCTGGTCCACGGCGACGGGTGCGAACCCGCCGTGCTCGAGGCCGCCGGGGCGCTGCGCGCCGATCTCCTGGTCGCCGCCACCGGCGAGGACGAGGACAACCTCGTCATCGCGCTGCTGGCCAAACGGCAGTTCGCCGTCCGCCGGGTGCTGGCCCGCACCAACGACCCGGACAACGCCTGGCTCTTCACCGACCGCTGGGGCGTCGACGTCGCCCTCCCCGCCGCCGCTCCGCTGGTGTCCCTGATCGAGGAAGCAGCCGGGGTCAGCGACACGATCGTCCTGATGCGCCTGGCCGCGGCCGGCGTCGAACTGATCGAAACCCGCATCGGCGAGTCGTCGGCGGCGGCCGGGCGAACGCTGTCCGACCTGACCTTGCCCCCGGCCACGGTCGTCGCGACGGTGGTCCACAAGGGACAGCCGTCGGTGCCGGGGCCGGATTACCGCTGCCACCCCGGAGACACGCTGCTCGTGGTCAGCAGCGGTGCCCGCGAACAGGACATCCACGATGCGTTCCAGTAACGGCCACCCCGCTCCGGACAAGTCCGGCCGAACGGCCCAAGATCGGCCATGACCTCGACGCCGACGTGACCGCGACCCCAACTACGTCGTCGGCGTCCTCGCCCGGCCGGCGTCGACCTGTTCTCCCACACCGTCTCGACACAGTTCCCACCGCAGGTTTACGAACCGTCGAAGGTCGCCAGGGACCAGGGCATCGGCTACTTCACCTCCATCGGGAAGAAGAACATCCGACGTCGACCTGTTCGGCGGGTTCACGGGCAACTTCGAAGGAACCGTCCCCGGCAACGACGGCGGCTGCGTCGACAACCCCTTGCGCTGGTGCGACAACCTCGCCAACAACGATCCCAAGGTCATGACCTTCGTGTCCCGCGGCTTCGCCGCCGTGGTGGTCGACATGGCCTTCGACACGACCGTACTGTCCTCGGGCGGCAAGGCGGCCCCCAAGCCCGCGTTGGCGGCGCAGGCGCAGGCCGGGACGGGCGCCCCGGCCCGGTAGCGCTCGGCTTCGAACGGCCTGGTCATCTGTGGCGTCGGATCGCCTGTTCGAGTTCCGCGGTCAGGTACCCGCGCACCTGCCGGGGCCGGCCGTCGGGACCTGCCAGGCGGTACCGCGTGGGGCGACAGCCCAGTTCCGACATCTGCTCGGCGAACGCCCGCGCGTCGATGCTCAACGCCTCGACCAACTCCGAGGTCGGGACGAACTCGCGGCCGCCCAGGCCCTCACCCAGGAATTGGACGATCGCGGGCAACGGATCCGGCAACACTGGGCTCGGCACCGAGGTGATCACTCGGTCCACGGTCGCCTCACCTGCAGCGTGACCACTCAGCGTCCCGGTCCCTTCGCGTAGTTCGCGGCCTCGCCGACAGATCGTCTGCCAGTCCTCGTTGGGCATGTAATCGGTTCGCACAGTCAACGCGATCTCCTCGGCGTCGCCGTCCGGGCGCAGGATGCCGACGCCCTTGTGCGAGGCCAGCAACCGGCTGCTGTCGAACCCGCGCGTGTTCATCTGCTCACCCAGCACGATGTTGCTGTCGCGCCAGTCCATCACCCGCAACGCGAACCGCGACCCCAGCACCGCCCGCAGCCCCGACGGAATCGTCTGCGAGTCCGGCCGTTGCGTCGCCAGCACCAGCACGATCCCCGCCGCCGGGCCCTTCTTCGCCAGCCAGGTCAGCGCCTCCCCGACGCACTCCCCCACCGGCACCCGCCGATCACCGTCCCGCACCAGCGCGCGGTCCTCCAACGGCACCTGCACCTCGTCGATGATCACCGCCGTGATCGGCATCCCCAATGACGGATCACGCGAGATCGCCGGTGTCACCTTCGACTCCGGGCACACCACGTCGTCCAGATCCCGCATCCGCCGATACCGGCCCTGCACCTCGCCGATCAGCTCCCGCAACCACTCCAGCAAGGCAAGCACGTGCTCGGGTTCGTCGCCGGCCACGAAACGGTGCGCGACCTGACCGGCCGCCGCCCAGTCCTTGCCCGCCTTGAAATCCGCCACATACAACCGCACGTGCGGGTCGAGGATCAAACCTGCCGCAGCCAACCTCGCCGCGAACGTCTTGCCCTGGCGCGGGATCGCCGCCACCAGCAGCGATGTCCCCACCAACGGCAGATCCACCCGCCGGCCTCGCGCGTCCCGTCCGAATGGCACTGCCTGCCACGCATCCCAACGCGGCACAGCCAACAACGGTGTGGCGACCGCGGGCGTGGAATACGGATCCCGGTCCGCGACCCACAGCGACACCCGCCCCGCGTGCCCGCCTTCGCCGCGGACCCGGTCCACGATCAGCTGGATCTCATCGACCGCCAGCGCGGAGGCCAGCGCGTCCCGGTTCTTGATCACGTCGGCCGCCTTGCGCGTAGCCGGCAGATCCACCGTCAACGCCCAGCCGCCGCTCACCCGCCTCGCGCGTTCCACCACGCGCAGCGTCTCGTCCTTGCCGATCAGCTTCGCGCCGCGGAACGCCTCCACCATCACCGCCGGGTCCATCGTCCAGCTCGCGGCCCGCGAACCCGACAGCACCGCCTTCCGCCCAGGACTGCCCTCCTTTCGGCGCCCGAACACCGCCAGCACAACCGCCGCGGCAAAGCCCGCGGTCCAGAGGACGATGGGACCGTAGAGCAGGTCGATCACCGACAGCGCGATCGAGGTGACAGCCAGGACCGTGCCGGTCACCTTCCAGCGGAACAGCGTCAGCGTCCGGATCTCGGCGAACTTGTCCGCCAGCTTCTCCGCCTGTTCCGCGGCCTCGCGGTAATCCCGCACGCTCACCCATCGTCGCCACAGCCTGAACGCGGCCAGAACGCCGCGCCAGACCGAGCCGAGGAACCGCAGCGGCGAGCGAACCAGCCCGGCCAGCACGTCCTTCGCCGCCTGCCGGGACCGCCGCCGCGGCGGCGGTCCCGGCTGCCCGAGGCGGCGCCGAGGCTGGGGCAGGGTGTCGTCGATCAACTCACCGTCCAGCACGGGATCGGCCTTGACCGGCAGCGAGTCAGGCATCGGCGACCTCCTCTCGCAAGGCCCGCGCGAGCCGCGGCGACAACCCCCGCGAATAACCTGTCGCAGTCCGCACCCAGGCCGGCGTGACCTCCACCTCCGGCGTCCAGTTCTCCTTCGCGATCGCGAGGTAGTCCGCGAACAGCACCCGCCGCCCACCCGGCTCCGCCTCGGCAGGCCGGCGGCCCGCGGCCACCAGCACGGCCTCGGTCAGCTTGTCCCGCAGATCGGTGATCGCCTCGACCGCCACGAACACCACCAGGGGCGGCACCGAATGCAGCACGATCTGCGCCGGCGCCCCGGCCACGAACGAAGTCCAGGTGTTCATGGCATACGTGGCCGCCAGCGTGAACCATTTCGCCCGCCGCACCCATGCACCCGTCCGGACCTGGTAGCGGGCGGTGACCTGCTCGGCCCGCAGAATCGCCAGCAGCACCAGCGACACCGTCGGATCCAACACCCACGCCGCCAGCCACGGCAGTGCCCCCGCCTGCGCCCCGGCCGCAGCGAAGCCCTGGACGTTGGTCATCGTGAACGCCAGCCCGAGCACGATCCCGGCCTAGCACATCCAGTCGACCTGCCGTCGCACCCGCTCGATCCGCAACGCCACCACATCCGGATCCGTCTGGAACGCCCGCACCTCCGCCGCCTCCGCCGCGTCCCGGGCGAGCCGCTGCGCCCGGTTCATCGCCGACCACCCCGCCGCGAGGTGTCCATCGTGGTCACCGTTAGCGCCCGAGTCAGGGCGTGCGCCGCGAACAACGCGGGCAACCCGAGCACGGCCAGCAGCAGCCACCGGTCACCGGCGTGGACGATCACCACCCACTGCACGGCCACGATCAATGCCGCGGTGAACAGCACCCGCCCGGCCAGCGAAACCAGCCGGGCGCCGCTGCGTGCGGCTTCGGCGGCGGCCTTCGCCCGCCGGGCCCCGGCCCGCCACACCCACAGCAGCACCATCAGCGCGCCGAGACCGGCGAGGAGATGCGTCGGAGTCACGGAGAGGCCGTTCATCGCGCACCCCGCCGCAGCCAGAGCGAGTGCAACGCTCGCCGGTCGTCTTCGGCCAGCCCGCCCCATACGCCGACCGTTTCCGTGCCGGCGGTTCGAAGCTCCAGCTCGAGGCACTCGTCCTGAACCGGGCAACTGCGGCACAGCCGAGCCGCCAGTTCGCTGTCCGGGCGATCGGCTCCGACGAGCTTCGGCAGGTCGGCCTGAGCGAATGTCCGGAAACACAGGCCGTCCCTGGCCACCACTTCCGCCAGCAGGTCGCCGGGCACGGCGGTGAACCGGTCGAGCCGGGCAGCGATCGCCGCGTAGTCGTACGCGCTCATCGCGCACCACCGCCGAGCGCCCGTCGCAGCTCGGCGGCCGGGATGACGAGCCTGGAGCGGCGCCGCACAGCGCGCACCTCGCCGACCCGGATAGCGCGATGGATCGAGTTGAGGTCGACACCGAGAAGCCACGCGGCGTCGGCCGGTGAGTAGAACGCCGGACCACCGGCGTCAGGAAGTTTCTTCTGCATTTTGAAGTCCCTAATGTCAACACGCTGATTTGAGCGTGAAATATGAGCTGATTTAGTCGCATGGAGGCATGAGAATGGTCCGAATGCGCGACGCGGCGTGGATCTCGGCGCCGTCGAATCCGTCAAGCGCTAATGTCGGCGCTGAGGCGGACCACGGAGGAATGGGTGTCGGAAGACTGGGCGGCGGTCGCGAAGACCATCAACGAGCGCGTGCACGAGCTCGGGTGGAAACAACGCGAGCTGGCCGAGCGCTCGCAGGTCTCCCAGGCGATCGTCCGCGAGATCCAGAACCACACGGTCGAGCGCAAGCGCAGTGACCGGACACTCGAAGCACTGGCCGTGGCGCTCGGCCTGCACCCGCAGCACCTGGTCGCCGTGTTGCACGGCCGCATCCCGCCAGCGCTGGGACAGCCCCGCGAAGACATGGAGGATGCCGTGTCGGCGCGCCTCGCCGTCATCGAGCAGCGTCTGACGTCGATCACCGACCAGCTGGCCGATCTCACCGAGCTGCTTCGCCGCGATGGGAAGTCCCGCGGCTAGCGCGAGTCCTTTGTGGCGGGTGGCCAGCTCGGCAGCCGCCGCGGTTTCGTGTCGTGTGTCATGCCACCAAGAAACGGCATTTCCGCGCGGGCCGGCAGCTGGCAGCGGATGACAAGCCCCGTGTTATCCCTTGTTATCCACGCAGGTCAAAGTCCATATTCGGCGGCGACGTCATGACGTCGACAACCGCTTTGCAGGCGGCGCGCAATGCGCTCGGCTGGAGTCAGGAAAAGCTCGCACGAGGAATCAACGCGCGCGCAGCGGCGCATGGGTTGCCGGAGCGTTCGGTGGCGAGCCGGAAGACGGACATTTCTCGGTGGGAGAACGGGCACGTGATGCCCGAGCCGCCGATGCGCGCGGTCCTGCGCGAGATCTACGGCCGCACCGATGACGACCTCGGGTTCCCGTCCGGCGACTTCGGCGGCCCATCCGGTGACGAACTCGCCGAGCGGCTGATCATCGCTCGCCGCGTCGACGAGCAGACGATCGAGCTGTTCCGCGAGGAAGTCATCAGCGTCCGCCACGCTGACCGCCGCTTCGGCTCGGCGGCCCGGCTCGAACGGCTCCGCGGACAGATCACCGAGGTAGAGGGCCTGCTCAGACACACGATCTTGCGTCGAGACCGGGCACCACTGGCCAGCGTGCTGGTCGAAGCCTCGACACTGGCCGGCTGGAACTCGCTCGACATCGGCGCGCTTGACCAGGCGTGGACGCACTACGAACGCGCGAAATACGCTGCGTTGGAATCCGGCTCGGCCGCCCTGCTCGCCCACGCCACCGCCGAACAGGCATTCGTCCTCATCGACGTGGGCAACGTCGACGATGCGCTCGCCTTGTTCGCGGAAGCGCGTTCGATCGGCGAACATGCGCCTGAGCTGCTGCGAGCCTGGCTGGCAGCCGCCGAAGGCGAAGGCCACGCGATCGCCGGCCACCGAGACGAAGCCCTTCGCTCGTTCGATGAAGCCGACACGTTCTTGCCGAACGAGGTGGTCCATCCGGAGCTGCCGTTCGTGTTCCTCGGCGGCAGCCACCTCGACCGCTGGCGCGGAAATGCTCTCGTCCACCTCGGTGCGCCGGAAGCGATCGAGCACCTCGAGCGCGTGGTCGACGGCATTGGGTCGACGTCGTTCGTCAGGGCCGGCGCCGCGGTGTACGTGGATCTAGCGCTTGCGTACAGCGCGGCGGGCGACCGGGAAGCCGCCAGGACCTACGCGCTGCAGGCCCGGCGGATCATCTCCCAGGTTGGTTCCGTGCGATTGCGCCGTCGCCTCGAACGGCTCGTACTGCCTGGCTCACGCCCGGCGTGAGTTGAGGTAGTAGAGCAGCGACACCAGCGTGCCGGAGCCGAGCAGTTCCTGACGCTGCGCAAGCTCGTTGACCCGAGACAGCGGCACCCACTCCACCCGGCCGACCTCTTCGGTGTCGGTCGGGTCGCCGACGTGCTCAGCCTGACGCCACAGGTAGACGTCGACCGGGGCGGTGACCTGGCCGGGAAGCGGCTCGAAGCTCACCAGATGCTCGGGCTCGCCCACTGGCTGCCAGCCGGATTCCTCGGCAGCCTCACGAGCGGCGGTCCCGGCGGAGTCGTCGCCGTCGTCGACCATGCCGCCCAGCAGCTCGTAGCCCCACTGCTCGGTGGCGAACCGGTAGCGCCACAACATCAGCGCCTCATCCTGATCGTTCACGATCAGCGCTATGGCGATCCTGGCCAGGTGCACCACGTGGTAGTCCCAGCGTTCGCCGTTCGGCGCCTCGACGTCGGTCAGCCCGACCTTGACCCACCGGTTGTCGTAGACCAGCCGCTCACCGAACGTCTTCCACGACCCATGCTCGTCAGCCACGGCGCGAGCCTACGGGTCGGTGGAATCTCCCCGCACCGCCAGTCCGATGAGCTGAGCAATCCGACGCTCCTGCCGGACGGAACCGATTTCGACGGCCAGTGTGCGAGCTCGCTCGGCGTGCACCCGTCCTTCCTCCCGTTCTCCTGTCGCGAGGAATGCCGTCGCCAAGTCCACCCTCAACGCCGTTTCCGCGCGGGTGAACGTCGGGTCGAGACGGCCCAGCGCTCCGGAAAGCACCTCGACGGCGTCCGGCTCGCCGATCCGGGCGAGTGCGTGCCCGCGCCAGCGCTCGAGGTGAACGGGGTCGAGCACGACGTAGGGGCCGTCCGCGGTGGACACATCGGTCGGCAGCAGTGCCGCAGCGCGGTCGAAAGCGCGCAGGCTCGCCACGCGCTGGCCATCTGCGGCAAGGGCCTCACCGTGCGCGGCAGCGAGCCATGACCGGAGAAGGCGGCCGGTGACCGGCTGAGCCCGGCGCTCAGTGGCGCACAGCAGCTCGACCGCCGACGCCGTCTCGCCGACGTCGATCAGCACGAACGCCTGTTCAGCCGCTGTGTGCACTTCGAACGCGACGTCGCCGGACTCGCGAGCCGCGTCCTTGGCGGACTCGTAGAACTGCCAGGAACCGCCGACGAATCCCATGTCGAGGCGCTGCCAGCCGGCGAGCGTGCCGAATTCAGCCAGCAGCACCCCGAGCAGGTTCCGGACGCCGGGAGCCAGGCTGTGCGACCGCATCCGGGCGACCTGCCTGATCTTGGTCGTCACTTCCTCGTGCGCCGTCGAGGCGCCCAGCTGGCGGTCAAGGCGACGCACGGCGGTCAGCTGGTCGTGGAGCAGCGCCAGCACGTCAGCGTTCACGCGACGCGCGACCTTGAGCCGCTGCCGAAGCTCTTCTTCCGCGGCGTCGGCCGGTCCACGGAGGGCGTCAGGTGACGACAAGAGCTCGTCGATCGTCAGCCCGAGCATCCGTTCGAGCAGGCGGGCGGTCGCCGGCCGCGGGCGGCCGACCGGTGCTCCGTCCGGCCTTCGTCCCGAGATCAGGCGCTGCAGGTGCCGCACGCTGAGCGTCCCCGGCTCACCGAATGACCGAGCGAAACGTTCGGCATCCTCGACGAACTCGGCGAGCGTCTGATTCCGCTCCCGAAGCTTCAGCTCCAGGACGCTACGGGGCAGGTCGTCGGCGCCGGCTTTCATATCCGCACTCCTTCGTCCTGCTTCGCGAATGTCCTCGTTATGTCGTCCGCGTGACCTGTCGCCTATATGAGCGCACCTGACAAGCTGATTTCAGATCATATCGCACGTCGCTGCTGGTCAGCCGATAGACACCGGAGGGTTCATGAACAACGTGGCGCAGCAAAGGAGGGACGGCGGGCCTTACGTGAGCTGGCACCGGAGCGGACTCGACAGCCATGACCACGCGGTGACCGACGAGGAGTTCGCACGCGGGTGGCTCGATGCGAAGGGCCGCTACGAGGGGCTGTGCGGACATGTCGTGATTCCCGGTTCGATGCTCGTCGCGCCCGGGCGCCCGTGCGAACGCTGCCGCAGGTACCTGTCGGCCCGATCTTCCTTACCCGCCGTCGAACGGCGCATGCGCCCGTCGCAACACCGCAAGCCACCGCGCTGGCGTCGCTTCCTCCGGCGCTTCTCGCAGTTCGGCGTGCACGACCTGGGCTCAGAGCGCGAACCGCGTCAGTCCACAGTCCGGGGCTCCCGGACTCCGGCGAGGGCGGGCAGCGACCCGAGCGCACCCGTCCTCGCCGGCCACCACGCGCGGCGGTGAAGGGATGACCGAAGGGATCCCCGGAGTACCAGAGAGCGGTCTCGACCCGGTGCTGTTGCAGCCGGTCCGGCTGTTCGTCGCGTGTCTTCTGGCAGACGCTCGCTGGTACGAACAGACGGAAATCCGGGACCTCCTGGGCGTGCCGGGCCCGGATCTCGACCTCCACATCCAGCTTCTGCGCGCCTCCGGGCACCTGCAGGCGCGTCCGGACAAGCTTCAGCTCACCCGGCTCGGCCTGGACCGGCTCACCGCCCACGTCGTCGCTCTGCAAACGGTCGCGGGCACCGCCGCCGACCTGGTCGCCGGACGACGTGACGGCTGGAAACGCGACTCGCTTCCCACCGCCCCGAGGCCTCATCCGGCGTTGCCAGAGTCCCGTTCGTGACGGCGTCACACCCGTCACAAGCCAACTTTCCGCAGGTCAAGGCCGGCTTTGCCCGGCACAGGCCGTGTGACGGCGTGACGGCCTCCAGCGAGGCCTGTGACAGCAACCGATCACAGGAGAGGTGATCGCGATGGGCAGGAAAGCAAAGACCCGACGACGCCGCGCGCTGCTCGTCTTGCTCGTCGCGCTCCTGCTGGTGCGGGGAGTCGTCCGGCTCGTCACCGCCCATCCGTTCGTCTCGACCGCAGGCGGGTTGTTGTTGGTTCTCTCCGTCCTCGTCGCGCTGCTGGCGCGGTTGCGGCTGAGGCAGCGTGCGTGGCGGCGGCAGCTGGCACAAGCCGAACAGGCCGGCCGCCACAGCGTGATGGACCCCGCCGAATTCGAGCGCGCCCTCGCTCTCCTGTGTGCCCGTGACGGCTGTGTCGACGTCGCTGTGACCGGCGGCAGCGGCGACCTCGGCGCCGACGTCATCGCCCGCTCTCCCACCGGGGCCAGGATCGTCCTCCAAGCCAAGCGATACGCCCTCACCACCAAGGTCAGCGGCCCGGACCTGCAGCGCTTCGGCGGCACCTGCTTCACCGTCCACCACGCCGACATCGCCGCCGTCGTGACCACCTCCACCTTCACGACCGCAGCCCGCGATTACGCCCGCCTCGCCGGCATCCGCCTGTTCGACGCAACCGCCCTCGCCGCCTGGGCCAGCCGGACCGGACCGCCGCCCTGGCACCCCGCCTCAGCACCAAGTCGCACAGCGGCTTGATTGCGCACCTTCCTATGAGGAACCCCATGCCCCATGCATCACCCGCGCCCGCCCTGCTCCCCCGCCGGTTACGACGACAGTCCATGAACGACGGCCGCCGCCGGTATGTGTACATGGCCGACAACCACGCTGGGCACGCAGCCGACCGTGAACACTCCGCCGACGACCACGAGCCGATCGACATCCGCTTTCTCGCCCGCTACCGCACCACCGTCGGGCCTCTCCTGCGGACGGCACCGACGTCGAACCGGGTGCTGGATTCATGACCACGGCCGTGATCTACCTCGATCCCCTTGCCATCCACCCCGTCATCAACGGCGAATGGCACCGCGCCCGCCTGGCCGAAATACCGCAGCCAGGCGACACCATCACCATGATCTGCGGCATCTCCGCTACCGCGGCCTTCCAACCCGTCGGTCAACGCCGACGCCGGCAGATCCCCCGCCAATGCCCTCGTTGCGACGACATCTGCCGACGCGAACAAGGCATCCCGTCCCAGCAGGACCGGATCGGCCCCTGAGCGACAGCCACCTTTCCCTGGTGGTCGCTTTCTTTCGATGCCGTCTACGGGCGCCCGAAGTCAGAACTCGCGGACGGACTCCACCACGAAGCCGGAAAGCACGAGACGGGCCGAGCAGCGGCTGTGCCCGGTCGCCGTGGCGGGGGCTCGGCGGACCGCCACCTCGAACCGGCGGTGGCCTGCCTTGACCTGCACCGTGCGGACGTCGCCCTGGCTGTCCTCCGAGACCGCCAGCACCGCGTCCAGGCCGCGCAGGCCGGTGCGGGTGCGGACCTCGATCTCGGCGTACTGGGACCACGGGCTCTCCGCCGACGTGCGGCCGCGCAGGTGTTCCAACCGGACGTTGCCGCTGAGGGCTTCCTTGGCGACCAGCTCGGCTTCGGTCACCGCCAGGCTGCCGTGGAGGTAGCCGTCCGGGACGGTCAGCAGGTTGCCCGCCCAGCGGTCGCCGCCGACGTGGCTGACCTCCCACACCTGGCCCGGGTGGTTCTGGGCCAGCGCGGTGACCAGCGGGCGGCCGAAGACCGCGCAGCACATGTCCTTGCTGCCGTGGGTGCAGACGAGGAAGAGCGGGCCGTCGACGGGCTCGCCGTGGCCGCGGCGTCCGGCGGCGACGGCCTCCAGGTCGAGGGCGGCCAGCTCGCCGAGGTCGGCGACGTCGAGGCGTTCGAGCCAGTGGTGCCCCGGCCGTCCGCTGGCGAGGTAGACCGTGCGGGGAGCGCCGGGGACGCGCACGTGCCGCCCGGGCCGGCGGATCAGCAGCGGCCGCAGGCCGGCGTCGCGGACGGCCTCGATGCCCGCGGGGAACGCTTCGGCCAGCACGGTTTCGAGGGCGTCCGGCGCCCAGGACCCGGGCTGCTCGACGAGCAGCCAGGACGTCATGCGGGCGGCGGTCCCGGCGGGCTCGCCACCGAGCTCGCGGGTGAGGGCGGCGCACCCCGGCGCCGCGTTCGGTCCGGGTGCGCAGAGCGCCGCCTCAGCCATGGGGCTCGACTTAGGCATGCCTAAGCGTACCCGAATCCGCGCGCGTTAACCCCGCCGATGTGACCGGCTTACCGCCACCCCTCATCCGAAGGAGCGATGAACGCCCACGGACCGGGCATTTCAGGCCCGAGCCACCAGCCCCTGAGTGACCAGCTCGCCCAGCAGCGCCCGCACGGTCGCCCGGTCGACGCCCGCCGCGGCGTCGGCCAGCACCTTGAACGGCTGCGGACCGCCCGTGAGCAGGGCGGCGAGGATCGGCCGCGCGGCCGCCGCGAAGACCAGGCGGTGCCCGGCCGCCACCAGGGCGACCGTGCCTTCGCCGTCGACCAGCGCCGCCCGCGGGGCGAGCAGGCGGACGTCGAAGTCGTCGTCCGGGGGCAGCAGCCCGGCCGTCGCCGCCCAGGGCAGGCCGATCCGGGTCTGGGCCGGGGCCTGGGCGTCGCGGTCGGCCAGGAACCGGTCGACGAGGTCGCCCTCGACCAGCTCGGCGAGCCGGCGACGCAGGGCCTCGGCCCGTTCGGCGCGCTCCTCGGGCGGGCCGAACCGCGGCAGGTCCTCGCGGAACAGCTCGTCGGCGCGCACCTGGTCGGCGAGCCACGCGACGAGGTCGACCCCGGTGGCGGCGTTGAACCCGATGGTCAGGTGCAGGGACTCCTCGCCGACCGCCGACACGTCGTGCCAGTGGCCGCGCGGCAGGTAGAGGACGTCGCCGTCCTCGAGCAGAAAGTCTTCGCGGGGCTCGCCTTCGGGGCGTTCGGGCAGCTCGAGGTCGCGCTGCAGCGGCGCGCGCCGCGTGACGCCGTGCAGGCGCCAGCGCTTGCGCCCGGAGAGCTGGATGATGAACGCGTCGTGGTCGTCCCAGTGCACGTCGAAGCCGTGGGTGGTGCCCCAGCCGGCGTACAGGTTGACCTGGATCCGTTCGCGCAGGTCGTGTTCGAGCCGGGTCGCCAGCTCGCCGACGCCGTCGATCATCTCGTTGACCGAGTCGACCACGAGCGTCGCGCCGGAGCGCAGGTGCTCGGCGAAGGGCGCCGGCAGCACGCGCGGCACCAGGCCGTTGCGGCGCGTCGACACCATCTCGGTGTAGGTGTGCGCGGGGACGACGTCGCCGTCGAGCGCCAGGCGCAGCCTCGGGAACTCCAGCCGGTGCTGCCGGATGACCCGGTCCAGCTCCGGCCACGGGAGCAGGGCCGCGAACCGCCCCGCCTCACCCGGGAAGCGCCGCGGCGACTTCCCCAGAACGTCGGCGAAGAACTGGCCGACCTCGAGGGGTGCCACGAGGTCGGCCAGTCCGGGAATCTCCGTCACGGAGCGGGGCGACGACTAGTCGTTGCCGTCGTTGTCCGCGACCGCGCCGTTCGCCTTGCCCCGGTCGACGGGGGCCGGCAGCGCTTCGACGCTGAGCAGCAGGCCGCTGGCCGTAGTGCCGGCTTCGGTGTGTTCTTGACCCATCCGGACCTCACTTGTGTCGGCTACTGGGCCACCCACGCTACGTGAGACCGCGACGAAGGTCATCAGGCATTGGAGTAGTTCTGGCCGGCCAGGTGACCGGCGGCCAAGAGGCTGCGGGCGGTGTCGGCGATGGTGTCTTCGACCGGGCGCGGCCGCCAGCCGAGCACGGTCCGCGCCTTGTCGGCGCGGATCACCGGCACCCGGCCCAGGCGGGCCGCCGCGTCCCGCAAGGCGGGGTCGGTCTCGGCGGCGGCCCGCACCTCCTCCGCGGTCAGCTCCCGGGTGGGCAGCCCGCTCCCGCCGACCCGCTCGGCCAGGATCCGGGCCAGGCCGAGGAAGCTGATCGACTCGCCGGCCGCGGCGAGAAACCGCTCCCCCGCGGCCCGGGGGTGGGTCATCGCCCGGACGTGCAGGTCGGCGACGTCCCGGACGTCGGCCACCCCGAAGTACACCGGCGGCACCGCGGGCATCGCGCCGTCGAGCATCGCCCGCACCAGCCCGACCGACGAGGACAGCCGCCCGCCCAGGACCGGGCCGAAGATGCCGGCCGGGTTGAGCACCGCCAGCTCGGGGCCGCCCGCCGAGCGCACCTGGTCCCACGCGGCGCGTTCGGCGATGACCTTCGACCGGACGTAGGCGGTGTTGGGGTCGTCGACGTCGGTCCAGTCGGCTTCGGTGTACTCCTCGCGCGGCGTGGCGCTGTAGCCGACCGCGGCGAACGACGACGTCAGCACGACCCGCCGGACCCCGGCTTCGCGTGCCGCGGCCAGCACGCGGACGGCGCCGTCGCGGGCCGGGCGGATCACCTCGTCGTCGGTCTCGGGCGAAGTGGGCGGGAACGGGGAGGCGACGTGGAGCACGTAGTCCACGCCTTCGGTCGCGGCGGCCCAGCCGTCGTCGGCGCCGAGGTCCGCGACCACCACTTCGAGGTCGCCGGGACCGGCGGCGGCACGGACGTCGGCCGCGCGGGCGGGATCGCGCACGGTGGTGCGGACGCGGTGGCCGTCGGCCAGCAGCCGCGCGACGGTGTGGCCACCCAGGTAGCCGGTGCCCCCGGTGACCAGGACGAGCGAAGTCATTTCAGTCCTTTGTGGATCGTCAGAATCGGTCGACGACGGCCAGGAGCCGCGGGACGAGCCGCTGCGCCGCGTCGGCGTCGCCGCGGTCCCGGGCGGCCCAGAGCCGGGCCTTCAGCCGCAGGTACTCCAGCCGCAGCCGCAGCCGCTCGATTTCGGCCTCGAGCCGGTCGGCGTGCCGGTCGAACAGCGCACGCTGCCCGGCCGCGTCCCCGCGGGCCAGCAGGTCCAGGTAGCGCCGCAGGTCCTCGACCCGCAGCCCGGCCGAGCGCAGGCAGCCGAGCGCATCGAGGACGTCCATCGCCGCGGCGTCGTACCGCCGGTGCCCGCTGCTCGGATCACGCGGCACCGGGCCGACGAGCCCGATCTGCTCGTAGTAGCGCAGGGTCGGCTCACTCAGCCCGCTGCGCCGCGACGCCTCGAGGATCGTCAGCCACACCTGCTCGCCCGCAACTCCTGCCGCCATGACGACAGCATGCAGAACTTCAAGCACTTGAAGTCAAGAGGACGACCCTCCCGAAGGGGTGATCACGGACGCCGGCGCCTGACGAAGACCACCACACCCGCGAGCACCGGCACCACACCGAGCAGCCACCACGGCCGAGGTGCCGACGGTGCCGGTGGCGGACCGGCGAGCTGGGGTTGCTTGTCCGCGTACCGGTCGTGAACCTGGCGCTGGTACTCGCTGAGCGGCACCAGGGCACCCACCGGGTTCTGCGGCAGGCTCGCCCGCAGCAGCCGGACGCCGTCGGGGCCCAGCTCGTACCAGCCGTTGATCTGGGGCTCGTTCAGCAGGACCGTGCCCGGGTGCAGGCCGGCCGCCAGGCGGGCTTCGTCGTCACCGGAGAGGGCGCTGCCGACGTGCCAGCCCGACTCCGGGTGGCCCGGGACGGCCGGGGTCGCCTGGAGGGTCGTCGTGCGGCCGTCGGCCGTGCGGGTCACCACCGCGACGTACGCCAGGACCGCCGCCGGTGCCGGCGTCTCGCCGCGGACGAATGCCGGGTCGAGGGTGTACGCCGGGATTCCCGTGTCGGCCACGGAAATCCCGGCGGGCTCGGGCTGACCAGGCCGGCGCAGGTTCGTCCGGGCGTAGCCGACCGCCTCGGGCGTGTGGGCGGCCGCGACCGCCGCCGAGAGCTGGCTCGCCGTCGGGGGGACCCACGCCGGGCCGAGCAGCAGCGCGGCCAGGACGGACACCACGAACCTGGTCATCCCACGTCACCGCCCGGCGATGCCGACGACGGTGTCGCCCCACGTGAACTCGCTGTTCCGCAGGTAGTCGTTGTAGGACTGGGTGCGGTAGCGCTGGTACGTCGGCCACGGGTCGCCGACGTTCATCGACTGGTTGGCCGCGTCGTAGCCGTAGATCACCTCGGCGTGCCCGCCGCCGGCGGTCCAGTAGATGCCCGTCAGCGCCGGGTTGCCGGCGTCGATCTGCTGGCGGATCGTCGCGAACGACACCGCGCCGCCGGCGCTCTGGCCGGAGAAACCGGTGCCGTGGAAGCCGTTGACGATTTCGTCGATCTGCGCCGCCTCGTTCGGGCAGTAGCCGGGGCTGGTGCCCTTTCCGGCCGCGCAGAACTCTTCCTGCGACGTCGACGCGCCGTGGAACTGTTCGATGCTCGCGCCGTCGGCGGCCCAGCACCATTCGTCGTTCTGCTGGACCTGCTGGCTGTAGTCGAGGCTGACCGCGGCGGTCGCGGCCTGGGCCGCCGCGCCGAGCTTGAAGTGGCTGTTGTCGGCCAGCGGGTGGGTCAGGACCAGGCCGTTCGGCACCGGCGCCGGGGTCGCCGCGGCGGCCTGCGGGGCGAGGGCGAGCGTGGCCGCGGCGCCGCACGCCAGCAGCAGTCCCAACCGTTTTCTGTCGAGTGCGATCACCATGGATTTCTCCTTCACGACGGGGAATGGGAATCCACACTCTGCGCCGGAAGGGAAATCTCCAACAACCTACGAACGGCGGCGAAGGCCGGTGTTATGGCAGATGCTATGGCCGGATCAGCCGCAGGGTCGACGCGGACGCCGACGCGTTCACCATCTTTTCGACGGTCGCGGCACCGAAGTGCCCGTATTTGCCGCGATAGGCGGCGTCGACGGCCTCCCGCGACGCTGCGCCGACGTCCTCGACCGCGACCTCGGCATCCAGCCCTTCGACGCGGACCCGGGCCCGGCGGCTGCGCAGCACCTGGCCGAACCAGCCGCTGTCGCGCCGGAACCAGGTCCGGACGTACACGTGCGGACCGACGCGCACGACCCAGACCGGCACCGCCTGCCGCAGCGAGCCGTCACCTCGCCGGGCGGCGATCTCCAGCTCCAAGGCCGTTTCGAACCGGTCGAGCTCGGTCGGGGACCACGGGGTCACTGCTCCTCCTCGGGTGTCCCGAGGACCGTAAAACCTCAACCATGGTCGAGGTCAAGCCGGGCGACCTCGGCGCGGGCGTGCGCGACCCTGGCGGTTTCCCGGCCACCCGCGCGGGCGATTTCCCGGGCGAGGTCGCCCGCCGCCTCGATGCGGTGGCGGGCCCTCCGCCGGCTGTGCACGTGCTTGCGGTAGGTCTTGCGGTCCCTGCGCAGGCCGCTGACCGCGTCGAGCAGCGCCGGGGCGACCACGCCCGCGTCGACCTCCGGGCCGAGCAAGGCGCGCATCCAGACCCGCTCGCGGCGGGCGGCACGCCGGAGCACGGCGAACAACGCGACCAGCTCGACCGCCGCGATCGCGAACGGCAGCACGGCGGTCCACGCGCCGTCGCCGCCGAGGCCGGCCATGTCGTCCCAGGCGAAGTGGAAGACCATCGCCATCGCCATGGTCAGCACGCCGGGCACGACCTGGCGCTCGCCGCGCGTGCGGCCCAGCACCCACATCAGCCCGGTGCAGAAGATTGCGCTGAACAGCGCGTGCGAGACGATCCCGGACGCGCCGCGCACGAGGAACACCTGCAGCGACGTGCCGAGCTGGTCGGCGCCGAACGTCTGGGCCGCGCCGTTGTAGACGTAGAGGACGTCCTCGAACACCTGGAAGCCGAGGCCGATGAACGCGCCGATGATGAAGCCGTCGTAGGCGCTGCGGACCAGCCGGGGCGCGAGCCCGATCAGCAGTACGAGCCCGAGCGCCTTGCTCCACTCTTCGTTGACCGGAGCGGTGAGCCCGGCGGCCCAGTCGTCGGCGAAGGCGGTGCCGCCGACCTTCGTCCAGATCTCCAGCAGGGCGGTGTTCGCCGGGAGCGCGATCCAGAACGCGGCCGCGATGCCGCCCCAGGCGAAACCCGCCGCCAGCAGCCCGCCCGGCTGGGCGGTGTAGCGGTTCTGGTGGCGCAGCACCAGCAACCACGGCACGAGGTAGCTCCCGAACAGCAGCACGCCGCCGGCCAGCGCCGGGGCGTAGAAGCCGCTGGTGCCGAAGTACCGCACGATCGACAGCGCGCCCCCGCCGATCCCGAGGAGGTAGACCCAGAAGGCGAGGTTGTGCGGCTGGAAGAACCGGAACGGCAGGCCCCAGCCCGACTCCTCGATCGCGGCCAGCTGGGCCGCCTTGCCGGTCACCGGCCCGCTCCGGGGGCGATGCTGCGCAGCAGGGCCGTGACGTCGTCGCGGTAGCGCTCGAACTGGTCCGGCGCGGTGCGCACCCGGACCAGCAACGCGGGCGCGGTGTCGGCCTGCGGGACCTTGAACGCGACGTCGAGCGCGTCCCCGCCCGGCCCGGTCCCGGCCTGCCCGACCCCGACCAGCCCGGCGTCGGTCTTCACCGTGCCGCGTGCCGCCTCGATCCCCGGGGTGCCGCCCTCCGAGCGTTCGACCTGGTCGAGGAAGGCTTCGGCCGACCCGGTGTAGGGCGCGCCGCGCAGCGCGATCGTCGCGCCGCCGGTGGCCAGCAGGATCTGCAGGGACGTCGGGTTCACCGCGGCGGCGCCGACGAGCGTGCCGCTTTCGAGCTGCCAGCCCACCGGCGGGACGGCCGTCGCGCCGTCGCCGAGGTCCAGCACGTCCCCGGCGCGGATCTCGGTGCGCCACGGGATCGCCGCGTCGAGCGCGGGCAGTCCGTAGCTCAGCAGCAGCGCGATGCCGAGCACGATCAGGGCCGGGGCGAACGTCCGGCGGTCCAGGCCGAGGAAGCGGTGCTCGACCGGCACCCATCCCCGCGGTGGCTCCAGCTCGTCCGGCATCTTGAGGACTGTAAGGGCGCTCAGCCGCTCTCCGCACTTTCTGCGCCCGCGTTCAGCCACCCGGGCGTCAGCAAGCGCTCCGGGACGTCGACCACCCGGCTGCGGAGGAACTCGCCGAGCCCCTTGGCCTGCGGGTCGGGCCGGGTCGCCGAAGCCACGCCTTCGCCCAGCAGGCCGACCACCACGAAGTTGAGCGCACGCAGGTTGGGCAGCTCGAACCGGCGGATCTCGAGCGTTGCCGCTTCCGGCAGCAGCTCCCGCAGCCGGGCCTCGTCCAGGTAGCCGCGCAGCCACGCGTATTCCGCGTCCGTGCCGGTCCAGAACCCGATGTTCGCGTTGCCGCCCTTGTCCCCCGAGCGGGCTCCTGCCACTTCGCCCAGCGGCGCCCGCCGGGTCGGTCCGGAGCCGGCGTCCGGTGCCCGGGTGGGCGCGGGACAAGCAGGCGGCGGCCCGGCGGGCGGGTGCGGGATCACCCGGCGGGTCCCGTCCGGCAGGGTGACGCGGTGCTCGACCTCGGCCGCCGGGACCAGGGTCGGCCAGTAGACGCCGAACGCGCTCTCCGCCGACGGGGGCGTCGTCGTGTGGAAGCCCGGGTAGCCGCCCAGGGCCAGCTCCATGGTCGTGTTCGAGAAGCGGCGGCCGACCTTGGCCCGGTCCGGGTCCTTCACCGTGATCCGCAGGTGCGCGGTCGCTTCGGCGTTCACCGGCGCGTCGGGGTGGTCGAACCGCAGCAGCTCGACGACGACCTCGGCGTACTCCTCGCCCAGCAGCTCGAACAGCTGCTGCTCGGCCCACGCCGCCTTCTCCTCGATGCGGGTGCCGGTGAGCACCAGCGTCATCGTGTTGCGGTAGCCGCCGTCGTGGTTGAGGGCCACCTTGAGCCGGTCGCCCGGCGCACTCCCCCGGGTGCCGCTGATCCGCACGCGGTCGGGGCCGTCCTGGTCGAGGCGCAGGGTGTCGAAGTGCGCGATCGCGTCCGGGCCCGCGTACGCCGGTTCGGCGATCTCGTACAGCAGCTGCGCGGTGACCGTGCCGGGCGAGACCAGGCCGCCGGTGTCCGCGTGCTTCGTGATGACGCACGCGCCGTCCGCCTCGACCTCGGCGATCGGGAAGCCCGGGTACCGGCGATCGGTGACCTCCTCGAAGAACGCGTAGTTGCCGCCGGTGGCCTGCGGCCCGCACTCGATCACGTGCCCCGCCGCCATCGCGCCGGCCAGCGCGTCGAAGTCCGTGGGCGTCCAGCCGTGCCACCACGCCGCCGGGCCGACGACCAGCGACGCGTCGGTCACCCGGCCGGTCACGACGACGTCGGCGTCTTCCGCCAGGGCCGCGGCGATGCCCCAGCCGCCGAGATAAGCGTTGGCGGTCAACGGTTTCACCCCGGCGTCGGCGAGCGCGCGGCCGGTGTCGAGGTGGGTCAGGGAATGCCCCGCGGCCTGCAGCTCGGGCAGGCGCTCGACGATGTCGTCGCCGTCGACGCAGGCGATTCGCGGGTGGAGGCCCAGCCGCCGGGCCAGCGCGGTGATCTCGGCCGCCAGACCGGGCGGGTTCAGGCCGCCGGCGTTGGCGACGATCCGGATGCCGCGGTCCAGGCAGGTGCCGAGCACGTGCTCGACCTGGGTCAGGAACGTCTTCGCGTAACCGAGCGCGGGGTCCTTCCGCCGGGCCTTCCACAGGATCAGCATGGTCAGCTCGGCGAGGTAGTCGCCGGTGAGGACGTCGATCGGGCCGCCCTCGACCATTTCGCGGGCGGCCGCGAGCCGGTCGCCGTAGAAGCCGGAGCAGTTCGCGATCCGGACCGGGCGGCTCATTGGGGTCCCCGCCCCGGCGCCCCGGCGAAGGCCTGCGCGATGCCGAGCCACTCCCGGGCGACGGGCCCCCGGACGACCAGGCCGGTCTCGTCGACGTGACGGCGTTGGGTGACGGTCAGGCAGAAGTCCAGGGCCGGGCCTTCGACGCGCTCTTCGGCGTCTTCGGAACCCCACGTCCACCGCGCGCCCGAGGGCGCGGTCAGCTCGACCCGGATCGGCGTGGCAGGCGCGGGACGGCCGTGCAGCCCGAAGCTGAACGCCGTCGTGGCCACGCCGAGGTGGGCGATGTGCCGCAGCCGGTCGGTCGGCGGCCGGACGACGCCCACGGTGTCGGCGATGTCCTGGCCGTGCGCCCAGGTCTCCATGATCCGCGCGGTCACCGACGACGCCACGCTCATGTCCGGCCCGTACCACGGCAGCCGGGCCCGCGGGTCGCGGCCGCGGAACGCCGTCACGAGCCCCGCCCGCGCCCGGGCGAACCACGCCCGGGTTTCCGCGGCGGTCAGGCGCGCGTTCGCCGCCGCGACGCGGTCGGGGAAGTCCATCCCGTCGGACATGAGCGCCGCCGCCTCGCGGCGGAAGGTCCCGGGATCGGTGAGCGCGTGGGTGGCGGCCTCGTCGAAGAACGCCAGGTGGGTGACCTGGTCGCGGATGTCCCAGCCGGCCGCGGGGGTGGGCCGGGCGATCCCGGCGTCGTCGAGCGGCGCGATCATCGCCGCCACGTCGGCGGTCTCCGCGAGCAGGTCGTCGAGCAGGCTGTCGAGCGAGACGGGCATCTCAGCGTCCTTCCCAGACCGGCGGGCGCTTCTCCCGGAACGCCGCCGGGCCCTCCTGGGCGTCGCGGGAGCGGTACACGGGCGCCCAGATCTCTTCGGCGCGGTCAAAGACGCCGGGACAGGACAGGTAGGCCGTGCGCTTGGCCGCCCGGACGGACAGCGGCGCGTTGGCGGCGATCCGCTCGGCGAGCTGCTGTGCCCGGTCCCGCAGCCGCGCGAGCGGGACGACGTCGTTGACCAGTCCCACCTCCCGGGCGCGCCGGGCGTCGAGCGGGTCGCCGGTGAGCAGGATTTCCAGGGCGACGCGTGGCGGGACGAGCCACGACAGCGGGGCCGCCCACGGCGCGCCGCGGCCGACCTTCACCTCGGTCACGGCGAACCGGGCGTGCTCGGCGGCCACCACCAGGTCGCACTGCTGGGCCAGCAGGAACCCGCCCGCGTACGCGACGCCGTTGACGGCGGCGATCGTCGGCTTCGGCACGTCGATGTTCCGGCCGAACTGCGGCAGGAAGTCCGGCGGCGGGATCTCCAGCGCGGTTTCGGCCATCTCCTTGAGGTCGCCGCCCGCGCAGAAGGCCTTGTCGCCGGTGCCGGTCAGCACGAGGACAGCGGCGGAGTCGTCGGCGACGAACCGGCGCGTGCCGTCCCACAGGCCGGCTCTGACCTCTTCGGACAGGGCGTTGCGGGCTTCGGGCCGGTCGATGGTCAGCCAGGCGACGCCATCGCGGACGTCGTAGCGGACGGGGCTCATGCGGGCTCCTCGACGACCGCGAGGACCTGGCCGGTGTCGACCTGGTCGCCCTGGGCGACGCGCAGCTCGGCGAGCACGCCGTCGATCGGGGCGGTGACCGTGTGCTCCATCTTCATCGCCTCCAGCACGACGAGCGGTTGCCCGGCGGTGACCGCGCTCCCGGCTTCGGCCAGCACGCGGACGACCGCGCCGGGCATGGCCGCGAGCAGCGATCCCGCGGCCTTCGCGGCGTCCGGGTCGGCGAACCGCGGGATTTCGGCCAGGGTCACCGAGCCGTCCGGACCATCCACATAGGACACACCGTCGCGCGTGTGGACGGTGTAGATGCGGGCGATGCCGTCGATCTCCAGCTCGACGACGTCGGGCGACGCGGACACCAGCCGCACGCGTCCGCCGAGCGGCGTGCCGTTGACCGTGAGCCGCAGCCCGGACCGGCGGAGCGTGTACGCGACGTCCAGAGTCTCGCCGCCGCACGTGTACCCGGCTCGCTGGGGCAGCCCGCCGACGTTGCGCCAGCCGGAGGGCATCACGGGCACGACTCGCGCCCGCTGCCGGTTGCCGGCCTGCCGGGCCAGCGCCGCCGCGGCGGCGTGGCGCGCTCCCCCGCCCGCCGGGGCGCCCAGTTCGGCGGGGTCGTGCCGGTCGAGGTAGCCGGTATCGGTGCGGCCGGCCAGGAACTCGGCCTCGCCGAGGATCCCGGCGAGCAGGTCCCGGTTGGTCGTGACGCCGTGGAGTTCGGCGTGGCGCAACGCGCGGGCGAGCGTCCGCGCGGCTTCGCGGCGGGTGCGCCCGTGCGCGATCACCTTGGCCAGCATCGGGTCGTAGTGCGGCCCGACGACCGAGCCGTCGACGACCCCGGAGTCGACGCGGACGCCCCGCAGCGCCGGGACGCGGAACCGGTGCAGGGTCCCGGTGGCGGGCAGGAACCCGGCCGGGACGTCCTCGGCGTAGAGCCGGACTTCGATGGCGTGGCCGTCGATCCGGGCCCCGGTGACCTCGGGCGGCAGCGGCTCGCCCTCGGCGACGCGCAGCTGCTGCTCGACCAGGTCCAGGCCGGTGACGAGCTCGGTGACCGGGTGCTCGACCTGCAGCCGCGTGTTGACCTCCAGGAAGAAGAACCGGCCGTCGCGGTCGAGCACGAACTCGACGGTGCCGGCGCCGGTGTACCCGATGGCTTTCCCGGCGGCGACCGCGGCGGCGCCGAGTTCGGCCCGCAGCTCGTCGTCCACGGCCGGGGACGGGCACTCCTCGACGATCTTCTGGTACCGCCGCTGGATCGAGCATTCGCGCTCGAAGAGGTGGACCACTTCGCCGTGGGTGTCGCCGAGGATCTGCACCTCGACGTGCCGGGGGTCGACGACGAACCGTTCCAGGAACACCGTCCCGTCGCCGAACGCGGACGCCGCCTCGCGACGGGCGCCTTCGACCGCGTCGCGCAGGCCGGCCGCGTCGTGGACCACGCGCATGCCGCGGCCCCCGCCGCCGAACGCGGCCTTGACCAGGACCGGAAAGCCGATCCCGGCGGCCACCGCGGCCAGGTCGGTGTCGTCGGTGACCGTGGCGCCGGGCAGCACCGGGACGCCCGCCGCCGCCATCAGCGCCTTGGCCTCGATCTTCGAGCCCATCGAGGCGATGGCCTCGGGCGACGGCCCGACGAACGTCAGCCCGGCGTCGGCGCACGCACGGGCGAACCCGGCGTTCTCCGACAGGAAACCGTACCCGGGGTGGACGGCGTCCGCGCCGGTCGCCAGCGCGGCCGCGACAACGAGGTCACCACGCAGGTAGGTGTCGGCGGGCGCGGCTCCCGGCAGCCGGACGGCCTCGTCGGCGAGCCGGGTGAACGGCGCTCCGGCGTCGGCGTCCGAATACACCGCGACCGTCGAGACGCCGAGGTCGTGCGCGGTGCGCATGACCCGGGCGGCGATCTCCCCGCGGTTGGCGACGAGCAGTTTCGCGATCATCGGCTCACATCCGGAAGACGCCGAAGCCGCGGCGGCCTTCGACGCGGTTCGAGTGGACGGCGGACAACGACATCCCGAGCACGTCCCGGGTGTCGCGCGGGTCGACGATGCCGTCGTCGTAGAGCCGGGCGGTGACGGCGAAGGCGTGGGACTCCGTGTCGATCTGGGCTTCGATCGCCGCCGTGCGGGCCCGGTCGGCGTCTTCGTCGAACGGCTTCCCCTGCGACGCGGCCGAAGCGCGGCCGACGATCGACAGCACGCCGGCGAGCTGGGTCGCCCCCATCACCGCGAGCTTCGCGCCCGGCCAGGCGAACATCAGCCGCGGGTCGTAGGCGCGCCCGGACATGCCGTAGTTGCCGGCGCCGAACGAGGACGCCAGGTTGACCGTCAGGTGCGGGACCGTGCTGTTGGTGACGGCGTTGATCATCTTGGCGCCGTCCTTGATGATGCCGCCCTGCTCGTACTGCGTGCCGACCATGTAGCCGGTCGTGTTCTGCAGGAAGACCAGCGGGACGTCGGTCTGGTTGGCGAGCAGGATGAACTCGCTGGCCTTCTTGGCTTCTTCGCTGAAGAGCACGCCGCGGTGGTTGGCCAGCACCCCGACGGGATAGCCGTGGATGCTCGCCCAGCCGGTGACGAGCGACGTGCCGTAGAGCGGCTTGTACTCGTCGAAGTCCGAGCCGTCGACGGTCCGGGCGAGGATTTCGCGCGGGTCGAACGGGACCTTCGGGTCGGGCGGCACGATCCCGAGGATCTCCTCGGGGTCGTACTTCGGCGGTTCCGGCGTCCGGCTGGGCGCGGGGCCGAGCTTGCGCCAGTTGATCCGCGCCAGCACGCGGCGGCCGAGCCGGATCGCGTCCCGCTCGTCGACCGCGAAGTAGTCGGAGAGCCCGGACACCCGGGAGTGCATCTCGGCGCCGCCGAGCGACTCGTCGTCGGCCTCCTCGCCGGTGGCCATCTTGACCAGCGGCGGCCCGCCGAGGAACACCTTGGCCTGGCGGTCGACCAGCACCGCGTAGTCGCACATGCCGGGCACGTACGCGCCGCCCGCGGTCGAGTTGCCGAACACGATGGCCAGCGTCGGGATGCCGAGTGACGACAACTCGGTCAGCTCGTGGAAGATCCGCCCGGCGGGCACGAACAGGTCCGCCTGGGTCGGCAGGTCCGCCCCGCCCGACTCGACGAGGTTGACCACCGGCAGCCGGTTGACGCGGGCGATCTCCAGCGCCCGCAACGTCTTCCGCAGCGAGTACGGGTTCATCGCCCCGCCGCGCACCGTCGGGTCGTGGCCGATGACCACGCACTCCACATCGGACACCACGCCGATGCCGGTGACGACCGAGGCGCCGACGGTGAAGTCGGTGCCCCACGCGGCGAGCGCGGACAGCTCCAGGAACGGGCTGTCCGGGTCCAGCAGCAGCTCGATCCGTTCCCGCACCGGCAGCTTCCCGCGGTCCCGGTGGCGCCGGACGTACCGTTCCCCGCCGCCCGCGACGGCGAGATCCAGCTGTTCTTCCAGTCTCGCCAGCAGCTCCAGCTGCGTCCTGCGGTTGGCCGCGTACGCCTCGGCGGAGACGTCCAGCTGTGACTTCAGCACCGTCATGCGGTTCCCCCGTAGTGGCCCGCGTGCCGCTCGCGGACGACGTTCTTCCGGATCTTCCCGGTGGACGTGCGCGGCAGCTCGTCGACGACGATGACGGCCTTGGGCACCTTGTAGCCGTCGAGCCGGTCCTTGAGCCGCGTGCGCAGGTCCTCGGCGTCGATGGCGGTGCCGGGCTTGGGCACCACGACCGCCGTGATGGCTTCGCTCCACCGCTCGTGCGGCAGCCCGACGACCACGACCTCGGCGACGTCCGGTTCGGTGTCGTAGACGGCCCGCTCGACCTCGATCGACGCGACGTTCTCGCCACCGGTCTTGATGACGTCCTTGGAGCGGTCGGCGAACCACAGCACGCCGTCCGGGCCGAACCGGCCGACGTCGCCGGAGTGGAACCACCCGTGCCGGAAGGCTTCGGCGGTCGCTTCGGGGTTGTGCAGGTACTCCTGCATCGCCGACGGCGCCCGGTAGACGATCTCGCCCTGGTCACCGCGCGGCAGCAGCTTCCCGTCGGGGTCCATGATCCCGACCTGGACGCCGGTGAGCGGCGTTCCGACCGCACCGACGTGCGAAAGCTGGTGCTCGGGCCGGAACAACGTCGTGATCGGGCTCATCTCCGTCTGCCCGAACAACAACGCGAAGTCGCAGCCGAAACCGTCGAGGCACGCCTTGATCTGCGCCTCGGGCATCGGGGCCATCGCGTAGACCGCGCGGCGCAGCGACGAAAGGTCGCGCTCGGCGAAGGACGCGTGGTCGAGCGCCGCGCGGTACATCATCGGGAGCCCGAAGACCTGCGTGATGCGCTCGCGTTCGATCGTGTCGAGGAAGCGGGCCGGATCGAAGCCGCGGTGCACGAAGATCGTCGCGCCGACGACGATCGCGGGCGTGCAGAAGGCGTTCAGCTGCGCGGTGTGGAACATCGGCATCATCGCGATGAACCGGTCGCCGGCGTGCCAGCCCGAGTCCAGCGCGGCCGACATCGACTCGAGGTGGATCGCCAGGTGCGTGCCGACGACGCCCTTCGGCGCCGAAGTCGTCCCCGAAGTGTACAGATAGGACAGTGGCGCGCGGTCGGCGACGACGACTTCCGGCGTCGTGCTGTCGGCGCTCAGGACGTCGTCGAGCGAAGTCCGGTCCGGGGGCACGTCACCGGTGCCGGGTGCGACGATCACCTCGACGCCCGCCGGAACGGCCGGGGCGGTCACGTCGACGAGCTGGCTCTCCACCACGATCCCGCGGGCCCGCGAGTGGTCGAGGACGTAGGCGACTTCGTCGGCGCGCCAGCCGAGGTTGACGGGCACGCAGACCACGCCGACCTTCGCGCAGGCGTAGTACACGGCAAGGAATTCCGCGCTGTTGGCCGAGGCGAGGGCGAGGACGTCGCCGGTGGCGTAGCCGCGGTCGAGCAGGCCGTGGGCGAGGCGGTTCACCCAGGCGTCGAACTCGCCGTAGGTCCAGCGGCGCTCGCCGTCGACGATCGCGAGCTGCTCGGGCCGGGCGAACGCGACGCGGGTCAGCGCGTCCCCGACGTTGACCCGGTGGACGAGGTTGTAGGGATCCGTCATCAGTCCTCCTAGTAGGACCGGGGCAGCCCGAGGCTGTGCTGGGCCACGAAGTTGAGGATCATTTCGCGGTTCACCGGGGCGATCCGCAGCAGCCGGGCCAGCCCCCAGTACGGCAGGAGGCCGAACTCGGCGGACACGCCGTTGCCGCCGTGGGTCTGGATCGCCGCGTCGAGCGCGGCCAGCGCCGCCTCCGCGGCGGCGTACTTCGCCATGTTCGACGCCTCGCCCGCCGGGAGCCCCCGGTCGTGCAGCGCGGCCGCGCGGTGGGTCATCAGCGCGGCCAGCTCGGTCTCGATCTTCGCCTTGGCCAGCGCGTGCGCGACACCCTGGTGGGCGCCGATCGGCCGGTCCCACACCCGCCGGTCACGCGCGTAGCGGGCGGCGACGTCCAGGGCGTAGCGGGCGATGCCGACGCACAGCGCCGCGCCGGTGATGCGTTCCGGGTTGAGGCCGTGGAAGACCTGCCGGAAACCGTCGCCTTCGTCGCCCACGAGCGCGGCGGCCGGCAGCCGGACGCCGTCGAAGTGCAGCGTGAACTGCTTTTCCGGCAGCATGACGTCCACCGGCAGCGGGGTCACCGTGAGGCCGGGGGCGCCGGTCGGGACGAGGAACAGCGAGAGCCGCGCCGAGCCGTCGTCGCCGCGGCCGGTGCGGGCCACCAGCAGCAGCGCGTCGGCGGTGTCGACGCCGGAGATGTAGTACTTCTCGCCGTCGACCACCCAGTCGTCGCCGTCGCGCCGGGCGGTCGTGGCGAGCTTGTGGGTGTTGGACCCGGCTTCCGGTTCGGTGATCGCGAAGACGACCTTGGCACGGCCGCTCGCCAGGCCGGGCAGCCATTCCTCGCGCTGCTCCGGGCTGCCGAACTCGCTGATCACCTCGGCCGAGATCGCCTCCGTGACGAGCAACAGCAGCAGCGGCGCGCCGTTCGCGGCGATTTCCTCGCAGACGATCGTCAGCTCCGCCAGGCCGGCGCCACCCCCGCCGTACTCCTCGGGGATGTTCACGCCGATGAAGCCGGCGTCGCCGAGGGCGTGCCAGAGCTCGGTGCACTCGCGGCCGTCCCGGGCGTGCTCGACGTAGTACCGGCCGCCGAACGGCGCGGCGACCGCACCCACCGCGGCCCGCAGATCCCGGGCCTCGTCGCTTTCGAGCACGTCCACGCCGACGCTCCTTAGTGATTTTTGATTCACTAATAGCGCACCGTAGCGTCCGGCTGCGATGATGACAAGATGACGACGCCCCCCACGACCGGCCGCCGCCGCCGCGACCCCGGCCGGCGCGAGCGGATCCTGACCGCCGCCGCCGACCTCACCGCGCGGCGCGGGTTCCACTCGATCGGCATGGCCGACATCGGCGCGGAAGCTGGCATCGTTGGCTCGGGCGTCTACCGGCACTTCGAGAACAAGGACGCGATCCTGGTCGCGCTGCTCGACCGCGTGATGACCCGCCTGCAGGAGGGCGCGGCGGGCATCCTCGCCGCCGCCCCGGACGACCACGCCGCGCTGTCCGGCCTGATCGGCGACCACGTCCGCGTCGCGATCGAGGACCGCACGGTGCTGGCGGTCTACCACCGGGAGATCCACAACCTGCCCGAGGACGACCGGCGGCGGCTGCGCCGGCTGCAGCGGCACTACCTAGAGGACTGGGTCCACGTGCTCGCCCCGCTGCGCCCCGACCTGGCCGACGGCGAGCTGCGGCTGGCCGTGCACGCCGCGATCGGCGCCGTGCAGTCCACATTGTTCTTCCGCAGCGGCCTGGCCCCGGAACGGCTCGCCGAACTGCTGGAGCAGATGGCGCATGCCTGTCTGGGCGTGACCCCGTCAGTGAATGGCCAATAACTTTCTTCTTGCCTAGGTGACCGCGGTCACGGCATGCTGACGGCGGCAGCGACGGCGAAGGAGCCTCGGCATGACCGCGACCGAACCCGACATCGACGTGGACACCCTGCGCGGCCGGCGGGCCGTGCGGCGCTGGGAGCGGACGTCGGTCGGCGACGTCTTCGAACGCCTCACGTGGAGCCGTCCCGACCAGGTCGCCATCGCCGCGGCCGAGGACGCCCACGGTGAACCGCGGTTCGCCGCCGTCACCTACCGGCAGGCCGACGAAGCCGCGAACCGGCTGGCGCAGGCGTTGCTCGCCGAAGGGCTCGTGCCGGGCGACCGCGTGCTGCTGTTCTGCGAGAACAGCGTCGAAGCGTTCCTGGCGAAGATCGGGATCGCCAAGGCGGGCATGGTGGCCGTGCCGCTGAACCCCGGCCTCGCGCCCGACGTTGTGGCCCACCTCGTCGAGCTGACGGCGCCGCGGCTGGCGATCGTCGACGCCGAGCTGTGGCCGCGGCTCGACGGCGTCGTGGCCGTGCGGGTCGGCGCCACGATCACGATCGGCGGCGGTCCGGTGGCCGGCAGCCCGGCGTTCGGCGAGCTGCTCGACCGGTACCCGGCCACCGAACCCGACGTCGCAATCCACGGCGACGACATCTTCCAGCTGCTGTTCACCTCGGGCACCACCGCGCTGCCGAAGGGCGTGATGCTCTCGCACAGCTACGCGCACCTGGCCGGGCTGAACTTCGCCCTGTCGCTCACCCGCGGCCTGCGCCACGAGGCCGACCTGCGGGTCTGCACGTTCCTGCCGATGATCTACCACGTCGGTGACGCGCTGTTCACGTACTCGACGTTCTTCGCGGGCGGCACGCTCGTCCTCGGCCGCCGCCCGGCACCGGGCCCGGTCGCCGGGGCACTCGCCCGGTCCGGCGCGACCGCGGTGTGGGCGGGCTCGCCGCAGTTCACGGCCGCGCTGGCCGACGAGGTCGACGCCCACCCCGAGCTGGACCTGACGTCCTTGACCACGCTCGTCTACGGCTGGGGTGCGCTCTCCCCCGAGCTTCTTCGCCGGCTCGAAGCCCGGACGGCGCCCGGGTTCGTCGCCGTCGGGATCTTCGGCCAGACGGAAGCCATCGCGTGCCACCGGTTCTGGCCGAGCGCGTGGCCGGAGGTGCACGCCCGCACGGCCCCGGCGATGAACTACGTCGGCGTGCCGAGCGGCCTGCTCGCCTCCGACGTCGTCGACGAGCTCGGCGAGCCGGTCCGCGGCCGCCCCGGCGAGGCGGTCTACCGCTCCCCGGTGATGGCGGCGGGCTACTACCGCGACGAGGCGGCGACGCGCGAAGCGTTCCGAGACGGCTGGTTCCACTCAGGCGACTCGGCGGTCGTCGACGAGGACGGCCTGCGCGTGATGGTCGACCGCTACAAGGACATCGTGAAAACGGGCGGCGAGAACGTGTCGAGCATGCGCGTCGAAGCGGTGCTCCACCAGCACCCGGCGGTCCTGCGAGCGGCGGTGATCGGCCTCGCGCACGAACACTGGGGCGAAGCGGTCACGGCGGTCGTCGTGCCCCGGCCGGACGCCGAGCCGGACCCGGACGACCTGATCGCGTTCTGCCGCGAGCACCTCGCGGGCTACGAGACCCCGAAGGCGATCGTGTTCGCCGACGCGCTCCCGGAGACGGTCGGCGGCAAGATCCTCAAGTACAAGCTGCGCGCCGAACACGCGAAGCTGTACGGCCAAGGGTGATCAGCGGAACGCGGACTCGCCGGTCAGCGCCCGCCCGATGATCAGCTGGTGCACTTCCGACGTCCCTTCGTAGGTCAGCACGGACTCGAGGTTCCCGGAGTGCCGCAGCACCGGGTATTCGAGCGTGATGCCGTTGGCGCCCAGCAGCGTCCGGCATTCACGCGCGATGGCGAGGGCTTCCCGGACGTTGTTGAGCTTGCCCAGGCTGACCTGGTCCGGCGTCAGCGTTCCGGCGTCCTTGAGACGGCCGAGGTGCAGGGCGAGCAGTATGCCCTTGCCCAGCTCCAGGGTCATGTCCGCGAGTTTCAGCTGCGTCGCCTGGTAGGCGGCCAGGGGCTTGCCGCCGATCGTGCGGTGGCGGGTGTAGTCGATCGCCGTCTCCAGGCAGTCGCGGGCCGCACCGAGAGCGCCGAACACGATGCCGTAGCGGGCCTCGTTCAGGCACGACAACGGCCCCGAAAGGCCGTGCGCGCCGGGAAGCTCGGCGGACGCGGGCAGCCGGACGCCCTCCAGCACGAGTTCACTGGTCACCGATGCCCGCAGCGACAGCTTGTTCTTGATTTCGGGGGCCGAGAAGCCGGGGGTGTCCGCGGGGACGACGAAGCCGCGGATCCCGTCTTCGGTGCGAGCCCAGACGACGGCGACGTCGGCGACGGAACCGTTGGTGATCCACATCTTGGTGCCGTCGAGGACCCAGTCGCCGCCGTCGCGGCGGGCGCGGGTGCGCATGCCGGCCGGGTCGGAGCCGAAGTCCGGTTCGGTAAGGCCGAAGCAGCCGATCGTCTCGCCCGCCGCCATCCGCGGGAGCCATTCCTGCTTCTGGTCTTCGCTGCCGTGCTTCCAGATCGCGAACATGGCCAAGGAGCCCTGCACGGACACCAGGCTGCGCAGGCCCGAGTCAGCGGCTTCGAGTTCGAGGCAGGCCAGGCCGTACGCGGTCGCGCTGGTGCCGGCGCAGCCGTAGCCGTCGAGGTGCATTCCCAGGACGCCGAGCTTGCCCAGCTCCCGGGCCAGTTCGCGGGCGGGGATCGACGCGGATTCGTACCACTCGGCGAGGTGCGGGCGGACGCGGTCGGCGGTGAACTGCGCGACGGTGTCACGGATCGCGCGGTCGTCCGCGTCGATCAGGGTCTCGGTGCCGAACAGGCCCAACGGGGTGGTGGCCACGGGTTTTCCTCTCTACAGGAAGGCGCTGACGCCGGTTTCGGCGCGGCCGACGAGCAGCTTCTGGATCTGGCTGGTGCCCTCGTACAGGGTCATCACGCGGGCGTCGCGCAGGTACTTCTGGGCCGGGTACTCGTCGATGTAGCCGTAGCCGCCGAACACCTGGACCGCGCGGTTGGCCGCGCGCACCGCCGCCTCGCTCGCGTAGTACTTCGCCTTCGACGCGGCGACGCCGAACGGTTCGCCGCGTTCGATCAGGTCGGCCGCGCGCCAGGCGAGCAGGCGGGCGGCGTCGACCTCCACCGACGTCTCCGCGATCAGGTCCTGCACCAGCTGGAACGACGCGAGCGGGCGGCCGAACTGCCGCCGTTCGCGGGCGTAGTCCACCATGGACTCCAGGCAGCCCTGAGCGATCCCGACGCACCCGGCGGCGACCGACACGCGGCCCTTGTCCAGCGAGTGCATCGCGATCGTGAAGCCCTCCCCCTCGGCGCCAAGCCTGGCTGAGGCCGGGACGACGACGTCGGTCAGGAAGAGTTCCGCCGTGGCCTGGCCGCGCAGGCCGAGCTTGCCCTTGATCTCGCGGGCTTCGAACCCGGGCGTCGACGTCGGGACGAGGAACGCCGACACGCCCTTCGGCCCGTCGCCGCCGGTGCGGGCGAAGACCAGGCAGAAGTCGGCCCAGGTGCCGTTGGTGATGAACATCTTCTGTCCGTTGAGGACGTACTCGTCGCCGCGGCGCCCGGCCTTCGTCCGCAGGTTCCCGGCGTCGGATCCGGTGTCCGGCTCGGTCAGCCCGAAGCAGCCCAGGGTGGTCCCGGCCGCGATCCCGGGCAGCCACCGCTGTTTCTGGGCTTCGGTGCCGTGCGAGAGGATCACCTTGCCGACCAGGCCCATCGACACCGACACGATGCCGCGCACCGACGAGTCGGCCCGGCCCAGCTCCTCCATGCCGAGGCAGTAGGTGACGTAGTCGCCGCCGAGGCCGCCGTACTCCTCGGGGATGGTCAGGCCGAAGAAGCCCAGTTCGCCGAGCTTCGGCACGACGGCGAGGTCGACCGACTCGGCCCGGTCCCACTCCGCCCGGTACGGCACGACCTCCTTGTCGAGGAACGCCCGGGCGACCTGCTGGAAGTCGCGTTGCGCTTCGGTGAGGGTCAGGTCCATCGTCCGCCTCCGCTCAGGTCCCGGTGAACCGGGCCGGCCGCTTGGCCAGGAAGGCCGCGGCCCCTTCGTGTTTGTCGTCGGTCGTGTAGAGCACCGCCTGGGCCAGCCGTTCGACGACCAGGCCGGTGCGGCGGTCGGCGTCCATGCCGCTGCGGATGACGAGCTTGGCCAGCCGGACGGCCAGCGGCCCGCGGGCCAAGATGCGCGCCGCCGTCTCGCGAGCGAAAGCCATCAGCTCCTCGGGCAGCACGACGCCGGTCACCAGGCCCATCTCGAACGCTTCGAGCGCGTCGACGCTGCGGCCGGTCAGCACGAGGTCGACGGCGCGCCCGATGCCGGCCAGCCGGGCCAGCCGTTGCGTGCCACCGGCGCCCGGGAGCACGCCGAGCGCGGTCTCCGGGAGGCCGAACTTCGCGGTGCGGGACGCGATCCGGATGTCACAGGCCATCGCGAGCTCGCAGCCACCGCCGAGCGCGAATCCGTTCACCGCGGCGATCGTCGGCTTCTCGAAGTCCTCGATCCCGTCGTAGAGCCGCTGCATCCGCGACTCCAGCGCGGTGTCCACTGTGTACTTCTCCAGCTGCCCGATGTCGGCGCCCGCGGCGAACGCGCGGTCCCCGGCGCCGGTGAGCACGACCGCGCCCACGCCGGGGTCCGCGCGCAACGCCGAGAGCGCGTCCTCGAGGTCGTCCAGCAGCTGGGCGTTGAGCGCGTTCAGCACCTCGGGCCGGTTCAACGTCACGACGGCGACGCCGTCGTCGAGTTCCACGAGTACGGTCACAGCCGCTCCCGGAGGACGAACTTCTGGATCTTGCCGCTCGCCGTGCGCGGCAGCTCGGTCAGGATCTCCAGGCGTTCCGGCCAGTACTGCTTCGCAACCCCCTTCTCCGCCAGGAACTCCCGCATCTCCTCGAAGGTGATCTCCCGCTTGGCGACGACGCAGGCGCACGCGCGTTCCTGCAGCCGCGGGTCGGGCAGGCCGACGACGGCGACCGCCTCGACGTCCGGGTGCTCGTACAGGACGTTCTCGACGTAGGCGACCGGGATGTTCTCGCCGCCGCGGATGATGACGTCCTTGGTGCGCCCCGAAATGCTGAGGTAGCCCTCGGTGTCGATGTGCGCGAGGTCGCCGGTGTCGAACCAGCCGTCGTGGAACGACTCGCGCGTCAGCTCGGGCCGCTCGGCGTACCCGGCGAACAGGAACGGCCCGCGCACCTGCAGCCGGCCCTCCTCCCCCGGTGGCCGTTCCCGGCCGTCGCCGTCGACGACGCGGATGTGCATCCCCGGCCACGGGTAGCCGTCGGTGTCGATGAGCTTGTCGTCCGGGTCGCCCGGGATGCCGAGGGTGACCAGGCCGTTCTCGGTCTGGCCCCAGCCGCCGAGGACGACCGTGCCCGGCAGTTTCCGGCGGGCTTCGCGCACGATGGCCCGCGGGATCGGCGCGCCCATGCAGCAGAACCGGGCCAGGGACGAGACGTCGTGCTCGGCCAGGTTCGGCGCGTTGAGCGTGTCGTGCAGGAACGGCGTCGCGGCGGAGGTGTAGGTGATGCCGTGCTCGGCGACCAGCTCCACGAACCGCGCCGGGTCCCAGACCTCTTGCAGGATCGCGGTGGCGCCGACCTGGACCGGCAGCCGGGCGCCGTAGAGGAACCCGGTGAGGTGGGCCAGGGTCGAAGCCATGTGGATGACGCTGTCCGCGGTGATCCCGAGCCGCTCCGGCAGCGGCGCGTTGGCCGCGACCGCCGTGTTGTGCGTGTGCATCACGCCCTTCGGCTCGCCGGTCGTGCCGGAGGTGAAGATGAGCAGGGTGACGTCGTTGGCGTCCGGACGCAGCTCGGCCAGCGACGCCGGATCGCGGCGCTCCTCCCAGGGCGTCTCGACGAAGTCCGTCCAGGAGTCCTCGCCGACGACGAGGACGTGCTCGACGAACGGCCATTCCGGTCGCAGCTCCTTGATCAGCCCGGCGTGGTCGAAGCCGCGGAACTCACGCGGCACGACGACCACTTTGGACCGCGCGAGCCCGACCATGAACCGCAGCTCGCGGGCCCGGTAGATCGGGATCAGCGGGTTGGAGACCGCGCCGATCCGCGTCGCGGCGTAGTGCAGGACGATCCATTCGATGCGGTTCGGCAGCTGGAACGACACGACGTCGTCCGGCCCGACGCCGAGCTCCAGCAGGCCCAGCGCGCAGCGGTCGACCTGGCGTTTCAGCTCGGCGTAGGTGATGCTGCGGGTGGCGTCGACGAACGCGGTCTTGTCCGGCGTCTTCGCCGCGGCGTCGTCGAGGAAGTCGGTGATCAGCCGGTCCGTCCAGTACCCCTGCGCGGTGGAGGAGCCGATCTGCTCGGCGGTGAGGATCGTGCGGAAGGCCATGGCTGCTCCTCAGCTCATCGTGAGGCCGCCGCTGACGCTGACGGTCTGGCCGGTGACGTAGGCCGCCTCGTCGGAGGCGAGGAAGGCGACCACGTTGGCGAGGTCGCGCGGCTGGGCCAGCCGCCGGAACGGGATGGCCTTGGTCAGCGCCTCCCGCAGCTTCGGGTTGTCGCCGCCGAGTGAGGCGAACAGCGCGGTGTCGGCCGGGCCGGGGCACACGGCGTTCGCGTTCACCTGGTGGCGCGCCATCTCCCGGGCGATCGACTTGGTGAACGCGATCACGCCGCCCTTGGCCGCCGAGTACACGGCCTCTCCGGACGATCCGACGCGCCCGGCGTCGGAGGCGACGTTGACGACCGAGCCCGCGCCCTGCTCGGTCATGACCGGCAGCACGGCCTTCGTGGTGTTGAGGACGCCGTAGAGGTTGATCGCGATGACGCGGTCCCAGTCGGCGGGGTCGGAGTCGACGAACGGGCTCGCGACGTCCCAGCCGGCGTTGTTGACGAGCACGTCGATCCGGCCGAAGCGGGTGCGGACCTGCTCGACCATGCCGGTCACCGAATCGCGGTCGGTGACGTCGGCACGCAGGCCGGTCGAGGCCCCGCCGAGCGCGTCGGCCGTCTCCTTGGCGCTCACCTCGTTGACGTCGGTGACGACGACGGTCGCGCCCTCTTCGGCGAGCTTCTCCGCGATGCCGCGGCCGATGCCCTGCCCCGCGCCGGTGACGATGGCGATCTTACCGTCCAGCTTTCCCATGGTTTCCCCTTTCACGGCGCGTACGCGCGGCCGAGCAGCGAGCGGGCGATGACGAGCTTCGAGACCTGGGCGGTGCCGTCGCCGATCTCCAGGCCGATGACGTCACGCAGCCGTTGCCCGATCGGGCTTTCGGTGGAGTAGGCGAGGTGCCCGAAGGTCAGCAGGCACTGGTGGATGACCTCGGTGGCGAGCTTCGGCGCCCAGAACTTGGCCATCGCGGCCTCGGCGCCGTGCTCGAGGCCGCGGTCTTTCTTCCACAGCGCCTCGTAGCAGACGTGGCGGGCGCCGCGCAGGTACGTCGCGTACTCGGCGAGCGGGAACGAAACCCCTTGGAACGTCCCGATCGGCTTGCCGAACGCCTCACGGTCGCGCGACCACTGCACGGCTTCGTCCAAAGAGGACTGGGCGGCGCCGAGGCAGCAGAGGCCGATGATCGCGCGGGAGTAGTCGAAGCCCTCCATCACCGAGACGAACCCGGCGCCTTCTTCGCCGACCAGGCGGTCCCGGCCGACCGGGAGCCCGTCGAAGTGCAGCGACGCTCGGCCGATCGAGCGGCCGCCGAGGTCGTCGAACACCGTGCGGGTGACGTACCGGTCGTCGAGGTCGACGTAGAACGCGCTCACGCCGCGGGCGCCGTCGCCGCCGGTGCGGGCCAGGACCAGGCCGGTGTGCGCGGCCATCCCGAGGGTGATCGACGTCTTCTCGCCGGTGAGCCGCCAGCCGTCGCCGTCGGGTTCGGCGCGCAGCCGCAGCGACGCGGCGTCCGTCCCGTGTTCGGGCTCGGTGACGCACAGCGCGGGCAGCACCGCACCGGACGCGATCAGCGGCAACCAGGCCCGGCGCTGCTCCCCGGTGGCGTTGCGCACCAGGATGTCGCCGATCAGGGCGGACAGGATGATCAGGTAGGACGCGTTGAAGTCGGCCCGGCCGACCTCTTCGGCGGCCATGCCCGCGACGACGGCGCTGGCGGCCTGGCCGCCGTACTGCTCGGGGATGCGCAGGCCGGTGAGACCCATTTCGGCCATCTCGCCGGGCAGCTCGGGCCGCAGCCGGGCCGCCTTGTCGTCGGCTTGGTAGTGCGGCGCGAGGATCTTCGTGGCGAACCGCCGCAGTTCCTGGCGATAGGCCTCTTCGTCCTCGTCGAAGCGGAAGTCCATGTAAGCCCCTCGCTGGTGGAGTCTCAGTGCCAGTTGACGTGCTTGACGAAGTCCGGCTTGCGCTTTTCGGCGAACGCGGCCGCACCTTCGAGGCCCTCGGGCGAGGCCGTGAAGAGGTCCAAAGCGGACATCGCGAGGTTGCTCAGCCCGGCCTGGTGGTCGGTGTCGGCGTTGAACGACTGCTTGAGGAACCGCAGCGCCGTCGGGCTCTTCTCGGCGACATCGCGCGCCCACTGCTTCGCCTCGTCGAGGAGCTGCTCCGGCGGGACGACCTTGTTGACCAGGCCCATCCGCTCGGCTTCGGCCGCGCTGTACTGCCGGCACCAGAACCAGATCTCGCGCGCCTTCTTCTCCCCCACCACGCGGGCGAGGTAGGCCGAGCCGAACCCGGCGTCGAACGAGCCGACCTTGGGCCCGGCCTGCCCGAACCGGGCGGTCTCGCTGGCCAGCGAGACGTCGCAGAGCACGTGCAGGACGTGCCCGCCGCCGATCGCGACGCCGTTGACGGCGGCGATCACCGGCTTGGGGATGTCGCGGATGAGCTTGTGCAGGTTGCCGATCTCGAACATGCCGCTCTCGGTCGGCCCGTAGTCGCCGGTCTCGGCACGCTGCTTGACGTCGCCGCCGGTGCAGAACGCCTTCTGGCCCGCCCCGGTGAGGATCACCGCCTGCACGTTCACGTCGGCCCAGGCCAGCCGGAAGGCCTTGATCAGCTCCTCGACGGTCCGCCCGCGGAAGGCGTTGTAGCGCTCCGGGCGGTCGATCGTGATCACCGCCGCCGGGCCGTCGATCTCGTAGCGGATGTCCTCGTAGGTCTGTCCCACGGTCTGCCTCCTTCGCGGTTCTCGACCACGGTGACAAAATTTGAATCAGAAGTCAAATTTTGACTCTGCGGTAGATTCGCTACTCTGTGTTCGGTGGAGACCACGACGAAGCAGGCGTCCGAGCGCGTCCAGCGCAAACGCGGGCGCCGGATCCAGGAGATCGCGACGGCCGCCGCCGCCCTGTTCGGCGAGCGCGGCTACGACGCGGTCAGCCTGGAGGACGTCGCCGAGCGGCTGGACGTCACCAAGGGCTCGCTCTACCACTACTTCAAGGGCAAGGAAGAGCTCGGCACGGCCGCGATCGAAACCCTCGGCGGCGAGTGGACCGAACGACTGGAAGCGTTGCTGGCCAAGGAAACCGGGTCACCGGCCCGGCGGCTGCGCGCGCTGATCCACGAGCACGTGACGATCGCGGTCCGCGACTACCCGGCGGCGCTGCGGCTGTTCCTGGTCCCCCGCGAGTGGCCGGACGCGCAGCGGGTGCGGATCAAGGAGCTCCGCCGCCGCCACGACGCCCTGTTCCGGCGGGAGGTCGAGGCCGGACTGGCCGAGGGTGAGTTCGTCGTGACCGACGTCGACGTCGCCCTGCAGTGCCTGCACGCGTCGATGTCCCAGGCGCCGACCTGGTGCGAGGACCTTGCGCCGGCGGAGCGGGACCGGGCGGTCGAGCGGATCGCCGACACCCTCATGATGCTCGTCGGGCACCTCCCGCCCGGTTCCTCCACTGTGGACAGTCTGCCGGGAACGTGACCCGCGTTGCGTTCCGGGGGCAGCTCCCCGGAGCGCCCAGTAGCATGCGGCTGGTGACCGACAGCCACGGCGACCGGCCCGACCACCGGCGGAGGGTGTCCCGCTTCGTCGACCTGCTGCGCGCCGCCGACCAGCGTCCCGGCCTGGTCCGGTCCGCCCGCGCCGTCCGGCGCCTGATCCCCGGCGACCACGACCTCGGGGACGCGCTGTCGACGACCGCGGGCCACCCGACGGACCGGGTGGCGCGGCTGCTGGCCGAAGCGAAGGCCGAACAGCCGAGCGCGGTGCGTGAGCTCGGGCTCGCGGCGGTCCAGGTCTGGCAGGCCGTCGCCCAGGGCCGCGACGGCGACACCGGCGAGCTGACGATCGTCTTCACCGATCTGGTCGGCTTCTCGAGCTGGGCCCTCGACGTCGGCGACGCGCGGGCGCTCGAGCTGCTGCGCGCCGTGTCCACCGCGAGCGAAGCGACGATCGCGCGCCACCGCGGCCGGGTGGTCAAAGGCCTGGGCGACGGCTTGATGGCCGTCTTCGGCGACGCGGGAGCCGCGGTCGAGGCCGCGTACGAGACGTGCGGCGCGGTCAGCGCGATCGACCTCGGCGGCTACCGCCCCCAGCTGCGAGCGGGCCTGCACACGGGCCGGCCACGCAAGGTAGGCCGCGACTACTTCGGCGTCGACGTCAACATCGCGGCCCGGATAGCCGACGCGGCAGCCGGCGGCGAAGTCCTCGTCACGGGCGACGTCCTGGCGAACCTCGACACCGAGCGCTTCACCCTCCGCCGCCGGCGCCGCTTCCGCGCGAAGGGCGCACCCAGCGACCTCGAGGTGTTCGCCGTCGTGCCCCGGTACGACGAGTCCTGAGCCCTGCGCCGCCGTCGGGCTCAGTTCTTCCTGAGCGCGGCGCCGGCCTTGGCCCAGTTGGCTCGCAGGTTCTCCAGGTAGGCCCGCGCCTGCGTGCCCGGCGCGGTCCCGCGCGCGAACGCCTTCATGTTGCCCGGACCCGCGTTGTAGCCCAGGGCCAGCAGTTCGTCGGTCGTGTACCCGCCGGCGTGCTTCGCGGGCAGCTGGGCGGCCAGGTCGTGCAGGTACCAGGCCTCGGCCTGGATGGCCAGGTCCGGGTCATCCGGCAGCTCCTGCCAGTCCCGGCCGGCGAACGGCCGCCCGCGGCGGGTCTGCTCGAACGTGGCGCGGTGCATGTTCGCCACGCCGAACGCGGCGTCCGGCTTGAGCTGCTGCCACGACCGCTCGAGCTGCGGATCGTGCGGCTTGTAGTCCTCGTTGTAGAGGACGGCCAGCACGAGCTGCGCGTCGACGCCCGCCTCCCGCGACCACGCCTCGACCTGCGGCGCGTACTTGGCCGGATCGGGGTTCACCCCGGTCGACGGGCTGGAAACGGGCGCGGACGAAGACACCGGCGACGACGGCGCCGTCACACCGGAAGGCGCGGCACACGCGGAAACACTCGCCACAACGGCACAACCCAGCACGAAACCGCGGCCCACCCGCACAGCGCCACCTCCCCGGGACGTCCGCCCCAAGATACCGGCGCGCGCACGCGGCCTGCCGGACCCAGCCAACTTCTACAGTCGGGTAGTATTTCGACGTCACCGCAGAGACCCCCTGGAAGGCGCCGTGCTGGACTACTTCGAAGCCATCGTCGTCGGCGCCTTCCAGGGCGTCACCGAACTGTTCCCGGTGTCCAGCCTCGGGCACTCCGTGCTGATCCCCGCCGTCGTCGGCGGGCAGTGGGCGCGGGACCTGGACGTGTCGGCGCCCGAGTCGCCGTACCTGGCGTTCATCGTGGGCCTGCACGTGGCGACCGCCGCCGCGCTGCTGCTGTTCTTCCGGCGGGACTGGGTCCGGGTCGTCGGCGGTTTCTTCAGCTCGATCCGGCACCGCCGGATCGAGACGTCCGGGGAGCGGCTCGCCTGGCTGATCGTCCTCGCGACCATCCCCGTCGGGGTGAGCGGGCTGCTGCTGGAGCACCTGTTCCGCACCACATTGGGGAAGCCGATCCCCGCGGCCGCGTTCCTCATCGCCAACGGCGTCGTCCTCTACGGCGGCGAACTCCTGCGGCGCCGGGCGAACGCGACGGTTCCGGCCGACGCACCCGGCGCCGCCACCGAGACCGGCACGGCCGCCGACGAACGGCTTTCGCGCATGTCCTTCGGCCGCGGCGTGCTGATCGGCAGCGCGCAGGTGCTCGCCCTGCTGCCCGGCATCAGCCGCTCCGGGGTGACGATGGTCGCGGGGCTGCTGCGGGGGCTCTCGCACGAGGACGCAGCCCGGTTCTCGTTCCTGCTCGCGACGCCGGTGATCCTGGCCGCCGGGGTGCTCAAGATCCCCGACCTGTTCGGGCCGCTCGGCGCCGGCATCCACGGCCAGGTCCTGGCCGGCAGCCTCGCCTCGTTCGTCAGCGCCTACCTCGCCGTGCGCTTCCTCACCCGCTACTTCCACACCCGGACGCTGACCCCGTTCGCGCTCTACTGCGTGCTCGCGGGCGCGGGTGCGCTGGCCGTGCTCACCCTCCGCTGATACGACAGCCGTGTAGATTCGGGACATGCGGAAGGAACCGGCCCGGCGTGCCCCGGGAGCACTCGAAGCCGAGGTCCTCGGCGTGCTGTGGAGCTCCGGCGAGCCCCTTTCCCCCGCCGACGTCCAGGGCCGTCTCGAAGACGAGCTCGCGTACACCACGGTCGTGACGATCCTCACCCGGCTGCACGACAAGGGCATGGCGACCCGGGAGAAGCACGGCCGGTCGTTCCGCTACCACGCCGTCGACGACGAAGCCGGCCTCGCCGCCCGGAAGATGACGAAGGTCCTCGACGGCGAGCCGGACCGAGGCAGCGTGCTGGCGCGCTTCGTGACGCAACTGTCCGAATCGGACGAAGCCGTCCTGCGAGACCTCCTGAGCGGCTCGTAGTGCCCACGGACCCGCTGATCCCGCTCCTGCTGCCGGTCCTGGCGTGGCCCGCGGCCCGGCTGGTCGCGCCACGGCTGCCGCCGCGGGCGGCGAGCTGGCTGCTCACCGGAGCGTGCCTCGTCCTCGCCGCGGGCAGCACCGCGGCCCTGGCCCTGCTGGCGTTTTCCGGGCTGTCGCTGATCCCGGCCGTCGCCGACTTCGGGCACTGGTCCCCGCAGACGTTGCGGTCCGAGAGCGGAATCGACGTCCCGGTGTCGATCGCGGGCGGCGTGGCGCTGGCCGCGCTGACGATCCTGCTGGCTCGCACGGTCGTCCGGTACGTGCGCTGGGCCCGGCGTCTCGCGCGTGAACTGGACGAACACGGCCAGGACGGGATCGTCCTGCTGCCGGGCGAGGAAGCCGTGGCCTTCGCCGTGCCCGGCCGCGGCGGCCGCATCGCGGTCTCGAGCGGCATGCTGGCTGCGCTCGGCCCCCGGGAGCGGGCCGCGTTGCTCGCCCATGAACGCGCGCACCTCGCCGCGCGCCACCACGTGTTCCTCGCGGTGCTGACGGTGTCCTCGACGCTGAACCCGGTGCTGCGCCCGCTGTGCGCGGCCGCGGGGTTCGCACTCGAACGCTGGGCCGACGAAGCCGCCGCCCAGCGGGTCGGCGACCGCACGGTGGTCGCGCACGCGGTGGCGAAGGCGGCACTGGCCGGGCGCCCGCACCACGGCTTCGCACTGGCGGCGACCGGCGGCCCGGTCCCCCGCCGGGTGTCGGCGCTGTTGACGCCGCGGGGCCGCGGCCGGGTGCCGGTGGTGCTGCTGAGCGCGCTGCTGATCGGGCTGGCGGGCCTCTCGGCCCAGACCACCCTCGACAGCGCGGCCGACCTGCACGACGGCATCGAGCTCGCACAGGTCGGCCGCTAGCCTCAGCCGAGGCCGCGCGGCACGATCGCCCGCCGCACCCACCGAACTCGCGCAGGCCAGCCGCTCACGTCAGCCCAGCCCGGCAGCACCGACCCCGCCCGCAGCGCCCATCGAGCCCGCACAGGCCGACCGCCAGCCTCAGCCCAGCCCCAGCGGCACCGACCGCCAGCCTCAGCCGAGGCCGGGCAGCACCCGCGTCCCCTCCTCCTGGACCGCCTGCAGCGCCCTCGGGTCCAGGCCGAGCAGCCGGAGGATCGTCGGCGCGATCTGGGTCGTCGCGACCGGTGCCGCGATGGTCCGGCCTTCGCCGCCGCTCACCACGAGCGGGACCGCACGGTCGTCCCGGGCGGCCCCGCCGTGCTCGGCGATCTTCTTCGTGCCGCCCGTGTAGACCACGCCGTACTGCGCGACGCCGAACAGGTCCGGCACCCGGTCGTCGCCCGGCCGGACGCCGAAGTAGCGGGCCGCGTCGGCACCCGCGTACACCTGCTGCAGGCCGGAATCGGTGAACGGCTTGGCCGCGCCGGCGCGGTCGGTGCCGGTGCCGTTCTGGGCCAGCAGGTACCGCTTCGCGAAGTCCGCGGCGGCCGGCGAGCGGTCGGTGAGCCACAGCAGCATGGCGTCGTCGTCGGCCGACTGGGCGACGAGGTCGGCGGCGCCGGGGTGACGGGCTTTCCAGGCGGCGTTGAGACCGTCGAGCAGCTTGCCGTCGTCGATCCGGGTCAGCGCGCCCGGGTCGGTGGGCGACTGGCCGTGCTTGGCCGACAGGATGACGGTCGTGCTGCGGTCCAGGTGCTGCCGGCGCAGTTCGGCGACGAACGCGCCGATCCGGCCGTCGACGAAGTCCAGCGCCGAGGTCAGGACCGGCCCCGGCGCGGCGCCGCCCGGCAGGTACCCGCCGGGCCGGCCGCCGGACGTCGCGAGCTTCTGCGCCGTGGACACGGACTGGAAGTTCAGCCCGAACACCGCCGGGGTGCCGACCCGCCGGGCCCGGCTGTGGTCGTAGCCGTCGATCTCGTTCAGCACGGCCTGCGCCTTGTAGCCGTCGTACTGCTGGGTCGCGGCGTTGTCGCTCGTCCAGTCCCCCGTGCCACCCGGACCGGTGCTGTTGATCTCCGGGGTGAACAGGTCCTGCACGCCGGTGCCCGAGGGCCCGTCGAGGATCTCGTAGGCCGGGTGCTTGTCCGACCACGCGGTCCGCAGCCCGGCGCGCCGCGCGACCTCGAAGACGGTGTTGACCTTCAGGTACTCGTGCGGGAGCACCGGACGGCACGTGCGCGGGTCGACCGGCAGCAGCGCCGGGTTCAGCAGCGTCTGCGGGCTGCCGGTCATGCCCGCGATCGAGCCGGGGAGCCCGGTCAGGCCCTGCCCGGCGTCGAGCCGGCTCGGGTCGTGGTCGAGGTCCTCGGTGAGGTCGACCGGCGTGCCGGGCTTCGCCCCGGCGCAGGACGTCGTGCCCGCGGGCAGCAGGCCGTGGTTGTAGGTGGCGTCGTAGTAGATGCCGGTGGCGGCCGGGTCACCGCCGGTGAGCTGGCCGATCAGGCCGGGGAACGAGTCGGACGGCACCGGCGTGCGGGCGTCGCCGTAGGCGGTCCCGCGAGCGAGCAGGGCGGCCATGGCGGAGCGCGGGTGCGCGGCGGCGTAGGCGGCGAGGTCGGTCTGGTGCAGGCCGTCCACGGAGATCAGCAGGACGTGGCGGACGCCGTCTTCGGCCGACGCGGCGGGCGCCGCGGCCGGGAGCAGTACCAGCGCTGCGAGCACGGCCGCGGCGCGAATCCGGTTCGGGGACAAGGGCTTCCTCCTCGACAGGCCCCGGGCGGGGCATCCCCGGAATCCCACGCCATCGAGCCGACCGCGAGAAGACCGCGACGCGAACAGTCCGTGAACACGTACTTCCGTGATGTCGAGGACGATTTCTTTGGCGCGCAACGAAAAACCGGACATCTTTTCGTCCTATTCGGACAAAGCGCCGGTCGTGGATCCGCCGTGGCCGCAAACCTCTCACCCCACTCTAATCTACGAACCTGTAGAACTACTACCGACCTGTAGTAGAGGAGGGGCATGAGCCGCATCGTGATCGTCTCGGCGCGGGTGGGGGCCGGGCACGACGGAGCCGCCCACGCGCTGGCCGACCGGCTGACCGGGCACGACGTCGAAGTGCTCGACTTCCTGGACCTGCTCCCCGGCTCCCTCGGTCGGCGCCTGTGCGCCTTCTACCACCGCCAGCTGGAGGTGGTGCCGCGCAGCTGGGACTGGACACTGGCCGCGCTCGGCACGAAATGGGGTGCCGGGCTGTCCCGGCGGGGCGCCACCCTGGCCTGCCCCCGGCTCGGCGCGGCCCTCGCCGGCGCCGACCTCGCGGTCTCGACCTACCCCCTCGCCACCCACGCCCTCGCCGCCCTGCGTCCCGGGGGCCCGCCGCTCGCGGTCTACCTGACCGACCCCGCCGTGCACCGGCTGTGCGTGCACCCGGCCGCCGACCTGCACATCGCGCAGAACCACCAAGCCGCCGACCAGGCCCGCGCCCTGGGCGCGCCGGAGGCCGCCGTGGCGGCGCCGCTCGTCCGGTCGCGGTTCAGGCCGCCGGCCACCGGCGAGGGCCGCTCGGCACGGCAGGCCCTGGGCCTGCCCGAGCGGGGCCGGCTGGCGCTGGTCGTCGCGGGCTCCTGGGGCGTCGGCCAGGTCCGCGAGACGACCGCCGACGTCGCGGCGTCCGGTGTCGCGGTGCCGGTCGTCGTCTGCGGCCGCAACACCGCGTTGCGCGACCAGCTCCGCGCCGCCGGGCACCGGCACGTGTTCGGCTGGGTCGAGGACATGCCCCGGCTGCTGCACGCCGTCGACGCGGTCGTCCAGAACGCCGGCGGGCTGACGACGTCCGAAGCGCTGGCCACCGGCCTGCCGGTGGTCACCTACCGCTGCCTGCCCGGCCACGGCCGCGCCAACGCCGCCGTGCTCGACCGCCTGGGCTTCGTCCCCTGGCTCCGCACCCGCGAGGACCTCGCCGCGGCGCTCGTCGCCGCACGTCCCAGCCCTTCGCTCATGCCGACGGCCGACACCGTGCCCCTGCTCGAGAAGCTCTTGGAGACCCGGTGAAGTCCGCACTCGCCCTGGCGGCGCTGGCCGCGCACGCGGCTCCCGCGATCGCGTTCCTCCCCGGGCCCCGCCGCGCCCTGCTGCCCCGGCTGGCCGGCGCGACCACTCCCGGCCGCGTCGCCCTGACCTTCGACGACGGCCCCAGCCCCGAAGCGACCCCTCGAGTCCTGCGGACGCTGGCGGCGCACGACGTCCGGGCGACGTTCTTCCTGCTCGGCGAGGAAGCCCGCCGTGCGCCGCACATCGTCCGGGACATCGCCGCCGCCGGGCACGAGATCGGCGTCCACGGCTGGGACCACCGCTGCCTGCTCCGCCGGACACCGCGCGCCACGCACCACGACCTGCGGCGCACCCGCGACCTGCTGCACCGCACCACCGGCACGCCGCCACGCTGGTTCCGGCCGCCCTACGGCGTCTTCAGCACCGCCTCCCTGATCTCGGCCCGCCGGCTCGGCCTGACGCCGATCCTCTGGAGCACCTGGGGGTTCGACTGGACGGAGGGCTGCACCCCGGACTCGATCCGGCGGCGGGTCACCGCACGTCTCGGCACCGGCGGCACGATCCTGTTGCACGACAGCGACATCACGACGGGCAACGGTGCCTGGCGCGCCACCCTGGGGGCGCTTCCCGCCCTCATCACCGACTGCCGCCACCGCGGCCTCACCTTCGCGTCCCTTCAGGACGTCACGTGAGCGTGGGTGAACTTCCCGGCGTGGCGTCCGGTTCGCCGAACCAGCGGGCCAACGCCGGCCGCAGAGCCTCGGGAGCACCGGCCCAGCACACGTAGCCGTCCGGGCGGACGAGCATCGGCTCGGCCTCCGTTTCCCCGGTCACGCGGTCCACCCGGGACGACCAGGGACCGGCGATCCCGGCCAGCGCGTCGTCCGGGTCGAGCAGCACGCCGCGGCCGGACCGCAGCAGCTCGTGCAGCCGGGCCTCCCCCACCTTCGGGTCCGGGGCGGGACGGCCGGGCAACGGGTGCGCCGCGGCGCCGGGCATCGGGTAGCGGATCGCCATCCCGGACAGCAGGTCACCGAGGTGGCGCTGCACTTGCGGCAGCTCCGCCAGGGCCGCGAACAGCTCCCGGGTGGCGGCGACGTCCGGGTCGCGCGTGCCCGCCCAGTCCATCAGCAGGCTCTGCGCCTGGACGTTGCGCAGCACCGCGGCGCCGACCGGGTGCCGCTCCTCGTGGTAGGTGTCCAGCAAACCCTCCGGCGCCCAGCCGTGGACCGCGGCGCCGAGCTTCCAGCCGAGGTTCAGCGCGTCCTGCATGCCGGTGTTCATCCCCTGCGCGCCGAGCGGGAGGTGGACGTGCGCGGCGTCGCCGGCGAGGAAGACCCGGCCGTGCCGGTAGCGCTCGGCCTGGCGCGCCGCGTTCGTGATGCGCCGGGCGTAGCGGAGTTCGAGCAGCGCCACGCCGTCGCCAAAGACCACTTGCAGGCCCTCGCGGATCTCGTCCTCGGTGACCGGGACGTCCCGTGGCCGCGACCGGCCCGGTCCGCCCAGGACGAGCCGGCGCATCGGCCGGCCTTGCCCGTCCGTGCCCAGCGGGTACAGCGCCGCCCAGTGGCCGTCGTCGCTCCAGGTGTGCGACATCGCCTCGCCCGCACCGCTCAGCCGGACGTCGGAGGCAACGACCGTCGAGGTGCCCGCGCGCCCCGGGAACGCCGCGCCCAGCAGGGCACGCACCGTGCTGTGGGCGCCGTCGGCGGCGACGGCGTAGCGGGCGCGGACCACCACGCCGTGGGCGAAGGTCGCGGTGACCCCGGCGCCGTCCTGGGCCAAGCCGGTCAGCTCGTGGTCGCGCCGGACGTGGACGCCGTGCGCGGCGAGGTGCCGTTCGAAGAACTCTTCGAGCACGACTTGCGGCACGGACCGCCACGGCAGCCGCTGGCCCGTGTTCTCGAGCCCGAACTCGATCCCGGCGAAGTGGCCCGCGCTGATCGGGTGGTTTCCGTTCGCCAGCAACGGTTCCAGCAGCCCGCGCTGGTCCAGTGCCGTCAAGGTGCGCGACTGCACGCCGCCCGCTCGCGAAAGTTCGCTCCGCCGCGGCAGCTTGTCGACGAGCACGGCCGGCACCCCCGCCAGCCGCAGTTCGTTGGCCAGTGTCAGGCCGGTCGGGCCCGCGCCGACGATGAGCACTCCGGTGTCCATGAGCTCTCCCCCGGGTTTCGTGTCGATCAGGACGAGAGCCACGCTGCGCCGGCCACGACCGCTACGCCAGAAACGGCACCGACAGAGGCCGAATCCGGCACTGAGTAGGGTCGGCGCGGTGGAATCCGACTACGACGAGCTGGACCGCCGGCTCGTGCACGCGCTGCAGGTCGACGGCCGCGCCGCGTTCAGCACCATCGCCGAGATCCTCGGCGTGTCGGATCGCACCATCGCCCGCCGCTACGCCCGGTTGCGGGCGACGGGCGCCGTGCGGGTGGTCGGCGGCGTCGACCCGATCGCGCTGGGCGCCGTGCTGTGGTTCCTGCGCGTGCGGTGCGCGCCGACGGCGTCGGTCCCGGTCGCCGAAGCGCTGGCACAGCGGTCCGACACGTCCTGGGTGAGCCTTACCTCCGGCGGCACCGAGATCACCTGCACGGTGCGCACGGAAACCGCGGCCGACAGCGAAGCGCTGCTGCTGGCGAAGCTCCCCCGGACGCCGCGGGTCGAAGGCGTCACCGCGCATTCGGTCCTGCACACCTTCTACGGTGGGCCGGACGGCCTCGTCGCCAAGCTCGGCCGGCTGGACGAAGACGCCGTCGAACGGCTCCGCCCGCCCCCGGCACCCCAGCGGCCGGGCCCGGTGCGTCTGGACGACGGCGACCGGAAGCTGCTCGCCGCGCTCGCCACCGACGGCCGGACCGCGATCGCCCGGCTGGCCACGCTCACCGGCTGGTCGCCGACGACGGTCCGGCGCCGGATGACGGACCTGCGCGACCACGGCGTGCTGTACCTGGACCTCGACGTCGACCGGCGGCTCTTCGGCACCGGACCGCGGACCCTGCTGTGGCTCTCGGTCGCCCCGGCGCAGCTCGAACAGGCGGGGGAGGAATTGGCCGGGCACCCCGAGATCGCCTTCGCCGCGGCCACGACCGGGCCGAGCAACCTGTTCGCCAGCGTCGTGTGCCCGGACCAGCGCGCGCTCTACCGGTACCTGACCACCCGGGTGGCGGCGCTCCCGGCCATCACGCACATCGAAACGGCGCCGGTGATCCGGACGGTAAAGCAGGTCGCCAACCAGCGGTAGGGCCTGCGGTTCCGATGCCGCACCGAGGAGTGCGGTGGTTCCGATCGCGCATTCGGTCCAGCGACCACATGGGAATGGCCTCAGTGGACAGTCCTTTCGCGACAGTCCACACCCGAGCCAGCGGTTTCGGTGGCTCCCTGTCGGCTCACCACGGCTTCGTCGGCGGCGTGGTGCCGGTGCGTTCGTCGCCGTAGCTGAGCCAGGTGCCGATCGGCGCGTGCTGCCCGACGCCCGGGCGGCTGTAGTCGCAGACGCCGCCGGGGAACGCCGCCCGCAGCCGGTTCTGGTCCGCCGTGGTGAACGTCACCGGGTAGTCGCGGAAGTTCAGCGGCTTCAGCCGGCACTTCAGCACGTCGAGGGCCAGGCCCTCGCCCGCCACCATCCGGGTGTCGGCCGCCACCGGGTACTGCGCGCCGCACTGGCCGCTCGCCGGGTACGTCAGCTGCTCGGTGATCCGCGACGCGGCGGAGAGGTAGCACCCGTCGCCGAGGTCGGCCGGCCGGTTCGCCAGCACCTTCTGCCGGAGACTCCGGTGCGAACCGTCGGCGTCGATCGCGGTCAGCCAGCGGTCCATCGCGTCGAGCTCGTACACGCTCGCGCTCGCCGCTTCGGCCGCGGTGGCTTGGTTTTCGATGATGACCTGGTTGCCCGCGGTGCCGTTGGCCCGCAGAAGCCGTTGCCGCATCACGTAAGACCACTCGGTGGTGTGGATGTCGTTGCCCGGGCCGGCGAAGTCGAGGTCGGTCCGCTGGTCGATGATCGGGGTGTCCCGCAGGCCTTGCGACGCCGAGTTCACGATGTCGTCGGCGTACACCGCGTCGAGGGCCTTCGGGTCGGCCGCGATCCGCTGCGCCACGGGCTTTCCGGTGTAGTCGAGGCCGCCGATCGCGGCGTTGAGGTCGGCGAACTGCGCCGCCGTGATCGCGCCGGCCTGCAACGCGGCCAGGCCGTACTGCACCCCGGTCGTGTCCAGCGAACTGCGCACGAACCCGGTCCGCGGGTCCCGGCCGAGCTGGTTGACCAGCTGCTCGTTGGAGTTGCACTTCACCCCGCGCGGGTTGGTCACCGGATCCCACCTCGTCGACACCGGGATCGCCGCGTTGCAGCTGCCGGTCGCGGTGGCGCGGCTGGCGAAGGTCAGGTTCCAGGAGGTGCAGCTGTCGTAGCTCGCGAAGCCCGCGACGGCCCGCTTCTGCGCCGCGGTGAACGACGCGCCCGGCCCGGCGAAGTACTGCTCGAGCAGGCGGCAGTCCGACACCGGGCCGCCCACGCTCAGCGGGTCCGGGAACGACACGCCGGGGATGATGCCGTCGACGATGCCGGGGTAGTTCTCGGCGATGTCGTACTGCTGGATCGCCCCGCCCGAGCCGCCCCAGCCGATGGTGTGGGCGACCGGGCCGTAGGTCTCGACGAAGTGCTCCTTGACCATCATCGCCGCTTCGGCGGAGATGATCGGGCTGCAGTTGTTGTCGAGCACGTTCAGGCTCGACGACGCGACCCCGTAGCCCCGGGACAGGAACAGGTCGTTGACGACCCCGCCGGTCGAGGTGCCCTGGTGGTAGCCCGCGTTGCAGCCGCCGCCGAAGGTGTAGACGAGCTTCCCGTTCCAGGCGGCGTCCGGTGCGACGGGCGACGGCGTGCCGTCGTAGAGCGCCGCCATCTCGTAGACGGCGCGGTCGATCGTGCCGCGCTCGACGCGGACCACGTAGGGCACCGAGTGCCCGTTGACCGTGGCCGTCGCGAGGTCCGCGGGCCGGGCCGCCGGGTCCGCCAGCGGCGCGAACGCCCCGGCGGTGGTCCGGTACTGGTAGCTCACCTGGGTCGGGGCACTGCAGAACGGCTGCGACGCCGGGGGCAGGCCGAACGCCTGGGTCTCGCAGTAGAACGGGAGCTGCCGCGCACCGGAGAAGACGGGCCCGGTGAGCGGGTGGTTGGTGACCCGCAGGTCCGCCCGCTGGTCCGGACCGCGTCCGCTCGCCCGGGCGCGCAGGTCGTTGGCACCGTCACGCAACCCGGTCACCAGGCCGAGCAGGCTCCCGTCCGGCTGCGCGCGGAAGGCCTGCGTGACGTCGCGGCCGTTGGCGCTGACGTCGACCCGCCCACCGCGCGTCCGCTCCGGCGGAACGACCCGGACCAGGACCTGTCCCCCGCTGACGAGCGACGGCCGCGGGTTCGACACGGTCTCGATCGTCAGCTGCCGCCCCGGTGGCGGGTCGGCCATCGCGGTCGCGGTCCCCAGCAGCAGGACGGGTGTGGTCAGGACCGCGACGACGAAAGCACGGTTTGCCACCGGACACTCCGCTCGCTCGTGGCGTCGCGTCGTCGCGACACCGGGCAGCTGCCGGTATAGCACCTGCGGCCGGACCGGAACAAGAACGTCCGGTTCCGGCTGGGGTGCCCTCGGCGGGGCCGGGCTCGGCCACCACGGGATGCGAATCCCGGCCCGGACAGCGGCGTGTCCGCGAATCCGGCTGAGGTGTCAAGACCCGCGCACGCGGTACCGGGTCAGCACCACCCCGCCGGGGAACGTCCGCGTCTCCACCAGGTCCAGGTTCACCCAGGCGTCGACCGCGGCGAAGAACGGCACGCCGCCGCCGAGCAGGACCGGATGCGTCACGATCTCGTACTCGTCGACCAGCCCGGCCCGCATGGCCGCGCCGCCGAGCGCCGGGCCACCGACCCGCATCGGCCCGCCGGTCCCGGCCTTGAGCCGGGTGATCTCCTCGACCGCGTCGCCGGTGACCACCCGGGTGTTCCAGCCGACCTCGTCGACGGTCGAGGAGAACACGACCTTCGGCGTGTCCCGCCAGTTCCGCGCGAACGCGACCTGCGCCGGCGTGGCACCCGGCTGCCGGTCACCGGTCGGCCAGTAGGAGCTCATCGTCTCCCACAGCTTGCGCCCGTACAGGAACAGGCCGATCGCCTGCTCCCGCTCGAGCCACCACGCGAACAGCTCATCACTCGGCTCGCTCCAGCCGAGATCGTCCCCCGCCGCGGCGACGTAGCCGTCCAGGGACAGGTTCATGCCGTAGACCAGCTTCCGCACAGCACCGCGCCTTTCTGCCGGTCGGTCCGGAGAGCCGGACCGCACCACGCGGACCACCGTACTGGGCGGCCGGCCCGGTGCGGACCTAGCGCACCTCGCCGGCCCGGGACCAGGATCGTTGACGCGACCCTGACGAGCGCCGCGGAGACGTTTACGCGTTCTCTACGCCCCCGTCCGGATCTTGACGTTTTCCCTACGCCGGTCGGCCGCCGTGCGAGGGAGGCTGCCGTACGTGCCGGCAACCACCTCATGGCTGAAGCGGCTGGTCGTCGGCCGGCCGTTCCGCAGCGACACCCTCGGCGAGACCCTGCTGCCCAAGTGGCTCGCCCTGCCCATCTTCGCGAGCGACCCGCTGTCCTCCGTCGCCTACGCGACCCAGGAGATCCTGCTGATCCTCTCGATCGGCGGGCTCGCCTACTTCACCCTCGCGCCCTGGATCGGGCTCGCGGTCGCCGTGCTCCTCGCCGTCGTGGTGATCTCCTACCGCCAGGTCGTGCGCGCCTACCCCAGCGGCGGCGGCTCGTACGAAGTCGCGTCGCGCAACCTCGGCAGCCACGCGGGCCTGGTCGTCGCCGGCGCGCTGATGGTCGACTACATCATGACGGTGGCCGTGTCGGTCGCCTCCGGGGTGGACAACATCATCTCCGCGCTCCCCCAGCTCAACGACGAGCGGATCCTGCTCGACGTCGGGTTCATCGTCGTGCTCATGGCGATGAACCTGCGGGGCATCCGCGAGTCCGGCCGGGCCTTCGCCGCGCCGACCTACCTGTTCATCGCGACCGTCGTGCTGATGATCGTCGTCGGGTTCACCCGCGTCGTGGCCGGGCACCCGCCGCTCTCCGAAAGCGCCGGCTACGACGTCCACCCCGAGCAGACCGGCCTGACCGGCCTCGCCCTGGTGTTCCTGTTGCTGCGCTCGTTCTCCTCCGGCTGCACCGCGCTCACCGGCGTCGAAGCGATCTCCAACGGCGTCCCGGCCTTCCGCAAGCCCAAGGCGCTCAACGCCGCCCGCACCATGACCGCCATGGGCGTCATCGCCGTCGTCATGTTCGGCGGCATCACCGCGCTCGCGCTCATCACCAAGGTGCACATCGCCGAGAACACCTGCGATCTGGGCGGGTTCCGCGGCGACTGCGCCACCGATCCGCAGCGCACGGTGATCAGCCAGATCGGCGCGGCGGTGTTCGGCGGCGACCACGCCGTGCTGTTCTTCGTCCTGCAGGCCGCCACCGCGCTGATCCTGATCCTCGCGGCGAACACCGCGTTCAACGGCTTCCCGCTGCTGGCCTCGATCCTGGCCCAGGACCGCTACCTGCCGCGGCAGCTGCACACCCGCGGCGACCGGCTGGCGTTCTCCAACGGCATCATCGCGCTGTCGCTCGTCGCCGCGGTCCTGATCTTCGCCTTCGACGGCTCCACCACACGGCTCATCCAGCTCTACATCCTCGGCGTGTTCACGTCGTTCACGCTGTGCCAGGCCGGCATGGTCCGGCACTGGAACCGCGAACTGGCCGGCGCCACCACCGGCCGCGCGGCCATCAAGCGGTCCCGGCTGATCAACGCCCTCGGCGCGACGCTGACCGCGATCGTGCTGGTCGTCGTGCTGGTCACGAAGTTCACCCACGGCGCCTACCTGGTCGTCATCGCCATCCCGGTGCTGTACGTGGTCATGCGCGCGATCCACCGCCACTACACGCACGTCCGCGAAGAGCTGCTGCCCGACGACGAGAGCGAACTGCTGCCCAGCCGCGTCCACGCGATCGTGCTCGTGTCCACACTGCACAAACCGAGCCAGCGGGCGATCGCCTTCGCCCGCGCGACCCGGCCCGACACCCTGACCGCCATCACGGTCAACGTCGACGACGCCGACACCCGCGAACTCCAGCGCCAATGGGAACACCGCGGGATGAAGCTGCCGCTCAAGGTCATCGAGTCCCCGTACCGCGAGATCACCCGGCCGGTCGTGCAGTACGTCAAGAACCTGCGGCGCGCCAGCCCGAGGGACGTCGTCTGCATCTACATCCCGGAGTACGTCGTCGGCCGCTGGTGGGAGAACATCCTCCACAACCAGAGCTCGCTGCGGCTCAAGGGCAGGCTGCTGTTCGAGCCCGGCGTGATGGTGACGAGCGTGCCCTGGCAGCTGCACTCCACCACCCGCCGCGACCTGCAGCGCGTCCGCCCGCTGCCCGGCGACCTCCGCCGCGGCGTCACCACCCAGCGGCGGTCCGGCTGAGCGCCCTCGAACCGGCGGAAGCGGAGTCGCCAGGATCGGATGTTCGGCCGCTATCCGGGGCCTCCGGGCGGGGCTAACGTCGGTTCGTCGTTCCCCTGCGCACGAAGGAGGAAGCCATGCCGGCCAAACCGGGCATCGTGTTCGCCCACGGCCTCTGGGCCGACGGCTCGTGCTTCAGCAAGCTGATCACCCCGCTGCAGGAAGAAGGGTACGAAGTCGCGTCCTCGCAGCACGGACTCGACAGCCTCCGAGGCGACGTCGACGCGGTGGTCCGGACGCTGGGCCGGGTCGGCTCCCCGGTCCTGCTCGTCGGCCACTCCTACGGCGGTACCCTGATCACCGCCGCCGGCACCGACGACCGCGTCGCCGGGCTGGTCTACATCGCCGCGCTCGCCCCCGACGAGACGGAAACCTCGCAGGACCAGCAGAACAAGTTCGCCCGCACCGACGTCTTCGAGCACATCGAAGTCACCGACGGGCGCATCTGGCTGCGTCCCGACGGCATCGGCTGCTTCGCCGGCGACCTGCCGGAGGCCGAGCAGAAGCTGGTCTGGGCGACGCAGATGGTCCCGGTGCCCGACCTGTTCGACCAGAAGGCCGACGGCACCGCCTGGCGGTCGAAGCCCAGCTGGTACATCGTCGCGAACAACGACCGGACGGTGAACCCGGAACTGCAACGCGCGGCCTCGCACCGCATGGGCGCGAAGACGTTCGACATCGACAGCAGCCACGTCCCGATGCTGTCCCACCCCGATTTCGTCCTCGACGTCATCCGCAGCGCCGCCGAGTCGCTCTGACGGCCGGGCTCGGCGATCCGGCCCCGGGCGGTCAGGTCGCCGAGCGCTCGGCGTCAGCGGGTGGCGAGCCGGGGGAACAGCGCCTCCGCGGCGGCGCGGTCGACGTCGGGGAACCGGTCCGCGCCGGGGCCGTCGTAGGCGGTGAGGTACCGGTCGAACTCCCCTCGCCAGTCCTTGGGCGCGAACGGGAAGTCGCTGCCGTAGAGGACGTGCCCGGGCTCGGCGAAGGCGAACAACGACGGCAGGGACGTCGCCGCGGCGGACAACGCCGTGTCGAAGTAGAACTTCTTCAGCCCGGCCAGGATGCCGTCCGGGGTGGTGCCGGGGTTGAACATCGCCGCACCGGCGAAGCGGTGCGCGGCGAACGGCAGGAAACCCCCGGCGTGCGAAAGGATGATCCGCAACTCCGGGTGCCGGTCGAACACCCCGTGCGCCACCAGGTCGAGCGCGGTGCGCGTGGTGTCGAACGGGAAGTCCAGCAGCGGGCTCGGCAGGCCGGCCAGCCGCTCGATCGGCGGCTCGGCCGGGTGCACGAACACCACGGCGCGGCGCGCGGCCAGCTCCGTCCACAGTGGCTCGTACGCCGGGTCGCCCAGGTACCGGCCACGGGCGTTGGAGAGCAGGACGACACCGTCGGCGTGCAGCTCGTCCAGCGCGCGCACCGCCTCGGCGACCGCGCCGTCGAAGTCCGGCAGCGGGAGCACGGCGAAGTGCCCGAACCGGCCGGGGGTGTCCTTGACGAGCTCGGCCTGGAAGTCGTTGACCTCGCGAGCCAGGTCGCGGGCCGCGGCGTCGTCGCCGAAGTGGACGCCCGGCGCGCTGAGGGACAGCACCCCGGTGGCGATGCCCGCGTCGTCCATCATCGCGGTCGCGTCGCCGGGGCTCCACGCGGGCGTCGGCCACCCGCCCGCGGTCAAGTCACTGCTTTCCAGGATTTCCCGGTAGCGGGCGGGCAGGAGGTGCTGGTGGACGTCGATGCGGTCACTCATGATACCTAGCCTCCTAATAACTAGGTTGCTAACTATTACTTTGCTAGACTAACCCGCATGACGACGACCGGCAACCAGCCCCCGACGGCCGCGGAGGTCGACGAACTCGTCCAGGCGGCCGACGCGGTGTTCTTCGCCATGCGCAAAGCCCGCTCGGCGGGCGCCGACCGCGACGGCGGGCTGTCGCTCCCCCAGCTCACGCTCCTCGAGCCCCTCGCGACCGAGCCGGAACTGCCGGTCGGCCGGCTCGCGGCGGCGGCCGACGTGTCCATCCCCACGGCCACCCGGATGCTCCAGCAGCTGGAAGCCGCCGGAGTCGTGGTGCGCCGCCGATCGCCCGAAGACGAGCGCAAGGTCCTGGTCACGTTGACCCCGGAAGGCAGCGAACGCCTGACCCGGCTGACGGCCCGTCGCCGCGAACGTCAAGCGGAGGCGTTCGGCGCGTTCTCCCCCGCGGAACGCCGCCAGCTCGTCACCCTGCTCCACAAGCTGGTGCCGGTGATCACCCTCGGCTGAGCTCAGGAGCCGCGGGGCGCGGCCAGCCCGGATTCGTACGCGAACACGACGAGCTGGGCGCGGTCCCGCGCGCGGAGCTTGGCCATCGCCCGGTTGACGTGGGTCTTGGCGGTCAGCGGGCTGATCACCATCCGGGCGGCGACCTGGTCGTTGGACAGGCCCTGCGCGACCAGGGCCACGGCCTCGCGCTCGCGGTTGGTCAGGTCCGCGAGCCCGGCTCCGGGAGCGGGCGGCCGGGTGACGTAGCGGTCGATCAGCTTCCTGGTGATCGACGGCGCCAGCAGGGCGTCACCCCGCGCCGCCACCCGCACGGCGTGCAGGAAGTCCTCCGGCCGGATGTCCTTGACGAGGAACCCGGCGGCACCGGCCCGCAACGCGTCGAAGACGTACTCGTCCAGCCCGTAGTTGGTCAGGATGACGACGTGCACGCCCGCGAGCGCCGGGTCCGCGGCGATGCGCCGGGTCGCCTCGATGCCGTCGACGCCCGGCATGCGGACGTCGAGGATCGCGATGTCGGGCAGGTGCTCCACCGCCAGGGCCACCGCTTCGCGCCCGTCCGCGGCCTCGGCGACCACTTCGATGTCGTCCTCGATGTCCAGGAGCGCGCGGAACCCGCTGCGGATGAGCGGCTGGTCGTCGGCCAGCAGGACCCGGATCACGCCGGGTGCTCCACGGGCAGCTCGGCCTGGACGCTGAACCCGCCTTCGCGGCGCGGCGCCGCCCGGAGCCGGCCACCCAGGGCCGACACGCGCTCGCGCATCCCGAGCAGGCCGACGCCCGGTTCCGGCGCGGTGTCCACCGTGGCCTGGCCGTCGTCGTCGACCCGGATGGCCAGTGTGCCCGGGCGGTAGACGATCCGGACCGACGCGGTGGCCGCGGCGGCGTGCCGGGTGACGTTGGTCAGGGACTCCTGGACGATCCGGTAGGCCGTCCGGTCCACCGCGGCCGGCACGTCGTCGCGGTCGCCCTCGATGGTCAGCTGCGCGTCGAGGCCGGCGGCCCGGGCCCGGCGCACGAGGTCCGGGACGTCGTCGACTCCGCGCGGCGGGTTCTTGTCGTCGTCACGCAGGGCTTCGAGCGTCGCGCGCAGCTCCCGGGCCGCCTCGCGACCGGCGTCGCGGATCGCCAGCAGGGCCTCCGGCACGTCCTCGTCCCGTTTGCGGGCCAGGTGGACGGCGACCTCGGCCTGCACTTTGATGACCGAGATCTGGTGGGTGAGGGAATCGTGCAGCTCCCGCGCGATGTGCAGCCGCTCCTCGTCGGCGCGCCGGCGTGCGGTCTCCTCGCGGGTGCGCTCGGCCTCGTCCGCCCGGCGTTCGGCCTGCCGCAACGCTTCCCCCGCCGCCCCGGCGGCGATCAGCCAGGCCAGCTGGAGGACGTCGCGGGACTGCGTGAACGCCTCGGCGGTGTCGTGCAGGCCCGAGGCCAGGAGCGCGAGCGGAACCGCTCCCAGCATGAGCACCGAAGCCACGACCGCGGCGACGCGGTGCCCGGCCCGGACCGCGGCGTACACGGCGAACAGGTAGGCGACGACGGGGACTTCGAAGCCGGCGGCCTGGTACCCCAGCGCGCACGCCGCCGTCACCGCCAGCACCGCGACCGGAGCGCGGCGGCGCGCGGCCAGCGCCAAGCCGCCGGCCGCCAGCAGCGCGTACCCCAGCGGGTCGAGCGCCGTGGCCGGGTGGTGCGCGGACCGCCCGGCGATCAGCAGCGCCGCCGCCACCCCGGCGGCGATCACCCCGTCCACGACCCGTCCGCGGCTCATCCCGGCACCCTAACCGGACATCGCCGCGCGCGAGTCCGGCACGAGGAGCATTCCCGGACTACCGCGCCCGCGGTAGGAACTGCCCGCATGCGCACGACGACGCGCGAGGTCCCGGAGGACAAGCTCGACGACGTCCGGTCTTCCGCGTGAAGGAGCACCTCATGTCCGCTCGTCCCCTGCTCTCCGCCCTGGTCCAGGCAGCCGAGGTGGGCGCCTACACCCTGACCGCCGCGCGCTTCTGGGCCACGGCGGCCGCGCTGCTGGGCCTGCTCGGCGCGCTCGCCGGCGGCCGGGCTCGGGTCCGCGCCGACCGCGGCGCCGGCAATGCGAGAGGAGCCGTCGTGGCCCTGGCGGCGGGCCTGATCGCCGTGGTGGGCGGAACGGTGAACCTCGCCGTCGCCGACGGCGGTCCCGGCACGGGCAACGGCGTGGTCGGTGGCGGGGCGGCTGTCGTGCTTGGGCTGGTCGCCCTGGTGCTCGGCGGGCTCGCGGTGGTTCGCGCCCGTCGAACCGTCCCCCGGAGCCGGTGAATCCGACGGCCTACGTCACGGTTTGCCGGGCTTCTTTCCCGGGCCCTTCTTGGCGTCCCCGTGCGGACCGCCGTCCCGTTTCGCCGGACCGGCCTTCGGGGGCGCGGCGGCGACCACGCCCGCTGCCACCGGCTTCGCGGCTTGCGAGGAGGCCACCACCACGGCCGACGCCGGGGACAACGAGACCTGGGCCGGGACCGCGACGGAACTGGTGGGCGGTGCGGCCGCGGGCAGCGGGGCCGGGGTGGTCGCGGGCTCGGCCGGCCGGGTGAGTGCCACCGTGAGCACGGCCGCCGCGGTCACGGCCAGCAGACCACCGGCCACGGCGGCCGTCGCCCGCGGTCGCCGCGCAGGAGCCGCAGCACTCGGTCGCCGCGCAGGAGCCGTAGCACTCGGTCGCCGCGCGGAAGCGACGAGTGGAACGGTGCCGGCGTGCGCGCTCAGCAACTGCGGCAGCTGCTCGGCACCCGGGCGGTCGGCGGGGTCACGGGCGGTCATCCGGCGCAGCGTGCCGGCGAGTGGCTCGGGGGTCCCGTCGGGCACGCGCGGGGCGCGGTGCAGCCGGGCCATCGCCGACTCCGCCAGCGTGCCGGGGAACTCGCACTGCGCGGTCAGGCACTCCAGGAGGATCAGGCCGAGGGCGTAGATGTCGGCCGGCGGCCCGGCGGGCTCCCCCAGGATCTGTTCCGGCGCGAGGTAGGCGGCCGTGCCGGTGACCAGGCCGGTGCCGGTGATGCGCGTGGAGTCCAGCGCGTGCGCGATGCCGAAGTCGGTGATCAGCGGGCCTTCGGGGCCGATCAGGACGTTCGCGGGCTTCAGGTCGCGGTGCACGATCCCGCGGGCGTGCACGTGGGCCAGTGCGTCCGCCAGCCGGATCGCCAGCTCGGTGACCTCGTCCGCGGTGAACGGCCCGGCGAGCAGGCGCTCGGCGATGTTCTCCCCGTCGACCAGCTGCATCACCAGGTACAGCAGGTCCCCCTCGGTACCGCTGTCGAACAACGCGACGACCCGCGGGTGGTGGACGCTGGCCAGCAAGGTCTTCTCCCGCGCCCGGCGCAGCTGCTCCACGGCCACCGCGTGGCGGTCGTAGACCTTGACCGCGACCTCGCGCCCCAGCTCCCGGTCGACGGCCCGGTAGACCCTGGCCGTGGCGCCCTGACCGATCAGTGATCCGACCTCGTACCGCCCGGCGAGCACGTCCGGCAGTTCGTTCGACATCGTCAGGCACCCCATCCCGCTCGGCTGCCTTCCGGTACCCGCCACCGAGGTCCGCGTAAACCCGAGTCACGGCGTGAGCCGGAACACCGGCCGGCCGATCTCCGTCCGCCGCGGCGGGGGCTTGACCCTCTCCCCGGGAGAGACCCCACCGTGGTCACCATGAGCGAAACCATCGAGCTGCCCGCCCTGATCACCACCTACCTCACCGCCCACCAGGCCCGTGACCTGGAACCGGCGCTGGCTTGCTACACCGAAGAAGCCGTCGTCACCGACGAAGGCCGGACCTACCGCGGAAAGCCCGAGATCCGCGACTGGCTCGCCAAGACCGCGAGCGAGTACACCTACACCGCGACGCTCGTCGCGGCCCAGCGCATCGACGACCACCACTACGTGGCGGTCAACCACCTCGAGGGCGACTTCCCCGGCGGCGTCGTCGACTTGCGCTTCCGGTTCACCCTGGACGGTGGCCGCATCGCCGAGCTGGTGATCGAACCGTGAAAGACGGCTCGTGATCCGGGCTTCGCGCGGCTAGGCTCGAAGGGGCACGGTCAGCGCGGACCCGAGGGGGCCATCGACGTGGTCGAGACGCACGACATCGTTCGCCCGCCCGCGGAACTCAGTGCGGCACTCGCGAAAATCGGCAGTGCGACGGCCAGCGGCGAGCTCAGCCGCCTGGGCATCCGCAGCGCGTTCATCGCCGGCCCGGTGTCGGTGACGCCGGGCGTGCGCGTGGCCGGGCCGGCGCTGACGCTGCAGTTCCTGCCGAAGCGGGAAGACCGTTACCCCGTCGAGGAATACGAGGAACCTGAGAAGCAGCTGCACCGGCACGTCATGTACCACGCGCAGCCGGGCGACATGATCGTCGTCGACGCGCGCGGCGACATGAGCAGCGGCGTGTTCGGCGAAATGATGCTGACCTACTTCAAGGGCCGCGGCGGCGCCGGGGTGGTGATCGACGGGTGCCTGCGCGATGTCGGCGAGGCCAAGCAGCTGGGCCTCGGACTGTGGATCCGGGGCGCGACACCGAACTTCCACGCGCAGACCGGCATCGTGCCGGCCGCCGTCAACGTACCGGTGGCGTGCGGCGGCACCCTCGTCGAGCCGGGCGACATCGTCGTCGCCGACGACGACGGGGCGGTCGTGGTGCCGGTCAAGCTCGCGCCCGCGCTGGTGGCCCACGCCCGGGAACACGCGGAATGGGAGGAGTTCTCCCGCATCCGGCTGTCCGAAGGCGGCGACCTGCGGCGGTACTACCCGCTGTCGGACGAGGCCCGTCCCGAGTACGAGCGGTGGCGCGCCGAGCAGGGCCGCGCCTAGCTCCACAGCCGGTCGTGGCTCGACTCGGCGTCCCAGTGCGTGGTCTCGGCGAAGAACACCGGTTCGCGCGGGTCGAGGTGGCGGCGCAGCAGTTCCTCGTTGAGGTCGCCGAAGCCCAGTCCCGGTGTGTCCGGCACGGTGATGTGGCCGTTCACGATCAGCGGGGCCGTGACGAGGTCGCTCCAGAACCCGACGTCGGCCGCGTGGTGTTCGAGGGCGAGGAAGTTCTCCGTGGCCGCGGCCAGGTGCACGCAGGCCATCGTCGCGATCGGCGACGCCGCCAGGTGCAGCGCCATCGCGATCCCGCGTTCCTGCGCGTAGTCGCCGATCCGCTTGGTCTCCGCGATCCCGCCCGCCGTCGCCGGGTCGGGGTGGGCGACGCGGATGGCGCCGGCGTCCAGCAGCGGGCGGAAGCCTTCCAGCAGGTAGATGTCCTCCCCCGTGCACGTCGGGACGGCGACCGCCTCGGTCAGCTGCCGCCACTGATCGGTCAGCTGCCACGGGATCAGGTCTTCGATCCACGCCAGGGTGAACGGCTCCAGCGCGCGGCCGATCCGGATGCCCGAGTCGAGCGCGATGTGCCCGAAGTGGTCGGCGGCGAGCGCGACGTCGTACCCGACCACCGACCGCACGATGTCCACATAGGACACCAGGGCGTCGACGCCCGCGGTGGTGACCTGGATGCCGGTGAACGGGTGCATCGTGGTCCGGTCCGAACGGGCCCCCGGCGGCGCGATCAGCGCTCCCGGGACGTCCCAGAGCAGGTCGACGCCGACGTCCATCTTCAGCATCGTGAACCCGCGCCGCCTGCGCTCCAGCAGCCGGGCGCCCATCGCGTGCGGGTCCGGCAGCGACGGCGTGTCCGCGTAGCAGCGGACCTCGTCCCGGAACCGGCCGCCGATCAGCGCGTACGCGGGTACTCCGTACGCCTTGCCCGCGAGGTCCATCAGCGCCATCTCGACGCCGGAGACCCCGCCCCCTTGACGGCCGTGGAACCCGAACTGCCTGATCTTGCGGAAGATCTTGTCGACGTTGCAAGGATTCTCGCCGACGATCCGGCTCTTGAGCAGGAGCGCGTAGGTGGCGCTGGCCTGGTCTCGCACTTCGCCGTAGCCGGACAAGCCCTGGTTCGTGTCGATCCGGATGATCGACGAGCGAAACGGCACCCCGGTCAGGTTCGCCACCCGCAGGTCGGTGATCCGCAGACCGGTCGGCCGGGACGCCGTCGCGACGTGCTCCTCGGTGATCATCCCTTCACCGCCCCCGCGGTGAGGCCCTCGGTCAGGAACCGCTGCCCGAAGCCGTACATGAGCACGACCGGGATGCTGACCAGCAGCGACGCCGCGGCCAGCTGCCCCTGCGGGACGACGTCGCCGAAGATCATCGACTGCATGCCGACGGGCAGCGTCTTGTAGTCGTCGTTGGTGATGAACACGAAGGCGAACAGGAACTCGTTCCACGCGTTGGTGAGGGTGAACAGCGCGACCGCGAGCAGACCCGGCTTCGCCAGCGGCAGCACGATCCGGCGGAACGCCCCGAACCGCGTGCAGCCGTCCACCAGCGCCGCCTCCTCGAGGTCCGCCGGGATCGACTTGAAGTAGCCGACCAGCAGCCACGTCGCGAACGGCAGGGTGAACGTCGGGTAGGCGAGCACGAGCGACCACAACGAGTCGTTCAGCCCGATCCCGCTCATCAGCTGGTACAGCGGGATGAACAGCAGCGCGCCCGGCATCACGTAGGTGAGCAGGATCGTCACCGTGAAGCTCTCCGAACCCCGGAACTTCAACCGCGCCAGCGCATAACCCGCCAGCGCCGCGCAGACCAGGGCGATCACCGTGGACGCCACCGACACCAGGATCGTGTTGACGTACCAGGTGCCGAACGGCCGCCCGCTGAACAGGTTGGTGAACTGCTCGGTGGTCCACGGCGTCGGCCAGAGGTCGTCGGTGCGCGCGACGATCTGGTCGTCGGACTTGAAGGCCGTGACCGTCATCCAGTAGAGCGGGGCGAGCACGAAACCCAGCAGCCCCAGGAGCGCGATCCCGCTGCCGGTACCGCCCACCAGGCGCGCGGCGAGCCGGTTGCCCCGGATGGCGAGCACCGAGACGACCCGGCCGACGGCGGCCGCGAGCACCACGAACACGCCCAGCACGAGCGCGGCCTTCCAGACGATGTGCGGCGACGCCCACGCCAGGACGAGCACGGAGGCGGCGACTGTCGCCCACGGCAGCGCCCGGCGCTGGGCGCGAGACAGCCGTCTGCGCCCCAGGTCGGCCGCGCCCGGCAGGTCGCTGCGGCGCATCAGCCGCACGAGGATCACCACGAGGACGGCGATGACCGGCAGCATCACCAGCGTGACCGCGGCGCCCGCGCCCAGCTGCAGCTGCTGGATCGCCTTCGAGTAGGCCACCATCACGTACGGCGCCGTCGCGTCACCCGGCCCGCCCTGGGTCATCAGCCAGATCAGGTCGAAGTTGTTGAACGTCCAGATCGACGACAGCAGCACCGTCACGATCATCACGGGCCGCAACCCCGGCAGCGTGATGTGCACGAAGCGCTGCCACGGCGAGGCGCCGTCGACCATCGCCGCCTCGTGGAGGTTGCCGTCGATGGCCTTGAGCCCGGCGAGGAACGTCACCGTGAAGAACGGGATGCCCTTCCAGACGTTCACCAGGATCACCGACGGCATCGCGAGCGCGGGATCGGACAGCCACTCCGCGGGCCACTTGTCGACGAGCCCGATCCCGGCGAGAGCGGGGCCGATCCCGGAGTCGGTGAGCAGGACGTTGACGCTGCCGAAGATCGGGTCGAGCAGCGACCGCCAGGTGAAGGCCGTGACCACCGTGGGGATCACCCACGGCAGCAGGATCACCCCGGCGAGCAGCGCCCGGCCGCGGCGCATGTGGTGCAGCATCAAGGCCGCGATGAGCCCCAGGGCCACCTTGAAGATCTCGGCGTAAGCGGTGAAGACGAACGAATTGAGCACGCCCTTGTGGAACAGGCCGTCGCCGATGAGGGCCGTGTAGTTGTCCAGCCCGACGAAGACCGTCTCCGCGCCGTGGCGTTCCGTGGCGCTGGTGACCACCGAGCCGGCGATCGGGACCAGGATCAGGCCGGCGACAAGCACCAGCGTCGGTCCGACGAACACCGCGGCGAGACGCCAGTCGCGGCCGAGCACCCGCTGCGCCCGCGTGAGCGAGGACGACGAGCCCGGCGCCGGGCGGACGGGCGCCGGGCGCGGGCGCAGGATCGTCATTGCCGGTAGCCCTGCTGCTCGAAGATCTGCACGATCCGGCCGTGGGTCGCGGCGACGGCGTCGGCCGGCCGGGTGCCCTGGATGACCGACTGCATCATGTCGGTGAGCACGTACGCGGCGACGGCGGCCTGCTCGCCGGGGCTCGGCGCCTGCGGGAACGCGTAGCCGGTCTTGGTCTTCACCGGCAGCGGCGCGCGGGTCTGCTCCCGCAGCGCGGGGAAGGCCGGGTCACCGCCGGTGTAGTAGGGGTCGGAGTCCCACACCTTGTCCCACGACGGGTTGACCAGGCACGGCGCTTCCTTCGCGACGCCGAGCAGCGCGCTCCCGCCGGCCATGAACTTCGCGACCAGCTTGGCGAGGTCGGGGTTCTTCGCCCCCTTGAACACGACGAACGAGTTGGACTCGCCGAACGCGAGGGGCCGGTCGAGCGCCGGTCCGGTGGCGCCGTTGAACACGTGGGTGTTGGCGTAGACCGGGTTCTTCTTGGTCTTCGAGTCGGCGTAGACGCTGAACTGGTTGAGCGTCAGCCCCAGGATCTGGGCCAGCCAGTTCTCGTTGTTGCTCGAGTCGGTCCAGCTGCCGACCCCGGGCGGCAGCATCGGCTGGTACTTCGGGTTCGTGTAGATGTCGCCGATGAACGTGACGGCCGCGACAGTCTCCGGCGAGTTGAACGTCACCTTCGTGCCGGTGTTGTCCGCGAGCGCCCCGCCGTAGGTGTTGATGACGTTCTGGATGAAGCCGTTGGCGTCGCCGGAGCGGTTCACCGTGAGCCCCCAGCCGAAGCGCCGCTTGCCAGGGTCCGAAACCGCCAACGCGTTGTCGCGCAGTTCTTCCCACGAATAGTACGGCTTGAGCGGGAGCCCCTTCTCCGTGTACCAGTCCTTGCGCAGGTACATCCCGGTCGCGATGAAGTGGTACGGGATCGCGAACCAGCGGCCGCCGAACACGCAGTAGTTGTCGGCCTCCGTCGCGGGCTCCCCGTAAAGCGCTTTCATCTCGGCGACGACGTCGGTCACGTCGGTGAGGGCGCCCAGGTTGTGGAGCTGGCCGACGAACCGCCGGTCGCTCATGAACGCCAGGTCGCGGTTGGTGCCCGCCTTCACGTCGGCGTCCATCTTCGCGACCATGTCGCCGGCGTCGCCGGAGACCAGGTCGTTGCGGATCGTGGTGCCGGTGGCCTGCGCGAACGCCTGCAGGGATTTGTCCAGTGCCTTGTTGGCCGCCTCCGAATACAGCTTCTGCGAAAGCATCCCCACCGACCCGCCGCGGAGCTTGGCCGCCTGGTCGAGCAGCGCCTGCGGCACCTGCACGTCGACCTTCGGCGCTTCGGCGGCTTTGCCACCGCACCCGGCGAGACCGAGTGCGCCCAGCGCGCTCACCCCGAGGAACGTACGCCTCGACAGGCCCGTTTTCTCTTCCATGACAACTCCTCATACCGACGGGGCAACGGTGCGACCGGCGGGACAGCGAGGCGAGCGCCACGCTGCGGGGTCACGCGGCGAAGGACGCCGAACTGCTGGTGCGCTGGCCGGGCAGCCCGTCGAACAGCCCGGCCGAGCCGCGGGGCCGCCACAGCGGCACCGGGCCCGCGCCGGGCACGGGGTCGAGCGCCAGCACTGCCGCCCGTTCCGCGGAGTCGAGCGCCCGCTGGACGACCATCGCGTTGGCCACGCTCTGGGCCACGCTGCCGACCGGTCGCACGCCGAACTGCACGGCATCGGCGAAGTCGGCGAGTTCCGCGCGGTAGCCGTTGTCGCTGCCGCGGAAGACCATCGTTTCGGTGGTGGCGTCGGCACTGCTGCGCGTCACGCGGCGTTCCGGCTCGGAGCCGCCGAGCACGAGCACGCCCTCGGTGCCGTAGAGCCGCATGTCGTTGGGTTCGGGCGGCACCGGGATCTCCGGGAAGGACGCGGTGTAGCTGCCGATGGCGCCTCCGGTGAAGACGAGGTTGAGCGTCAGGTCCGACGGTGCGTCGATCGTGCTGTTGGCCGTCTGCACGGCACCGTGCACCCGCGCGATGTCGCCGCAGAGCAACCGGATCTGGGCGATGTGGTGCACGCCGAAGTCGAGGTGCACGCCGCCGCGGTACTGCGGCCGGTGCCGCCACGGCGTGCCGGTGAACGCGCCCGCCCGGGGCACCGACCACGCGGCGTGCCGCCACGCCATCAGGTGCGGCCGGCCGATCGCGCCGCTGTCGAGCAACGCACGGGCGTAACGCAGGTCGTCGCGGTAGAAGTAGTTCTCGCCGACCATGAAGGTGCGGTCCGGGTGCGCGGCCGCCAGGGCGAGGAAGGCCGCGGCCTGCTCCGCGTCGGCCCCGGCCGGCTTCTCGCAGAACACGTCCTTGCCCGCCGTGAGCGCGTCGCGCGCCACCTCGTACAGGTGCGGGATCGGCACCGAAACCAGCACGGCGTCGACGTCGTCGCGGGCCAGCAACGCGGCCCGGTCTTCGGTGGCCAGGGCCGGATCGACCCCGCTGTAGCCGGCGAACCGCGCGCGCTGCCCGGCGGCGGAGTCGGTGAACGCGGTGACGGCGTACCGCTCGGCGAGCGTGCGCAAGGCCGGCCAGTGCAGCTTTTCCACCGCGAGCCCGGTGCCGATCAGCCCCAGCCGGATCGGCGGGATCCCCGGTGCTGCCATGCCTCGTCCGTCCTCGTCATCGGTTCCGGATTTCGGTCGTGCAGGGTGTTCAACGCCGCTTGGCGGCCCGCTTGCTTCGGTGTGCCTTTTCCGAGAGCAGTGTGGAATGGTTGTTGCTCAGGTGTTCGCGCATCGCCGCGCGGGCCGCTTCGGGGTCGCGCGCCACGAGCGCCTCGTAGATCTCCGTGTGCTCGGCGGTGGCGCGGTGCAGCCCCGCCGGCGCCTCGTTGGTGACGCGCCGGCTGGCCGTGCCGAGCCAGCGGGCGGAGTACATGATCCGGTCGAGGATGCGGTTGTCGGCCGCCCGGCAGATCTCCATGTGGAACTCGTGGTCGACCTCGAGGTAGGCCTCGGGGTCGCCCTCGAGCGCCGCCATGCGGTCGATCTCGTCGCCGAGCCGGGCCAGCGTCTCGCCGCTGATCCCGGTAGCGGCCATCGCGGCCAGTTCGGGCTCGAGCAGCGCGCGCATCTGGTACAGCTCCTGCAGCAGCTCGTCGACGATCTCCGCGGGCAGCCACTCGATCAGCAGCGGGCTCAGGTAGTCCCACTCCGCGCGGGGGCGCACGACGACGCGGCGGCCCTGCGCGACGTCGACGATGTCCAGCGACGCAAGGATCTTGAGGGTTTCCCGCGCCACCACGCGGGACACCCCGAACTCCTGGGTGATGTCGAGTTCCGAAGGGGCCCGCCCGTCGTCGAACTCGCCGCCGACGATGCGCCGGGTCAGGTGGGCCGCCACCTGCACCGGAAGGGTCCGGACCTTGACAGCGTCCAGAGACTCTTGTCTCCTTTGCATGTCATCAGCTTATCGGACAAGTTGGACCTCGCGACAGTCCCATTCCCACCCGTTACCCGGTGGCAGGAGAGCAATGCGGATCGTGAACGTCACGACGGCGGTGGTGGCCTACCACGGTCAGGCCACGCTGGTGCGGATCGACACCGACGAGGGCCTCAGCGGGTTCGGCGAGGCCAATCCCGACGCCGGCGCGGGTGCCGTCGTCGGCATGATCGAGTCCCTGACGCCGTTGCTGATCGGCGAGGACCCGCGCAACGTCGAGCGGTGCTGGGAGAAACTGCGCCGCAGCAAGGTCTTCGCGGGTGCCCAGAGCGGGGTGTTCGTGATCGCCCTGTCCGGCATCGAGCTCGCGCTGTGGGACCTCGCGGGCAAGGCCGCGGGCCAGCCCGTGTACCGCCTGCTGGGCGGGAAGTTCCGCGACCGCATCCGGCTCTACGCCGACTGCGGCGACGGCGACGACCCGGCGGGCTCGGCCGCCGGGTGCGTCGACCGGGCCCAGCGGATGGTCGCCGAAGGTTTCACGGCCCTCAAGTTCGACATCGACAACCTGCGCCACCCGGCCAAGTTCGACGCCTTCAACCACACGGTCAACGCCGCCGAGCTGCGCTCGATGGTCGAGCGGGTGGCCGCCGTCCGGGACGCGATCGGCCCGGACGTCGACCTGGCCATCGACCTGCACGCCCGCTACGACGTCCCGAGCGCGTGCCGGATCGCGGGGGCGCTCGAACCGTTCCACCTGATGTGGCTCGAGGAGCCGCTGCCGGCGGAGAACGTCGACGCGCTGGTGCGGGTGCGCGAGCAGACCCGGACCCCGATCTGCGCGGGAGAAAACCTGTACCTGCGCTGGGGGTTCCGCGAGCTGCTCGAACGCGGCGCGGTGGACGTCATCGAGCCGGACGTGCCGAAGTGCGGCGGCCTCGCCGAGGCGAAGAAGATCGCCAACCTCGCCGAGCTGCACTACATCCCGTTCGCCCCGCACCTGGTGTCGACGCCGCTGGGCACGATGGCCACGTCGCACCAGTGCGCGGCGATCCCCAACTTCCTCGTGCAGGAATGGCACGCGCTCGAGGAACGCCCGGTGTGGGACAGCTACGTCCACGCCCCCGACGGGAGCGGCTCGATCGTGAAGGACGGGTACATCACGGTTCCCGACGCGCCCGGCATCGGCGTGGAGCCGGACATGGACGGCGTCCGGGCCCACGCCGTCCCGGGTTACGGCGTCTTCGCGTAGCGGACGGACTCGATCAGCTGCCGGGCCGGTGCGCCGGATTCCGGCGCCGAGCCCGGTCGGCGGCACCGATTCGGCGCACTGTCCACAAACGCCGGTCACGTCACCTTGACGACGACCTTCCCCGAGGCGTGCCCGTTCTCGACGGCGGCGAGCGCGGCCGGGGCGTCCGACAGCGGGTGGATCGCGCTGATCACCGGCGCCAGGACGCCGTCGAGCGCCAGGCGGGCCGTGCGCTCGAGGTTCTCGCGGTCGAGGCGGCGCTCGACGAACCGGCCGCCGAGCTCAGACACGGACTGGTCGCCCACCGCGATGACGGTGTGCGGGTCCCGGGCCAGCGGCGCGACCGCGCGCAGCGACGCGCCGCCGACCACGTCCACGATCCCGTCGAAGCCGCTCGGCACCAGCTCGCCGGCCGCGGCGACGACGTCCTGCGCGGTGTAGTCGACGAACTGCGCCCCGGTCGCCTCGGCCTGCTCGCGCTTGGCCGCGCTGCCGGTGCCGATCACGCGCAGCCCGCGCGCCGCGGCCAGCTGCGCGACCGCGAGGCCGACGCCGCCGCCGACGCCGTTGACCAGGATCGTCGCGCCGGGTGGGAGGCCGAGCTGGTCGAGCGCGTCCACGGCGGTCGTCCCGGCCACCGGCAGCGTCGCCGCCACGGTCGCGGACAGGCCCGCCGGGATGCGGGCGGTGTTCGGCGCGGACAGCACCGTCGTCTCGGCGTAGGTGCCGCCGCCGGTGAGCGCGAAGCCGAAGACCGCGTCGCCCACCGCGAACCCGTCGACCCCCTCCCCCAGCGCGAGCACGGTTCCCGCGGCCTCCATCCCCAGCACGAGGGGGAACGGGCGCCCGCCGTCGAGTCCGGGGACCAGGCCCGCGCGCAGGAGGTGGTCGAGCGGGTTCACCCCGGCGACGGCGACCCGGATCAGCACTTCACCGCGCCCGGGGACGGGATCGGGACGCTCGATCAGCTCCTGCACCTCGGGCCCGCCGTACCTGCCGAAGCCCCACGCCTGTCCCATTTCCGCTGCCTTCCGACGACCGGCCCGGCGGGTCCGGGCACTGCGGCCATCGTCACCGCTCACACCGGTGTCAGGGGCAACCGGCTGAGGCGTGGGTCACAGCCTCACGCCAGCTTCGCCTGGTGCCGGCTGTTGGCGTCGAGCAGGACGTCGAGCGCGTCGCGGGTCTCGCGCAGGCGGGCGATCTCGGCGTCGATCCGGTCGCGCTCGCGCTTCATCGTCGCGAACGCGAACTCGACGACGCCCGGGTCGTCGGGGGTCTCCACGCACGGCAGCACCGTCGCGATCACCCGGCTCGACAGGCCCGCGTCGAACAGCTGCCGGATCAGCGCCACGCGCTCGACCTCGGCGTCGGAATAGTGCCGCTGCCCGGCCTCGGAGCGGACGCTGGTCAGCAGGCCCTGCGCCTCGTAGTAGCGCAGGGAGCGCGCACTCGCGCCCGTGCGCCGGGACAGCTCGCCGATCCTCATGCTTCGAAGTTACGCCCGGGCGACGAAGACCGCCTTGCCCGCCGGCGGGTCCAGGGTTCCGTCGTAGAGAGCAGGGTGCACCGGAAGCCCGCGCTCGCCGCCGACCGGGAAGTCCCGGCGGCGCTCGAGGACATCGTCGAGCGCGCCATCCGGTCGGCGCTCACCGCGGACTGGCTGCACTGCCGTGCCCGGTACCGGCAGTGGCCGGGAACGGCCGGTTGAACCGCGGCGGTGTGTAGGGCAGGTACCGGCCCGGCACGCCGTCCGCGGCCGTCGCCGAGCGGTTCATCGTGGCCGGTGCGGTGTCCGGCCACTGACCCGTCCGCAGGCGGGTCAGCATGCGGTCGATGGCCGCCTGCTGCTCGCCGGTCGTGTAGGTGCAGTGCCCCGCGGTCCGGACGTAGGTCTGGCGGAGCAGCGACGCGTTGCCCGCCCGGCGGACCAAGGCGCCGTAGGACTGCTGCTGCGCCACCGTCGAGATCTGGTCGCCGGTGCCGTTGACCGTCAGCACCGGGATCCGCAGGTCGCCGGTGAACACGATGCCCCGCTCCAGGTAGCGGACGGCGGCAGGATCGGCGGACACCCGGGGTTCGGCGGCGAGCCGGCCGAGGTCGGCGCGCAGATCGAGGCCCGCGCGCTGGTACAGCCGCCGGACGGCGTTCTGCTGGCTCGGTTCCGCCGTCGTGAGCTGGCGCGCGTAGTCGACACCCGTGTTCCACGACGGGTTCCCGCCCGCCAGCTGCTCGATCGCCCGGCGGCTGCTGACCGCCTGCCCGAGGTACGGCAGCGGGCCGCCCGCGAGGGCCAGGAACATCCCCCGCTCGACGCCGTCGACGTCGTGGCCGTCCGGGACCGGGGTCGGCGAGCCGTCGGCGGCCAGGCCCCAGCCCGGCAGCTGGCCGATCGCCGCCGCGAGCGCGATGCGCGCCTGGCCGGCCGGGGTCGCCTGCGCCGACGTCACCGCGGAAATCCACCGCTGCTGGGTGCCGGGGACGTCGGCGGGGATGCCGGTCGCCGGAAGGCCGGGGAACAGCAGCGTCTTGAGCGTGAAGACCGTGTCCAGCTTCTGGTTCCACTGCCCCACCGCGCCGCCGAGGCCGCCGCACATCGGGATGGCCGCGTCGAACCGGCCGGGGTGCACCTGGGCGACGCCGGCGGCGACCATGCCGCCCATCGAACGTCCTTCGGCGATCGCGTACCGCGGGTGGCCGAACGCGGATTCGAAGCGCCCCAGGGCTTCCGCCTGGTTGTCGATGGCCCGGGTGATGTTCCAGCCGGTGACCGTGCGGGTGGTGCCGCCCACCGCGTAGCCTCGCTCGACGAGGCTCGCGGTGAGCGCGCTCGTCAGCCCGCCCGCGGCAAAGTCGAGGTCCACCAGCACGGTTCCGTTCCACCGGGCGGGTTTCGCGAAGCTGTACGGCGTGCCGTCGGCCAGCTGCCCGCCGACGCACGTCGCCGTGCCCGCGCAGGGTTCCGCCGCGTGGGCGGTGGCCGGGAGGGAAGCGGCGAGGGCGACGGCCGCGGCCACCACCGTGATCCTGGTACTCATGCGGCTCCGGTCAGGTCAGGTCGTCGAGCCACGCGGTCATCCGCGCGGTCAGGTCGGCTCCCGTGCGGGCGTCGACGTTGTCGGCGGGCAGCTCCAGCACCGGGATGCCCGCCGCGCGCAGGGCGCGGGTGGTGAAGTAGCTGCCGCGCGGGTCGTCGGAGACGAGGTGCACCACCCCGTCGACGCCGTGGTGCCGCGCTTCCTTGACGTACCACTCCGCCGACCACGGCGGGGTGTAGAGCTGGTCGCCGAACGCGGCGAAGCGCGCGGCCAGCGCGCGCAGGGGGTCGTCGCCGTAACGCAGGTAGCCGTCGGCGGCGATGGCGAGGTACATCGACCACACGAAGACCGCGCCGTGCGACTCCTGGAACCGCCGGTAGAAGCCGAGGTCGAACCACAGCCCGCGGCCGACCCACATGAGCCGCAGCCGCTCGTCCGGGCACACCGCGACGCCGGCGTCGATCCGGTCGCGCACCTCGTCGTGGAACGCCCGCGCGGCGTCGCGTGCCCACTCCGTGCCGCGATGCCACTGGGGCACCATGACGCTGGGGATGCCGTCGGTGACGGCGATCGGGCACGGCCGGGCGGCCGCGATCAGGTCGCGGGTGCGGCGGTTCCACTCCTGCTGCTCGTTGACCAGGTCCAGGACCTCGCGGAACCGGGTTTCGGAGAACACCCGGCCGGTGGTCTGCTCGAGGAACCGGACGAGCCCGGTCAGCTCGCCGGTCAGCAGGTCCAGGCGGTCGCTGCCGACGGCTTCTTCCCAGCGGTGCGGCATCAGCTCCCACCACCGCTCCGGGACCTCGTTCTCCGCCGCACTTTCCAGCGGGTAGTAGGTGACGCCGGGCTGCGCGTCCCAGACGTCGAAAATCTTGCGGGACGCGTCGCCGGTGGTTTCGCCGAGCACGATCGACGGCGTCGGCAGGCCACCCCACGGCGCCTGCTGGGGGTCGTCTTCGAACGCCGAGGCCAGCGAAGTGGCGCTGTACTGCTCGATGTAGTCGGGGTAGCCGCGCTCGCGCAGCAGGCCGAGGTAGCGCTGGGTCTGCCGTTTCGCCGCGACGATCGAGGCCCACCACTGGTTGACGACGTACGGGATGTCCATCGCCCGGAAGATCTCCTGGGGCGCGTCCGCGTTGACCAGCGCCAGCGGGCCGTCGGTGTCGCGCAGCCGGGCGAACCACTCGCGCTGGTAGGCGGTCGCGGTGGTCGCCGACGCCAGCCGGGCGGTCATGCCGCCCTCGCCGGTGCCAGCGCGGCCAGCGCTTCCGCCGTCAGCTCGCCGTACGGCTGACGTTCGGCCAGGACCGCCCGGATCCCGGCCGCGGCCCGTTGCTCCGGGAAGTCCCACGGCGGCGCGTCGTCCTGTAACCGAACATAGGAAAACAGGACTTCCGCCTCGCAGGCGCGGACCGCCGCGGCGGTGTGCGCGGCACGCTGCCGGATCGACGCGCGCGGGGCGGCGGGACCGCTGTACTGGTACCGCTCGGCCAGCCCGAGTTCCGTCGGCGCCGCGCAGGTGCGGGCGAAGAGCAGCTCACCCCAGTCGTGGTCCTCCCCCACGACGAGGAAACCGTTGCGCTCCACCGTTTCGTACACCGCCGGGTGGTCGTGGGAACTGCCGGTGAGGAACAGCCGCACCCCGTCCACCTCCCGTGGCTCCGCGAGCACCCGATCGACGAGCGCGACGGCGTCGGTGACCGGCATGGCGGTGGTCGCGGCGACGGTTTCGAGGAACCTCGTGCCGCTCAGCCGGTTCGCCCGGCGCAGGGCGGCGAGTCGCCCGAGCGACCGGCGCAGGGTGTCGTGCGCGGTGATGGCCGCGGCGAGATCGTCGTCGCCGATCGGTCGCCAGCGGCCCAGCCATTCGCGCAGCTGGGCGATCTTCGCGTGGACGTACCGGGTGGTCGTGTGGTGCGGCAGGTGCAGGACGTCCACGAGCCGCACCGGCGGCAGCCCCAGCGCGGGCTCGATCCGGTGCAGCTCGCGCAGGGCGTAGAACAGGCGCAACGAGGCTTCGCAGTCGCGGGAGACGACGATGGCTTCGAGCGGGCCGTAGTCCTCGGTGAGGATGCGCGTCAGGATCGACCGGGCGACCGGGTCGACGCCGCGGCCGAGGTAGCGGTCGCCGAGCGTGTGGTCCTGGCCCGGTTTCCCGGTCAGGCGCAGCGGAAGCAGGCCTGCCGCGGTGATCAGCTCGACCGGGACGTCGGCACCGACGTACCCCACGGCGGTCAAATGACCGCCTCCGCGACCAGGTCCGCCAGTTGCTGTTCGGTGTAGCCGAGCAGCTCGCGGTAGACGTGCTCGTTGTGCTCCCCCAGCCCCGGCGCGGGCCGGTCGAGGGAGACGCGGGCGGCGGAGAACCGGATCGGCACGCCGGTCCCGGCCAGGTCGGCGACGTCGCCGTGGCGCGGGTGGCGCAGCGGCACGACCTCCTCCCGGGCCAGGACCAGCGGGTCCCGCACGGCCTCGCGCGGCTCCCGGACCTCCGCCGCGGGCACGCCCTCGGCGGTGAAGGCGGCGAGGACCTCGGCCAGTGGCCGCACCCGGCACCACTCGCGGATGATCCCGTGCAGTTCGTCGGCCGCGCGGACGCGCTGGTCGCGGGTCCGGTAGCGGTCGTCCCCGGCCAGTTCCGGACGGCCGATCGCCCGCAGCACGCCGTGGGCGAAGGCGTCGGTCGGCGCGCACAGGGCGACGTAACCGTCCAGGGCCGGCAGGATCCCGAACGGCGCCAGCCGCGGCACCATCGACCCCGTGCGCTGCGGCAGGCCGACCGCGTCGAAGGCGTCGAACGGCTCGCACGCGACCAGCGAGGTCAGTGCGCCGAGCATCGACACGTCGACCCGCTGCCCCTCGCCGGTGTGCTCGGCCTGCAGCAGCGCGGACACCGTGCCGACCACGGCGAACAGCGGGGCGAGGAGGTCGCCGATCGGCAGGCCGAACCGCACCGGGCCCTCGTCGGGCTCCCCGGCGGTCATCATCACGCCGCTGAGCGCCTGGATGATCGAGTCCATCGCCTTGCCCGACCCCGGGCCGCCCTGGGCGCCGAACCCGCTGATCGAGGTGTAGACGAGCCGCGGGTTGATCTCGCGGACGTGGTCGTAGGAGATGCCGAGCCGGTCGGTGACGCCCGGGCTGTAGTTCTCGACCAGGACGTCGGCGTCGCGGACCAGGTCGGTGAACACCGCCCGCGACCGCGGGTTCTTCAGGTCGAGGGTGACGCTGAGCTTGTTGCGGCCGCGCAGCAGCATCGACACCGACAGGTCGTCGTCGTGCCGCCGGGCGAGGTTGAGCCCGTCGCGGCCGACGTAGGGCGCGTTGTTGCGGGACGAATCCCCGCCGGTGGCGGGGTTTTCGACCTTGATCACGGTCGCGCCGAGCCCGGCGAGCAGCAGGGTCGCGTACGGCCCGGCGAGCGCGGTGGTCAGGTCGATGACGGTGCGGCCGGCCAGGGGCTGGTCGGTCATGAAGGAACCCCCTCGGTGAGGTCGACGAGCACTTCGCCGCCGCGGGTGGTGAACCGGCCGTTGAGCCGGGCGCCGCGGGTGATGTCGTCGATGTAGTTCGTCACGGCTTCGCCCTCCGGGGTGCCGCCGACCGGGACCGGACGGCCCTGGTCGTCGATCCGGCACGGCACGAACCCGGCTTCGCGCAGCCCGGTCTCGTCGAAGCGGCAGAAGGCGATGGCGGTGTTGCGGCTTTCGGGGTGGAACGGGAAGAACGGCATGTCCGGGTCCGGCGCGAAGCCGTAGAGCTTCGTGCGCCGGTCCGCCCACGCCTGCAGCTCTTCCGCGCCGACCCCGGCACCCGGGGTGAGGGCGTGGGTGACGGTGACGAAGTTGCCGAGCCCGTGGAAGATCGGCCGTCCGCGGTGGACCTCGATGCCGCGCATGATGTGCGGGTGGTGGGAGAACACGGCGTCGGCACCGGCGTCGACCGCGGCGCGGGCGACCGGGCTCTCGTACATCGCGACGGTCACCGGGGTGTGCCCGACGCCCTTGTGCAGGGCCACGAGCACGACGTCGGCCTCGGCCCGCAGGCGGCGGACGTCGTCGGCCATCGCGTCCAGGCTGTCCGGGTCGGCGAAGGTGTAGATCTTCGGCGGCCCGCCCGGGCTGGCGTGGTCCAGCTCGTAGTGGGTCAGGACGTGCACGTAGGCGCAGCCGGGCTTGCGCGAGCCGGCCCAGGATTCACGCGGGCCGACGCAGTTGTAGGACAGCACGCCGATGCGCAGGCCGCCGCGTTCGACGATCGCCGGGCGCCGGGCGTGCGCGAGGTCCGGCCCGGTGCCGGCCGTCTCCATCCCCGCCGCGCGGGCGTAGGCGATGGTGTCGGCCAGTCCCCCGTCCCCGGCGTCGAGGGCGTGGTTGCCCGCCAGCGTGACGACGGCGAACCCCGCCTCGGCCACGGCTTTCAGCGCCGCCGGGTCCGCGGGCGGTGCGGGCACGTCGGTGCTGTGCTGGACGGCCGTGGTCGAATGCGGCACCTCGACGTGGCCGATCGCCAGGTCCATCGCCTTCAGCACCGGCGCGGCCGGGGCGAGGAAGAACTCGGGATCGGGCTCGTCCAGGATGAGGTCGCCGACGGCACCGACAGTGATCACGAGACACCCTCCTTTTCGGACAGATGACGGGACAGGAAGGCACGCAGCCGATCGGTCCGCGGCCGCGCGAACAGCTCGCCCGGCGGCCCTTCTTCGACGATCCGGCCCGCTTCCATGAACACGCACCGGTCGGCCACTTCACGCGCGAAGGTCATCTCGTGCGTGACGACGACCATCGTGGTCCCCGCCGCCGCGAGGTTCCGCAGCACCGCGAGGACTTCGTCGACCAGCTCGGGGTCGAGGGCGCTGGTCGGTTCGTCGAACAGCATGATCCGCGGCCGGACCAGGACCGCCCGGGCGATGGCGACGCGCTGCTGCTGCCCGCCCGAGAGCTGCCGCGGATAGTGGTCTTCGCGGCCCGCCAAGCCGATGCGCTCCAGCAGTTCCCGCGCCTCCCGCTCCACAGTGGACTGGTCGCGGCCGTGGACGCGGACCGCCGCGTCCGTGACATTGCGCAGCACGGTGAACTGCGGGAACAGGTTGAACTGCTGGAAGACCATGCTCATCCGGCGGCGCTGGGCGGCGACCCGCCGTTCGGTCAGCGGCCGCAACCCGGCCGGGGACCGCCGGTGGCCGAGCAGTTCGCCGTCGAGGTACATCGCGCCGCCGTCGATCGGCTCCAGCTGGTGGGCACAGCGGACGAGCGTCGACTTCCCGGACCCGGACGGCCCGATGACGACGACCACCTCGCCCTCGTGCACGTCGAGGCTGACGCCGTCGAGCGCGTGCACCGGCCCGAACTCCTTGCGGACGTCGCTGATCCGCAGCACCGGCGCGGTCATCGGACGTCCCGGTGACCGCGGGAGAACCGGCGTTCCAGCCGGCGCTGCCCGGCGGTCAGGACGGTGACGACGACCAGGTACCAGAAGCAGGCGACCAGCAGCATCGGCACGATCTCGTAGGTGCGGTTGTAGATCACCTGCACCGAGTGCAGCAGGTCCGACATCGCGATGACCGACACGAGCGCGGTTCCCTTGAGCACGTTGATGAACTGGCTGCCCGCGGGCGGGATGATCACGCGCATCGCCTGCGGCAGCACGATCCGCAGCAGGGTCTGCCCCGGCGGGTAGCCCATCGCGCGCGCCGCGTCACGCTGGCCGGGGTCCACGGAGGACACCCCGGCGCGGAAGATCTCCGCCAGGTAGGCCGATTCCACGAGCGACAGGCCGATCACCGCGGCGGTCAGCGGCGTGATGACGCTGTTGGCGTCCCAGGTGCCGAACACCGGGCCGAACGGGATGCCGAGCGACAGCCTGGGCAGCAGGTAGGCGAGGTTGAACCAGAAGATCAGCTGCACCAGCGGCGGGATGCCGCGGAACAGCCCGACCCACAGCGTCGCCACCCAGCGGGCGGGCCCGAACCCGCTCAGCTGCATCGCCGCGACGACCCCGCCGACGAGCGACCCCAGGACCATCGCCGCGACCGCCAGCAGCACCGTGGTGCCCAGCCCGGCCATGACGCTCTTCTCGAAGAGGTACTTCGCGACGACGTCCCACTGGAACCGGGAGTTGCCGGCCAGGAAGACGCCCAGCTGGGCGAGCACCACGGCCAGCACGAACACGAACAGCCAGCGCAGCGGGCGGAACCGGCCGCGGGCCGAGGCGACGTCGTCGGGCGCTGACGTCGTTTCCTCCACTGTGGACATCGTGGTCATTTCGCCGACGCCGCGTCGAAGACCGGCTGCGGGACCGTGACGTCGTCGAGGCCCCACTGGTGCATGATCCGCGTGTACGTGCCGTTGCGGAACAGCTCCTCGAAGGCCTTCTGCAGCACCGGGCCGAGCTTGCCGGCCTTGGGGGTGTACAGCGCGAGGTTGTCCTTCGTGGCGCCCTGTTCCTCGGTCTGCGTCACGTACTCGTACTGGCCCTTCTGCTGGGTGGTCACGTCGATCGCGGCCGCCTGGGTCATCCCGGCGGCGTCGGCCCGGCCGGACTTCGCGGCCAGCAGGGTCGCGTTCGTGTCGTCGAGCCCGACCACCTGCACGGCCGGCTTCTTCGCGCCTTCGCAGAACTTGGACAGCTTGCCGAGCTGGTCCTCCACGACGCTCGCGGTGACGACCGCGACGCGCTTGCCGCACAGGTCGGCGGCCTGCTTGACGCCGGCGGCGGAGCCTTCGGGGATCACGTAGGAGGTCCGGGTGGTCATCCACGTGACGGTGTCGAACTGCTTCTCGCGTTCGGCGGTGGCCTTGACCGGCCCGTTGAAGGCTTCGTAGCGGCCGCTGAGCATGCCCTGCAACGCGGCCGGCAGCCCGCTGACGATGGTGGTTTCCGTGCGCACGCCCAGGAGCTGGCCGAGCGCCTGCTGGAAGTCGTGGTCGATGCCGGTGACGGTCTTGCCGTCCGGGCCGACGGTCCGGTACGGCGGGTGGGAGTCGCCGGCGAACCGGAGGACGCCCGCGTCCTTGACCGCCTGCGGCAGCTGGTCGTGCAGCGCCGCGTCGGTGGTCAGGGCGGCGGCGGTGGGGGCGGCGGCCGGCCCGTCGTCGACCGTGCACCCGGCCAGGACCAGCCCGGCGGCGGCCACGGCGAGCGAGCTTCGACGCCATTGACGAAGAGAGGAACCCATGTCGTTTTCTTCCTGAGGAAGGCCGTCCGAGGGGCGGCGCGGGAACCCGGAGGATCAATTGGTTGCTATCTGGGCGCCGATCGTCGCATGATGTGTCGCGTGATTCAACCCCTCGCTCCGGCCGGCCGGACCGCACTGCCACGATGGACACCCGCGGCGGACCGGCCGCCGGGACCGACCCCGGAAGAGACAGGCGCGCGATGACGGCGACACCCTCGGGGCCCCTGCCGCGCTCCCAGCAGGGAGCCGAGCCCCAGCTGCTGCTGACGTCCCTGCTCGGCGACTTCTGGTACTGGCGCGACGAGCACATCCCGTCGGCCGCCCTGGTGGAGCTGCTCGGCGAGTTCGACATCAGCCCGGCGAGCGCACGGGCCGCGATCCGGCGGCTGGCCGCCCGCGGCCTGCTCACCGTGTCGCGCAGCGGGCGGACGACGGCCTACGGCATCCCCGCGCGCACGTCCGAGGTGATCATCGAGCGCACGCACCGGATGCTCACCTTCGGCGCGACCGCGCCCGACTGGGACGGGCAGTGGACCGTGGTCACCTTTTCCGTGCCGGAACAGGACCGCGGGCTGCGCACGGCCCTGCGGTCACGGCTGCGGGTCCTGCGGTTCGCCGCGCTCTACGACGGGGTGTGGGTCAGCCCGCACGACCTCGCCGGCCCCGCCCTCACCGCACTGCGCGAGCTGGACCTCCGCAGCGCGACGGTCTTCCGCGCCACCGAGGTCCCCGGCTCGGCCCCGGCGGTCACGGCGTTCGACCTCGGACCGCTCGCCGCGGAGTACGAGCAGTTCGTCGAGCGCTACGAACAGGTGCTCTCCGGCTTGGCCGCGGGGCTGATCAGCCCGGCGCAGGCGTTGCGCACCCGCACCGAGCTGCGCGTGGACTGGCGCCGGTTCCCGGAGACCGACCCCGACCTGCCCGCCGAGCTGCTGCCGGCCGACTGGGCGCGCGACCAGGCCCAGAAGATCTTCCTGCAGATCTACGACCGGCTCGGCCCGCTGGCCGAACTGCGGTTCCGGCAGGTGCTGGCCGCCACCGACCCCGAGCTGGCCGAGCTGGCCACCCACCACGACTCGGTGAAGGTGGCCGCGCTGTTCGCCGGCCTGGGCGACCGCCACCCGGCCGGCGACACGCCGTTCGAGCAGGCCGCCGACGCACGCCGCCTGGACGACGCGCGCCGCCGGTGAGCGGCACTTTCCGGGCCGGGCGCACGGAAACCTGCCTGGATTCGTGCGGCGCTCCCGCTGTCCTGAACCCGGTCGACGTCCGGCAAAGCGGCGTCACGACGCCGATCGGGGTGCGCGCCCGCCGGCGGAGGCGAGCGCGAACAGCACCGACTGGTGGGTGATCCACCCGGTCAGCCGGTGTTCGCCGGCCAGCACCGGCAGGCCGGTGCCCGGCGCGTTGGCCAGTGCGTCCAGCGCGTCGGCGAGCGTGGTTTCCGCGGTCACCAACGGCGGCAGCTCGGCCAGTTCGCCGACGTCGCCTTCGTGGTCGCCGGCGAGTGCTTCGGCGACCGCGCGAGCCGTGACGCAGCCCTGGTAGCAGCCGTCGTCGTCGACCACCGGCAGGATGCCGTGCCCGGACACGGCCAGCTCGTGCGCGGCCCGGGCGAGCGTCGTCGAGGCCGCCAGGGGCTCGGGCAGCGGCTCGCCGGCCTCCGCGACCGTGCGCCGGGCCAGCTGCCGGGCTTCCGGCCCCTGGTCCAGGTCGACCCCGCGGCGGCGCAGCTTCAGCGTGTAGATCGTGTCGCGCGAGAGCGCCCGGCTGGTGGCGGTGGCGATCACGATCGCGGTCAGCATCGGCAGGATGATCGTGTACTGGCCGGTCAGCTCGAACAGCACGATGACCGCGGTGATCGGCGCGCGGGCCGCTCCGGCGAAGGCCGCGCCCATGCCGATCAGGCCGTAGACCCCGGGCGACGCGGTCACCGACGGGAGCCACGCGTGGACCACGATCCCGAACGCCGCCCCGGCCATGGCCCCGATGAACAGCGAGGGCGCGAAGACCCCGCCGGACCCGCCGATCCCGATGGTCAGGCTGGTCGCGACGATCTTCCCGGCGAGCAGGAGCAGCAGGAACCCGAGGACGTACTTGCCTTCGACGGCGTTCTGCAGGACGGGATAGCCGACGCCGTACATCTGCGGCAGGAGCAGCAGCAGCCCGCCCAGGAAGACCCCGCCGACGGCCGGGCGCAGCCACTCCGGGCCGCGCCAGAGCCGGTCGCAGACGTCCTCGATCACGTAAAGCACCCGGGTGAACAGCACCCCGCAGGCCCCGACCGCGACGCCGAGCACGACGAACAGCAGGTACTCGACCGGGTTCCGCAGGGTGAACGGCGGCAGCGTCAGGAACGCGACGTCGCCGAAGGCGGCGCGCCCGACCACGCTGGCCGTGACGCTGGCCAGCACCACCGCACCGAACGACTCGGCCGCGAAGTCGCGCAGGATCAGCTCCATCGCGAAGAACGGCCCCGCCAGCGGGGCGTTGAACGTCGCCGCGATCCCGCCGGCGGCACCACAGGCCACGAGCACGCGCAGCCGCGACTCGGGCAGCCGCACCGCCCGGCCCAGCGTCGAGCCGAGCGCGGAGCCGATCTGCACGATCGGGCCCTCCCGCCCGACCGAACCGCCGGAGCCGATGGTCAGCGCCGACGCCAGGGCCTTCACGGCGCTGACCTGCACCGGGATCCGCCCGCCCCGCTCGGCGACCGCGTACATCACCTCCGGCACCCCGTGCCCCCGCGCCTCGGGCGCGAACCTGTGCACCAGCGGCCCGTAGACCAGGCCGGCTACCACCGGGGCCAGCAGCAGGAACCACGGCCCGAGCGCGGGGAACCACGGGTGCGCGACCCGCCCGGCCGCGGCGTAGTCCGCTTGGCCGGAAAAGAGGTGGGTGAACGTGGTGATCAGCCACCGGAACACGATCGCGCCGAGCCCGGCACCCGCACCGATCACCACGGCGAGACCGACCAGGCCGGACCGGCTCTCCCGCAGCCACCGTCCGACCGGCTGCCGCACGGGCACCGCGATCCGACGGCCGGACAAGTCATCTTTAGCCAGGCTCATGATTGCATTATGCAACACTTGTCGCACGAACCGCTCGGCAACCGGCCCAGGATCGGGACATGAGCAAGTGGATCCGGCAGGTCCGGGCCCAGCGCGACTACACGATCGACTGGCGGTTCAGTTCCCTGCGGCTGATCAACGCGCACGTCGACCACGACACGCACTTCCCGCCGGAGTGCCCGCCCAGCACACCGCGGGCCTGCGGCTGCTGCGGGTCGCGTCGGCGGCTCGGGAGCAGCACGGCCGCGAGGCGATCGGCCCGCTGTACGCGGCTTTCGGCGCCCGCGACGCCGAGATCCAGGCCGAGTCCGACGAGGCGCTTTCCTTGACCGGCAAGGACGTCGGCACGCCGATCATCCACTTCGAACCGCCGGACGAGGTCGCGTTCTTCGGGCCGGTGATCAGCAGGCTGCCGGACAAGGCGCAGGCCGCACAGCTCTGGGACCACGTCGTCGGCCCGGTTCCCCGGCTTCGCGGAGCCGAAGCGCAGCCTGCGCGAGCGCCCGCAGTTGCCGTCCTTCGGCGTCACGGCGCAGAGCCGGGCGCGACCGATGACTGGCACGCCGGGAGCAGCCGGTTCGGGAAATAGGCCTCGGTCCTTCTTCAGCGAGAGCGGTCAGGACCGGCGAGACCAGGCGCCCGCGTCAGTGGTGTAGCGGACGAGCAGCCGTGCGAACTGCACACGTTCCTCCGGCGACCAAGCGGCGGTGATCTCCTCGAACGCCGCGCGCTGCTCCGCGGCGAACCGGGTTCGCTCGGCCTCGCCGCGCTCGGTGAGCTCGAGGACCGTCCGGCGGCCGTCGGCCTGGGAGGCCGCCCGCCGCAGCAGGCCGTCGGCGATGCAGGCCGCGACCGTCCGGCTGGCCACCGGCTGCACCACGCCCATCTCCGCGGCGAGCCCCCCGACCGTCATCTCGCCCGGCGCGTCGGCGATCACGTTGAGCACCAGGTTGCGGGACAAGTCGCGGTTCGACGCCGGCGTGCGCCGGCGCAGCCGTGACAGCGCCGGGCCGATCTGGTCCAGCAGGGGCTCTCCGGCGGAACTGCTCACCCCGGGGAGCGTAGTACTCCCGACATTTGCATACCAGTGGAGAACTCCATAGCATTAGGTATGTAACCGCGAACGAGAAAGCGAGGCCGCCATGGCCACCACCGCCATCACCGGCGCCCGGGTCTTCGACGGGGAGAAGCCCCTGGGCGTGCGCACCGTCGTCCTCGACGGCCGGAAGATCCGCCAGGTCGGCGGCGACGTGCCCGAGGGCGCCGAAGTCGTCGACGGCCGCGGCGCGACCCTGCTGCCCGGCCTGATCGACGCGCACGTCCACTCCGCGCCCGGCTCCCTGGCGCTGGCGCTGCGGTTCGGCGTCACCACCGAGCTGGAGATGCAGGGCATGAACACCCGCGAGAACCGGGCGCACATCGCCGCGGACGACACGGTGGCCGACGTCCGGTCCTCCGGCTTCGCCATCACACCGCCGGGCGGACACCCGAGCGAGCTGATGCCCGAAGGGTTCCGGCCGGCCGGCGAGCTGCCACCGGTGATGCCGCTGATGCCGTTCTCCACCACCCCGGAGCAGGCCGCCGCGTTCGTCCCGCAGCTCCTGGCGCGGGGCTCCGACTACGTCAAGTTCATGATCGACGACGGCAGCGTCGAAGGGCATCCCGGGCTGCCGATGCTCGACCAGGCCACGCTCGACGCGGGCGTCGCTGCGGCCAAGGAGCACGGCGCCCTCACCGTCGCGCACACGCTGACCCTCGACGCCACCCGGATGGCCGCCGAAGCCGGCATCGACGGCGTCGTCCACGTCTTCATGGACCGGCCGCACACCACGGAAATCATCGACCTGATCGCCGAGGCGGACATGTTCGTCGTGCCGTGCGTCTGCCTCGACGCGTCCATGACGGGCATCACCGGCAGCGCCCTCGCCGACGACCCCCGGGTGGCCCGCCGCCTCGACGACCGGTGGGACAAAACCCTGCGGTCCAGCTACGACCGCTACCCGCAGGGCAGCCTCGACGACGTCCTGGCGACCGTGCGGGCGCTGGCCGCCGCGGGCGTGGACATCCTGGCCGGCACCGACGCCGCCATGCCGGAAACCTTCTTCGGCGGCCTCGCCCACGGCGCCAGCCTCCACCAGGAACTGCAGTACCTCGTGGCCGCCGGCCTCACGCCCGCCCAAGCCCTGCGCGCCGCCACCGCGACGACGGCCCGCCGCTTCGGCCTCGGCGACCGCGGCCGCATCGCCGAGGGACTTCGCGCGGATCTCCTGCTCGTCGACGGCGACCCGACGACGGACATCGGCGACACCCTGAACACCCGGGCGATCTGGCGGCGCGGCACCCGGCTCGCGCACGCCTGACGGCGCCGATCAGCGGGTGGCGTCCTCGGCCTGGTCGAGGATCGACCGGGCGAGCAACGCGAACACGAGGTCGTGGCCGGGTTTCTGGAGGTACCAGTAAAGCTCTCCGGCGAGGCCCGCCGGCGTGAAGCGGACCCGTTGGCACAGGCGCGTTCCGGCGCCGGCGGGCTCGGCGCGCAGGGTCAGCTCGGCGTCGCCGGGCAGCCGCATCTCGGCCGCCAGGACCAGTTCGCGGCGGGTGTCGTCGCGGCGGCGGACCGTCCAGAAGTCCAGCACGTCCCCCGGCTCGGGCCGCCGCGCGCGGCCGCGGTAGAGCCCGGCCCCGCCGAGCACGTGGTCCAGCGCGCCGCGCAGGGCCCACGCGAGCGCGGGCGGGAACCGTCCGCCGGCGCCGCCCAGGTGGGTGATCACGTCCCAGACCCGGCCGGGCGCGGCCCGGGTGTGGCGGATGTGCTCGCCCACGTGGGCTCGACCTCGGGGAGCGGGCGGCGCCGGTGCGCCGAGCGCGGCGCGCAGGGCGTTGTCGAGGCTGGTCGGTCCCCCCGGCGGTGGCGGCAGGACCGCGTCGACGGGGGTGTCGAGGGGCAGCAGGTCGTGGTCGAGCGAGGCGAACAGCGGCGCGGCCACGGACGCGGGGACCGGCGAGCCCCACCCGGCCACCACCGCGGCGACCGGGTGCGACCACAGCGGCGCCGGCACCGTCAGCGCCCCGGGCCGGCGCAGGATGCGCGCGCACCGGCGGACCAGGTCGTCGTAGCTGATCAGTTCGGGCCCGCTGAGGTCGAACCGGCCACGCACGGGCGCACTGCCGGCGGCGGCGCGCAGGTAGTGCCGGACGTCGGCGAGCGCTACCGGCCGGCTGCGGCGCGCGGTCCACCGCGGCCGCGGGCGGATCGGGAGCCGGGCCGTGCGCGCCAGCAGTTCGAGGCCGGCCGACCCGCTGCCGACGATCATCGACGCCTGCACCACGAGGGCCGGGACCGCGCCGGCGAGGAGCACGTCGGCGACCTCGGACCGCGAGGCCAGGTGCGGCGACGTCGCGGCGGCCGGGCGCGGGCCCCCGAGGTGGACGAGCTGCCGGACGCCGGACGCGGCGGCCGACTCGGCGACGCGTTCGGCGATCACGCGGTCGCGGCCGGCGAAGTCGCGTTCTCGCAGGGAGTGCACCAGGTGGTAGACCACGTCCGCCTCGGCCAGCACGTCCGCCAGCGCGGCCGGGTCGGCCGCGTCCCCGCGCGTCACCTCGACGGGCCCGGGGAAGCGGTGGTCCGAGCGGGCCAGCACCCGCACCGGGTGACCGGCGGCGACGAGGTCGGCCACGAGGGCGGTGCCGACGAACCCGGTGGCACCCAGCACCGCGCACCGCCGTTCGCCCGCCATCCGGGACCACCTTCCGCATCGACGCAGGGTCGATGCAAACGTAAGGCGCTCCCGCGTCCGGTGCCGACTGGGCGGTCGGCAGGCCGCTCGTGAAGGAGACTTCTTGACGGGTAGATGCGCAGGTAGACTGGGCATCCGACCGGGCGGGCGCCCGCCCGGGTCTGCATCGCATCTGGAGCGCGTATGGCGACGATCGCACCATCGGGTCTCTCGGCGGTGCGCGCGCAGGTGCGGGACGCCCTCTTCGCGCGGATCGCCGGCCCGGACGGCCCCCGCAACCGCGCGCGCATCCACGACCGCCCCGGGCCGCGCTGGTTCGAGCCGGACAGCCCGATCCGGCAGGTGCACGGGGACACCGCGATGTTCGTCGGCGGGCTGCGCGCCCTGCTCCTGCAGTCCCTGCACCCGCTGGCGATGGCCGCGGTGGCCGCGCACTCCGGGTACCGCGGCGACCCGTGGGGGCGGCTGCAGCGCACCAGCACCTTCCTCGCCGTCACGACGTTCGGCACGGCCGAGGACGCCGAGGAAGCCGTCTCGACGGTCCGGAGCGTGCACGCCCGGGTGGCCGGGACCGCCCCGGACGGGCGGCCGTACCGGGCCTCCGATCCGCACCTGCTGACCTGGGTGCACATCGCCGAGGTCGACAGCTTCCTGCGCGCCCACCAGCGCTACGGTGCCCACCCCCTCGACGACGGCGGAGGGGACCGCTACGTCGCCGAAACCGCGGTCATCGCCCGCCGGCTCGGTGTGCCCGAACCACCGGTGACGCGGGCCGAACTCGACGACGCGCTCGCCGCGTACCGCCCGGAGCTGCGAGGCACCGCCGACGCGCGGCAGGCGGCCCGGTTCCTGCTGCTGACCCCGCCGATCCCGTGGCCCGCACGGGTGCCCTACGCCGTGCTGGCCGCTTCGGCGGTCGGAATGCTGCCGGCGTGGACGCGGCCGCAGCTGCGTGTGCCCTACGCCCCGTTGGCGGAGGCGACAGCGGTCCGCCTGGCCGGACGCACGCTGGTCAAAGGGGTGCGCTGGGCGATGACGGCGCCCCTGCGCGACGAGGCCGCGTAACCGCCCGGTGGCCGCTCAGTCGTCGCGCTCGGCTTCGCCGGCGCGCTCGCGGTTGCGCTCCTGCCGCTCCCGCTCACGCCGGCTGTAGGTCGCCCGGCGGACGCGGTCCTCGTCTTCGACGCTCGACCCCACCGCCCCGGCGACGATGCCCACGGAAGTCGCCAGCCACACCAGCTTCAGGTACGAAGCCGGCCCGGCCGGGTGGCCGAGAGTCTGCCCGAAGTACGTGCCTTCGACCAGGACGATCGACGCCACCAGCGCCAGCCCGAAGAGGACGGCGTACATGCACGCCACGCCGATCGACAACGTCAGCGCGGTCGAAGCGTTGTACAACACCGCTTTCCGCCGGTCGAGGTGCCCGGACGGCGAGTCCCACAGGTGGTTGTGCACCATCAGCCAGCCCGCCATGACCACGATCGCCAGCACCGTGATCCCCGCCAGCCGCAGCGTGGGCAGGGCTTCGGCGAGCTTCCAGAACGAGGTCGTGATGATGCCGTAGGCGGCGGTGGCCGCCGCGGCCGCGGTCGCTCCGGCGAGGTTGGGCACCAGCCGCCACGGCCGGTTGTCCCGGATCATCCCGGCCAGCAACCGCACCCGGCCCCGCACACCCACCAGAGCCAGGTGCTCGTCGGCGGTGCCGCGGCCGTGGATGTGCCGCGTCGGCGCCACCAGGTCCCGCAGCCGGTCGAAGATCCCCCGCGGTGGATCGGCCTCCTTCGCCGCGCGACGCGCCACCAGGTGCCGGACCAGGTGGACGATCAGCCGGCGCGCCCGCTTGCGCAGGCGCAGGGCGCCCAGCGCGGGCAAGGACACCATCGCCACGCCGTGGTCGACGTTGTAGTCCGACGCGATCGGGACCGTCCCGGCTCGCCGCGGGAGGTCCGTGATCAGCACCAGCAGGTCCCAGCCGTGTTCGGCCCGGCGCTCCCGCGCCAGGGAAAGCATGGGAATGTCCCCCTCCGCCGTGAGCGGAAGGGCCTGCGTGTCGTGCTCGACGTGCCAGGTCGTCTCGTCGCCGATGTCGCGGGCCAGGCGATCGGGCAGGCCGTCGGCGATTCTCCCGGCGACCTGCCTGGGCAACCCGTCATCGGTCAGCAGCCCCACCACGAGGGCCTCCGGCGCACGCTGGGTGGTCATGCTCGAGCCTTTCCTCGGGTCTTCGAGGGACGAAGCTCCCGGGTTCCCGGCGCGGCCGTCGGCAAACGCCGGGCGTTTGCCGTCCGGAAGACCGGGTATCGACCATCCATGACCGCAAAGGACGATGCGACGACCGAGGACGCTCTGCGCGCCGAAGAGTTCGACCGCGCCGCGGTGGGGGCGGTCCTCGCGGCCGGTGACTGGGCCGGGTGGGACGACCTGCTCGAGTGGCTGCGCACCGAAGGCCCGGGCGTACCGGACCTGTCCCCCGGTGCGCTGCGCGGCATTCGGCAGGACGCCGAACGGGCCTGTGCCACGGGGTTTCCCTTCCCCCACGACCCGGATCACCTCTACGCCATCCTCCGCGGCCAGCACCTCGCGCGGGCGCACGACTGAGTTCGTCCCGGGGTAGCGCGATCGGGTGACACAGCCGCGGGCCACTTCCCTCTCGTGCTACACCAGGTTCGCCGGGGACAGGTAGTACGGGTTCTCCATCAGCACACCGCACATCAGCACCTGCGGATGCGTCTTGAGCAGGTCGAGCACGATGTTCTCGCGGTACCGCGAGATGTCGTACATGCACAGGATCGCCTGGGGGTAGCGGCTGGTGAAGTCGTTTAACGCGGCCTCGTACCGGAACAGCTCGGTCAGCCCGGGCAGCTGCGGGTGCCACCAGCGCGCCTCCGCGCCGAGCCGGACGAACGGGTAGCCCGCGGCCATCGCGGCGGACACGGCCTCGTCCCAGAACGCGATGATCCGGTCCACGGTGAACTCCTCCGGCGACAGCAGCGTGTCGCTCGCGGCGCGGATGTCCAGTTGCGCCGAGTCGACGCGGGCGTCGATGTCGTCGACGTCCTCGCCGAGCCGGTCGACGAACCCGGCGGCCTCGTCTTCGTGCACGCCGAACAGGCACTTTTCGCCGGCACGCAAGCCTTCGCCCAGGAAGGGCAGGAGCACGCGGTCGCGATCTTCGTCGCCCACGTACAGCGCGCAGATGTGCTGCCCGGGCTCGATGACGACGCCGGGGGTGCCGAACTTCCGGGAACCGGTCATGACGGGATCCTCCGTTCGAGGTCGGGGTGGTGGTCGGTTTCCTTCGCTGGGTGGTAGTAGGGGTTTTCGACGAGCATCCCGCCCATCCAGAACTTCGGGTGCGCCTTGATCAACGGGACGATCAGGTCGCCGCCGAACAGGTCCAGGTCGTAGAAGCACAGGACGACCTGCGGGAAGCTTTCCCCCCACCCGGTCACCGCGGCCTCTTCGGCGAGGAGCGCGCCGATCAGCGCGGAGCTCAGCCGGGGCGCGGCCCAGCCCATGTCGCCCACGATGCGCCCGAACGGCCGGTCACCGGTGCAGAGCTTGCGCCGCGACCAGCCGTCCAGCATCGCGAAGAGCGCGTCGGGGGCGAACTCACCGTTCCGCAGATGGCCGGTTTCCGGCTCGGTCAGCACGAGGTCGCCCGCGCCGGGCAGCCGGTCGCGGAAGTCCTCCCGCTCGCCCTCGGCGGCGAGGTAGAGCACGGCGTCCCCCGCCAGCAGGCCCTCGGCGAGGAACGGAACCAGCAGGCGATCCCGGTCGGCCCTCCCCCGGTGGAAGACGCACAGGTGGTCACCGGGCGCCAGTGCGACCCCGCCGAGGGTCACCTCGCGATCGGTCCGCTCCGTCCGGTCCATCGTCACCTCCGGTCACTGCGATCCGCGCAGCACCTGCCACACCCGGGTGGCGAGGTGCAGGTTCAGCCTGCTGTCCACGTCGTTGAGGTCGAGCTCCGTGATCTCCCGGATCCGGCCGAGCCGGTAGCGCAGCGTGCTCCGGTGGATCATCAGCGCGGCGGCGGTGTCGCCGTAGCTGCCGCCGCACTCGAGGTACTGCGCGAGCGTCGCGACCAGCTCGGCGTTGCGCTGGGTGTCGTAGTCGAGCAGCTTCCCGAGCCACTCGCGGACGAACTCGACGACTTCGCCGTGGTTCTGCCCGGTGTCGAGGATGCGGTAGATCCCCAGCTGGTCGAACGTGGTGACCCCGCTCGAGGCCCGCGAGGTGCGCCGGATGTCGAGTGCCCGTACCGCTTCCGTGTAGGACTTGGGCAGCCTCGCCGGGCTGTCGCAGCGGTTGCCGATGCCGATCGCGCCCTCGTTACCGAGGCTTTCCGACAGCGAGGCGTACAACGCCGCGCCGTCCAGCCGCCCGGCGACCAGCAACACGACCGCGCCCGAATGGCGCGACACGAGCGAGGGCAGCCCGAGCGTCGTCACGGCGCGTCCCGTGGCCTCCGCGACCACGTCGTCGGCGACGTCACCGGACCACCGCAGGACGACCACCTGGTGCGGGCGGCGCAGATCGTGGCCGATCGCCTCGGCGCGGGCGTACGCGCTCCCGTCGTCGGTGCCGGCGATGAGGTCGTCCACGAGGTCGCGGCGCAGGCGCAGCTCGACCTCGGCCAGGCTGCGCTGGTGCGAAAGTTCCAGCGCCAGCACGGTCGAGCCGTACTCGAGCGCGAACACCTCGTCCGGGCCGGCGGTCCGCCCGGGGTCGATCAGCGCGAGCACGCCGAGCACCTCGTGCCGGGGCCGCACCAGGGAGATCAGCCGGTCCTTCACGCGGACCGGTTCGGGCACGGTCGCGGCGTGCCGGAGCAGTTCCGCGCGCCGCTGCGCGTCGACCTTCGGGTACGGGTCCGGCCGGCCCGGGCCGCCCCACGCGCGCAGGTTGCCGAACCGGTCCTCGACCGCGACCGGCAGCGCCGTCAGCTGGTGCAGCGCGTGGGCGATGCCCGGCTCGCCGGCCCCGGAAGCCGAGATGGTGGACAGCACGTCGTGCACCTGCGTCTGCTGCTTGAGCCGCTCCACCGACGTCGCCAGCTGGTGGTTGAGCTCCCGCAACGCCACCGACTGCCGCCGCTCCCGCTTGAGCAGCGCGGCGCTGGCCAGCGCCGCGGCGGTCTGCTGGCAAAGGGAGTTGAGCAGGAAGACTTCGTCCCGCGAGGGGGCCTGCTCGGCCCGGACCACGAGGTAGCCCGTCAGGCCGCCCAGCCCGTGCAGCGCGTGGCACCAGTGCCAGTGGCCGTCGGCCAGCTCGACCCGCCCGCTCTGCCCGTCGAGCCGCTCGACTTCCGCGCCCAGGCCGGGATGGGCGTCCTCCGCACCGTTCTGTGCGGTGACCGCGCCGTCCTCGTCGACGAGGTAGGCCGCATCGGTCGTGCAACCGCTCAGCGACGGCACCGAGGTCGCGGCGAGCCGCATGATGTCCGCCGCTTCGCGGCCGTCGAACATCATCATCGAAATCGCGAAGAGGCCGTAGAGATTCGACAGCTGGACGCGCCACCAGCTGTCCGTTTTCGCTTCCGGGTCCCGGGGGACCGCATCGCCCTCGGGCGTCATTTCCGGCCTCCCCGACGCCGACCTGGTCTTTCGCACCCTACGCCGTCGGCAACTGTTCTGCCGGGCCGATAAGGCTCCCGGAAATTCGGCCTGCCGGGCGCACGCGGGCGGCGGGCGCCTTTGCCACGGTGGAAGGCGTCGGACAGGCACCCCGCCGCCGCACGCCGGGGTGGCACGCAGGAAGGCCTGCCCGCCGGACAATCCAACGCGCAATCGGTTCGGATCGGACACTCCCGGCAGGACGATCCGCCCCGGATTGGACTAGACCATGACTTTGATGCGTTTCGATCCTTTCCGCGATTGGGAACGCCTGAGCGAACAGGCGCTGAGCGGGCGCACGGCACCCCGCGCGATGCCGATGGAAGCGTTCCGCCGCGGTGACGAATTCTTCGTCGCGCTCGACCTGCCCGGAATCGATCCGGACGACGTCGACGTGTCCGTCGAACGCAATGTCGTCACGGTGCGGGCGACCCGGCGGCCGTCCCGCGACGAGAGCGCCGAGCTGATCATCGACGAGCGGCCGCAGGGCGAGTTCAGCCGCCAGCTGTTCCTCGGGGACAACCTGGACACCACCCGGCTGTCGGCCGACTTCGAGCGCGGCGTCCTGACGCTGCGGATCCCGGTGGCGGAGTCGAGCAAACCGCGCCGCGTCGAGATCGGGAGCCGCGACGAGCGGCAGCAGCTCACCGACGACCGCACGGGCCAGCCCGCCCACGCCCGGGCCGAAGAACACGCGAACGCCTAGGAGACGAGCCATGACCGCACAGCCGGGCGCCACCGCGCCCGCCCCACGCCACGCTCCCGAACGCGTCGCCATCGCGTCGTACGACGACTACCGCGACGCGGAGCGTGCCGTCGACTTCCTCTCCGACCGGGGTTTCCCGGTCCAGCGGACCGCCATCATCGGACGCGACGTGCAGCTGGTCGAGCAGGTCATCGGCCGGCTCGGCTTCGGCGGCGCCGCCCTGCGCGGCGCCGGCTCCGGAGCGCTGACCGGGCTCCTGATCGGCTGGCTGTTCGGCTTGTTCAACTGGTTCACCCCGGTCCTCGCCACGCTGACGCTCGCCCTCTACGGGCTCGTCTTCGGCGCGATCGTCGGGGCGGTCTTCGGCCTGGCCGCGCACGCGCTGCAGCGTGGCCGCCGGGACTTCGCGTCGGTCCGCGCGATGGCGCCGACCCGCTACGAGGTCGTCGCCGACACCGAAGTCGCGGACGAGGCCAGGGCGCTGCTGGCGCAGCTGCGCCCGGAGCCGGGGGGTGCGTGATGGCCAAGGCGGTCGGCATCGACCTCGGCACCACCAACTCGGTGATCGCCGTCTGGGAAGCGGGTGAGCCGCGGGTCATCCCCAATTCGGAGGGGGCCCGGACGACCCCGTCGGTCGTCGGGTTCACCGAAAGCGGCGAACGACTGGTCGGGCAGCTCGCCCGCCGCCAGGCGATCCTCAACCCGAAGGGCACCATCTACTCGGCGAAGCGGTTCATCGGCCGCAAGTTCGACGAGGTGTCCGACGAAGCCAAGGCGGTCGGGTTCGACGTCGTCGAGGGAGAGGGCGGCGTCGTCCGGTTCGACATCCACGGCAAGCTCTACTCGCCGGAGGAGATCAGCGCGCAGGTGCTGCGCAAGCTGGCCGACGACGCGGGCAAGAGCCTCGGCGAGCGGGTGACCGAAGCGGTGATCACCGTGCCCGCGTACTTCAACGACGCACAGCGTCAGGCGACCAAGGACGCCGGGAAGATCGCCGGGCTGACCGTCCTGCGGATCATCAACGAGCCGACCGCGGCCGCGCTGGCCTACGGACTGGACTCCCAGCAGCACGAGACCGTGCTGGTCTTCGACCTCGGCGGGGGCACGTTCGACGTGAGCCTGCTCGACGTCGGCGACGGCGTCGTCGAGGTGCGGGCCACCGCGGGCGACAGCCACCTCGGCGGCGACGACTTCGACCGCCGGCTCGTGGACTTCCTCGCCGACAAGTTCGCTGCGGACAACGGCATCGACCTGCGGCAGGACGCGCAGGCACTGCAGCGGCTGTTCGAGGCGGCGGAGAAGGCCAAGGTCGAGCTGTCCTCGGTCGCCCAGACGAGTGTCAACCTGCCGTTCATCACCGCCGACGCGAGCGGGCCGAAGCACCTGACCGCGACCGTCCGGCGCTCGGAGTTCGAGCAGATCACCGCCGACCTGGTCGAGCGCTGCCTCGGCCCGGTCCGGCAGGCGATGTCCGACGCCAAGGTCGGCGCGAACGACATCGACGAGGTCATCCTCGTCGGCGGCTCGACCCGGATCCCCGCCGTGCAGAGCCTGGTCCGCAGGCTCACGAACGGCAAGGACCCGAACATGAGCGTCAACCCGGACGAGGTCGTCGCGCTCGGCGCAGCCGTCCAGGCCGGGGTGCTCAAGGGCGAGGTCAAGGACGTCCTGCTGCTCGACGTCACCCCGCTGTCCCTGGGTGTCGAGACCCGCGGCGGCGTGATGACGAAGATCATCGAGCGGAACACGACGATCCCGGCGCGGCGCACGGAGGTGTTCTCCACCGCGGAGGACAACCAGCCCGCGGTCGACGTCGTGGTGCTGCAGGGCGAGCGCGAGCTCGCGGCCGACAACCGGGTGCTCGGGCGGTTCCAGCTCAAGGACATCCGGCCGGCACCGCGCGGCGAGCCGCAGATCGAGGTGACCTTCGACGTCGACGCGAACGGCATCGTCAACGTCACCGCGCGCGACAAGGACACCGGCGCCGAGCAGGGCATCACGATCACCGAGAGCTCGAACCTCGACAAGTCCGAGATCGAGCGGATGGTCAGCGAGGCCGAGCGCAACCGCGCCGACGACGAGCGCCTGCGCGAGGAGGTCGAGGCGCGCAACCTGCTGGACAGCGTCGCCTACCAGGCCGAGAAGGCGATCACGGACCAGACGCCGGCGCACGAGAAGGCGCGCGCGGAGATGCTGATCACCGACGCGCGCGAAGCCGTCGAGTCGAACGCACCGCTGGACCGGGTGCGCGAGCTGACCTCGGAACTGCAGCAGGTGCTGGCCGGGCTCAGCGCGGCACGGCCGGGCGGAGACGGCGGCCCGCCGCCGCAGCGAGAGCCGGCCGAGGACGACGACGTGATCGACGCCGACTTCGATCGGGCGTGAGGAAACCATGGCCACCACAGGGAAATCCACGGAGTCGGGGACATCCTCCGTGGACGCCGCCGGGACGGGCGCGGAGTCCGCGCCCCAGGACACGCCCGTCCCGGCGGTGGGGCCCGAACGGATCCAGGAGCTCGAGGCGAAGCTGGCCGACTGCGACGACCGCTGGCGCCGCGCGATGGCCGACGCCGACAACCTCCGCAAGCGGCACGCGACCGAGCTGCGGGCCGAGCGCGCGGCCGAACGGGCCCGGGTCGCGGCGGCCTTCCTCCCCGTCCTCGACAACCTGGAACTGGCGCTCGCGCACGCCGAAGCCGATCCCACCGCCGTCGTGCAGGGGGTGCTGGCGATCCGTGATCAGGCCGTGCAGCTGCTGAACGGCCTCGGGTACGAGCGTGACGACGAAAGCGGTGTCCCGTTCGATCCGGCCCGGCACGAGGTGGTCGCGGTCGTCGACGAACCGGGCACCGAACCGAACACGGTGACCCGGGTGGTCCGGCCGGGCTATGGGACCGGCGGCGGGCAGCTGCGGCCGACCGCGGTCGCCGTGGCCAAACCACGGGGGTGAGCAGGCGTGGCACGGGACTTCTACGCCACGCTCGGGGTCGGCCGGGACGCCGGCACCGAGGAAATCCAGCGGGCGTACCGGAAACTCGCCCGCGAGAACCACCCGGACGTCAACAAGGACCCGAAGGCCGAAGAACGGTTCAAGGAGGTCAGCGAGGCCTACCAGGTGCTGTCCGACCCGGAGCAGCGGCGCAAGTACGACCGGTTCGGCGCGGACTTCCGGCACGTGCCCGACGACTGGGAGCAGCGCGCCGGCGCCGGCGCCGGTGCCGGACCGCGCGGCGGCCGGGTCCGCTACGCCACCTCCGGCAGCGGCTTCGAGGGGTTCGAAGGGTTCGAGGGCTTCGAAGGCGTCGACATCGAAGACCTCCTCGGCGGCCTCTTCCGCGGCCGCGGGCGCGGCGGCCCGGTCCCGGGCGCGGACCAGGAGGCCGAGCTCGAGCTGACCGTCGAGGACGCCTACCGCGGCGGGCAGCGGCACCTGAACATCGGCGGCGATCGCGAATACGACGTGAAGATCCCGCCGGGGGTGCTCGACGGGCAGCGCATCCGGCTGGCCGGGCAGGGCGGGCAGGGCTCCGGCAACGCCGCCCCCGGGGACCTCTACCTCGTCGTCCGCATCCGGCCGGATCGCCGGTACCGCCTGGAAGGGCGCGACATCCACGTCGAGCTCCCGGTGACGCCGTCGGAGGCCGCGCTGGGCGCCACGGTCCCGGTCACCACCCCCGGCGGCGAGGTGAAGGTGCGCGTGACGGCCGGGTCGTCCAGCGGGCGGCGGCTGCGGCTGCGCGGCGAGGGCATGCCGAACCCGAAGGGCAAGCCGGGCGATCTCTACGCCGAGGTCCGGATCATGGTGCCGAAACGCCCGAGCAAGCGCGAACGCGAGCTGTACGAAGAGCTCGCCGCGGTGTCCGACTTCGATCCCAGGAGGACCTGATGGCGCGGTACGTGCTCGTCCGCCCGGCCCGGCTCGACCTCGAGACCGTGGCCGCGCGCAGCGGGCTGCACCCCGAGCTGCTCCGCCGGTTCGCGGCGCTCGGCCTGGTGGAGTCCACTCCGGACGCCAACGGACGTCCGTGTTTCCCGCTGTCCACTGTGGCCAGACTGGCCCGGATCCAGCGGTTGCGCGCCACTTTGTCCCTCAACTACGCCGCGCTCGGGCTGGTGCTCGACCTGCTCGACCGCATCGACGTCCTCGAAGCCCGAGTCAGGAGCCACCGGCGATGGACATGAGCAAGCTGACGCAGAAGTCCCAGGAAGCACTGCAGGAGGCCCAGAGCGTCGCCGGGCGCCTCGGCCACACCGAAACCGACGGCGAGCACCTGCTGCTCGCGCTGATCGACCAGCCCGAGGGCCTCGTGCCGCGATTGCTGGCGCAGACCGGCGCGGACGTCGACGCGCTCCGCGCCGCGGTCGAGGCGGAGCTCGGCCGCCGGCCGAAGGTGACCGGGCCCGGCGCCACGCCGGGGCAGGTCTACGTCACCCGGCGGCTGGCCGGGCTGCTCGACGCCGCGGAGCGGGAAGCCCGGCGGCTCAAGGACGAGTACGTCTCCGTCGAGCACCTGGTCCTGGCCCTGGCCGAGGAAGGGACGAAGTCGGCGGCCGGGCGGATCCTGCGCGACCACGGCGTGACGCGCGACGCGTTCCTGACCGCGCTGACGAAGGTCCGCGGCAACCAGCGCGTCACGTCGGCGACGCCCGAAGGTGCCTACGAAGCGCTGGAGAAGTACGGCCGTGACCTGGTCGCCGACGGGCGTGCCGGCAAGCTGGACCCGGTGATCGGGCGCGACACCGAGATCCGCCGCGTCGTCCAGATCCTCTCGCGCAAGACGAAGAACAACCCCGTGCTCATCGGCGATCCCGGAGTCGGCAAGACCGCGATCGTGGAAGGGCTCGCGCAGCGGATCGTGCGCGGCGACGTGCCGGAAGGCCTGCGGGACCGGACGATCTTCTCCCTCGACATGAGCGCGCTGGTGGCCGGGGCGAAGTACCGCGGTGAGTTCGAGGAACGGCTCAAGGCCGTGCTCGGCGAGGTCAAAGCCGCCGAAGGCCGGATCATCCTGTTCATCGACGAGCTGCACACGATCGTCGGCGCGGGCGCCACCGAAGGGGCGATGGACGCGGGCAACATGCTCAAGCCGATGCTGGCCCGCGGCGAACTGCACATGATCGGCGCGACCACGCTGGACGAATACCGCAAGCACATCGAGAAGGACGCCGCGCTGGAACGGCGGTTCCAGCCCGTCGTGGTGGACGAACCCGCCGTCGAGGACACCATCTCCATCCTGCGCGGGCTGCGCGAGCGGCTCGAAGTGTTCCACGGCGTCAAGATCCAGGACGGTGCGCTCGTCGCCGCGGCCGTGCTGTCGCACCGCTACATCAGCGACCGGTTCCTGCCGGACAAGGCGATCGACCTCGTCGACGAGGCGTGCGCGCGGCTGCGCACGGAAATCGACTCGATGCCCGCCGAGCTCGACGAGCTGACCCGGCGGCTGACCCGGCTGGAGATCGAAGAAGCCGCGCTGGCCAAGGAAAACGACAACGCGAGCAAGGCACGGCTGGAGGAGCTGCGCCGGGAACTGGCGGACCTGCGGGCCGAAACCGACGCCAAGAAGGCGCAGTGGGACGCCGAACGCCAGGCGATCCGGCGCGTGCAGGAGCTGCGGTCCGAACTGGAGCGAGTGCGCCACGAAGCCGAAGAGGCGGAACGGAACTACGACCTCAACCGCGCCGCCGAACTGCGCTACGGCGAGATCCGCGAGCTGGAGCGCCAGCTCGAAGGCGAGGAGGAACGGCTGGCGAGCAAGCAGGGCGAGAAGCGGCTGCTGCGCGAGGTCGTCACCGAGGACGAGATCGCCGAGATCGTCTCGCAGTGGACCGGCATCCCGGTCTCCCGGCTGCAGGAGGGCGAGCGCGAGAAGCTGCTGCGGCTCGACGAGATCCTGCACGAGCGGGTCGTCGGGCAGGACGAGGCCGTCCGGCTGGTCGCCGACGCGATCATCCGCGCCCGGTCGGGGATCCGCGACCCGCGCAAGCCGATCGGCTCCTTCCTCTTCCTCGGCCCGACCGGGGTCGGGAAGACGGAGCTGGCGAAGACCCTCGCCGCGGCGCTGTTCGACAGCGAGGACAACATGGTCCGGCTCGACATGAGCGAGTACCAGGAGCGGCACACGGTCTCCCGGCTGCTCGGCGCGCCACCCGGTTACGTCGGCTACGACGAGGGCGGGCAGCTCACCGAAGCGGTGCGGCGCAAGCCGTACTCGGTGGTGCTGTTCGACGAGATCGAGAAGGCCCACGCGGACGTCTTCAACACGCTGCTGCAGGTGCTCGACGACGGCCGGATCACCGACGCGCAGGGCAGGCTGGTCGACTTCCGCAACACCGTGATCATCATGACGTCCAACATCGGCTCGCAGCACCTGCTCGACGGGGTCACCTCGTCCGGCGAGATCAAGGCGGAAGCCCGGGAGGCGGTGCTGGCGGAGCTGCGCCACCACTTCCGGCCCGAGTTCCTCAACCGCCTCGACGACACCGTGTTGTTCACCCCGCTGGGGCTGCCGGAGATCGAGCGGATCGTGGAGCTGCAGTTCGACCAGCTGCGCCGCCGGCTGGCCGAGCAGGGCAGCACGGTCGAGCTGACCGAAAACGCGCGGCGGTTCATCGCCGAGCGCGGGTTCGACCCCGTGTACGGCGCCCGGCCGTTGCGCCGCTACATCTCCCACGAGGTCGAGACGCGGATCGGGCGCGCGCTGCTGCGCGGTGAGCTGACCGAGGGGCTGAAGATCGTCGTGGACGCCGCCGGCGGCGACCTGGTCGTCGAGTTCCGGGACGGGCACGAGGAGGCGGCATGAGGACCGTGACCGTCACCTGCGAACACTGCGGGAAGACCAACCGGATTCCCGTCGCCGCACAGGGATCGCCCAGGTGCGGCAACTGCCACCGGCCGCTGCCGTGGATGGTCGACGCGGGCGACGACAACTTCGCGCAGGTCGCCGAGCAGGCGGACATCCCGGTGCTCGTCGACCTCTGGGCGACCTGGTGCGGCCCCTGCCGGTCGGTGAGCCCGGCGCTGGACCGGCTCGCCCGCGCGCGGGCCGGGAAGGTGAAACTCGTCAAGGTCGACGTCGACCGGGCGCCGGGAGTGGCGCGCCGGTTCGACGTCATGGCCGTGCCGACCCTGCTGGTGCTCCGCGGCGGCGAGGTCGTCCGGCGGCAGGCCGGGGCGGCCCCGGACACCATCCTGCGCGACTGGCTCGACCAAGCCCTGAACTCGCCGGAGGAGGCGACCACATGACCACGTTCGTCGACCCGCACCTGGCCCTCGTCCGAGACGTGGTGCCCCGGACGCCCCAAGGCTGCGAGGAGTGCCTCGCCGCCGGGACGCCGTGGCTGCACCTGCGGCTGTGCCTGACCTGCGGGCACGTCGGCTGCTGCGACTCGTCGCCGATGAAGCACGCGAGCCGGCACGCCCACGCCATCGGCCATCCCATCGTGCGCTCGTTCGAGCCCGGGGAGAACTGGCGCTGGTGCTACGTGCACGAGGCGTTCGTATGACACTCCCGGCGGAGGACCTCGCCGAGACCCCGGATCCGTACGGCGCGTTCCCCCGGCTGAGCCGCGAGCAGCTCGAGACGCTCTCGGCCGCGGGCGAACGCCGGCCGGTGCGGCCGGGGGACGTGCTCTACGCACAAGGGGAACAGCCGACCGACTGGTACGTCGTGCTCAGCGGCAAGGTCGCCATCCAGCAGCGCGACGGGGACGAAACCAGAACGCTGCGGGTGCACGGGCCGGGGCGGTTCCTCGGCGAGCTGGGCCTGCTCGAAGGGCAGCCGTCGTTCTTCACCGCCGTCGCCGCGGAACCCGGCGAAGTGCTCGTCATCCCGGTCGGCGAGCTGAAGTGGCTGGTCCACGGCAACCCGGTCTTCGGCGATCTGATCCTGCACGCCTACTTCGCCCGCCGTGCGCTCATCATCGGCTCCGGCGACGGGCTGCGGATCGTCGGCTCGTGCTTCTCGCCGGACACCCGGCGGCTGCTGGAGTTCGTCGCCCGCAACCGCCTGCCGTACCGGCTGGACGACCTCGACCAGGACCGCGAGGCCGAGGCGCTGCTGCGCCGGCTCGGCGTCACCGTCGAGGAAACGCCGGTGGTGGTGCTGCCCGGCGCCGGCGTGCTGCGCAACCCGGGCAACGCCGAACTGGCGTGCGCGGTGGGGCTGCGGCACGAGGAACCCCAGTCGGGCGTGCGTGACGTGCTCGTGGTCGGCGCCGGGCCCGGCGGGCTCGCGGCCGTCGTCTACGCGGCCTCCGAAGGCCTGGCGACGTCGGCGTTCGACGCGGTCGCCGCGGGCGGGCAGGCGGGCACGACGTCGCGGATCGAGAACTACCTCGGCTTCCCGTCCGGGATCTCGGGGGCGGAACTGGCCGAGCGGTCGGTGATCCAGGCGGACAAGTTCGGCGTCCGGGTCGCCGTCCCGGCCGAGGCCAGCACGCTCGACCTGCGGGACGGGCTGTACGTGGTGGGCTTCGACGACGGCACCGAAATCGTCACGCGGACGGTGATCATCGCCAGCGGCGCCCGGTACCGGCGCCTGCCGCTCCCGCGACTCGAGCACTTCGAAGGCACGTGCCTCTACTACGCCGCGACCCCGCAGGAGGCCCGGCAATGCCGGGCCGACCCGGTCGTGGTGGTCGGCGGCGGCAACTCCGCGGGCCAGGCCGCGGTGTTCCTGGCGGAGACCTCGCCCGTGGTGCACCTGCTGGTGCGCGGCGGCGATCTCGGCGCGAACATGTCGCGCTACCTCGTCGACCAGGTCAGCCGCCACCCGCGGATCCAGGTCCACCTGCACACCGAAGTCCGCGAGGTCGTCGAGGACGGCAAGACGATGTCGGGGGTCGAGGTCGAGGACAACCGAACCGGCGAGCGGCACCGGCTCGACGCCCGCGCGCTGTTCGTCTTCATCGGGGCCACCCCCCACACGCGGTGGCTGTCCGGCCACGTCGCGCTGGACGAGGACGGCTTCGTGTTCACCGGCGCCGACGTCGGCGCGTTCGCCGACGCCGGGATCTCGCGGCCGCCGTTTCCGCTGGAAACGAGCAGTCCCGGTGTGTTCGCCGTCGGCGACGTCCGGCACGGCTCGGTGAAGCGGGTGGCCTCGGCGGTGGGCGAGGGCGCCATGGCCATCCGGCTGGTGCACGAACACCTCGCGCAAGAACTCGCACAACCCGGAGGACTCCCATGACCACCAGGCTTTCCCGACCACCCCTCGCGCTCGCGGAACTGGACCGGCTGATCGGCCACGCGGCCCCGCACGAACTCACCCTCAGCTCCACCCTGCACCCCGGCCGCTACGCCGTCGTCACGGTCGCCGGGCAGGTCGGCACAGCGGGGTTACGCACCCTCGCGGGGTACCTGGCCGGGCTGGTCCACGCGGGCGCCCGCCACTTCGTCGTCGACCTCTCCCAGGTCGAGCGGCCCGGCGACGACCTGCTCGGCCTGCTGCGCCGCTGCGGCGACCGGCTGACGGCGGCCGGCGGTGAGCTGGAGCTGACCGGCCTGACGCCACCGGTGCTGTACGAACTGGACGACGAGCCGCTCGCCGAGGTCTTCGCCCTGTACCGCGTCGATTCCGACGGCGGACAGCGGCGGTCGGCGGCGCTGCGCTGTCCGGAGGGCTTCGACGGCGTCGCCGAACCCGGCTCCCCCGCGCGCTTCCGCGCGTTCGTCGACACCGCGGCCACCGGGCGCGGCGAGCGGTTCGGGAGGCGCCGATGACCACGGCCAGCCGTCCCCGCCGTCGGGCCTGGTTGCAGATCTTCACGATCGGCCTGCTGCTGTGGGTGCTGTCGGTCATCGTGACCTACGCGACCGGCAACCCCAACCTGCTGCCGACGCTCGTGCTGCTCGGCAGCTTCCTGGTGCCGGTGACGTTCGTGGCGTGGGCGTTCGAGCGCCGCGACTCCGGGGAGATCACCGCCGAGCTGGTGTTCCGGACCTTCCTCGTCGGCGGCGTCCTCGGCGTCCTCGGCGCGTCGGTGCTGGAGAGCTACCTGCTGTACCCGTCGACGTGGCTGTACGTGGGGGTCGGGCTCATCGAGGAGGCGGTCAAGCTGGTCGCGCTCGCCCTGCTGACGCGCGGGCTGGCCGTGAAGTCCATGCGGGACGGGATGATCCTCGGCGCGACGGTCGGGTTCGGCTTCGCCGCCTTCGAATCCGCGGGGTACGCGCTCACGTCGTTGTTCACCGCCCAGGGCCTTCCGCTGACCGACCTGGTCACGACCGAACTGCTGCGCGGGCTCCTCGCGCCGGTCGGGCACGGGTTGTGGACCGCCATCCTGGGCGGGCTGCTGTTCGCGTGGAGCACGCGCGAGCACTTCGTGCTGAGCCTGCGCCTGGCGCTGGCGTTCCTCGGCGTCGCGCTGCTGCACGCCCTGTGGGACTCGATGTCGGCCATCGCGCTGGTGATCACGCTGCTCCTGACCGGGCAGGTGGCGCAGTTCGACCCGCGCGGCCTCGTCGTACCGCCCGCGGACGTGACGACCGTGTACACGGTGACGACCTGGACGGGCCAGGGCCTGATCGCGCTGATCGGCGTGCTGTGGCTGCTGGTCCTGGTCCGGCGGTCACGGCGGGAGCGCAGGGCCCCCCAGTGGGCGTACCGGATTCCGGCCGCCCGGACGCGGGCGACCGGGTGGTACTGACTTTCCGCAGCGAGGTGTGCAGCCCGGGGATCGCGGCCGGCCGGTGATCGGCCTGGATCGCCACCTCCCCGGGCCGCACGCCTAAGCCACGCCGGCCGGCGCCGTGATGGCCCGGCCGATGCCGGCGTGGATGTCGAACCGGCCCAGCAGGCCGAGCGCGGTCAGCGGGCGCAGCACCGCCCGCGACGGGCGCGCGAGACGCATCGGGATTCCGGCGTCCTCGAGCGTGAGCCGCGTGTGCTCCAGGACGCCGACGCCGCCCGCGCTGAAGAAACCGATCCGCCCGAAGTCCAGGACCACGAGGCGGTTACCCACGCCCAGCAGGCTCCCGAACGCGGTCCGCAGGTCGGCGAGGCCGACGACGTCCACCTCACCCCCCACCTGCAGCACGGTGACGTCCCGGCGGACCCGGTAGGTACACACCCACAGGTCCCGGGGGATCCGTACGGGGAGACGGGCATCCCGGTGCGTCCGGACGGACGGGTCGGCGTGACCTCGCGGCTCGGCCATGGCGCGGTTCCCTCCTGCTCGACGTGACGGCCTTTCGGCCCAGCGTGAATTCGCATTCTGCCGAGTCGGGCGGGATCGCTCCTGGTCCTGACGGTGTGAACATCCGGGCGCCGGTCAGTCCCCCGGAGTCGATCGGCCCCGTGCACCGGGGACGCGGGTGACGTCGGCGCGCTCGCGATCGAGCGCGCCCCGGGTTTCCGGGCTCGCCAGGACCGCGACGACGAACACCAGGGCCGCGGCCGCCAGGAAGAGCGCGAGCCGCGAAGGGACGTCCGGCAGCTGCGGGCTGAGCAGGCTCACCAGGGTCGGCATCAGCCCGCCGAGCATGAAGCCGAGGTTCCAGCTCACCGCGGTGCCCCGGGCCCGCAAAGCCGTCGGGTACCGCTCGTTGAGGAAGATCATCAGCGGCGAATACGCGGCGTTGGACAGCATCACCATGAGCACGCACAGCACCGCCACGACCCCGCCGCGCCCGCTTCCGGCGGCGGCGATGCCCCAGGTGAGCACCGGCAGCGCGACGAGGTTGGCCAGGCCGAACCCCAGCATGGTCCGGCGGCGGCCGAGCCGTTCGCTCAGCTCGCCCGCGCCGATCGCCGCGCCGACCACCACGACGCTGCTGACCAGCAGGATCGCGCCGCGCTGCCCGGCCGGGATCCGGACCACCTCGCTGAGCAGGGTGGGCAGGTACCCGGACGTCAGGTAGTACTGCGCGCCACCGCCGGCGGCCACCGCGATGTTCAGCGCGAGGATCTTCTTGCCGCGGCCGCGGACCAGCTCCCGGAACGGCACCGGCGCCCGCCGCGTGCCCTCGAACTCCGGGGACTCCTCGACCTTGCGCAGCACGAACAGGCTCAGCAGGGCGCTGAGCAGCCCGCAGAAGAACAACACCCGCCAGCCCCACTGGTCGAACGCGGGACCGGTGAAGATCGCCGAAACCACGATGTAGGCCAGGCTGGCCAGGGCCGCGCCGAGGCCCGCTCCCCCGGCCCCGATCAACCCGCTCATCAGGCCACGACGGCGCGGGCCGATGCTCTCGGTGCCGAGCGTGTGCGTCGTCGCGGTGACGCCGCCGACGAACAGACCTTGCGCGACCCGCAGCGCCAGGAACAGGACCGGCGCGAGCACGCCCACCGAGGCGTGGGACGGGACCAGCCCCATCGCGGCCGTGGTGACGCCGACGCCGCCCATCACGAGCACCATGGTCGACTTGCGCCCCTTGCGGTCGGCGAGCTCGCCGAAGATCGCGGCACCCGCCGGGCGCATCACGACGGTGACCGCGAACGAGCCGAACACCGCGGCGATGCCCAGGGTCGGGCTGGTGCTCGGGAAGATGGTCTTGCTGATCGGTCCGGCCACGTAAAGCAGCAGGAAGAGGTCGAACAGGTCGAAGGACCAGCCGGCGACGGAAGCGAATACCGCGGCACGAGGCGACTTTGACCGTGGTGCGATATCGGGTGTCAAGGTTTTCCCCTCACGGGACAGGGACAGGGATCAGCGGGACTTGCGGCGCAGCGCGGCCCGGATCCGGGCGAACAGCGGGGCGAACAGGAGTTTCAGCGCGCTCGGCGCCTTGACCGGGCCGGTGGGTGCCTGCCCGGACGTCGCGGCTTCGCGCAGGGCGTCCGCGAACTGCTCGAACATGCGCCGGCTCACGTCCCCGGCCAGCGCCCGGCCGAACTGCGCGATGCGGCCGGTGAGGTACACCTTGGCCTCGGCCCGCATCGCGGTGCCGGTGGCCGTGGCTTCGGTGCGCAGCACGATGTCGGCCTGGGTCTGCGCGCCACCGGTGTCCTGGCCCTGCGCGAGCACACGCAGGCGCTGGCCGGCGCGGTCGTGCTCGACGACGTGCGCGACCCCCTTGAAGGCGAGCTTGATCGGGCCCACCGACACGCGCGCGCGGCCGGCGTAGTGGTCGTCGCCCAGGTCTTCGGTGAGCTCCGCGCCGGGCAGGCAGCGGGCCAGCAGCGAGATGTCGTCGAACACGCGCCACACCGCGTCGGCCGGCACGCCGATCTCGGTCTCGATGTCGACGGCGATCGTCGGGTCCCCGTCCGGCAGCACGATGTCGATCCGGCGGGTGTCTTCGGTGACCTCGGTGACCTCGCGGCCGTCGGTGCTGCCCCCCGCCTGGCCGGTGGCCCGGCCGACGAGCGCGCGGTGCGCGCAGTTGCCCGGGGCGGGGATGCCGTCGGGGTGCGCTTCCCGGGTTTCGTTGACGGCGGTGAGGATGTTGCGGTACCCGGTGCACCGGCAGATGACCCCGGACAACTGCTCGGGCAGCTCCTCCTCGGTCACGCCGGGCTGGTTGCTGAGCAGGTCGTAGGAGCTCATCAGGAAGCCCGGCGTGCAGAACCCGCACTGCAGCGCGTGGTTGCGGCCGAACGCCTCCTGCAGCGGGTGCAGGTCGTCCGGCCGGCCGAGGCCCTCGACGGTGACGACGTCCGCCCCGTCGAGCTGGACCGCGAAGAGCAGGCAGGCCCGGGCCGCCTGCCCGTCGACGAGCACGGTGCACATCCCGCACACGCCGTGCTCGCAGCCCACGTGCGTGCCGGTGAGCCCGAGGTGGTCCCGCAGCGCGTCGGCGAGCGTGACCCGCGCGGGCAGGCTGAGCACGGCCGGCGTGCCGTTCACCGTCATCCTGACCTCGACGAGGTCGTCCGCCGCTGCCTTCACGGCGCGGGGTTTCCCGTTCTGTGCCACCACTTCGGTCACGAGTCCACCTCACCGGCGCTCTTGCGAGCGCGCTCGTATGCCTTGCCCAGTTCCCGGGCCGCCAGCGTGCGGAACAGCCGGCGGCGGTAGTCGCGGGACGCGTGGGCGTCGCCTTCGGTGTCGACCAGCTCCTCGGCCACCGCGGCGAGTGGGCCGGACAGGGCGCGGCTCACGTCGCCGCCGCTCTCGTTCAGCGCGGCGGCCAGCTCACCACTGACCGAGCGGGTGACCGGCCGGTCGGACACGCCGAACCCGGTCAGCTCCGCGTCGGTTTCCCCGCCGCGCACGTGGACCCGGGCGACGTCCCCGGCGAGCGCGAAGTCGCCGTGCCGGCGGGAGAACTCCGCGAACCCGAACCCTTCGCCCGCCGCCGCAACCGGGAACCGCACCGCGGTCAGGATGTCGTCGGCCCCGAGCGCGGTCGTCATCGCGCCGGAGAAGAACTCCCGCGCCGGGACCCGCCGGGCGCCGCCGGGTCCGGTCACGGTCAGCTCGGCGTTCAGGCAGCACGCCACGGCCGGCAGCTCGGCGGCCGGGTCGGCGTGCGCGAGGCTGCCGCACACGGTGCCCCGGCTGCGCAGCTCCCGGTGCCCGACCCACGGCAACGCCATGCCCAGCAAGGGAATCGCGGCGCTCACCGGGTCGCGCTCGATCCGCCGCTGGCGCACCGTGGCGCCGATCTCGAGGTGCCCGCCCGCGACGCCGACGTGGTCGAGTTCCGGCACGGAAGTGATGTCCACCAGGGTTTCCGGGCGGGCGAGCCGCATGGCCAGCACCGGGACCAGCGACTGCCCACCCGCGATGACCTTGCCGCCGCCGCCCGTGCTCGCGAGTTCGGCGATCGCGTCTTGCAGACTCGACGGCCGGACGTAGGCGAATGGTGCGGCTTTCATGGTGTCAGCTCACCGGCCCTGGAACTTCGGCGCGCGCTTGCCGGTGAACGCGGCGACGCCCTCGGCGAAGTCGTTGCTGGAGCGCAGCATCGCGTACGCCTTGCGCTCCAGCTCGATCCCGGAGTACAGCGGCGCGTCCACGCCCTTGTCGAGCACCTCCTTGGCGGTGCGGGCGGCCAGCGGGGAGAACCCGAGCAGCACGCCCACGATCCGCTCCACCTCGGCGTCCAGGGCGGCGCGGTCCTCGACCACGTTCGCCACCAGCCCCCAGTCGCCGGCCTGCTGCGCGTTGATCCGCGACGCGGTCATCACGTGGTACTTCGCGCGGGACAGGCCGATCAGCCGGGCGAGGCGCTGCGTGCCGCCGGAGCCCGGGATCATGCCCAGCCGCATCTCGGGCAGCGCGAACTCGGCGCGCTTGGTGGCCACCCGGATGTCGGTGGACAGCGCGAGTTCGAGCCCGACGCCGAAGCAGTAGCCGTCGACCGCGGTGATCACCGGCTTGGGGCTGCGCGCCGGGGCGGTGACGTTCTGGCCGAGGTCGGTGAAGTCGACCGGGTCGACCTCCATGAACCCGGCGATGTCGCCGCCCGAGGAGAAGTGCTCGCCTTCGCCCTGGATGACGACGACCTTGATCTCGTCGTCGGCGTCGATCTCGGCGAACCGGTCGGCCATCACCTGGCGGGTCTCCCAGGTGATGATGTTGTACTTGCCGTGGTCGAGGGTCAGGTAGGCGACCCGGCCGTCGTGGCCGCGGTCGAGCCGGATCTCGCCTCCGGTGAGTGCCATCGTCAGTGGTTCCTTTCCGTGGTGCTGCCGGTCAGCAGCTCGTGGAGCACGTTTCCGTGCAGGGGCAGGCTGGTGATGTCCACACCGGCCGGGGCGAGTGCGTCCGCGACCGCGTTGGCGATCGCGACCGGCAGGCTCATGCAGCTGCCTTCGCCGCAGCCCTTCGCGCCGAGCCGGGTCAGCGGCGACGGCGTTTCCAGGTGGTCGCTGTTCAGCTCGAACGTGGTTTCGGCGGTGGTCGGGCACAGGTAGTCCATGAAGGTGGCGGTGGGCTGCCCGGCGTCGGTGTAGCGCATCTCCTCGAACAGCGCGCCGCCCAGCGCGTGCGCGAGGGCGCCGTGCACCTGGCCTTCGAGCAGCGTCGGGTTGAGGATCGTGCCGGCGTCGTGCACGGTGACCACCTGCTCGAGCTTCACTTCGCGGGTCTCCGGGTCGATCCGGACGACGGCCAGCTCGGCGACGAAGCCGTAGCACAGGCTCGAGTTGATCTGGTCCGAGCGGCTGGCCGCCTTCGACTGCGGCGGGGTGAACGCGGCCTCCTCGTACAGCCGCGCGGAAGTGCCTTCCGGCAGCGCGCCGGGATCCCAGTGCACCAGCCCGGCCGCGTGCTTGAACGGGACCGCCCGGCCCGGTTCGCCGCGCAGCCGGACGTGGCCCTCGGCCAGTTCCACCTCCTCGGCCGCGACGCCGAGCAGCGTGGCGCCGGCGATCTTGACGGTCTCGGCGAGCTTCTCCGCGGCCTCGACGAGCGCGCTGGTCAGCAGCGGCGCGAAACGCGAGGAGTAGCTGCCCGAACTGATCGTCCACGGGGTGGTGGCGGTGTCCATTTCGACGATCGGGCGCACCTGCTCCAGCGGCAGGCCGAGCTGGTCGGCGACCACCTCCTGCGCGACGGTGGCGTGGCCCTGGCCCTGCGGCACGGTGCCCAGCAGCACCGACACCTGCCCGCTGGGGTCCACGCTGATCCGGACGTGCTCGGTGGAGCCGGACTTGCCGCGCCCGGACGCCCGCTGCTCGGCCGGGGTGGCCAGGCCGACGTAACCGATGTTGGTCGCGGACGGGTCCACGATGGTCGCCACGCCGAGGCCGAGGTACTCGCCCCGCGCCCGCGCTTCCCGCTGCTTTTCGCGCAGGGCCTGGTAGTCCGCGTTCTTCACGACCATGTCGAGGGCGCGGTGGTAGTCGCCGGAGTCGTAGATGCCGCCGGTCGGGGTGGCGTACGGGAAGTCCTCGTGCCGCACGAAGTTCCGCTTGCGCAGCTCGATCGGATCGAGGCCGCACGTCTCGGCGACCTTGTCCATCAGCCGTTCCAGGCCGAAGTACAGCTGCTGGCCGCCGAAGCCGCGGTTGAGCCCGGTGGGCGTCTTGTTCGTCACCACGGCGCGCGAGCGGATCTCGACGGCGTCGATCTTGTAGGCGCCGGTGATATTGCCGAAGCAGCGGTAGAGCGTGCTGGGTTCCGGCGGACGCAGGTACGCGCCCACGTTGTCCACCAAGTCGGCGCGCAGCGCCTGCACCGTGCCGTCGTTCGAGACGGCGGCCTCGAACCACATGGCCCGGTCGGAACCGGCGGAGCTGGCCAGCAGGTGCTCGATGCGGTCCTCGGTCCAGCGCACCGGACGGCCCGCGTGCTTGCTCGCCAGCGCCATCAGCGCGACGTAGGGGTAGATGCCCGCCTTGATGCCGAAGCTGCCGCCGTTGTCGGCCGGGATCATCAGCCGGATCCGCGACGCGGGGAGGCCGAAGGCCCCGGCCAGCACCGCGACCATGGAGAACGGGCCGTGGAAGTTGGCCCACGCCTGGATGGCCGGGCCGTCGCCTTCGTCCTGCCACTCGGCGACGACCGAGTAGCACTCCATCGGCGTCGAGGAGTAGCGCGGGAAGTCGTACTTGCCCTTGACCACGTGATCCGCCTTGGCGAACACGTCGTCCACGTCGCCGAAGGTGAAGGTCCGGTCGGTCGCGACGTTGCCGTCGGCGTCCTCGTGCAGCCGCGGCGCGTCCGGCAGCAGCGCCTTCTCCACGTCGACCACCGGCGGCAGCGGCTCGTAGTCGACCTCGACGAGTTCCGCCGCGTCCTCGGCCAGGTACCGGTCGTTGGCGACGACGACCGCCACCGGCTCGCCGACGAAGCGCACCTTGTCCGTGGCCGTCGGGTAGTACGGCATGGGTGCCTTGAGCGCCAGCGGGAACGGGCGCAGGGCCGCCTTGACCTCCTCGGGGCCGATCACCGCGGCGACCCCGGGGTGCCGGCGGGCCCGCTCGAGGTCGACGCCGCGGATCCGGGCGTGCGGGTGCGGGCTGCGCACCACCGCGGCGGTCAGCGTGCCCGGCAACGGGTCCATGTCGTCCAGGAACCGGCCGCGGCCGGTGAGCAGCGCGGGGTCCTCGATCCGCGCCGTCCTCCTGGCCGGCTTTGCGGAGACTGCGGTCATGCGGTTCACCTGCCTGCTTCTGCGGCGCTGTCGAACAGCGCGCGGTAGTTCCCGGAGCTCAGTTCGCGGCGCAGGATCTTGCCCACGCCGGACTTGGGGATGGTGTCGACGGCCACGATCCGCTTGGGGCGCTTCAACGACGGCAGCCCGGACTGTTCGCGGACGAAGACCTCGAGCACCTCCGTCGCGTGCTCGGGCGTCATGCCGTCACCCGGGACGAAGAACGCGGTGGCGGCCTGGCCCCACCGGTCGTCGGCCATGCCGACCACGACCACCTCGCGCACGGCCGCGCAGCGGATCAGCGCGTCCTCGATCTCGTCGGGGTAGATGTTTTCGCCGCCGGAGTTGATCATGTCGTCGACCCGGCCGGCGACCCAGAGGTCCCCGTCCTCGTCGGCGCTGGCCAGGTCGCCGGGGAAGTACCAGCCGTCACGGATGGACTTCGTGTTGGCGTCCGCCCGGTGCCAGTACCCGGCGAACGCCTCGGGGCTGGCCATCGAGATGGCGATCTGGCCCTGCTCCCCCGGTGCCACTTCGGCGTCCGGCGGCGCGGCGGGGTCCGGGTCCACCAGCCGCACCCGCGAGAAGATCCCGGCGCGGCCCGCCGATCCCGGCTTCGCGAGCACGTCCGGGCCGATGGTGAAGGTGTAGATCTCGGTGCTGCCGAAGTGGTTGACGAAGGACTCCGGTTCCAGCGCACCGGCGAGCTGCTCGGCCAGCGCCGGGGTCATCGACGAGCCGGCGTAGGCCAGCCGGCGCACGGTCCGCGCCTCGGCGAGCCGGCCGGTGCGCACCAGCGACCAGTAGATCGTCGGCACCAGGTACAGCGAGCCGATCCCCTCCGCGGTGATCAGGTCCAGGGCTTCGTCCGCGTCGAACTTCACCTGCGGCACCCAGGTTCCCGCGCCGACCAGGGTGGCCAGCAGGGTGCGCAGCCCCATGGTGTGGAACAGCGGCATCACGCCCAGGGTGGCGTCGAACCGGGACTGTCCACTTTGGATCAGGTGCGCGAGCGCCGCGTGGTGCTCGGCGGAGTGCGTGCGCGGCACGCCCTTCGGTTTCCCGGTGGTGCCGGAGGTGTAGAGCATCACGCTGATGTCCTGGTCGGACACCCGGACGTCCGGGGCGCCGCCCGTCTGTCGCAGCGCCAGGCGTTCGATGGTGTCCTCGTCCGTCGGCCCGGAGGCGATCCGGGGCACCGGGGGCAGGTCGGCCATCGCTTCGTCGGCGAGAGCCGCGGTCGAAGCGTCCGTGACCACCAGGGCGGGCAGGGCGTCGGCGATGCAGTAGGCGAGTTCGGGCGGCGCGAACCGGTACGACAGCGGCACCGAGACGGCGCCGAGCTTCTGCGCGGCCAGGTGCAGGCTGGCCAGGGGTTGCCCGCCGGCCAGCGAGAGGACCACCCGGTCGCGGGGCCGGACGCCGAGCGCGGCGAAGGCCCAGGCCAGGCGGTCGGTGTGCGCGTCCCATTCGGCGTAGGTCATGGGGTTCGCGCCACCCACCGCGCGGCGCCGGGGATAACGCTCCGCCGTCCAGCGCAGAACCGTGCCCAGATCCATGACCGTTCCTCCAACGCGACAGTGCGCACTCGATGGTACGAGACCGACCATCTGTTTCGGATGGTTGCGAACCTACGATACGATCCGGAGCATGTCAACGGTTCGGTTGTCGACGACGTCGTACGTGGTGCTCGGCATGATCGCGCTGCGCGGCCCTTCCACGTCCTACGACCTCAAGCGCGCGATCGGCCGGTCCGTGGGCTACTTCTGGAACTTCCCGCACGCGCAGCTGTACTCGGAACCCAAGCGGCTCCAGGAAGCCGGCCTGCTGGAGCTCGACGAAGAGGACTCGGGGCGCAGGCGCAAGACGTTCTCGATCACCGAAGCCGGCCGGAAGGTCCTGCGCGGCTGGATGGCCGAGCCGGTCAACGAGCACTTCGAGCTGCGCGACGTGGCGGAAATCAAGCTCTTCTTCAGCGAGCTGGCCGGACCCGACGACGTGGCCCAGCTCGCGAAGGGACAGGTCGAGCAGCACGAGCGCCGGATCGCCGAGTACGAGGAGATGCAGCGCCGCTTCGGCCACATCGAAGAGGTCGCCGGCCGGATGATCACCCTGGAACTCGGGCTGGGCATGGAGTACGCGGCCCTCGAATTCTGGCGCGGCATCCGCGAGCGCGCCGACCGCGGCGACTTCGAGATCGGAAAGTCTTCCTGATCCCGATCCGTGCCAGGCCGGGTCCGGGATGTCCCTGGCCCGGCCCAGCACGGTTGGTTCCGCTCAGCGCAGCGCGCGGAAGGCGGCGCGGAGCTCGGCGGTGAACAGGCCGGGCTCCTCCCACGCGGCGAAGTGCCCGCCCCGGTCCGGCTGGTGGTAGTAGGACAGCGTCGGGTACGAGGTCTGCGCCCAGCTGCGCGGCGCCCGGAAGATCTCGCCCGGGAACGCGCTGAAGGCGACCGGCACGGACACCGGCGGCGGCTGGCCTCTGTCGGCGTGAGCGCCTTCCCAGTACCCGCGGGCGGCCGAGACACCCGTGCCGGTGAGCCAATACAGCGTGATGTTGTCGAGGACGTGCTCCCGGGTGAGGTTGCCCGACGGCGCGTCACCCAGGAAGACGCGGGCGATCTTGAGATAGCTGTCGGTGTCGTGGTCGAGCATCCACGCCGCCAGGGCGACCGGGGAATCCAGCAGTGCGTAGCCGATCGTTTCCGGCCGGGTGGACTGCTCGACGAGGTAGCCGTTGCCGGTGGTGCCGAAGACCTTGAGCGCGGCGGCCGCGGCCTTCTCCTCCTCGGTGTTCTTCGGCAGGCCTGCGGAGTTGCGCAAGGCCGTGACCAGCAGGTTCAGGTGGATGCCGAGGAGCCCGGCGGGGGCCAGCCGACCCAAACCGTCGGTGACGGCGGCGCCGACGTCGCCGCCCTGGGCGACGTAACGGGTGTAGCCGAGCCGGCGCATCAGCTCGGCCCAGGCCCGCGCGGTCCGGCCCGTGTCCCAGCCGAGCCCGGCCGGCTGGGCGGAGAAGCCGTAGCCGGGGATCGACGGCAGCACGACGTGGAACGCATCGGCGGCGGTGCCGCCGTACGCGGTCGGATTCGTCAGCGGGCCGACGGTCTCGAGCAGCTCCACGACCGAGCCCGGCCAGCCGTGGGTCATGACGAGCGGCAGCGCTCCGGGGTGCCGTGAGCGCACGTGGACGAAGTGGACGTCGACGCCGTCGATCTCGGTCGTGAACTGCGGGAGCGCGTTGATCTTCGCTTCGAAGCGGCGCCAGTCGTAGCGGGTGGTCCAGAAGCGGGCGAGTGCCCGCGCGGCCGCCAGTTGCACGCCCTGCGTGCGGTCGGCGACGAGCTCGCGTGACGGCCAGCGCGTCGCGGCGACCCGGTCGCGAAGATCGGCCAGCTGCCGGGTCGGGACCGCGACCCGGAACGGACGGATCCCGGTCTGCGCCGCGGCCGCCGGGGCTTCGCCGAGCGCACTCGCCATCGCCACGGCGATTCCGCCACGCAGCACCTGCCGTCTGGTGGGTCTGAACATGGATCCGCCCACCTAACGCAGTGCCCGGAACGCGGCTCGCAGCTCGGCCGCGAACAGCTCCGGCTCTTCCCAGGCGGCGAAGTGCCCGCCCCGCGCGGCGACCCCGAAGTAGTCGAGCGTGGGGTACGCGACTTCGGCCCAGCTGCGCGGAGTCCGCCAGATCTCGCCGGGGAACGTGCTGAAGCCGACCGGAACCCGCGGCGCCGGCAGGGGCGGGCGGCCCGCGGCGGGCGCGTCGGCCCCGTAGGCCTCCCAATAGCTGCGGGCGGTGGACGCGCCCGTGCCGGTCAGCCAGTAGGCCGTGATGTTGTCGAGCAGGTGGTCGCGGGTGAGGTTGCCGGACGGCTTGCCGTCGACGAACGCGCCGGCGATCTTGTAGTAGGCGTCGGTGTCGTGGTCGACCATCCAGGCGGCGAGCGCGGACGGTGAGTCCAGCAGCGCGTACCCGATGGTCTGCGGCCGGGTGGCCATTTCCACGAAGTAGCCGTTGCCGGTGGTCTGGAACTCCTTGATCGCGGCGAGCGCCGCGCGTTCCTCCTCGGTGTTGTCCGGCAAGGCCGAAGGGTCGTTGAGCGCGGGCACGAGCAGGTTGGTGTGGATGCCGGCCAGCCCTTGCGGGCCCAGCCGTCCGATCGCGTCGGTGACACCGGCCCCGACGTCGCCGCCCTGGGCCACGTAGCGGTCGTAGCCGAGCCGGCGCATGAGCTCGGCCCACGCCCGGGCGGTGCGCACGAGGTCCCAGCCGACCTCGGCCGGCTCCGCCGAGAAGCCGTACCCGGGCAGGGACGGCAGCACGAGGTGGAACGCGTCCGCCGCGGTGCCGCCGTGCGCGGTCGGATCGGTCAGCGGGCCGACGGAGTCGAGCACCTCGACGACCGACCCCGGCCAGCCGTGGGTCATGATCAGCGGCAGCGCGTCCGGGTGCCGGGACTCGACGTGCACGAAGTGGATCTTCACGCCGTCGATCTCGGTCGTGAACTGCGGCAGCGCGTTGAGCCGCGACTCGACGCGCCGGAAGTCGTATTCGTCGGTCCAGTAGCGGTGCAGCGCTCGCATGGTGGCCAGCTGCACCCCCTGCGAGCGGTCGCCGACCAGTTCGGGGGTCGGCCAGCGCGTCGCCTCCAGGCGACGGCGCAGCTGGTCGAGCGCCTCGCGGCGGAAGTGGACGGAGAACGGTCGGATCGCACGGTCGGCCTGCTGCTCGAGCGCGGTCATGGCGCACCCTGCCTTTCACGGGGGAATCCGGTACGCCCGTCAGCGTGGCCGGGTCCACGCGCGGATCGCGCCCGTGAGAACCCCTGGCCGACCCGGCACCAGGGACTCCCCCGGGGCGCACGGGTGTCCGGCGGACCGACGGTGAAGGCGTGGCAGAACCCTCTCGGAGGAGGACACCGGGTCCACGACCGCGGCGACACCCACGCCGACGTAACCGCGGGCTCGGGCGGGATCTGCCTCCGGGATGAAGACCACCGAGATCGACGCCGTTGTCGTCCGCGACGGCAAGAACGTCAAGGCGCTGGTCTACGTCGCCGCCTTCGCGCCCGACCAGGGCGAATCCGCCGACGACATCCAGGTGGAGTTCCGCGTGCGGCAGGACCTGTACCCCCGGGCCCGGGGCGCCTCCCACGCGGTGCTCCTGTCCCAGCTCCGACTCACTGCGGCGGTGAGCCGGTCACAGCTGGGCGGCACCGCCGTCCACGGGGATCTCGGCGCCGGTGGTGAACGTCGCCTCGAACGCGAGGTAGGCCACCGTGGCCGCGACCTCGGCCGGCTCGCCGAAGCGCCCCATCGGGTTCTGCGCGATCATCGCGGCCTTGGTCTGTTCGGCGGCGTCCGGCGGCATCGTCGCGTCGAGGATGCCGGTGGCGATCGGGCCCGGGCTGACGGCGTTGACGCGGACCCGGCGGGGCAGCAGTTCCCGCGCCAGGGACCGGGTCATCGACCGCAGCGCGGCCTTGGTCGCGGCGTAGGCGCTGATCAGGTCGAGGCCCTTGACGTTGGCCACCGACGTCGTGAGCACGACACCGGCGCCCTCGCGCAGCAGCGGCGCCAGTTTCTGCACGGTGAAGTACGGCCCCTTGGTGTTCACGGCGAACAGTTCGTCGTACCGCGCTTCCGGCATCGACTCGAACGGCGCGAACGCGGTCACGCCCGCGTTGACGAACAGCGCGTCCACCGCGCCGAACTCGGCGCGGACCACCCGCGCCAGCTCCTCGACGTCGGCCATGGCCGCGGAGTCGCTGCGCACGGCCGTCGCACGCGCCCCCAGCCGACGGCGCGCGGACTCGAGCTTTTCCTTGTCCCGTCCGGTGATCAGCACCCGTGCGCCGCGGGTCGCCAGCAGTTCCGCGGTCGCCAGGCCGAGCCCGCTGCTGCCGCCGGTGATCACGACGTTCTTTCCTTCGTAAGCGTTCATACCCCGAGTCAACTGCCGGGCCCGCCGCGGCGTCCAAGGCCCGTTCCGCATGCCGCCATACCGCCGGTGCATGGCGGCGTACGCTCGAAGGGTGGATCTCGACCTGCGGCTGGTCCGGTACTTCACGGTCGTGGCGGAGCACGGCAACATCGGCCGCGCCGCCGCGGCCCTGCACCTCGCCCAGCCGTCGCTGAGCCGCCAGATCCAGCGGCTGGAGCACCAGCTCGGCGTGCGGCTGTTCGCGCGCACGCCGCAGGGCACCGTCCTCACGGCGGCCGGCGCGGCGTTCCTGCCGCGTGCCCACGCCGTCCTCGAAGCGGCCGAAGACGCCGTGACGGTCGCCCGCGCCGCCGACCCGCCGCGGGAGATCACCCTCGGCTACGTCGAGGGCCTGGTCATCACCCCGGCCGTGCAGGCGCTGCGCCACCGCCACCCCGACGCCCGCATCCGGACCAGGCTGCTGCGCTGGCACGACACCCGCGCCCTGCCCGACGGCCGGGTCGACGCCCTGGTCGCTCGCGACCCGCTGCCGTTCGCGGCCACGGTGACCCCGCTGTACGAGGAGTCGCGCGTGCTGCTGGTCCCGGCCACGCACCGCTTGGCGGGCAAGGAAGTCGTCTCGGTGGACGACCTGGGCGACGAGGAGCTGGTGGCGTGCGCGGTGACGCCGACGCTGTGGAGCACCCCGAAGGACGGCTCGCCGCCCCCCGCGCCGGACGACAGCTTCGAGGACAAGCTGGAACTCGTGGCGTCGGGCAGCGCCGTGGCGGTCCTGCCCGCCGGTGACCACCGTCTCCGGCTGCGCGAGGACGTGACGGCGATTCCGGTCGAGGGCTTCGAGCCGTGCCGGGTCGTGGTGGCGTCTCGGACTCGGGACCCGAACCCGCTGGTGGCGTCGTTCCGCGAAGCCGCGCGGCTGCTGGTGCCCGCCGGCTGAACCCGGCTTCACGCCGAGGGGACGGAAATCGTTTCGTGGTAGGTCTTGCCGCGGTTCATCCGGAGCAGCGCGGCGATGCGCCGTTTCGTGAGCGCGGTGGCGACCAGGTCACCCAGGCGCGGTGACAGGGCCTCGCCCAGCAGCAGCATGTTCGCCGTCCGCGGAAGGACCACCCGGCGCCTCCCGTGCCGGACCGCGGCCACCACGGACTTCGCGACGTCGTCCGGCGACAGGGGCGTCATGTGGCGGAACGGCGGCGGCATCTCGGCGACGTCGGTGTCCCGCAACAGGTCGGTGGCGGTCAGCGCGGGGTGGATCACCGAGACCCGGATGCCGTCGGCGGCCACCTCCTGGCGCAGGGCGTCGGAGAACGCGGACACCGCGTGCATGACGATCGCGTAGGCGCCGAACCGGGCGAAAGCCTTGCGCCCCATGACCGAGGACATGTTCACGATCGTTCCCGCCCCCTGCCGCCGGAGGACCGGGAGCACCTGCTGCGTCACGCTGATCATCCCGAACAGGCTCGCGCGCTGGGTCGACCGCAGGTCTTCGGCGAACGTGCCGGCGGCGGCTTCGCCGACCTTGCCGACGCCGGCGTTGTTGACCAGCACGTCGATGCGGCCGAACCGGCGCACCGCCGCGTCGACCAGCGCCGCGACCTGCCCCGGCTCGGACACGTCGGTCTGCACCGACAGCGCGTCGGCCCCGAGCGCCAGCACCTCCTTCTCCACTTCGCCCAGCCGATCGGCCGAGCGAGCCGCGAGCACGAGCCGCGCGCCCTCTCCGGCGAACGCCAGGGCGACCGCCCGGCCGATTCCGCGGGACGCGCCGGTCACCAGCACCACCTTGCTCATGACTTCTCCTTCTTGTTGTATATACAACATATGGTCGGCAACGAACGCTCGCTTCGAACTCGCGGGGCTCACTTGCCTGGCGGGTAGCCCATTTCGCGTGCGATCCCCTGGACGGCACCGGTTCCGACCGCTCCGAGCAGCCGGGCCGCCTGCTCCTGAGACCGCCGCCAAGCGGGCATCACGGACTCGATCTTGTCCCGGCCGGCGTCGGTGAGCGCGACCTCCCGGAGCCCCTTCGCGTCGGCGGAGACGGCCTCGATCCAGCCGTGGCCGAGCAGGAGGTTCAGGTTGCGGCTGACCGTGGACCGCTCCAGCTGCAGCACGTGCCCGAGCACGGCGGGCGGGCACGGACCCGCTTTGCCGACGGCCGCGAGCAGGTTGAGCTGGGCGATGGTCACGCCGTGATCCGCGAGGGCGCCGTCGTACAGGCTCGTGAGAGCCCGGCCGATCAGGCGGATGCGGACCGCCAGGCAGTCGTCCACGATCTCATCGACAGCGGAGAGCTTCACGAGGCCACTGTTGCATATACATCAAGCGGCGTCAACGCGCCCCCGGGACGAAGGCGGGCAGCTTCTCAAGACTGCTGCGCACGGCCTCGGCGCCGTACTCGACCATCTGCCGCTCGTAGTCGTCGACCGCGTCGAGCAGATCCCGGCGGCCTTCGCCGGCCTCGATGAGGCAGCGGCGCAGCAGGTCGGCGTCGCGCAGCGCGGTGTTCGCGCCGTTGCCACCCGTCGGCGAGGTGGCGTGGATCGCGTCGCCGAGCAGCGTGACCGGGCCGGACGCCCAGCGCTCGCCGGGCTCGACCACCCGGATGGACAGCAGCGTGCTGTGGTCCGGGTCGGCCCGCTCGATCAGGGTGCGCAGCACCGGGTGCCACCCGCGCACCCTGGACAGCACGGCGTCCTGCGCGGTCAGGCCCGCCGGCGAGCCGTCCGGCGGCAGGATCATGGCCCAGCGGACGTAGTCGCCGATGTCGGGCAGCGTGACTTCGGGGGCGAGCCGCTCGGCGGCCTGCTTCGGCGGGGTGCGGAAGCGCATCGCGCCGAGCAGCAGGCTGACGCCGTCGCCGGTGATCTTCGAGCCGTAGGCCTTGGCCAGGACGGCGAACTCGTCGGTCAGCGGCGTGCGGCCGATGACGAACCGGACGCCGGTGTCGGCCGGCGTGATCTCCGGTGCCAGCACCCCGCGCACCGCGGAGGCCACGCCGTCCGCGCCGACGAGCAGGTCGGCGACGGCCGGGTCGCGGCGGGCGAACCGGGCTCGGACCCGGCCGTCGGCCAGCACGTCGTAGCCGGTCAGCGCGGCGCCGGTGTGCACGGTGAGACCGGTCAGCAGCAGGTGCCGCAGCACCTGCCGGTCGACCACGATCCCGGTCCGGCCGGCGCCGAGCCTGCCGATCTCGGTGAGCTGGGGGTCCAGGATCAGCTGCTCCGCGGACGCCTCCATGACGATCTCGCCCAGCAGTGGGTGCCACCGTGCGGGCAGGCAGTCGCGCACCGCCTGGAACCCGGCCGGGTTCAGCACGAGCCGATAGCCCTGGAACCTCGCGGCGATCTCCGGATCGCGCTCGAACACCTCGGCTTCGATCCCGGCCCCGCGCAAACCCTGCGCAAGAGCCAGCCCACCCAGCCCGGCTCCGGCAACGGACACCCTCATTCGCACACCTCCGAACGAACGGAACGAACTAAGTTCGTCTCAACGATCTAAGTTCTATATATCGAACTTAGATCGTGTCAAGCGCTATCGGCCGGGCTCGGTGGCCTGGCGCAGCGTCCGGGACAGTCCCAGCGCGGCCGTCCGGACGGCCGGGGCCAGGTGCGCCGGGCGGAACTGCTCACGGGGGACGGCCACCGAGAGCGCCGCGACCGCGACCGCTCCGCTGAACACCGGCGCGGCGATGCAGCTCACCCCGAGCGCGGCTTCCTGCTCCTCGTACGCCAGGCCGGACACCTGCGTCTGCTCCAGTGCCGTGCGCAGCCGGAGCGGGTCGGTGATCGAGGCGGACGTCAGCCGCGGCAGCGGGTCCGCGAGGATCGCATCCGCCAGCTCGGGCTCGGAGAACGCGAGCAGCGCCTTGCCGATCGCCGTGCACGTGAGCGGGAGCCTGCCGCCGATCCGGGAGGGCAGCGGGACGGCGTCGTGGCCGTGGATGCGTTCGACGTACACGACTTCGCGGTCGTCGCGAATTCCGAAGTGGACGGTCTGGCGGGTGCTCTCGAAAAGGTCCTGCAGGAACGGCAGCGCGGCCTCGCGGAGGTCCTGCCGGCGGGGCACCAGCGAACCCAGCTCGAACAGGGTGCCGCCCAGCCGGTACTGCTCCCCGGCCCGCTCCAGGAACCCGAGGCGGACCAGGTCGCCGACCAGGCGGAACGCCGTGGTCTTGGTCAGCCCTGCCCTGGTGGCGAGTTCCGTCAGGCGAAACGATCCGCCGTTCGGGCGGTAGACGGACAGGACCGCAGCCGCCTTGTCGAGCATGTTGCCGTTCTCGCCGTTCCGTGTCACGGAACAAACTTTGGCACACGGTCGGGCTGCGGCCTATACCTGGCGGGTCACCACCCCCTGCTCCGGAGGTCCCGATGAACGAGGCCGTCCCCAAGGCCGCCGAAGTGCTCGCGACCGCGGCCGCCACGGCCACGCCGTGCCCGCCGATCCGCGATCTCTTCGCCGACGGCGACCTCGACGCGGCCTACGCCGTGCAGCGCCTGCACACCGAAAGCCGGCTCGCGGCCGGGCACCGCCTGGTCGGACGCAAGATCGGCCTGACGTCGCCGGCCGTGCAACGGCAGCTGGGCGTCGACCAGCCCGACTTCGGCGCGTTGTTCTCCGACATGGCCCTCTCCCCCGAGGGCACCGTCCCCGCCGGCCGCCTGCTGCAACCCAAGGTGGAAGCGGAAATCGCGCTCGTCCTCGGAGCGGACCTGCCCGGCCCGGACTGCTCGATCGCCGACGTCCGCGCGGCCACCGCGTTCCTCACCCCCGCGCTGGAGATCGTCGACAGCCGGATCGCCGGCTGGGACATCTCCATCGTCGACACGGTCGCCGACAACGCCTCCTCCGGCCTGTTCGTCCTCGGCGGCACCCGCGAGACGCTCGACGGCCTCGAACCGGCCGACGTCGAAATGCGGCTGCACCGCGGCCCCGAACTCGTCTCGGAAGGCACCGGCCGCGCCTGCCTCGGCGACCCGCTCAACGCCGCGGCCTGGCTCGCCACCACGCTCGCCCGCCGCGGCGAACCCCTGCGGGCAGGCGACATCGTCCTCACCGGCGCGCTGGGCCCGATGGTGCCCGCCTCCCCCGGCGACGTCTTCACCGCCCGGATCTCCGGCCTCGGCGAGGTCACCATCGGCTTCGAAGGGGAGGCAGCATGAGCGCGAAAGTCGCGATCATCGGTTCCGGCAACATCGGCACGGACCTGCTGATCAAGGTGCTGCGCCTGTCTGAGCACCTCGAGATCGCGGCCATGGCCGGGATCGACCCCGATTCCGACGGCCTCGCCCGCGCCCGCCGGCTCAAGGTCGCGACCACCCACGAGGGCGTCGACGGCCTGGTCCGGCTCGACGAGTTCGCCGACGTCCGGTACGTCTTCGACGCCACCTCGGCGGGCGCGCACCGGCACCACGACGAAGTCCTGCGCGCCCTCGGCCGCACCGTCATCGACCTCACGCCCGCCGCGCTCGGGCCGTACGTCGTCCCGCCGGTCAACCTCGGCGAGCACCTCGACGCCCCCAACGTCAACATGGTCACCTGCGGCGGGCAGGCCACCATCCCGGTCGTGGCCGCCGTCGGCGCGGTGACCCCCGTGCACTACGGCGAAATCATCGCGTCCATCTCCTCGCGCTCGGCGGGGCCGGGCACCCGGGCCAACATCGACGAGTTCACCGAGACCACCGCCTCCGCGATCGAGCGGGTCGGCGGCGCCGCGCGCGGCAAGGCGATCATCGTGCTCAACCCCGCCGAACCCCCGCTGATCATGCGCGACACCGTGCACTGCCTGGTGTCCGATGGGGACACCGAAGCGATCACCGCGTCCGTCGAAGACATGGTCGGGCGGGTGCAGGCCTACGTCCCCGGCTACCGGCTCAAGCAGAAGGTCCAGTTCGAGACCGTCACCACCGACGACCCCCTGCACCGGCTGGCCCCGGCCGGCGACGCCGTGAAGGTGTCGGTGTTCCTGGAGGTCGAAGGCGCCGCGCACTACCTGCCCGCCTACGCCGGGAACCTCGACATCATGACCTCGGCCGCGCTGCGGACCGCCGAACGCATGGCCACCCACCAGGAGACAGCCCGATGACCGATCTGTACATCCAGGACGTGACCCTGCGGGACGGCATGCACGCCATCCGGCACCGCTACACCGTCGAGCAGGCGCGGGCGATCGCCGGCGCGCTGGACGCCGCGGGCGTCGCGGCGATCGAGATCGCCCACGGCGACGGCCTGTCCGGCTCCAGCATCAACTACGGCGTCGGCGCCCACACCGACTGGGAGTGGATCGAAGCGGTCTGCGACGTCACGCGCACCGCCGTCCCCACCACGCTGGTGCTCCCCGGCATCGGCACCCTGCGCGACCTGCGGGAGGCGCACCGGCTCGGCATCCGCTCGGTCCGCGTCGCCACGCACTGCACCGAAGCCGACATCTCCGCCCAGCACATCGGCGCCGCCCGCGAGCTGGGCATGGACGTCGCCGGGTTCCTGATGATGTCGCACATGGCGGAGCCGGACGAACTCGCGAAGCAGGCCAAGCTCATGGAGTCCTACGGCGCCCAGTGCGTCTACGTGACCGACTCCGGCGGCCGCCTCACCATGGACGGTGTCCGCGCCCGCGTCCGCGCCTACCGGGACGTCCTCGAACCGGGGACGCAGATCGGCATCCACGCCCACCACAACCTCGCCCTCGGCGTCGCCAACAGCGTCGTCGCGGTGGAGAACGGCGTGGTCCGGGTCGACGCTTCCCTCGCCGGGCAGGGCGCCGGAGCCGGCAACTGTCCCCTGGAGGCGTTCATCGCGGTGGCCGACCTGATGGGCTGGGACCACGGGTGCGAGCTGTTCCCCTTGATGGACGCCGCGGACGACCTGGTGCGGCCCTTGCAGGACCGCGAAGTCCGCGTCGACCGCGAGACGCTGAGCCTGGGCTACGCGGGGGTGTACTCGAGCTTCCTCCGCCACGCCGAGGCGGCGGCGGTGCGGTACGGCCTGGACACCCGGGCGATCCTCGTCGAGGTCGGCCGACGCGGCATGGTCGGCGGCCAGGAGGACATGATCACCGACATCGCGCTCGACCTGGCCGCGGCGCGCTGATCCTGCTCGGGTGATCCGCGGCTCGAACCGGTCTGTCCTCAGTGGAACTCGGGCAGGACGTACTCCTGCCAGCCCCTGAAGAAGCCCTCGTGGTCGCGGCCCACCTGCTGCACGTAGATCTCGTCCACCCCGGCGTCGACGTACTGGCGCACCCGTTCCGCGTGGGCCTTCGGGTCGTCGCCGCAGACGATCGCCTCCGCGACGTCCGCGCGCGGGACGAACGTGGTGGCCGCTTCGAAGTCCTCCGGGCGGGGCAGGATCTGCGCCAGCTGGCCCGGCAGCGCATCGTTGGCCCACAAGCGGTGCGCCTGGTCCAGCGCCGCCTCGGGGTCGGCGTCCCAGCTGACCTTCATGCCCGCCTGCACCGGCTTGCCACCGCCGCCGGATTCGCGGAACGTGCGGACGAGGCCGGCGTCGGGCACGACCGTGCAGTAGCCGTCGCCGATGCGCCCGGCCAGCTCGGTGGCCTGCGGACCGAACCCGGACACGTAGATCGGCACCGGCTCCGCGGGCATCGTGTAGATCCGCGCGTCCTGCACCTCGTAGTGCACCCCGTGGTGGCTCACGGCCTCGCCGCGCGCGCCCGCCGCGTGCAGCAGGCGGATGACCTCCACGGCTTCCTCCAGCATCTCGAGCCGCTGCCCGGCCGAGGGCCAGGCGTCCCCGAGGACGTGCTCGTTGAGGGCCTCCCCCGAGCCCACGCCCAGCACGAACTTCCCGTCCAGCTGCACGGCGGCGGTGGCCGCGGCCTGCGCGAGCACGGCCGGGTGAATCCGGACGGTCGGGCACGTCACCGCCGTCGTGACCGGCAGCGAGACGGCCTCCGACAGCGCACCGATCACCGACCAGACGAACGGGCTCTGGCCCTGTGCGTCGTTCCACGGGTGGAAGTGGTCGGAGATCCACAGCCGTTCGAACCCCGCCCGCTCGGCCGCGCGGGCCTGGGCGACGAGTTCGCGCGGGCCGTATTGCTCGCAGGACAGGAAGTAGCCGATCGACGTCATGACCGCCGGGTACCCCGCCGGCCCGGGCGCACACCCGCGGTTTGCCCTCGATCGCCGCCGGGCGCTGCGCGCGCGAGGCGAGGAGGCCGGGCGCGCTGTCCGATCGCCTGACCGAGCCCGGAAGCGCCTGGTCCTGGACGAGCGAGCCCAGCCACCCTGCGCGGCCGCCGTCGCCCCGTCAAGCGTGCGCGCTGGCGATCTTCAACGGGTCCTTGGGCGCCTTCGGACGGGCGTCGAGCATCCGCTGCCCCACCTCCTGAAGTCGCTTGCGGCCCAGCGCCTTGCGCACCTGCGGGAACCACTCGTCTTCTTCTTCTTCGACGTGGTGGCGCACGTTTTCGGTGAGGACGGTGACCTTGGCGTCGAAGGTTTCGTCCTCCGGGTCCAGGTCCCGCAGCTCCGCCATCAGCCACACCATCACGTGGTGCTCTTCGACGCTCTCCAGCACGTGATCACGCGTGTCCGGAACGGCTTCCTTGGCGACCGGGTAGAAGATCTCCTCTTCGATGTAGGTGTGGGTCGTCAGCTCCTCGATCATCGCGTCGACGAGCTTCCGTTTCTCCTTGAACGCCTCGTCGCCCGCCTTTTCGAACCTCTTGAACAGCTTTTCGACGGTTTGGTGGTCCTCTTTGAGCAGCACGATCGCGTCGGTCGACATCCGGGTTCTCCTTTTCGTCCCGGCGGGAGTACCCGGCGCCGCGCGCTTCAACCCGGGGACGCGGCGAGAAGCCCCCGGTGAAAGGGAAAACCCCGCTCAGACCGCGCGACGGCCGTGCAGCGTCTCCGAGGGCAGGGCGCCGAACTTGCGGCGGTAGGCCGTCGAGAACCGGCCGGCGTGCAGGAAGCCCCAGCGAGCGGAGACCGCCGCGACCGTCGTGCCGGCGGGGTCGGCCGCCGCGAGTTCGTCGTGCACCCGGGTCAGCCGGACGTCCCGCAGGTAGGCCATCGGCGGCACGGTGAACCAGCGCTGGAACCCTTCCTGCAGGGCCCGGACGCTGACCGAGACTTCGCGGGCCAGGGTGCTCGAAGTCCACGGCCGGCCCGGGTCGTCTTCGATCAGCTCGACGGCCCGGCGCAGCGCCCGGGGCGGGGCCGGGGCCGACGGCGCGTGCAGGTGGTCGCTGTAGTTGTTCGGCTGGGCCAGCAGCAGACCGGCGATCACCAGGCTCTGCAGGTGCCGGGCCGCCGCGGGATAGTGCGTGATCCCGCCCGGCCGGCCCGCCTCACGCTCCAGCAGCGCCAGCACGTCGAGCCACGACCGCGCCGCCGGGGTGGCCAGGTCCATCGTGGTGGTGAAGCGCACCGGCTCGCCCAGCGGCCGCCCGAGCTGCCGCTGCAGCTCCAGGTCCAGCTCGTACCGGTCGATCATGAGGCACAGCTGGGCGCACCCGGCTCCCCACCGCAGGTCGGCCGGGTGGCCCGGCATGAACACGGCGGCCCGTCCGGGCCCGGCGAACACCGGTTCCGCCGAGCCGCAGCGCTGCTCGCAGCGTCCGCGGACCGGGATGTTGACGTGGTAGCCGCCGGCGTCGACCGTGCCGAGCCGGACCGCGGTCCCGTACTGCAGGTAGCCCGCGGTCACCGCACCCACCCGGACCGCGTTGAGCCGCATGTCCAAGGCGACCGGGCGGTCCAGCACCTCGAGCCGGTGCGGCAGGTACGTCCGGGTCACCGCATCGTGCGCTTCGTCGACGTCCGTCGCGCGAGCGACCGGATGCCCGGGCAACAGCTCCGTCTGCGGCAAGCCCGTCACGAACCGAACAGTAATCGCTCTCCGCACGGTCCCGCCAACGCGGGCGACGGACAGGGTGACGCGCGAATCGGCTGTGCCGGACCGGCACCGGGCAGTTGAATGGAGGGTCGGCGCAGCTACCACGGAGAGAGACGTGCAACTGATGGACCGGGGCCCGTCGACGAGGCAGCCCGTGCTGATCGAGCCCCTGGACCACGTGCGGCCGGGAGCCCGCCTGCTGCGGCCCCGCGGCGGGTTCCACGCGCGGACCGGGATCGAGCTGATGGCCGTCATCGACGGCCAGCGGGCCCACGCTCTCGACCTGCTGATCCTCGACCTGACCGAACGGCCCACCTTCGGGTCGGTGGCCCTCCAGGTCGTCGTGCAGATCGCGACCGAGCTCCGCCGCGTCGACGTCGGGCTGCGCCTGGTCGGCTCGGAACGGATCGTCGGCTCACCCCTGACCCTCGCGGGCGTGCGGTCCCTGGTCACCCTGCACGGCACGGTCCGCGAGGCTCTCGCCGACCGGTAGATGCGTCATCGTTTCGACGACATCACACTTGTCATCACATGGATGACGTGTTAGAACCATAAGTGCGTGTTGACACCAGAGATCAACGACATCCGGAGGTGGAACCGATGTTGATGCGCACCGACCCGTTCCGCGAGCTGGACCGCTTCGCCCAGCAGGTCTTCGGCACCCCCGCGCCCGGCACGTGGTCGAAGCCGGCCGCGATGCCGATGGACGCCTACCGCGCCGGCGAGGAGTTCGTCGTCTGCTTCGACCTGCCCGGCATCACGCCCGACGCCATCGAGCTCGACGTCGAACGCAACGTCCTCACCGTCAAGGCCGAACGGCGGCCCGCACCCGGCTCCGACGACGTGCAGATGCAGGTCTCCGAACGGCCCCTCGGCGTGTTTTCCCGCCAGCTGTTCCTCGGCGACACCCTCGACACCGACCGCATCGCCGCGAACTACGAAGCCGGCGTCCTCACCCTGCGCATCCCGATCGCCGAGAAGGCCAAGCCCCGGCGGATCGAAGTCAGCGGGACCACCACCGACCGGAAGGAAATCCAGGCCTGACGGCCTCGCGTCCGCGCAGGACCGGTAACCCCGAGCCGGTCCTGCGCGGCACGCTGTCCCAGAAAGGCATCTCCACCCGTGACCGCATCGCTGGACATCCCGACCGGCCACCCCCACCCGGCCTTCACCGAGTTGCAGTCCTACCTCGCCGACGTGACCACCGCCGTCGGCGTCGGGCTCGAGTCCTGCACCGTCGACCACGACAGTCCGGTATCCGCTTACATCGCCCTCGACGAACACCTGCCCGCCTACCCGGGTCGCGACGTCGCCCTGCTGTGGGACGAGGTCCACGGCTGGGCCGCCGCCATCGAGACCCACTCCGGTGAAGACCTCATCGTGCTCCGCTACCTCGGCGGCACCACGGTCACCCCGGCACCCGCGGACATCACCCGGTTCCTGACGGCGCTGCGCGAGGACGACCACCGCCTCGGCCGGCTCGACCCGCCCGCCCTCCGCTCCGCCGGCACGCTCACCGACCTGCGGATTCTCCTCGCCGAGAGGAGCACGGCGTGAACTCCCCCGCCCTGCCACTTCCGGTCAGCTTCGCCCTCGCCGTGCGTGGCTACGACCGCGAGCAGGTCGACGAACACCTCGCCGACCTGCACGACGAGATCCGGCTGCTGACGCTCGATCGCGACGCCGCGCTCGCCGAAGCCGAAACGCTGGCCCGGCTCCTCGAGCGCACTCGCGCCGAGGCGGATGAACTGCGCGCTCACCTCGACCGCGTCGTCCGCGCCCCGGCCGACCCGGCGGCCGTCGGCGACCGGGTCCGGCGCATGCTCGAACTGGCCCGTGCCGAGGCGGACACCATCGTCGCCGCCGCGCGCGAACGCGCCGACGCCGTCCTGCGGCTCGCCAAGACGGCCGAACGGCGCACCGCAGCCCGCTTGCGCGCGATCGACGACTACCTCGCCCGCGCCGAGCACATCCTCGCGGACGAACCGGAACCCGCGGTCCGCGGCGAACGCCTCGCCGCGGCATGACGTCCGCGACCACCTCGGAGAACGCCATGAGCGAGTCCGCGCACGAGGCGGCGGAGAGGATTTTCGCGACGGCCGCCGAAATCGGTGCCACCCGGCAGGAAGCCATCCTGGTGACCCGGGCGGTGCACGCCGTCAAGAACAGCCGTCCGACCGACGTCGCGCTCACCGACACCGAACAACACCGGCGCCGGAAACTGGCCCACGTCGTCGGCACGCAGCTGTGGGACCCGCACCTCGACGCCGATGCCGTCCTCGCCGCCGTCACCGGCGCCGCCCACCTGGTGTGACGCGCCGGCGGGCGTGCGGCGCCCGGGACGGGCTGCCAGTGGTGACGAGGACGGGACCCGAATCCCGGCCCCGGGTTTGGCATCGGAGCCGACGGGGTAGATTGGCAGTCCCTTCAGCGGTCGTGGTGTGTACTGACAGCCGAGTCGGGAGGCGGCGGGTGAGCATCTCGTTCGAGCCGGAACGCCTGCGGATCGTGCGCCTGGAAACCGGCACCGGCATCGTGGCCCTCAAGCTGACCGGCGAGCTCGACATCGGGACGACGCCGAAGCTCACCAGCGCGCTCGTGCACATGACCGCCACCCGGCCCGAAGTCCTGGTGCTCGACCTGTCCGAGCTGTCGTTCCTCTCCGTCGCCGGCGCGCGCTCGATCCGGCTGTCCCACGACGCGGTCGGCACGACCCGGCTGCGGGTCGTGACCGGGGACCGCCACACCGTGCGCCACGTGCTCGACGCGACCGGCTTCGCCGCCGTGCTGGACTGCTACCGCACCCGCTCGGCGGCGATGACCGCGGGCAGCCGCACGTGGTTCCTGAGCGAGGCGAACGCCTGCTGGAACGCCGACCACTGACCGTCACGACGCCAGGAGCGCAGCCGGAGTCCACAGTGGATCCGCGGCCCGGGGGTGGCACGCGCGGTCTCGATGTTCTACGGTGGGAAGCGGACCGGTCGAGACAACGGCCGAAACCTGTTCCCCCTCGCTCGGGGCATCCGTTGTCGCGCGGCCCTTGTTTCGCCGCGATCGCACTTCAGCGTTGTACCTAGGGTGTGGCCGACGAAAGCAGGCCGCCATGACGATCCACCTCGAACCCCCCACGGTCCGTCCCGCGATTCCGCTGCCGTCCGAGCTGCGGATGACCGTTCGCCGCCCGGCCGGCGGCACCGCCGTCGTCGAAGTGAGCGGCGACATCGACACGGCCGGCGCGCCGCGGTTGGCCGAGCTGCTGGAATCCCGCGCCAACAGCACGCTGACCCGGCTCGTGATCGACCTCGGTGAGGTGAACTTCCTCGGCGCGGCGGGCCTCGCCGCGCTCGAACACGGCTACCAGCGGGCCAGGGAACGCGGAATCGCCTGCGCCGTGACGGTTCCCGCCGGGAGTCCCGCGCTCCGGACGATCACGTTGTTCCCGCTGCGGTTCAACCAGGTGCTCGAAATCCACTGAGCCGGCGCGGCTCGAACTCGGCCCACACGGTCTTGCCGGTGCTGCGCCGCTCCTGGCCCCACGCGGCCGAGCACGCCCCGACCAGGGTGAGCCCGCGGCCGCCGGTGCTCGACGGGGAGCGCGGTGCCGCGGCGTCCGGGCTGGTGTCGTCCACCTCGATCCGCAGCCGGCCGGGGCGGCGCACCAGCCGGACCTGACGCGGCGGCGACCCGTGCCGCAGCGCGTTCGACGTCAGCTCGTCCAGCACGGCGATCACGTCGACGCGGTCCGGCTCGGTCAGGTCGTCCACCGCGCGCCGGGCCCACGCGCGGACCCGGGCCAGCTCCGTGACGTCGTCGGCGACCTCATAGGCCAGCACGGTCGTTCTGTCGCCGACGGTCTCGGCTTGGTCAGCGGACATCCGGTCCCCCCATCGTTTCGCACGACCGGTCCCCCGACCGGTCTGCAGCGGTATTACCCACCACCGGCCCGGCACATGCACGAGCCGGCCCGTCAGGAGACGCGCAGGCTGTAGCGGCGTTCCGCGTAGGCGAGGTCGTCACGCCACAACCGCGCCGCCGTGTGGCGCATGAGCGGGCGGATCGCCGGGGCCAGCTTGGCGGCGACGGCGAAGCCGGGCCGCTCCGAGGCCGCGATCGTCGCCTCGATCACCGCGGTGCGGGGGCGCCCGTCCACGCCGGGGCCCAGCGGCGTCGCGTGCGTCTCGACGACGCTGCCCGCGCCTTCGCCTTCGACGATCCGCATGACGACCGTGCGCGGCTCGGGACAGCCGAATTCGGCCACGACGGGCACGCCCCACCGCCCGGCGAGCCGGAACGTCACTTCGACCACGAACCGGTCGTCGTCCTCGGGCACGTCGACGCCCTGGGGCGCCGAGACGACCTTCAAGCGCGCGAAGGAGTAGGGGTGGAACCAGGCGCCGTGCCACGGATCGAGCCGGTTCGCCACTACGTCTTCCGGCTCGCAGACGCCGGTCAGCGTCGCGACGGCGTCGATGCGCGTAGCCCCGCCGGGCCGGGCCGGGACCACCGGCCGGTCGGTCGGCTGCTCGCGCCCGACCGCGTCGAGACGGGCCCAGACGAGCACGCCGTCGTCGTGCGCCGGGATCGGAGCCCAGCTCCCGCAGCGGTCCCCGCCGAGGCGCAGGCCGTGCCACCGGCAGACCAGCTCACCCCGGTCGAGCCGGGCTTCCGCGAGCGGCGCGCCGAGGTGCGGGCAGGCGCCGGGGCCGACGTGGACCCCGCCGTCGCGGTCGCGCCACGCGACGAGCTCCCGGCCGCCGACCGTCACGCCGAACGGCCGGTCCGGCCGCACCGAGCGGCTGGCCCCGAGGACGAACCAGTTGCCGGACGGGCGCGCCGACGCGCGTTTGCCCGCGGCCTCGATGAGCGCGGGTGAGCAGTCCTGATAGGTCGGTTCCTGGCGGGCCCACCGGGGCTCGCGGAACGGCTGGACGGGCCACCGCCGCGGCCAGAGTGCGGCGGCGCGCTGACTGACGTTCACTGGACCATCGTGGCGGCTTCGCAACGAATGTGCACGGTGGCTGGGGCGACCCTTTTGCGGGAGTGACCGTTTAACTCAGGCGTGGCAGGGTACAGCGAGGACCAGATGCATCGATCGTGCATCGAATTACTGGCGTCGACATAAGGAGCCTGGATGGCCGTGATCGCCGACGCCGACGTGACCACCGCATGGTTGGCCGAACTGCGCCGGAAGTGCGCGGGCGACGTGCGGGACTTCGTCGGCGAGCGGGTGCGGGAGCACTTCACCGGGCGCGCCGCCACCCCGGCGGGCACGGCGCTGCCGGAGTTCGTGGCGGGCGGGAAGTTCCTGCGGCCGCTGTTCGCCTACACGGGCTGGTGCTGCGGCGAGCCGGACGACGAGGCGGCGCTGCGGGCCGCGTCCGCGCTCGAGCTGCTGCACTGTTTCGCGCTGGCCCAGGACGACGTCATGGACGGCTCCGAACGCCGGCGCGGCCGCCCGGCCCTGCACGTCACGTTCGCCCGCTGGCACGCCGCAGAAGGGCTCGGCGGCTCCCCTGAGCGGTTCGGCGAGTCGGCCGCGGTCCTCGCCGGCGACCTGTTCCTCGTCTGGTCCGAGCAGCTCCTGCGGAGCAGCGGCCTGCCCGCCGACGTGCTCGCCCGCGGCTGGCCGGTCTACGACCACCTGCGCTCCGAGCTGGCCGTCGGTCAGCTCGGCGACCTGGTCAACGACGCCCGCGCGCTGCCCGCGTGGGGTGAGGTCCTCGACGTCGTGCGCCGCAAGTCGGGCAACTACACCGTGCGCCGCCCGCTCGAGTTCGGCGCCGCGCTGGCCGGCTGCGGCGAGCGCGTCCGCGCGGCGCTCGGCACCTACGGCGGCCTGGTCGGCGAAGCCTTCCAGTTCCGCGACGACCTGCTCGGGGTGTTCGGCGATCCGGCCGTCACCGGCAAACCGGTCGGCGACGACCTGCGCGAGCGGAAGGCGTCCACCGTGGTCGTGCTCGCGGCCGAGCTGGCCGGCCGGGAACACCGCGCCGAGCTGACCGAACTGCTGGCCCTCGACGTCGTCGACGCCGCCGCGATCGGGCGCTGGCAGCGGCTGATCACCGCGACCGGCGCGCGTGACCAGCTGGAGAAGTTCGTCGACGACCGGGTCCGGCACGCGCTCGAGGTGCTCGACCTGGCCGGCCTCCCCCAGCGGCCGGCGGACGCGCTGACGACCCTCGCCCTGCGCTGCACCGAGCGGGTCCGATGAGGACGGTCGCCGGCCGCACCGACCGGGTGGTGGTCGTCGGCGCCGGGCTGGCCGGCCTGTCGGCCGCCCTGCACCTGGCCGGGCGGGGCCGCTCGGTCGTCGTCCTCGAACGCGACCCCGGCCCCGGCGGGCGAGCCGGGCGGGTGGACCGCGCCGGCTACCGGCTCGACACCGGCCCGACCGTGCTGACCATGCCGGAGATCCTCGGCGACGCCTTCGCCGCGGTGGGCGCGGACCTGGCCGACCGGCTGCGCTTGACCCGGCTCGACCCCGCCTACACGGCGCGGTTCGCCGACGGCTCGAGCCTGCCGGTGCACTCCGACGGCGACCGGATGGCCGACGCCGTCCGGGACTTCGCGGGCCCGGCCGAGGCGGCGGGCTACCGGCGGCTGCGCGCCTGGCTGACCCGCTTGTACCGCACCGAGTTCGACCGGTTCGTCGCCGCCAACTTCGACTCACCCCTCGGGCTGCTCTCCCCCGGCCTCGCCCGGCTCGTGGCGCTCGGCGGGTTCCGGCGCCTGGACAACCGGATCGGCGCCTTCCTGACCGACGAGCGGCTCAAGCGCGTCTTCACCTTCCAGGCGTTGTACGCGGGCGAATCACCGATGCGGGCGCTCGCGCTGTACGCGGTCATCTCCTACATGGACACCGTCGGCGGCGTGTACTTCCCCGAAGGCGGCATGGCGGCCATCCCGCGGGCGATGGCGGAGGCCGCGACCGGCGCCGGGGTCGAGTTCCGCTTCGGCGCTTCCGTCGCCGCGCTCGAACGCCGCGGAACGCGGGTCACCGCGGTGCACACCAGCGACGACCGGATCGAGGCCGACGCCGTCGTCCTGACCACCGAACCGCACGAAAGCTACCGGCTGCTGGGCCGCACGCCCCGGCGGCCGGTGCCGCTGCGCCCGGCGCCGTCCGCCTTCGTGCTGCACGCCGGCGGCCGCGCCGACCCGTCGCTCGGGCACCACACGATCTCCTTCGGCGACGGCTGGCGCTCGACGTTCCGCGAGCTGATCACCGAAGGAAAGCGGATGAGCGACCCGTCCCTGCTGATCACCCGCCCCACGGCCACCGACCCGACGCTGGCCCCGCCGGGCAGGGAGCTGTTTTCGATCCTGGCGCCGGTGCCGAACCTCGACCGCGGACCGTGCGACTGGGACGTCGAGGCCGGGCGGTACGCCGACGAGATCCTCGACCACGTCCGGTCCCGCCTGCTGCCCGGCTTCACCCCCGAGCGGTCCTACGTCCTGAGCCCGGCGGACTGGGCCCGGCGCGGACTGGTCGCCGGCACGCCGTTCAGCTACGCGCACTCGTTCGGCCAAACCGGACCGTTCCGGCCGCGGAACCTGCCGCCCGGCACGGAAAACGTCGTGCTGGCCGGCGGCGGGACGGTGCCCGGTGTCGGCGTCCCGACGGTCCTGCTCTCCGGCCGGCTCGCCGCGAACCGGATCACCGGGACCCGCCGCCCCGCCGTCACCGGCGGCCGCCTCGCCGCGGAGGGAGCCCGGTGACGCGCCGCGAACTCGACGCCGCGGGCATCACCGACCCGGCCCTGCGCGAGGCCTACCGGCGCTGCCGCGAGGTCAACGCCCGGCACGGCCGGACCTACTTCCTCGCCACCCGGATGCTGTCGCCCGCGCAGCGTCCGGCGGTGCACGCGCTCTACGCGTTCGCCCGCCGGCTCGACGACCTCGTCGACGAGCCGGCACCCGGTGCCACGCCGGAGCAGATCGCCGCCACCCTGCACGACGTCGAACGGCGGTTCTTCGCTGAGCTGGCCGCCGGGCACAGCGACGACCCGCTGCTGACCGCGGTGCTCGACACCGTGACCCGCTACGAGATTTCCGAGCCGCACTTCCGCGCCTTCTTCGCGTCGATGCGGATGGACCTCACGGTCACCGCCTACCCGACCCGGGCCGCGCTCGACGAGTACGTGCACGGGTCGGCCGAGGTGATCGGGCTGCAGGTGCTGCCGGTGCTGGGCACCGTGGTCGCCCGCGCGGACGCCGCCCCGCGCGCCGCCGCGCTCGGGAAGGCGTTCCAGCTGACCAACTTCCTGCGCGACGTCGCCGAAGACCTCGACCGCGGCCGGGTCTACCTGCCGGCCGACGAGCTCGCCGCGGACGGCGTCGACCGCGACCGGCTGTGGTGGTGCGCCCGCACCCGGAAACCCGATCCCCGGGTCCGGCGGGCGCTCGCCGCTCAGGTCGCGCGGACCCGCCGGATCTACGCCGAGGCCGAGCCGGGCATCGCGATGCTGCACCCGGCGTCCCGGCCGTGCGTGGCGACGGCGTACCGGCTCTACGGCGGCATCCTCGACCGCATCGAGGCCGCGGACTTCGACGTCTTCCGCGGCCGCGCCCGCGTGCCGCGCTACCGCCGGGCGCTCGCGGCCGGTGACGCGCTCGTCCGCGCGCAGTGGGCGCGGCGCCGCCACCCCGGGGCGGTGGCCTGACGTGGGCAAGCTCGAGTACCTGCTCGTCCTCGCCGCCTGTGTCGTCGTGACGCTGCCCCTGGAGCTGGCCGGGGCCCGCGTCTGGCGGCGCCCGCGGCGGGTGGCGCGGGCGGTGCTGCCGGTCGCGGCGGTGTTCCTGGTCTGGGACGCCATCGCGATCGCCGCCGGCGTCTGGGACTTCGCGCCCGCGTTCGTCACCGGGGTGCGGGCGCCGCTCGGGATCCCGCTGGAAGAGGTCCTGTTCTTCGTGGTCGTCCCGGTGTGCGGGCTGCTGACCTACGAAGCCGTGCAGCTGACCGGCCGGGTCGCCGCGCGGCTGGTCCGGCAGCGGGTGTCGCGCTGATGCCCTGGGGTTACACGGTTCCCGCCGTCGCCGCCGTGCTCGTCGTGGTCGCCGCCGAGGTGCTCCTCCTGCGGACCGGGCTGCTGCGCCGGCCCGCGTACTGGGTCACGATGGCCATCGTGACCGCGTTCCAGGTCCCGGTCGACGGCTGGCTGACCAAGCTCTCCGCGCCGATCGTCCGGTACTCCCCCGAAGGCATCACCGGGTGGCGGTTCCCCTGGGACATCCCCGTCGAGGACTTCCTCTTCGGTTACGCCCTGGTCACCGCGGTCCTGCTGCTGTGGGAACGCGGGAAGTCGCGAAAGGACAGTGCATGAGCCCGTTGCCGCGCAACGGTTTGCCGCGCGCCGAAGTACCGGCCGCGTTCGACGGCGGTGCCGCGGCCTACGACCGGCTCGTCGGCGCCAACCCGGGCTACCACCGCCACCTCCGGGTCTCCGCCCGGCGGCTCGGGCTGCCCGACGGGGGTGCCGGGCAGCGGGTCCTCGACGCCGGCTGCGGCACCGGCGCGTCGACCGCCGCGCTGCTGCGGGTCGCGCCCGGCGCCCGCGTCACCGCGATCGACGCGTCCGCCGGGATGCTGGCCCGGGCGCGGGCGAAGCGGTGGCCGGCGGAAGTCGAGTTCGTCCACACGCCCGTGGAGGACCTGACGGCCGAGGAGCCCTTCGACGCGATCTTGGCCGCCTACCTGGTGCGCAACCTCGCCGATCCGGACGCGCAGCTGGCGAAGCTGCACGGGCTGCTGCGCCCGGGTGGGCGCATCGCGCTGCACGAGTACTCGGTGCGGGACTCGCGGCGCGCCCGCTGGGTGTGGACCGCGGTGTGTGGCGCCGTCGTGATCCCGCTGGGCCGGCTCGCCACCGGCGACGCGACGCTGTACCGGCACCTGCACCGCAGCGTGCTCGCCTTCGACGGGCTCGCCGACCTCTGCACGCGCCTCACCCGCGCCGGCTTCACCGACGTCCGCACGGGCACCATGCCGGGCTGGTCGCGCGGGATCGTCCACACCGTCCTGGGCACCCGCCCGTGAGCCGCGACCGTCGCGCCGAGGTCCACCCCGCGCCGCCGGGCCTTCCGGACGCCGGTGCGCTCGACCGCCGTCCCCGTGCCGCCGTCGTCGGCGGCGGGATCGCCGGGCTGACCGCCGCGACCGGCCTCGCCGAGCGCGGTGTCGGGGTCACGGTGTTCGAACGCGAGCGCTACCTCGGCGGGCGGGTGGGCGGCTGGGCCGAGCGCCTCCCGGACGGCACCGAGGTCACGATGAGCCGCGGCTTCCACGCGTTCTTCCGCCAGTACTACAACCTCCGCGCGCTGCTCGCCCGCACGGACCCGGGCCTGCGCCGGCTCACGGCGGTGCCGGACTACCCGCTGATCGACGCGCTCGGCCGCACGGACACCTTCGCCGGCCTGCCGCGCACCCCGCCGTTGAACGCGCTGGCGTTCGCCTTGCGCAGCCCCACCTTCCGGGCCCGCGACCTGCTGCGCCTGGACGGCCGGCGCGCGCTTCCCCTGGCCGGTGTCGGTGTCCCCCGCGTCTACGACCAGCTCGACGACGTCGACGCGGCGACGTTCCTGAGCGCGATCAACTTCCCCGCCGCGGCGCGGCACCTGGCGTTCGACGTGTTCTCCCGCAGCTTCTTCGCCGACCCGGGCGAACTGTCGGCCGCCGAGCTGGCGACGATGTTCCACCTGTACTTCCTCGGTTCCGCCGAGGGCCTGCTCTTCGACGTTCCCACCGAACCGTTCCCCCAAGCGCTCTGGAATCCGCTGGCCGACCACCTCACCTCCCGCGGCGCCGACCTCCGTACCGGCGTGTCGGTCACCGCGGTGGAGCTCCGCCCAGGCGGGTTCCTGGTCGACGGCGAGTTCTTCGACGCCGTCGTCCTGGCGTGCGACGTCCCCGGGCTGCGGCAGATCGTGGCCGCCTCGCCGGGCCTGGGCACCGAGGACTGGCGAGCCGCGATCGCCCGGCTGCGCACGGCCCCGCCGTTCGTCGTCCGCCGGCTGTGGCTCGACCGGCCGGTGGACGCCACCCGCCCGGCCTTCCTCGGCACCGGAGGCCTGCGCCCGCTGGACAACATCAGCGTCCTCGACCGGTACGAGGGCGAGGCCGGCCGCTGGGCCTCCCGCCGCCACGGCTCAGTCGTCGAGCTGCACGCGTACGCCGCGGGCGACGACACCGAGGCCGTCACCCGCGATCTCGATCGCCTCCTGCACCGCCTCTACCCCGAAACGGCCGACGCCGGAGTGATCGGCTCGGAAACCCTGGTGCGCGAGGACTGCCCCTTGTTCCCGGTGGGCGGCTTCGCCGACCGGCCCACGGTCGCGACCCCCCAGCCGGGCCTGGTCCTGGCGGGCGACACGATCCGCATCGACCTGCCGGTAGCCCTGATGGAACGCGCGGCAACCACGGGCTGGACGGCCGCGAACACTTTGCTGCACCGCTGGGGCCTGGCCGGCCACGCCCTGCGTTCGGTCCCCAACCACGGAAGGATCGCGCTACTGGACCGGCTGGCCGCGCGCAGCAACGGTTGACGTCCCCGTTGCTCCGAGCGACGCCTCCTTGGGCGCCGCCGTTCGTCCGGGAAATTCGCTACCCGGCACCAGGAGCGCCGTGATACACCACCGACGTGCACAACAGTGTGGAGTTCTCCGAGGTGCTGCGGCTGATCGACGACCGCGCGGCCGCGTTCCGCGCCGCGATCGCGACCGCCGCCGACCTCGACGTCCAGGTCCCGACCTGCCCGGACTGGACGCTGCGCGAACTGGCGCAGCACATCGGCGACGGCCGCCGCCGCCAGGCCGTCATCGTCGCGGCGGGCCCGGGCGCCGAGCCCCCGGCGAAGACGGACCCCAAGGGCGCCCCGACCGCACCACGCGACCGCGGCGCACTGGACGTCTGGCTCGCCGAGTCGACCGAACTCATGCTCGACGCAGTGCGCGCGGCCGGCCCGGACCGCGGCTGCTGGACCTGGTGGGACCGCTCGCAGTCGCCGCAGACCAGCGCAGCCGTGGCCCGGCACCAGCTGCAGGAAATCGCCGTCCACACCTACGACGCCCAGCTCACCCAGGGCGCCGCGCTGCCACTGCCGACGGCCGTCGCGGTCGATGGCATCGACGAGTTCCTGAGGACAGTCTCGGCAACGACGGTCCCCTGGCCATACGCGCCGGCGACCATCGACGTACACGCAACCGAGGGCGGCGCCTGGCGCCTGACCCTCAACGCAGACGGCGTCCGCTGCGACGACCTCGCCGACGGCGCCGAGCCGGGCGACACAGCGATGCGAGGGTCAGCGAGCGAACTGGTCCTCTGCTTCTACGAGCGCTTCCCTCTCGACGGCTTGGAAATCACCGGCGATACGGAGCTGGTGAAGCAACTCGGGGCCTGGGAACCGGACGCGTAACCATGCGATGCAGCGGTCAGATCTGCAAGCACCATTGGCCGCGGTATCACGCCGCTCGTCGGCACGCACCCATGTCGACGGGCGGATGGGCTCGTCTGCGTCCCGTAGCAGATCCGGCAGGTCGGTTCGGCGTCCGCGGCGCCGCGGGTCCTCACGCAGCGCTTCCTGAAGGTGGTTGGCTCAGCCCGCCATGTGTGGCTGAGTCGCGGAAAATTGGCGTGCGTTGAGACGGAGCCGGTGGGCACAATTGCGCTATGAACGCCAAGGCACCAATGTGGCAAAGGCAATTTGCCGATCCCGGCGTAACGCTGTATGCCTTGGCCGAGACCGCCGTCCACGTGGTGTGCCCGGCATGCGGGGGCCGCGCTGAGGTGGTGCCGTGGCTTGATGGGCGAGCGCGCAGCCCCTACTCGAGCAGGTGGCCTCGACGGCTGGTGTGCCGCTCCTGTGGCCACGTCAGGAACTGGCCTGGCGAGGCGAAGCACGCGATCTCATGCTGGGGCGGTCCGGTTGATCCGTACTTCCGTCAACCGCTGTGGCTGCGAGCGAATTGCTGCGGGAACCAGACCCTGTGGGCGTTCAACGAACGCCACCTGGACATCTTGGAAAGCTACGTCGGCGCCCGGCTCCGCGAACGCGGCGAACGTCCCGGGATGACCATGGTGGCCCGGCTTCCGGCATGGCTCAAATCGGCCAAGCACCGCACCGAGATCCTGCGAGTCATCGAGCGGCTGCGAGCGATGTGACTGCACTCCCACAGCAGTAATCGGATGACGACGGGCTGCGCGTCCGGTCACAATGCCGGACGTGCGACTCACCTGGACGATCAAGCACCACGGCTGGGCCCTCTGCACTGTCGAGGACGAGCACACCAGCGCCGAGGCGTTCGCGTCCTACGTCACCGATGGTCCCGAGCAGCTGCTGAGGGCCGTCGCCGGGATCATTCTCCACGAGACCCGCACCAAGGCCGAGTTCGAGGCCGAACCCACCGTGTACCGCTGGTCGTTCCATCGTCGCGTGAGCACGGTCTCGATCCGCCTCGTCGAAGCAGCCGACTGGAAGACACCCGAGCACGAGGGAAGGCTGCTCTGGCAAAGTGAACAGTCGACGACCAGGCTCGCCAGAACCGTGCTCAGGGCCTTCGACACCGTCGCCCACGACCTGGGAGAAGACGGCTACCGGACCAGCTGGGGTCGCCCGTTTCCCCGGCACGAACTGGAAGGCCTCCGGAGGGCCTGGCGCGGAACAGTCCAGCCCGTCCGTTCCGTGCGTCAGGAGGTGGGTTCGCCGGGTGGCCTGAACATCGCGCGGTAGTCGCGCGGCCGGTGCCCGGTCAGGCGGGTGAAGATCGTGCTGAACGCCCCGGGATCGCGATAGCCAACTTCGGCCGCGATGCCGGCGACCGTCCGCTCCGTGGTCTCGAGCAGGTGTTTCGCCCTGCGCACCCGCTCCCCTTGCAGGTAGCCGAGCGGGGTCTGGCCCGTTTCGGCGCGGAACCGCCGCAGGAGGCTTCGGGTGCTGACGTGAAAGGTCGCGGCGAGCAGCCCGAGGTCGTAGCGCTCGCGCATGTTCTGGTCCAGCCACCGTTTGACACCTTGGGAGAACCGGCTTCCGGTGGCCGGCAACAAGTCCGCGTCGACGTACGGGGCCTGGCTGGGCCGGGCGTCGTCGACGAGCGCCATGCGCGCGGTGGCGCGGGCGACGCGGCTGCCGTAGTGCTCGCGGATGAGGCCGAGGGCGAAGTCGTACATCGCGCTGAACGCGCCGGTCGTGGTCACGCCGCTGTCGGTGACCACCAGTTTCTCCGGTCTGACGTCGGTACCGGGGCAACGGGCGGCCAGCCGGTCGGCGAACAGCCACGACGTCGTCGACGCTCGCCCGTCGAGCAGGCCGGCCTCCGCCAGCAGGAACGCGCCGACGCAGATCGAAACCAGCGCGACTCCCGACCGCGAGCCGGCTCTGATGGTTTCGATCTCCGGCTTGAGCGACGCGAGGGTCGCGTCCAGGTCGAGTCCGGGGTGCAGCTCGAACCCCGGTACGACGAGGACGTCGACCCGCCGCACCGGCCCGACCGTGATCGGCACGGCGCCGGAGGCGACCACGCGCCGCCGCGGCGACAGGATCGACACGTCGTACGGCGGATCCTCGGGCGCGGCGATGTGTGAGGCCATGGTGAGGAGGTCGGGAACCCCGAAGACCTCCGACGCGAAGCATCCCGGATAGGCGAGCACACCGACCCGAAGCGGAGCCACCATGGTGGCGAGATTACCCGTACATCTGGCGATCTCGCCACTGGCCGAACCGGCCACCCCAGCTCCACGATGCCGCTATGGCGATTACCGAACCGCAAAAGGACGACGCTCTCGTCGACTTCTCGAAGCGGCATTTCGAGGTCGGCGGCATCGGCAAGACCGTCTACGTCGGCGGGTCCGGCCCGGCGGTCGTGCTGATGCCGGAAATGCCCGGCATCAGCCCGGACCTCCTCCGGTTCGCGCGCTGGATCCGAGACGCGGGATTCACGGTCTACGTTCCGTCCCTGTTCGGCGCCGACGGCGCCTACCCCACCGCCGACGACGGGCAGAAGGTCGTCCGCCGTGCCTGCGTCAGCGCCGAATTCCGCGCGTTCGCCGGTGGCGGCACGAGCCCGATCACGGCCTGGCTCCGCGGGTTGGCGAGGACGGCGCTGACCGAGTGCGGCGGGCCAGGTGTGGGGGCAATCGGGCTGTGCTTCACCGGCAACTTCGCGCTCACCATGACCCTTGAACCGGCCGTGATCGCGCCGGTGGTCAACCATCCTTCGCTGCCGTTGGACGACCCCGGCGGGCTGGAGCTCAGCGACGAGGACGCAGCGATGGTGCGCGAGCGCATCGAGCGTGACGGGTTGAAGGTGCTGGCCTACCGCTTCGACAACGACCGGTGGTGCACCGGCCGGCGGTTCGCGGCCTATCAGAGACTGCTGGGCGACGCGTTCGACGGACGCGTCATCCCGGGCGAGACGGCCAACCCCGAGCCGCCCCCGTTCTTCCGCGACGTCGTCGGCTGCCCCCATAGCGTCGTCACGGCCCACCTCGTCGACCGGCAGGGCCACCCCACGCTGCGCGCCAGAGACGAGATCCTGGCGTTCCTGACCGAGCGGCTCGGCCACGACGATCCGCAGGAGCAGGAAACGCATTGACGCTCACGAGCCGACTGCGACTACCGTGTGCGGTGTGATCACACGGTGTCCCCACGGCTGGTTGCTCCCGGGGCAAGAGCTGACCTGTTTGGACGATGCCGAGGTCGTCCTCCGGTGCGAGCGCAACCCGTCGGTGTCCGTACGTTTCGCCGAACGGCATGCGGCGGCGGACCGCAGGATGTTTTTCGTCGTGGCTGCGCAGGCACCCAACCTGGACGCCCGGGTGGAGGGGGTCACCAACTTCGTGGCGGGCCGAGGTCTCGTTCGTTTTCTTGGCAGCCTCGACTTCCGCGGCTCGCAAGGCGAGCGGCGCTGGGTCAATGCCGATCGCGACCTGGAGGTCAGCGCGAAGTTCGAGTCCGGAGGACATGTTGCGCTGACGTGGACGCTGCGGCCGTGGCGTTCTGCTCATGGTGGTTGGGACGTCAAGGTCGTGACCCGGCTGGAGGCCGGTGCGGCGAAGGATGATCTGGTCGCCGAACTCGACGTTTTCCTGACTGCGGAAGGGTTCCCCGTCGACTACTACGAGAGTGACAACGAGTTCACTTGACCCGAGGGCGCCGGCATAGTCCCGCTCGGACCGCACAGTCCACGCAGGCGAGCGTGTTCAGCCAATCCTTAAGAAAGAATGACACGGCCGCCCAGCGGAATAGGGCGGGTACGCCGCACGTCTATACCGCTGCACGTCCAGGTGCGTTTCACCTGGTGCCCCAGCTTCGCGCCGCAAGGCGGGGAAGGGAGAGCTGTGCCCCAGCAGGCCAACTACCACAAGAATCCGGACGCCGTCTCGCGGCTGGATCCGGAGCAGTACCGCGTGACCCAGCAGGACGGCACCGAACGTCCCTTCGCGAACGCGTACTGGGACAACCACGAGCCGGGCATCTACGTCGACGTCGTGTCGGGCGAGCCGCTGTTCGCCTCGGTCGACAAGTACGACAGCCGGTCCGGGTGGCCGAGCTTCACCAAGCCGATCGTCAAGGCGAACGTCGTCGAGCGGGAAGACTTCAGCCACGGGATGATCCGGGCCGAGGTCCGGTCGCTGCACGGGGACAGCCACCTCGGCCACGTCTTCGACGATGGCCCGCTCGACAAGGGGGGCATGCGCTACTGCATCAACTCCGCGTCGTTGCGGTTCGTCCACCTCGACGACCTGGACGAGGCGGGCTACGGCGACTACCGCACCCTGTTCACCAACGACACCGACGGCAAGTGAGGTCACCGGCGCGTTCGAGGAGAGCCATGCAGGAACCGCACGAGACCCCGGTGGAGATCGTCGCGCTGCAGGTCTCCTCCGAGCACGCCTTCGAAGGCCGTCCGGCGGACGGCCCGCGGCCCGACCCGAAACCCGTCGAGCGCGCCGAGGTGACCGTGCGCGCCGGGCTCGGGCTCGTCGGTGACCGGTACTTCAACCAGGCCGCCCACCGCCGGGCCGCCGTCACCCTCTTCGCCGCCGAGTCGCTCGACGTGCTCGCGAGCGACCTCGGCCTCGCCGCCGTGCCGGACCCGCACCTGCCGCGACGCAACATCGTCGTGCGCGGGTTTCCCGTAGACGAGCTGGCCGGAACCGGCGCCGTCTTCGGCCTCGACTCCGGCGCGGGCGAAGTCCGGTTCCAGGCCTACCGCCCGGCCCACCCGTGCGCCTGGATGGACGTGGTGCTGGCGCCCGGCGCGTTCCGCGGGCTGCGCGGGCGCGGCGGCGTGCGCTGCGCCCCGCTGGACGACGGAGTCCTGCGGGTCGGCCCCGCGACCCTCACCGTGGTGCACCCGGGTGCACCGAATCCGCGACCGCGACGGCCGTCGAAGCCCCTTCGGCCTTGACAGTCCTGGAGGTCGCCCACGGCTTCGATCGGGTCGTCCACATCTGCAGGTGGCGGCCGTCGGCTGCGCTTCGCTTTCGCGGCATTCGGCGACCCCGATGAAGCCGCTGTGCACGACGAAGACGCGGTGGATCGGGTTTGCCCGACGTGAGCCCCTTCTCAGCAGGCCGACGCCGGCTCGTCCGGCGCGAGCGCGGCGGCCAGGGTGGAGTGCACGCGAAGCCCGCCGGGCAGCTCGAGGAACCTGAGCAGGTCGGCGAAGGGATCGGCGACGACCACGCTGAAGACGGTGCTCGACGCGGCCGCCCGCCGCTGCAGCGCCTCGAGCGCACGCAGGCCGGTCGCGGCGAGGATCGTCACGCCGCTGAAGTCCGCGATGATCGCCGACGTGTCCGCGGCGAAGACTTCGTCGAGGTGTTCGTGCACCACGCGAACTGTGTTCGTGTTCAGGTCTCCGGCGACGGTCAGCACCCGGACCCCGTCGAGCTCGTGCACCTCGACGCTGATGTTCGGATACTTCGCCGGTCCTGCCACGTCTCAGTCGTACTTTCCGAACATGGACGCGGGATCGCCGCCGGATGGGCGTCCGATGGACGGCGACCGGGCTCACGAGCCGCTCGGCGCGGACCCGTGAGCCCCGGCGACGTCAGCGACCCACGGGCACCGGCTCGCGCACCGGGCTCGGGGGTGCCGCCACGGCCGGAGCGGGCACGAACGGCACCTCGCCACGCAGGACCGCCCGTGCGCGCGCGACATCGAGCTGGTTGTCCCAGCGCGCGACGGCCAGCGTCGCGACGCCGTTGCCGACCAAGCTGGTCAGCGCCCGGGCCTCGGACATGAACCGGTCGATGCCGAAGATGAGGGCGAGCGCGGCGACCGGTACGTGCGGGATGGCGCTGAGCGTGGCGGCCAGTGCGACGAACCCGGAGCCGGTGACCCCCGCGGCACCCTTCGACGTCAGGAGCATGACCGCGAGCATGGTCAGCTGCTGGACGAAGCCGAGGTGGATGCCGAGGGCCTGGGCGAGGAAGACGCCACCCATGGTCAGGTAGATCGCCGTGCCGTCGAGGTTGAAGGAGTACCCCGCGGGCAGGGTGATGCCGACGACCGGCTTCGCCGCGCCGGCGTGCTCCAGTTTGGCCATCATGCGCGGCAGGACCGGCTCGGTGGACGACGTGCCCAGGACGATGAGCAGCTCTTCCTTGATGTACCGCAGGAACGGCAGCAGCCGGAGCCCGTTGAGCCGCATGACCGAGCCGAGGACGAGCAGGACGAACACCAGCGACGTCGCCCAGAAGGACCCGACCAGCAGCGCGAGGTGGCGCAGCGTGCCCAGCCCGTAGTTGCCGATGGTGAAGGCCATCGAGCCGAAGGCGCCGATCGGGGCCAGCCGCATGACCCACCGGATGATCGTGAACAGCACGCCGGAGAACTTCTCGACCCCGCGGGCCACGCCCGCGCCGGCCTCACCGGAGGCGTGCAGGCCGAACCCGAACAGGACGGAGACCAGCAGCACCGGCAGGATCTCCTTGCCGGTCAACGCACTCACCAGGGTCGCCGGGATGGTGCCGAGCAGGAAGTCGGCGAAACTCTCGTGGGTCTGGGCGGTGACCGCCGGCAGGTGCTGGGTGGACAGCGTGGAGACGTCGACGTGCAGGCCGCTGCCGGGCCGGACGAAGTTGACCACGACCAGCCCGATCACGAGGGCGATCGTGGTCAGGACCTCGAAGTAGATCAACGCCTTCACGCTGACCCGGCCGACGGCGCGGGCGTTGCCCATCGTGGCGATCCCGTGCACGACCGTGCAGAAGATGATCGGCGCGATCATCATCTTGACCAGTGCGATGAATGCGTCCCCGAGCGGCTTGAGCCCGGCACCGAACGAGGGCCACAACCAGCCCACGGCGGCGCCGAGCAGCACCCCGACCAGGCACTGGACGTAGAGGTGGGACAGCAGCCGCCGGACGCGGCTACCGGAGGGGGGAGGGACAGGGCCCATGGCGGCGGCGTTGCGGCGCATGGCGGTTTCCTTTCTACAGCGGCGCGGGGACCGGAACGTGGAGTTCCGCGCGAGCGATGCGCCGGGCGGCCCGCCGCAGCAGCACCGTGGCCGACGACGGGGAGTCCCCGGGCACCATCCGGGTGGTGAGCACGCCGGCGGGTGTGCCGAGGCGCAGTGTGCCGCCGGCGGTCGGCCGGGCAGCGCGGTGGGCGAGGGTGCCGGGGGTGGCGGCGGCGGTGGTCAGCGCGACCGCGGAGGTCAGGCCGATCGCCGGGTGGGGCGCGTGCATGGAGACCATGCGCACGGCCAGGTCGTAGGAATCCGCGTCGACCTCGATGCCGTGGGTCGTGCGGTAGGCGACCGGAGGCGCGACGACACCGACCTTGGGCACGGCGTGGCTGACCGGGTCGCCCGGCCGGGCCAGTCCCATGGCGAGCGCCGCCTCCCGGCGCAGCGGCGTCAGCACGGGCACCGCGTCCGCGAAGCGCGCCAAGGGCTCGGAGCCGTCGAGGCCGAAAGCCTTGGCCTCGAACAGCGCGGCCGGCGCCCCGGCGTCCACAAGCGACACTTCGAAGGCGCTATCCGGTCCCGCCAGGGTGTCGATCGGGCGGCCGGTGGGCAGCGCGGCACCGGTCGTCGAGCCTGCCGGGTCCTCGAAGCCCAGCAGCACCGGCACCCCGCGTGCCGCGGTTCCGGGCACCGTTGCCTCGCCTTCGTCCGGCGCGACGCCGCCGGGCGTCGGGATGGTGCCGGTGAGCCGCGCGCCGGTGTTGGCGTTGACCATCCGGACGGTGGTGCTCGGCGTGCCGAGGGTGACGAGGCCGTGGTGGACCGCGTAGAGCGCCACCGCGGTGGCGCAGTTGCCGCAGTTGCCGGCCCATTCGACCCGCTCGTCGCCGATGCCCACCTGCGCGAAGGCGTACTCGATGTCGGTACCCGGTTCGGCCGAGGTCCGCACGATCGCGGCCTTGGACGTGGTCGAGGAAGCGCCGCCGACACCGTCGATCTGCCGGGGGTCGGCCGCGTTGAACGCCGCGCGCAGCAGGACATCGACATCCACCTCGGCCGCGGCGACGTCGTCGTGGCCGAAAATCCAGCACTTGCTGGTTCCTCCGCGGATCATTTCACCCCGCAGACTCAGCACGGCGGACTCCTCTGGGGATTCGGGCGGACCTCCTGTCCGCCGGTGCGTTCCACCATCGATGACCGGAGCGTGAAGTACAATCTCGGAAATCTGCAGGGGCATTAACCTGAAGTGAACGGTGGCGGTGCGGCGATGCTGGACGTCCGACGGGTGCTCCTGCTGGCCGAGGTGTCCCGGCACGGCTCGGTGACCGCGACCGCCCGTGCGCTCAACTACACCCCGTCAGCGGTATCGCAGCAGGTCAGCCGCCTGGAGGCCGAGGCCCGCCAGCCGCTGCTGGAACGTCACGCCCGCGGCGTCACGCTCACCGACGCCGGCCGCGCGCTCGTGGAGCGGGCGGAGCGCATCGAGCGCGAACTCACCGCGGCCGAGAACGAGCTCGCCGACTTCGCCGGGTTGCGCGCGGGCACGCTGCGGGTCGGCACGTTCCCGACTGTCGGCGCCTCCCTGCTCCCGCCGGCGGTGATCGCCTTCAAGGAAGCACACCCGGATGTCCGGCTCACCGTGCGCGGCAGCCGCCTCGCCGGGTTGTGGCGGATGCTGGAGAACCGCGAGATCGAGCTGTCCCTGATGTGGGACTACGACTGGTGCCGCGTCGACCGGGACGACGCCACCGTCATCCCGCTGCTCGACGACCCGCCCGCGCTCCTGGTGAGTGACCGGCACCCGCTCGCCCACCGCCGAAGCGCCTCGCTCGCCCAGCTCGCCGGCGACGCCTGGATCACGCGCGCCGAGAACCACCCGGTGGCCGAGGCGCTGACCCGCAGCTGCCGCGCCGTCGGCTTCGAACCCCAGATCGCCTACGAGGCCCACGACTACCAGGAGGCCCAGGCCATGGTCGCCGCCGGCATCGGGGTCGCGCTCGCCCCGACCCTGGCCCTGGACGGCGTCCGCCCCGGCGTCAAGGTCCTGCCCTTGCGGCCGCGCACAGCCGTGCGCCGGATCCTCCTCGTCCGGTTGACCGACCACGCACTGACGCACGCCGCCCAGGCGTTCGCCGACCTCCTGCACCGCAGCGCCGCGTCTCGCGGTGCATGAGCGCAGGATCCGAACGGATCCAAGTCCCCAACGCCCCTGCCAGGGCGGGAATAGCCGCTTGTCCCGGCCGGTTGCACCCACTGGTCGATGCGTCGCGTGTCCCCCGGGCTCACCCCTTTGCCCTCGCGGAATTCCGTTCGGCTGGAGCCGCGTCGCGCCACTTGCCGAGAGGCGAACCGGGCGCGTCGACCCTGTGCGGGCGATGGCCCGTCCACCAGGCTCCGGTGGACGGGCCATCCTCATGTCGGGGGTAGGCCTCGCAGCGTGCTCTCACGGCATCCCGGCGAACGGGTCGAACGAGCGGGGCGCGCCGGCGAGGGCGGCCTTGGCCTCGATCGCCATCGCGTCGGCGAGGATCTCGATCTCTCCGGCTTCGATTCCGTCGAGCGCGGCCCCGACGTTGTCCGCCGGGTCGCTGAGGAGCCCCTCCGGCAGCGTCCCGGCTCCGAGGGTGGTCTCCGCGTAGGCCTTCATCGTCGGAGTCGCGGCCATGCCGATCATCACCGTGCTCACCAGGGTCCCCTGGCCGGCCAGCTCGAGGCGGAGCGCGTTGGTGAGCCCCCACTGGGCGGCCTTGCTGGCGGCGTAGGCGTTCGCACCGTCGTAGCTCGTCCAGGCCATGACCGACAGGACGTTGAGGATGGCGCCACCACCGTTGCCGGCGAGGACGGGAGCGAAGGCCCGCGCCATGGCGAGGGTGCCGTAGAAGTTGGTGTCCATCGTGGCGCGGATCGTGTCCAGGTCGCCGTCGACGAGATTCACTCCCGGCGATACCGCGGCGTTGTTCACGAGCAGATCGACGTCGCCGGCGCGGGCCGCCGCGGCGGCGACCGACGCGGGATCCGAGATGTCGAGCCGCAGCACCTCCGCTCCCGGGAGCTCGACGAGCTCCGGGCGGCGCGCGGTGGCGTACACCTTCGCGGCGCCCCGTTCGATCAGCTGCTCGACGAAGTGGCGGCCGTGCCCACCACCGCCGGCACCCGTGACGAGGGCGGTGGCTCCGTGCAGTTTCATGATTCTCCAGGCGGAAGGTGTGCCGGTGCCCCGCCGGGTCGCGGCGGGGCCGGGCACCGGCCGGGTGGGTCAGCGGCCGTAGGCTTCGAGCAGCCGCAGCCACACTTCGCTGACGGTGGGGAAAGCCGGGACCGCGTGCCAGAGCCGGTCGATCGGCACCTCGCCGGCGATCGCGATCGTCGCCGCGTGGATCATCTCCGCGACGTCCGGGCCGACGAGGGTGAAGCCGACGAGCACCTTGCGGTCCTCGTCGACGACCATCCGGGCGTGGCCGCGGTAGCCCTCGGCGTGCAGGGAGGACCCGGCGGTGGCGGCCAGGTCGTAGTCGACGACGCGGGTGCGCAGCCCGGCGGCCTCGGCCTTGGCCGCGGTCAGGCCCACCGACGCGACTTCCGGCTCGGTGAAGACCACCTGCGGCACCGCGCGCTCGTCGGCGGTGGCCGCGTGCCTGCCCCACGGAGCGTCGTCGACCGGCTCGCCCTTCGCGCGGGCCACGATCACGTCGCCCACCACGCGGGCCTGGTACTTTCCCTGGTGCGTAAGCAGAACGCGGCGGTTCACATCACCGGCCGCGTACAGCCAGTCGTTGACCCGCATCGTGTCGTCGACCGTCAGCCAGGACCCCGGCTTCAGGCCGACGTGCTCCAGTCCGAGGTCCTGGGTGTTCGGCGTGCGACCGATCGCGACGAGCAGTTCGTCGGCTTCGATCTGCTCGCCGTCGGTGAGCGTGATCGAGACCGTGCCGTCGTCATTGCGCTTGACGGACCCGGCTTCGGCGCCGACGCGGACCGAAACTCCCTTGTCCTGCAACGACGCCGTCACGTGCTCACCGACGAACGGCTCGTTCAGGTGCAGCACGCCGTCGCGGGCCAGCATCGTCACCGACGAGCCCAGCTGGCTGAACGCGGTCGCCATCTCCGAGGCCACCACCCCGCCGCCGATGATGGCGAGGCGGGCCGGGACCTCTTTCGCCGCAACGGTTTCGCGGCTCGTCCACGGCTTCGCGTCGCGCAGCCCCTCGATGTCCGGGACCAGCGCGCCGCTGCCGGTGGCGACGACGACGGCGTGCCGCGCGGTCACCGTCGTGGTGGTGCCGTCGGCGGCGGTCACCTCGACGACCCGCTCGCCGGCGATCCGGCCGTGTCCGCGCAGCAGTGGGACACCGACCGAGTCGAGCCAGGACACCTGGCCCTCGTCGTTCCAGTTCGAAGCAAAGGAGTCGCGACGGCGCAGCACCGCGGCCACGTCCAGGTCGCCGGTGACGGCTTCCCGCGCACCGGGCACCTGCCGGGCGGCGCGCAGAGCCGCGCCACTGCGCAGCAGGGCCTTGGTCGGCATGCACGCCCAGTAGGAGCACTCACCGCCGACCAGTTCCCGCTCGACGATCGCGGCGGTCAGGCCGCCCTGCACCACCCGGTCGGCCACGTTCTCCCCGACCGGGCCGGCCCCGATGACGACGACGTCGTAGGTCGACATGTCAATTCCCCTTCGCGGCGCGGCCGAGCCGGATCGCCGAGACGAGGAAGAAGATGCCGCCGAGCACGGCGTAACCGGCCACACTGGACAGCGCGGGGTTCGCCGCGGAGGCGCTGATGACGAAGTTGGCCCCGGCCAGCACCGAGATACCGCCACTGAGGATCATCGGCCACTGGCCGCCCATCCTGCGGCGGGAAAGGCCGACGACCAGCTGGACCAGCCCGGCCACGATCGCCCAGGCACCCCACACCCGCAGCACCGCCGGGATGCCCGACGCGGCGGCGACGCCGATGCCGATGGTGGCGAGCAGGCTGATCGCCATGTTCACGTACAGCCCGGTGACCGAACCGTTCCCCTTCGCCGACCGGGCGTCCACGATGGCCGCCCCGACGTCGAACAGCGGGTAGACGACGACCAAGGCGACCCCGGCCGCCCCCAGACCCGACTTGGTGGTCAGGAACACCAAGACCGCCCACACGATGGCGAACGCGAACCGCACGAAGTACAACCGGCGCAGCGCCGGAGCGAACCCACCTACGGCGGGCGAGTCGACAGTAGTCACCATGATCCCTTTCGCAAGACCGAACGTTCTATCTCACCTCAGCATGGCCGCCAGCTCGCTCAGTGTCAAGACCGAACGTTCTATCCGAAGTCTTACGTCAGGCCCAGCGGCGGTAATCGTCGGCCGGCAGCGGGTGGTCCACCGGCACCACCCGCGAATGCACGGCGGTCAGGCAGCCCGGGCAGAACAGCTGGCGGAACACGACTTCCGCGTCGACGTACTCGAGCGGGTCGTGCCAGATGTGCGGCCCCGCTTCGGTCGGCGCCGCGTCCCGGCGGGCCAGCGAAGCGACGTACGCGCCCCCTTCCAGGGGCCCGATCTCGGTTCCACAGTGGACACAGGCCACCGTTCCACTGGCCAGTACCACCAGGTTGTCGTCGAGCCGGCGCACCTCCCCCAGGTCCGGGGTGCCGATCGGCTCCAGGGCGGCACCGGGCGAACGGCGGCGTCGCAGTTTCTCGCGCACCTCGCCGGTCGCGGTCACGTCCACCTCGCCGGCGCGGAGCACGACGCCGTAGACGTCCCGCGCGGCCTCGGCCGACACCCGGACCTGCGCGACGTCGTCGCGGACGCTCTCGGGCGAGCGCAGCAGCGGGTCGCCGTAGCCGCCCCCGGCCTGCCAGTGCAGGTAGAGCGCGTCCCCTGGCCCGAGGTCCGACTCCCCCTCGCAGGGCAGCACCTCGATCTCCCCGCCCAGCTCGCCCAGGTCGGCGGGGATGGTGACGGCCTGGGCGAGCTGGGGTTCGCGGATCCCGCGCACGACGAGGTCGAGCTGGGAGTTGCCGGGATAACCCCCGGCCAGGCCGACGTTCTGGTTCGCGACCTTGCCGGTCCCGGAGACGACCAGTGACAGGGTCCCCGTCTGGTCGGGGTGCTGGACGTAGCAGACCGAGCCGCTCATCCCGCCCCGCTGCCGCCCCGGCCCGCCGGAGTCGGTCTGCTCGCGCCGCCACAGCGCGACGAGCGGGTAGAGGTACTCGGTCATCTCGACGTCCGGCGCCCGCGCGGCGGGGATGATCAACCGGCCGCCGGTGTCGACGCCGTCGTGGTACACCTGCGCGCCGTAACCGCCCGCCATCACGTCGAAGATGGGTGACACGAACCCCTTGCCGCCCCCGCCGCGAACGTCCACTCCGGACACCACGCAGAGGTCCGTGGTGCCGTTGCAGATCGACTGCACGTCGGTGCGGTGATCCGGTTCCGCGTCCAGCATCTTAGCCAGCACCTCGGCGACCAGGTTGCCCGAACCCCAGGCCGGGCCGAACGGTCCCTTGCCCACCGCGGCCGGGAAGGACGCGTTGGTGATGGTGTCCTCGTCGGTGATGATCTCGAAGCAGCGCATCAGCCCGCCCGCCGCCCACGGGATGTCCCCCGCCAGCAACGGAAGCATCGTGAACACGATCCCCGCGCGCAGGCCCGGGTAGGGGCAGTTGATGATGCCGGTCTGTTCCGCGGTGCCGCGGAAGTCGAAGACGAGCTTGTCGGCTTCCTTCGTCATCGCGACCTTGATCGCGTGCAGGCCGCGGTCACCCGTCCGCGACTGCTCCTGGTAGCCGACCGCGGACCAGGTCCCGTCGGGCAGCGTTTCGAGCTTCGCGCGCAACCGGCGTTCGGCGTCGTCCATCATCCGGCGCATCACCGACTTGACCGTGTCGGCGCCGTACTTGGTGATGAGCCGCAGGATCTGCTCGGCCGCGTTCTTGTTGGCGGCGATCTTGGCGCGCAGGTCGAGGCCCACCAGGTGCGGCAGCCGCGAGCGGCGGACCCACGCGTCGGCGATGTCGCGCTGCAGCACGCCGCCGCGGACCACCTTCATCGGCGGCGTCGGGACGGCCTCGCCGAAGACGTCCTGCGCGGACGGGCTGAACGAACCCGGCCGCGGTCCGCCGAGGTCGACCTGGTGCGCGATCGCCGTCGTCCAGCCGAAGAGCTTGCCGTCGTGGAAGATCGGCGCCAGGATCGCGGCGTCGTTCTGGTGCAGGCCGCCGCCGATCCAGGGGTCGTTGCACAGGAACATGTCGCCCTCGGCGATGCCGGGGTTGTCGCTGCGGTTGCGCAGCGTCCAGGTGATGGCCAGGTCCATCGAGCCGATCAGGCCGATGTTGTACGTGCCGACCTGGACCTGCTCGCCGAGCTCGTCGCAGATGGAGAAGTTGAAGTCGTTGGACTCGGTGACGACGTGCGAGCCCGACATCCGCCGCAGCGTCTCCCCCATCTCCTGGGTGATCGCCCAGAGCCGGTGCCGCACGACTTCGTAGGTCAGCGCGTCGACGTCGGCGTCGCCGACCTGGTGCAGCGGCAAGGAAGGCGAGATCTGCCGCAGCAGCTCTTCACGCGGCATCGGGCGGCTGGTGAACTCGTCCGCACCGGGAATTTTCGAAGTCATGGTTTCCTCACTGGTAGCGCAGCACGAGGTTGCCGAGGCGGTCGACGCGGCCGGTGACCCCGGCGGGGACCACGACCACCGTGGTCGGGACGTCCACAATGGCCGGGCCGACGAGCTCGTGGCCCGCGCGCAGCCGCGCGTAGTCGTAAATGGGAGTCAGCACGTAGCCGGTCTGTGAGTCGAGGCAGACCGAGCGTTCGCCGAGCAGGGCCTCCCGCGGATCCGAGTCGGAAGCGACCGGGATTTCCGGCAACGCGATCGGGAAGCCGAGACCGGCCTTGGCCCGCATCCGGTAGGTGATCGCCTGCACGCCGGCCTCGCGGTAACCGGCGCCGCTGCCGTTGATGCGCTCGTACTGCTCCTCGAAGCGCTCGAGGATCTCGTCGCCGGTGCGCTCGGTGAACTGCGCGTCCGGGACGGCCGTGGCGAGTTCGGTGACCTGCATGGAGTACCGCAGGTCGATCTCGCGGTGCAGCGAGACGTCCTGGAACTTCACCTTCTGCCGGTCCAGCGCGCGCTGCAGATCGGCTTCCAACCGCGCGAAGTGGGACTCGAGCACCGCGGGACCGACCGGGAAGGCGGACGGGTCGGACAGCTCCGTGCTCAACGCGACGTCCGAGGCCGCGAGCCCGTAGGCCGAGAAGGCGGACGCGACCGGCCCGAGCGGCACGACGACCTCGCTCACGCCGAGGTCCTGGCAGTACCCGGCGCAGTGCGCGGGCCCCGCTCCCCCGAACGCATAGGCGACGAAGTCCCGCGGGTCGTAGCCGGCCTGCACGACCGACCGGCGCAGCAGGTCGCCCGCCTGGGCGTTCTGCACCTCGTGAATCGCGATGGCGGCTTCCTCGACGGTGAGGCCGAGCGGTTCGGCGACGTGCTCGCGGATCGCCTCCCGGGCCAGGTCGAGCCGCAGCGGCTTGCGGCCGCCGAGCAGCCCGCGCTCGCTGAGGATGCCGAGCACGAGGTTGGCGTCGGTGTTCGTGGGCCGGGTGCCGCCGTTGCCGTAGCAGGCCGGGCCGGGGACCGCTTCGGCGCTCTGCGGACCCAGCCGCAGGTTGCCGCCCTCGTCGACCGACGCGAGCGCGCCGCCGCCGGACCCGATGGTGTGCACGCGGATCGTCGCCGCGTTGATCGGGAACTGGTTGACGATGGAGCCCGGCGCCATCACCGGCTCGCCGTCGACGATCAGTCCCGCGAGGAACGTCGTGCCGCCGACGTCGGTGGTGATGACGTTGCGGTGCCCCAGCTGTTCGGCCAGGCGCAGCCCGCCGATCACCCCGCCGGACAGCACGGACCCCACCGTGGTGATGGCGTGCTCCGGCGCGCGGTCGGCGGTGATCGTGCCGCCTTCGCTCTGCATGACCAGCAGCGGCCCCTTGAGCCCGCCGTCCTCCAGCTGCTTCTGCAGCGGCAGCAGGTAAGTCCGCAGCCGCGGGCCGACCTGGGCGTTCATGATCGTCGTGGACGTCCGCGCGAACTCGCGGATGCGCGGACTGACCTCCGAGGACAGCGTGACGTACATGTCCGGCGCGATCTCGTGCACCAGCTCGCGGACGCGCTGCTCGTGGACACCGTTCTTGAACGACCACAGCAGACAGACCGCGATCGCCTCGACCCCTTGGTCCACCAGGGACTGTGCGACCCGGCGGACCTCGGCTTCGTCGAGGGGCACCAGGACCTTCCCGGCGTGGTCGATCCGCTCGGTGACCTCCAGGGCCCGGTACTTCGGGATCAGCGGCGCGGGCTTGCGCTGCCGCAGCGTGTCCTGGATTTCGTGGGCCGAGCGGCCGAGGGTGCGGCCTTCGGCGTTCATGATGTAGATCGCGTCCCGGTGGCCCTGCGTGGCGATCAGCCCGACGTCGGCGACCTGGCCCTGCACCAGGGCGTTGATCGACGCCGTCGTGCCGTGGGCGATGTAGTCGGTCTGCGACAGCAGCTCGCCGACGCCGATGCCGAGCTCGGCGGCGAGGTCCTCGATCGCGCGCAGGACGCCGGCCTCGCGGTTCGGCGGGGTCGTCGGCGTCTTGGCCGACACGATCCGCCCGGCGCCGTCGGAGGCGACCGCGTCGGTGAACGTGCCGCCGACGTCGATGCCCAGTGCGTATGGCATTGCGTATCTCCTGGTGTCCGTTACCGCCGGGCGGTGGCTGTCTGGAGGACCTCGCCGGGACTGGCCTCGGCGCCGCCCATCCAGGCGACGTGCTGGTCCGGGCGCACGAGCAGCAGCTCGGCGGGGTACCGGCCGGGCACGTCGACGACGGTGAGCGGGATCGCGAGGTCGCGGGCGGCGAGGGTCCACGGCGTCACGGCGGCGCCCGGGTCCGTGCGCAGCAGGGTGAAGCCGGAGCCGAGGACGTCGAACACCGGCCGGCCGTCGTCGAGCCGGACGTGCGGCAGCCGGAACCCGGGCCGCGCGCGATCCTGGTAGCCGCCCATGGTGATCTCGGCGTGGTCCTCGCCGCCGAGCACCAGCGGCGAGCCCGCGTAGTGGTAGCCGAAGCTGAAGCCGTCGGGCGAGTACCGCCGTGGCTCGGTCTCGGCCAGCCGCGCGGCGAGCTCCGCGCGGGCCCGCTCGCCTTCGGGCCCGGCCAGGTGGATGTCCGGCGAGACGTCCGCGAACGATGTCCGGGCCTGCGCGCCCACCGCGGCGGCGAACTGCTCGCCGACCGGCTTGCGCTCGAGTTCGTAGGCGTCCAGCAGTTCCGGGGGCGCCCACCCGTGGTGGACGGCGGCGAGCATCCAGCCCAGCGTCGCCGCGTCCTGGATGCCCGCGTTCATCCCGAACCCGCCGACGGGGATCCAGATGTGGGCGGCGTCCCCGGCCAGGAACACGCGACCGGTGCGGTACCGCTGGGCGACCAGCCGACGTCCGGTCCAGCGGACCACGCCGAGCACCTCGTGCTCGACCGGCCGGCCCACCGACTCCCGCAGCAGCTGTTCCGGGTCCTCGCCCTCGGTGTCGTGATCGGGTGGGAAGGCGACGTGGTTGAGCCACAGTTCCTGGCCGTCGATGGCGATCAGCGACGCGATCCGGCGGCCGTAGGTCCAGTACGTCCAGGCCCGGTCCTTCGCGGCGAGCCGGCCCAGCTCGGGCGAGCGGACGAAGGTCGACACGAACCGCTGGATCGCGTCGACGCCTTCGTACCGGATGCCCAGCCGGCGCCGGACGGTGCTGTGGGCGCCGTCGCAGCCGACGACGTAGGCGTACCGCCGGGTGCGCGTCTGGCCGCCGGACTCCACGACGGCCTCGACGTGGTCGTCATGCTGCCGCAGTTCCACCAGCCGGGTGCCGCGTTCGAGGGTCAGGCCGGGGAGCTTGCGCGCGTGGTTCTCCAGAATGGGTTCGAGGTACATCTGGGAGATCCGGTGCTGCGGTTCCGGGGTGGGCCAGCCGTCTTGGCCCACGCCCGCCAGGACGTCTTGCGCGGACGGCAGGTCGATGCGGTAGATCGCCTCGCCGTCCAGCGTCGTCCGGTACTGGATCGACGTCGGGTAGTCCCCGGGCAGCCCGGCCCGGCGGATCTCGCCGGCCAGCCCGAGCCGCCGGAAGATCTCCATCGAGCGCGCGGACGTCGTGTTGCACCGCGGGTTGACGGGCCGCTCGCCGGTCGCCTCGACGACGTGGCAGGGCACGCCGCGCTGGGCGAGGTCGATGGCGAGGGTCAGGCCGGCGGGACCGGCGCCGACGATCAGGATTCCGGTCATGCGCTCAGGAACTCCCCTACCAGCTTGGTGAACTCGTCCGGCCGGTCGACGTGGATCCAGTGCCCGGCGCCGGCCACGACGTGCAGGCGCCCGTGGGGCAGCACGTCGGCCAGACGCTCGGAGACCGCGACCGGCTGGACCCGGTCGCGCTCGCCGTGCAGGGCGAGCACGGGCGCGGTGATCTTGGTGAGGTCGACCGGCGGCGGGCCGCCCACGACGTCGGCGAACATCGAGCGGAACGCCGCCTCCGCGCCCGGGCGCAGGGCTTGCTTGAGCCGAAGCTCGGTCAGTTCATCGAGGAGTCCTTCGTGGACGCTCTCGTCGGCGACCAGCCGGCCGAGGGTGGCCCGCATGGACCTGCGGGTCGGGTTGTCGTAGAAGGGAACCGTCGTGGGCATCGGGCCCGTGCCCGCCCCGCCCATGACGACCGCGCGCTCGACCCGATCGGGTGCCACGGACAGCAGGGCCAGCGCCGCGGCCCCGCCCGCGGCGGAGTTGCCGACCACGTGCACGCGGTCCAGCCCGTGGCGGTCGAGGAGGTCGAGGACCTGCCGGGCGCGGGCGAGTGCCCACGCCCGAGGCCCGGTGAGCCCGCCGGACCCGGCGATCTGCGTGCCGAACCCGAGCAAGTCGGGCGCCAGGCAGCGGAACCCGCCGTCGAACCCGGCCCACACGCTCGCCCAGTTGCTCGCGGCGTCCACGCCGGGCCCGCCGCCGTGCAGCAACACCAGGGCAGGCACGTCCGTCCTCCTTTGTGGATCGTACGTCGGGTCGCCGGTCACGGCAGCCGCGACAGGAACTCGTCGGTGCCGAGCAGCCGTGACGAAGTCAGCGCCATCACCCGCAGGGCAGCCAGGTGCATTTCGGCCGCGGACATGGGACCGGCCCCGAGGTCCGGGTAGTCGCAGGACGCGCACGCGTCGGACAGCACCACCGACCGGAACCCGCGTTCCAGGGCGCCGCGGGCCGTGCCTAACACGCAGCACTCCGTCGTCATCCCGGTGAGGACCACCGTCTCGACACCGAGTCCGCGCAGGATGATCTCCAGGTCGGTGGCGTAGAAGGAGTTGTACCGGTGCTTCTTGACCACCGGTTCGCCCGGCCGTGGCGCGAGGTCGGGGTGGATCTCCCCGCCGCGCTCGCCGTCCACGAGGGCATCCCCCGCGGCCACCGGCGGATACAGCTCGCGGTGGATCCCCTGGTCGACGCCGCCGGGCCGGTGGACGTGCGCGGCGTAGACGACCGGCATGCCCCGGCCGCGCGCGGCGTCCAGGGCCCGCTGGATGGCGGGGATGACCCGCCTGCCCTCGGGGAACTCCAGCGGCGCGCCTTCTTCGACGAAGTCGTTCTGCATGTCGATGACCAGCACGGCGGTGCGGTCCGGGGCGAACTCGGTCATGCGTCCGCCACCGCGCTTTCGACCGGCCGGTCCGTGGTGGTCCGGGCGGCGCGCCCGAACCGGGCGAGCAGGAGCGTCGCGACGGCGCCGATGACGCCGGGGATCGCGAAGAAGCGGAACATCGAGGCCGGTGCCCAGCCCGCCTGCAGCAGGAACCCGGCGAGCAGCGGGGCCAGGACGGCACCGAGCCTGCTCACCGCGACCGCCATGCCGAGCGCGGTCGCGCGGGCTTCGGCCGGGTACAGGCCCGGCACGATGACGTTGATCCCGGTGACCGTCCCGTTGAGGAACAACCCGACGAGCACCGCGACGACCAGGGCGATCGCCAGCGTCCCGAGGGAGAAGGAGAACAGGATGAGGGTGAGGGCGCCGATGCCGAAGTAGGCCGCGGTCAGGCGGCGCGGGCCGAACTTGGAGACCAGCAGGCCCAGCAGGACCGCGCCCGTCACGCCGCCGAGGCTCAGCAGGACACCTCCGCTGATGCCCTGTCCGCTGGACATCCCGGCCTTCAGCAGCAGGCTCGGCGTCCACGAACTGGCGAAGTAGAACATCAGCTGCGCCGAGACGAAAGCGACCCAGACCAGCACGGTCCGCACCGCGTTGCTTCCGCGGAACAGCGAGTCGAGGACGACCTTGCGCGTCGTCGCGGCCGACGGCACCGCGGGCAGCTCACTGACCGGGGTGCGGCCCATCGAGACGAGAATCCGGTTGAGCTTGTCCAGCGCCCGGGCCGGACGGCGGGCGACGAGGAAGTCCATCGACTCCGGCAGGAACCGCAGGGCCACGGCGAAGAGGACCGCCGTGACGAGGGCGCCGAACACGAAGACCGAGCGCCAGCCGAACGCGCCCAGCAGCACGCTCGACGCGATTCCGGCGATCACCGAACCCAGGCCGTAGCCGGTGGTGATCAGCGCGACCACCAGTCCCCGGCGCCGGTGGTTCGCGTACTCGGAGGTGAGCACCGGCAGGCTGGCCGCCATCGCACCCACGGCCGCGCCCGTCACCACCCGGCAGGCGAGCAACTGGCCGAAGTCCTGTGCCGCCGCGGCGGCGAGCATGCCCAGCGACGCCAGGGCGAGACAGGCGAGGGTGAGCGAGCGGCGCCCGACGCGGTCGGCCAGCGGGGCGAGGAAGAGCCCGCCGACGGCCATGCCGGCCAGCCCGCCGCTGAGCAGCACGCCCACCGCCGACGGGGACAAGCTCCACTGCCGGGTGATCACCGGGCCGACGTAGGAGGTGACCAGGAGGTCGAACCCGTCGATCAGGTTGATGACGAGGCACAGCGCGACCGCTCGCACCTGGGCGCGGCTCATCGGTGAGTTCTTCACCTGTTCAAGGACGTTCAAGGGAAACCTCGCTTCGTTGCGGCGGCCGGTTACGTCCCCCCGGGGAAGCTCTGTATGTAGCGCTCACTCTACAACTCGACCGACCGGTTGGCGAGGCCCACCGGAAATCAGTTCGGCGGGCGGCGCGGCAAGCCGAAGCTCTTGGCGAGCACCACATCCATGGCCCGGGCCGGCAGCACCCGGCTCAGCGCCACCAGCGAGTGCGCGTCGGCCCCGACCTGGTAACGCGGCCGCGGGCGCTTCGCCGTGAGCGCGCGTTCGACGACCGCGGCGACCCGTTCCGGTGCTCCGGCACGCGATTCCACCTTCCTGCTGAACTCCAGGAACGTGTCCATTGCGGAACCGTAGTGACGCTCCGCGGTCTCGCCCATCGTCACGCGGTCGGCCTCCGCCGCGGTCTCGGTGCTCGCGCGGTTCCGCGACTGGAAACTGCCGGGCTCGACGACCACCACGGGCACGTTCCACGGCCGCAGTTCCCGGCGCAACGAGTCCGAAAGCGCCTCGACGGCGAACTTCGAGGCGCTGTAGGCGCCGAGGAGCGGGATCGCGACCCGGCCGCTCGAGGAACTGATCATCACGATCCGCCCCCGTCCGGCGCGGACCGCCGGCAGGAAAGCCTGGCACACGGCCACGACTCCCACCACGTTGACCTCGAACTGCGCCCGCAACCGGTCGAGCGGAATGTGCTCCACCGGAGCGGAAACCGTGACTCCGGCGTTGTTGACCAGGCCGCGCAACGGGCCGATGTCCTTCGCCACCGCGGCCAGCCGGTCCACATCGGTCACATCGAGCGCCACCGGCCGGATGCGGGGGTGGGCCGGAGCGTCGGCGATCTTCCGCACCCCGGCGACGACGTCGTGTCCGCGCTCGGCGAGCCGGACGGCGATCGCCCGCCCGATCCCGCTGGACGTCCCGGTCACCAGAAAAGTCATGGGTCATCTCCTGAATTCAGTGCTCAGTCGGGTTGGATCCACGACACCTGGATGAGCTGCTTGTCATGACCATGCCCGGTGCCGCGATCTCCTTGAGCTTGCCGATGATCGGGTCGTACATCGCCTTGGACGCGCCACCGGTGCGGCGCACGACGACCAGGTGCAGGCCGACGTCCTTGGCCTGGGGCAGGAAGTCGGAGATCTTCCGCAGCGGGTTGTTGCTGGAGGTGGCGACCAGGTCGT